>NZ_JOAN01000006.1 GCF_000718555.1 Micromonospora chokoriensis
GGGTGGGGAGGGGTGGGGTGGGCGGCGGTTAGGGGAGGTTGATGCCGCGTACGCGGCCGTTCTGATCGGCGGCGATCAGTTGACCGCCAGCCAGCACCGGGGTGGAGAAGGTGTAGCCGGTGCCGAGCTTCACCAGCCGGTCCAGTCGGCCGGTGTTCAGGTCCAACGCGCCGACCTGGCTGTTGACGCCGAGCACCCACGCGGTGTCGCCGTCGACGACCGCGCCGGAGTTGAAGACCGGGAAGCCCAGCGTGGTCTGCCAGCGGGTCGCCCCGCTCAGCGCGTCGACGAGCAGCGTCGCGCCGCGTTCCTGAATCAGCAGCAGCGCGGTCGACCCGCCGACCGTCGCCAGTCGCGGACCGGCGTACATCGACGAGCCGGAGACCGACCAGAGCGCGGTGCCGGTCGCCCGGTCCAGACCCCAGGTGGCGGAGACCGAGGAGACCACCACGGGACCGTTCGGCACCAGCACGGTCCGGTCGTCCCACGGGCCGTAGAGCAGCGCCGTGTTCGGGTCGGTCGTCGCGCGGGTGGTGAAGGTCCAGAGCGGGGTACCCGTTCGGGCGTCGAACGCGTGGGCACGGGCGTCACCCGCGCCGACGTACACCCGCTCGCCGTCGCAGGCGGGGCGGCCGGCGGCGAATCCGCCGAGCGCGGCGTGCCAGTGCTCGCGGCCGGTGCCCGGGTCGAGCGCGAGTAGCGTCGTGCCGGCCGCCACCAGGAGGACGCCGATGCCGTCGATCCGGGCCAGCGACGGTGTGGAGAGGACCGGCTCGGCGGTACGGACCTGCCAACGGCGCCGACCAGTCCTGGCGTCCAGGGCGGTCACCGTGCGGTCGGCGCCGGGGACGAAGACCGTCGAGTCGGCGACCACCGGCTCCCGGTAGACCGGCCCGGTCCGGACCGTCCACCGCTGCTTCGCCCGACCGTGTCGCATCGACCAGGCGGTGACGACGCCCCCGGTCGAGCCGGCCACCACCAGGTCACCGGCCGCACTGAGTGCGCCCTGTACCGAGCCGTCCAGGGTGGTCTCCCAGGCCACCCGGGGGCCGGCGCCGGGCAGCTCGACCGTGCGGACCGAGTCCCACCAACTACCGTCGGCGGCTACCGCGCGCAGCCGTACCTGGTGGTTACCCGGCGGCAGGGCCGCCGCGTCCAGAGAGGTACGCCAGTGGGCCCCGGTGCGGGTCAACTCGGTGTACGGCGCGTTCACGGTGCCGCTGAAGCCGGTCTCCGGTACCACCTGGGCGCGCACGGCCACCGGGGCGTTGCGACCGAAGGTGGCCTGGACGGCGAACGCCGCCTCAGCCGCGGAGACGTGCACGGAGGCGGGCTCGACGTCGGCACCCGGCCCGGTGCCGGTCAGCGCGACGGTCGCCACCGTCGTGGTGTTGGTGCCGCCGGTCGCGAGCAGGTCGACCCGGGTCACCACCAGCTGCGGCTCTCCACGCCCATCGAGCGTGCGCTCTGCCCAGTAGTAGTGCGGGCTGTCCTTCACCGCCTTGAGGGTGATCTCGACCAGGCCGTTCATCGGCCGGACCGCCTCGGCGTGCACATGCCCAGCGAAGACCACCCGTACGTCGTGCCGTTCGACCAGCTCCAGGAAGCGGTCCTGGTCGTCGGCGTAGGACCAGGCGTCTCCGACCGGGTGGTGCTGGAAGATCACGATGGGGGTGTTCTTCCGGACCTGGCGGAGGTCCTTCTCCAGCCAGTCCAGCAAGGCCCCGCCGAAGTGGCCCGGCTCCTGCAGGAGCATCGTCGGGTCGAGCGCGACCACGTGCACGCCACAGACGTCGAACGACTGCTGGCTGGCGCCGAAGGCTCGGTGGTACTCCTCCTTGGCCGAGACGTCCCACCGCACTTCGTGGTTGCCGGGGGTGTGGTGGATGCGGCCGGCGAGTGCCGCCGGAATTGTCGACTGGTAGAGGGCGACCTGTGTGGGCGTACCCGAGTCGGTGATGTCTCCACAGTGCAGCACGGCGGCCGGGTCGCGTTCGACGATGGCCTGGAACACTTTCCGCATGGTGTCGGTGCGGGCCGGCGCGGACGGGTTGAGGTGGGTGTCGGAGACCAGGGCGAATCCCTGCGGGGCCTCGGGGCGGGGCTTGCCCGAGGTCGCGGCGGTCGCGGCGGTCGCGAGTAGGCCGGGCGCTGCCAGGGTGCCGAGCGTGGCGCCGGCCGCGCCGAGAAGGAGGCGCCGGCTGAGCGCCTGCTCGTTGTTGTGCGATGTGGGCATTGCAGTCCTTACCTGGGTCACCGACATCCCTTCGAAGGAAGTGGATGTTGATCTTGGAACGTAGCGACCCAGGACGAACTCGGGGCGACCGGAACGCAACCGGCCCGTGTAGCCCCGTCAGACCTTGAGAATCAGGCGAGGGTGGTCAGGGCGGCGCTCAGTTCGTCCGGTGAGTCGAACTGCTCTGCCGGCAACGCCTGCAACATCTGCAACATCGCCGTGCTGGCCCCGTTCTCCTGGCCCCAGCGGATCAGGTCCTCCCGCGAGACCGGGTAGTCGAGCCCGGCCAGGTACTCCTGCAACTGCACCCCGGTGACGGTCATGTCGGCCGGCTACCCGCTCGCGGTGGCCGTACACCGGCTTGGTCGGCACCCACGACGACCCGGCGGCCGGCGTGTCGGCCCGCGACGCGCCCACGGTTTGCCGCGGCGGCGCTCGGGTAGCCGCTGGCATGCTGGTTCAGCGGCTCGGCGCGCCGAGCGATTTCGACAGCTTGCTGGAGCGCGTTCGGGACGCCCGGGTGGTGATGATCGGCGAATCCACCCACGGCAGTTACGACTACTACCGGTTGCGTGAGCAGCTCACCCGCCGGTTGATCGCGGAGTGCGGCTTCTCCTTCGTCGCCGTGGAGGGTGACTGGCCCGACTGTGATCGGGTGCACCGTTCGGTGACGGCCGCGCCCGGCGGCGCGCTCGAACCGCAACTCGCGCTCGATCAGTTTGAACGATGGCCGACCTGGATGTGGGCCAACGCCGAGGTGGCCCGGTTCGCCAGCTGGCTGCGGGCCTGGAACGTGGAGCGGCCGGAGGATCAACGGGCCGGGTTCCACGGGCTCGACGTGTACAGCCTCTGGGAGTCGATGCAGGCGATCTTCGACTACCTGGGGGAGGAGGACCCGAAGTCGCTGGAGGCGGCGCAGGACGCGTACCGGTGTTTCGAGCCGTACGGCAAACGGGTCGAGGATTACGGCGCGGCCAGCCGGTTCGTCTCCGCCCGGTGCGAGGAGGAGGTCGTCCGGCTGCTCGCCCGGACCCGCGAACATGCCCTCTCCGGCGGCCAGGATCGCTTCTCGGCCTGGCAGAACGCGGAGGTGGTGGCCGGCGCGGAGCGCTACTACCGGGCGATGGTGGCCGGCGGGCCGGACTCGTGGAACATCCGCGACACCCACATGCAGGACACCCTGGACCGGCTGCTGGACCGGTACGGCCCGGACGCCCGGGGCATCGTCTGGGCGCACAACACGCACGTCGGGGACGCGCGGGCCACCGACATGGCTGCCGACGGCATGGTCAACATTGGCCAGTTGGCCCGGGAACGGCTCGGCGACGACGCGGTGGCCCTGATCGGCTTCGGCAGCTATCGGGGCACGGTGATCGCCGCACCCCGGTGGGGCTCGCCTCCCGAGGCGATGGTGGTGCCCCCGGCCCGGGAGGGATCGATCGAACGGCGGTTGCACGAGCTGATGCCGGAGCGGGCCGTGCTGATCTTCGGCGGCGACGACCAGCCGGGCTGGGTCACCGACACCGTGGACCACCGGGCGATCGGTGTCGTCTACGACCCGTCCTTCGAGTCCTGGGGCAACTACGTGCCGACCAGGCTTGGCGACCGGTACGACGCCTTCATCTGGTGCGACGACACGACAGCCCTGCACCCGCTACCGGTCCCAGCCACCCCAGGAGAGCTGCAAACCTACCCCGCCGGCGTCTGACGGCCGCCCGATCGCGTCGATCATGGAGTTGTGGTGCTGGACGAAGGCCTCCGATCGGGGCACGACGGGCACCACAACTCCATGATCGACCGGGTGGTTGTCGGGTGGGTCAGACGGGGGTTGGGGTCTTGTCTTCCAGGTGGGTGCGGAGGCCTTCGCCTTCGATGTCCACGTTCGGCAGGGCGCGGTTGAGCCAGCGGGGCAGCCACCAGGCGCGGTCGCCGAGGAGTGACATCACCGCCGGGACGATGGTCATCCGGACCACGAACGCGTCGATGGCGACGCCAATGGCGAGCGCGAAGCCCATCGACTTGATCACCGGGTCCTCCAGGAAGACGAAGCCCCCGAAGACCGACATCATGATCAGCGCGGCGGCGGTGACCACCCGCGCGCCGTGCCCCATGCCGCTGATGGTGGCCTGCCGGGCGGACTCACCGTGGACGAAGTCCTCCCGCATCCGGGACACCAGGAACACCTCGTAGTCCATGGCGAGCCCGAACAGGATGCCGATGAGCAGGATCGGCAGGAAGCTGATCAGCGGGCCCGGCGTGTCCAGGCCGACGAGGTCGGCGAGGTGCCCCTGCTGGAAGACGGCCACCGTGATGCCGAAGGTGGCGGCGACGGTGAGCAGGAAGCCCAGCGCAGCCTTGATCGGCACCAGCAGCGAGCGGAACACCAGCATCAGCAGCAGCACCGAGAGCCCGACCACCAGCAACAGGTAGATCGGTAGTGCGTCGGAGAGCTTCTCGGAGACGTCGATGCCGATGGCGGTGACGCCGGTGAGCAGCACGTCCGCGTCGCGGATCACGCTCACCGAGCTACGGATGTCGTGCACCAGGGTCTCGGTGGCCTCGTCGGTCGGGCCGGTCTTCGGCACCACGCCGAGCAGCGCGGTCCGGCCGTCCGGGCTGAGCTGCGCCGGGGCCACCGCGAGGACGTTCTCGGTGCGCTGGAGCAGGGCCGTGACCTGCGGTACGGCGGCTGAGGTGGCCGCTGGGGTGTCACCGGCGACCACCACCGCGAGCCGGCCGGTGAAGCCCGCGCCGAAGCCCTCGACGGTCAGGTCGTTCGCCACCCGGGCGGGTGAGCCGACGGCGGCCGTCGCGGCGCCCGGCAGGGCCAGCCGCATGTCCGGCGTGGGCAGCGCGAGCAGGCCCAGGCCGAGCAGACCGACCAGGATGACCGGTACGCGGAACCGCGTGATCAGCCGAGCCCAGCGGAAGCCGAACCGGTTGGTGTCCTCGGTCGTGGTCGTCGCCGCGGCCGGACGGTCGGTGATGTCCGTGTCGTCCTCGTCCGCGACGGTTCCGTCGGTGGCGGTAACGGTGCGCAGCCGGCGGGGGAGCACCCGGCGACCGGCGAAGCCGAGCAGCGCCGGCTGGAGGGTGATCGCGACGAGGACGGCGACGGTGACCGTGCCGGCGGCGGCGAGACCCATCACGGTGAGGAACGGGATGTCCACCACGGCGAGCCCGGCCAGGGCGATGACCACTGTGGCGCCCGCGAAGACCACGGCCGAGCCGGCGGTGCCCACGGCCCGGCCGACCGCCTCTTCCGGGGACAGGCCGTCGAGCAGGTTCTGCCGGTGCCGGGAGGTGATGAAGAGTGAGTAGTCGATGCCGACCGCGAGACCGAGCATCAGCGCCAGGATCGGCGCGGTGCTGGTGAGCTGGACGACGCCGCTCAGCGCGAACAGCCCGGCCATGCCGGCGCCCACACCGATCAGCGCGTTGAGCATCGTCATTCCGGCGGCGACAAGCGAGCCGAACGTGATGATCAGGACGATCGCGGCTACCAGGACGCCGAGCGCCTCGGTGGAGCCGATCTCCGGCTCCCCGCCGAGCACCTCACCGCCCGGGGCGACCTGCCAGCCCTGTGCCTTGGCGGCTGCGCCGACCTGCTCGTACGCGGTGCGCTGCGCGTCGGTCACGTCGTCCCCGCCGGTGGCGAACTGCACCTGGACCAGCGCGTACCGGCCGTTGGGCGTGACCGCGCCGACCTGGAACGGGTTGACCGCGCCGACCACGCCGGGCAGCGTCGAGGCCTGCTGGACCAGCTCCTGCACCACGGCCTGACCCTGCGGGGTGGCCAGTTGGCCGTCGGCGGGTGCCTTGACCGTGATGGTGCCGGTGGCGCCGCTGGCTGCGGGGAACTGGTCGGCCAGCAGGTCGAGCGCGCGCTGGCTCTCGGTGCCGGGCATGGTGAAGTTGCTCGCCGTCGGGCCGCGCAGGGTCGCTGCGGCCAGGCCGGCGGCGACGAGTACGACGAGCCAGAGCGCGACGACGAGCCGTCGCCGGCGCAACGCGCCCCGGCCGAGCCGGTAGAGCAGGGTGGCCATCAGGAGTCCTTGTCCTCGGTCGTGGATGGATGGGGCAGGGGTGCGACAGGTTCGATGGCCCGCAGGGCGAGCGCGAGCAGGGCGGGGCGCAGTTCGTCGTCGGGGATGTCGACGAACTCGGCGCACGCCTCGGAGATGCCGGCGAGCAGCACCAGCGCGGCGATCCGGGCGCCCGGCCGGGCGGAGTGCCCGGCCAACGCGTCCCGCAGCCGATCGGAGATCTGCTGGATGTGCGCGAAGGCCGGCTGGCACAGCAGCTCTGGGAACTCTCCGCGAAGCACCGCGATCTCCTGCCGGAACCGGACCGCGAGGTCGACGAAGCCCGCCGCGGCGACCTCCTGGGCGGCCGCTCCGGTCAGGCCGTCGAGCTGGTCGTCGAGGCCGCGGAGCACCTCGATGGCGGGGGCCATCAGCTCGGCGAGCAGGGCTTCCTTGTTGGCGAAGTGGTAGAGCACGGTCGCCTTGGAGCAGCCGACCTCTCGGGCGATGTCCTGTAGGGAGGTGCCTCGGTAGCCGGTCACCGTGAAGCGCCGAGCCGCAGCGGCGAGGATCTCGCCGTGCGTGTCGGGTACCGCTCTGATCATGGCTGGTCCACCTCCCGCAGACCAGCATGCCTGACCGATCGGTCAGACCCTGACCGATCGGTCAGACGAAAGCGGTGGCGTTCACCACACCCCGGGCGGCTCTACCCGGCGTGCTCGGCGTCGTACCTGGTCCGCGCCTCGGCGATGGCTCGGCGGTGTCGCTCGGCCCAGCTGGTCAGCGCGACAAGTGACTCGTACAGCTCCAGCGCCATCGGGGTCGCGGTGTATTCGACCTTGGGCGGGACGGTCGGGTAGACCCGGCGGTGCAGCAGGCCGTCGCGCTCCAGGTTGCGCAGGGTCAGCGTGAGCATCCGGCGGCTGATGCCCTCGATGTGCCGCTCCAGCTCGGTGAAGCGCACCGGCCCGTTCGAGGCGGCCACCAGGATGCCGATGCTCCACTTGCCGCCGACCCGGTCCAGCACCTGGCGGACGGTGCACGCGCGGGCCTGCCCCGGGGCGAACGGCACGTTCTCGGCCGAGCAGGTCAGCTCGGCCTCGACAAGCGCGGGCACATCGCTGTTCCTCTGGGACATCACAGTGCCTCCTTCCGCTCCAGCCCATGGTCACAGACGATGAACTCGGTAACAAACCGTGCACCAAGGAGGGCTCTCGTGGACCGCGTCGTCACGTCCCGCTGGCCGGCGCTGCTGGTGCTGTGCGCCGGAAGCCTGATGATAATTCTGGATGGCACCGTCGTCGCGGTGGCGCTGCCCGCCGTGCAACGCGACCTGGGCTTCACCGCCGCCGGCCTGGCCTGGGTGGTCAACGCCTACCTGGTCGCGTTCGGCGGGTTGCTGCTGCTCGCCGGCCGGCTCGGCGACCTGCTGGGCCGGCGGGGGGTCTTTCTGGCCGGCGTCGGGCTGTTCACCCTGGCCTCGCTGGCCTGCGCGGTCGCCACCGGGCCGGCGCTGCTGGTGGGCGCGCGGTTCGGCCAGGGCATCGGTGGGGCGCTGGCCATGGCGGTCAGCCTCGGCATGATCGTCCGGCTCTATCCCGAGCCGGCCGAGCGGGCCCGCGCCATCGCTGTCTTCAGCTTCACCGGTGCGGCCGGCGCGTCGGTCGGCACGGTCGCCGGAGGGGTGCTCACCCAGGCCGCCGGGTGGCGGGCGATCTTCCTGGTCAACGTGCCGATCGGGGTGGCCATCCTGATCGCGGCGCTGCGCCGGCTTCCGGCCGAACGAGGCATCGGCCTGCGCGCCGGTCTGGACCTTCCCGGCGCGCTGCTCGCCACCGCCGGTCTGATGGCCGCCGTGTTGGGCATCGTGGGCACAGGCGAGCATGGCTGGACCAGCCCGCGGACGCTCGGCGCGGTGGCCCTCGCGGCGCTGCTGCTCGGCGGGTTCGCGCTGCGTCAACGGGTGGCGCCGACCCCGCTGGTGCCGTCCCGGGTGCTGCGCGTCCCGGGTCTGGTGGCGGCGAACGCCGTGCAGTTCCTCATGGTCTGCGCGTACTTCGGGTTCCAGTTCCTGCTCGCCGTGGAGCTGCAACTGGTGCTGGGGCTGGACCCGGCGGCCACCGGCTGGGCCTTTCTGCCCACTCCGATCATGATCGCCGTGGTCTCGCTCGGCCTGGCCGGTCGGCTGATCGCCCGCCTGAGTGCCCGAACCGTTCTGCTGGCCGGGCTCGGCCTGGCGACCGTCGGCTTCCTCCTGCTCGCCCGGCTGCCCGCCGACGGCACCTACCTCGTCGACGTACTCCCGGCGATGTTGATCTTCGGGGTGGCCGGCGGCCTGACCCTGCCGGCGGTCACCACCCTGGCCATGGCCGGCGCGACCGACACGGATGCCGGGCTCGCCTCCGGCCTGGCCAACACCACCCAACAGGTCGGCGGCGCGGTCGGCCTGGCCGCGCTGGCTACCCTGGCCGCCGCCCGCAGCGACGGTCTACGTGACGCCGGCTGGGCCGAGACGGCCGCGCTCGCCGGCGGCTACCGGACCGCGTTCGCCGTGGCCGCCGGTCTGGTGGTCGCCGCGTGGTTGGTGGCGCTGACCACCCTGCCGGGCGCTCGGCCCGCCCGAACCGATCGGCACGTCCGGTTGACCGACGGCAGCGAGGCCGGGAGGGTGGTCGGGTGAGCGAGGCTGACGAGACCCGGGACGGCGTGGCCCTTACCAACCTGGACCAGCCGCTGTCCGACCGCGACGACGCGACGAAGCGTGACCTGGTCGACTACCTCGACGCGGTCGGCGACCGGATCCTCGCGCACCTGCGCGGTCGGCCGCTGTCGGTGATCCGGGTCCGCCCCGGCCAGCCGCCGTTCATGCAGAAGAACCTGCCCCGCTACACCCCGGACTGGGTCCGCCGGGCACCGGTCTGGGCGGAGGCATCGCACCGGGAGATCTCGTACGCCCTCTGCGACGACCGCCGCACCCTGCTCTGGTTCGCCAACCAACGGGCGGTGGAGTACCACCCGACGCTGGCCACCGTGGCGGATCTGCACCGCCCGACCCACCTGGTCCTCGACCTGGACCCGCCGGACGGTGACGGGTTCCGGGCGGCGGTCGACGCGGCCCTGCTGGTCCGCCAGGCGCTCGCCGACGCCGGCCTGGCCGGTGCGGTCAAGACCAGCGGCGCGAAGGGCGTGCACGTCTTCGTTCCGGTGACCGACGAACCCACGGCCGAGGAGTTGGCCGCCGCCACCCGGGCGCTCGCCGTGCGCGCCGAGCGCCTCGACCCGGCGCTGGCCACCACGGCGTACCTCAAGGAGGACCGGGGTGGCCGGGTCTTCGTGGACGCCACCCGCGCGGGCGGGGCGACGGTGGCTGCCGCGTACAGCCCCCGGCTGCGCCCCGGGATGCCGGTCTCCTTCCCGGTCGACTGGGCCGACCTGACCGAGGTGACCCCCGCCGACTTCACCATCCGGACCGCGCCGTCGCTGCTCGGCGGCGGCGACCCCTGGGCCACGCTGATGCCGGCCCCGCAACCGCTCCCCGCCGACCTGGTCGCGCAGGGGCGGACCATCCCGGTGGCCCGGGTGCAGGCCATGCACGAGGGGAAGCGCCGAGCCCGGGCCCGCCGCGAGGCCGGCTGACCGGCTGATTGTCGGTGGGTTGTGGCACGATTTCCCAGGTGAGCAGCAAATCCGACGCGACCCAGCGACTGGGCGACCTCGCCCGGCTGCGCCGGGTCCGCGACCGGATCGACCGGGAGTACGCGTCGCCGCTGGACGTCGAGGCGCTCGCCCGTGGCGCGCACATGTCGGCCGGGCACCTCAGCCGCGAGTTCCGGCTCGCCTACGGCGAATCTCCCTACAGCTACCTCATGACGCGCCGGATCGAGCGCGCGATGGCCCTGCTGCGCCGGGGCGACCTGAGTGTCACCGACGTCTGTTTCGCGGTCGGTTGTTCGTCGCTGGGCACGTTCAGCACGCGCTTCACCGAGCTGGTCGGCGTGCCGCCCAGCGTCTACCGGCGGCAGGCGGCGCAGGCGACGGTGGGGATGCCGTCGTGCGTGGCGAAGCAGGTGACGAGACCGGTCAGGAATCGAGAAGCGCAGGTCACCGGGGCGCAGCTAGCGTGACGGTCATGGACATCACCATTCACTCCAGCTTCCTTCCGCACACCGACCCGGACGCCTCGCTGGCCTTCTACCGCGACATCCTCGGCTTCGAGGTCCGCCTCGACGTGGGGTACGAGGGGATGCGTTGGATCACGGTTGGGCCGGTCGACCAGCCCAGCACGGCCATCGTGCTGCACCCGCCGGCGGCCAACCCCGGCATCACCGACGCCGAGCGGCAGACCATCCTCGAGCTGATGGCCAAGGGCAGCTACTTCGGTGTCAACCTGGCCACCCCCGACCTCGACGCCACCTTCGCGAAGCTGCAGGCCAGCGACGCCGAGGTCGTCCAGGAGCCGACCGAGCAGCCGTACGGCGTACGCGACTGTGCCTTCCGGGATCCGGCGGGCAACATGGTCCGCATCCAGGAAGTGCGCTGAACCATCCGCGCCCGACAGATGGAGACCCGATGAGCACGGCCAGCCAGCCGCACGTCGCCGACAGTCACGACCTGATCCGCGTGCAGGGCGCGCGCGTGAACAACCTCAAGGACGTCGACGTCGAGATCCCGAAGCGGCGGCTGACGGTCTTCACGGGTGTCTCCGGCTCCGGCAAGAGCTCGCTGGTGTTCGGCACCATCGCGGCCGAGTCACAGCGGATGATCAACGAGACGTACAGCTCGTTCGTGCAGGGCTTCATGCCGACGCTGGCGCGGCCCGAGGTCGACCTGCTGGACGGCCTGACCACGGCGATCATCGTGGACCAGGAGCGGATGGGCGCCAACTCCCGCTCCACCGTCGGCACCGCCACCGATGCCAACGCGATGCTGCGCATCCTGTTCAGCCGACTCGGGCAGCCGCAGATCGGCTCGCCCAACGCGTACTCCTTCAATGTTCCCTCGGTGAAGGCGACCGGCGCGATCACCGTCGACCGTGGCGCCGGCAAGACCAAGACCGAGAAGGCGACCTTCAACCGTCTCGGCGGCATGTGCCCGCGCTGCGAGGGCATGGGCGCGGTGACCGACATCGACCTGACCGCGCTCTACGACGACACCCGCTCGCTCAACGAGGGCGCGATCACGATCCCGGGTTACAGCATGGAGGGCTGGTACGGCCGTATCTTCCGGGGCTGCGGCTACTTCGACCCGGACAAGCCGATCAGCAAGTTCACCAAGCGGGAGCTGCACGACCTGCTCCACCGGGAGCCCACCAAGATCAAGATCGACGGCATCAACCTGACGTACGCGGGCCTGATCCCGTCGATCCAGAAGTCCTTCCTCGCCAAGGACATCGACGCGTTGCAGCCGCACATCCGCGCCTTCGTGGAGCGCGCGGTGACCTTCACGACCTGCCCCGACTGCGCCGGAACCCGGCTCAGCAAGGAGGCCCGGTCGTCGAAGATCAAGGGGAAGAACATCGCCGACGCGTGCGCGATGCAGATCAGCGACCTGGCCGCCTGGGTACGCGGGATCGAAGAGCCGTCGGTGGCCCCGCTGCTGGCCGGCCTGCAACACCTCCTCGACTCGTTCGAGGAGATCGGGCTGGGCTACCTGTCGCTCGACCGGCCATCGGGCACCCTCTCCGGCGGCGAGGCGCAGCGCACCAAGATGATCCGCCACCTCGGCTCCTCGCTCACCGACGTCACCTACGTCTTCGACGAGCCGACGATCGGGCTGCACCCGCACGACATCCAACGGATGAACGAGCTGCTGCTCCAACTGCGCGACAAGGGCAACACCGTCCTGGTCGTGGAGCACAAGCCGGAGGCCATCGTCATCGCCGACCACATCGTCGATCTCGGGCCCGGCGCCGGCACGGACGGCGGCACCGTCTGCTACGAGGGCACGGTGGAGGGTCTGCGGGCCAGCGGCACCATCACCGGCCGCCACTTCGACGACCGGGCGGCCCTCAAGGAGACGGTGCGGACGCCCACCGGCAAGTTGGAGATCCGGGGTGCCACGGCCAACAACCTCCAGGGCGTCGACGTCGACGTACCCCTCGGGGTGCTCGTCGTCGTGACCGGCGTCGCCGGCTCCGGCAAGAGTTCGCTGGTGCACTCCTCGATCCCGGCCGGCGCGGGTGTGGTCTCGATCGACCAGGGCGCGATCCGCGGCTCGCGGCGCAGCAACCCGGCCACGTACACCGGGTTGCTCGACCCGATCCGCAAGGCGTTCGCGAAGGCCAACGGGGTGAAGCCGGCGCTGTTCAGCGCCAACTCCGAGGGTGCCTGCCCGAGCTGCAACGGCGCTGGCGTCATCTACACCGACCTGGGCATGATGGCCGGCGTCGCCGCACCGTGCGAGGACTGCGAGGGCAAGCGGTTCCAGGCGTCGGTGCTGGAATACCGCTTCGGCGGTCGCGACATCAGCGAGGTGCTCGCGATGTCGGTGACCGAAGCCGAGAAGTTCTTCGGTGCCGGCGAGGCGCGTACGCCGGCAGCGCACGCCATCCTCGACCGGCTCGCCGACGTCGGGCTCGGCTACCTGAGCCTGGGCCAGCCGCTCACGACCCTCTCCGGCGGGGAGCGGCAACGACTCAAGCTGGCCACCCACATGGCCGAGAAGGGCGGCGTCTACGTCCTCGACGAGCCGACCACCGGCCTGCACCTGGCCGACGTCGAGCAACTGCTCGGCCTGCTCGACCGCCTGGTCGACGCCGGCAAGTCGGTGATCGTCATCGAGCATCACCAGGCGGTCATGGCGCACGCCGACTGGATCATCGATCTCGGCCCCGGCGCCGGCCACGACGGTGGCCGGATCGTCTTCGAGGGCACCCCGGCGGACCTCGTCGCCGCCCGCACGACGCTCACCGGCGAGCACCTGGCGGCGTACGTCGGCAGCTGACCAGCGGCCTCCGGTCGACGATTCACGCCACCGGCCGTCGGGCCCGCCGAGCCATCGTGGTGGCGAGGGCTGCGCAGGTGGCGGTCACCAGACCGAGGACGGCCGTGCCCTGGTTGACGTACCCGGGCACGGACGAGGTGACGTAGGTGCCGCCACCGCTGAGGCGGCACTCGAAGCGGAGCGGTAAAAAGCTGACGTCGTACCCGACGACCAGGCTTGCCATCTGTGGTCCGGCCTGGCGGCAGGGTTCGATCGGGGAGGATCCGGTGCCACCGTCCTCGGCCCGCAGCACCGCGTAGCCGAGGTGCAGCAGACCCCAGGCGTACATGGCGACAGCAACCGCACCGACGAGGAACGCCGCCGCCCGCAGGCGGCTCGACCGTACGCTGCTCCGGATCATCGTACGGAGCCCACGGACGATGAGGACGGTCGCGATGACGGCCCCGCCCAGCGCGGCGAGGAGCAACCCGAGAAACAGCACGACGACATTCTTGATCTCGCGACATCGCGGGTCTTCGTCGGGTCCGGGAGCACGGCGTTCTCGCTTCCTGCTCCGCCGGGTCGGGAGGACGATGGGGGGCGACACGCGACGCCCGGTGCCGGGTGCTCGTTGCACCGGGTGTGACCACCGTCCCCACCGACTCGCCCATCGCCACCCGATGGGGACGCCTCATCGTCATCGGGCTCACCGTGGCTGCGTTCGGCCCGTACCTCGCCCCGGGCGTGCGCACCGAGCAGGTGGCCGTGTATGGTGCCGCCGCCGTGCTGTGCCTGGTCGGGTTGTGGCTACGCCCCCGCTTCACCAGCACCGCCGTCTGGGCCCTCGGGGCGCACCTCAGCCTGGCCGCGGTCGCGACCGTCGGGGTGGTCCTCCCGCCACAGAACTACACGTTGTACGAGGCCGGGGACGTGGTCGCGGGCCTCGACAACATCGTCCTGCCGCTCGTGGTCGTCGGTGTCGTGGGGATGCTCGTGGGGGCCGGCGCGGACCCGGCCCGAATGCTCCGTGCGGTGTGCACGGTGACCGTCGTGGCGATGGGTGCCAACGCCCTCCTCGCCGTGTCCTCGGCGGCCGGCGTCGAGAACGACCTGCTGGCCCAATTCCGACTGTTCGGCGACGGGGAGAGTGTCGCCGACCGTGCCGAGCAGTTGGGCCGCTTCTCGGGGATCTTCAACCAGCCGGCGGAGGCGGGGGTGCTGTACTCGGTGGCCGTCCTCGCCGCCCTCTATCTCTATCAGCGGCAGGTCGGCAAACTGGCGATCGCGCTGCTGCTGCTCAGCGTCGGCGGGGTGCTCTCCGTCTCGAAGATCTTCCTGCTGGTCGGAGCGCCGATCGGCATCGCCTATGTCATCCTGGCCACCGGCCGGAAGCAGCGACTGTCGGCCGCCGCCGCGGCGAGCATCGCCGCCTGGTTCACCGCCGACGCCTACCTGGATCAGTGGGACGGGCAGCGGTTCGCCATGCGGTTGCTGCCCGGCAGCGGCGGGAGTGACGACCAACTCGGCCTCTACACCGCCGGCCGGGTCGGCGGCGAGTCCTCCTTGCAGCAGGCGGTGGACGTGATGACCGCACTATCCCCGGCGTCCGGCATGGGCTTCGGTGGGCTGCGGGTCGCCTACGACAACGGCTGGGTGGAGGCGCTCGTCGTCGCGGGCGTCATCGGCGTCATCCTGCACACCGCCGTCCTGACCGCGCTGGCCGTCGGGTGGCTGCGGGCACGCAGTCACCGCCCCGAGTCGGCGTTCACCGGCGCGCTGATCCTGGTGCTCATCTGCGCCTCGACCGGGCTGCCCGCCCTCACCGCCAACCGCTGTGCGACGGTCGTGTGGCTCCTGCTCGGGCTCCTGCTGCTCGTGCGGGCCGACGGGCAGGCCGGCACGTGGTGGCAGCGCCCCGGCCGTGGGCAGCACCGGAAACCGGCGACCGCCGCAGCCCTGGTGCCAGCAGGCAGCTAGCTCGGGCTGTACTGCCTGGCCCACACGATGAAGGCTCCTGACCGAACTTCCTGGTCAGGAGCCTCTCGTGCTGAGCAATCTTGGTGCCCCCGGCAGGATTCGAACCTGCGCCCCCGCCTCCGGAGGGCGGTGCTCTATCCCCTGAGCTACGGGGGCTCAGCGACTGGAGAAGACTAGCAAACCTCCCCTGCGTACGCCGAATCGGTATCGGGTGAGCCGATCGTGTCGGACCGGCCCACCCGGTGCTCAGGCGGCGACTGCCCGCCCGCAACTCGGCAGCGGGTGCAGGACGATTCGCCGGGGGAGCCGGCGCGGCCACTCGTTGCGCGGCCAGGAGCCGTCCACGATCAGGTGGACGGTGCGCTGCTCCTCGCCACTGAGCCGCAGCACGAAGTCGCGGGGGAGTGGCGGGTCCACCGTCGGCGTGGTGATCATGAAGCGCACCCGACCGCGGGACGAGACAGCGGAGATCACGTCGGCGGCAGGCATCGTGCCGCGCAGCCGGACCCGGCCGATCCAGTAGACCTCCGCGAGGTGCTCCTGGGCGGCCCGGGTGATCGCCGGGTACTCACCGCGGACCCAGCGCTCGACCGCGCTGACGCAGAGCCCGCAGGCCCGCTCGCGTGGCTCCCGCGGACCCAACCCCCAGGCCCGCAGGTACGCCCCGACTCCGCCAGCGTCCAACGGCAGGTCGAACCGCCGCTGGATGAGCGTGGTGAGGCTCTGCCGCGTCCACAGCTCCTCGTCCAAGCCGAACTCGTCGGGGTGGACGCCCCGCAGTATGTCGATCAGTTCGAGTTCCTGTTCGCGGCTGAGCATTCCCGGCTCGCCCTGCCGCTGTCCGCGACGGACGGCTGCCACCGCCCCGTCACCACCGATGGTGTGGCGTCGGCACCAACTGGTGACCGAACGCCGTGCGTCTCTGAGTGCAACCCCCACGTCTTGGGCAACGAGCCCGAATCGCAACTGGTCACGATATGTGGGGAGAAAACTCTCTAAGCAACGTAATCGCCTGTCCCGCGCAAAACGCCCACAAGGGGCATCGGCGCGGCGGGCGGGGCTCGGGCCTGCGGATGTGCGTCCTGATCGACTCGGCTTCATGGAAGACGGGGTGTCGGCGCGACCGGGACACCCCGACTTTCAGGAACCCGAGTCGATCATCGGGCCCCGCCCTCGGGGCAGAGCGCGGGGTCGCGGCCGCCCGGGACAGGACGCGGGGTCGCGGCCGCCCCGGACAGGACGCGGGGTCTGCGGCCGCCCCGGACAGGACGCGGGGTCTGCGGCCGCCCCGGACAGGACGCGGGCCCGCGCCCCGCCGTTGTGCGGCGGTGACGCGGGCCCGGTTTGCCCGTGCGGAGGGTCAGCCCTTGGCCGCCTGCGCCTGGAGCTGCCGGAGGTTGTTCAGCTCGCTCTGCTGGGTGTTCTTCATGGTGTTGGCGACCCGTAGCACCTCGGCGTTGTCGGTCGCGCCGAGCGCCGCGTCGATCATGTGGATGCCGCCCAGGTGGTGGTCGTACATCAGGGCTAGGAACTGCCGGTCGACCTCGATGCCCTGAGCGTTGCGTAGAGCGGTCATCTGTGCCGGCGTGGCCATCCCCGGCATCAGCCCGTCCTTGAGGGTGGCCCCGTCGGACATCCACGACATCGGCGGGTTCGACCCGGTCGGGCTCAGGCCCCACTCGCGCAGCCAGGTCTGCATGGCGCCGATCTCGCCCTGCTGCCCGGTGGCGATGTCGACGGCGATCTGGCGGACCTCGGGGAGGGTCGCCGACCGGTACGCGATCAGGCTCATCTCCACCGCCTGCGCGTGGTGGGTGGTCATGTCCCGGGCGAAGCCCGCCTCGACCGAGGCGTCACCGGGTCGGGTGAGCCGCGGGGTGAGGAGACCGCCGGCGTAGCCCAGGAGTAGCCCCACCACCAGCATGACGGCGAGCGCCAGCAGGCCGTAGCGCGACGCCGGGGCCCGGCCGCCCTCGTCCGGGGCGGCCGGGATCTCGTCGTACTCGCTGTCGGTGGTTGCCGGAGCGGTCATTGCCGTCCTTACTGGGTGGGCTGCTGCTGGAGCTCACGCGGCGTGGTGCCGGTGGCGGTGATGCCGGTGTTGCAGAGCGCCGTCGGGCCCTCGACCGAGGCGTTCACCCGCAGGTCCTTGATGAAGTCGTCGATCCGCGAGTCGTCCGCGTTGTCGACCTTGAGCTGGTAGCCCCAGGCCTGCAACGAGATCGGCTTGTCCAGGCCCTCGTACGGGCTCATCAGCATCTTCTCGACGCCGCGCACCTTCTCGGCGAGCTTGTCGACCTGGTCCTTGGGCAGATCCGGGCGGTAGGTGATCCACACCGCGCCGTGCTCCAGGCTGTGCACCGCGTGCTCGCTGGCGATCGGGGCGTCGTAGACGTCACCCATGCAGTTCTGCCAGGCGGCGTTGTGCACCCCACCCACCGGCGGGGAGTACTTGTAGGTCAGCGGGCCCGACTTGTGCGACTCGTACTTCAGGCTCTCCGGGTCGGACTTGCGGATGTTGGAGATGCCGTCGATGGCGTTGGCCCGCTTGTCCCACGGCTTGGAGCCCTGGATCGACGCATAGGCGCCGTAGCCGATGATGCCGGCCGCGAGCACGCCCACCGCGACGAAGAGCGCGATCGGACCCCAGGCGCGGCCCTGGCTCACCTTGACCGGGGTGATCGGCTTGCGCGGGCCCTTGCCGCCGGCACGGGGGGAGCCCGTCGGCTTGCCGGAACCGGCCTTGGCGCCGGACGCCGGCCGGCCCGCGGCCGGCTTCTTGCCGGTGCTGACCACGGTCGGGCGGCGCTCAGGGCCACCCGGGGTGCTGATGCTCATCGTGCCTCGTCAAGTCGGTCGGTCAGGGGAGTGGCGGGCCGGATGACGCGCAGGGGAGCCGCCGAGTGCCCGAGTCTACCCCCGATAACATGGTTGGGTGACTCCTGCAGAACTCGCCTCGGTCGTCCTTGCCGCCGCCCACGCCGTCTTCGAGCAGCGCGGGCTCGACCGCGCCGCCTTGCCGGCGACCACGGTGGTGGAGCGACCGCGCAACCCCGAGCACGGCGACTACGCCTCGACGCTCGCTCTGCAGTTGAGCAAGAAGGTGGGCGTTGCGCCCCGGGAGCTGGCTACCGCCCTGGCCGACGAGTTGGGCCGGGCGTCGGGTGTCAAATCGGTGGAAATCGCCGGGCCGGGCTTCCTGAACATCCGGCTCGACGCCGCCGCGGCCGGTCAGCTCGCCCGGGTGATCGTGGAGGCCGGCGCGGAGTACGGCCGCAGCGACCGGCTCGCCGGCGAGAAGATCAACCTGGAGTTCGTCTCGGCCAACCCGACCGGGCCGGTGCACATCGGCGGGGTCCGCTGGGCGGCCGTCGGCGACGCGCTGAGCCGGCTGCTGCGGGCCACCGGCGCCGACGTCGGCACGGAGTACTACTTCAACGACGCCGGTTCGCAGATCGACAGGTTCGCCCGGTCGCTGCTCGCCGCCGCCAAGGGTGAGCCGGCGCCGGAGGACGGCTACGGCGGTGCGTACATCGCCGAGATCGCCGCCGAGGTGCAGGCCCGCCGGCCGGAGGTGCGCTCGCTCGACGACGACGCCGCCCAGGAGGTCTTCCGGGTCGAGGGCGTCGCGCTGATGTTCGACGAGATCCGGTCCTCGCTGCGCGACTTCGGGGTGGAGTTCGACACCTACTTCAACGAGAAGGACCTGCACGACCGGGGCGAGTTGGACCTGGCGTTGAACCGGCTGCGCGCGCAGGGGCACCTCTACGAGTCCGAGGGCGCCACCTGGCTGCGCACCACCGACTTCGGCGACGACAAGGACCGGGTGCTGCGCAAGTCCAACGGCGAGTGGACGTACTTCGCCGCGGACTGCGCCTACTACCTGGACAAGCGCGAGCGCGGCTTCGAGCGGGTCGTGATCATGCTGGGCGCCGACCACCACGGCTACATCGGCCGGATGAAGGCGATGTCGGCCTGCTTCGGCGACGACCCGGAGCGCAACCTGGAGATCCTCATCGGGCAGCTGGTCAACCTGCTGCGCGACGGTGCCCCGATGCGGATGAGCAAGCGGGCCGGCACCGTGATCACCCTGGAGGACCTGGTCGAGGCGATCGGCGTCGACGCCTCCCGGTACGCGTTGGCCCGCTACTCCAGCGACTCCCCGATCGACATCGACATCGAGCTGTGGACCCGGGCGACCCGCGACAACCCGGTCTACTACGTGCAGTATGTCGCCGCCCGGACGGCGGGCGTGGCCCGTAACGCCGCCGAGGTGGGGCTCGTTCCGGGCGACGCTGCGGCGTTCCGCCCCGAGCTGCTCGACCACGAGAAGGAGAACGAGCTGCTCAAGGCGCTCGCCGAGTTCCCGGCGGTGGTGGCCACGGCGGCCGAGCTACGGGAGCCGCACCGGGTGGCCCGCTACCTGGAGGAGAGCGTCGCCGCCTCCTACCACCGGTTCTACGACAACTGCCGGGTGCTGCCGCTGGGCGACGAGGAGATCACCGATCTGCACCGCGCCCGGCTCTGGCTCAACAACGCCACCCGCACGGTGATCGCCAACGGCCTGTACCTGCTCGGCGTCTCCGCACCCGAGAGGATGTGACATGAGGGCTCATGAGGCTGGTGCGCTGCACGCGGACATCAGCAACCGGGGGCCGGCCTGGCTGCGTACCCCGGAGGACGTCAACGCCCTGCTGCCGACGTTGTGGCCGCGCAGCGTGTCGCGCGGCGCCGACGGCGCGCTCGCCGTCGCGGGCCTGAGCGTCCGCGACATCGCGGCCGAGTTCGGCACCCCGGTGTACGTCCTCGACGAGGCCGACCTGCGCTCGCGCTGCCGCGACTTCCGGGCGGCCTTCCCGACCGAGGACGTCTTCTACGCGGGCAAGGCGTTCCTCTGCCGGGCGGTGGTTCGGATGATCGCCGAGGAGGGGCTGCACCTGGACGTCTGCACCGGTGGTGAGCTGGCCACCGCGCTCTCGGCCGGGATGCCGCCGGAGCGGATCGGCTTCCACGGCAACAACAAGTCCGTCGCCGAGCTGGGCCGGGCGCTGGACGCCGGGGTGGGCCGGATCATCGTCGACTCGTTCACCGAGATCGACCGGCTCACCGCGCTGGCTCGTGAGCGCGGGGTCCGGCCCCGGGTGCTGGTCCGGGTCACGGTCGGCGTCGAGGCGCACACCCACGAGTTCATCGCCACCGCCCACGAGGACCAGAAGTTCGGCTTCTCCCTCGCGGGCGGCGCCGCCGCGAACGCCGCGTTCAAGATCCTCGACGAGGATGTGCTGGAGCTGCGCGGTCTGCACTCACACATCGGCTCGCAGATCTTCGACGCCAGCGGCTTCGAGGTCTCGGCCCGTCGGGTGCTGGCCCTGCAGGCGCAGATCCGCGACGCGCGCGGGGTGGAGCTGCCCGAGCTGGACCTGGGCGGTGGCTTCGGCATCGCGTACACCACCCAGGACGACCCGGCGACGCCGCAGGATCTGGCCAAGCGCCTTCGCAAGATCGTCGATTCGGAGTGCGCGGCGGAGAACCTGGCCGTGCCGCACCTCTCGATCGAGCCGGGCCGGGCCATCGTCGGGCCGGCCGTCTTCACCCTCTACGAGGTCGGCACGGTCAAGGACCTCGACGGCATCCGGACGTACGTCAGCGTCGACGGTGGGATGAGCGACAACATCCGCACCGCCCTGTACGACGCCTCCTACTCGGCGACGTTGGCCTCTCGCGCCTCCGGCGCGCAGCCGTTGCTCGCCCGCGTGGTGGGAAAGCACTGTGAGTCCGGGGACATCGTGGTGAAGGATGAATTCCTGCCCGCCGACGTGCAGCCCGGAGATCTTGTCGCAGTGCCCGGCACCGGTGCGTACTGCCGAAGCATGGCCAGCAACTACAACCATGTGCCCCGGCCGCCGGTGGTCGCGGTGCGCGACGGCCAGGCACGCCTGATCGTCCGGCGGGAGACCGAAGACGATCTGCTGGCATTGGATGTGGGATGACGTCACCTGTGCGCTTGGCGCTGCTCGGCTGCGGCACGGTCGGCCAGGAGGTGGTCCGGCTGCTGCACGAGCAGTCGGCCGACCTGGCCGCGCGGATCGGCGCTCCGCTGGAGATCGTCGGCATCGCCGTGCGCCGGCTCGGCCGCGACCGGGGTGACCTGCCGATCGACGAGAGTCTGTTCACCACCGACGCGCTCGGCCTGATCAAGCGCGACGACGTGGACGTGGTGATCGAGGTGGTCGGCGGCATCGAGCCGGCCCGCAGCTGGCTGGTCGAGGCGCTGCGCGCCGGCAAGAGCGTGGTCACCGCCAACAAGGCGCTGCTCGCCGAGGACGGCGTGGCCCTGCACGAGGCGGCGGCCGAGGGCGGCGGCGACCTCTACTACGAGGCGTCCGTGGCCGGGGCCATCCCGCTGCTGCGCCCGCTGCGTGAGTCGCTGCACGGTGATCGGATCAACCGGGTCACCGGCATCGTCAACGGCACCACCAACTTCATCCTCTCCGCGATGGACGCGACCGGCGCCGGCTTCGCCGAGGCCCTCGAAGAGGCCACCGCCCTTGGGTACGCGGAGGCCGACCCGACCGCCGACGTGGAGGGCTTCGACGCGGCGGCGAAGGCGGCGATCCTCGCCTCGCTGGCGTTCCACACCCGGGTCGGCGCCGCCGACGTGCACCGGGAGGGCATCACCGAGGTGACCGCCGCCGACATGGCCAGCGCCCAGGCGATGGGCTGCACGATCAAACTGCTCTGCATCGCGGCCCGGGGCGTCGACGCAAGCGGCCGGGAGACGGTGAGCGTCCGGGTGCACCCGGCGATGATCCCGCGGAGCCACCCGCTGGCCAGCGTCGGGGACGCGTTCAACGCGGTCTTCGTGGAGGCGGACGCGGCCGGGCAGCTGATGTTCTACGGTCGTGGCGCCGGCGGGGCGCCCACCGCCAGCGCGGTGCTCGGTGACGTGGTCGCGGTGTCCCGCAACCGGCTCGCCGGGGTGCGCGCGGCAAGCGAGAGCGCGTACGCGGACCTGGCGGTCCGGCCGATGGGCGAGGCGTTGACCCGCTACCACGTGAGCCTCGACGTGGCCGACCGGCCGGGCGTGCTGGCGTCGGTGGCGGGCGTGTTCGCCCGGCACGACGTGTCGATCGCAACTGTGCGACAGGGCTCGGCGGGTGGGCCGGCGGGCCGCGACGGTGACGCCGAGTTGGTGATCGTCACGCATGTGGCACCGGACGCCGCGCTCGCCGCGACCGTCGGTGAGCTGCGCGGTCTGGACATTGTCCGGTCGGTGACCAGCGTGCTGCGGGTCGAGGGCGACGCCTGAGTCGTTGCACCATCGACGGGATGGCTCGCGCGTCCCGCCAGGTGGGTATGCCGGGGTGTGCCATCGGCCGTTCCGGCAGGCTGGTCCAATCTGGCCCTGATGCTCGGGTCGGCGCGGCGGTAGAGGCGAGGAGAACGACATGTGGCGTGGTCTGATCGAGGCGTACCGGGATCGGCTGCCGGTCACCGCGGCCACGCCGGTCGTCACGCTGCACGAGGGGAACACCCCGCTGCTGCCGGCGCCGGTGCTGTCCGCTCGGCTCGGTTGCGACGTCTACCTGAAGGTCGAGGGCGCCAACCCGACCGGCTCCTTCAAGGACCGGGGGATGACCCTCGCGGTGTCCAAGGCGGTCGAGGCCGGCAACAAGGCCATCATCTGCGCCTCCACCGGCAACACCAGCGCCTCCGCCGCGGCGTACGCGGCTCGGGCCGGGATGACCTGCGCGGTGCTGGTGCCGCAGGGCAAGATCGCGTTGGGCAAGCTGGCCCAGGCGCTGGTGCACGGCGCGAAGCTGCTCCAGGTGAGCGGCAACTTCGACGACTGCTTGTCGCTCGCCGCGAAGCTGGCCCAGGACCACCCGGTCGCGTTGGTCAACTCGGTCAACATCGACCGGTTGCATGGCCAGAAGACCGCCGCCTTCGAGATCGTCGAGGCGCTCGGTGACGCACCTGACATCCACTGCCTGCCGGTCGGCAACGCCGGCAACATCTCCGCCTACTGGATGGGTTATTCCGAGGAGAAGGCTGCCGGCGTCACCACCCGGGCGCCGAAGATGTACGGCTTCCAGGCCGCCGGTGCGGCCCCGATCGTGACCGGCCAGGTCGTGCCGGAGCCGTCGACGATCGCCACCGCGATCCGGATCGGCAACCCGGCGAGCTGGACGAAGGCGTTGGACGCGCGGGACGCCTCCGGTGGCCTGATCACGTCGGTGACCGACCGGGAGATCCTCTCCGCGTACCGTCTGCTCGCCCGTGAGGTGGGGGTCTTCGTCGAGCTGGGCAGTGCGGCAAGTGTGGCTGGTCTGCTTCAGCAGGCCGCGGCGGGCGCTGTGCCGCCCGGCTCCACTGTGGTCTGCACGGTGACCGGCCACGGGCTGAAGGACCCGGAGTGGGCGATCTCCACCGCGCCGGCGCCGTTGACCATCGCGAACGACCCGCTGGCCGCAGCCCGCGCCCTCGACCTGGCCTGAGGACGTCGCCGTCCGGGTGATGATCGACGGCGGGTAGGCGGCCCCGCGGGACGGCCCGGGGGCGGCGGGGGTCGGGGTATGCGAGTCCGGCACACTTTCGGGTATCCCCGCCCGCATTCTCGTTCAGGAGTGACCCAGGCCGATGTCGCTGCTCGCCAGATTCAGCCTCGCCAACCGAGGGCTTGTCGCACTCATCGCGGTGGTGATTACGGCGTTCGGAGCGTTCGCCGTACCGTCGCTGAAGCAGCAACTGCTGCCGTCGCTTGAATTCCCGGCCGCGTTCATCGTGGCCCCCTACCCCGGCGCCGGCCCCGAGATCGTCGAGTCGCAGGTGACCGAGCCGATCGAGAATGCCCTCCAGGGCATCCCCGGTCTGGACAAGATCACCTCCACGTCCCGTGAGGGCTCGGCCACCGTCCAGGTGACGTACGAGTTCGGCACCGACCTCGACGACGTGGTCAACAAGATGCAGACCGCGCTGAGCCGGATCGACGCCCAGCTGCCGGAGAGC
Organism: Micromonospora chokoriensis; assembly: GCF_000718555.1. Classification (GTDB taxonomy): domain Bacteria; phylum Actinomycetota; class Actinomycetes; order Mycobacteriales; family Micromonosporaceae; genus Micromonospora; species Micromonospora chokoriensis_B. Next base: position 24,169 of record NZ_JOAN01000006.1, read on the forward strand.
GTCGACCCGCAGGTCATCGCGGGTAGCACCGACGACCTTCCGGCGGTCGTGTTGGCCGCCGCCGGCGCGGCGGACGAGCGGGCGCTCGCCGACAAGCTGCGCGCGACTGTGGTGCCGGAGCTGCAAGGCATCGAGGGGGTACGCACGGTCGAGGTGACCGGCACCCGCGACGACATCGTGGTGGTCACCCCGGACCCGGCGAAGCTGGCCGCCGCGCAGATCCAGCCGACGGCGATCGGCGCGGCGTTGAAGACTAACGGCGTGGCGGTTCCGGCCGGCGCGGTGACCGACGGCGCGCTGACCCTCCCGGTGCAGGTCGGCACGCCGATCGCCACCCTGGAGGAGCTGCGCGGCATCGTGGTCACCCCAGGCGCGGCACCCGTCCGCCTCGGTGACGTGGCGACGGTCGAGCAGCAGCTCGCTCCGGCCACGGCGATCACCCGGACCAACGGCAAGGACAGCCTCGGCATCGCGGTCACCGCGTCGCCGGACGGCAACGCGGTGCAGATCTCGCACGAGATCCGCGACCGGCTCGGCGACCTGAAGGACGCCTCCGGCGCGGAGTTGACAGTGGTCTTCGACCAGGCGCCGTTCGTCGAGAAGTCGATCGAGTCGCTGACCACCGAGGGCCTGCTGGGCCTGGTGATGGCGGTCATCGTCATCCTGGTCTTCCTGCTGTCGGTGCGCTCGACGGTGGTCACCGCGGTCTCCATCCCGCTCTCCGTGCTGGTGGCGTTGATCGCCCTGTGGATCGGCGACTACTCGCTCAACCTGCTCACCCTCGGCGCGCTGACGATCGCGGTCGGCCGGGTGGTGGACGACTCGATCGTGGTGTTGGAGAACATCAAACGACACCTGGAGTACGGCGAGGAGAAGCGGCACGCCATCATCACCGGCGTCCGCGAGGTGGCCGGTGCGGTGACCGCGTCCACCCTCACCACGGTGGCGGTGTTCGCGCCGATCGCGCTGGTCGGCGGGTTCGTGGGTCAGCTCTTCGCGCCGTTCGCGATCACCGTGACGGTGGCTCTGCTCGCCTCGCTGCTGGTGTCGCTGACCGTGATCCCGGTGCTCGCGTACTGGTTCCTCAAGCCGCGCGGTGGCACTGCGGACGACGAGGCGGTGCGGCGTGCCGCGGAGGAGAAGGAGCTGCGCAGCCCGTTGCAGCGGGCGTACCTGCCGGTGATCGGCTTCGCCACCCGTAAGCGGTCGACGCGCTGGATCACCGTCGGGCTCGGCCTGCTGGTGCTGTTCGGCACCTTCGGTCTGGCGCAGAAGTTGGAAACCAACTTCCTGGACGACTCCGGCCAGGACACCCTCAACATGAGCCAGGAGTTGCCGGCCGGCAGTGGCCTGGCGGCCACCGATGCGGCGGCCAAGCAGGTCGAGTCGGTGCTGTCGGGAACCAAGGGCGTCGAGACGTACCAGGTGACCGCGGGTGGCGGGGACAACCCGTGGGCGGGCGGCGGCGGCAACAACGTCGCGAGCTGGTCGCTGGCGCTCGACGGTGACACTGACGCCAAGCAGATGCGCGAGGTGCTGCGCAAGGAGTTCGACAAGCTCGGCAGCGGCGTGGGCGACATCAGCTTCGGTGGCGGGCAGGAGGCGTCGACCAGTCAGCTGGCGGTGATCGTCCAGGCCAGCGACTCGGACGTGCTGACCCGCGCCGCCGAGGAGGCGCGGGCCGCGATGGCCGGTGTCCCGGACGTCGAGGATGTCTCCACCAGCCTGGCCGAGCGGGTGCCGAGGGTCGACGTGACTGTCGACCGGGTCGCCGCCGGGCGGGCCGGGCTCACCGAGGCCGCCGTGGGGCAGCTCGTGTCGCAGGCGTTCCGGGGAGCGCCGCTCGGTCAGGTCGCGGTCGACGGGCAGCAGCAGAATGTGGTGCTGCGGTTGGGCACGCAGGCGCCGATGAGCGTGGAGGAGCTGCGGGCGTTGCCGGTGGGTCCGGTCAAGCTGGACGACATCGCGGATGTCACGCAGGGTGAGGGCCCGCAGCAGGTCACCCGGATCGACGGTGAGCGCAGCGTGTCGGTGACCGGCGCGGCGACCGGCTCGAACCTGGGGGCGACCACCAAGGAGCTGCAGAAGCGGCTGGACGCCATCGACGTGCCGGGTGCGAGCTTCACCATCGGTGGCGTCAGCGCGGATCAGGCGGATGCCTTCGGGGACCTGGGCCTGGCGGTGCTGGCCGCGATCGCGATCGTCTTCCTGATCATGGTGGCCACGTTCCGCAGCCTCACCCAGGCGCTGATCCTGCTGATCTCCATTCCGTTCGCGTCGACAGGCGCGATCGGGCTGCTGTTGGTCACCGGGACGCCGCTCGGTGTGCCGGCGCTGATCGGTGTGTTGATGCTGGTCGGCATCGTGGTGACGAACGCGATCGTGCTGCTCGACCTGATCAACCAGTACCGAGCCCAGGGCATGGGAGTGCAGGAAGCGGTGGTCGAGGGCGGCCGGCGTCGGTTGCGCCCCATCCTGATGACGGCAGTGGCGACCATCTTCGCGCTGCTGCCGATGGCGTTCGGGTTGACCGGCGAGGGCGGCTTCATCTCGCAGCCGCTGGCGGTGGTCGTGATCGGCGGTCTGCTCAGCTCGACGCTGCTCACGCTGATCCTGGTGCCGACGCTCTACACGATGGTGGAGTACACCAAGGAGTGGCTGCGGAATTGGCGCGATCGGCGGCGCTCCGGCGAGCCGGCGGTGACCGCGACGGAGACCGACGAGGTGTCCGCCCCGAACCAGGTCGCGGTGCCGAGCGGCGCGCCTGCCCCGGCTGCGGCCGGTGGTGCGCAGTCGACCGGGCGACCCGCGCCGTCGGCCGCGCTGGTGGAGGGTACGGACCAGTTCGAGGTGCTGCGGCTGCCCCGTAGCCGTACCTCGCCGCTGCCTCCCTCGGAGCCGACCGAGTAGGTCGAATCGCAGTTCGGAACGCCCCCGGCGGATTTCTGCCGGGGGCGTTCCAGGTTCACCCGGCCGAAACACTCCGACCCGACCACCCCCACACTTTGCGTAACTTCTTGCATACTCCTCGTAGATGGGTGGGGGTGCGGGTGGAGCGGGGGCGGGTGGATGGCCGACGGCGCGCGCGGGTGGGGGCGACGTAACCTGCTGCGCCGTGGCCTGCTGGTCGTCGGCGGCGTGGTCATCGGCGCGGGGACGTCCGAGGCGTGGTGGATCACTCATCGCCGGGCGCCGATCGCCGGCGGCCCAGCCGGCGCCACCCTCGGAAACGGGCAGCAGGATGTCGGCTCCGGCGCGCTGGAGGTCTTCTGGTCGGGAAGGACCAGCCAGCGCCTGGTGGCCCTCACCTTCGACGACGGCCCCGCACCACAGTGGACTCCGATGGTGCTCGACACCCTGGCGCAGCACCACGTACCAGCCACCTTCTTCATGGTCGGGGAGCAGGTCCGCCGGCACGCCGACATCGTCCGCGATCGGCTCGCGGGGCACGAGGTGGGTAACCACAGTTGGGACCACCGGGACCTGGCCGAGTTGGACGCCACCGAGGCGTACGACAACCTGCGCCGCAGCCACGACACGATCGCCGACCTGATCGGGACGCCGCCGGTGCTGCTCCGCCCGCCGTACGGCCACCTGGGTGGGGCGGTGCTGCACGCGGCGGCCCGGCTGGACTATCGGCTGGTGCTCTGGTCGTTGCAGATGGTGGAGCGCGAGTTCCCCGACGATCCGGCCGGCCATGCCCGGCGGATCGTGGCCGAGGTCCGACCGGGAACGATCGTGCTCGGCCACGATGTGGGGGCACACCGGAGGCTTGTCGCACTGCGTGGCCTGACCGACATGATCAAGGGGCTACGGTCGCGCGGTTACACCTTCGTCACGGTCTCGGCGCTGCTGGGAGCGGGTGTGGCTCCCACACCGACCAGGTAGGGTCACGCTCCGTGGCGTCCACCCTCTCGGTTCTGACCGGCAATCGGAGCTTCCGCAACCTGTTCCTCGCCGAGTTGGTGGTCTTCGGCGCCGACTGGTTCGTCATGGTGCCTCTGCTGGTGCTGCTGCCGCACCTGACCGGCAGCGGAGTCTGGGGCGCGCTGGTGTTGGCGGTGGACACCGGCATCGTGGCGTTGCTGCTGCCGTACACCGGCACGATCGCCGACCGTTTCGACCGCCGGAAGATCATGATTGCCTCGAACGTGGCCGCGCTGGCGGGCGTGTTGCTGCTGCTCGGGGTGCGCAACGCCGGAACGGCGTGGCTCGCGCTGGTCGCGATCGGCGTGGTGGCGGTCGCCAAGGCGTTCTATTCGCCGGCCGCCCAGGCCGCGCTGCCCAACGTGCTGGAGCCGCACGAGCTTGCCGCTGGGAACGCCGTCGCCGGCTCGGCCTGGGGCACCATGACCGTGGTCGGCGCCTCGCTCGGCGGCGTGCTCAGCACCGCTGCCGGCCCGTACGTCTGCTTCTGGGTGGCGGCGGTGGGCCTGGCGGTGGCCGCGGGCCTCGCCACCCGGATCCGCCGGCCGTTGCAGGCGCCCCGGGACGCCGACCAACCGGCCCAGCGGACCTGGACGGCTGTCCGTGAGGCGCTCGGCTACATCGGCCACCGCCCCCGGGTGCTGGCGCTTGTCACGGTCAAGTCGGCGGTGGGCCTGGGCAACGGCGTGTTGACCGTGTTCCCGCTGCTGGCCGGTGTGTACGGTGTCGGCCCGCTCGGCGCCGGCCTGCTCTTCGCGGTACGCGGCGCGGGGGCGTTGGTGGGGCCGATCCTGATGCGCCGGGTGCTGACCAATCGGGCCTGGCTGCTGCCCGGGCTCGCGTTGTCCATGTCGCTCTACGGCCTGTCCTACCTGGGCACCTCGGTGGTGCGCTGGTTTCCGCTGGTGCTGCTGCTGGTCTTCGTGGCGCACTTCGCGGGTGGCAGCAACTGGGTGATGTCGAACTTCGCCCTCCAGGGTGAAGTCCCGGACCGGTTGCGTGGCCGCGTCTTCGCCACCGACATGATGCTCGCGACGCTGGCGATCTCGGTCAGCCAACTGGCGGTGGCCCTGGTGGTGGACTCGGTGGACGAGCGGGTGGTGCTCGCCGGCTGCGGTCTGATCACCCTCGTGTACGCGGTCGGTTGGCGGATCGCCACCCGCCGGCTCTCGCTCACCGATCCGGCCGCCGAGCCGGTCGGGAACCCGGCCCGCTGACTTCGGCGGTCCCAGGCAGCGGGCGCGGGACCGCTTCGTCGGTGTCGAGCCCTAGCATGAGCGCGTGCCGACGAACTTCACCGCCGGGCCGGTCCGTGTCCGGACCCCCGCGACCAGCGCCAACCTGGGCCCGGGCTTCGACGCGCTGGGTCTCGCCCTCGGGCTCTACGACGACGTGGCCGCCGAGGTCACGTCGGGCGGTGCCCGGGTGACGGTGACCGGGCAGGGTGCCGGCGAGCTGCCCGACGACGACCGACACCTGGTGGTGCGGGCCATGCGCGCCGCGTTCGACGTGCTCGGGGCCCACCCCGACGGGCTGAGCGTGGAGTGCGTCAACCGGATCCCACAGGCGCGTGGGCTGGGCTCCTCGTCCGCCGCGATTGTCGCCGGGGTGCTGCTGGCCCGCGCTCTTTTCACCGATGGGGAGCACCGCCTGGACGACGCCGGCGCGCTCCGGCTGGCCGCCGAGATCGAGGGCCACCCCGACAACGTGGCCCCGTGCCTGCTCGGCGGTTTCACAGTGGCCTGGTCCGAGCCGGGCGGTGCCCGGTCGGTCTCCCTGCCGGTCGCCGACGGGGTGCGGCCCATCGTTTTCGTCCCGGCGGAACGCGGATTGACCGCGACCGCGCGGGCGGCTCTGCCGGCCACCGTGCCGCACGGCGACGCTGCGTTGACCGCAGGGCGGGCAGCATTGCTGGTGCACGCGCTCACCACCGACCCGACCCTGCTGCTGCCGGCCACCGTCGACCGGCTCCACCAGGATTACCGCGCGGCCGGGATGCCGGGCACATTTTCCCTGGTCAGCGCGTTGCGAGCGGCCGGTGTGGCGGCTGTGGTCAGTGGGGCTGGGCCGACTGTCCTGGCGCTCAGCGAGCCTCCAGCGAGCTTCCCAGTGGGAACAGACTGGGAGATCTGGCAGTTACCGATAGACGTCAGCGGCGCGCGGGTCGCACGGGGTAGACTTGGACACGCCGAGCGGGACCCTGTTGCCGCAGGTCGGAAGAGTTGATTACGCTCTAGACCTAGCACAGCCGCGAAGCACGCGATCTCCTGCGGGGCGGCGCACCCCCGAAGCTCTCGGCGGTCAGCCCGTCTACCCCTGCCAAGGCCCACGCCGCACCGCAGTTTCCACAGGTCGCCGCAGACGGCGAGACCTGCCCACCGACGTTGGTGGGTCGGGATACCGACCGGCTGCTGTGTCACAGACTCCCGCGACGCGTCCTTGCGAGGCGGGTGCACCGAGGCCGCCCGGCCACCTGAGCTCCGACTCCGGGCAGTCCCGGCCTTATCGAGGGAAGGAATCCATTGAGCGACACCACCGACGTGACGTCGGATGTTTCCAACGTCGCTGGCGATGCCACCGCATCCGCTCCCGCCCGTCGTCGGCGTAGCGGCACCGGTCTGTCGGCGATGCTGCTGCCAGAGCTGCAGAGCCTGGCCGCGTCGCTCGGCATCTCCGGCACGGCTCGCATGCGCAAGGGCGAGCTGATCGCCGCGATTTCCGAGCGGCAGGGCGGCAACGCCGCCGGAACCCCTCGACCACGGGCCGAGGTCGCGGCCGCGGCCGCCCCGACCCGTGAGGGGGTGCGTGCCGAGGTGCGGGAGACCGCCGACCGGCCGGCCGCCGAAGGGCGTGGCGCCGAGCAGGCACCGGCCGAGCCGGCTGCCGAGGCCGAGGGCGGCCGTAGCCGCACCCGGCGGAGCCGGACCGCCACGGCGGAGGCCCGTGCCACCGAGGCACGCCCCGCTGAGGCGCGTGCAACCGAGACGCGTGCGACTGAGGCGCGTGCGACCGAGACGCGTACCGACGAGGTGGAAGCCACCGAGCGGGCCGACCGTGGCGAGAACCGCCGCGACCGGGCCGAGCGTCCGGAGCGCGCCGAGCGTTCCGATCGTGGTGAGCGCGCCGAGCGAGGCGATCGTGGCGAGCGTGCCGATCGTGGCGAGCGTGCCGAGCGCTCCGACCGGGGCGATCGTGGCGAGCGTGCCGATCGTGGCGAGCGTGCCGAGCGGGGCGAGCGCAACGACCGGAGCGAGCGCGCCGAGCGCACCGATCGGGGCGAGCGCAACGACCGTACCGAGCGTTCCGACCGCGGTGAGCGGGCCGAGCGCAACGACCGGCCGGACCGCAACGACCGTGGTGACCGCAACGACCGTGGTCAGCGTGCCGTCGAGCGGGACAGCGACGACGATGACGGCGAGGGTGGCGGCCGGCGCGGCCGGCGCAGCCGTTTCCGGGACCGTCGCCGCGGGCGCGGCGAGCGTACCGAGACCGGTGCCGACACCGGCGGGCGTGAGCCGCAGGTCAGCGAGGACGACGTGCTCGTCCCGGTGGCCGGCATCATCGACGTGCTCGACAACTACGCCTTCGTGCGGACGACCGGTTACCTGGCCGGCCCGAACGACGTGTACGTCTCGATGTCCCAGATCAAGAAGTACGGCCTGCGCCGCGGTGACGCGATCACCGGTGCGGTGCGGGCGGCCCGCGAGGGCGGCAACAGCGGCGACCAGCGGCGCGACAAGTACAACCCGCTGATGCGGCTGGACACGATCAACGGGATGGAGCCGGAGGAGGCGCGGCGTCGTCCGGAGTTCTACAAGCTCACTCCGCTCTACCCGCAGGAGCGTCTGCGGCTGGAGACCGAGCCGCACATCCTGACCACTCGGGTCATCGACCTGGTCATGCCGATCGGCAAGGGCCAGCGGGCACTCATCCAGTCGCCGCCCAAGGCGGGTAAGACGATGGTGCTGCAGGCGATCGCGAACGCGATCACCCGCAACAACCCGGAGTGCCACCTGATGGTGGTGCTGGTGGACGAGCGGCCTGAAGAGGTCACCGACATGCAGCGGTCGATCAAGGGCGAGGTCATCGCGGCCACGTTCGACCGTCCGCCGCAGGACCACACCACGGTGGCGGAGTTGGCCATCGAGCGGGCCAAGCGCCTCGTCGAGCTTGGACATGACGTCGTCGTGCTGCTCGACTCGGTGACCCGGCTCGGTCGGTCGTACAACCTGGCGGCGCCGGCCAGCGGCCGGATCATGTCGGGTGGTATCGACTCCACCGCGCTCTACCCGCCGAAGCGCTTCCTCGGCGCGGCCCGCAACATCGAGAACGGCGGGTCGCTGACCATCATCGCCACGGCGCTGGTGGAGACCGGGTCCATGGCGGACACGGTCATCTTCGAGGAGTTCAAGGGCACCGGCAACGCCGAGTTGAAGCTGGACCGGAAGATCGCCGACAAGCGGACCTTCCCGGCCATCGACATCAACCCGTCCGGTACGCGTAAGGAAGAGGTCCTGCTCGCACCGGAAGAGCTGGCCATCATCCACAAGCTCCGGAAGGTGCTGCACTCGCTGGACTCGCAGGCCGCGATGGATCTCCTGCTGGACCGGCTCAAGCAGTCCCGCACCAACATCGAGTTCCTGATGCAGATTGCGAAGTCGACGCCGGGGGAGTAACCATCCCCGGGTAACGACGAAGGGGCACGGCCATCGCGGCCGTGCCCCTTCGGCATGTCGCCTGCGGATCAGAAGTCGCCGTCGGCCACCTGGAAGACGGTGAGGCCGAGGGCCCGCCACATCTGGACCACCTGGACGCGGTCGTCGAAGACGCCGGCCACCCGGTAACGGTCCCGGATCTCCCGGTCGTAGATCTCCCGCTTGACGATCGAGTCCTTCCGGGCGTCGCCGACGGCGCGCAGGTGCAGACCCAGGTAGGGCACTCGTACGTGCCGGGCCAACCACGCCTCGGTGGCGGCGCGGGCCGAGGCGTCCCGCCCGGAGCAGAAGACCACCCCGTAGCCGGCGGCGTGCATCGCCCGGACCGCCGCGATCACCGCCGGGTTCGGCTCGTCCTCGCCCACCCGGGTCATGTCGTACGGGCTGCGGGAGACGGCCAGCGCGACGGTGCCGTCGATGTCGACCAGGACGATCTCCGGTGGCTCGGTCGACGGGGGGTGCACCACGGCGGCGGACCCGGTGCGGGCCTGCGGCACCGGCAGCGGCAGTTCCCGCCCCTCGAGGTACCGCTCGTGCAGCCGGCGGATCGCGTCCGCACCGACCTGGTCGGTGGCCGGGCGGGCGGCGTCGCGGCGCAGGCACTCGTCCAGCGGCACGTCGGTGAAGTCGTGCACCTCGAATTCCGCGCCGTGGCGGGCGGCCAGTTCGGCCCAGCCCCGCAGGGTCCGCGCGCGCAGGTTGGTGTCGTCCACGCAGACGTCCGCTCGGGCCCGCAGCAGCGCCTCGACCTGCGCCTGCTGTACGGCGGTCACCTGCGCCTCGGCCCACTGGGTGAACAGCCGCTCGCCGTGCAGCATCCGGCGCAACTCGTCCCGGTTGACCCGCGCGACGGACGGCTGAAGCGTCCGGGCGAATGTCGTCTTGCCCGAGGCGGGCAGGCCCCGGGTGGCGATCAGGCGGGTCATCGACGTGTTCCCGGCTGGGCGGACGTACCCCCGGCGGGGTACCTGACTGCGGTCCACCGGGCGGACGAATGCCCGGTCGGGCGGCGGGAATGCGGACGGGTCGGCACGTGTTGACGATGCCGGACGAGGTGTGCGGCCCGATTACCGGGTCGGCTCAGGCCCATGGCACACTGGTCAATCGGCCACCGGTTCCGGTTCACGCCCGAGCCCGTCGTGTACGGCGCGACGAGCGATGACGGCGACCCGGCGACCACCAACGAGAGGACCGAGGCGAGATGAAGGCAAACATCCACCCGGAGTACGTGACCACCGAGGTCAGCTGCTCCTGTGGCAACACGTTCACGACCCGCAGCACCGCCAAGGGCGGGGCGATCCACGCCGAGACCTGCAGCGCCTGCCACCCGTTCTACACCGGTAAGCAGCGCGTTCTCGACACCGCCGGCCGGGTCGCGAAGTTCCAGCAGAAGTACGCCAAGGTTCAGGCCAAGAAGGCCAAGTAGCTCCTCGTTCGGCGCCCGCGTCCGGTTTTCCGCCGGATGCGGGCGCCGTCCGCATTTCCCTCCGTTTCCGCCCGGCCACTGGCCTTCAAGGCCCTGGCCCGGTCGTCGCGCACCGTCGAAGGAGCATCCGCAGCATGAGCAGCGAGCGTCTGGCCGGCCTCCTCGACGAGTACGCGGACCTGGAGAAGCGGCTGGCCGACCCGGCCATCCACGCCGACCAGAACACCGCACGCAGGGTCGGCCGCCGGTACGCCGAGCTGGTGCCGCTGCACAAGGCCGCCGGCGAGTTGGAACAGGCCCGCGCCGATCTGGCCGCGGCTCGTGAGCTGGCCGCCGAGGACCCGTCCTTCGCGGGTGAGGCGGAATCCATCGCCGAGTCCCTGCCGGTGCTGGAGGAGCGCCTCGCCGAGCTGCTCATTCCGCGCGACCCGCACGACGCCAAGGACGTGATCGTCGAGATCAAGGCCGGTGAGGGTGGCGAGGAGTCGGCGCTGTTCGCCGGTGACCTGCTGCGGATGTACACCCGGTACGCCGAGCGGCACGGCTGGGTCACCGAGGTGATCGACGCACAGGATTCCGACCTCGGCGGGGTCAAGGACGTCTCCCTGGCGATCAAGACCAAGGGCGTGCCGGACGGCGGCAACGGCGTCTGGTCGCGGCTCAAGTGGGAGGGCGGCGTGCACCGGGTGCAGCGTGTCCCGGTGACCGAGTCGCAGGGCCGGATCCACACCAGCGCCGCCGGGGTGCTGGTGCTGCCGGAGGCCGAGGACGTCGACGTCACGATCGACCAGAACGACCTGCGGATCGACGTGTTCCGTTCGTCCGGCCCGGGCGGCCAGTCGGTGAACACCACCGACTCGGCGGTGCGGATCACCCACCTGCCGACCGGCATCGTCGTCTCCTGCCAGAACGAGAAGTCCCAGTTGCAGAACCGGGAGCAGGCCATGCGGATCCTGCGGGCCCGGATGCTCGCCGCCGCCCAGGAGCAGGCCGACGCCGCCGCCTCGGACGCGCGCAAGGCGCAGGTGCGCACCGTGGACCGCTCGGAGCGGATCCGCACCTACAACTTCCCGCAGAACCGGATCACCGATCACCGGATCGGCTACACCGCGTACAACCTGGACCTGGCGCTCGCCGGTGAGCTGGACGGGGTGCTGGACGCCCTCTCCGAGGCCGACCGCGCCGCCCGCCTCGCCGGCGACACCGAGCTGACCCGCCGCTAACCACGCCCGCCGCGCCGTCGCCCCGCCGTCCCGCCGATCATGGAGTTATGGTGGGCGGATTATCGTGCTGTGGGGCTTTTGTCAGGCACCACAACTCCTTGATCGACGCGAACGCGGGTGATCAGCTCGCGCGGGGGCGGGTCTTGGCGCGGAGCATCTCGCGGTCGGCCTGCTCGAAGGCGATGCTGAGCGCGTCACGCAGCCCGCTGCCGCCGGAGACCTCGGCGAAGCCGATGCTCACCCCGACCGGGGTGCCTGGCACCAGCGATTCCCAATCCTCGAGTCGGACCGCGGCCTCGATCCGGCGGGCCACCTCGGCGGCCTCGGCCATGCCGGTTTCGGGCAGCACCACCACGAACTCGTCCCCGCCATAGCGGGCCACGAAGTCGCCCCGGCGCATCACCCGGTTGATCACGCCGGCGATGCGTTGCAGCACCAGGTCACCGGAGTGGTGCCCGTGCCGGGTGTTGACCGCCTTGAAGCCGTCCAGGTCACAGACGCCGATCACCACCCGCTCGCCACGGGTGACCACGGCGGTGATGTACCGCTCCAGTCGGCGGCGGTTGGGCAGCCCGGTGAGCGGGTCGGTCAACGCCTCGCCCTCGAAGCGCGCCGCCTCGCGGCGCATCTCCTCGTGGTCGATGCGGGCGGCGATGCCGTCGATGTAGACGTCACGCAGCCGGTCGTTGCGCTGCGCGGCGAGCCGGAACGCGAGCCGGTCGGCCCGGTGCGCCGCCAGGTGGTCACCGGCACGGGTCAGCGCGATGCTGCGCAGCCGGGCCGACTCGGCCGCGCCGAGCGTCTCGGCGGACACCTGGACGGTGTCCAGTCGGGCGACCGCCTCGATCGGTCGCCCGTCGGCGACGGCGAGGCACACCTGCCCGAGTTGACGCAGGTCGCGGGCACGGGCGCTGTCCCCACCGTGGCTCATCAACCGGGCCGGCTCGACGTCTGTCCCGGTCGCCGCCTGGTCGCCGAGCGCGGCCTGCCGGGCCGCCGCGTAGCCGTACGCGGCGAGGCTGCTCGGGCGTAGCTGGCCGGCCCGCCCACCGCGGACGAAGCGGGCCAGGTCGGCGGCCACGTCCCGGAGCACCCGCAGGCAACCGTCGCTGTCGCCGTTGTGGTCCAGGGCCACGGCGTTGCGCAGCCGGATGCCCGGCGCGGCGAACGTCTCCTCCGGGATCCCGGCGGTCACCCCGAGCTGCCGGGCCCGCTCGATGGCGCCCAGCGCGTACCCGTGGAAGCTGAGGTAGCTGTAGGCCATGGCCAGGTCGTGCCAGCCCCAGGCGGTGTCCCGGTCCGGGTCGGCGACGGCCCCCAGCGCCCGGGCCGCTCGGACGAGGTGCGTGACGCACCGGTCCAGTGCGCCCTGGTGGTGCGCGGCGAGCGCGGCCAGTGCGTTGAGGTGCCCGTGTAGATAGGGCTCGGCGAGGTCGCGGACCGCCGCGGACGCCTCTTCGATGGCCCGGGTGAACTCCGCCGTCCGACCGAGATTGATCAGCGCGGAGAGGCGCTGCACCATCGCGTCCGCGCGGGCCGCCGGGTCGGTCGTGGTGCGGATCACACGCTCCAGGAGGACGTACGCCTCCGCGGAGCGACTGGCCTCCTGCAACGCACGAGCGCGCGTGAGGGCATCAACCTGGTCATCGACCCGGTCGAGCCAGCCCACCCGCCAACCTCCTGTCGTGCGCGCCTGGGCGCACCGGTTCGTCACGTCGCCCGCGACGCTTCATGATTATGTCGTGAGTACTTTGCCGCAACACCCCCCCGAAGGGACAGGCCCCATCCGGCCGTCCGCCGCGGTGGCCCGAGCGACCCGTGCGCTCGCCGCCGCCGGGGTCGGCTCCGCCCGGGTGGAGGCCGAGTTGTTGGCGGCGTACGTGCTGGGGGTTCCCCGGGGTCGGCTGGCGCTCGCCGACGACCTCAGCGGCGACCAGTTGGCGCGGCTCGACGAGCTGACCCGCCGCCGTGCCGGGCATGAGCCGTTGCAGCACCTGACCGGTCGGGCCGGGTTCCGGCACCTGGAGCTGTCGGTCGGCCCGGGTGTCTTCGTGCCCCGGCCGGAGACCGAGCTGTTGGCCGGCTGGGGTGTCGAGCAGGCTCGGGGTCGGCCCGACCCGGTGGTGGTGGACCTGTGCAGCGGCTCGGGCGCGATCGCGCTGGCGGTGGCTCAGGAGCTGCCGGGGGCACGGGTGATCGCGGTGGAGCGGTCCCCGGCGGCATTGGCCTGGCTGCGGCGCAACGCGGCGGAGCGGGCCGCGGCGGGGGACCGGCCGATCGAGGTGGTCGAGGCCGACGTGACCGCGCCGGACCTGCTGGCGGAGCTGGTGGGCCGGGTGGACGTGCTGCTCTGCAACCCGCCGTACGTGCCGGACGACGTGGTGGTCCCGCCGGACGTGGCCGGGCACGACCCGGCGGAGGCGGTCTTTGGTGGAGCGGATGGTCTGGTGGTGATCCGGCCGGTCGTCGCGCGGGCGGCAGTGCTGTTGCGCCCGGGGGGCGGGTTCGGCGTCGAGCACGACGACACCCACGGCGCGGCGGTGCCCGCGCTGCTCGCCCAGGGCGGCAACTTCACCGCTGTCGCGGAGCATCTGGACCTCGCCGGGCGGCCCCGCTACGCGACCGCGTCCCGACGGGCGGACGGCCAGCACGCCCCGATCGGGTCGGCGTGGCAGACTGACTCCTCGTGATGCTCTACGACTGCCGGTCGCCCGCCGATCGGGACCGCGGCATCGCTGCGGCAATCGAGGCGATCAAGAACGGCGAGCTGGTCGTTCTCCCGACGGACACCGTGTATGGAATCGGCGCGGACGCGTTCACCCCGTACGCGGTGAAGGCGCTGCTGGACGCCAAGGGCCGGGGTCGGCAGATGCCGCCGCCGGTGCTGATCGGCTCGCGGCACACCCTGGACGGGTTGGTCTTCTCGCTGCCCACGGCCGCACGGGACCTCGTGGAGGCGTTCTGGCCGGGTGCGCTGACGATCGTGGTCGAGCACTCGCCGAGCCTGCAATGGGACCTGGGCGACAAGACGGGCACGGTGGCGGTGCGGATGCCGCTGCACCCGGTGGCGTTGGAGGTGCTGCGCGAGACCGGCCCGATGGCGGTCTCGTCGGCCAACAAGACCGGCCAGCCGGCTGCGGTCACCGCCGAGGAGGCGCGTGACCAGCTCAGCTACTCCGTGCGGGCCTATCTGGAGGCCGGGCCCTGCCCGGACCCGGTGCCCAGCACGATCGTGGATCTGACCGGTGAGGTGCCGCAGCTGCTGCGGGCCGGGGCGATCCCACTGGAGAAGCTGCGCGACGTGGTTCCGGATCTCGTCGACGGTCGGGCGGTCTGAGTGCCCCCGTTCACGGTTCTGCACGTCTGCATGGGCAACATCTGCCGCTCGCCGATGGCGGAGCGGCTGCTCGCCCTCGCGGTGCGGGAGCGGCTGACCCGGCGTGCGCAGGACCCGGCCCAGGCCGAGGAGTTGGTGCACAGTCACAGCGCCGGCACGGGTGGCTGGCACGCGGGCGAGGAGATGAACCCGCCGGCGGCGCGGCAGGTCACCGGCCGTGGTGGTGACGTGGAGGGGTTCGCGGCGCGCAAGCTGCGCTCAGACCACATCGACGCCGCCGACCTGGTTCTGACCGCCACCGCCGACCAGCAGGAGTACGTGGTGGCGCTCCGTCCGGACGCGGCGGCCCGCACGTTCGTGCTGGGTGAGTTCGGCCGGCTGCTGGCCGCGGTGGATGCCGCCGCGTTGCCGGCGGACGACGCGACCCCGGAGGCCGTGTACGCCCGGGGTGTGGCCCTGGTGGCGGCGGCTCACGACGCGCGGCTGGGCGCTTCGGCGCTGTCCACCGATGATCTGGACGACCCGTGGGGTCGCGGCGACCAGTGCTTCAGCCGGGTTGCTGACGAGATCGAGGAGACGGTCCACCCGCTGGCCGGCGCGCTGCTGCCCTGAGCGGGGTGCGAGTTTCCTCCGGGTTTGGGGAAAACCAGGGGCTAAAGGGGCGTTCCGGGTCATTCTGAACGGGTCCTAGCGTGACCGGCTCCTGCGGGGAGAGCTGATGATCCGGGCCCAACTCGACAAACTGCTGACCGTGGTGATCGCCGGAGTGCTGGCCGGGTTGGTGCTGGCAGCAGCCGCCCTGCCCGCGGCCCTGGTCTTCGGGATCGGCTTCAGCGCCCTGTCGACGCCGTACTCGGAGCTGCCGAACACCCTCCGCACGCCGCCCACCGCGCAGCGCTCCAACCTCTACGCCAACGATGGCACCACCCTGATCACCTCCTTCTACCAGGAGGACCGGGTGGACGTGCCGCTGCACGAGGTGGCCCCGGTGATGCGCCGAGCGATCGTGGCCGCCGAGGACGTCCGGTTCTACCAGCACAGCGGGGTCGACCTGCGAGGCGTGGTGCGCGCGTTCACCGTCAACAAGCGCGACGGCCAGACCCGGCAGGGCGCCTCCACGCTGACCATGCAGTACGTCCGTAACGTGCTCAGCAACGACCCTCGGTTGACCGAGGCGCAGCGGGACGCCGCCACCGAACTCACCACCGTCCGCAAGCTCCAGGAGATGCGGTACGCGCTCGCGTTGGAGCGGGAGCTGGACAAGGACGAGATCCTGACCCGCTACCTCAACATCGCCTACTTCGGCGCCGGGGCCTACGGCATCGCGGCGGCCAGCAAGCGGTACTTCTCCCGCTCTCCGGCCGAGTTGACCCTGGCCCAGGCGGCGTTGCTGGCCGGCCTGGTGCGCTCGCCGGACAGCGACGACCCGATCAACGGCGACGCCGACAGCGCGGTGGCCCGGCGCTCGTACGTGTTGGAGCGGTTGGTGGAGTCGGGGCAGGTGCCGGCGGACGCGGCGGCGGCGGCGCGCGCCGAACCACTGCAGCTGCGGCCCAGCGCGACCCCGAACGACTGCACCGGCGTCCCCGAGGCGCAGAACGACTGGGGCTTCTTCTGCGACTGGTTCACCCGCTGGTGGAGCAGCCAGTCCGCGTTCGGAGCGACCGCCGACGAGCGGCAGCGCGCGCTTCGCCGGGGCGGGTTCTCCATCGTGTCGTCGCTGGACCCGGGGGTGCAGCGGGCCACCACCGAGCAGGTGCTGCGGATCTATCCGAAGACGACGGCCGAGGCGGTGCCGACCGCGGTTGTGCAACCGGGCACCGGGCGGGTGTTGGCGATGTCGGTGAACCGCGCCTACAGCGTGGCGGGCAACCCGGTCGGGCAGAAGAACCGCCCGAACACCGTCAACCAGTTGATCGCTGGCGGCGGCGCGATCGACGGGTACCAGGGCGGCTCGACGTTCAAGCTCTTCACCCTGCTGGCCGCGCTGGAATCCGGCCTGCCGCTGTCGACCGACTTCGTGGCGCCGACCCAACTGCTCACCCGCTTCCCGGTGACCGGGGAGGCGAGTTGCGACGGTCGCTGGTGCCCGGCGAACGCCAGCCCGTCGTCGATGGACGGCCCCCGCACCATGTGGAGCGCGTTCGGCCGCTCGGTGAACACGTACTTCGCCTGGCTCACCGAGAAGGTCGGCGCCGACCGGGTGGTGGAGATGGCCGAGCGGCTCGGCATCGTGCTGCGGGCCGACTCCGACGCCGAGCTGGCCCGCTACGGCGCGAAGGACTGGGGTCCGTTCACGCTGGGCGTGGCCGCGACCACCCCGTTGGACCTGGCCAGCGCGTACGCCACGGTGGCGGCCGAGGGCACCTGGTGCGCTCCGCTGCCGGTGGTCTCGATCACCGACTCGGCCGGCCGGCCGGTCGACGCCGCCAAGCCGGACTGCCGGCAGGTGCTCGACGCCGATGTGGCGCGGGCGGCCACCGACGCGGCCCGCTGCCCGGTCGGCGACCAGTCGATGTACGGACGCTGCGACGGTGCCACCGCACCCGGGTTGCGGGCGAAGCTCGGCCGACCGGTGGCGGGCAAGACCGGCAGTTCGGAACGGTACGAGACGGAGACTGTGGTGGCGTTCACGCCGCAGCTCGCGGTCGCCTCGATGGCCGCGAACCCGGACGACCCCCGGGACGCGGTCGGTCAGGCGGTGCAGGCCCAGATGGTGAACGCGGTCGGTGAGGTGCTCGCCTTCGCTCTGCGCGACCAACCGGTCCGCGACTTCGTCCCGCCAAGCGAACGAACCGCCTTCCAAACCCAACCCCAAGCCGGCAACTAACCCAATGCGGTCAGCGGGTCTGTTCGGCGTTGCGGGCTATGTTGCGGGCCATTCCGCCGAAGACCATCGCGTGGAACGGGGCCACCGACTTCCAGTAGGCGTGCCCTGGCAGGCCGCGCGGCAGGAAGACGGCGCGTTGCTGGTAGCGGCTGCGGCCGTCGTCGGCCGGGAGTACCCGCATCTCCAGCCAGGCCCGGCCGGGTAGCCGCATCTCGGCGCGCAGCCGCAGCAACTCACCGGGGATGATCTCCTCGACCCGCCAGAAGTCCAGCGCCTCACCCACCTGGAGGCGGTGCGGGTCGCGTCGACCCCGCCGGAGTCCGACCCCGCCGACGAGCCGGTCCAGCCAGCCGCGGATCGACCAGGCCAGCGGGAACGAGTACCAGCCGTGTTCGCCGCCGACGCCCTCAACGACCCGCCAGAGTGCCGCTTGTGGTGCGTCCACCGCCCGTTCCCGAACGTCGGTGTAGGCGGTGCCACCCGACCACACCGGGTCGGTGGGCAGCGGTTCGGCCGGCGCGTCCGGGCCACTCGCGTTCGACCAGCGGGTCTCCACCTGGGCGTCGCGCACCTTGGCCAGCGCCAGCGCCACCGCTTCGTCGAAGCCGGTCAGCCCGCCCGGCGGGTCGGGTACGTAGCGGGCGATGTCGTGTTCGTCCGCGACCGCCTCCTGGATCAGGCTCTCCACTAGCGGGCGGGCGATGGCGTTCGGCACCGGGGTGATCAGACCGACCCAGTGCGAGGAGAGCGACGGGGTGAGCGCCCGGACCGGCACGATGATCCGTCGGCGCAGCCCGGCCACCCGGGCGTAGCGCTGCATCATCTCGCGGAACGTGAGCACGTCCGGCCCGCCGATGTCGAAGCCCCGGTTGACCTCCGCCGGCAGTGCGGTGCAGCCGACCAGGTAGTTCAGCACGTCGCGGACCGCGATCGGCTGGATCCGGTTGCGCACCCAGCGCGGCGTGATCATGGCGGGCAGTCGCTCGGTCAGGTACCGCAGCATCTCGAACGACGCCGAACCGGAGCCGATGATCACCGCGGCCCGGAGCACCGCCGTGGGCACCCCGCTGGCCAGCAGGATCCGGCCCACCTCGGCCCGGGAGCGCAGGTGCGGCGAGGGGACGGCGTCGGTCGCCGGGAGTGGCCCGCCCAGGTAGACGATCCGGCGTACGCCGGCCGCGTGCGCCGCCGCCGCGAAGTTTGTCGCCGCCGCCCGGTCGACCTGCTCGAAGTCGGCCCGGCCGAGCGAGTGCACCAGGAAGTACGCCACGTCCACGTCGGCGAACGCGGCGGGCAGCGTCTCCGGCCGGCTCAGGTCCCCCTCGACGATCTCAGCCGCCGAGGCCCAGGGCACGTCCCGCAGCCGCACGGCCTTGCGGGCGAGGCAGCGCACGGTGTGCCCATCGGCGAGCAGCAGCGGCGTCAGCCGCCCGCCGATGTAGCCGGTCGCTCCGGTGACGAGGCATCTCACGACTCCCAGTGTGCGGCCGCCTAGACTCGTTCGCTGTGGAGACCGAGACGAGCACCTTCTGGGGGCCGGATTTCGCGCAGCTCAGGGCCACCGATCCGGAGATCGCCGGGGTGGTCCTCGGCGAGCTGGACCGGTTGCGCGGTGGCCTGCAGCTCATCGCCAGCGAGAACCTGACCTCGCCGGCCGTGCTGGCGGCGCTCGGTTCGACGCTTACCAACAAGTACGCCGAGGGTTACCCGGGGCGGCGCTACTACGGTGGGTGCGCCGAGGTGGACCGGGCTGAGGAGATCGGCATCGCCCGGGCCAAGGAGCTCTTCGGGGCCGAGCACGCCAACCTCCAGCCGCACTCCGGGGCGAGCGCCAACCTGGCCGCGTACGCCGCGCTTGTGCAGCCGGGGGACACGGTGCTGGCGATGGACCTGCCGCACGGCGGGCACCTCACCCACGGCAGCCGGGTGAACTTCTCCGGCAAGTGGTTCCACCCGGTCGGCTACCCGGTGCGGCCGGACACCGAGCAGATCGACTACGACGAGGTACGCGACCTGGCCCGGGCGCACCGGCCCAAGCTGATCATCTGTGGTGCCACCGCGTACTCGCGCCTGATCGACTTCGCCCGGTTCCGGGAGATCGCCGACGAGGTCGGCGCGTACCTGATGGTGGACGCGGCGCACTTCATCGGCCTGGTCGCCGGCCGGGCGATCCCGTCCCCGGTGCCGTACGCCGACGTCGTCTGCGCCACCACCCACAAGGTGCTGCGCGGCCCGCGTGGCGGCATGATCCTGTGCCGCGAGTCGTTGGCCCAGCGGATCGACAAGGCGGTCTTCCCGTTCACCCAGGGCGGCCCGCTGATGCACGCGGTCGCGGCCAAGGCGGTCGCGCTGCGCGAGGCCGCCCAGCCGGAGTTCCAGACGTACGCCCGGCAGGTGGTCAGCAACGCCCAGGCGCTCGCCGCCGGGCTGGCCGACGAGGGGATGCGCCCGGTCTCCGGTGGCACCGACACCCACCTCGCCCTGATCGACCTGCGGGAGCTGGGGGTGACCGGCACCGAGGCCGAGCGACGCTGCGACGCCGCGTCGATCACCCTGAACAAGAACGCCATCCCGTACGACCCGCAGCCCCCGATGGTGGCCTCCGGCATCCGGGTGGGCACCCCGAGCGTCACCACGCAGGGGATGCGGGAGGGGGAGATGCGGCAGGTGGCGACCCTGATCGCCCGTGCGGTGCGCACCGATCCCGGCGCACCGGGCGGTGCTGACGAGCTGACCCGGCTCGGCGCCGAGGTGGCTGAGTTGGTCGCGACGTTTCCGGCGTACCCCCGTGGCTGAGCCCGGGGTGGTCGAGCCGGACACCGACCGACGGTGGCGGCTGCGGCACCTGCCGGTGCTGCTGGGCGCCTCGGCGGCCCTCGCCGCGGTCGCCGCGGTGGTGGGCGGGGTGACCGGTGGCGCGACGGCCGCGCTCGGCGCGGCGGCCGGCGTGGGTGTCACGGTGCTCAGCTACACGCTGACCACGGTGGTGCTGGCCCGGGCCGACCAGGTCAACCCGCAGTTGCTGCTGCCGCTCGGCCTGGGTTTGTACGTGTTGAAGTTCAGCCTGCTGGGTGCTGTGCTGGTGGCGGTGGCGTCGACCGGCTGGGACGGGTTGGTCCCGCTCTGCCTCGGCATCGTCTCCGGGGTGGCAGTGTGGACGGCGGTGCACATCTGGTGGCTGACCACGGTGCACGCCCGTCGGGCGCAGCGCTGACCTGGCGGTCGTCCCACCTTTCGGACGCGCGGCAATGTGTCGGGCTCCGGTCATTTTCCGACGGGCGGAAGGGGAGTAGCGTGCCCACAGACGACGGCGCCCACGAGAAGCCCACACAACGATGGTTGTGCGGGGGGTGAGGCACAGCCTCGTCTTCCCGGCTGATATCGTTCGCCCCGTCATGGCTGGTGACCAAACCCCCCGTCCAGCCGGCGAACCAGACGACATCCCGTCCGGCGCCGGCCAGGGTTGGACCGCGCTCAGCTACCTCATCGGAGGCATGCTCGTGTGGGGTTTCATCGGTTGGCTTGTTGACCAGTGGCTCGACACCGGCGGCGTCGCCACCGGGATCGGCGTCGTGCTCGGTATGGCCGGGGGAATCATCCTCGTCGTCCGCCGGCTCGGCACGCCTACTTAGGAAGGGACGCGGTGTTCGGACAGGCGAACGTTCTGGCAGCGGGCCAGGCGGGATTCCCACCCACGGTGGACGACTTCTACCTGCCCAGCATCCTGCCCTGGGGCGCGGAGAACTCGTACTGGTTCACCAAGATCACGGCGATGGTCTGGATCGCCGTCGGCGTCCTGATCATCTTCTTCCTGGCGAGCTACCGGAACCCGCAGTTGGTGCCGACCAAGAAGCAGTGGTTCGCCGAGTCGATCTACGGCTTTGTGCGTAACAACATCGCGGTCGACATGATCGGGCACGCGGGTGTGCGGTTCGCCCCCTACTTCACGACGCTCTTCTGCTTCGTGCTGTTGACGAACGCGTTCGCGATCATCCCGTTCTTCCAGATCTCGCCGAACTCGCACATCGCCTTCCCGGCGATCCTCGCGATCATCAGCTACGTGCTGTTCAACTACATCGGCATCAAGAAGCACGGCTTCGTCAAATACTTCAAGAACTCGCTGATTCCGCCGGCACCCTGGTACATCCTGCCGCTGCTGATTCCGATCGAGCTCTTCTCGACCTTCATCGTCCGGCCGTTCTCGCTCGCGGTTCGTCTCTTCGCGAACATGTTCGCCGGTCACATGCTCCTGCTGGTCTTCACGCTCGGCGGCTTCGCGATGCTGAGCGCCAACGCCTGGCTGGCTCCGGTCTCGGTGCTCTCCTGGGTGATGACCATCGCGCTCACCTTCCTCGAGTTCCTGGTGATCTGCCTGCAGGCATACGTCTTCACCGTCCTCACCGCCAGCTACGTGCAGGGCGCGCTCGCCGACGAGCACTGATCCACCGCACCAACCGTTGTCGTCCCGCGTGAGAGTCACGCGTGATAACCAGGAGGAACCACACCAATGGACGCTAGCGTTCTCGCCGCGGTAGAGGGCAGCACCGCCGCCATCGGCTACGGCCTCGCGGCCATCGGCCCGGGTATCGGCGTCGGCCTGGTCTTCGCCGCCTACATCCAGTCGACCGCCCGCCAGCCGGAGTCGTCGCGGATGACCCTGCCGTACGTCTGGATCGGCTTCGCCGTCATCGAGGCGCTCGCGCTGCTCGGCATCGCCTTCGGCTTCATCTGGGCCGGCTGATTCCGCCCCTAGACCGGGAGGTAACCATGTACTTCCTCGCCGCTGAGGGTGGTGAGTCCGCCCACAACCCGATCATCCCGCTCTGGCAGGAGATCGTGGTCGGGTCGGTGGCCTTCGCCGTGCTCTGCTTCGTGTTGATGAAGTTCGTCTTCCCCCGCATGGAGCAGACGTTCCAGGCTCGGGTCGACGCGATCGAGGGCGGCATCAAGCGCGCCGAGGCTGCTCAGGCCGAGGCGAACCAGCTGCTCGAGCAGTACCGTGCCCAGCTCGCTGAGGCCCGGACCGACGCCGCCAAGATCCGTGACGACGCGCGGGCCGACGCCGAGGGCATCCGTCAGGACATCCTCGCCAAGGCACGGGAAGAGTCCGACCGGGTGATCCAGGCCGGCAAGGACGCACTCGCCGCCGAGCGGGCCACCATCGTGCGCGAGCTGCGCACCGAGGTCGGCACGATCGCGGTGGACCTGGCGAGCAAGATCGTTGGCGAGTCGCTGGCCGACGAGGCGCGACGCAAGGGCACCGTCGACCGGTTCCTGAGCGGTCTCGAGAGCACGGGGGCCCGCTGATGCAGGCCGCCAGCCGGGAGTCGTACAAGGTCGCGGCCGAGCGCCTCGACGCGTACGTCCGCGGCGCGGAGCCGTCGGCGGTGGCCTCCACCGCCGACGCCATCCTCTCCGTGGCGACCCTGCTGCGGCGTGAGCCGCGGCTGCGCCGGGCGCTGTCCGAGCCGGCTCGAAGCGGTGAGGATCGCGGTGCTCTGCTCGGCGACATGCTGGGTGGGCGGATCGGCGCGGACGCGCTCGACCTGCTCGTGGCGCTGGTCTCCGGCCGTTGGTCGGCACCGTCGGAGTTGCTCGACGGCGCCGAGCGCCTCGGCGTGGAGGCACTGCTGGCCAGCGCCGACAAGGCCGGCGAGCTGGGCGAGGTCGAGGACGAGCTGTTCCGCTTCGGTCAGGTCGTGGCCGGTCAGTCGGCGCTGAGCAACACGCTCGCCGACCCGGTCGCCCCGGTCGAGCAGCGGGCCACGCTGGCCCGTGAGCTGCTCGCCGACAAGGCCCGCCCGGTCACCGTCCGCCTCGTCGAGGTCGCCCTCGGCGGGTTCGGGGGGCGCTCCTTCAGTGGTGCGCTCACCCGGCTGGTGGAGCTTGCCGCCGACCGGCGTGACCGACAGGTGGCATACGTGACCGTCGCGGCCCCGTTGAGTGACGAGGACGAGCGTCGGCTGGGTGCGAGCCTCACTGCGATATACGGTCGAGAGGTCTCCGTCAAGCAGACGGTCGACCCCGCCGTCCTGGGTGGCGTGAGCGTCCGGGTCGGCTCCGATCTGTACGACGGCACGATCCTGCGCCGCCTCAACGAGACCCGCAACGCGCTCGCGAAGCGCTGAAACGGCTCCGCCGCCCAGCGACTTGAGTGGCTCCGCCGCCCAGTCGGGCGGCTCTGCCGCTCAACGCCCGGATTGACAGACGCCATTCGGACCGGTTGGTACTAGGTATCCCGGGCCCCTGAATTTTAAGGAAGCAGAGGATGGCCGAGCTGACCATCTCGACGGAGGAGATTCGCGGCGCCCTGGAGCGCTACGTCTCCTCCTACTCGTCCGACGTCTCCCGCGAGGAGGTCGGCACCGTCGCCGACACCGGCGACGGCATCGCCCACGTCGAGGGCCTGCCCTCGACCATGACCAACGAGCTCCTGGAGTTCGAGGACGGCACGCTCGGCGTGGCGTTGAACCTCGACGTCCGGGAGATCGGTGTCGTCGTTCTCGGTGACTCCGCCAAGCTGGAGGAGGGGCAGCGCGTCAAGCGCACCGAGCGGGTTCTCTCCGTTCCGGTCGGCGACGCCTTCCTCGGCCGCGTGGTCAACGCGCTCGGCGAGCCGATCGACGCGCTCGGCGACATCGCCAACGAGGGCTTCCGCGAGCTGGAGCTGCAGGCTCCGAACGTGATGTCCCGGCAGTCCGTCGACGAGCCGCTGCAGACCGGCATCAAGGCCATCGACGCGATGACCCCGATCGGTCGTGGTCAGCGGCAGCTGATCATCGGTGACCGGAAGACCGGTAAGACCACGGTCGCCCTGGACGCCATCCTCAACCAGCGGGACAACTGGAAGACCGGCGACCCGAAGAAGCAGGTTCGCTGCATCTACGTCGCCATCGGCCAGAAGGCCTCGACGATCGCCTCGATCAAGGGCCAGCTGGAAGAGG
Organism: Micromonospora chokoriensis; assembly: GCF_000718555.1. GTDB lineage: Bacteria > Actinomycetota > Actinomycetes > Mycobacteriales > Micromonosporaceae > Micromonospora > Micromonospora chokoriensis_B. The sequence continues at coordinate 48,571 of NZ_JOAN01000006.1, forward strand.
CTGGCGCGATGGAGTTCACCACCATCGTCGCCTCCCCGGCCTCCGACCCGGCCGGCTTCAAGTACCTCGCCCCGTACACCGGCTCGTCCATCGGGCAGCACTGGATGTACGGCGGCAAGCACGTTCTGATCGTCTTCGACGACCTGAGCAAGCAGGCCGAGGCGTACCGGGCCGTGTCGCTGCTGCTGCGTCGCCCGCCGGGCCGTGAGGCGTACCCGGGTGACGTCTTCTACCTGCACTCCCGCCTGCTGGAGCGCTGCGCGAAGCTCTCCGACGAGCTGGGTGGCGGCTCGATGACCGGCCTGCCGATCATCGAGACGAAGGCCAACGACATCTCGGCCTTCATCCCGACCAACGTCATCTCGATCACCGACGGCCAGATCTTCCTGGAGACCGACCTGTTCAACCAGGGCGTTCGTCCGGCGATCAACGTCGGCACCTCGGTCTCCCGAGTCGGCGGCGCCGCGCAGGTCAAGCCGATGAAGAAGGTCGCCGGTTCGCTGCGGCTCAACCTCGCCCAGTACCGCGAGCTGGAGGCGTTCGCTGCCTTCGCCTCCGACCTGGACCGGGCCTCGCAGAACCAGCTCAACCGCGGTTCGCGCCTGGTGGAGCTGCTCAAGCAGCCGAACTACTCGCCGTACCCGGTGCAGGAGCAGGTCGTCTCGGTCTGGGCCGGCGTCGAGGGCAAGCTTGACGACATCCCGGTGGGTGAGGTCAAGCGCTTCGAGTCTGAGTTCCTGCAGTACCTGCGGCACAAGCACGCGGGTGTGCTGGCTGGCATCGCCGACAACCAGTGGAACGATGACATCATCGGCTCGCTGGACGCCGCGATCAGCGAGTTCAAGCAGGTCTTCCTCGGCAAGGAGGACGAGCGCAAGGTCAACGACGCGCCGGCCACGCCGCTCGAGGGTGACGAGAACCGTGAGACGGTGACCCGCTTCCGCGACGGCGCGACCGACCGCCCGGCCGAGAGCTGATCTGATGGCGGCCCAGGTTCGCGTTCTTCGTCAACGAATCCGCTCGGCGAAGTCGATGAAGAAGATCACCAAGGCGATGGAGCTCGTGGCGACGAGCCGGATCGCCAAGGCTCAGGCCCGGGTGCAGGCGTCCCTGCCGTACGCCCAGGCCATCACCGGTGTGCTCACGGCGCTGGCGTCCAACGCGCGGATCGACCACCCGCTGCTCACCCCGCGCGAGCGGGTGCGGCGGGCTGGCGTCCTGTTGGTCACCAGCGACCGTGGCCTGGCCGGCGGCTACAGCTCCAACGCGATCAGGATGGCCGAGTCGCTGATCGCGCGGCTCAAGGCGGACGGCAAGGAGCCGGTGCTCTACGTCATCGGGCGTAAGGGTGTCGGGTTCTACCGGTTCCGTGACCGGCCGATCGAGGCGAACTGGACCGGCTTCAGTGAGCAGCCGTCGTTCGAGGACGCCCGTACCGTTGGTGAGACGCTGATCAAGGCGTTCACCGCCGGTGCGGACGACGCCGACGGCGGTGCCGGAGCAGACGGCGTGCTCGGCGTCGACGAGTTGCACATCGTCTACACCGAGTTCCACTCGCTGATGACGCAGACCCCGGTTACCAAGGTCATCGGTCCGATGCAGGTGGAGGACCGGCCGCGCTCCGAGGGGCTGCTGCCGGCGTACGAGTTTGAGCCGGAGGCGGAGGCGCTGCTCGACGCGCTTCTTCCGAGGTACATCAACACGCGGATCTACGCGGCGTTGATCGAGTCGGCGGCGAGTGAGTCGGCGGCACGGCGGCGGGCGATGAAGAGCGCCACCGACAACGCCGAAGAAATGATCGACAAGTACACGCGTGAGATGAACTCGGCCCGGCAGGCCGGGATCACCCAGGAGATCAGCGAGATCGTCGGCGGCGCGAACGCGCTGGCCGCGTCGGGAAGTGAAGTGTGATGACTGCACCAGTAGAGACCAAGACGGCCACGGGTCGCGTGGTCCGGGTCATCGGCCCGGTCGTCGACGCCGAGTTCCCGCGTGACGCCATGCCGGCCCTGTTCAACGCCCTCAACGTCAAGGTGAACCTGTCCGGCGGTGAGAAGACGCTGACCCTGGAGGTTGCCCAGCACCTGGGTGACAACCTGGTCCGTGCCATCTCGATGCAGCCGACCGACGGCCTGGTTCGTGGCGCGGAGGTCACCGACCGCGGTGAGCCGATCACCGTTCCGGTTGGCGACGCCGTCAAGGGCCACGTGTTCAACGCGATCGGCGAGTGCCTCAACCTCACCGAGGGTGAGACGCTGCAGGCCGACGACCGGTGGGGCATCCACCGCAAGGCCCCGGCCTTCGCGGACCTGGAGCCGAAGACCGAGATGCTGGAGACCGGCATCAAGGTCATCGACCTGCTGGCCCCGTACGTCAAGGGCGGCAAGATCGGCCTGTTCGGCGGCGCGGGCGTGGGCAAGACGGTGCTCATCCAGGAGATGATCACCCGTGTTGCCCGCAACTTCGGTGGTACCTCGGTCTTCGCCGGCGTGGGTGAGCGCACCCGTGAGGGCAACGACCTCATCGCCGAGATGACCGAGTCCGGCGTCATCGACAAGACCGCGCTGGTCTACGGCCAGATGGACGAGCCGCCGGGCACCCGGCTGCGGGTGGCGCTCTCCGCGCTGACCATGGCGGAGTACTTCCGGGACGTGAAGAAGCAGGAGGTGCTGCTCTTCATCGACAACATCTTCCGCTTCACGCAGGCCGGTTCGGAGGTGTCCACCCTGCTCGGGCGTATGCCGAGCGCGGTGGGTTACCAGCCGACCCTGGCCGACGAGATGGGCGAGCTCCAGGAGCGGATTACCTCCGTCCGGGGCCAGGCCATCACCTCCATGCAGGCGATCTACGTGCCGGCGGACGACTACACCGACCCCGCCCCGGCCACCACGTTCGCCCACCTGGACGCGACCACCAACCTGGAGCGGTCGATCTCCGACAAGGGCATCTACCCGGCCGTGGACCCGCTGGCGTCCTCGTCCCGGATCCTCGCCCCGGAGTTCGTCGGCGCCGAGCACTTCGCGGTCGCCACCGAGGTGAAGCGGATCCTGCAGCGCTACCGCGACCTGCAGGACATCATCGCCATCCTCGGTATCGAGGAGCTCTCCGAGGAAGACAAGATCACCGTGGCTCGGGCCCGGCGGATCGAGCGCTTCCTCTCGCAGAACACCTACGCTGCGGAGCAGTTCACCGGCGTGCCGGGCTCGACGGTCCCGATCAAGGAGACCATCGAGGCGTTCCGCAAGATCAGCGAGGGTGAGTACGATCACTTCCCCGAGCAGGCGTTCTTCATGTGCGGTGGTCTCGAGGACCTGGAGGCCAAGGCCGAGGAGCTCATGAAGGCCTGACGGCCTGACTGGTTCCCAGAGCAAAAAGACTGCCCCGGCAACGCCGGGGCAGTCTTTTGTTCATGTTCGCGCCTTACCATCGTCGCGGTCCGTTACTCGTGGTCGTCACTCCCCGGGCTCCCGAGATACGGTTCGTTCCGCGCGTTCACCTGGACGCGCGTTGATCTTTGCAACCTTTCGACGACGTGCGCCCGTCTTTCTCCTCGTGGGCGTAACGAACGGAGTGCTCGTGGGTAAGGCCGGCAAGAGTGGCCGCAAGCCGTCCATCTGGCGGGGTGTGCCACGTTGGGCCAAGATCTGCACGGTGTTCGGCACCGTGCTGACCGTGCTCAGCGGCGGGGTGCTGGTCGGCACCGAGGTGCTCATGGCCCGCTACGAGGGGGCTGTCGGCAAGGCCGACCTCTTCGGCGACCAGGCGGCGGGCGCCCAGGCCAAGAAGAGCGACATCAAGGGCCCACTCAACATCCTGCTGGTCGGCATTGACCCGCGTACGCCGACGGCCGCGCCGTTGGCCGACTCGATCATGGTGCTGCACGTGCCGGCGTCGATGGACCGGGCCTACCTGTTCTCGCTGCCGCGCGACCTCTACGTGCAGATCCCGCCGTTCAAGAAGGCCGACTTCCCAGGCGAGACCACCAAGATCAACGCTGCCATGTCGTTCGGCAGCAAGGTGCCGGGGGGTAACCCCGACGCGGCCCGGGGCTTCGAGCTGCTGGCCAGCACGGTGCAGAAGGTGACCGGCATCAAGCGCTTCGACGCCGGAGCGATCATCAACTTCACCGGCTTCCAGAAGATCGTCGACGCCATGGGTGGTGTCGACATGTACATCGAGCGTGACGTGAAGTCCGAGCACAAGCGGCCGGACGGTAAACCGCGTCCGGGCAACACCCGCGGTGAGGGCTACGTCGGCCCGCAGGCGCTCTACAAGAAGGGCAACCAGCACCTGAGTGGGTGGCAGGCGCTGGACTACGTCCGGCAGCGCTACCCGAAGAACGGCGTTCCGGATTCCGACTACGGTCGGCAGCGCCACCAGCAGCAGTTCGTCAAGGCCATGGTGGGCCAGGCGTTCAGCGCCGACGTGGTGTCCAACCCGATCAAGCTGGACAAGGTGCTCCGCGCCGCCGGCCAGTCGCTGATCTTCAACGGTCGGGGCAACAGCGTTGTCGACTTCGGGCTGGCCCTGAAGGACATCCGTCCGAACACCATCGAGATGATCAAGCTCCCCGGTGGCGGGCTCTTCGATGGCAAGACGTACCTGGGTGAGCAGTTCCAGGATGGTGTTCCGGACTTCTTCACCGCCCTGCACAACGAGCAACTCGACCCGTTCCTGCTGGAGCACCCAGACTTCGTCAACAAGTCCAAGTAGTCAGGGCGCTGTTGTCGCCACCCGCGTTGGGTGCGCCGCATCGTCAGGCTAGACTTTCGGCAATCCATAGCCGCAGCAAGGAGACAGCGTGGCACAGCAGCTTCACGTCGAGCTCGTCGCCGTCGAGGAGAAGGTCTGGTCCGGTGACGCCGAGATGGTCGTCGCCCGGACGACCGAAGGCGAGCTCGGTGTCCTGCCGGGGCACGCGCCGCTTCTCGGTCAGCTCGCCGAGCCTGGCCAGGTGCGCATCAAGCTCGCTGGTGGCGAGCAGATCGCCTACGAGGTGGCCGGCGGCTTCCTCTCGGTGAGCGCCGACGGCGTCACCGTGCTGGCCGAGAGCGCGACCCCGGTCTCCGCGCAGAGCCGCTGAGCCACACCGGGGATGGAGATCGTCGAAGGATTCGGAATCGGCGTTGTCGTCATCCTCGGCGCGCTTCTGATCCTCTTCGTCCGGCGAGCGCTGGTCACCCGCAGCGGTGGCATCATCCGGCTCAGCGTCCGGGTCTCCACCATGCTCGACGGCCGTGGCTGGTCGCCCGGCTTCGGCCGGTTCGCCGGTGACGAGCTGCGCTGGTATCGGATGTTCAGCTTCGCGATCCGGCCCAAGCGGGTGCTCTCCCGCAAAGGGCTGGCCGTGGAACGCCGCCGGTTGCCCGAAGGTCAGGAACGGCTCTCCATGCCGGCCGACTGGGTGATCCTCCGCTGTACCAGTCACCACGCACCGGTGGAGATCGCCATGGCGCGGTCTACCGTGACCGGTTTTCTCTCTTGGCTTGAGGCCGCTCCTCCGGGGGCGGTCTCGCCGCGTATGGCGTCTCAGGATTGGCCCGCTGCCTGATCTGTTCGTCTTTGGTCGCTCTTTGGGTTTCCGGGGGAGCCCACCCGGCGCCGGGCGGTCAGGCTTGATCCCTGCGCCGGGCGGGCTCCCCCGGAAACCCGTCCGCCGCGCTTCTCTCACCTGCCGTTACCCGGGACGGTCGGCTCTCGCCCCTTCAGGTCGCCTTCATGCCAGCTGCCGTTACCGATGTAGCTGGGTCTTGCCTCCTCGGCAGCGCAGCTACTTGATCAACTCGGCTTCCTTGAAGTCGGGGTGTTGTGGTGGCTGGGATACCGCGACTTCAAGGAACCGGAGTTGATCTGAGCCTGGCCGCCGGGCGGCCAGGCGGCCGCAGGTGAGGAGTCGGCCTCAGCTACGCGTGGTGGCGGTCAGATTGGGAACCCGTAGCTCGACGTGGTGCGGGGCGCCGACGTTCAGCGCTTGCCGCCCGGCACCCATAGCACGTCTCCTGCCGGATTTGCCGTTCTTGACAGGATAAAGAGCAGATCGGAGAGCCGGTTGAGATACTTTGCCGGGAGCGTGCTGGTTCGTTCAGGATCGTGGCTGACCAGCGCCCACGCTGCCCGTTCGGCACGCCGGGCGACGGTCCGCGCCACGTGCAGCAGCGCCGCGCCCGCGGTGCCGCCGGGGAGGATGAAGGAGTCGAGCTTGCTCAGGCGTGCGTTGTACTCGTCGCACCAGCCCTCCAGGCGCTCGACGTACTCCTCGGTCACCCGCAGCGGCGGGTACTTCGGCTCCGGCTCGACCGGGGTGGACAGGTCGGCGCCGACGTCGAACAGATCGTTCTGCACCGACCCCAGCACCTCGCGCAGCTCCTCGTCGAGGTCTCCCTGCGCGAGCGCGACGCCGATCGCCGCGTTGCACTCGTCGACGTCGGCGTACGCGGCGATCCGTGGATCGGTCTTCGGCACCTGCTCGTTGTTGCTCAGCCTGGTCATGCCGGCGTCGCCGGCCTTGGTGTAGATGCGCGTGAGGTGGACGGCCATGACGCACAGCCTACGGATTCCCGACCTGACGATCCCGGCACGGCCGGACACCACCACTACCGGCTGGCCGGTGGTGGTGGGCCCCGGTGACGCCGGCGATCCGGCCCTCAACGATGTCGACGTCATCCGGGTGCACGGTGACACCCGACTGGCCGGCACCGTGCACGTGGTCGGTGCCAAGAACTCGGCGTTGAAGCTGATGGCCGCGGCGTTGCTCGCCCCGGGCCGCAGCGTGATCACCAACGTTCCACGGATCACCGACATCGCCATCATGGGTGAGGTGCTCCGTCGGCTGGGCTGCGACGTCCAGTTCGACGCGGACGAGCCGGTCGACCCGATGGTCGCTCGCGGTGGCGTGGCCCGGTCCCGGTCGGTGACGATCGACGTGCCCGAAAAGCCAGGCGCGGAGGCCGACTACGACCTGGTCCGCCGGCTGCGCGCGTCGATCTGTGTGCTCGGTCCGCTGCTGGCCCGTCGGGGGTACGTGCGGGTGGCCCACCCCGGCGGCGACGCGATCGGGTCGCGGGGGTTGGACATGCACATCTCCGGGCTGACCCGGATGGGTGCGGAGATCTCCGGTGAGCACGGGTTCGTCATCGCCTCCGCCCCGCACGGGCTGCGCGGCGCGGACATCGTGTTGGACTTCCCCAGCGTCGGCGCGACCGAGAACCTTGTGATGGCGGCGGTCCTGGCCCAGGGCACCACGATGATCGACAACGCGGCCCGGGAGCCGGAGATCGTTGACATCTGCACCATGCTCAACCAGATGGGCGCTCGCATCGTCGGCGCGGGCACGTCCACGTTGCGGATCACCGGTGTGCCCGGTCTGCGCCCGGTCCGCCACGCCACGGTGGGGGATCGGATCGTCGCCGGCACCTGGGCGTTCGGCGCGGCGATGACCCGGGGTGACGTGACGGTGACCGGGCTGGACCCGGCCTACCTGGAGGTCGCGCTGGACAAGGTGGTGGCCGCCGGCGGGCTGGTGGAGACCCGGGGTGACGGCTTCCGCGTACGGATGGACGAGCGGCCCCGGGCCGTGGACGTGGTGACACTGCCGTACCCCGGCTTCGCCACCGACCTGCTGCCGATGGCGATCGGGCTGGCGGCGGTGAGCGACGGCGCTTCGCTGATCACCGAGAACATCTTCGACGGTCGGTTCATGTTCGCCAACGAGATGATGCGGCTCGGCGCGGACATCAAGACCGATGGGCATCACGCGGTGGTCCGTGGACGGGATCGGCTCTCCGGTGCCCCGGTGCGAGCCACCGACATTCGTGCCGGAGCGGGGCTGATCATCGCCGGGCTCTGTGCGGAGGGGGTCACCGAGGTCTCCCACGTGCACCACGTCGATCGGGGCTACCCGGACTTCGTGGCCGACCTGCGCGCGCTCGGGGTGACGGTCGAGCGGGGCACCACGCCGGAGGAGCCAGCACTGGAGATCTGACGCCCCGCCACTTAGCCATCGTTCAGGCTCGCCGACTAGGGTGCAGGCAGGCACTCAATCGCAGCGAGGGAGAAGTAGATGGCGGGTCGACTCGCGGTCGTCGGGGCCGGGCTGATGGGCTCCGGCATCGCCCAGGTGGCGGCGCAGGCGGGCTGGCAGGTGACGCTGCGCGACCTGGACGACGCGGCCACCACCCGAGGGCTCGGCGGCATTCGGAAGTCACTGGAGAAGTTCGCCGAGAAGGGCAAGATCGAGGCGTCCGAGGTCGAGGCGACGCTGGCCCGGATCACCCCGACCACCGACCTGGAGGCGGCGGCGGACGCGGACATCGTGGTCGAGGCGGTCTTCGAGCGGCTGGAGATCAAGCACGAGGTGTTCCGCGCTCTGGACAAGATCTGCAAGTCGGACGCGGTGCTCGCCACCAACACCTCGGCCATTCCGGTCACCCAGATCGCCGCGGTGACCGAGCGGCCCGAGGCGGTCGTCGGCACCCACTTCTTCTCTCCGGTGCCGATGATGCAGCTCTGCGAGCTGGTCCGGGGTTACAAGACCAGCGACGCCACGCTGGGCAGCGCGCGGGCCTTCGCCGAGGAGATCGGCAAGACGGTCGTCGTGGTCAACCGGGACATCGCCGGCTTCGTCACTACCCGGCTGATTTCCGCCCTGGTGATGGAGGCGGTCAAGCTTGTCGAGTCCGGCGTGGTGTCCGCGGAGGACCTGGACACCGCCTGCCGCCTCGGCTTCGGGCACGCGATGGGCCCGCTGGCCACCACCGACCTGACCGGCGTGGACGTGCTGCTGCACGCCTCGCAGAACATCTACACCGACACCGCCGACGAGAAGTTCTTCCCGCCGGAGCTGCTCCAGCGGATGGTCACCGCCGGCGACCTGGGCCGCAAGACCGGCAAGGGTTTCTACACGTACTGAGAGTTGGGGTGACCGGGGCGGGCATCCGCCCCGGTCGGCCGCTCAGCCGTCGCGCTTGGTGGTCCAGCGGAAGGTGGTCAGGCAGAGCACCACACCGATCACACACCACAGGGCCAGCACCACCGCGACCCGGCCCAGCTCGAACGAGCCGCCCGGCTCCTGAGCGCCGAAGCTCTCCGGCAGGAACACCGACCGCAGCCCCTGGCACATCCACTTGAGCGGGAACAGCGCCGCCACCTGCTGCATCCAGGTGGGCAGGTCGGTGAAGACGAAGAACACCCCGGAGATGAACTGGAGCACCAGGGCGACCGGGGTGACCACCGCCGAGCCGCTGCGGGCGGTGCGGGCCAGCGACGAGATGGCGATGCCGCACAGGGTGCACGCCGTCACCCCGAGCACGGCGACCCAGCCGAAGGTGAACCACTTCGCGGCGGTGCCCGGCAGGTCGAGGTCGAAGAGCGCCACCGCGACGGCCAGCAGCAGCGCCGTCTCGGCGATGCCGATCGCCACCACCATGATCACCTTGCCGGCGAACCAGACCCACTTCGGCATCGGCGTGCCCCGGTAGCGCTTGAGTACGCCCCGGTCCCGCTCGATCGGGATCCAGATGCCGAGGTTCTGGAAACTCACCGTCATCAGGCCGGTCGCGATCATGCCGGTGATGAAGTACTGCGTGAACTTGACCCCGCCGCCGATCGTGCCATCGAAGATCGACGCGAAGATCAGGATCATGATGATGGGGAAGCCCATCGTGAAGACCACCGACTCCCGGCTGCGCAGGAACTGGGTGATCTCCAGTCGGCCCTGGCGCAGGGCGAGCGCGCCGGCACCCGGCCGCCGGCCGCGGGTCGCGGTGACCGGCGTCGCCGGCTTCGTCGTGGTCGTCATCGCGCGTGTCCGATCATGGTGAGGTAGACGTCCTCCAGGGTCGGCCGGGTCACCGTGAGCCCGGGGATCTCGCCGCCGTAGCGCGCGGCGAGGTCGGTCACGAAGGCCGTCGGCGTCGCGCTCTGCGCGCTTTCCAACGTCCCGTCCGGGGTACGCCAGGAGACCGTCGCGAGAGCCTCCTGCCGATTGCCCAGCCGGTTGGGGGCGGCGACCTCGACCAGCCGGCCGCCGGCGATTACGCCGACCCGGTCGGCGAGGGCCTCGGCCTCGTCCAGGTAATGGGTGGTGAGCACGATCGTGGTGCCGGCCGCGGCGAGGTCGCGGATCAGCTCCCAGAACTCGCGGCGGGCCTCCGGGTCGAAGCCGGTGGTCGGCTCGTCGAGGAAGAGCAGCTCGGGGCGACCGATGATGCCCAGCGCCACGTCCAGCCGGCGTTTCTGCCCGCCGGAGAGGGTGTGCGTCCGGGCCTTGGCCTTGTCGGCCAGCCCGACCCGCTCGATCACCTTGGCCGGGTCGTCGGCGTCGGGGTAGAAGCCGGAGAAGTGCCGGATCACCTCGGCCACGGTCAGCTCGTCGAACTCGCCGGTGCCCTGGAGCACGATGCCGACCCTCGATCGCCAGCCTGCGTCCGGCTGGGCCGGGTCCGCGCCGAGCACGGTGACCTCGCCGGCATCCCGGCGGCGGTAGCCCTCAAGGATCTCCACGGTGGTGGTCTTGCCGGCGCCGTTCGGGCCGAGCAACGCGAACACCTCACCACGGCGGACGTCGAGGTCCACGCCCGCCACGGCCACGTTGTCGCCGTACACCTTGCGTAGCCCTCGGACGGAGATGGCCAGCTCGTCATCCATGCCGTCAAGTGTGCGTCCTGACCGGGCAAGGGGCGTGCCCGGGGTGTGGCGGTCGGCGCCACTGCGGGCGCTTGGCACCCGGACGTCCCCGACATGGACCTGTGTGGTTTTCCACAGCACCTTTTACTGAACGGTAACTTAGACTCCGGCCATGGATGAGATGGCATCTGCGAGCCGGTTGCCCGAGCGGGACCGCCCGTGGGTGATGCGCACCTACGCCGGCCACTCGTCGGCCGCGGCGACCAACGCCCTCTTCCGCCGCAACCTGGCGAAGGGGCAGACCGGCCTCTCGGTCGCCTTCGACCTGCCCACCCAGACCGGGTACGACCCGGACCACGAGCTCGCCGCCGGTGAGGTCGGCCGGGTCGGCGTGCCGGTGGCCCACCTGGGCGACGCGCGGGCGCTCTTCGACGGTCTCCCGCTCGCCGAGATGAACACCTCGATGACCATCAACGCCCCGGCGATGTGGCTGCTCGCCCTGTACGGCACCGTCGGGCTGGAGCAGGGCGCCGACCTGACTCGCTGCGCCGGGACCACCCAGAACGACATCGTCAAGGAGTACCTGTCCCGGGGGACGTACATCTTCCCTCCGGCCGCTTCCCTGCGCCTCACCGCGGACGTCATCGCCCACACGCTGACGACGATGCCGAAGTGGAACCCGGTCAACATCTGCTCGTACCACCTCCAGGAGGCCGGGGCCACGCCGGTGCAGGAGGTCGGCTTCGCGCTGGCCACCGCGGTCGCCGTGCTCGACGCGGTCCGTGACTCCGGCCAGGTGCCGGCCGAGCGGATGGGCGACGTGGTGCAGCGGATCTCGTTCTTCGTCAACGCCGGGGTGCGCTTCGTCGAGGAGATCGCCAAGATGCGCGCGTTCGGCGTGCTCTGGGACGAGATCACCCGGGACCGGTACGGAGTCACCGAGGCCAGACAACGTCGCTTCCGCTACGGCGTGCAGGTCAACTCGCTCGGCCTCACCGAGGCGCAGCCGGAGAACAACATCCAGCGCATCGTGCTGGAGATGCTCGGTGTGACCATGTCGCGCGACGCTCGGGCCCGCGCGGTGCAGCTGCCCGCCTGGAACGAGGCGCTCGGCCTGCCCCGCCCCTGGGACCAGCAGTGGTCGCTGCGGATGCAGCAGGTCCTGGCGTACGAGTCGGATCTGCTCGAATATCCCGACCTCTTCGCCGGCTCGCACGTGATGACCGCGCTTGTCGACGAGATCGTCACCGGGGCTCGGGTCGAGCTGGACAAGGTGCTGGAGCTGGGCGGCGTCGTCGCCGCCGTGGAGACCGGCTACCTCAAGAGCGCGCTCGTCGCGTCGCTGGCCGAACGCCGCCGCCGAATCGAGTCCGGTGCCGACGTGGTGGTCGGGGTAAACCGGTACACCGAGACCGAAGCGTCCCCGCTGACCGCAGCCGGTGCGGGGGCCGTCGAGCAGGTCGACCCGGCGGTCGAGGCGGCCGCTGCGGACGGCGTACGCCGGTGGCGGGCCGATCGGGACGCGGCCGTCGTCGACGCGGCTCTGGCCCGGCTGCGCGCGGACGCCGCGACCACCACCAACCTGATGCCGGCCACCCTGGAGTGCGTGCGGGCCGGGGTGACCACCGGCGAGTGGGCCGGCGCGCTGCGCCAGGTCTTCGGCGAGTACCGGGCACCGACCGGCCTGGCCGGCGCCACCGGCGGCGGCGCTGAGCCGGGCCTCGCGGCCGTCCGCGAACGGGTCGCGGCCACCGCGCGCGAGCTGGGCAGCGGCCGACTGCGGCTGCTGGTCGGCAAACCCGGGCTGGACGGGCACTCCAACGGCGCGGAGCAGATCGCGGTACGGGCCCGCGACGCCGGCTTCGAGGTCATCTACCAGGGCATCCGGTTGACCGCAGGGCAGATCGTCGCCGCCGCCGTGGAGGAGGACGTCGATCTGGTCGGGCTCTCCGTGCTCTCCGGGTCGCACCTGGCCGCCGTGCCCGCGGTGCTGGACGGGCTGCGCGCCGCTGGCCGGGCGGACCTGCCGGTGGTCGTGGGCGGCATCATCCCGGCCGGTGACGCGGACACCCTCCGGGCGGCCGGGGTCGCCCGGGTCTTCACCCCGAAGGACTTCGCCCTCACCGGCATCATCGACGACCTGGTCACGGTTATCCGCCGCGCCAACGACCTGCCCTGATCAGGCGCCGTCCCGGCAGGTCGCCGGCCGCTGTGGGTCAGCGGCCGGCGTAGGTAATGCAGTCGGCCAGGTCGTTGTCCGGGCCGACCCGGATGGACGTCGCGTGGCACTCCAACTGCTCGTTGTGCCGGCAGTCGGCGCGCTGGCAGGCGCCCACCTGCGCGATCAGGCTCTCCACGCCGCCCCGGACGGGCGACTCGACGAAGGTGTGGCAGTGGGCGTGATCCATGCTGCCGATCGTGATCGCGAAGGCGTGACAGTCACCCGACTGGTTGTACGCGCACGCGGCGACCACACATTCCTGGACTCGGGGCATCTCCAACGCTGCGGTCATGCCGACCTCCTCTAGGCTCTTGCCCCGATCCTAGGCTTTTGTCAGCTCCTGGAGACCTGGTACGGCGAGCGGGCCCACCGTCAGACGCGGAAGCCAGCGGCACGGGCCGCCTCTCGTTCGCGGCGTCGGTCGGAACGGCGGCGCACGAACCAGAAGATGAAGAACACCAGGCCGACCAGGAAGACGAGCACCAGCACCGGCAGGATGATCGCCGCCAGGGAGACCACCACGCTTGTGGCGTCCTCGGCGGTGCTGGCGACCGGGGCGCCGATGCCGGCGGTGGCCGCGTTGATCACCGGGCGTGCCGCGGACTTGAGCAGGTGCACACCCAACGCCAGCAGCACGCCGGTGACGACCGGCACCCACTGGTGGGACGAGAAGAAGCTGCCCGGGTCGCTGACCGTCACCGTCTCCGACGAGGAGCCGGCGCCGAAGGCCAGGCCACCGGCGGTGGGCCGGACCACGGTCTGCACCACGTCGTTGATGTGGTCGACCACGGGCACCTTGTCGGCCACCATCTCCACGGCGAGCAGCACGGCCATGATGGCGATGACCCACCCGTTGCCGAGCCAGGCCCAGCCGCTGGGCAGGTCGATCAGGTCGGTGTAGCGGCCGAGCAGGCCGAGGATGAGCAGGGGTATGTAGGCGTTCAGCCCCGCCGAGGCGGCGAGACCGGTGCCGGTGAGAACTTCGAACACGGTCTCAGCATCGCACCGACGCGCCAGTGCCGCTCGCTGGCCACCGGTGGGTGCTCGGCTACCCTCGTCGGGTGCGGTTGGTCATTGCGAAGTGCTCGGTGGATTACGTCGGACGGCTCTCGGCTCACCTGCCGCTGGCCACCCGGTTGCTGATGGTGAAGGCGGACGGGTCGGTGTCCATCCACGCCGACGACCGGGCGTACAAGCCGTTGAACTGGATGAGCCCGCCCTGTCGGCTGGAGGAGGCCCCCGGTGTGTGGCGGGTGGTCAACAAGGCTGGCGAGGAGCTGCGGATCACCCTTGAGGAGATCTTCCAGGACACCTCGTACGAGTTGGGTGTGGATCCGGGCCTGCGCAAGGACGGGGTGGAGGCGCACCTCCAGGAGTTGTTGGCCGCCAACCCGAGTGCCTTGGGTGAGGGGTTCACGCTGGTCCGTCGCGAGTACATGACGGCGATCGGCCCGGTCGACCTGCTGTGTCGGGATGCCAACTCGGGCTCGGTGGCCGTCGAGGTCAAGCGGCGTGGCGACATCGACGGGGTGGAGCAGTTGACCCGTTACCTCGAGTTGATGAACCGTGACCCGCTGCTCAGCCCGGTCGCCGGGGTCTTCGCCGCCCAGGAGATCAAGCCGCAGGCCCGGGTGCTCGCCGCCGACCGGGGCATCCGGTGTGTGGTCGTGAACTACGACAAGCTGCGCGGCATCGAGAAGGACGAGCTGACCCTCTTCTGACCGGCGCGCTACCCGGCGCGCACCGCGATCAGCGACTTCGGCAGGCCGAACGCCCGCTCCACAAGCATGGTCGAGTCGGGGAAGTAGTGGCGCATCTGCGAGCGGTCCAACAACTCGGTCCAGAGCACCTGGTGGATGGCCGCGTCGTGGCTGCGGGTCGGCTTGTGCCCCAACGGCCAGCGCTGGGCGAGCACGGTGCGTAGTCGTACCGGGAGGAACTGCATTCCCGGCGCGATCCAGTGTGGCTCGATGGGGAAGTAGCGGTAGGGCGTCTGCACCCAGTGCCGGTCGGCCAGTGAGCGGACGGCGGCGGAGAAGCGAAGTCGGCGTTCGTGCCCGCCCACATGCTCCAGCACCGAGTTCGAGAAGACCATGTCGAAGCTGCTCTTGGCGAGGTGCGGGGGCAGGTCGCAGGCGTCGGCCTGCTCGACGTGGGCCCATTCGGGCACGACGGTGGGCGGCTGCTCCAGGTTGACGACCGTCACCCGGGCCGGCCGAACCGTGGCGCGGTGCCAGGTGCCGAGCCGGCCACCGAGATCGACCACGTGCATGTCACCGATGTCGGGAAAGGTGCGTGCCAGCCAGTCCGAGCGGTGCCGACGTCGCCGGGCGCTCCACGACTGGTCGCTGTCGACAAGGCGGTAGCGCAATCGATTGTGGCCCATTTAACGCAATGTACCGCTGCGGACACGGTGTATAAACATGTGGATACGCCGATCTTTGTTGAAGATCGGTTATCCGACACTCACCTTCCGTACATGACCTTGATGGCCTTGACGAGTCGGGCCACGTCGGTCGGGGTCCGTTCGAAGGTCATCGACGGCAGCAGCGACCGGGCCCGACGCCGGGTGATCGCCTTGGCTCGACCGAACTCGCGCAGCCCGTCCTCCCCGTGGATGCGCCCGAAACCGGAGTCACCGACACCGCCGAACGGCAGGGTGGACATGCCGGCGAAGGTGAGCGTGGAGTTGACCGAGGCCATCCCGGAGCGCAGCCGCCGGGCGATGGCCACCGCGCGCCGCCGGCCGAAGACCGAACCCCCCAGGCCGTACGACAGGGCGTTGGCGCGGGCGACGGCCTCGTCGGCGTCGCGGACCCGGCTGATGGTCAGCGTGGGGCCGAAGGTCTCCTCGCGGACGGCGGCCGACTCCTCCGGGACGTCCACGAGCACAGTGGGGTGGACGTACGGCGGCTGCACGGCGCTCGGGCCGCCGAGCACGGCACGCCCGCCGGAGGTGATCGCAGCGTCGATGTGCCGGCGGATCACGTCGATCTGCTTGGGCATGGTGATCGGCCCGATGTCGGTGCCCTCCGCCCCGACGGTCAGCTGGCCGGCACGAGCCACCACCTTGTCGACGAAGGCGTCGAAGACGGCGTCGACTGCGTACACCCGCTCGATGCCGATGCAGGTCTGACCCGCGTTGGTCATGCCGCCCCAGACGCACGCCTCGGCGGCAGCGTCCAGGTCGGCGTCGCTGTCGACGATCATGGCGTCCTTGCCGCCGCCCTCGATCAGCACCGGGGTCAGCGTCTCGGCGCAGGCGGCCATCACCTTCCGGGCGGTCGCGGTGGAGCCGGTGAAGGCCAGCTTGTCGACGCCGGAGCGGCACAGCGCGGCACCGACGTCGCCCAGCCCGTGCACGGCGGTGAACACCGGCTGCTCGGGCACCACCTCGGCGAAGCTGTCCACCAGCCACTGGCCGACGACGGGCGTGTATTCGCTCGGCTTGAGCACCACGCCGTTGCCGGCGGCGAGGGCGTACGCGGCCGAGCCGATCGGGGTGAAGACCGGATAGTTCCACGGCCCGATCACGCCCACCACGCCGTGCGGCTGGTATTCGAGGTGCCCGGAGAACTCGGCGAGGATGAGCCGGGACCGCACCCGGCGGGGGCCGAGCACGCGGCCGGCGTTGCGGGCGGCCCAGTCGATGTGCTCGATCGCGGTGACGATCTCGACGATGGCGTCGGCGACCGGCTTGCCGCCCTCGACGTGCACCAACTCGGCCAACTGCTCGATCCGCTTGGCGAGCAGCGCGCGCCATTGCAGCATCCGCGTGCGGCGGCCGGTGAAGCCGAGAGCGGCCCACCACTCGCCGGCGGTGCGGGCACGGTCGACGGCCTGTCGGACGTCTTCGTCGGTGGCGACCGGGAGGCGACCGGCCTCTACGCCGGTCGCCGGGCTGGTGGAGACCAGCCGGCCCGCCTCGATGACCGGAACGCCCGGGATATGCACTGCCGTCATGGCGGAAGTCTAGACCCGAGGATTACTCGCCGGTAGGTCCGCGATTCGGGGTGGGGGGACCGGCGTCGCACCGGCCCGGCCGATCGTTGATCAGTGCAGGTCAGGGCGTTGATGGTGAACACTGCCCGCCCGAATCGTCGAACGGCAGATGGCCGGGAGGTGACGATAGGCTGACCGGCCGGTCGGTATTGACGATTACCGTCTGATGGCAGGCTGACGCGCGGAGTAACGGTGTGGGGTGGAGGGATGACTGTCCATGGAGGATCACCCGGAACTGATGCCGCTGTTGACGGTCGCGGGTGGGCCGATGCGCGGAGCGAGCTTTCGCATGGGGGTCGACCCACAGGTGATCGGTCGGGCGCCAACCGGTCAGGTGGTCATCAACGACCCCCACCTGAGCCGTCGCCACGCCGAGGTGTGGCTGGCGCCGGAGGGCCCGTCCCTGCGGGACCTGGGGTCCACAAACGGCACCTGGCTCAACGACCGCCGGATCACCGAGGTGGAACGACTCTCCGACGGTGACGTGATCCGGCTCGGCCGTACCGAGCTGCGCCTGTTCGACCCGGGGGTGGCACTTACCGACCCGGTGGGGCTCAGCTTCGGCCCGTCCCGGCGGGACGTCCGACCGACGCTGCCGCTGCCGCTGGCCACACCGCCGGGCGCGCGTCGCTGACCGCCCCCGGCGGTCGGCCACACCGGGCCGCTGCGCCGGATGGCGGTCCGACACCTGGACCGGCGGGGACGCCCGTGGCAGCATGCCGCGGATGGAGACCGAGCAGCGGACCGTCACGGCGAACGGCATCACCCAGGCGGTACGGGTTGCCGGCCCGCCGGACGGCACGCCGGTGCTGCTGATCCACGGCAACTGCTCGTCCGCGCTGTTCTGGGAGCCGCTGGTCCGGCGGCTGCCACCGACGCTGCGGGTGGTCGCCCCCGACCTGCGGGGGTACGGCGACTCCGCGACGGCTCCGGTGGACGCCACCCGGGGCCTGCGGGACTTCGCCGACGACGTGGCCGCGCTGCTGGACGACCCGACGCTCTTCGACGCCAACGCTCGCCCGGTGGTGGTCGGGCACTCCCTGGGCGGCGGAGTGGCGATGCGTCTGCTGGTCGACCAGCCGCACCGGGTAGGAGCGTTGCTGCTCGCCGCGCCGGTCTCGCCGTACGGCTTCGGGGGCACCCGCGACCTGACCGGCACGCCGACCACCCCCGACTTCGCCGGCACCGGCGCCGGCACCGCGAACCCGGACTTCGTCGCCCGACTCGCGACCGGTGACCGCAGCGCGGATGCTCCGGCGAGCCCGCGTGCCGTGCTACGAGCCACCTATGTGGCCGATCCCTCCGCGTTGGGCGTGGACGAGGATCTGCTGCTGGACACCGTGCTCTCCACCGCTACCGGAGACGACAACTACCCGGGCACGGCGGTGCCGTCGGAGAACTGGCCGGGCACCGCGCCGGGGGAGCGGGGGGTGCTCAACGCGCTCGCGCCGACCTGGTTCCGGCTCGCCGACAAGCTGGTGGCCGTCGCCGAGAAGCCCCCGGTCACCTGGGTACGCGGGGACGCCGACGTCATCGTCTCGGACACCTCGCTGTTCGACCTGGCGTACCTGGGCTCGCTGGGCCTCGTGCCCGGCTGGCCCGGCGAGGACGCCTGCCCGCCGCAGCCGATGGTCGGCCAGACCCGGGCGGTGCTGGATCGGTACGCGGCGGCGGGCGGTGCGTACCACGAGGTGGTGTTGCCCGGTTGTGGTCACAGCCCGCACCTGGAGCGCCCGGCGGAGTTCGTCGCGGAGTTGTTGGCGTTGACCGGCTCGTCAGTCGGCTGACCGCACCGGCCGGCAGCCGTGGGTGAAATATGCCACGGCATCTCGACAACCCACCGTCACGTGGCAGACTCGCGCGCATAACCTTAGCGGCCGTTCAGCGGTCGTGCGGAGTGTCTGGGGAGGCCGGTCGTGGCGCGCGAGTTCAGCACCGTTGGCGTGGTGGGGCTGGGCACCATGGGTGCCGGCATCGTCGAGGTCTTCGCCCGCAACGGCATCGACGTGGTGGCCGTCGAGATCTCCGCGCCGGCGCTGGAGCGTGGCCGGGCCACCCTGAAGGGCTCCACCGACCGGGCGGTCGCCAAGGGCAAGCTCGCCGAGGCGGACCGCGACGCTCTGCACGAGCGGGTGCACTTCGCGGTCGGGCTGGACGCGCTGCACTCCGTCGACCTGGTCATCGAGGCGGTACCCGAGCACCTGGACCTCAAGCAGCGGATCTTCGCGGAGCTGGACCGGGTCTGTCGCCCGGAGACGATCCTCGCCACCAACACCTCGTCGTTGAGCGTCACCGAGATCTCGGTGGCCACCAGCCGACCCAATCAGGTGATCGGCATCCACTTCTTCAACCCGGCCCCGGTGATGAAGCTGGTCGAGGTGGTCCGCACGGTCGTCACCGCACCCGAGGTGGTCGCCGACGTGGAGGCGCTCTGCGCCCGGCTCGGCAAGGTCGACGTCACCATCAACGACCGGGCCGGCTTCATCGCCAACGCGCTGCTCTTCGGCTACCTCAACCACGCGGTCGGCATGTTCGAGTCGCACTACGCGACCCGGGAGGACATCGACGCCGCGATGAAGCTCGGCTGCGGCCTGCCGATGGGCCCGCTGGCGCTGATGGACCTGATCGGCCTGGACACCGCGTACGAGATCTTGGACACCATGTACCGGCGCGGCGGGCGGGACCGTCGGCACGCTCCGGTGCCACTGCTCAAGCAGATGGTGACGGCGGGGCTGCTCGGCCGGAAGTCCGGCCGGGGCTTCTACACCTATGAGCGGCCCGGTTCCCCGGTGGTCGTACCGGATGAGGCGACGCCGCCCGCGACGGAGGCCGTGCTCGCCGACGGCGCGCGCGCCATCGCCAAGGTCGGCGTGGTCGGCTCGGGGACGATGGCCACCGGGATCATCGAGGTCTTCGCGAAGGCCGGCTACGAGGTCGTCTCGGTGACCCGCGGCATGGAGAAGTCCGCGAAGGTCTGCGAGGCGGTGAAGACCTCGCTGAACAAGGGTGTGGTGCGGGGCAAGCTCGCCGAGGCCGATCGGGACGCCGCCCTGGGCCGGATCAGCTGGTCCGCCACGCTCGACCACCTCGCCGACGTCGACCTGGTGGTCGAGGCGGTCGTCGAGGAGCTGAGCGTCAAGAAGGCCCTCTTCGCGAGCCTCGACGAGATCTGCAAGCCGGGCGTGGTGCTGGCTACCACCACCTCGTCGCTGCCGGTGATCGACGTGGCGATGGCCACCCAGCGACCGGCCGACGTGGTGGGGCTGCACTTCTTCAACCCGGCGCCGGTCATGCCGCTGGTGGAGGTGGTCCGCACCATCCGCACCTCCCCGGAGGCCACCGCCACCGCCCGCGCCGTCTGCGCCGCCCTCGGCAAGACCGGCGTGGTCTGCGGCGACCGGGCCGGGTTCATCGTCAACGCGCTGCTCTTCCCGTACCTGAACGACGCGGTGAAGATGTTGGAGGCCAGCTACTCGACCGCCGACGACATCGACCACGCCATGAAGCTGGGCTGCGGCTACCCGATGGGCCCGTTCGAGCTGCTCGACGTCGTCGGGCTGGACGTCTCCCTGGCGATCCAACGGGAGCTGTACCTGGAGCTGCGCGAGCCGGGCTTCGCCCCCGCGCCGCTGCTGGAGCACCTGGTCACCGCCGGCTACCTGGGCCGCAAGACTCGCCGCGGCTTCCGCGACCACTCGCACCGCTGACCGCCGCCGGGGTCGGTCTCACCCGCCGGAAGTACGCTTGGTGACTGTGAGCCCCCGTCGCAACCGCCCTCGCCGGGACGAGAACGCCAACCTGGACGACGACCGGGTCCGGCAGGGCGTCGCCTCGGTGCAGCAGTGGACCGACGGCGCTTGGCAGGTACGCGGAATCGGCGCGGGCGCGTCCGTGAAGACGTACCGCTGCCCCGGTTGTAACCAGGAGATCCGGCCCGGGGTGGCGCACCTGGTGGCCTGGCCGGCGGACGGCCTGGGTGATCTGACCGACCGGCGGCACTGGCACAGCGGCTGCTGGCGGGCCCGGGACCGGCGCGGCCCGGCGGTGCAGCGCGGCCGGGGCGCCCCGCGCTACTGAGTGGCGCGGCTGAGCGACCCCGCTGAGCGACGTGGGTCACCCTGTTCGTGCCTGGGCGGGCGGCGACGGCGACTTCGCGACAGACTTGGGCGGTGAGCACAGCGATCCGCGCGTCGTCGATCCTGCCCGGTCGCCGGGAGGACATCGAGCTGCATACCGCCGACGGTCTGAAGCTGGTCGGTGAGCTGGCCCTGCCGGCCGACCGGCCGCCGGTGGCCACCCTGGTCTGCCTGCACCCGCTGCCCACCCACGGCGGGATGATGGACAGCCATGTGTTCCGCAAGGCCGCCTGGCGGTTGCCCGCGCTCGCCGACCTGGCCGTACTCCGGTTCAACACCCGGGGCACCAGCAGCGTGCGCGGCACCAGCGAGGGCGCCTTCGACGGCGCGGTGGGCGAGCGGTACGACGTGGCCGCCGCCATCGAGTACGCGGAGTTCGCCGAGCTGCCCAACATCTGGCTCGTCGGGTGGTCGTTCGGCACCGACCTGGCGCTGAAGTACGGCTGCGACCCGACGATCGCCGGGGCGATCCTGCTCTCCCCGCCGCTGCGTTTCTCCGCCCCTGAGGACCTGGCCACCTGGGCCAACTCGGGTCGTCCGCTGGTGGCGCTGGTGCCGGAGTTCGACGACTACCTGCGCCCGACCGAGGCGCGGGAGCGGTTCGCCGCCGTGCCGCAGGCCGAGGTGGTCGGGGTGCCGGGCGCCAAGCACCTCTGGGTGGGCGACGCGGAGACGGTGCTCGACGAGATCGTCCGGCGGGTCAACCCGGCCGTCGAGGTGCCGCTGCCGACGACCTGGGACGGCCCGATGGAGGCCGGCGACGTCAGCGCGTACGCCGACCGGACGGTGGCCGCCTT
The DNA here is from genome assembly GCF_000718555.1 of Micromonospora chokoriensis. GTDB lineage: Bacteria > Actinomycetota > Actinomycetes > Mycobacteriales > Micromonosporaceae > Micromonospora > Micromonospora chokoriensis_B. The sequence goes on from NZ_JOAN01000006.1 coordinate 70,350, forward strand.
CGCCGACACGCCCGTCCCCGGCCCGGCCGCCGGTCAGGCCGACTGACGCTCAGCGGCGTTCCTGGCGGGGCAGCACCACCTCGCGCAGGATCAGTTGCAGCGCGGCGACCGTGGGGATGGCGATCAAAGCGCCCACCACGCCCAACAGCGCCACCCCGAGCAGCGCGGCCAGCAGGGCGGCCACCTCGTTGACCTCCACCGAGCGCCGCATCACCTTCGGGTAGATGAGGTAGTTCTCCACCTGCTGGTAGATCAGGAAGAAGACCGCGCAGGCGATGCCGGTGGGCAGGTCGGCGGCGAAGCCGACCAGGCTCACGATCACCGCGCCCAGGGTGGCGCCGATCTGTGGGATCAGGTCGGTCACCGCGACCACCACGGCCAGCGCGAATGGGTACGGCAGGTCGACGATCAGCGCGAAGACGAAGGTGGTCGCGCCGGCCAGCACCGCGATGCTCAGCGCGCCGACCATGTAGGCGCCAACCTTGGCCAGTATCTCGTCACCGATCAGCTGCACCCGCTGCCGCCGCGACCGGGGCACCAACGAGTAGCCCAGTGAGCGCAGCTTGTCGAAGTAGGCCAGGAAGTAGATCGTCAGCACCAGCACGGTCAGCGTCCGGAACACCGTGCCAAAGATCAGTTGTGCGCCGCCCAGCACCCCGCCGAGCGCCCGCCCGACCGTCTCCGCGTTGGCCGCACCCTGCACCCGCTCCACCACGTCGTACCGCTCCACCAGGTCATTGACCGTCGGGTTGCGGCGCAACTCGTCGAGCAGGCTCGGGATCTGGTCGATGAACTGCCCCGACTGAGTGACGATCGGCGGGACCAGCGCCACGATGCCGCCGCAGAGCAGCAACACCACCGTCAACGCCACCCCGGCCACCGCCAGGCCGTGCGGCACGCCCCAGCGGCCTAGCCGGGCCACCGCCGGGTTGAGGCCGACCGCGAGGAAGAGCGCGATCACCACCAGCACGAGGATGCCGCCGGCATTGCGAATCCCCAGATAGAGGGTGTACGCCAGCAGCACGCCCAGCGCGCCGGTGAAGCCGAGCAGGAAGCTGCTGCGGCGCAGTGGCCGCCCCGGTGTGCCGAACTTTCCGGACGGGACCGCCGGCGGCTCCTCCGGGTCGAACCCCGGGGCGGGGACCGGCACCGGCGGTGTGTCGACCGGTGCGGTTTCCGCCGTCGGCCTTTCCGTCGACGGACGACCGCTGGTCGCGTCCGGGTTGTGGGTCACGTCCGAGTCGTCGCCGGATGGGTCGTGCTGTGGCACCAGGGACCTCCGGGCTCAGGCGGTGGGACGACGAGCGACAGCGACGAACGCCCGCCACACGGCCGGCGCGAACACCAGCACCGGGCCGGTCGGGTCCTTGCTGTCCCGTACGCCCACGAACCCGGGCAGGTTGTCCGCCACCTCGACACATTCACCATTGCCGCTACGGGTGGACGTGCGCCACAACGCGCCGGTCAGGTCCATGAGGTCACAACTTCCTTCATCAGCTCGATCGACTGCTGGCGGGGCAGCGCACTGTTTCTGATCATCTCCCAGCGCGTCAGCAGCGTAGCCACTTCGTGGTCGCTATCGACCACAAGGCCGTCAATTTGGTGCTCCATATGCCCCACCCAGCCGCCGTCCGCGCCTCGGGCGAGGTTGAACGGCCCCGACAGGCCTACGTGCAACCCGACCTCGGCCGGAACGATGTGCAAGCTGACGTGCGGCCGCGCCAGGCTGGCGACCAGATGGCTGATCTGCTCGACCATCAACCCTCGGACCTCCTCGCCGGCACGCCGCAGCACCAACTCGTCGACGACGGCGACGAACTGCGGCGGCTCCGGCTGCACCAGGAGGGACTGGCGGTCCAGGCGGGCGTGGACTCGTCGTTCGACCTCGTCGTCGCTCAGTAGGTCGTCGCAGCGGATCACCGCGCGGGCGTAGTTCTCGGTCTGGAGCAGGCCGGGGATCAGCGTGGGTTGGAAGCAGCGCAGTTGGCGGGCACCGCGTTCGGCATCCAGCCAGGGTCGGAACCAGCTCGGCTGACCGTCGCGTTCGGCGAGCTTGAGCAGGTAGATGAGCAGGCCGCCGGTGGTCAGCACCTCGTCGGCGCGGGCCAGGAAGAGCCGATCGAGCGGGCGTTGGCCCAGCTCCAGCGCGGACACCATCGAGCCGGAGTAGTGCACCAGCCGGCCGAAGTCCTCCTGACTCATCCCGGCGGCGGTCCGCAGCCGGCGCAGTTGCGCACGGATCATGTCGGCCGTCGGCGCGGCGTCGCCTTCCACAGTGCCTCCGCAGGTCGAGGGTCATCTCCACCGGTCGACCCGGCGGGTCGCATCGTTCCCGCAGTCACCCCACCGGGCTCGACGATGTCTTCCGACCGTAGCCGTGTCCTCAGCAGACTGTCACGTACCGGGTCGCCCCGGACCACTGCGGATCCCCACCGCGCGGGACTGTCGTTGCACGGCGGAGCGACCGTGCCTTAGTCGAGGAGATAACCCCATGCCCACGTCTCGCCCTGCCGGCCGGTCGCTGTCTGTCGGCGTCACCTCGACGTCGCGGTCGTCCGCCGGCTGCACTCCGCCGGGCTCCAGCCCCGCCGGGAAGGCACGTACCCCGGTGTCGGGGCTGCCGCAGCCGCGGCTCGGGCCGTACCCCATCTTTCCCCGGCCCTGCGGCGCGCGGACGCCGCACACCCCGCTGCGACCCACGTGGCGCTGCCGGGCCGATGGTCGGCCCTGGCCCTGCGTGGACGCCCGGCTGCTGCTCAAGGCGGAGTTCGGCGAGGACCCGGCCGCGCTGACCATCTACCTGGCCGGGCTCTACCACGAGGCGGCGCACGACCTGTACCAGCTCAATCCCTACGACGGGCCGGCGCCCAGGGAGCTGTTCGAACGCTTCGTGGCGTGGGGCCCGTTCCGTCGCCCGATCATCGACCCGCCTCCGGACGTCGGCTAGACCCTGCCGATCCGCAGATCTTGGGCAGTTTCCGTTCCGCCCTGACGGAAACTGTCCAAGATCTCGAAGCTTGGGCGGGTGGAGGTGCCCGTCACTCCTTCTCGATGGTGACCTTGCTGGGCTTGGCGCTGCGCTCGTCGGTGGTCGGCTTGGTGGGTCGCTTGCCGTTCTCACCGGTGCTAGTGATCTTGGTGGGTTTGGCGCCCCGGCCACCCTCGCCCGGAACGGCGGCCACGGTCGGCTCCCCGTCCACCCCGGCGCTCGCCGTCCCACCGTCCACGGTGGTCACCGGCTCGGCCACCGGCCGCGTCGTGGTCTGCCCGGCCTCGCCCCCACCAGCGGGTACGCCGACGCTCGCGCTCTCTGCCGTCACCGGCGCGGTCGGCGTGGCCGGCGTGGTCGGACCGTCGATCGGACCGGCGACACTCTCCAACCGTGCCTCGGACATCTGACGCTGAAGCTCGTCGGACTCCTGTCGAGCCTTCCAGGTCTCCTGCCGCAGGTCCGCGAGCTGCTGCTGGGCCTGAGCGATCTCCAGCATCACCTGGGCCAACTGCTGCCGGCCCGCCGCCGACTCCTGCTGGGTCGCCGCCAGGTGCTGCTGGGTGGTGGCCAGGTGCTGCTGCGTGGTGGCCGCGTACTCCTCGAACTGCCGCCGTGACGCCGCGACATGCTCGTCGGCCTTGCGGCGCTTGTCGCCGGCCTCGGTCTCGGCCCGGCGCAGCAGTTCGGCGGCCTCCTCCTCGGAGCGCTGGCGCAGCGCCGCCGCGTCCTGCTCGGCGGCCTGGCGGACCCCGGCCGCACCCTGCTCGATCTCGTTCTTGCGAGCCGTGTACTCGGCCTCCAGCTCGTTCTTGCGCGTGGAGTGCTCGGCTTCCAGCTCGTCCTTGCGGCCGGAGTATGCGGTCTCCAGCTCCTGCTGCCGGCTCGTGAACCCGCTCTCCAGCTCCTGCTGGCGCGACGCGTGCTGCTTGTCCAGCTCATCGCGGCGCTTGGCGAACTCCTGCTCGGCGGCCTCCCGACGGGAGTTGACCTCCTGCTCCACCCCGGCCCGCCAGGCACCCAGCTCCTGCTGGGTCTGCGCCCGGGTGTGCTGCACGTACGCCTCGGTCTCGGTGCGCATGCGCTGCACGTACGCCTCGGTCTCGGCGCGGCCGCGCTTGGCCGCCTCGGAGGCCTGCGTGGTCAGCCGCTCCGCCTCCTGCTGCGCCTTGGCGCGGGTGGCCCGACCGGCCATCGACGCGTCGTCGATGATCTGCTTGGCCTCCTGCTGCGCCTTGGCGTGGGTGGCCCGACCGGCCTCGGTCGCGGTGTCGGTCAGCCGCTTGGCCTCCTGGAGGGCCTTGGCATGCACCTCCTTGGCGGCCTCGCGCAGATCGCTGGCCTCCTGCCGGGCGGTGACCAGCGCCTCGCGGGCCGCCTCGCGCAGCTTGGTGGCCTCCTGCTGGGCCCGGGCGTGGATCTCCTTGGCGGTGTCCCGCAGCTGGGTGGCCTCCTGCTGGGCCTTCGCCAGCGCGTCCTGCGCCGCCTTGCGCAACTGCGCCGACTCGTCCTTGGCCGACCGCAGGGTCGCGTCCGCCTCGGCCCGCTTGGCGGCGCTGTGCCGCTCCTCCTCCGAGCGCCGGGCGGCGAGGGCGATCTCGAAGTCCTTCAGTGCCCGCGCGGCCTGCTCGCGGGCCTCCTCGATGATGTTCTCCGCTGCGGCACGGCGAGCCTCGATCACCCCACCCGCGTCGGCGAGGATCTCCTCGGCCTGCTCCTCGGCGAGCGTGAGGATCGACTCGACCCGCGGGCCGAGATGCCGGAACGAGGCCCGGTCGACCACGTTCATCTGCTTGCGCACCTGGGTCAGGTCGCGCTGAAGAACCTCGACCTGGCCGGCGAGCTTGTGGATCTGTGTGTACGCCTGTTCCCGTTCGGAGGCGAGGGTCGCGATCTCGTGCTCAGCACGCGCGACATAACGGTCGACCTGTTTCTTCTCATACCCCCGCAGAGCGGACTCGAAGCTGGGCTCCGTCGTCACGTCCCCGCCGAGAGCGAACAGTTCCTCGCCGTGCGACATGCCCCCATCCTCACACGCAACCGGCCCTGCTGGGGCGATACGGACGGCCCTTGTGGGAGCTACTTCACTCAGTTGCGGGTGGGTGACACCACGGGCTGGGAAACGCGTACAGCGCGAGGTGGCACTGGTTACCCAGTGTCACCTCGCGCCGTCGATGCCCCGACCTGACGCTCGCGTCAGCCGGCGGTCTCCGCGGGGACCCGCTCCTGACCGCCATCGGTCTTCTTGGCCTCCGGCTTGGCAGCCGGGGCGGCCTGTGCCGGCATTCCCGGAACGATGCCGGCGAGCCCGGAGAGCATCTGGCCCAGCTGCGACGTGACCGCGTCCTTCTGCCGGGTGAGGTCCTCGACCTCGCGGCGGGCGGCCTGCGTGGTCAGCTCCGCCTCGGTGCGGGCCTCGGTGAGCAGACGCTGCGACTCGGCCTTCGCCTCGTTGAGCGTCTTCTCCGAGTGGGCCTTGGCCTTGTCGACCGTCTCGGCGGCGTTGCGCTCCGACTCGACCCGCCGCGCCTCGGCGCGCTGCTCGATCTCCTTGGCCCGCTCCTGCGCGGCCCGGGCACGCTGCTCGGCCTCGCTGACCATCTTCTGGGTCTGCGCGACCTGGGCGGCGTGCCGCTCGGACTCCTCGCGCTCGGCCTTCTCCCGCCGCTCGGCCAGCTGGAGCTCCAGGGCCTGCAGGTCCTTGTCGCGCTTGTCGCGCGCATCGGTCAGCAGCTTGGTCGCCTCGGCGCGCTTCTCCTCAGCCTCGCGGGCGGCCTTCGCCCGCTGCTGGGTGATCTCCCGCTCGGCGGTGGCCCGCAGGGTGGCGACCTCCCGCTCGACGGTCGACTTCAGCTCGGCCACCTCGTGCGCGGTGACGGTACGCAGCTGCTTGGTCTCGCGGTCGGCGTCCGCGCGCAGCGTGTCAGCCTCGCGGCGGGCCTGCACCCGGACCTCGGCGGCCTCGCGCTCGGCGGTCGTGCGCAGGTTGCCAGCCTCGCGCTCGGCGCTCGCCTTCATGGCGGCGGCTTCGGCGCGGGCCTTGTCGGTGATCTCGCGGGCCTCGAGGCGGGCGGCGGAGAGAATGCCCTCCGCCTCGCGCTTGGCCTCGTTGCGGTGGTCGTTGGCCTGCTCCTCGGCGAGCCGGAGGATCTGCTCGACGCGGGTGCCGAGCCCGGAGAGGGTGGGCCGGCTGTTCTCTTCGAGCTGCTTGTTCGTGTCGGTGAGCTTCTGCTCCAGCGCACTCATGCGCTGTTCGGCCTGGCGGAGCCGACGCTGGGCGTCGTTCATCCGCTGCTCAGCCTCGGCACGGGCCTGCTCGGACTGGGTCAGCGCGGCGGTCATCCGGCCGAGGAAGTCGTCGACCTGATGGGTGTTGTATCCGCGCAGGCCAACGGTGAAATCTGGCTGCGAGTTCGCGTTATCGAAGAACGCGAGAGGGGAGGACTGCTGCTGGGGCATTGGGACATACTGGCAGACGCCCCAGGGTGCTTCGCAAGAGCGGTGCGCAGCTTTCGTGCCCTCTTTACATGGTCAACTCCTGTGATGGGCGGGGTGGGGCCAATCGGCGATCTTGGCAGGTCCAGGCGGGTCGGACGCCACGCAGCGTGACGCGGAAAAGGGCCCCGGGGTTACCCCGAGGCCCTTTGTTCGATCCGGGTGGCTTATCCGCTAATGGGAGCGGAAGAACAATGAGCGATCATCGTAATGGCCAACCAACGTTCAACCGTCCGGCCGGTACCGGCCGGGTGCGCCGTAGCGGTCAGTGACCGAAGCGACCGCCGGTGGCGGTCAGTGACCTCGGAACCGGTTGATCGCGTCCTCGTGCCGGGACCGCAACTCCCCGTCGCGTACGCCCAGCCCGTCGGTGGGTGCGAGACAGCGCACACCGACCTTGCCCTGGTGGGCGTTGCGGTGCACCTCGTACGCGGCCTGGCCGGTCTGCTCCAACGGGTAGGTGCGGGACACCGTCGGGTGCACCTTGCCGAGCGCGACGAGACGGTTGGCCTGCCACGCCTCGTGGTAGTTGGCGAAGTGGCTCCCGACGATCCGCTTGAGGTGCATCCACAGGTAGCGGTTGTCGTACTGGTGCTGGAAACCGCTCGTGGAGGCGCAGGTGACGATGGTCCCACCGCGCCGGGCCACGTAGACGCTCGCGCCGAACGTCTCCCGACCCGGGTGCTCGAAGACGATGTCCGGGTCCTCGCCGCCGGTCAGCTCACGGATGCGCTCGCCGAAGCGCCGCCACTCGTCCGGGTCCTGGGTCTCCTCGTCCTTCCAGAAGCGGAAACCCTCCGCGGCCCGGTCGATGACCAGGTCCGCGCCCATCCGGCGGCACAGCTCGGCCTTCTCCGGCGAGGAGACGACGCAGACCGGGATGGCGCCGCCGTTGAGCGCCATCTGGGTTGCGTACCCGCCGAGCCCACCGGAGGCGCCCCAGATCAGCACCACGTCGCCCTGCTTCATGTTGGCCCCGTGGTGCGAGACGAGCTGCCGGTACGCGGTGGAGTTGACCAGCCCGGGGCTGGCCGCCTCCTCCCAGCTCAGGTGCCGTGGCTTGGGCATCAGCTGGTTGGCCTTGACCACGGCCAGCTCGGCCAACCCGCCGAAGTTGGTCTCGAAGCCCCAGATTCGCTGCTGCGGGTCGAGCATGGTGTCGTCGTGCCCGGCCGCGTCCTCCAGCTCGACGGAGAGACAGTGCGCGACCACCTCGTCGCCGGCGGCCCAGCGGGTCACCCCGGGGCCGGTGCGCAGCACCACGCCCGCCGCGTCCGAGCCGACCACGTGGTACGGCAGGTCGTGCCGGCGGGTCAGCTCGGAGACCCGGCCGTAGCGCTGGAGGAACTTGAAGGTGGACACCGGCTCGAAGATGCTGGTCCACACGGTGTTGTAGTTGATCGCGCTCGCCATCACGGCGACCAGCGCCTCGCCCGGCGCCAGCTCCGGCGTCGGCACCTCCTGCACGTGGAGTGCCTTGCGGGGGTCCTTGTCCCGGGTGGCCATTCCGTCGAACATCCGGGCCTCCTCGGCGCGGACCACCACGCCTCGGTAGCTCTCCGGTACGGGCAGCCCGGCGACGCCCGCGAGTTCGCGGTCCGGATCGTTCGATTCCTCCGCCGCCATGATCGCTTCGAGGATGTGCTGCACGGTGACCTCCGGTTCATCCGCACCCGCACGGGCCCGGGTGCTGCCATCGTCGGCGCCGGTAGGCGCGACCACCATGTCGGCATTCGACACATCCGGCACCGGTCGCGCTCCTGTGGGGCCGGACGTTACTGAACGGTAGCTAGGCCGGGAAGTCCTCTGTGAAAAACTGCATCCGCTGATGCGTAAAGGTGCCCAACCACCCCGCCAACCGCGCACTGACGTGCGCGTCCGCGTCGATCCACCCTGTTGATCAAGAGCTTTCGGTCACGTACGAGGCGCAGGATGACGCAAGCCTCTTGATCAACAGGGTGGGGTGCGGGTCAGTGGGTGGGGGCGGGTTCTACTAGTTCGATCAGGACGCCGCCGGCGTCCTTCGGGTGGACGAAGTTGATCCGGCTGTCCGCGGTGCCGCGACGGGGAGCGTCGTAGAGCAGCCGCATCCCGCGTTCGCGCAGCGCCGCACAGGCCGCGTCGATGTCCACCACCGTGTACGCGACCTGCTGCACGCCCGGCCCGTTGCGGTCCAGGAACTTGGCGATCGTCGACTCCGGGGTGAGCGGGGCGAGCAACTGCACGCAGCCGCCCTCGGTGGTCGGCCCGACGGCCAGCATCGCTTCCCGAACGCCCTGCTCGGCGTTGGTCTCGACGTGTACGCAGCGCATCCCGAACGTCCGCTGGTAGAAGTCGATCGCGGCGTCCAGGTCGGCCACGGCGATCCCGACGTGGTCAATCTTGCGAAGGCCGATGTCTGTGACGTAGTCCGCACCGGGCTCGGCGGGGGAGTTCTCTGCCATGGCGCTAGTCTGGCCGAACAATCGTTAAGGCGTACAGCTCGGCACCCCCTCGGAGGCAGGCATGGCTTCGGTGATCGTCAGCGGCGCGCGGACCCCGATGGGCCGGCTGCTGGGCAACCTCAAGGACCTTCCGGCCACCAAGCTCGGCGGGATCGCCATCAAGGCGGCGCTGGAGCGTGCCGGGGTAAGCCCGGACCAGGTCCAGTACGTGATCATGGGGCAGGTGTTGCAGGCCGGCACCGGTCAGATCCCGGCTCGGCAGGCGGCGGTCGAGGCCGGCGTGCCGATGTCCGTGCCGGCGCTGACCATCAACAAGGTCTGCCTCTCCGGCCTGGACGCGATCGCCCTGGCCGACCAGCTGATCCGCGCCGGCGAGTTCGACATCGTGGTGGCCGGCGGCATGGAGTCGATGACAAACGCCCCGCACCTGCTGATGGGCCAGCGCACCGGCTACAAGTACGGCGACGTGGTGGTCAAGGACCACATGGCGCACGACGGGCTCAGCGACGCCTGGGACTGCTGCTCGATGGGCGAGTCGACCGAGCGGGCCGGTGCCAAGCACGGCATCTCCCGCGCGGAGCAGGACGCCTTCGCCGCGGCCAGCCACCAGCGGGCCGCCGCCGCGCAGAAGAACGGCCACTTCGCCGACGAGATCGCCCCGGTGGTCATCCCGCAGCGCAAGGGTGACCCGCTGGTGATCAGCGAGGACGAGGGCATCCGTCCGGACACCACGGTCGAGTCGCTGGCCAAGCTGCGTCCCGCCTTCGCCAAGGACGGCACCATCACCGCCGGCAGCTCGTCGCCGATCTCCGACGGCGCCGCCGCGGTCCTGGTGATGAGCAAGGCCAAGGCGAAGGAGCTGGGGCTGACCTGGCTGGCCGAGATCGGCGCGCACGGCAACGTGGCGGGCCCGGACAACTCCCTGCACTCGCAGCCGTCCAACGCGATCAACCACGCCCTGAAGAAGGGTGGCCTGAGCGTGACGGACCTGGACCTCATCGAGATCAACGAGGCGTTCGCGCAGGTGGGTGTGCAGTCGACCCGGGACCTCGGGATCAGCCCGGACAAGGTGAACGTCAACGGCGGCGCGATCGCGCTGGGGCACCCGATCGGCATGTCCGGCGCGCGTCTCGTACTCACCCTCGCCTTGGAGCTGAAGCGGCGCGGTGGTGGCACCGGCGCGGCGGCGCTGTGTGGCGGCGGTGGCCAGGGCGACGCGCTGATCATCCACGTGCCGGGCAAGGCTGAGATCAACCAGTGAGCGAGGCGGCTGAGCACGCCCCGGCAGCGGGCACCACGTCGGTGCGCCGCAGCCGGGACGTACCGCTGCTGGTCGAGCGGGCCCGCGCGGGTGACCCCCGCGCGGTGGCCCGGCTGATCACGCTGGTGGAGAACGGTGACCCGCTGTTGCCGGCGATCGCGGCGGCGTTGGCGCCGTACGCGGGGCAGGCCCAGGTGGTCGGGCTGACCGGTTCACCCGGCGTGGGCAAGTCGACCACCACCAACGAGTTGGTCCGCGCGCTGCGGGCCCAGGGGCACCGGGTGGGCGTGTTGGCGGTCGACCCGTCCAGCCCGTTCACCGGCGGGGCGATCCTCGGTGACCGGGTCCGGATGCAGGACCACGCCACGGATCCGGGCGTCTACATCCGGTCGATGTCCAGCCGGGGGCACCTCGGCGGGCTGGCCGCGGCGACGCCGCAGGCGGTCCGGGTGCTGGAGGGCGCCGGCTGCGACGTGGTGCTGGTGGAGACCGTCGGCGTCGGGCAGGCCGAGGTGGAGGTCGCCTCGCTGGCCGACACGACGCTTGTGCTGCTCGCGCCTGGCATGGGCGACGCGATCCAGGCGGTCAAGGCCGGCATCCTGGAGATCGCCGACGTGTTCGTGGTCAACAAGGCGGACCGGGACGGCGTCGACGCCACCGTCCGGGACATCCAGGGCATGATCGCTCTCGGTGAGCGCGGGCCGGGGCAGTGGCGGCCACAGGTGGTCCGCTCGATCGCCGCGCGCGGCGAGGGCATCGACGACATCGCCGCGGCCATCGACAAGCACCGGGCCTGGCTTGTCGAACACGGCGAGCTACGCCGCCGCCAGGAGGCGCGGGCCGCCGCCGAGGTCGAGGCGATCGCGCTCGGCATCCTCCGCGCCCGGATCGGCTCCCTTCGCGACGGTACGCAGTTGTCCACTCTCGCCGCACAGGTGGCCGAGGGTGCCACCGACCCGTACACGGCGGCGGACGAACTGCTCGCCCAGCTCGCCCGCTGACCGTCGGTGACGTGGCTCCTGGAGTCGCGCCGGGCGACTCCGCGCGAGGTCGTCCAATCTGGACGAACCGGATCGGCAGCGTAGGGGCCCGAGGCCGGCGAGCGGCCGAGAATCTGCGGCTCGCGCGGTCGGGCGGTCACGGCCCATCGCCTGCCCAAAAGCGACTGTCGCTGCTGTTTTAGTAGGCTCGCGGCGCGTGGCCGGAAGCTAGCTGCCGCGCGGCGGGCTGCCGAATCGGTCGGCCCACACGCTTCGGGACCAGGGGAGATGTGAACATGACGGATGCGGTGGAGAACGCCGGTGCAGTGCAGCCCGCGACAGGCGTGGCTCGGGGCGTCACGGCGGTTTCCGACGAGGTCGTAGAGAAGATCGCCGGGGCCGCCGCTCGCTCGGTGGCCGGTGTCGCCGATCTTGGCGGTGACGTGGCCCGGTTCTTCAACGGCATCCTGGACAAGGTCGGCCTGGACGAGACGGGCGACGCCGGTCGGGGCATCTCGGCCGAGGTGAAGGGCAGTTCGGCCGTCATCAACGTGGTCCTGGTGATCGAGGCCGGGCACATCGTGGCCGACGTGACCGAAGCGGTGCGGGTCGCGGTGATCGAGGCAGTGGAGAAGTACGGCCTGACGGTCACCGGGGTCAACGTCACGGTGGACGACATCGAGCTGAACCAGCCGGAGGCTGCAGCCGGCGCCTGACGCGTCAGCGGCCCGACGGCGCAAGGGCTGTCGGGCCGCCCATTGGCCGCCCAGCGGGGCCAGCCTGCTGGCACCTCTTCCTAGTAGGCTCGCAACCGCCCCTCCGGCAGTGGGCCGGACGGTGTCCCGGCACGGCAACGCGAGGAACAGGGGAGTGACTGTGGACCACGAGGCGACGCAGGAACTGACCACGGCTTCGGTGCCGGCTGGCGGGACGACGCACGTCGCGGACGAGGTGATCGAGAAGATCGCCGTCGCGGCCGCCCGCGCGGTGCCCGGTGTGGTCGAGCTGGGTGGGGACGTCGCCCGGTTCTTCAATGCGGTGCTGGACCGGGTCGGGCTGGATCAGGTGGGTGACGCCCGACGGGGTTGCTCGGCCCACGTGACCGGGGACGCCGCCGTGGTCAACCTGGTCCTGGTGATCGAGGCCGGTCGGCCGGTGCCGGAGATCACCAGTCAGGTGCGTGCCCAGGTGACCGAGGCGGTCGAGGCGTACGGGCTGCGGGTCGACGAGGTCAACATCCGGGTCGACGACGTGGCGATGGGCGGGCCCGCCGCGTAGGTGATCTTGACCTGATTACCCACCGGTACGAAGTGACTTAGCGATCGTTCAGGTGAGGGCTCTACACTCGACGTGCAGTCGAGGACCCCGAGGAGGAGCCCTGCTCATGGACGCCGACGAGATCGACGCCGGACGGGCGCGCTGGCAGGCCCGGTACGACGCCGCGCGCAAGCGGGACGCGGACTTCACCACGCTCTCCGGAATGCCGGTGGAGCCGGTGTACGGGCCGCCCGAAGGCGCCACCTATCCGGGCTTCGAACGGATCGGCTGGCCGGGCGAGTATCCGTACACCCGGGGTTTGCATCCGACCGGCTACCGCGGGCGGACCTGGACGATCCGGCAGTTCGCCGGCTTCGGCAACGCCCAGCAGACCAACGAGCGCTACAAGATGATCCTCGGCGCTGGTGGCGGCGGCCTCTCGGTCGCGTTCGACATGCCGACGCTGATGGGCCGCGACTCGGACGACCCGCAGGCGCTCGGCGAGGTCGGCCACTGCGGCGTGGCCATCGACACCGCAACCGACATGCAGGCGCTCTTCGACGGCATCGACCTGGCCGGCGTCACCACCTCGATGACCATCTCCGGCCCGGCCGTGCCGGTGTTCTGCATGTACCTGGTCGCCGCCGAGCGGCAGGGCGCCGACCTGTCCAAGCTGGACGGCACCCTGCAGACCGACATCTTCAAGGAGTACATCGCGCAGAAGGAGTGGCTCTTCGACCCGGAGCCGCACCTGCGCCTGATCGGCGACCTGATGGAATACTGCGCCGCCGAGATCCCGCGCTACAAGCCGCTGTCGGTCTCCGGCTACCACATCCGCGAGGCTGGCTCGACCGCCGCGCAGGAGTTGGCGTACACCCTCGCCGACGGCTTCGGCTACGTCGAGCTGGGTCTCTCGCGTGGGCTGGACGTGAACGTCTTCGCGCCGGGCCTGAGCTTCTTCTTCGACTCGCACCTCGACTTCTTCGAGGAGATCGCCAAGTTCCGCGCCGCCCGCCGCATCTGGGCCCGCTGGCTGCGCGACGTCTACGGCGCGACCAGCGAGAAGGCGCTGTGGCTGCGGTTCCACACGCAGACCGCCGGGGTGTCGCTGACCGCCCAGCAGCCGGTCAACAACGTCGTACGCACCGCCGTCGAGGCGCTCGCCGCGGTGCTCGGCGGAACGAACTCGCTGCACACCAACGCGCTGGACGAGACCCTGGCGCTGCCCACCGACGAGTCGGCCGAGATCGCCCTGCGTACCCAGCAGGTGCTGATGGAGGAGACCGGCGTGGTCAACGTGGCCGACCCGCTCGGCGGCTCCTGGTACGTCGAGGCGCTGACCGACAAGATCGAGGCCGAGGCGGAGGAGATCTTCACCCGGATCCGGCAGCTCGGCGGGGACGGACCACACCAGATCGGCCCGATGACCTCGGGCATCCTGCGCGGTATCGAGGACGGCTGGTTCACCGGGCACATCGCCGAGTCGGCCTTCGTCTACCAGCAGGCCCTCGAGAAGGGCGACAAGAAGATCGTCGGCGTCAACTGCCACACCGGCACCGTCGCCAAGGAGTTGGAGATCCTGCGCATCTCGCACGAGGTGGAGCTGGAGCAGCGCCGGGTGCTCGCCGAGCGCAAGAGCGCGCGGGACTCCTCGGCGGTCCGCGCGGCGGTGACTCGGATGATCGAGGCGAGCCGCACCGACGAGAACATGATCCCCGCGATGCTCGACGCCGTCCGCGCCGAGGCGACCCTGGGCGAGATCTGCGACGCCCTGCGCGCCGAATGGGGCACCTACCGCGAACCAGCCCGCTTCTAACCCCCACCCCACCCCACCCTGCCCCCGTCGATCTTGCACTTGCTGTCCCGGCAAACGGTGTGAATGCCGCGTTTTGACAGCAGAAAGTGCAAGATCGCGGGGGTGGGGCACGGGGGTGCGGGGCGAGGTGGGAGGGCGGGGTGAGAGTTGCAACGTCGGGGTTGCGGGTGAGCTGAGATCGGGGGCTCACGTGCGAGACTAGGTAACCATGAGCGACCCACGGATCACCTCGTCGATCTTCACCCGCGGCGCGGTCGACCTCAGCACGCTGCGTGGCCCCGCACCAGCAAGTCCCCGCCCCGGCACGCCCGCGCAGGGCGGCCCGACCAACGGCGCCCCCACAGCCGGCGGTGACACCGCCATCGTCGATGTCACCGAGGCGACCATCCAGTCCGACGTGCTCGAACGCTCGATGGCCACACCCGTCGTCGTGTTCTTCGGCGCGGCCGGCTTCCCGGAGAGCGATGAGTTCGCCCCGGTCCTGGAGCGGTTGAACGCCGAGGGCGGCGGCACCTGGGTGCTGGCCCGGGTCGACGTGCAGGAAAATCCCCGAATCGCCCAGATGTTCCGGGTCCAGGGCATTCCTATGGTCTACGCGGTCGTCGGGGGTCAGCCGGTCGACGCCTTCTCCGGCGTGGTGCCCGAGGCGCAACTGCGGCAGTGGCTCCAGGCCGTCCTCAAGGCCGGCGGCGTGACCGTCGCCGAGCCGGAGGACCCCCGCCTCGACGAGGCGGACGACGCGCTGATGAGCGGCGATCTGGACGCCGCCGAGCAGGCGTACCGGAAGATCCTGGCCGACGCCCCGGCGGACGCCGCGGCCACGGCCGGGCTGGCCCAGGTCGGGGTGGCCCGCCGGGTGGCCGGCGCCGACCCGTCCACCGCGCTGGCCGCCGCCGAGAGCGCCCCCGACGACGTCGCCGCCCAACTGCTGGCCGCCGACATCGAGGTGCTCAGTGGCCTGGCCGAGCAGGCGTACGCGCGGCTCGTCGGTCTGGTCCGGCGCACCGCCGGAGAGGACCGCGAGACGGTACGCCAGCACCTGGTCTCGCTCTTCTCCATTGCTGGCCCGGACGACCCGGCGGTCGCCTCGGCACGTCGGGCCCTGGCCAGCGCCCTGTTCTGAGTTCGAAGCACGCCAGCGCGGGCCGGCGTTCCGGCCGGCCCGCCCGACCACCGAGGACGGGAGCTCATGATGCGCCGGATCGCCGTCCTCGACGCGCCGACAAATCTCGGTCTACGGCCGCCGACGCCCACGTCGGTGCCCGGTTGCGCCAAGGCGCCCGGCGCGCTGCGCGACCACGACCTGCTGGCCCGGCTGCGCGCCCGCGACGCCGGCTGCGTCACCCCGGCCCGGTACGACCCGGGCGACTGGCGCCCCGGCGACGGGGTGTGCCACGCCCGGGAGATCGCCGACTACTCGCTGGCCCTCGCCGAACGCATCGGCTCGATCATCGACCGAGGCGAGTTCCCGGTCGTGCTGGGCGGCGACTGCTCCGTGCTGCTCGGTTCGGCCCTGGCCATGCACCGCCTCGGTGAGGCCGTCGGCGGGCGGATCGGGCTGGTCTTCGTCGACGGGCACTCCGACTTCCGGCATCCCGGCAACGCCTCCTACGTCGGCGCGGCGGCCGGTGAGGACCTGGCCCTGGTCACCGGGCGAGGGCAAGCCGACCTGGCCGCGCTGGAGGGCCGCCGGCCCTACTTCCGCGACATCGACGTGGTGGTGCTCGGCATCCGCGCGCAGGACGAATACCGGCTCGACCTCCAGGCCGCCGGGATCACCACCCGACCGGTGCCGGCGCTGCGCGCCGAAGGCGCCGCCCGGACGGCCCAGTGGGCACACGAGCAACTCGCCGACTGCGCGGGCTACTGGGTGCACATCGACGTGGACGTGCTCGACCCCGCGGTGATGCCCGCCGTGGATGCCCCCGACCCGGGCGGGATCGCCTTCGCCGAGCTGGAGATCCTGCTCGCCGGCCTGGTCGACACCCCGCACTGCCTCGGTGTGGAGCTGACCGTCTTCGACCCCGACTACGACCCGGACGGCTCGTACGCGGCCGAGATCGTCAACACCGTGGTCGCCGGTCTGGCACCGGTGAGCGCCCCGGAAGCCATGCCGCCCCGACTGCTGTCGGCCCGGCCGACACCCTCCCCACGGCGCGGCAATGGCCGCGCCACGACCTCGACCTCGACTGAGCGTTCGGACCGTGTTGAGCGTTCGGACCGTGTTGAGGGGCACGACGGGCTGCTTGGGCTTGGCGGGCTCGACCGGGCTGAGCTTGTTGCCGGGCTTGGTGTCCCCGCTCGCATCGACCCCGCCGATGTCGGGCCTGCGGCTCTCGGGGCTGCTGATCTCGGGGCCACCGGCGGCGGTGGCCCCGACGTTGGTCCGCCGGTGAGCGCGGTGCCGCACGACGTCCCGGTCGAGGCGGCGTCCCCTGGCACGGGCGGACAGGCCCACGCCGATGCATCGGGCGTAGCGGTCAGTGTCGCGCCGTTGGCCGAGCGCGAGCCGGTCGGCCCGCCGGCGTCGGCCGGCCCGGGTCTCCTCCGACGGACCTCCCTGCCGGCCCAAGACCCGCTCGAAAGGCGCAAAGCCGACACCGTCTGACCCGATCCTCGGCCCTCCAGCCCTGATCGACTCGGAATCAGTGAAACCGGGTGTCCGGGTCGCTCGGATACCGCAGTTTCAGCGAAACCGAGTCGATCAAGGCTAAGCGACGGGCCGGACGGCAGGCCTGGTCGGTGGTCGGGCCCGGGCGGTGGTCGGGTGGGATCAGGCGGCAGGGAGTGCGCGGAGGAAGCGCTCGGCGATCGGGACGGCCGAGGCCGTGCTGGAGCCGCCCTTCTCCACGAAGACGGCGAACGCCACGTCGCCCCGCCAGCCGACGAACCAGGCGTGGGTGTGGGCCGGGTTGTCGTCGTACTCGGCGGTGCCGGTCTTGCCGTAGACCTCGCCGGGCACATCCTTGAGCGCGCTGCCGGTGCCGGTGGTGACCACCTCGCGCATCATCGCGCGCAGCGCCGCGACCGATTCGGGCTTGAGTTGCTCGCCCGCCGGGGCCGGCTTGGCCGGCGCGGGGTCGATCAGCAGCTTCGGCTGCTCGAAGCGGCCGCGGGCGACGGCGGCGGTGGCACCGGCCATGGCGAGCGGGCTGACCAGCGTGGTGCCCTGCCCGAACGACGCTGCGGCCTGCTCGGCCAGGCTGCCGCCCGTCGACACCTTGCCGGTGAAGGCGTCGGTGCCGAGGTCCCATTGACCCTCCAGGCCCAGCGTGCGGCCGGCGGCGGCCAGCCCGTCGCTGCCGAGCTTCGGTGCCAGCGCGGCGAACGCCGTGTTGCAGGACTTGGCGAAGTCGGTGCGGAACGGCACCGAGCCGAGCTCGAAGTTGTCTGAGTTCTTGAAGGACCGACCGTCGACGGTGAAGGTCTTCTTGCAGTCCACCGGCCCGTCCAGGGTGACCGCGCCTCGGTCCAGTAGGCCCAGCGCGCTGACCACCTTGAAGGTGGAGCCTGGAGGCACCTGGGCGTTGAACGCCAGGTTTTCCCCGGCCGGGCCGGGGCCGTTCGCGGCGGCGAGCACGGCACCGTCGCTGATCCGAAGCGCCACCAGGGCGGATCGGTGCGGTTCGGCGCGCAGTGCCCCGTCGGCCGCGTTCTGGACGGCGACGTCCAGCGTGGTCTTCAGCGCCTGCCCAGGCTGCGGCTCCCGGCGGAACAACTCGGTGCCGGTGGGTTCCAGTTTGCCGTCCTCGGCCGGACCCTCGACCACCACGGTGAGCCCGGGGCCGCCGCGCAGCCGCTCGTCGTAGCGGCCCTGGAGCCCGCCGTGCCCGACCAGGTCGCCGGCGACGTACCGGTCGGGGTGTGCCGCGAGGTCGTCGGCCTGCGCCGGGTCGACCGTGCCGAGCAGCGCACGGGCGAACTCGCGGGTGGGCGCCAAATCGATCTTGTCGGAGATGAACTTGGTGCCGGGCAGGTCGTAGATCCGGGACTTGATCTGGAGGTACGCCTCCTCGCGGAGCGACACCACCTCGACGAAGGCGCCCGGCTCGGCCTTGGCCACCCGCTCGGGCAGGTCGGCCAGGTCGACACCGGGGACCAGCGTCGGACGGATGGCCTTGAACGCCGCGTCGAGGTCCTTGACGAGCTTCGTGAGGTCGGCGACCCCGTTGGGCTGCACACCCACCCGGACCACCGGACGCGGGGTCACGATCGGCTTCCCGGCATTGTCCAGCACGCTGGCGCGGGCACCGGCGTCACGGCGCAGCGCCATCCGGTCGCCCTTGGTGAGCTGCTCGTGCACCACCTTCGGCTCCCAGATCACCTGCCACTGGTCGTCCTTGCCGTGGGCGAGGCGCAGCTCCCGGTCGTACGCCCAGCGGGTTTGACCGGGCAGGGTCCACTCCACCTGCACGGTCGTGGTCGCGATGTCCTTCGTGATCTTCGGCTCGCCGCGAGGCGTCAGCGTGGGCGGGGTGGCCGCCAGCTCACCGGAGAGCTCCTTGATCTCGCGAGCCACGTCGGCCGAGGGCAGCTTCTTGCCGAGCGCGTCGATCAGGCCGACCGCCTGTAGGTCGCCGCTGCGCCAGCCCGCGAGGAAGGCGTCGACGGTGCGTTGCGGCCCGTCATCGCTCGAGCACCCGACCAGGACACCGGCCGCGAGCAGCGCCGTGGTGACGGCGGCGGTCAGGCGGCGGGCGGGGTTCGGTCGGTGGGGCCGGGGGTACGACAGGGGCATGAAGCTGGTCCTTCCGATCTCGGACTGCCCTCGCACGGTAGTACGCGAACGGTGTCCGCAACGTCCCTCAGGTGCTCGGCCGCGCGCAAAGACGAGCCGCGCCCGTGTGATGAACATCGCGTGGCGGGGTATCCCGCAGCCGGCCAACCTCGGACCCGCAACGGGTGAAAGGACAAAGTCCCGATCCGGACGTCTGGCCAGTGGTCCGCCGACGAAGGCGCAGAACGGCAGGGCCTAGGCTGGGCGGCAGAGTGACCCACAACGCGGTGGGTCGAGGGGAGTGGCACCGATGGACCGGCGTCCGGCGATCAAACCGGAACCCGACCTCCGGCAGGATGACTCCGGCCGGGACGACGACAGCTTCGATTCGGCGACCGACGGGGACGGCTACGGCCGACTCGACACGGGAGTCACCGGGCTGACCGGGTCGAGCATCGACACAATCTACGATCTGGGCCTGCCCGTCGAGGCGTTGGCCGACGACGTGGAGGACGCCGAGCTCGACGAACCCGTCCCCAACGCGGAGCGCCTGGTGGCTCAGGCCGTCGCGCTCGCCGGGGACGACCACGACGCGGCGACACTTGTCGGCCGTTTCTGGCGGTTCGCCCCGGACGAGGAGCTGGTCGGCTTCACGGCGGAAGAGATGCTCGACGCGGCCCGGGCACACCGGGACCTCGCGCAGCAGCGGGTGCCGGGCGAGTTGAAGCTGCGGATCCACGAGCCGCACGCGGACCAGCACCACACGGTCGTCGAGATCGTCACGGACGACATGCCGTTCCTGGTCGACTCGGTGACCGCGCTGCTCAACTCCTACCACCTGGACGTGCACCTGCTGGTGCACCCGCTGGTGGTGGTGCGGCGTGAGCCGCTGGGCCTGCTCAGCGAGGTCTCCGCGGATGTGGAGCCGGACGACGCGATCGACGGCGACATCATCGAGAGCTGGATGCGGATCGAGATCGACCCGGTCCGGGACGCGGCCGAGCGGGACCGGCTGCGCCGCGAGCTGCAGCGGGTGCTCACCGACGTCCGCGAGGCGGTGGAGGACTGGCCGAAGATGCGCCAGCGGGCCCTCGCGCTCGCCGACGAGTTGGCGTCGACCCGCACCTCCGACAATCGCCCACCGGTGCCGGAGAAGGACATCACCGACTCGGTGGAGCTGCTGCGGTGGCTCGCCCACGACCACTTCACCTTCCTCGGTTACCGCGAGTACCGGCTGGTGGACGCTCCGGGCGGAGACGCCACGGACCCGGTCGACGGCAAGGCGTTGGAGGCGGTGCTCGGCACGGGCCTGGGCATCCTGCGCTCGGATTCGCCGGAGGCGCGGTCGCTGGCCTCGATGACGCCCGAGGCGCACGAGAAGGTGCTGGAGAAGCGCCTGCTCATCATCACCAAGGCCAACTCTCGTGCCACCGTGCACCGCTCGGCGTACCTGGACTACATCGGCTTCAAGATCTTCAACGCCGACGGTGAGGTGATCGGCGAGCGGCGCTTCCTGGGCCTGTTCTCGACGGCCGCCTACCGGACCAGCGTCCGCGAGCTGCCGGTGGTCCGCCGCAAGGTCGCCGAGGTGCTGGACCGCTCCGGCCTGAGCCGGCGCAGCCACTCGGGCAAGGACCTGATCCAGATCCTGGAGACCTACCCGCGCGACGAGCTGTTCCAGATCAAGACCGACGACCTCTACCACGCGGTGATCGGCGTGCTGCGGATGGCGGGCCGTCGGCAGCTGCGGGTGTTCCTGCGCCGGGACGCGTACGGGCGGTTCATCTCCTGCCTGATCTACCTACCACGGGACCGGTTCACCACCCAGAACCGGCTGCGTATGCAGGACATCCTGCTGCGTGAGCTGAACGGCGTCGGGGTGGATTACACGACCCGGGTCACCGAGTCGATGCTGGCTCGGGTGCACTTCATCGTCCGTACCGACCCGACTCGGCCGCCCGGCGAGATCGACGCCGACCTGCTGGCCGAGGAGTTGGCCGACGCCACCCGGCTCTGGGACGACGACTACCGGCTGGTGCTGGAGCGCAAGCTCGGCGACGAGCAGGCCAAGCACCTGTTCACCAGGTACGCCGACGCGTTCCCGGAGGGCTACAAGGACGGGCACACGCCGTACGAGGCGATGAAGGACCTGGCGAAGCTGGAGCTGCTGGAGGAGCCCGGCCAGCTGGAGATGCACCTGTTCCGCAAGCAACTCGCCCCCCGGCCGGGCACCCGGGTGCCGGGTGCGGACCTAGCCGAGGCGATGGACGTCCGGTTCAAGGTCTACCGGTACGGCGAGCCGATGATGCTCTCCGCGGTGCTGCCGGTGCTGCACTCGCTCGGCGTACGCGTGGTCGACGAGCACCCGTACGAGGTGGACCGGATCGACGGTCGGGTCTACCTGTACGACTTCGGCCTGATGCTGCCCGAGGGACATCACGAGCTGGCCGAGGTGCGCCCGCACGTGGAGAACGCCTTCGCGGCTGCCTGGCGCGGCGAGGCCGAGGTGGACCGGTTCAACGAGCTGGTGCTGCGTGGCGGGCTGACCTGGCGGCAGGTGGTGGTGCTGCGGGCGTACGCGAAGTATCTGCGGCAGGCCGGCACGGTCTTCTCGCAGGACTACATGGAGCAGACCTTCGTCGCGTACCCGAAGCTCGCCGCGTTGCTGGTGGAGCTCTTCGAGACCCGGTTCGCGCCGGGCGAGTTGAGCACCGAGCAGCGGCAGCAGCGCAGCGGTGAGCTGGTGGAGACGATCCGAGGCGCGCTGGACGACGTGGCCAGCCTCGACCAGGATCGGATCCTGCGGTCCTACCTGACGCTGATCGAGGCGACCCTGCGGACCAGCTTCTACCAGAAGCGCGCCGACGGGCGGCCGAAGGCGTACGTGGCGTTCAAGCTCGACCCGCAGGCCATTCCGGACCTGCCCGCGCCGCGACCGAAGTTCGAGATCTTCGTCTACTCGCCTCGGTTCGAGGGTGTGCACCTGCGGTTCGGGCCGGTGGCCCGGGGCGGGTTGCGCTGGTCCGACCGTCGGGAGGACTTCCGGACCGAGGTGCTCGGCCTGGTCAAGGCGCAGATGGTGAAGAACACCGTGATCGTGCCGGTCGGCGCCAAGGGCGGCTTCGTGCTGAAGCAGAAGCCGGGTGACCGGGACGAGGCGGTCGCCTGCTACCAGGAGTTCGTCGGCGCGATGCTGGACGTCACCGACAACATCGTCAGTGGCAAGATCGTGCCGCCCGAGGACGTGGTCCGGCACGACGGCGACGACCCGTACCTGGTGGTGGCTGCCGACAAGGGCACGGCGACGTTCTCCGACATCGCCAACGAGATCTCCAAGGCGCACAACTTCTGGATGGGCGACGCGTTCGCCTCCGGTGGTTCGGCGGGCTACGACCACAAGAAGATGGGCATCACCGCCCGGGGCGCCTGGGAGTCGGTCAAGCGGCACTTCCGGGAGCTGGGTCTGGACACCCAGACCCAGGACTTCACCGTGGTCGGCGTCGGTGACATGTCCGGCGACGTGTTCGGCAACGGGATGCTGCTCTCCGAGCACATCCGTCTGGTGGCCGCCTTCGACCACCGACACATCTTCCTGGACCCGGAGCCGGACGCGGCCACCTCGTTCGCGGAGCGGCGGCGCCTGTTCGACCTGCCGCGTTCCTCCTGGGAGGACTACAACCCGGAGCTGATCTCGGCAGGTGGCGGCATCTTCCCGCGTACCGCGAAGTCCATTCCGATCACGCCGCAGGTCCGGGCGGCGATCGGCCTGGACGACGACGTCACGCAGATGTCGCCGCAGGAGTTGATGAAGGCGATCGTCACCGCCCCGGTGGACCTGTTCTGGAACGGCGGCATCGGCACCTACGTCAAGGCGTCCAGCCAGACAAACGCCGAGGTGGGCGACAAGTCCAACGACGCGATCCGGGTGGACGGGCGTAACCTGCGCTGCCGGGTGGCGGGCGAGGGCGGCAACCTGGGCTGGACCCAGCTCGGCCGGATCGAGTACGCGTTGACCGGTGGCCGGATCTACACGGACTTCATCGACAACGCGGCCGGTGTGGACACCTCCGACCACGAGGTGAACATCAAGATCCTGCTCAACACGGCGGTGGCCGACGGGGAGTTGACCACGGCCGACCGGGACGAGCTGCTGGCCGGGATGACCGACGAGGTCGCGGAGCTGGTGCTGCGGGACAACTACGACCAGGCACGGGCGATCAACAACGCCCAGGCCCAGGCCGCCTCGCTGCTCCCGGTGCACCGCCGGATGATCAACGAGCTGGAGCGTTCGGGTGGGTTGGACCGGGCGTTGGAGGCGCTGCCGCCGGACGAGGAGCTGGCGGTCCGCAGCGAGTCCGGCCTGACCGCGCCGGAGTTCGCGGTGCTGCTCGCGTACGTGAAGATCGTCCTGGAGCGGGAGATCCTCACCGACGGGTTGGCCGACGAGGAGTGGACGACCGACGTCCTGGTCAACTACTTCCCGACGCCGATGCGCGAGCGGTTCGCCGACCGGATGGGCCGGCACCGCCTGCGCCGGGACATCGTCACCACCGTGCTGGTCAACGAGGCGATCAACCGGGGTGGCATCTCGTTCATCTTCCGGGTGGTCGAGGAGACGGCGGCCAGCGCGGCAGACGTGATCCGGGCGTACGTGGTGGTCAGCGAGGTGTTCGGCCTGCGCGAGCTGTGGGACGCGGTGGAGGCGCTGGACAACAAGGTGGCGCCGGAGCTACAGACCAGCGTCTACCTGGACACCCGCCGGCTGCTCGACCGGGCGGTGCGGTGGCTGGTCTCCAACCGGCGCTCGCCGATCGACGTGCCGGCCGAGATTGCCCGGCTCCGCGACGGGGTCACCCGGTTGCTGCCGGGGCTCGAGGAGCTGTTCTACGGCAACGAGCGCCAGGGCATCGCCGCACACATGGACTCGATGACCGAGCGTGGGCTGCCCCGCGAGTTGGCGGAGCGGGCGACCCGGCTGATGTACAGCTTCGGCCTGATGGACGTGGTGGAGACCGCGAACGCCAGCGGGCGGGACGTCAGTGAGGTGGCCTCGGTCTACTTCGTGCTGTCCGACCTGTTCCGGGTGGACTCGCTGCTGTCGAAGATCTCCCTGCTGCCGCGGGAGGACCGCTGGCAGACGCTGGCCCGGATGGCGCTGCGGTACGACCTGTACGCCGCGCTGGCCGCGCTCACCGCGGAGGTGCTCGACTCCACCCCGAACGACCTGCCGCCGCACGAGCGTGTGCAGCAGTGGGAGCAGTCCAACGCGACCTCGATCCACCGCGCTCGGCGGGCGATGGGGGAGTTCGACGAGTCGCGGGCGGATCTCGCCGCCCTGTCGGTGCTGCTGCGCCAGATCCGCACCCTGGTGCGGACCTCCGCGGCCGCCTGAGTCAGGTACGCCGGACGCGGTCCGGCCGGTCGGGTCACCCCGACCGGCCGGACCGCGTTCCGTTTCGTCGCCGGTCACGCCGCCAGGGTGGCGAAGACGACGATGTTGTCCGGGTAGCTCTTGGCGACCTCGTCGAACTGGCCGCCGCAGGTGACGACCCGCAGGCTGGGTCGGTCGCTGGGTCCGTACACCAACTCGGTGGGGAAGGCCGTCTTCGGGTACGACTTCACCGAGTCGACAGTGAAGGTGGCCGGCACTCCGTCGGCGCGGCGCACGGTGATGGTGTCGCCGGGGGTGAGCGCGCCGAGGTCGAAGAAGACGGCCGGGCCGAGCACCGCCGAGTCCACGTGCCCGACGATGACCGCGTTACCCGTCTCGCCCGGGCTCGCACCCGGCTCGTACCACCCGGCCTGGTCGGCCTTGTCCAGCGCGGGAACCTGGACGGTGCCGTCCGGGTTGGTGCCCAGCGACATGATCGTCGCGTCGACACCGATCCGGGGGATCTCGATGCTTGTCGGTGCCGACCGGGCCAACCCAGCCGGCGCGTTCCCCTGGCCGACCGGCTGCCCGTCGATCGGGGCGTCGTCGGCGGTGCTCGCCGGCCCGCTGACCTCGGGACCGGCCTGGGCCAGCGGCTGCGGCGGCCGGGGAGCGGGAGTGGTCTTCAGGCCGGCGCCGATCATGCCGGCGCCGATCATGGCCATGGTGACGACGACGGCCGTGCCGGCGGCACGCCACGGTCTCCCGTGACGGCCGCCGGCCCGTGTCGTCGTCACGTCAGACGAGCGAACCATCGGTCCGCCGACGACGCATCAGCACGATCCCGCCCAGCGCGGCAGCGCCGAGCAGGCCCGCCCCACCGGTGGCCAGACCCCGGTCGGTGCCGGTGCTGGCGCCACCGTCACCACCGTCGACACCACCGTGCGGCAGCACGACGAGCTCGCCCTCGCCGCAGGAGCCCTTGAGCTCGTAGCGACCCGGCTTGGCGTCCTTGTCGACCTTGGCCTCGCCGTAGTAGACGAACTCGCGCTCCTCGTCCCAGCTCCGCTCGTCCGAGCGACCCTCGTCCGAGCCGTAACCGCCGCGCTCGTCCGAGCCGTACTCGTCGGAGCCGTGGCCCTTGTTCTCCCAGCCATTCTCCGAGCCGTTCTCCGAGCCGTACTCGGAGCCGTGCTCGTCCTTGTTCTCCCAGCCGTTGTCGGAGCCGTGCTCGTCCTTGTTCTCCCAGCCGTTGTCCGAGCCGTGCTCGTCCTTGTTCTCCCAGCCGTTCTCGGAGCCGTGCTCGTCCTTGTTCTCCCAGCCCTTGTCGGAGCCGTGCTCGTCCTTGTTCTCCCAGCCCTTGTCGGAGCCGTGCTCGTCCTTGGACTCCCAGTCCTTCTTGTCACGGCTGTCGTCCGCGTCCTGGCCGTGCTCCTCGCCCTTCCAGTCCTTGCTGTCCTCGTCGGCGGCAGCATCGGCGGCAGCGCCGCCACCCTGGCCACCGTTGGCGGGCGGCTGCGGCTTGTCCTTGCCGTCTTCGCCCTTGTCGTCCTTCTTGTCTTCGTGGTCCTTGCCCTTGTCGTCCTTGCCGTGCTCGTCCTTGCCCTTGTCGTCCTTGCCGTGTTCGTCCTTGCCCTTGTCGTGGTCCGAGGAGTTCTCCTCCTCGGACCACTCGCGGTCCTCGTCCCGGTCTTCGTGCGCCGGCTTGAGATTGACCTTGCCGGTGACCTTGGACCACACGTACGCGTGCTCCTGCCGATCCGGGCAGATCTCGAGGAGCTTGACCTCGTCGCCGGCCTTGACGACGTGCGGCTTGGCGTAGACCTTGCCGTCATCGTGGCCGTCGGCGAACGCGATCCCCGGTGCGAACACCAGCAGCGACGCGCCACCGAGAGCGGCACCCGCAACGACCTTCCCGAGCATCTTCTTAGCCATGACCTGCGTCACTCCATCCCTGTTGTCCTGAGCCCGGCGACAACCGAGCTAAGACCGACGTTAGACCGTTTCATGACTTATGAAGTGAAAGATTCGCGTTTTGACCTTTGATCCAGTAAGAGGCGAAGGGGTGCTACGCGGCTTTCCCTACGCTGAGCGTCGTCTCAGTCGGCGCGTGACGTCGCGAGCGCCGCACGGTGTTCTGCGTTAGCCGTCCCGGGCAGCGTCGGTCATCCCGTAGCGACGGGCTCCGGGCTAGCGCATGCCACTCGGGCACAGTGGGGGGTATCGTCCGAATCGGCCTCCCGCAACGCATCGAGCCATTGCCATGGAAGCGCTCCCATGCAAGAATCGGCGAACGCGGTTCAGAGAGCCACACCGTGCAGGCAGGGCAGTCGAGGGCACCCGGTTCGCCGGGCGACATCCCGCCGCCGATCGACCGGCCGACGCATCGGCCGTGCACCACCACCACCATCGCCCGTCCGGGTCGGGCGCCCCCCAAAGAATCCCGTGGCGCCGGCGGCCGTCCGTGCAGGACGCCCACCGGGCCGTCCCGCCGGGCCGTACTCGAGCCCGGTCTCGCCCAAGGAGATCAGTGGCATGAATGTGTGGAGAAGGCTATCCGGCCCACGCCGGGCCCTCGCGCTCGCCGGCGCGGGTGCCCTGGTCGCCGGCGGGTTGGTAACGATTCCGGTTACCGCGGCGCAGGCCGCGACGCAGTGCGACATCGCCTACACGACCAACGATTGGCCCGGCGGCTTCACCGCGAACGTCACCATCAAGAACGTCGGAGACGCGCTCAACGGCTGGACGCTGGGCTGGACCTTCCCCAACTCCAGCCAGCGGGTGCAGCAGGGCTGGTCGGCCACGTTCACCCAGTCTGGCAGCCAGGTGACCGCACGGAGCCTGTCCTACAACGGCACCCTGGCCACCGGCGCGTCGACGAGCATCGGCTTCAACGGCGCGTGGAGCGGCAGCAACCCGAAGCCGACCTCGTTCACCCTGAACGGCGTGGTCTGCAACGGTGGCACCACCCCGCCGACCACGCCCCCGCCCACCACGCCCCCACCGACCGATCCGCCGCCCACCACGCCGCCGCCCACCACCCCGCCGCCCGGCACCAAGGTCGACAACCCGTACGCCGGGGTGCGCGGTTACGTGAACCCGGAGTGGAAGGCCAAGGCGGACGCCGAGACCGGCGGAAGCCGGGTCTCCAACAACCCCACCGCTGTCTGGCTGGACCGGATCGCCGCGATCAACGGCACGCCGGACAGCAGCTCCAACGGAGCGTTCGGGGTGCGGGAGCACCTGGACGAGGCGCTGCGCCAGGGCGCCGGGTACATCCAGTTCGTGATCTACAACCTGCCCGGCCGGGACTGCTCGGCGCTCGCCTCCAACGGTGAGCTGGGCCCGGACGAGCTGCCCAAGTACAAGGCCCAGTACATCGACCCGATCGCCGCGATCCAGGGCGACTCGAAGTACAGCAGCCTGCGGATCATCAACATCATCGAGATCGACTCGCTGCCGAACCTGGTCACCAACACCTCCGGCCAGCCCGGCGGCACGGCGATGTGCGACACGGTCAAGGCCAACGGCGCCTACGTCAACGGCGTCGGCTACGCCCTGGCCAAGCTGGGCTCGCTCGGCAACGTCTACAACTACATCGACGCCGGCCACCACGGCTGGCTCGGCTGGGACAGCAACTTCGGCCCGACCGCCGACATCCTGAAGACCGCCGCGGTCGCCTCCGGCAGCACTGTCAACAACGTGCACGGGTTCATCACCAACACGGCGAACTACTCGGCGCTGCGCGAGCCGTACTTCAAGGTCACCGACAACGTGAACGGCCAGTCGGTGCGGCAGTCCAAGTGGGTCGACTGGAACTTCTACGTCGACGAGCTCTCCTTCGCCCAGGCGTTCCGTACCAAGCTGGTCTCGGTTGGCTTCAACTCGAACATCGGCATGCTGATCGACACCTCCCGCAACGGCTGGGGCGGCTCGGCGCGGCCCACCGGGCCGGGCGCGACGACAAGCGTCGACACCTACGTCAACGGGGGTCGCATCGACCGTCGGGGCCACCTCGGCAACTGGTGCAACCAGGCCGGCGCCGGCATCGGCGAGCGGCCCCGGGCCAACCCGGAGACCGGCATCGACGCCTACGTCTGGGTGAAGCCGCCGGGTGAGTCGGACGGCTCCAGCAAGGAGATCCCGAACAACGAGGGCAAGGGCTTCGACCGGATGTGCGACCCGACGTACGGCGGCAACGCCCGCAATGGCAACAACCCGTCCGGGGCGTTGGCCGACGCGCCGATCTCCGGTGCGTGGTTCTCCGCCCAGTTCCAGGAGCTCATGCGCAACGCGTACCCGGCGCTCTGACCGGAACGCTCCGCACTTACCCGCCGCCGGCAGTTGGTGAGGCACTGCCGGCGGCAGGTTCCCCCCGGGTCCCCGGCTCGACCGTGAATGGTCGGGCCGGGGACCCCCCCTTCTGCCTCGATCAGGGCACAGTGCGTTCGATCGCCGCCCGGCCCTGCTCGGCCAGGTCACGGCGCGCCTTGTCCAGGTTCTCCGGTGTCAGGTCCTGGCCGCGGGCCATCACCAGGTCCTCCGGCTCCCAGGGTTGCTCAGCCCCGGTACGGATGTTGTCCCCGCCGGCGCCGGTGCCCGTCCCGGTCGCTCCGGTGCCGGCAGCGTACGGGTCGCCGATCAGCTCGTCGGTGTCTGGCGCGAGGTCGTCCGGTCGGTTGCGGGGTGCGGAGAAGGCTGGGGTGTCCCGGTCGGGGCCACCTCCGGTGCGCAGCTGCGCGACGGTGGCGTCATCAGCCACTGCCGAGGCCACCTCGGGGCTCTCCTCCAACGGCGGTTGGCGATCGCGAGCGGTCATGGTGCTGCCTCCTGTGTCCGACACGGTGCCTGGTTTCCCACGCGTACCCCCTCGGGCCGCGCTCATGCCGGGCGGTCAGGCGTCGGGCTGCTGCTCGTTGGGGGCTGGCGGTTCCGCTGGGCGCAGCCACTGCCAGAGCAGCATGAGCAGGCCGAACACCAGCATCGACAGCCCGGCCCACAGGTTGATCCGTACGCCCTCGGCCTTGTCGATCTCGGCCCGGCTGTCGAAGATGCCGATCAGCGTCACGATGATCCCGTACGCCACGAAGAGGCCACCGATCACCCGGCGGATGTCGAACAGTCGGGCCGCGGCGGAACGCCGCTGTTCCTCCTGCGTCGAGTCGATCAACGGGTCCTGCGCCGGCTGGCTGTGGTTGTCCATCTGCCGACCCCTTTCCTAGAAGACCGGGATGTAGAAGAGGGCGGCCAGCGCGACCGCGATCAGGCCGAGGAGCACGGGGGAGCGGTACCAGGCGGCGTCCCCGGCGAGCACGTCGCCCTTCAGGTCGATGCCACCCATGCCGTACACCAGCCCGCGCAGCTCCTCGTCGCGCTTGGGTGCGGTGAGCGGGGTGATGACCGCGGCGACCACCACCGCCGTGACGAAGGCGAGGCCGGCGCCCCAGAAGCTCTCCTCCAGGTCGGAGTTGAAGCCGATCACGCCGCCCTTGTAGAGCAGGTAGAGGCTCAGCGACACCAGGGTGCCCAGCAACAGCGACCAGAAGCCGGCCAGCGCGGTCATCCGCTTCCAGAACATGCCGATGATGAAGGTGGCGAACAGCGGCGCGTTGAAGACCGAGAAGAGCGCCTGGATGTAGTTCATGATGTTGCTGAACCCGGCCGCGATGAACGCGGTGCCGATCCCGACCACCACGGCGCCGACCGTCGCCCACCGGCCGACCCGCAGGTAGTAGTCGTCGGACCGGCCGGGACGGATGTACGCCTGCCAGATGTCGTAGGTGAAGACGGTGTTGAAGCCGCTCACGTTTGCCGCCATGCCGGCCATGAACGAGGCGAGCAGGCCGGTGACCGCCACCCCGAGCACGCCGTTGGGGAGCAGATCGCGCATCAGCAGTGGGATCGCGTTGTTGTACTGCAGGTCGCCGCTCTCCGCGCCGAGCCCCTTGACCGTGACCAGGGCCACCAGGCCGGGGATGACCGTGACCAGGGGGATGAACAGCTTCGGGTACGCGGCGATGATCGGCGTACGCCGGGCGGCGCTCATGTTCTTCGCCGAGAGGGCGCGCTGCACCTCGGCGAAGTTCGTCGTCCAGTAGCCGAACGACAGCACGAAGCCCAGGCCGAAGACGATGCCGAGCCAGTGCGCGCCGAGGGGGTTGGCGGTGCTGCCGGTGTTCTGCCAGGCGTGCAGACCGGCCTCGCCGAGCTTGGAGTCGCGTACCGCGTCCATCAGGCCGTTCACTCCGCCGACCTTGACCAGGCCGATCACGGTGACCGGGATGAGACCGGCCAGGATGACGAAGAACTGGAGCACCTCGTTGTAGATCGCCCCGGACAGACCGCCGATGGTGATGTACGCCAGCACGATCGCCGCGCCGACCACGACCGCGGTCCAGAGCGGCCAGCCGAGCAGCGCCTGCATGACCAGGGCCAGCGCGTACAGGTTCACCCCGGCGATCAGCACCTGGGCGACGGCGAAGCTGAGCGCGTTCAGCAGGTGGGTGGGGCGGTTGAACCGCAGCCGCAGGTACTCCGGCACGCTGCGGACCTTCGAGCCGTAGTAGAAGGGCATCATCACGATGCCCAGGAAGACCATCGCCGGGACCGCGCCGATCCAGTAGTAGTGCAGCGTCATCACGCCGTACTGGGCCCCGTTCGCGGCCATTCCAATGATCTCCAACGCGCCCAGGTTCGCCGAGACGAAGGCGAGACCGGTCACCCAGGCCGGCAGGGACCGCCCGGAGAGGAAGAAGTCGACGCTGGTCCGGATCGCCCGGCGGGCGGCGAAGCCGACCCCGAGGACGGTGACGAAGTACAGCGCCAGAATCAGGTAGTCCAGCCCGTTCATGTTGAGCCGAAGACCGCCGCCGTCCATCCCGTCACCCCTCGTCCGACGTCGCACTGGTTGGTGTGCGCGCGCCGTATTACCCCCTTGCGCAGGGTTTCACTCCCGGACCTCGAATCCGTCGCGTTCGGGCCGGTCGGGGCGGTCTCGCGGGCTGCCAGCACGGCAGCAGGGGCGCTCCGGCCAGCCGGCCGGAGCGCCCCTGCTGGCGGTCGGGTGTGTCAGCGACCCAGGACGCGGTCCAGGAAGTCCCGGTAGTTGCGGACCGCCATTCGCAGTTGCTCGGTGTCGGCCGAGCCGGCGTCCTGCCACCCGCCCAGGGTGTTCTTCTGCGCGGCCA
Organism: Micromonospora chokoriensis; assembly: GCF_000718555.1. GTDB lineage: Bacteria > Actinomycetota > Actinomycetes > Mycobacteriales > Micromonosporaceae > Micromonospora > Micromonospora chokoriensis_B. The sequence goes on from NZ_JOAN01000006.1 coordinate 101,867, forward strand.
GCGCCGAGGAGAGGGCCTGGATGGCCTCCTCCACCAGCGACTGCGCCTCGCCAGCAGCCGCGTGCGGGTCGTCGACGAAACGCAGCTGTACGTCCCGCCAGCGGTCCCGGAAGCCCTGTGCGGTGTCCGGGTCGAGGAGCGTGGCCGGCTCGGCCGCGACTGTCGACCCGACGGGACGGGACGTCCCGGCAGACTCCAGCGTCGTGTCGGGGCCATCGGTGGTGACCGGGTCGCCGTCGGCGTCCGGGTCGACCATCTCCGGTGTCGCGCTGCCGTAGCCGGCCGCGCCGGCCGTGGCCGCATCGGTGCGATCGTCGAGGTCCGTGCTGTCGTCGACATCCGGGTGGCGCCGGTGCAGCTCGGCGGTCGGGTCGGCGCGCAGACCCTCACGCTCGCCGTCCTCGGCTCCGTCGCCTGGCTGGGCGGTCCGCTCGGCTCGCGGGTCCGGCTGGTCCTGCGGTCGTGGGCTGGCCAGCGCGGAGGCGGCCACCGCGTCGGCCACCGTGGTGGCGCCGAATGCCGTCGGCAGCGGCCCCGGCTCGTGGAGACCGCCCTCGTCGGTGGACCGGTCGTCGCGCCGCCGGTGGCGCGAGTCGGCGTCGTCAGCCCGCTCGTCGTCGGCCGGGTCGTCGAAGGTGCCCCGATCGTCGAGGGCGTCCTCGGGTACGTCGGAACGGCCAGCCCGGTCGCCCGCCGGGGGTACCGGCACGGGCGCCGATCGGACGGCCTCCGGGTGGTCGTTGCTCACCTGCTGCTCTTCCTGGCGCATCGGTGGCCTCCTCAGCGGCTCGTGGCGTCGTGGTCCGGGTGGTGGCGCTGTTCGGGCGTACGGTGGCCGACCGGCTCGTCGCCCAGCAGGTCGGCGAAGAGTGCGCGGTAGTGCACGACCGCCTGCCGCAGCTCCTCGGTGTTGGCCTCGCCCCGGGAGTTGCGCAGGTGGATCTCGTGCGCGTCCCGGTAGCTGGTAAGCGTGCGGGCGTGCTCGACGGAGAGATGGGCGATCTGGTCGGAGAAGTCGCCGGTCGGGTAGCCCTGCTCCTCGATGAGCCGGGTGACCAGTTCGTCTGCGTCACCCACGGTCTCGCCGGGGGAGTCGATGAAGCGGACCTGGAGTTCCTCCCAGGCGGCGCTGTACCGGGCCCGCGACTCCGGGCTGAGTGGGGTGAGCGTGAGCTCGGCATGCCGGCGTTCCCGGTCGCGCAGCTCGCGCTCTGCGGCGGACCGGCTGTCCTGTTCCGCCACCACCCGGTCGTACTCCGGGCCGAACCGGTTGCGCAGCTCGCGACGGCGGCTGAGCGAGCGGGCGGCCACGGCGAGCACCGCGACGATCACCAGCACGACGAGCACGATGACGATTACCTGCGTTGGCGACATGGGCTCCTCCTTCGTCATCTGGTATTCCCTCCGTGGAGTGATCGCCAATCCCGATCCGGGACACTTTCCTGACGAGGAACGCAACTACTCGCCACACCAAGACCTGATTTAGGCCAGAAAGTGGCCGTCCATCCGGTCCATCCCGGAGCGTCGATGTTGGTGCGACGGGCGGTAGTGCAAAGGGCCTCGATTACGTATCCTGCCCAAGGCGCCCACGCCGGTGCCCGGCGTGAACGGCCGGGCATGCAGCCGGCCGGCTGCATGCCCGGCGGTGCCGGCACCCCTCCTGCCACCCCTGTACGGGCGAGGTCTGATGAAAACCCGCGATTGGCCGATCCGCTCCAAGCTGACCGCGTTGGTCGTCGCGCCGGTGACAGCGCTCCTGGCGCTGTGGATCTTCGCAACCACGTTGACCTTCGGTCCCGCCCTGAACCTGCTCTCCGCCCGCACCCTGCTGTACGACCTAGGCCGCCCCGGCGAGACGGTAGTCACCGAGCTGCAACGCGAACGCCGGCTCTCGGTGGTGCAGCTCGCCGGCACGACCGAGCTGCCCGCCCTCGCCGAGCAGCGCCAGCGCACCGACCGGGCGATCGCCGAGCTGCGCCGCCGAGTCGACGGCGAAGCGCTGCGCGACGCCGCCGACGAGTTGCTGGAGGACCGGGTCGACCGGCTGCTCACCGCTCTGGCGGCGCTGCCGACCGGTCGGAACTTCATCGACGACCGCTTGATGGACCGTTCCGGCGCGCTCGGCCTGTACAGCGGCATGGTCTCCGCGGCCTTCCAGGCGTTCGCGGGGATGGCCACCCTGACCGACCCCGGCATCAATCGGCAGGCGCTGGCGCTCACCACGCTGGGCCGATCCCGGGAGCTGCTCGGCCAGACCGACGCCATGCTGGCCGGTGTGTTGACCGGCGGCCGGTTCGCCCAGGGAGAGCACGCCCAGCTCGTGCAGTCCATCGGCAACCAGCGGTGGCTCACCGAGAGCGCGGTGGCCGACCTGCCGGAGACCACCCGGGCCGCGTACCAGCGGTTGTCCGAGAGCCCAGCGTTCACCAGCCTGCGCGCCATGCAGGACGCGCTGATCGGGGCCAACAGGTCAGGCCGACCGCCGGTGGACGCGGCCTCGTGGCAGTCCAGCCACGACGCCGTACAGCAGCAGTTGCGCGACTTCGAGCTGGCCGAGGCCGACAATCTCACCGATCGCTCGGTGCCGATGGCGGTCCGCATCCTGGTGCGGCTGGCCGCCGCTGGCGTGCTCGGGCTCGTCGCCGTGGTGGTCTCGGTGCTGGTGGCGGTGCGGGTTGGCCGCACCCTCGTCCGGCGGCTCAGCAGCGTCCGTACCGCCGCACTGGAGTTGGCCGAGCATCGTCTGCCCGACGTGGTGACCCGGCTGCGCCGTGGCGAGCAGGTCGACGTCGCCCGGGAAGCGCCACCGCTGGAGTACGGCAACGACGAGATCGGCGAGGTCGGGCGGGCCTTCACCAAGGTGCAGCGCACCGCCGTCCAGGCCGCGGTCGACGAGGTCACCCTGCGCCGGGGCCTCAACGAGGTCTTCCTCAACATCGCCCGGCGCAGCCAGAGCCTTGTGCATCGTCAGCTGCACCTGCTGGACCGGATGGAGCGGCGCGCCGAGGACCCGGACGAGCTGGCCGAGCTGTTCCAGGTCGACCACCTGGCGACCCGGCTGCGCCGGCACGCCGAGGACCTGGTCATCCTCGCCGGCTCCGCACCGGGCCGAGGTTGGCGAAACCCGGTCGCGATGGTCGACCTGATCCGCGGCGCGATCTCCGAGGTCGAGGCGTACGAACGGGTGCACGTGACCGCCGTGCAGCCGGCCGGCGTGCTGGGACGGGCGGTCGGCGACGTCATCCACCTGCTCGCCGAGCTGGTCGAGAACGCCACCGCCTTCTCCCCGCCGGACACCCGGGTCACCGTCACCGGAGAGAAGGTGGCCAACGGGTACGCCCTGGAGATCACCGACCAGGGGCTGGGCATGTCCGAAGCGGCGCTGGAGACCGCGAACACCCGGTTGGCCAGCTCGCCCGAGTTCGACCCGGCGCAGAGCGCCCGACTCGGCCTGTTCGTGGTGGCCCGGCTGGCGGCCCGGCACGGCATCCGAGTGCGGTTGCGCCCCTCTGGGGAGGGCGGGGTGACCGCCGTGGTGCTGGTCCCCACCGACCTGGTCACCCCCGAGCCGCCGGCCGGCCCCGACCCCGCCACGCTCGGTGCCGCGTCAGCGGACCCGGGCCCGCGGCTGGCTCGCACCGCGCGCCGCAGTGCCGTGCCCCGCCCCCGCACCCGCCCGCCAACGGCTCCGCCGGCCAGCCCCACCCCGCCCGCCCTGCCTTCCGGAGCACCCGCCTCGGCCACCGCGGCTGCCAATGGGGTCGACGAGGGGTCGGCGGCCTCCGACGACTCGGCCGACGAGCTGGACGGCCTGCCCCAGCGGGTGCGACGCCGCACCCCGGCCACGCAGCCCCGGTCGACCGTCACCGACACACCGTCACCCCGCTCTCCGGAGGAGGTACGCCGGGTCATGGCGGCGCTACAGGCCGGCACGGCACGCGGACGCGCCACCGTCATCACCCCGACCGCACCGGCGACACCTTCGGGCTCGGTGACACCCACGGGTTCGGCGGCGACCCCCGAACCCCCGACCGCGACTGAGAGGGACGTCTAGTGCGGCATCCGACGAAGCAGAGCGCCGGTCTCGACTGGTTGCTCGACGAACTGGTGCAACGGGTACCGGCCGCCCGGGAGGCGGTGGTGCTCTCCGCCGACGGCCTGCTGCTCGGCTGTTCGGCCGAGTTGGAGCGCTCCGACGCCGAGCACCTCTGTGCGCTGGCCGCCGGCTTCTCCAGCCTCGCCCGAGGCGCCAGCCGGCACGTGGACGGCGGCCCGGTCCGGCAGACCGTGGTGGAGATGGAGTCGGCGTACCTCTTCGTCACCGCCGCCGGGCAGGGCGCCTGCCTGGCGGTGGTGAGCGACGCGGACGCGGACATCGGCCTGGTCGCGTACGAGATGGCGATGCTGGTGATCCGGGTGGGGGAGAGCCTGGCCGCGCCGGCCCGATCGACAGCGGGTGCCGGTGATGCGGACTGAGCCGCCCGGGCCGCAGCACGAGTGGCTGGACGGCGACGCCGGCCCGGTAGTGCGCCCGTACACGCTCACCGGCGGCCGGGTACGCTCCGCCGTCGATGGTTTCAACCTGGTCGCGTTCGTGCTGGCCGGTTCGGACGTCGACGTGGCGAGCCACCCGCACCTGCTGCCGGAGCATCGACGGCTGGTCGCGTTGGCCCGTCGGCCGGTGTCGGTGGCCGAGTTGGCAGCCGAGTTGGACCTCGCGGTCGGCGTGGTCCGGGTCCTGCTCGGTGATCTCCTCGCCGAGGACCTGGTCGCGGTGCACGAGCCGCCGGCCGCCGGCATCCTTCCCGACGACGACATCCTCAAGGCGGTGGTCAGTGGACTCCGTGCGCTATGACCAGGTGGGCACCAGCACCACCATCCCGCTGGCCCTGAAGATCCTCATCGCGGGAGGCTTCGGGGCTGGCAAGACGACGTTGGTGAGCGCCCTGAGCGAGGTCCGTCCGTTGCAGACCGAGGAGGTGTTGACCGGTGCCGGGATCGGCACCGACGACATCTCCGGTGTGGAGGGCAAGTCCACCACCACTGTGGCGATGGACTTCGGTCGGATCACCATCAACGACGACCTGCAGGTCTACCTGTTCGGCACCCCGGGTCAGGATCGGTTCTGGTTCCTCTGGGACGAGCTGGCCTTCGGCGCGCTCGGCGCGGTGGTGCTCGCCGACACCCGGCGGCTGGCCGACTGCTTCCCCTCGATCGACTACTTCGAGCAGCGGGGCATCCCGTTCGTGGTGGGCGTGAACTGCTTCGACGACTCCCGCCGGTTCAACCTGGAGACCGTACGCCGAGCGCTCGACCTGGACCCGGACGTGCCGATGGTGCTCTGCGACGCCCGGGACCGGCAGTCCGGGAAGATGGTGTTGATCTCTCTGGTCGAGCACGTCGCCCGACAGCGCGGTGAACCGGTGCCGGCGGTCTGAGAACCGGGCCGGAAAGCCGGTTAACGGGCGGGCAACGCGGGCAGCTCTGGTTGGATCAACGAAGGATGCCGGCGGAGGAGTGGAACGTGAGTGGTCAGGGTGAGGTCGTCCACATCGGGGGTTACACCGCGCAGAGCGGTGGGCGGGGCAGCGGCATCGTCGCGGCACGTCGCGACCCGGCGACCGGGGCGCTGACTCCGCTCGGCACGGTGGCGGTCACCCCGTCCCCCTCCTTCCTGGCGCGGCACCCCACCCGCCCGGTGCTCTACGCGGTAAACGAGTTGACCGACGGAGAGATCAGCGCCTGGCAGGTCGGTGCGGACGGCGCGTTGGAACCACTCGGCAGCTGGTCGACCGGTGGTGCCGAGCCATGCCACCTGGCGGTGCTGCCCAGCGGCGATCACCTGCTGGCGGCAAACTACGGCAGCGGCAGCATCGCGGTCTTCCCCCTCGATCCGCAGGGCGTGCCCGGCGAGCGCACCGACCTGGTGGTGCACGAGGGGCGCGGCCCCGACCCGGAGCGCCAGGACCAGGCCCACGCCCACATGGTCTCCCCGGGCGCGGGCCGGGGGCCGATCTTCGCGGTGGATCTCGGCACCGACTCGGTCTACCGGTACGACGTGGACGACGCCACCGGGCGGCTGGTGCCCCGTGCGGCGCGGATCCGCACGACTCCCGGCACCGGGCCCCGGCACCTGGCCCGCCACCCGGACGGGCGGCGCTGCTACCTCGTCGGTGAGCTGGACGCCTCGGTCACCGCGTACGAGCTGACCGACGACGGCGCGTTGCACCAGCGTGGGCGGGTCCAGGCCAGCGAACGGGCCGGTCACGTTCAACCATCGGAGGTCGCGGTCGCCCCGGACGGTCGGTTCCTCTACGTCGCCAACCGTGGGGTGGGGAGCGTGGCGGTCTTCGCCCTGGCCGGCGAGCTGCCCGAGCTGGTGGCCGAAGTGGACACCGGTGGCGAGTGGCCCCGGCACTTCGCGCTGATCGGTCAACACCTCTACGTCGCCGACGAACGGGCGGACATGGTGCGGGTGTTCCGGCGCGACGCCGACACCGGTGCCTTGGCGGCGGTCGGCGAGCCGGTGCCGGTGCCGAGCCCGACGTGCGTGCTGCCCTGAACACCGGAGTCAAGACGCGAGGGGTGCACCGATTTGGCAACGCCGTGAGGCTGTCGCGTCACTCTGCGTTGCAAATTGGCGGTCAACTGTTTCTCCTCCGTAACTTTAGGCCGAACGGATGTGGCAGAGACCGCACCTAGTACGCAAGATGGTCACCGTGTCAGCAGGCCGCCATCGCATGAGTTCGAAACTCCACCTAGCAGCCGCCGCCGCGACGGTGGCGGTGCTCGTCGTCACGACCGGCGCGTGGTTCGGCTATCGGGAACTGATCCAGCCCAGTTGCTCGGGCGAGATCCGGCTCGCCGTGGCGGTCGCCACCGAGCTCGCGCCAGCGGTGGATGCCGCCGCGTCCCAGTGGGTCAAGGACGGCGCTGCGGTGGGCCCGACCTGCATCCGTGTCGACGTCTCCGCATCCGACCCGGTCGACGTGGCGGCCGTGGTGGCGGCCAAGCACGGCGCTGTCCTGGCCGGCGTGGGGCAGGCCAGTGGCACCGCCGTCAGCCCGGACGTCTGGGTGCCCGACTCCTCGACCTGGCTGCTGCGGTTGAAGAAGGACGCGACCGCGTTCGCTCCGACCAACGGCGCGTCCATCGCGCGTAGCCCGATCGTCGTCGCGATGCCCGAGCCGATCGCCCTCCGGCTGGGCTGGCCGGACAAGAAGTTCAACTGGACCGACCTGCTCAAGCAGGTCAACACCAGCACGCCGCTGCGTACCGGGATCGTCGAGCCGACTCGCGACGCGGCGGGCCTGTCCGGTCTGCTCTCGCTGACCGCGGCTGCCAACGGTGCCGGCGGCGATGCCCAGCGCAACACGGTCGGTGCGCTGCGCGCCCTGGCCACCGGGCGTTCCTCGCTCCGCAACGACCTGCTGGCCCGGTTCCCGAAGGCCAACGACGCGACGTCCATCGCCAGTGGTCTCGGCGCGGCGGCCCTGTCCGAAGAGGACGTGATCGCCTACAACAGCGAGAAGCCGCCGGTGCCGCTCGCCGCGCTCTACATGGAGCCGGCGCCGATGCCGCTGGACTACCCGTACGCGGTGTTGCCCGGTATCGAGCCGAGTAAGGCGTCGGCCGCCCGGGTGCTGTTCGAACTTCTGACCAGCCCCGCCTTCCGTAACCGGCTCGCCGCGCAGTCGCTGCGCGCGCCGGACGGCAACTGGGGAGAGGGCTTCAAGGCGCCGCAGGGTGCTCCGAGCCCGTCCGGCGGCGCGCCGACCGCACCGGCGAACGGCGGCACCGCGGCGGGTGGCCTGGACCCGGCCGCCATCCAGCGGGTCGTCTCCAGTTGGTCGATTGCCACCCAGTCCGGTCGGATGCTGGCCGTCATCGACGTCTCCGGCTCGATGAAGGAGCCGGTGCCCTCCGCCAACAACCGGAGCCGGGAGGAGGTCACCGTGGACGCGGCGCGCCGCGGCCTGAGCCTCTTCGACGACTCCTGGTCGATCGGCCTGTGGACCTTCTCCACGAAGCTGGTCGGCACCCGGGACTACCGACAGTTGGTCCCCATCGGGCCGCTCTCCGGCCAGCGGTCCCAGTTGGAGGGGGCGCTCGCCACCGTCCGGCCCTCCGATGGCGGCACCGGCCTGTACGACACCATGTTGGCGGCCTACAAGGCGGTGCAGGAAGACTGGCAGCCCGGCCGGGTCAACTCGATCGTGCTGTTCACCGATGGCAAGAACGAGGACAACAGCGGTGTCAACCAGGCGCAACTGCTCGCGGAGTTGAAGCGGATCGCTGACCCGGAGCGGCCGGTCCAGGTCATCATGATCGGTATCGGTGAGGGCGTCAGCAAGACCGAGTTGGAGTCGATCACCAAGGTGACCGGCGGCGACGTCTTCGTCACCAAGGACCCGAGCGAGATCGGCAGCATCTTCCTCACCGCCATCGCGCGGCGTCCGCCCGCACCGCGCTGATCCGTTGCTCAGACGCGAAGAGGTCTGCCGTACCGTCGATCCGGTATGGCGGGCCTCTTTTCGGCCACCAGGTTGTTGAAGAAAAGTGACGGCAATACGTCCGAAGCAATCGGCCGTCATAGTTGTCGAGGCAGGATGTCGACTGTTCCGGCAGAGTCGGTCCGCCTTCGGTCCGACCCGTCGACCGGGGCCATCCTGACCAGAGTGGGAGGGCCGGTGAGCGCGGCGACCCTGTTGACCCCCGCCACGTCGGCGGAGCCGAACGGCCGACGCGCCGGGCTGGTGGCGCGCGCCGACGAACGGTCCTACGTCCGGGTCCTGGTGGTGCTGGACACCACAGTTCTCATCTTCGCGCTGCTCATCGGGTACGTCACCCGTTTCGGTGACCGCGAGCCGAGCGGCTCGGAGGTCCCGTACGTGCTGGTCGCCCCCGGGCTGGTGCTGGCCTGGCTGATCTCACTCAAGGCGCTCGGCTGTTACGACGACCGGGTGATCGGCTACGGGGCGGACGAGTACCGGCGGGTCAGCTCCGCCAGCCTGCGCCTGGCCGGTGCGATAGCCATCTTCGGCTACGTCGCCGACGTCGGCGTGTCCCGGGGCTTCCTGGGCATCTCCTTCGCGGTGGGCACCGTTGGGCTGGAGGTGGCCCGGTTCGCCGCCCGCAAGCGTCTACACCGGGCCCGCTCGGTCGGCGCCGGCTGGTCCCGAAAGGTCCTCGTGGTCGGCGACACCGCCCACGTGCTGGAGTTGGTGCACACGCTGCGCCGTGAGCCGTACGCCGGCTACCAGGTGGTGGGCGCGTGCATCCCGGACGCGCTGCTCGCGCCGGTGGCGCAGCGGTTGGGTGACGTGCCGGTGGTGGGGTCGTTCCGAGGCATCCCGGAGGCGGCCACCGCGATCGGCGCGGACACGGTCGCGGTGACCGCCTCCGGTGAGCTGACCGCGACCCGGCTGCGCCGCCTCGGCTGGCAGTTGGAGGGGACCGGCGTCGACCTGGTCGTGGCACCCGCCTTGACCGACGTCGCCGGCCCGCGGATCCACACCCGCCCGGTTGCCGGCCTGCCGCTGATCCACGTCGAGGCACCCGAGTTCCGCGGTGCCCGCAAGCTGGTGAAGGGGCTCGTCGACCGGTCCGTCTCGTCGCTGGCGCTGGCGGTGCTGCTGCCGCTGATCGCGTTCATCGCCCTGGCCATCAAACTGGACAGCCGGGGTCCGGTGCTGTTCCGGCAGGTCCGCGTCGGCCGGGGCGGGCAGGAGTTCGGCGTGTTCAAGTTCCGCACCATGGTGGTGAACGCGGACGCGATGCTCGCCGAGTTGACCGCGCGCAACGAGACCGACGGCCTCATGTTCAAGATGCGCCAGGACCCCCGGGTCACCCGGGTCGGCCGGCTGCTGCGCAAATGGTCACTGGACGAGCTGCCGCAGTTGGTCAACGTGCTGCTGGGCCAGATGAGCCTGGTCGGGCCCCGTCCGCCGCTGCCCTCGGAGGTGGCCCGCTACGACGGCGACGTGGCCCGGCGGCTGCTGGTCAAGCCGGGCATGACCGGCCTGTGGCAGGTCAGTGGCCGCTCCGACCTGAGCTGGGAGGACGGCATCCGGCTCGATCTGTACTACGTGGAGAACTGGTCCCTCGCCGCCGACCTCACCATCCTCTGGAAGACCTTCGGCGCGGTGCTGAACGGCCGCGGAGCGTACTGACCGCCGCCGGTCACGGCTGCGGGCCGGTCCAGTCCAGGCAGACGACCACCGCGTCGTCGACCAGGTCACCGGCCACGAACGCGCGCAGATCACCGATCAGCGACCGGACGGCGTCCAGGGGTGCCATCGGCCCGGTCCGCCGCAGGAACCGGTCCAGTGCCGTCTCCCCGTAGCGCATGTGCTGCCCGGTGGCCTCGACCACCCCGTCGCTGACCACGAAGACCCGGTCGCCGCGCTCCAGCGGGAACTTCTGCTCGTGGTAGTCGGTCGCCTCGAACATACCCAGCGGGAACTGCGCCTCCAGGGGCTGCTCGGTGACTTCCCCGCGGCGCAGCAGGACCAGCCGGGGTGACCCGGCGTCGACCACGGTCATCATCCCGGAACGCAGGTCCAGCTCCATCAGCAACGCGGAGAGGTGCTGCTCGCCCCGGTAGAGGTCGTAGATGGCCTGATCGGCGAGGGCGGCCTGGTCGCCCAGGCCCAGCCCGGCCCGGCGCGCGTTGCGCAGCGCGTGAGTGGCCAACGAGGTGAGCAGGGAGGCGGCCACGCCCTCACCGGTGCCGTTGATGGTCGACAACCAGAGCCGCTCCCCGTCATCGGACCAGTCGAAGCTGTCGCCGCGCACCGCGTACGCCGGCTCCAACTGCCCGGCCAGGCTGAACGAGGGGCGGATCCGGCTGCGGCCGGGGAGCAGGTCCCACTGCATCTCGGCGGCCAGGGTGAGGCGTTGGGTGCGCCGGGCCGCCCGGTAGACGTCGGTGCCGGCGGAGACCGCCGCCACCTCGTGGGCGAGCGCGGTGGCGATGTCGGCCAGCTCGGCGAGGACCTCCCGGTCGTCCGGAACGGGCGACAGGCACAGCACCCCTCGGCGCTCGCCACGCATGGTCACCGGGAACCAGGCGGTGCCGTCGGTCAGTAACGGCGACTGGTGGTCGAAGGCACGCCAGGCCGGGTGCCCGGGGCTCGTGATCGATTCGCCATCGGTGAGTGGCAGCAGCTCGGCAAGCCGGTAGTCGACCTGGTAGAGCTCGACGTCGGTGATCCCGTACGACCGGGCGAGCACGTCCTCGATGCCACCGACGAGCCGATCCGCTGGCGTCTCGTTCAGGGCACGTCGTGCCTGGTTGACCGGTTCGCTCATCGTCACTCCTCGCTGAAAGCTCGACCATCGGTGGCTTCGGAGTACTCTCGGGCCACCATGGCCGAACTGAACCGTCCGACGGACCCTGAGACGAGTATGGCTGCCGCGCTGGACGCGACGGCCGCTGCCCTGTTGGGCATCTGGGAGTCTGCCCGGGAGGGGACCGCCAACCGGGTCTCCGGCGCCCAGTTGCGGGCGGTGATGGTGGTGGAGCAGTCCGACGGGATCAACCTGCGTCGGCTGGCCACCCGACTCGACATGCTGCTCAGCTCCGCCAGCCGCCTCTGCGACCGGTTGGTCGCCGCCGGAATGTTGGAGCGCGAGCCGGGCCGCTTCGACCGGCGGGAGATCTCGCTGCACCTCACCCCGGAGGCCCGCCGCCTCCTCGCTGAGCTGCGGGCCGACCGCCAGGCCCAACTCGCCGCCGTGCTGGCCGGGATGAGTCCGGAGGGCCGGGATGCGCTGCTGCGCGGAATGCGGGAATTCGACGAGATCGCCCGCCGCCAGCAGGCGCAGAATGCGCCGGGCGAGTCGACGGGCCAGGGGGACTGGCCGGGCGACCCGGACCGGCCCGGTGGGCGGTCGGGGGACTGGTCGGTCGATTCGGGCCCGCAGACCCGTGCCGTGTGGGCGGGCTCGTCGGGCAACCCGGAGCGATCGGTGAGCACCACCCGAGAGTGGCCGGCCAGCGACCCGCCGGTAGCGCGTACCGCCTGATCACGCCCGTCGGTCACGCCGGGGCCGAGGCGGCCACGGCCAGCATCGCGATGTCGTCGTGGGCCTGCCCGTCCAACCAGTCGTCGACCGCCCGGAGCACCCGGTCGATAAGCGCCGCCGGCGGCTGACCGGCCGCCGACACGAGCGCGGCACGCAGTCGGGCCTCGCCGAACATCACCGCGTCGCGCGGCCCGCGCGCCTCGGTCACCCCATCGGTGTACGCGAGCAGCAGGTCGCCCGGATCGAGGTGTACCCGGGTCTCGGCGAACCGTGCGGCCGTCAGCGCCCCCACCGGCATGCCGCCGACCGGGACCGGGGTGACCGTGCCGTCGGCGGTGACCAGCAGTGGCGCCGGGTGCCCCCCGCCGGCGATCTGAACGTCCAGGCCGGCCGGCCCCCGGGCCAGGGAACCGAGCAGCAGGGTGGTGAACTGGCTGCGCCGCGCCGCGTCCGGAGCGTCGAAGAGCGCTTGGTTGAGCAGGTGGATCAGCTCCAGCGGGCGTTGCTCGACGAGCCGCAGCGTCTGCAACGACTGACGGACCCGGCCGGTCAGCACCGCCGCGCCCACGCCCTTGCCGCACACGTCGCCGAGCGCGAACAGGGCGCCGCGCGGGTGCGGGAACACCTCGTAGAAGTCGCCGCCGATGCGCAGGGTGTCGCCCGCCGCCCGATAGCCGCCGGCCATGGTCACGCCGGGCACGACGGGCAGCTCGGGCGGGAGCAGACTGGTCTGTAGCACCCGGGCCAGGTGGGCCTGTTCGCCGTGCAGATCGGCGGTGGCCAGCGCGGCACCCGCGCGGGCGGCGAACTCCCGGGCCAGCTCCACCTCGCGTGGGTCGAAGCCCGCACGCTCGGGCCGGCGAATGAGCAGCAGCGCACCGGCCGACCCGCTGGCGCTGAGCAGCGGGCTGGCCAGCACCGTGCCCGGGGGGCCGAACCCGGGCGGCAACAGGGTGGCCAGGTCGGCGAGCGGGGCGTCCAGCCAGGGGCCCGACTCGGCGAGTTCGCCGGCCAGCGCCTCGGCCAGGCCGGGCACGGTGCTGGTCAGCGCGGGGCCGGCCAGCCCGGTGACCGGGGCGGGCTCGCCGTCGGCGTACCGGATCCACCGGGCGTGTGGCTCGGCCGGCCCGGCCGGTCGGGGCAGGGCCACGGCGACGTCGGCCAGGTAGGGGACGGCGAGTGTGGTGGCGGCCAGGAGGACCTGGTCGCGGTGCAGGGCCAACGCGAGCCGGCTGCCGGCCTGGGCGAGGAACGCGGTGCGGGAGCGTTCGGCGCGTAGGGCATCGGCGCGGTCGTGCTCTTCGGTGACGTCGCGGATGTACCACGCGTACCGGGAGCCGGCCAGCTGCCGCCGGACGCCGCGTAAACGCCGGCCGTGGTGGTCGGCGTCGAAGCGGTCAGCGCCGCTGGTGACCGCCCGAGTCAGGGCCGCCACCGGGCAGCGGGCCAGCTCGGTGCCGGCGTCGATCTCCGGCAGCAGCTCCGTCGCCATGGCGTTGACCAGGGTGACCAGGCCGGCCTCGTCCGTGGTCAGCACGGCCTCGGCGAGCCCGTCGAGCAGCTCGCGGGCCAACCGCTCGTCGGCCGGCAACGGGGTGCCGCCGGGTTGCCGGGTCGTGGTCACCGCCGGACGCCGACGCGCGTCTGACGACGTGTGCGCATGCTGCTTCTCGACTCCTCACCGGGATCGTTGCCTGAGGGCAAGGGTACCGATTCGGCCCGACAGACGCCGCGCGGCGCAGGGGTGGGGGTCAGTCGGCGCGGGCCAGCCAGCCGGCGGGCTGGGCGATGATCCGGCGGGCCACCGAGCCGGCGGCGCCCACCGCGGCGGCCTCCGCGCCGAGCGTCGACGGCCGGACCGTGACCGGCGACCAGGCGGCGGTGAGCACCCGGGCACTGATCTCGGCGAGCACCGGAGGGCACAGCCAGGGCGCCAGCGCCGCGTATCCGCCACCGAGCACCACTGTGTCGAGGTCGAGCAGGTTGACGACGCTGGCCACCGCGACGCCGAGCGCCGTGCCGGCGTCGTGCAGCGCCCGCAGCGCGTTGGCGTCGCCGGCCTCGGCCAACTCGGCCAGCCGGGCCGTAGCGGTGTCGGCGGGAAGCTCCGCCCGGGCCAGCCCGGCGGCCGACACGATCGCCTCCTGGCCGGCGTACTGCTCCAGGCAGCCCTGCCCGCCGCAGCGGCACGGTTGGCCCTCGGGGTGGACCGGAAGGTGCCCGATCTCGCCGCTCCACCCGCGTACGCCGCGAAACAGCGCGCCATCCAGCACGATGCCGGCGCCGATGCCCACCTCTCCGGAGATGTGCAGGAAGCTGGACGGGCCGGGTGGTCGGGAGTGCAGCTCGCCGAGCGCGGCGAGGTTGGCCTCGTTGTCCACCGTCAGCGCGGGGACACCGGGGACCTGCTCGATCAGCGGAGGGTGCTCGGCGAGCAGCGCGGGCACCGGCACGTCGCGCCAGCCGAGGTTCGGCGCGAGCCGGACCACCCCGGCGTCGTCCACCAGGCCCGGCACCGCGAGCGCGGCCCCGACCAGGGTGAGGCCGTGCCGTGCCGCGTCGTCGCGAGCCGCCCCGGCCATCTCGACCAACCGGGCCAGGGCGTCGGCGGGGGCCACCGGGCGCAGATCGGCCCGGTGCACCGTGCGGTGCCGGACCTGGCCGGCGAGGTCCACCACGCAGACCGCCAGGTAGTCGACGTTGACCTCCAGGCCGAGCCCGGCTGGCCCCTGATCGGCCAGGACCAGGCCGCGCGCCGGGCGGCCGGCGCCGGAACGGGGCGCGGGGTCGGACTCACTTACCAACCGGCCGGCGAGCAGGTCCTCGACGACCGCGGACACGGTGGCCCTGGTCAGGCCGGTCGCGGTCGCCAGGTCGGCCCGGGACGGAGGTCGGTCGGCCGCGGCGATCCGACCGAGGACCAGGGCGAGGTTGAGTTCGCGCAGACTGCCCTGTCGAACTGCGCCGGCCGGGGCGGGGGTGAGGCTCACCCCTTGACAGTGCCATAGGGTGGGCAAATAATTCAATCGCTGAACAAATACCAGACAACACCACCCCGGAGGTCGCTCATGGCACCCCGTCCCACCCCCGCCGACAAGTTCTCCTTCGGCCTCTGGACCGTGGGCTGGCAGGCCCGCGACCCGTTCGGTGACGCGACCCGTCCCGAGCTTGACGCGGTCGAGGCAGTGCACCGGCTCGCCGAGCTCGGCGCGTACGGCATCACCTTCCACGACGACGACCTGATCCCGTTCGGCGCCGACGCCGCCACCCGGGACCAGCACATCGCCCGGTTCCGCAAGGCCCTCGACGAGACCGGCCTCGTGGTGCCCATGGTCACCACCAACCTCTTCACCCACCCGATCTTCAAGGACGGCGGCTTCACCAGCAACGACCGCGACGTCCGCCGGTACGCGCTGCGCAAGGTGCTGCGCCAGGTCGACCTCGCCGCCGAGCTGGGTGCGAGCACCTTCGTCATGTGGGGTGGCCGCGAGGGCTCCGAGTACGACGTCGCCAAGGACGTCCGGGCCGCGCTGGACCGCTACCGCGAGGCGGTGGACCTGCTCACCCAGTACTCCATCGACAAGGGCTACGGCCTGCGGTTCGCCCTGGAGCCCAAGCCCAACGAGCCGCGCGGCGACATCCTGCTGCCCACCATCGGGCACGCGCTCGGCTTCATCTCCCAGCTGGCCCACCCGGAGCTGGTCGGCCTCAACCCGGAGGTCGGCCACGAGCAGATGGCCGGGCTCAACTACGCCCACGGCATCGCCCAGGCGCTCTGGCAGGGCAAGCTGTTCCACCTCGACCTCAACGGTCAGCGCGGCATCAAGTACGACCAGGACCTGGTCTTCGGCCACGGTGACCTGATGAACGCGTTCGCCCTGGTGGACCTCCTGGAGAACGGCAGCCCGACCGGCGGGCCGACCTACGACGGGCCGCGGCACTTCGACTACAAGCCCTCCCGCACCGAGGACATGGATGGCGTGTGGGCCTCCGCGGCGGCCAACATGAGCACCTACCTGCTGCTCAAGGAGCGTGCCGCGGCGTTCCGCGCCGACCCCGAGGTGATCGAGGCGCTCGCCGCCAGCAAGGTCGGCGAGCTGAGCACGCCGACGCTCAACGAGGGCGAGGGCTACGAGGAGTTCCTGGCCGACCGGTCCGCGTTCGAGGATGTCGACGTGGACGCGGTGGCAGCCCGGGGCTTCGCCTTCGTCCGGCTCAACCAACTCGCCGTCGAGCACCTGCTCGGCGCCCGCTGAGGCCCCGCCATGCCGTTGGTCGCAGGCGTTGACTCGTCCACCCAGTCCTGCAAGGTGGTGATCCGGGACGCGGAGACCGGCGCCCTGCTCCGGCAGGGCCGGGCACCGCACCCGGACGGCACGGAGGTCGACCCGGAAGCCTGGTGGCAGGCGCTGCGTAGCGCCGCCGACCAGGCCGGCGGGTTGGCCGACGTGGCGGCGATCTCCGTCGCCGGCCAGCAGCACGGCATGGTGTGCCTCGACGAGGACGGCCGGGTGGTCCGCCCGGCCCTGCTGTGGAACGACACCCGATCCGCCGACGCCGCCGCCGACCTCATCGAGGAGGCCGGCGGCGGCTCGGCCGGGAGTCGGTTCTGGGCCGAAGCCACCGGCAGCGTCCCGGTGGCCAGCTTCACCATCACCAAGCTGCGGTGGCTGGCCAAGCACGAGCCCGAGCTGGCCGCCCGGGTGGCCGCCGTCTGCCTACCGCACGACTGGCTGACCTGGCGGCTGGCCGGCGCACCCGGGTTGGGTGCGCTGCGCACCGACCGGGGCGACGCCAGCGGCACCGGTTACTGGTCGCCGGCGACCGGCGACTACCGACTGGACCTGCTGGAGCGGGGCTTCGGTCGGCGGTTGGTGGTGCCCGAGGTGATCGGTCCGGCGGAGTCGGCGGGCAAGCTCGCCGACGAGCTGGGCGGGCCGGGCGGTGCGTTGCTCGGTGCCGGCACCGGGGACAACGCCGCCGCCGCGTTGGGCGTCGGCGCCGGCCCGGGTGACGTGGTCGTCTCGATCGGCACCTCCGGCACCGTGTTCAGCGTCGCCGACGTACCAGCCGCCGACGAGAGCGGTGCCGTCGCGGGCTTCGCCGACGCGTCCGGTCGTTTCCTGCCGCTGGTCTGCACGCTCAACGCGGCCCGTGTGCTGGACGCCGCCGCCGCGATGCTCGGTGTCAGCCTGGACGAGCTGGCCGAGCTGGCGCTCTCCGCGCCAGCCGGTGCGGACGGGCTGGTCATGGTGCCCTACCTGGAGGGGGAGCGGACGCCGAATCGACCGCTCGCCACCGGCGCGGTGCACGGCCTGACCCTGCGCACGTCGACCCCCGCGCACCTGGCGCGGGCCGCCGTGGAGGGCATGCTCTGCGCGCTCGCCGACGGTCTGGACGCGTTGACCGCGCAGGGTGCCACCGTCCGCCGGGTCATCCTGGTCGGCGGGGGAGCCCGGTCGGCCGCGGTGCGTCGGATCGCCCCGCAGGTCTTCGGCTGCCCGGTCGTCGTCCCGCCGGCTGGCGAGTACGTCGCCGACGGTGCCGCCCGGCAGGCCGCCTGGGTCGCCCTGGGCGGTGCCGAGCCGCCGGTCTGGGCGTTGGAGGGCACCGAGGAGTACGCGGCAGAGGCTGTTCCCGCCGTGCGTGACCAGTACGCCGCCGCTCGCGGGCTGGTCCTCGACCGGCGCTGAGCATCGGGGATCGACGCGGGTGGGTGCCGCTCGAGTGTGACCGGCACCCACCCGCGTGACGACCTCCTGCACCGAGTCTGGTTGGCTGCCGGTCATGACGGTGACCAGTGGTGGGCCCGGCCAGCGCCCGCACGGTCGGGGCGGTGGGCCGGCGCACCGGCTCTACAGCGTCGTGGTGTTCGTGCTGCTCGCCTCGCTGGACAACGTGGCGATCGGCCTGGTCCCGCCCCTGTACGGCCCGATCTCCGACGCGTTCGACGTGTCCGGTCGGCTGCTCGGCGTGGTCACCGCGGTCAGCTTCCTGGTCAGCGCGGTTGCGGCGGTTGGCTGGGCGTACGTCGGGGACCGGACCAACCGCAAACCGCTGCTCATGGTGGGCACGCTGCTCTGGGCGGCGGGCACCGGCGGTAGCGCGCTCGCCGGCGGCTACCTGACGTTCCTGGCCGCGCAGCTCGTCGCGGCGGTCGGTCTCGGCGCGGTCGGCTCGGTGGGCTTCTCCGTGGTCACCGACCTGATCTCACCGACCCGGCGAGGGCTGGTGATGAGCTTCTGGGGGCTCTCCCAGGGGATTGGCACCCTCGCTGGCACCCTCGTCGGTGGGCTGCTCGGGGCGACCGACTGGCGGCGGCCGTTCCTGTTGCTGGCCGGCGTCGGCTTGGTCGCCACAGTGGCCTACCTGTTCACGTACGACGTTCGGCGCGGCCAGAGCGAGCCGGAGTTGGCCGGCCGACTGGACGCCGGTGCCGAGTACGACTATCGGATCAGCCGTGCCGACCTGCCGCGCATCCTGGCCCGCCGGACCAACCGGTGGCTGATCCTTCAGGGTCTGACCGCGCAGGCGGCCTTCGGCTCGCTGGTCTGGCTGCCGGTGCTCTTCGCCGAACGGGCCGAGGCCCAGGGTTACTCGACGTCGACCGCAGTGGTGGTGGGCAGCGTCTTCGCCACCCTGTTCCAGCTCGGCGGGGTGCTGTCCATCGTGGGCGGGCTGATCGGCGACGCGGTGCAACGCCGTACGCCGCGAGGGCGGGCACTCGTCGCCTCCATCGGCATCCTCGCCGCGCTGCCGTTCTACCTGGTGTTGTTCTTCGTCCCGGTGACAATCGACGTGCCGGACGGCGCGAGCGGCGGCGCGGTGATCGGTGCCGTGCTGGCCAGTGTGTTCACCGAGCCGTCGGTCGGGCTGAGCCTGCTCACCGCGATCGTGGCGCTCGCGTTGACCTCGGCCAACTCACCGAACTGGTTCGCGCTGATCGCCGACGTCAACCCACCCGAGCACCGAGGCACGGTCTACAGCCTGGGCAACCTGGTCAACGGAGTTGGTCGCGCCGCCGGCAACGGCCTGGTCGGAGTGGCCTTCCAGGCACTGCGAACGGCATTCCCGCCGCCGCTGAACTTCGCCGTCGGGCTCGCCGTGTTCCAACTCTTCTTCATTCCGACAGGTGTCATGTACTGGCTCGCCTCGCGGACCTCACCAGCGGACATCGACAACGTCCACGACCTGCTCCACACCCGGGCCGACCGCCTCTGACCCCGCCGAATCGCCGCGCCGTCAAGAGGTGAGACCCCGACCGGCCCGCCCGCGAGCACCGCTCTGCGGGACGGGCCGGTCGGCACGAGATCAGCCGCGCAGCCAGACGGTCACGTCGGTCCCGACGGTGCCGTCGTCGTTCAGGGCAGCACTGGCGGCGAGCACCTCGGCACCGGGCGGCACCGGCACCGGGGCAGCGCCGAAGTTGGTCAGCACGGTCAGCTCACCGTTGCGGAAGGTCAGCACCTGGTCGTCGGAGGACAACCACTCCAGGGTGCCGCGACCCAGCCCGTGGGCACGGCGCAACCGCAGCGCGATGCGGTACAGCTCGTACGTCGAGCCGGGCACGTCGCGCTGGCGATCCAGCGCGTACTCCGCCCAGAGCGCGGGTTGCGGCAGCCAGCTCGCGTCGGTCGGCCCGAAGCCGTATGACGGGGCGTTGGCCTCCCACGGGATCGGCACCCGGCAGCCGTCTCGCCCCCGCTGGGTGTGCCCGCTGCGCGCCCAGGTCGGATCCTGCCGGGCCTCGTCCGGCAGGGTCATGTGCTCGGGCAGCCCCAACTCCTCGCCCTGGTAGAGGTACGCCGAGCCGGGCAGCGCGAGCATCAGCAGGGTGGCCGCCCGGGCCCGGCGCAGACCGAGCGCGGCGTCCGGCTGTGGGTCGCCGATGCCGATGCCGTTGGGGCGTACGGTGCCGATCGGCAGGCCGAGCCGGGAGGCGTGCCGCACCACGTCGTGGTTGGACAGCACCCAGGTGGTCGGCGCGCCGACCGAGTCGGTCGCCTCCAGCGAACGGGTGATCACCGCGTACTGGGCCGGTGCGGTCCACGCGGCGAGCAGGTACTCGAAGTTGAACGCCTGGTGCATCTCGTCCGGGCGGACGTAGCGGGCCAGCCGCTCGGCCGGCTCCACCCAGGCCTCGGCGACCAGCACCCGCTCACCGGGGTAGCTGTCCAGGACCTGTCGCCACTGCCGGTAGATCTCGTGTACGCCGTCCTGGTCCCACATCGGCGGGCGGGGCTTGTCACCCTCGTTGCCGGAGAGGATCTCCTGTGGCTCCTGCCAGTCGGCCAGGTCGGCCTGCTTGATGAGGCCGTGCGCCACGTCGACCCGGAAGCCGTCCACCCCGCGGTCCAGCCAGAAGCGCAGCACGTCCAGGAACTCGGCGTGCACCTCCGGGTTGTCCCAGTTGAGGTCCGGCTGCCCGGTGTCGAACAGGTGCAGGTACCACTGGCCGGGCTGCCCGTCGGCATCGACCGTCCGGGTCCAGGCTGGACCGCCGAAGACGCTCTGCCAGTCGTTCGGCGGCTCGTCGCCGGCCGGGCCACGGCCGTCTCGGAAGATGTAGCGCGACCGTTGCGGGCTTCCCGGCGCGGCCGGCAGCGCGGCCTGGAACCAGCGATGTGCCGAGGAGGTGTGGTTCGGCACCAGGTCGACGATCACCCGCAGGTTGCGCGCGCGGGCCTCGGCGATCAGCTTGTCCGCGTCGGCGAGGGTGCCGAAGAGCGGGTCGATGTCGCGGTAGTCGGCCACGTCGTAGCCGGCGTCGGCCTGCGGCGACGGGTAGAAGGGCGAGAGCCAGACCGCGTCCACGCCCAGCTCGACCAGGTGGTCGAGACGGGCGGTGATGCCGGGCAGGTCACCGATGCCATCCCCGTCCGAGTCGGCGAACGAGCGGGGGTAGATCTGGTAGATGGTCGCCTCGGTCCACCAGCCGGTGACCGGGTGACCGGAGGGAGTCTGCTGGGTCGGATCGGTGTTCAGGGTCGTCTCCCGTGTCGCGCTGTGGGTGGTGAGTTCAGTGTGCCCGGGGCGGTGCGGTTGAATCCCGGACCACCAACCGAGTGGGCAGGACCACCGGCGTGTCGCAACCGGCGCCCCTCTGACTGACGATAGGGCCCTGCGGGCGGGCCCCGAGCGGGTCGAGCAGCATCTGGGCGGCGAGCCGCCCCTGCTCGGCGGCGGGCTGGGCGACGGTGCTGAGCCCGAGCACGCCGGCCAGGTCGTGGTTGTCGATGCCGATCACGCTGACGTCCTGCGGCACCCGCAGCCCGACGTCGCGCAGCGCGGTCATCGCGCCCATCGCCATCTCGTCGCAGGCGGCGACGATCGCGGTCGGCGGCTCCCCGCGCGCCAGCAGTTCGGCGGCGGCCTGGGTGCCGCCGTCGATGGTGAAGCTGGACTCGATATCGAGGCTCGGGTCGGGTCGCAGGCCGGCGGAGCGCAGTGCCGCTTGGTAACCCCGGCGTCGGTCGAGGTGGGTGGTGAAGGCCAACTCGTCGTCCGGGTCGCCCGAGATGTGGGCGATTCGCTGATGGCCGAGGTCGATCAGGTGCCGGGTGGCGGCCCGCGCCGCCGCCACGTCGTCGATCCGTACGCACGGCCAGTTGGGCACCCTGCTGCCCGAGCTGATGGTGACTCCGGGCAGTTCGAGGGCGGCCAGCGCGGTCAGGTCGGCCGGCCGCAGTGGCGTGGCGACCAGCATGATGGCGTCCACCCGCTTGTGCAGGTTGGCCGTACGCAGGACCCGCTGGCGGACTTGTTCCCGGCCGCCCAGGTTGTAGAGCAGCAGGTCGTAGCCGGACTGGTGGAGGTACTCCTCGACCGCCTCGACGACCGTGCTGAAGAACCAGCGGGTGATCCGGGGGACCACCACCGCGACCGTGCCGGTTCGGCCGCCGGCGAGCCGGGACGCACTGGGTGAGACCTCGTAGTCGAGCTGCTCGGCGGCGGCGAGGACCCGGCGCCGGGTGGCTGCGGAGACCGTCGGCAGTCCGCGTAGCGCCCGAGAGACGGTGGCCGTGGACACCCCAGCCAGCCGGGCCACATCATCGATCTTCGTCACGGTTTCCCCCGCTCGGTGCCCGCCGTGCCCGCCGCCGCCCGAGGGGCCAGGCGGCGGCGGGCACGCGGGTCAGCCCTTGACGCTGCCGGCGAGCAGACCTCGCACGAAGAAGCGCTGCAGGGACAGGAACACGATGAGCGGTACGACGATGCTGACGAACGCGCCGGCAGTCAGGCGCTGCCACTCGTTGCCCCGGGTGCCGGCCATCTCGGCGAGCTTGACGGTGAGCGGGGCGGTCTCGTTGCCACCGCCCGCGAAGATCAGCGCGACCAGCAGGTCGTTCCAGACCCAGAGGAACTGGAAGATGCCGAACGCCGCCAGCGCCGGGGTGATCAGGGGCAGCACGATGGTGCGGAAGATCTTCGGGTGGGTGGCCCCGTCGACCCGGGCCGCCTCCATCAGGTCACCCGGCAGTTGCGAGATGAAGTTGTGCAGCAGGAAGACGGCGAACGGAAGCGCGAAGCAGGTGTGCGCGAACCACACCTGGGCGAACTTCTGCTCGTCGACCAGGTCCCAGGCCGGCATCAGGGTGACGCCGCCGAGCGTGACGCCGGTGGAGAAGAACTTCAGTAGCGGAACCAGGGCCATCTGCAACGGCACGATCTGCAGCGCGAAGATCGCGATGTAGAGCCAGTCCCGGCCACGGAACTTGATCCACGCCAGCGCGTACGCGGCAAGGCACGCGAAGGCGAGCGGGAAGAGCACCGACGGGATGGTGATCGCCAGCGAGTTGATGAAGGAGCCGGCGAGTTGCCCGGAGGACGAGGACTGCCCGAACAGGACCTGCTGGTAGTTCTCCAGGGTGAACTGCGGGTTGGTGAACCCGGTCCACCAGCCGGTGGTCTTGATCTCGTCCTCCGGCCGGAGTGAGGAGACGAGCAGGCCGAAGGTCGGGATGGTCCAGAGCACCGCGATGACGATCGAGACGAGCGTCGCGGTGCGGCTGTTCAGCCGCTTGCGGACCCGTCCGGCCGTGGTGGTCGGGGTGCCGTCGGTCTTCTGCGTGCCGACGGCGACGGTGGGCGTTGCGGTCGTCATCTCAGCCCTCCCGCTGCTGACGGAGGTTGCGGATCTGGTAGATCACGACCGGGATGACCAGGATGAAGAGGAAGACCGCGAGCGCGGAACCCTGCCCGTTCTGGCCGTACCGGAACGCCTGGTTGTACATCTCGTTGGCGATCACGCTGGTGTCGTAGTTGCCGTTGGTCGTGGTCCGCACAATGTCGAAGACCTTGAGCGAGGCGATCGTGAGGGTCACCATCACGACGATCAACGCCGGTCGGATGCTCGGCATGGTGATCTGCCAGAACATCTGCCACGGGCTGACACCGTCGAGCCGGGCGGCTTCGACGATGTCCCCGGGGATCGACTTGATCGCGGCGGAGAGCACCACCATGGCGAAACCGGCCTGGATCCAGACCATGATGACGATCAGCAGCAGCGTGTTCAGTGGTGATTCGAGCAGCCACTGCTGCGGCTCACCGCCGAGGGTGACCACGATCTGGTTGAGCAGGCCGATCTGGTCGCCTTCACCCCGGTAGGCGTAGACGAACTTCCAGATGATGCTGGCACCGACGAACGAGATCGCCATCGGCAGGAAGATCAGTGACTTGGCCACCGCCTCGAACCGGGCCTTGTCCACCAGGACGGCGTAGATCAGGCCGAACCCGGTCGCCACCAGCGGGACCAGGAGCACCCAGATCAGGGTGTTGATCAAGACTCGGAAGATCGTGTCTTCGGCGAACATCCAGCCGTAGTTGCGCAGCCCCACCCAGTTGGTGCTGGTCCCGTCCATCAGGGAGAGCAGCGTGGTGCGAATGGCCGGTATGACCAACCCGACCGTGAGCAGTAGCAACGTCGGCAGCAGGAAGAAGAGCGCGAAGAGTCCCTCCCCCTGCTTGCGCCGGCGGGGGAGCGGGGCACCGCTGACGGACGCGGCGACCAGCTGCGCCTCTCGCCGCCGAGCGAACCAGGCCGGCACCACGTCGAGAAGCAGGAGCAGACCGCCCACCACCGCGACGAAAGCGATCAGCCCGTACATCAGCATGAGGAACTTCGGCTGTTGCTCAGCGAAGTCGAACTCCATCGACCCTCCCAGGTCCAGATCCGCCGGTGGGCCGGCCCGCGGGTGCGGACCGGCCCACCGTTCAGATCACTTCCAGCTGCTCTCGATGCCCTGAAGCACCGTCGCGGTGTCCTTGCCGTTGATCCACTCGACCATGCCCTTCCAGAACGTTCCCGCGCCGACCGCGGCCGGCATCAGGTCGGATCCGTCGAAGCGGAAGACGCCGGTCTTGTCCTGCAGGATCTGGACGGAGAGCTTGTCGATCGGGCTGGCGACGTTGGCGATGTCCAGCTTGTTGTTCGCCGTGACCCAGTTGCCGAGCTTCGCGCGGCTGTTGACGTACTCAGCCGAGGCGAGGTAGGTCTGCACCGCCTGCACCTCGGGGCGGTCGGTGTAGCCGACGACGAACTCGCCCGCGCCGAGCACCGGCTTGCCCTTGGCCGTGTCGATGGCCGGGAAGTAGAACGCGAAGGCGTCACCGTCCTCGGCCACCTTGGTGCCCTTGGGGAACTGGTTGGCGTAGAACGACGCCTGCCGGTGCATGGCGCACTTGCCGGTGGTCACCGGCAGCCCGGCCTCACCGAAGGCGGTGGTGCCGATGCTCTTCACCCCGCCGAAGCCGCCGTTCATGTACTTCTCGTTCTTCAGGATCGTGCCGGCCCGGTTGACCGCGTCGACGATCCGCGGGTCGTTGAACGGGATGGCGTGGGTGGTCCACTGGTCGTAGACCTCGGGGCCCTGCGTACGCAGGATCACGTCCTCGATCCAGTCGGTGGCCGGCCAGCCGGTGGCGTCACCGGACTCGATGCCAGCGCACCACGGCTTGATGCCGCTTGCCGCGATCGTGTCGCTGAGCTTGATCAGGTCGTCCCAGCTGGTCGGGACCGTCCAGCCCTTCTCCTTGAAGAGCTTCGGCGAGTACCAGACGAAGGACTTCACGTTGGCGCCGAGCGGCACGCCGTAGAGGGTGCCGTTGACGGTGCCGTACTTCAGCCAGTCGGCCGGCAGGTTCTGCTCGGCCATCGTCTTGGTGTCGGCCCCGAGGGACTTCAGCTTGCCGGCGTCGGCGAACCGCTTGACCAGGCCGGGCTGGGGCACGAAGGCCAGGTCGGGTGCGTTTCCGCCGTCGACCCGGACCGGGAGCTGCGCCTCGAACTCGGCGTTGCCCTCGTAGTCGATCTCGATGCCGGTGCAGTCCTCGAACGACTTCCAGGAGTTCCTGAGCAGGTCGGCCTCGGCGTCACGGATGGACGCGTAGATGGAGACCTTCTTGCCGTCGTTGCCGTCGTACTTCTCGTATGCGGCACACTCCGCGGAGCCTGCCTTGCTGCTCTTCTTGTCGTCGCCGGTACCGCAGGCGGTGGCGCTGAGCGCCAGTCCGATCACACCAGCGATCGCGAAGGCCTGGCGTGGTCTGGTAAAGACGGCCATGCCGTCCTCCTTCCTAGCCGGCGCGGTCGTGCTGGTGACCCGTCGCCGGTCCGATTGGGCGTGCACACATGTAAGCGCTTGCATCCGGCCCGGTCCACCCCCTGTCAGACACGAGCGAGTAACAATCCGGAAACCTGCGGGCTGCCTGGTGGGCATGCACCCGAGGTGCGCTGCGGGCTCTTCCGAAGATTGACGAAATCTGTCAGGCTGATCAGGCCGGATCGAAGGTTTTCGACATAGGAGGAGCTGTATGCGAAAGCGGTGGATCAGCCTGCTGGTGACGGGTCTCTTCGTCGGGGGAGCGCTGGTGCCGGCGAGTCCGGCGCTGGCCGCGCCAACCTTCAAGGTGCCGTTCCCGTGCGGTCAGTCCTGGTCCGGGCAGACCCGGTCGGACCACAGCCCGGCGTACGCAGTCGACTTCAACCGCACCGACGACCTCGGCGACCCGGTGGTCGCCAGCGCCCCCGGCACCGTCGACCGAGTGACCGACCTCGGCGGCACCAGCTACGGCAAGTACGTCCGAATCAACCACGGGGGCGGTTACAGCACCTACTACGCGCACCTGCAGGGCTTCAACGTCTCGGTCGGGCAGACGGTCGGGTACGGCAAGGTGCTCGGCTGGGTCGGCAGCACCGGCGGCTCGACCGGCCCACACCTGCACTACGAGCAGCGCCTCAACGGCAGCGACGTCCAGGTCCGCTTCAACGGCACCCTCGGGCTCTACTGGGGCAGCAAGAGCTACACCAGCGACAACGGGTGCTCTTCGGGCGGCGGCAACGGCACTGTCGACACCAGCGGCACGCCGCTGACGGTCCGCTCCGGCCCCGGCACCGGGTACGCCTCGGTGGGCACCGTCGCCGACGGCACCCGGGTGACCATCGCCTGCCAGACCAGTGGCACCACGGTCACCGGCACGTACGGCACCAGCTCGATCTGGGATCGGATCGGCTCCGGCCGCTACATCGCCGACGCGTACGTCTACACCGGCTCCGACGGGTACATCCCCGGCGTGCCCCGCTGCTGAGCGGCTAGGAAACGGACAAAAAGCGCCGGGATCGCTGCGGCCGATGCTCCTGTCGGGAGGACGGAGCTTCGGTCGCGGCGACCCCGGCGGGTCCCGGTGTTATGCCGAACGAACGCTAATTGAAGATGCTGACACCACCCGGGCCGACCAACAGCCCGACGACGATGAGGACGATGCCCCACAGGATCTGCCGGCGGAACAGCGCGAGGATGCCGGCGACCACGAGTACGACTGCGAGAATCCAGAGAATCAGCTCCATGACCTCTGAATACCCGACTGGCCGATCGGGGAAACCTGGTCGGTGTCGAGTTGATCGCCAACGTGAAACACGCTGTACGCCTGCTTGATCACCGGGTGCGCGACGTTGCGTACGCGTACCCCACCGGGGGTGGTGCCGCGCTCGGTGCCGGCGTGCGCGTGCCCGTGTAGGGCCAGCGCCGTGGGGGCCGAGTCGATCGCCTGCCCCAGCTGGTACGACCCGAGGAACGGGTAGATCTCCAACGGTTCGCCGGCCAGCGTGTCCGGCACCGGTGAGTAGTGGGTGAGCGCGACAAGCATGTCGCAGTCCAGCGAGCGCAACGCCGCGCCGAGACGGTCCGCGCTGTCGGTGGTGGTCCGCACGAAGGCCTTCATCTCCGGCTCGCCGAAGTCACTCGCGCACCGCCCGGCGAACCCGCCGCCGAAGCCCTTGACGCCGGCGATGCCGAGCCGGCCACCGGCACAGTCCAGCACCACGCCGTTGCCCTCCAGCACGGTGATGCCCGCGTCCTGGAGCACCTTGACCACCTGTGGCACCTGGTCACACTGGTGGTCGTGGTTGCCCAGCACGGTCACCACCGGTACGGCCAACCCACCGAACTCCTCCGCCACACAGCGCGCCTCGGCCTCGGTGCCGTGCCGGGTCAGGTCCCCGGCCAGCAGCAGCACGTCGGCGCACTCCGGCAGCTCCTCCAACGCCGGTCGGAACCGGCCGACCACGTCCTCGTCCAGATGCACGTCGCCCACAGCGGCGATCCGGATCACCATGGAACCTCCCTCAGGGCAGTTGCTCGATCTCCGTGGGCGCTTGGGCGCGGATCACCCCGATGTCGCTGGTGATCGGCACGTCCGGGAAGCGCTCGGACACCCGACGCAGGATCTCCTCCCGCCGGTGCGGGCTCTCCACCTCGCCGTAGAGCACGAGGGCGCGTTCCCGTCGAACCACGGTGATCCCCTGTTCGGCGACGGCCGGGTCCTCGGCGAGCAGTCGGTGGATCTCCGCTTCGACGTACTCGTCCGGTGGATCGGCGCCGATGTCGCGATGGTGGGTCACGATGTCCCCTCTCCTGGCTGGGTGCCGGCGGCCGGCACCACCTCCAGCCGGTCCAGCAGCACCAGGAACGCCTCGGCGTACGGCGAGTGCTGCGTCTCCTTGCGTACCCGTTCCCAGTCGATCTGCTCCCGCAGCGACCGGGCCAGCGGCAGACCGCGGGCGAAGTCGCAGTAGTGCTGGGAGAAGCTGAGCAGTTTGTGCACCATCAGCTGGGTGGCGGACAGGACCGGCATGTGGATCGCGTCCACCGGTCGGACGACCGTGTCGGCGAACGTCTCCTCGGTCACCGGCGTCTCGATCGGCCGGTGGATCAGGTCCACCATCCGGTCGTCGTCGAAGACCTTGACCAGCCAGTCCTCCGGTGGGCGTTCGGCGACGAAGCCGGCGGCCACCAGGGCCTCCAGCGCCTGTTCCACGTCCGCCTCCCGGATCAGGAAGTCGACGTCGTGGTCGCTGGAGTGGCCCCCGTGGGCATAGACGGCGAAGCTGCCGCCCAGGGCGAACGGAATCTCGGACTGCTTGAGCACGGCGGCGACCTTCTTGAGGGTGTGCACAAGACTCTCGTCCCCGCGCTCAGCCATCTGGTTCCTCCGTCGTCGTGTTGGTGGACCGGCGGTTGGATTTCAAACTCCGGTACCCGGCAAACCGGTCGGCCACACCTGCTGGTGTCGCGGTCGGGCGTCAACAGGGATGAACCACCACAAACCCCGCAGAGCAGGTGCGTGGGTCGGATAACCTGTGGAGAGTGGCCAGATCATCGGGGATGCGACGACGCAAGGCCCGATTGCGCACCGTCGCCCTGATCGGCATCGACGGTTCGGGCAAGACCACTCAGGCACACCGACTGGCCGACGCGCTGACCGCCGCCGGCCGCCCCGCCACCTACCGCCGCAACGCCAGTGGCCGACGCTGGCTCGGCCGGCTCGCCCACCGACTGGGCCGACCAGACGCGCAACGGCTGGTCGGTCGGGACGGCGTGCTCGCCGTCGAGTCGGTGCTGCGTTGGCTCGCCATCGCCATCGCCCTGCTCAGCTGCCTGCTCACCGGCCGGACAGCGGTGATGGACCGCTACTCGGCCTGCCAGTACGCGAGCATCCGGGCGCATGGCGGGCAGCGCTGGGAGCGGTTCGCGCGGGCCGGCTACCGGCTGTTCCCGACGCCGCAGGTGACCTTCCTGCTCGCCGTCGATCCGGCCGAGGCGTACCGGCGAATCGAGGAACGGGGCACCGACCACGAGACGATGGGCTGGCTGACCGCTGCCGACACCGCCTACCGGACACTGCCCGAATACCCCAGCTTCGTGCTTGTGGACGCCGGGCGCCCGGCCGAGGAGGTGACCGAGCAGATCCAGGCGCACCTGGAGACCTGGCTGCCGCCGTCCGCGTCGGCCGGGGGTGACGTCGACCCGGTGGTCGTTCAGGCCCGCCCGTAGACCGGAACGGTGGCGCCGCTGGTCGGGGCGGACTCGGCCGACGCGAGGAACCGGATCACCGGCGCGATCTCGTCCGGAGTCACCCAGCGGGAATGGTCGGCGTCGGGCTGGGCCGCCCGGTTCGCCGGGGTGTCGATGACGCTGGGCAGCACGGTGTTGCAGCGCACGTGGTGGGGCCGGTACTCCACCGCGACCGCGTTGGCGAAGGCCAGCACCGCCGCCTTGGCCGTCGAGTAGCCGGCCGCGCCGCGGAACGGGGCGAGCGCCGCACGGGCCGAGACGCAGACCACCGCGCCGCCGCCGGCCGCCACCAGGTGTGGCAACGCGGCCTGGGTGACCAGGTAGGTGGGCCGCAGGTTGATGGTGAGCATCCGCTCGAACTCCTCGACCGGGGTCTCGTGCACCAGCGGACCGCTGGCGTACCCCCCGACGAGGTTGACCACCGCGCGCAGCGGCGCCGCCGGCTCGCCGGCGGCGGCCTCGACCGCCTGCGCAGCGCCCGCCGGCTCGCCCAGGTCCGCGATCACCCGGACCAGTCCGGCCGCCGCCGGCTCCGACCCGGGCCGGGTTTTCCGCTCCGGTACGACCACCCGCCAGCCCGCCTCGACGAACGCGGCGACGACAGCCCCGCCCAGCCCGCCAGAACCACCGGTCACCAACACGCTGCCCTCTGCCATGAACCCCACGCTAGTGCCCCCCACTTCCCTCCGCGTCCCTCCGCCCTCCTCCGTCGATCATGAAGTTATTGCCGTGACACGCCGAGCTGAGTGGCAACAACTTCATGATCGCGGTCTGCCGTGGGCAGAGCGGCTGGTTCGTTGGGCGTCGGGGGGCGCAGTATCGGCGGATGCGGATACTCATTCTCGGTGGCACCCGGTTTCTCGGCCGGGAAACGGCTCGGCTCGCCGTCGAGCAGGGGCATGAGGTGACCTGTGCGGCCCGGGGGCTGTCCGGCGTCGTGCCGGCCGGTGCGCGGTTCGTGTCGGCCGACCGCGACGATCCTGAGGCGCTCGTTCCGCTCGCCGACGCGGGTTTCGACGCGGTGGTCGACGTGACCCGTCAGGTCAGCCATGCCCGGCATGCCCTCGCCGCGCTCTCCGACCACGTTGGCCACTGGTCGTTCGTGTCGACGATCTCGGTGTACGCGGACTACACCACCCCGGGCCAGACCGCGGCGGACGCGCCGCTGTTGGCGCCGGCACCGCCGGACGTGGACGGTCCGATCGGCCCGGACCACCGCTGGTACGGCGAGTGCAAGGTGAGCATCGAGGAGCTGGTTCGGGAGCGGATGGGGGTGGACCGTTCGTTCGTGTGCCGGGCGGGGCTGATCGTCGGCGCTGAGGACCCGAGCGACCGCTTCCCGTACTGGGTGCGGCGGCTGTCGGCCGGTGGTGAGGTGCTGGCACCCGGACGGCCGACCGACCGGGTGCAGTTCGTGGACGTCGCCGATCTGGCACGTTGGTTGCTGCACGCCGCCGGCACCCGCCTCGCCGGCACGTACGACGGCACCGGCCCGGCGATGTCCCGGGCCGAGCTGTTGGCCGGGGTGGCCGCCGGGCTGGGCGTCGCCGATCCGCTCCTCACCTGGGTCGACCAGGAGTTCCTGCTCGCCAACGACGTACGCGAGTGGTCGGGGGAGCGGGCGTTGCCGCTCTGGGTGCGACTGCCGGAGACCGGTGGCCTGATGGACCGGGACGTCCGACCGGCCCTGGACGCCGGGTTGACGATCCGTCCGTTGTTCGACACCGTTCGGGCGACCGCGTCCTGGATGACCGCACACCCGGCCGCCGTCCGGCAGGGTGGACTCGACCCGGCGGATGAGGCGGCGATCCTGGGGAAGTGGCAGGCTGTGCGGGACCGGTGATCCCGGCTGATCACAGTTTCCCCCACCTCGGACAGTCATAGTTGACGCTCACGCTTCGTGAAAGTAAGTTTCACCCGTGGCGAAGAGTCCGAAGATTTCTGCGAGTCACGAGCCCGGTGGACTGATCGTCCACATCAGCGGGCTGTTGCCATCGCTGTCGCCCGCCGAGCAGCGGGTCGCCCGGCTGGTCGTCTCCGACCCGGCCGCCGCCGCCCGGCGAACAATCACCGACCTCGCCACCGCAGCCGAGACATCGGAGGCGACAGTCATCCGGTTCTGCCGTTCGGTGGGCATGGATGGTTACCCCCAGCTGCGCATTCGCCTCGCCGCCGAGGCCGCCCGCCGGATCGAGCCACCGGACGCCCGGGTGGTCGGCGGTGACATCCCGCCCGGCGCCGACCTGGCCCAGATCATCGCCACCATCGCGTTCAACGACGCCCGCGCGGTCGAGGAGACTGCCGAGCAACTCGACCCTGCCGTCTGCGAGCAGGTGGTCGAGGCGATCAGCGGTGCCGGCCGGATCGACATCTACGGAGCCGGCGCCAGCGGGTTCGTCGCCTCGGACTTCCAGCAGAAGCTGCACCGCATCGGCCGGATCGCGTTCTACTTCCCGGACGTGCACACCGCGCTGACCTCGGCCGCTCTCCTCGGCCGGGGTGACGTGGCGATCGGCATCTCGCACACCGGCACCACCTCCGACGTGATCGAGGTGCTGGAGCAGGCCCGTACGCGCGGTGCCGCAACCGTCGCGTTGACCAACTTCCCACGCTCGCCGATCACCGACGTGGCGGACTTCGTGCTGACCACGGCGGCTCGGGAAACCACCTACCGCTCCGGCGCGACGGCCAGCCGGTTGGCCCAGCTCACAGTTGTCGACTGCCTCTTCGTAGGGGTGGCCGCCCGCAACCGGGCCCGGGCCCGCAAGGCCCTCGAGGCGACCGCTGAGGCGGTCCAGTCGCACCGGGTGGGTGCCAACCGGAGGCGGGCATGACGGCCGGTGCGGACCTGCCCGCATCGCCCGCCCGCCCGACGGTCCGGGTGGGCGCCCCCACCGAACGGCGTAATCCGCTCAGCGTCGACCTCGACCTGATGTCGACCCGCGACGTGCTCACCGTCATCAACGAGGCGGACCGGCGAGTGCCCGCAGCGGTCGCCGCGGTGCTCGACGAGATCGCCACCACCGTCGACCTGGCGGTCGCGGCGCTTCGCGGCGGTCACCGGGTGCACTACTTCGGGGCCGGCACCTCCGGCCGACTCGGTGTGCTCGACGCCGCCGAGTTGGCCCCCACCTTCAACTCCCCCCGACACTGGTTCTGCGCACACCTCGCGGGAGGCCCGGACGCCATGTGGCGGGCCGTGGAGGACGCCGAGGACGATAACGGGGGCGGCGCGGTCGAGGCGGCGAGTTGTGTGCGCGCCGGTGACCTGGTGGTTGGTCTGGCGGCCAGCGGACGCACGCCGTACGTCCTCGGGGCGCTTGCCGCGGCCCGCGCCAACGGCGCTTCGACGGTGCTGCTCTGCGCCAATCCGGAGGCGGAGGCCGCCCGGTCGGTCGACGTGTTCATCGGGGTGGACACCGGACCCGAGGTGGTCACCGGGTCGACCCGGATGAAGGCGGGCACGGCGCAGAAGTTGGTGCTCAACACGTTCTCGACCGCCGTCATGGTGCGCCTGGGGCGGGTCTACTCGAACCTCATGATCGATATGGTGGCCACCAACGCGAAACTCCGCGGACGAATGATCTCGATTCTGGTCGAGGCCACCGGCTGCTCCGAGGACATCTCCCAGCAGGCCCTCACCAAGGCCGACGGCGACCTCAAGACGGCGCTCGTCTCCCTTGTCTCGGGCGCCGAGATCGACGCCGCACGGGCCGCGCTGGCCCGCTCGGCCGACCAGGTGCGCGGCGCCCTCGCCCTGCTCGCCTCCTAGCGCCGAGGGTCCCGGGAAGCGAACGGGGCCTCGGATTGTTCATCTAGCCCGGGGGTAATAACACCCTCGTGGATGAACCAACCGGTCCACCGGTGCGTATCTGGCAGTGACCAGGATCGCAGTGCGGTGGTGACCCGGGTCGCTGTGCCCCCGCGGCGGGTGGTGTTGCCATGGTGCGGTAACCCGTACGTGGTGCCCAGTGGCGAGCCACCCGATGGGGTGCTGACAGCAAACATGGACCGTGCTCTCAGCTACTACTCAGGCATTCGTGACACTTTCGACTCACGACGAGGAATCCCCGACACGTCTCATCTGTTGTGTAGGTGTCAGCACCGATGGGCACAGCAGAAGTTAC
This sequence comes from Micromonospora chokoriensis, assembly GCF_000718555.1. Lineage (GTDB taxonomy): Bacteria > Actinomycetota > Actinomycetes > Mycobacteriales > Micromonosporaceae > Micromonospora > Micromonospora chokoriensis_B. The sequence goes on from NZ_JOAN01000006.1 coordinate 135,375, forward strand.
CAGGGGCTGACAGGCGTGGGGAATGGCAAGGAACCGGGCAACCGGCGCGAGCGAGGGGACCGTGGGCAACGTGGACAAGAACATCGGCATGCGAACCGACGAGGTTGCCGAGGAGCGCGACCTGGTCGGCGTCTACCTGCACGAGATCTCCCGGACGCCACTGCTGGACGCCGCCATGGAGGTCGACCTCTCCAAGGCGATCGAGGCCGGCCTCTACGCCGAGCACCTGCTCGGTGAGGAAGCCGTTCCCGCCGGTGTCGACCGGGCCGACCTGGAGTGGCTGGTCGTCGAGGGAGAGCGGGCGAAGGACCTCTTCATCCGCGCCAACCTCCGACTGGTCGTCTCGATCGCCCGACGCTACGTGCGCTCGGGGATGCCCATGCTGGACCTGATCCAGGAGGGCAACACCGGCCTGGTCCGGGCGGTCGAGAAGTTCGACTACGAGCGCGGTTACAAGTTCTCCACCTATGCGACCTGGTGGATCCGCCAGGCGATCAGCCGGGCGATCGCCCAGCAGGAGCGCACCGTCCGTCTGCCGGTGCACCTGGTGGAGGACGTCAACCGGATGCGCAACGTGGCGCGGCAGTTGACCCGTGAGTTGGGCAGCGACCCGGAGCCGGAGCAGATCGCCAACGCCCTCGGCGTCACCGTCGAGCGGGTGAACGAGCTGCGCCGCTGGTCGCAGGACACCGTTTCGCTCGACACCCCGGTGGGCGACGATGGCGACACCAAACTCGGCGACCTGGTCGCCGACAGTGACGCGCCGTCGCCGGAGGACATCGTCCTCAGCGGCCTGGAGCGGCAGCGCATCGAGGGGCTGCTCAACCACCTCGACGACCGGTCCGCCGGCATCATGCGGGCCCGCTACGGGCTGGAGGACGGCCGGGAGCACTCGCTCACCGAGGTCGCGTCCCGGTTCTCGCTGTCCCGTGAGCGGATCCGGCAACTGGAGATCCAGGCCCTCGGCCGGCTGCGTGAGCTGGCCCGGGCCGAAGGGCTGCAGGCAGCCTGACCTGGTAGTAATGACGGCGAACGGCCGGCGTCCGATAGGGGGACGCCGGCCGTTCGCCGTTGCCGGTCGTGCTTAGCGAACCCGGCCGTAGCCCTGGATGGACATCAGGTTCATGCCGCGCTTGAGCACGTTGCGACCGGCGGTCGGCGCGTCGATCACCTGGCCGTCACCCACGTAGAGGGCGACGTGCCCGAGCCCGCTGTAGAACACCAGGTCGCCTGGGCGTAGGTCGTCCCGGCCGATGTGGGCGACCGCACTCCACTGCATCCGGGTGTTGTGTGGCAGGGACTTCCCCGCCGCCCGCCAGGCCGCCGAGGTCAGCCCGGAACAGTCGTAGCCGTTCGGCCCGTCAGCTGCCCAGACGTACGGCTTGCCCACCGCCCCGAACGCGTAGCGCACCGCCGTGCCGGCCGCACCGGCCACCGCGGGCACGTTCTTGGCCTCGGCCACTGCCGCCTTGGGGTCGGGTCGCTCGGTGGCGGCCCCGTACGCCTGCCGGCGCAGCTCGTACAGCTTGGCCAGGTCCTCCTCGATCTGCTTCTTACCCGCGGTGAGCTGACGAGCCTGCGCGGCCTGCCGGGTCAGTGTGGCGTCCAGGCGGGCCTTCTCGTCGAGCAGCCGCCTCTGGTCGGCGGTGAAACCGGAGATGCGCTCCTGCCGCTGCCGGGTCACCTGCTCCAGCGTGCCGAGCCGGTCCAGCAGCGCGGCCGAGCCGCCGGCACCCAGCAGGGCGTCCGCAGTGCGCAGGCCGCCATTCTTGTACGCGGTGGCGGCCAGCTCGGCCACGTCGGCCCGGCTCTGCTCGGCCTGCTGTTCCAGAGGGCCGATGCGGGTCTGTAATCGGGCCACGGCGGCCTCGTTGGTCTTGATCTCCTCACGCAATTTGTTGTACGACTCGACGACCCGCTCCAACTCGGCCGAGGACGTCTCGATCCGGCGGGTCAGGTCGGCGGGGGACGGCTCGGCGTGAGCCACGGCCGTCGGGGCGATCAGCGCGGCCGACATGCCGGCCAGCGCCATGGTGCGCAGCAGATTTCTCAGGGATGACAAGAGCGGAAGGCCCCTCTCCCACGGCCGTCGGGGCTGCTGATGCCCTCGACGACACCGGCCGGGGTCATCCGGGCGGACGGCACTGGGCCGGACCGGCTCGCCCAACCTAACCCGGGACGGATGTCACTCGCAGTTGAAGCAGGGGCGAAAGTTGGAAGAGTTGCGGGTCGTGCCCCTGGGTTGGGTGGCGTCATCGTGGCTGAAGACACCTGTGCGCGAGCGAATATCGCCCTTTTAGCGAGCTAGTGACAGATATGCGACTTTCATCGGTGAGGCAGTCGCGAGCCGCTAAATGCCCAGGTCGACTGGCATGGCCGCAACACAATGAAGGCCGGTGCCGGGAATCCCGTCGACAGGTAGCGATGACTGTCACCGGCGGGTCGACTCGGCCAACCGTCCCTGCGGGAGGAACCGTGAATCGTGAAGGCGCAAAGACGCGACCGCCGCGAACGGTGCCGGGTGCCCGGTCGACCCTGTTGTACGCGCGGCCCGGCATCGTCGTGACCGTCGACCGGTTCACCGTCGGCCGGACCAGTTACCGGGTCGCCGACCTGACCCATCTGCGTACCACTCGGGGCCCGCACGACCGCATCGCCGTCCGGGCCGTCGTCATCACCGCCAGCATGCTCGGCGGTGTGGGGCTGCTCCTCGGCTTCACCGGCGGTCTGCAACGCCTCAGCGCCGGGGCGTACCTGATTCTCGGCGCGGTGTTCCTGCTTCCGGCCGCGCTCGCCCTGGTCGGCGATCGCTGGCGACCACCGCCCCACGAGTTGTGGGGGTGGTACCGCGGATCGGAGGTGCTGCTGTTCAGTGCCGACGACGAGCGGCAGTTCGGCCAGGTCACCCGGGCGCTGCTGCGGGCCCGGGAGGTCAACCGCTATGGCAGCTGGGTCGACCCGCTCGCCACGGCCGACCCGTGGCGCCCCAACCGCTGACCCGGTGGGCGGTGGACCGGCGCCGGGGCGGCGTCGGCCCGCCGGCCGTTCAGTGGGCGACCGGCTCCGGAGTCCGTGCCTCCTGCGGCGCGGCCACCCAGGCGCTGACCCGGCGCTCGGCGTAGAACGAGACGAACGGCACCGTGCCGGCCAGCATCACCAGCAGCATCCGCTTCAGCGGCCAGTCGGCTCGGCGACTCAGGTCGAACGCGGCCACCAGGTAGATCATGTAGAGGAAGCCGTGCGCCGGCCCGATCGTCTCCACGACGACCGGGTTGTCGAACGCGTACTTCAGCGGCATGCCGATCACGACCAGCAGGATCAGCACCACGCCCACGATCCAGGCGATCACGCGGTACCGGGTAAGGGCAGCGCCCACCTTCGTCCGTCCTTCCGAAGCCGGCTCAGCCGGGATAGTCACCGGGCCGGGCGCCCGGATTGGCGTTCAACCATGACAGGTAGTGGTTGTAGGCGGCCAGGTCGGTGTCCTCGACGACATCGCCGGTGGAGGCCGGCACCCGGGACACCCGCACCGGGCGGCGTACCGCCGGTCGGGATCCGGTGGTGACCGTCGGCGCCGGCTCGACGGCCGGATCGGCGGGCGGCGCGTCGGCCTCCGCCTCCCGGCGACGGGCCAGCTTCACCTCGCGCCACCAGACGTAGACCACGAAGCCGGCGAAGATCGGCCACTCGACCGCGTACCCCCAGCTCAGGCTGTTGCCGGCGGTGGCCCGGCTGATCTGCCACCAGCCCAGCCCGAGGAAGCTCACGACCAGCACGACCATGGCCACATGGCGCGCGATCCACGCCGGGGTCCAGAGCCGCTTCATGGCATCGAGGGTACCGGGGGCGCTGCCGGTCTCCGACACCGTGTCGTAGTTGCCGTGTCGGAGGGGATGGTTTGGCGTCACCACGCCTGGGCAATCGTCTAGACGCCAGCCCAAACGAGATCAAGGGGGGCGATCATGACCGGATCGGTACATGCGGACGGCTCTGCCAGCGGCAGCACCGAAATGAGCCCGGAGCAGCGGGCGCCCGAGTGGGGCGGCGATCAGCTCGCCGACCCGGCCGGCGCTCCTGGTCTCGACGGCGACCTGCTCGGCATCGACCCGACCGAGCTGAGCAACGAGGACCTGATCCGCGAGATGCACAGCCTGCACCGCACCCGCCTGGACACCCTGCGGCACGCGGCGGACTCCGCACTCGCCAACCACCTGCGGCGCACGGCGGAGCTGGAGACCGAATACCTGGCCCGCCACCCGGGTCGCGAGGTCGACCCCAGCCGCCTGCGGGACGCGTGATGCCGGCGCGCGCCGTGCGCGGCATGTCCGCGCCACCCGAGGTGGTCTTCAACACGGCCACCGACCCCGACCGTGCCTCGGCCTGGCTGCCGGAGCCGCTGCGCGGCGACGGCAGCCCCGCCGCGGAGATCAGCGGCGAGGAACTGCGGGCCCGCTGGGGCGACGGGGACGCCGACGACTGGTCGGCCGAGATCCGGGTCGAGCCGGCAGACTCCGGCGGCGCCCGGATCCAGCTCGACCTGGCTGGCAGGTCCGGCGGGCCCAGCCCGGACCAACTGGCCGACGAGGCGCTCACCAACCTGGTACGCGAGGTCGCCGACAACCTCCAGGCCGGCTGAGCCGGCCACGTGGGACGCCGCTCCCGCACCACCACGACATGTGAGGAGACCGGGTGAGCGACACTGGCCTGCGACAGAAGGCGGCACGGCTGCGCCGGGCGTACGCGCCGCACGAACACCGGCCGCTCGGCGGCTACCTGGTGGCGATGGGCGCCTACGCCGGGGTGACCGGGGCTCTTGCCGGCCTGGTCAAGGCGACCGGGCGGCCGGTGCCGGAGCGTCCTGCCCCGGCCGACGTGGTGCTGCTCTCCATCGCCACGCACAAGCTGAGCCGGTTGCTGTCCAAGGACGCGGTAACCAGCCCCTTGCGGGCGCCCTTCACCCGCTACGACCGCCCGATCGGCAGCGGCGAGGTGATGGAGCAGGTCCGCGACTCGGGCAGCCCGACCCGGCACGCCATCGGCGAGTTACTGAGCTGCCCGTTCTGCCTGGCGGTCTGGGTGGCCACCGGGCTGACCGGCGGACTGGTGCTCGCACCCCGGCTCACCCGCCTGGTGGCCACCGCGCTGACGGCGGTCGCCGCGTCCGACTTCCTGCAGATGGCGTACGCGACGGCGCAGCAGGCCGCCGAGGGTGGGCACGACGACTGAACGCAGCGGGGGCCGGCGCGAGCCGGCCCCCTTTGCGCGTACGCCTCAGCGCTGCATCCCGGACCAGCCGTGCGGCGACTCCGGCTCCCGCTCGTCCTCGTCCGCCCCGGTGATGATGTCCCGATCCACCGCCGTGCGGTCGTGCTCGTTGGCGAAGTCCGGCTCGGGCGTGGTGTCCCTGCCCTTTGGAGGCTGACCCAACGCCGGCACCTTTTCTTCGTGATCCTTGTGCTGCGTCATCTCGGTGTCCCTTCTGCGGTCGCTCACCCGACGGAACCGCCCAGCAGGTCGCTTGCCTCGTCCACCGCGTACTCACCCTCGGGAAGCGCATCGATGCGGGCGAGCAGGTCCGGCGGAAGCTCGGCGGCCACCGCCCGGCGATAGATCTCCGCCTGGGTGACCCGCTCCTGGGCCCGGAAGATGTCGTCGAGCAGGTCGTCGAGGGCCCGGGTGTCCGGCTCGTCGGCCACGGATGCGTCGTCGGTCACCTCGATCAGCTACCCGGGGCGGAATCGGTCAAACGTGCCCCGCTGGCTCGTCTGCGCCGTCGGTCGATGGCCCTGCGAGGCTCCCTTTGCTCTGCACCCGCCGAGGCGACGGTCACGCGCCGTAGGCGGTGCATGGGTGGGTGCAGAGCAAAGGGAGCGGCTGATGCTGCCGGGCCGTCTCGGCCCGTCCGGCCTCGGGGTGGGGGGAGATACAGACAGCGCCGCCCCCGGCCTCGTGGGCCGGGGGCGGCGCTGGTGTCGGTGTGCAGGTCGCCTCTCGGCGAGTGGCACTGCGCGGCTCCAGCCGAACGGTATTCCGCGAAGGCTATTTAGGTGAGGCCCGGGGACACTGGACACACCGACACCCCAGTCAACGAGCCGACCCCCGCTCGTGTTCCGGGCGCCGCAGTGTCGGCGGTCACACTGTCACACAGTGGTTGGCAGGGTGGCCCGCCGGGCCCGTACGGCCGAGGCCAGGTGGTCGAGCACCTCGGCGGTGTCGTCCCAGCCGAGGCAGGCGTCGGTGACCGAGCGGCCGTACTCCAACTCCCGGGTCGGGTCGAGTTCCTGCCGGCCGGGCAGCAGGAACGATTCCAGCATCACGCCGGTGATCCCACGCTGACCGGCGGCCATCTGGGCGGCCACGTCTGCGGCGACCAGCGGCTGGTTGCGGTGGTCCTTGCCGCTGTTGGCGTGACTGGCGTCGATTACCAGCCGCTCCGGCAGGTCGGCTGCGCGCAGCAGGTCGAGCGCGCCGGCGACCGACTCCGCGTCGTAGTTGGGCCGGCCGCCCCCGCCGCGCAGCACCAGGTGCCCGTCCGTGTTGCCCCGGGTGTGCATGATCGCCGGGGTGCCGGAGAAGTCGATGCCGGGGAAGACATGCGGCACCCCGGCGGCACGGATCGCGTCTACGGCCGTGCCGATGCTGCCGTCCGGGCGGTTCTTCATGCCGATCGGCATGGACAGGCCGGAGGCGAGCTGGCGGTGCACCTGGCTCTCCACGGTGCGGGCGCCGATCGCACCCCAGGCCACCGTGTCCGCGATGTACTGCGGGGTGATCGGGTCGAGGAACTCGCAACCCACCGGCAGGCCGAGGCGCAGCACGTCGAGCAGCAGCGCCCGAGCCAGCCGCAGGCCGGTGTTGACGTCCCCGCTGCCGTCCAGGCCCGGGTCGTTGATCAGGCCCTTCCAGCCGACCGTGGAGCGTGGCTTCTCGAAGTAGACCCGCATGACGATCAGCAGGTCGTCGGCCACCCGGTCGGCTGCCGTCCGCAGCCGCTGCGCGTAGTCGAGGGCAGCGGCCGGATCGTGCACCGAGCAGGGGCCGACCACCACCAGCAGGCGATCGTCCTCGCGGTCCAGCACACGACTCACCGCGCGGCGGCCAGTCAGCACGGCCGACGCGAGCGGGGCGTCCAGGGGCAACTCGTGGTGCAGCAGGGCGGGAGTGGTCAGCGGCACAACACGGTCGATCCGCTGATCGCTGACCCGATCGGTCTCCGGGGTCGTCACGGTGGGCATCCTTTCGCCGACCGTGCCCGGGGCCGGTGCCCGGGACGAGCCGGCTGCTCGTACGCAAAAGGGCAGGAACGACAGCTCCTGCCCAGCCGGCTCGGTCCGTGGTGACGTCAGTTCATGGTGAAGTCACCGGCGTGCGAGCCGGCTGCCTAAACCATCGATAGGAACGCGTCACCGGGCCAGCGTACCCGACCGGACGCGACCACCCGGCCCGTCGTCCCAAGATGCGGGGCGAACATCGCGTGCCGGGGGCGAGGTCGGGGTAACAGGGGTGCCATGACACACGAGCAGAGCGATCAGGACCGGGTGGAGTCCCGCGCACACCACCTCCTGCCGGAGGAGACGGCGGTGGGAAGCGACGACCCGGAGGCGCAGGCGGAGGCGATCCTCGCCGAGTCGGACATCCGCGCGGCGGACCAGAACGCCGCCCCGGACACGGTGCTGGAACGTCGTACCTCGGATCAGGCCGTGGTCGCGGTCGAGCCGCCGGACTGAGTGGCCCCCGGCGGTCGGTCGGCTCGCCGACCGACCGCACGTCACCTTTCCGCCCGCGAGATCGGATAGCGTCGGGGGATGCCCGACAGTGGTTACCCCTGGCCCATTCAGACGTCTCGACTGGACAACGGCCTGCGCGTGGTGGTGAGTGAGGATCGCACCGCGCCCGCCGTGGCCGTCAACCTCTGGTACGACGTTGGCTCCCGGCACGAGCCGGCTGGGCAGACCGGTTTCGCCCACCTCTTCGAGCACCTGATGTTCGAGGGCTCGGTGAACGTGGCGAAGACCGAGCACATGAAGCTGATCCAGGGCTCCGGCGGCTCGCTCAACGCCACCACCAACCCGGATCGGACCAACTACTTCGAGACGGTCCCGGCGGAGCACCTGGAGCTGGCGCTCTGGCTGGAGGCCGACCGGATGGGCGGCCTGGTCCCCGCGCTCACCCAGGAGACGCTGGACAACCAGCGGGACGTGGTCAAGAACGAGCGCCGGCAGCGCTACGAGAACGTTCCGTACGGTGACGCCTGGCTGCGATTGCTGCCGCTGCTCTACCCGCCGGGACACCCTTACCACCACGCGACGATCGGTTCGATGGCCGACCTGAACGCCGCGGACCTCGCCACCTTCCAGGCGTTCCACCAGACCTACTACGCCCCGAACAACGCGGTGCTCACCGTGGTCGGCGACGCCACCGCGACCGACGTGTTCGCGCTGGCCGACAAGTACTTCGGCGCGTTGCCCGCCCGCGAAGACATCCCGCCGGCACCGGACGGCCGCAGCGTCCCCGCCACCGGGCAGACGGCCGTCGAGTCGGTGAGCGCCGACGTGCCCGCGCCGCGGGTGTACATCGCGCACCGCACCTATGCGTTCGGCAGCCCGGAGTACAACGTGATCACCGTGCTCGCCAGCGTCCTGGGCAGTGGCCGGGGCAGCCGGCTCTACCAGCGGCTCGCCGATGGTGAGCGGATCGCCCAGCCGGACCTGGTCGGGGCGTACGGGGTGGACCTCGCGCACGCACCAGCACCGCTGATCGCCACCGCCACCGCCCGCCCCGGAGTGAGCGCCGAGCGGCTGGCCGAAGGGCTGGCCGAGGTCGTCGACGAGCTGGCCACCGTGCCGGTCACCGCTGCCGAACTGGATCGGGCCAAGGCGTTGCTCAGCACCGGGTGGTGGCGTCAGCTGTCCACGGTCGACGGCCGCGCGGACCTGCTCGGCCGGTACGCCACGCAGTTCGGTGACCCGGCCCGCATCGCCGACCAGTTGCCGGGCCTGCTCGCGGTCACCGCCGAGCAGATCGCCGAGGCCGCGGCCGACGTGCTCGCCACCGACCGGGTGACCCTGACCTACCTGCCCGAGGAGACCTCATGACGCTGATCGCCGACCGTCCCGGCCCGGGTGCCGCCCGCCCGTACCGGTTCCCGCCGGTGGTCCGCCGCGCCGTGGCCGGTGGCCAGGTCGTCGCCGCGCACCTGCCGGGGCAGAACCTCGCCGTAGCCCTGCTGCTGCTCGACGTGGGTGCGGGCCGGGAGCCGGTCGGCAAGGAGGGCCTGTCCGGTGTGCTGGCCAAGGCATTGGAGGAGGGGACCGCGCAGCGGGACGCCGCCGCGTACGCGCTCGCTGTGGAAGGGCTCGGCACCGCGTTGTCGACCGGTCTGGACTGGGACTCGTTCCAGGCCAGCGTGGTGATCCCGGTGGACCGGCTCAGCGCGGCCGTGGAGCTGCTCGCCGAGGCGGTCCGGACGCCCAAGCTCGACCCTGCCGACGTACGAAGGGTCCGGGACGACGAGGCGACCGCACTGCGCATGGACTGGGCCAACCCGGGCCCGCGCGCCGACGCCGCGCTGCGCGCCGACCTGTTCGGCGCGCAGAACCGCTGGGGACGGTCGTTGCACGGCGACCCGGCGTCGGTCGCCGGGTTGGACGTCGAGGACGTGACCGTCTTTCACTCCGAGTGGTTCCTGCGCCCTGGCACCCTGATCGTCGCCGGCGACCTGGAGCGGATCGACCTGGACGCACTCGCTGCCGCGGCGTTCGCCGGCACCGGTGGCGGCCCGGCCGAGCGGGGCGGCCCGATCGACGTGCCGCTGCACAGCGGTCGGCGGATCATCCTGGTGGACCGGCCCGGCTCGGTGCAGTCCACGCTGCGGCTGGGCCACCCCTCACCGCACCGGGCGCACCCCGACCACGTGCCGATGGCGCTCGCCGGAACGGTGCTCGGCGGGGCGTTCACCTCCCGACTCAACCACCTGCTCCGCGAGGTGCACGGCTACACGTACGGCATTCGGGGCGACTTCGCCTCGTCGCGGCGCTTCGGTCGGTTCGCGGTCAGCTCCGGCGTGCAGACGGCGGTCACCGTGCCGGCCCTGGTCGAGGCGGTGGGCGAGATCACCCGTACCCAGGCGACCGGGGTGACCGAGGACGAGCTGGAGGTGGCCCGCTCCTGGCGGGCCGGGCAGCTCTCGGTCGAGTTGCAGAGCCCTCGGGCGATCGCCTCCGCGCTCACCACCCTGGTGGTGCACGACCTGCCGGACGACTACCACGCGCGGTTGCGCGAGTCGCTGCTCTCCGCCGATGTAAACCAGGTCTCCGCAGCGGCAGCCACCCACCTACACCCGGAATCGCTGACCCTGGTCATCGAGGGCGACGCCGCGGTAATCCGCGACGATCTGGAATCCGCCGCCCTAGGAACCCTCCTCCCCTAAGCACCACCGGCCTCGGCTTGTTGATCAAGAGGTTTGCGTCAACCGGAGCGCGATTTCTGACGCAAACCTCTTGATCACTCGGGCTGAGGGCCGGGGCGATGTGAGGTGGGACCCGGGGGGTGGGAAAGGGGTCCCGGTTTCGGGGGTGGGGTGGGTAGCCTCCGGGCATGAGGATCGGCATTGTGGGGGCCACCGGCCAGGTCGGTGGCGTGATGCGGCAGGTGCTGGCGGAGCGGGAGTTCCCAGCGGAGCAGGTGCGGTTGTTCGCCTCGGCGCGGTCCGCCGGGCGTACGCTGCCGTGGCGCGATGGCGAGGTGACCGTCGAGGACGCCGCGACCGCGGACTATTCCGAGCTGGACATCGTGCTCTTCTCGGCCGGTAAGGGCACCGCACTGGAGTTGGCGCCCCGGGTCGCCGAGGCTGGCGCCGTGGTGATCGACAACTCGTCGGCGTTCCGGATGGACCCGCAGGTGCCGCTGGTGGTCGCCGAGGTCAACCCGCACGCCGCCCTGGACCGGCCGAAGGGCATCATCGCCAACCCCAACTGCACCACTATGGCCGCGATGCCGGTCCTGCGACCGCTGCACGCCGAGGCTGGTCTGGTCGGTCTGGTCGTCTCCACCTACCAGGCTGTCTCCGGCGCTGGGCTGGCCGGCGTCGCCGAGCTGGACGAGCAGGTCCGCAAGGTCGCCGAACACGCCGCCGGGCTGGCCTTCGACGGGTCGGCCGTGGAGTTCCCCGCGCCGCGCTCGTTTGCCGAGCCGATCGCCTTCAACGTCCTCCCGCTGGCCGGTTCGATCGTCGACGACGGCTCCTTCGAGACCGACGAGGAGCAGAAGCTCCGCAACGAGAGCCGCAAGATCCTGGAGATCCCCGACCTGTTGGTCTCCGGCACCTGCGTGCGGGTGCCGGTCTTCACCGGGCACTCGCTGCAGATCAACGCCCGCTTCGCCCGGCCGCTCACCCCACAACGCGCGCACGAGCTGTTGGCCGACGCGCCCGGGGTGGCGCTGACCGCCGTCCCGACGCCGTTGCAGGCCGCCGGCCAGGACCCGACCTACGTGGGCCGGATCCGCGCGGACGAGACCGTCGAGTACGGGCTGGCCCTGTTCTGCGCCAACGACAACCTGCGCAAGGGCGCCGCGCTGAACGCGGTGCAACTCGCTGAGCTGGTCGCCGCCGAGCGGCGCTGACCGGGCCGACGCAGACACCGAACACCGAGCCCTCGCCGTACGTCGGTGAGGGCTCGGTGCCGTCGCTGGCAGTCACCGGCGACAGCCGGCAGGTCGTGCTTGGATGGGTCGGAGACGAACGTCCAACCTGGAGGACACCATGCCGGATGACCGCACCCAGCAGGCGTTGACCGACCTGGTGGCCGGACGCTCGATGGGCGTGCTCGCCACCATCAAACGGGACGGGCGTCCGCAGCTGTCGACCGTGCTCTACTCCTTCGACCGGGACGCGGGCCTGATCCGGGTCTCGGTCACCGACGGCCGCGCCAAGACCGCCAACCTGCGCCGCGACCCGCGTGCCAGCTTCCACGTCAGCAGCGAGGACGGCTGGGCGTACGCGGTGGTCGAGGGTCGCGCTGAACTGACCCCGCCGGCCACCCAGCTCGGCGACGAGACGGTCGAGGAGTTGGTGGCGCTCTACCGGGGGCTGAGCGGCGAACACCCCGACTGGGACGAGTACCGGCAGGCCATGGTCGACGAGGGACGGATCGTGCTACGCCTGCACGTCGAGCGGCTCTACGGCATGCCGCCCCGAGGCTGACCCGCCCACAGTCGATCAGCTTGGCTCGATCACGGTCACGCCGGGCCAACGCTGCGCCGGCCGGTGCCGGGCCAACCGCTGTCGGGACTGGGCCACGTCCACCCGGGCCGGGTTGTGCCGCCACACCCCGCCCAGCAGATCTGTCAGGCCGTACGGGGCACAGACCTTGAGCCGGCCAGCCGGGTCCAGGCGGACCGCCACCGCTGTCGCGTACTCCGGCCAGGTGGCGACCGCCTCGGCCACGCTGCGGTACGGCTCGATCGGGTCGCCGCCGAACTTGGCCGCGTACCAGGTGTGCACCGCCGCCTGGTTGCGTGCCTGCCACGGCGGCTCGGGCCAGGCCCTGACCAGCCCGGCGGTGGCGCGGTCATCGTCGGCACGGGTCAGCCTTGCCGGGTCGAAGAAGACCACGTCTACATCTCGGACCCGCGCCGGGTCGAACCCGTCGCCGTATCGCTCGCCCCAGACCAGGTCGCGCAGGGCTCCCGCGCCGATCCAGGCGTCCGGCAGCCCGGAGTCACGCACCACCTTCAGTGCCCTAGTCAGCCAACTGCTGGCCGCGACCAGCTCCTGCAGCTCATCCTCCATTCGCTCACGGTAGGCAGCGGCGCCGCCGCCTGCCCGCCCGGACCAGCAGCGGCCGGCACGAGCTACGCGACTGCGCCGCCCGCACGGTTAGCTCACGGGGACGTCGGCGTTACCTCCTCCCGGGCGGCGGGTAGACGACCGTGCCGACACCGAGAGGGGAGCACCATGACAACGGTCGGAGAGTTCATGACGACCCGGTTGGTGACGATGGACGGCAACGACACGCTCATCGCAGCCGCGCAGGAGATGCGGGACAGCGCGATCGGCGATGTGGTGGTGACCAACGGCGACAGTGTGGTCGGCATCGTCACGGACCGGGACATCACGGTCCGAGGTGTCGCGGAGAACATGGACCCGGGCTCGACCCGGTTGAACCAGATCACCACTCGCGATGTGATCACCGTGAGTCAGCACGACGACGCGGTGGCCGCCGCGGACCTGATGCGCACGTACGCCGTACGCCGGCTTCCGGTGGTCGACGACGGGCGTCTGGTCGGCCTGGTCTCGATGGGTGACCTCGCGGTCGAGCGCGAACCGCAGTCGGTCCTGGCCGACATCAGCGCCGACGACCCGAACAACTGACCGTCCGCCGCGGGCGCGCGCCGGCTCTCCCCCTGGGGAGGGCCGGCGCTGCGGTGTCCCCACCCCACGGCCGGGGCAAGACCGGGGCACGGCCGCAGGTGGGGGCAGGGGTCACCCCAATTGGGCGAGGTTGGGTGGGGCAGCGGCGGGCACCCGTGCGGGGACGTGTGACGCCGGCCGTCCGCGCGACGCGAGCGCGGTGGGTGGGATCCCGGGCCCGGCAACTGGGAGGAGTGGACCCGATGGTGGACGCGACCACGAGGTTCTTCGAGGATCTGGACCGGCGGGGGTACGAGCCCCTGCTGGCCAAGACCTCCGGGACGCTGCGTATCGACCTGCACGAGGGGGCACAGACCCGACACTGGCTGCTGCGGATCGACCACGGTCGGCTGAACGTGAGTCAGGAGGACCGGGAGGCCGACACGGTGATCGGGGCGAGCCCTGTCCTGTTCGACGACATCGCCGCAGGTCGCGAGCATGGTCTGGCGGCGCTGTTGCGGGGGGACATGACGGTGACGGGCGACGCTCGTCTCGTCGTACAGGTGGAGCGGATCTTCCCGGGTTCCCCGGACGCCCGCGGGCCCCGTCGGCGTTTCGTGGGGGAGGTGCACTGATGGGGCAGAGCAACACGATCCGGATCCTGGACGGCAACACGTTCGTCGTCTGCGAGGACACCGGTGACATCGAGGCGACGCCGAGCGAGCCGACCGGGCTCTTCTCCATCGACACCCGATTCCTGTCGACCTGGGTGCTGACCGTCAACGGAGAGCGACTCAACTCGCTCTCCTTCGACGACCTGCAGTACTTCGAGTCGCGGTTCTTTCTCGTTCCGGGGATGGCGACGCACTACGTGGACGCGAAGCTTTCGATCATCCGGGAGCGCGCGGTGGGCGGCAGCTTCCGGGAACAGTTGACCATCCTCAACCATGACGAGAAGCCGGTCGACCTGGAAGTCCGGATGGACGCCGCGTCGGACTTCGCCGACCTGTTCCAGGTCAAGGACGAGATCCTGAACAAGAAGGGCGAGATCTACACCGAGGTGGAGTCGGATCGGCTGCGGTTGGGGTACCGCCGGGGCAACTTCCGGCGGGAGACCGTCATCTCGTCGTCGATGTCGGCCCGGTACGACAGCAAGGGCTTCGCGTACACCGTGCACCTGGAGCCCAACGAGCAGTGGGAAGCCTCGATCGACGTCCAGACGCACGCGGTCGGGCCCGGCGGCCGGGACCTGCGTCTCGGGTTGCGCAAGCACGGCACCGAGCGGCTCGCCCTGCAGCACGACCTGGAGCAGTGGATCGCCGACGCGCCCAAGGTCAACAGTGAGCACGGCCGGGTGGCCAGCACCTACCGGCGAAGCCTGATCGACCTGGCGGCGCTGCGCTTCTCGCCGCTGTCGCTCGGCGGCGCCACCCTGCCGGCCGCCGGCCTGCCCTGGTTCATGACCATGTTCGGCCGCGACAGCATCCTCACCTGCCTGCAGACACTGCCGTTCACCCCGCAGTTGTCGAAGACGACGCTGCGCATCCTGGCGTCTTTGCAGGGCAGCCGGTTCGACGACTTCCGGGACGAGGACCCCGGGCGCATCCTGCACGAGATGCGCTACGGCGAGACCGCGGCCTTCGAGGAGCAGCCACACTCGCCGTACTACGGCTCGGTGGACGCGACGCCGCTGTTCGTCGTGCTGCTCGACGAGTACGAGCGGTGGAGCGGGGACGCCGCCCTGGTCAAGGAGTTGGAGCAGGAGTCCCGGGCGGCGCTGAGGTGGATCGACAACTACGCCGATCTGGTCGGTAACGGCTACATCTGGTACGAGCGGCGCAACACCGATACCGGCCTGGAGAACCAGTGCTGGAAGGACTCCTGGGACTCGATCTCCTACTCCGACGGCACACTGCCGCCGTTCCCGCGGGCCACCTGCGAGGTGCAGGGGTACGCGTACGACGCGAAGGTCCGCGCGGCCCGGCTGGCTCGCGAGTTCTGGGGTGACCCGGAGTTCGCCGACCAGTTGGAGCGGGAGGCGGCAGATCTGAAGGAGCGGTTCAACCGGGACTGGTGGGTGGCCGACGGTGAGTTCTTCGCCCTGGCCCTGGACCCGGACGGCCGCCAGTGCGACATCCTCAGCTCCAACATCGGCCATCTGCTGTGGAGCGGGATCGTCGAGCCCGAACGGGCGGAGAAATTGGCCGCGCACCTGGTCGGGCCACGGCTCTTCTCTGGCTGGGGGGTGCGCACGCTCGCTGAGGGGGAGGCCCGGTACAACCCGATCGGCTACCACAACGGCACGATCTGGCCGTTCGACAACTCGTTCATCGCCTGGGGTCTGCGCCGCTACGGCTTCGCCGAGGAGGCCGCGACCATCGCCAACGGCAT
This sequence comes from Micromonospora chokoriensis, assembly GCF_000718555.1. Classification (GTDB taxonomy): domain Bacteria; phylum Actinomycetota; class Actinomycetes; order Mycobacteriales; family Micromonosporaceae; genus Micromonospora; species Micromonospora chokoriensis_B. The sequence goes on from NZ_JOAN01000006.1 coordinate 151,117, forward strand.
CCTGGACGCGGCCACGTACTTCGACGGTCGGTTGCCGGAGGCGTTCGGCGGCTACCCGCGGGAGCTGACCAAGTTCCCGGTGGAGTACCCGACGGCGTGCAGCCCGCAGGCCTGGTCGACAGGTACGCCGCTGTTGCTGCTGCGCACCATGCTCGGCCTGGAGCCGCACGACGGTCACCTGGCGGTCGAGCCACGGCTGCCGGTGGGGATGGGCCGCATCGAGGTGCTGGACATCCCGGGCCGCTGGGGTCGGGTGGACGCGTTCGCCCGGGGTCGACTGGACCTGGACAACCTCGCCGACTGACCCGATTCGAGCGCCGTACCCGGCGGTGGCGCGCAGCCCGCGTCGCCGCCGGTTCGCCACCCAGCCGATCTCCAGCCGGTCAGGGTAGATTCTGCCAATGCCGGAGCTCGTGTACCCGCCCGTTATCGCCACCGCCAAGACGCTGTTCCGGGTCCTCGACCTGAAGATCACCATCGAGGGCGCCCACCACGTACCCCGCACGGGCGGGGCGGTGCTGGCCAGCAATCACGTCAGCTACCTCGACTTCATCTTCGCCGGTCTGGGCGCTAACGCGTCGGGTCGGCTGGTCCGGTTCATGGCCAAGGACTCGGTCTTCACGCACAAGATCTCCGGCCCGCTGATGCGCGGCATGCGGCACATCCCGGTGGACCGGCAGGCCGGCGCGGCCTCGTTCCGTGCCGCCGTCGCCGCTCTCAAGAGCGGCGAGGTCGTCGGCGTGTTCCCCGAGGCGACGATCAGCCGGTCGTTCACCGTCAAGGAGCTCAAGAGCGGCACGGTCCGGATGGCCCGCTCGGCGAAGGTGCCGGTGTTGCCGGTCGCGCTGTGGGGCACCCAGCGGCTCTGGACCAAGGGTCGCCCGCGCACCCTCACCCGCCGGCACACGCCGATCACCATCCTGATCGGTGAGCCGATCGACCCGGCGGACTTCCCGGACCCGAACGTGCTGGCCGCCGAGCTGACCACCCGGCTCAGCGCCCTCGTCGACCGGGCGCAGCGGGATTACCCCGACGCGCCGGGCGGCCCGGACGACACCTGGTGGCTGCCCGCGCACCTGGGCGGCAGCGCGCCCACGCCGGAGGAGGCCGCCGCCCTGGACGCTGCCGCCGAAGAGCGCACGCCCAGCACCTGACGTCGAGTTGGCCGGATCGTTCCGCACCGGGGCAGAATGGTGTCTGCCGGTGCGGCTGCCAACCGGTCAGGATCTTCAGTCATGAGCAGAGCAGCACTCGTCGTCATCGATGCCCAAGAGTCCTTCCGTCAGCGCCCGATCTGGGCGTACGGCTCCAACCCGGACCTGGTCCGGCAGGTCGACCGGCTGGTCGCCGCCGCCCGGGAGCGTGGTGACCTGGTGGTCTGGGTCCTGCACTCCGAGCCCGGCACCGGCACCCTCTTCGACCCTGCCCTCGGGTACGTGCGGTTGCTCGACGGGCTGGTGCCCGCCGACCGTGAGCCGATCTTGGTCAAGACCGCGCACAACGCGTTCACCACGACGAACCTTCAGCAGTTGCTCACCCATGCCGGCATCCAGGACATCACCGTCTGCGGCATTCGCACCGAGCAGTGCGTGGAGACCACCACCCGGGTCGGCTCCGACCTGGGGTACCGAATGACGTTCGTGAGCGACGCCACGCTGACGTTCCCCATCCCGCACTGGGACCTGCCGGAGACCGCCACGGTCGCGGAGATCCTCGCCGACCCGCGCACCCTCACCAACGAGGCGATCGTCACCCGCACCGAGTACGCGCTGGCTGGCCGCTTCGCGACCATCCGGACCGTGGACGAGGTGACCGGCGCGAACCTCGCCGGCAGCCGGAGCTGACGTCGTGACCCGGGTCGTCTTCCTGCTGGTCCCACAGCTGCACCTGCTGGACCTCGCCGGGCCAGCCCAGGTCTTCTCCAGCGCCGCCGACCTCGGGTACGACTATCGGCTGCACTACGTCGCCGAGCGCGAGCAGGTGCCGACGGTCCAGGGCGTACCGCTGGTCGCCGACGTCCGGTGGCCCGAGCTGACCCCGGACGACCTGCTGATCGTGCCCGGTTGGCGGCCGGCGGCGCACGGGCCGCAGGGGCCGGTGTCCCCCGGCGACCTGCGGCGGCTCGCCGAGCACCACGCGGCCGGCGGCACGGTGGCCAGCGTCTGCGCCGGGGCGTACGCCCTCGGGCGGGCCGGGCTGCTCGACGGCCGACGCTGCACCACCACCCACCACGAGGTGCAGGACGACCTGGCCCGCCGGCACCCGGCGGCCCAGGTCACCCGCGACGTGCTCTACGTGGTGGACGATCGGGTGGTCACCTCCGCTGGCATTGCCAGTGGCATCGACGTGGCGTTGCACCTGGTGGCGACCCGGCACGGCCCGGCGACCGCCGCGAAGATCGCCCGCACGCTTGTCGTCTACGCCCGCCGTAACGGGCACGAGCAGCAGGCCAGCGCGATGATGCGGCACCGCTCGCACCTGTCCGACTCGGTGCACCGGGTGCAGGATCTGATCGACAGCCGGTACGCCGAGCCCTTGCCACTGGCCGAGCTGGCCGCAGCCGGCGGCGTGGCCGAGCGGACGCTGACCCGGTTGTTCCGCGCGAGCACCGGCCTCACCCCGCTCGGCTATCAGCAACTGCTGCGGGTCGAACGGGCCGAGCACCTGATCGGGCACGGGACGACGGTGGAGGCCGCCGCGCGGACCGTCGGCTTTACCGATGCCCGGATGCTGCGCCGCCTGCGAGCCCGCCCCAGGAGGTCGGCTCCGGTCTTGAGCGGTAGTAGTCGTCCCGGGAGTGGAACTCCACCGGCAGCGAGCCGGGCAGCGTGACCCGGGTGTCGCCGGCGAGCAGGCTGGGGCCGGCCCGCAGTAGCAGCACGTCGCGCTCCTGAGCCGAGAGGTCGACAAGTTGCGGGCGGGTGAGCCGGAACATGGCCACCGCCCGGCGAACCTGCCGGGCCAGCGCCACGACCTCGGCGGCCGCTCCGCTGAGGGCCAACGCCGGCTGCTGGATGGTGCGCAGCGCGTCGCAGACGATCAGCAACTGCGCCGGGTCGTCCTGTGGGGTCGCCGGCAGCTCCAACCGGGACGGCCACTGCCAGCGAATCTGCCCGCTCATCAGGCCGTTCAGTCGAGCGGGCGGCCGTGCCCGGTGCGTGCTCTCGGCGACCAGCGACAGCTGCGAGCCACTGCCCACCCAGCAGATCCGCTGATCGGTGACGGTAACCGCGACCGGCTCGGGCAGCTGCCAACGGCGTCGCGCCTCGCTCGGCCCGAGTAGGTAGCCCGCGACCAGCAGTTGGTGACGCCCGAGCACCCGCTCACCGGGCCGAGGTCGCAGATTGTAGCGGCGGTCCAGGGTCGGCCCCACGTCGTCGTCCGGAGCGTCGAACCGGTGGGGACCGATAAAGAAGGGGGACGTGTCGGCGTGCATCGTCACGACCTTCCGGTCAGCTGGCTGTGTAGTGAAGCCTGGCGGACCGGGGAGCCGCTGTCATGACGGCCGTTAGGGGGTCGGCCGGTCGTGCGCCGCCTGTGACCGGTAGATGCCGATCTCCTCCGGGCGGACTAGGCCGTCCTCGATCGCGCGGGCGAGTAATGCTGCCTTTGTGGCGGCTGGCCGACCCGCCCGGGTGTACTTGATCCGAGCCCGGTCGACGTACTGCTTCACCGTGTGCTCGCTGATCTGCATCCGCCGGGCCACCGACGCCTTGGACATCGACTGGAACCAGAGCAGCAGCGCCTCACGCTCCTTGTCGGAGAGCATCGGCCGGTCCGGCCGCGGGTCGCCAACCATCGCGCCGGCCAGCGCGGGCGGCACGTACGGGCGGTCGCTCGCGGCGGCCAGCACCGTCTCGACGCAGTGTTCCCGGCCTTCGTGCTTGGCGAGGAACGCCACCGCCCCGGCGTCCAGCGCGGCGAGCATCGTCTGCGGGTCGGTGTGCTCCGAATAGACCACCACCCGTCGCCCGGCAGCGCTCAGCTCGGCCAGCTTGTCCAACGCCATCCGCCCGTGCAGCCGCAGGTCGAGCAGGATGACGTCGGCGTCCGGTGCCGCCCGCAGTACCGCGTCCGGGTCGTCGCCGGTGGCGAGCACCGTCAGGCGCGGCTCGGTGGCGAGCCAGGCGCGAACCCCCTCGACGACCACCGGGTGGTCGTCGACGATCGCCACCCCGACCGGCCGATCGCCGGTCATCGCTGCCACCGGGTCTGCGCCCATCTGATGTTCCCGTCCCGTTCGTAGAGGTACTGCACCTGCCCGTCGTCGTGGTCCCCGGGCGGCAAGCCGGTCGCCCCTGGTCCTTCCCGGTCCGGCGTGACCAGGCTGACCACCACCTCGTCCGGGCTGGAGACCACGGTCAGTCGTGCCCACCCCTGAGCGTCGGCGAGGGTGCCGGTGAGCGGGTCGGCGAGCCGGCGTCGGACCTCCACCGGCAGCGGCGGCGGGGTGCCGATGGTGACCAGGTCGATCGGCAGGCCGTTGCGTTCCGCCAGGTCGGCGGCGGCCCGCAGCTCGTGCAGCAGCGGGTCGGGCACGTCGTCGGACTCGGCGATCAGGCGGCGCAGCCGGGCGGCGGCCAGCACGCACCGGCGCTGCACCTCCGGGTCGTCCGGGTCGGCCTGACCGGCGGCCAACTCCCCGAGGACCCGCCCGGCCGCCGAGCCGGCCAGCGCGAGCCGGTCCCGGCGCTCCCGCCGGCCACGCTCGGCGGCATCGCGCTCCGCGGCCATCGCGTGGTCGGCGGCCGAGACGGCGGCCCGCTCCCGAGCCAGGCCGACGATCGTCGCGCTGCCCACGAAGACCGCCACCGGCAGCGAGAACGTCCCGTACACGTACATCACGTAACGGGCAACGTCCGCCGGGTCGGGACCATGCCCGAGTACGGCGACCAGTGCGATCAACGCGTGCGTGCTCAGCAGCGCGATCAGCCCCACGACCCGCTGACCCCACAGCGCCAGCACGAAGAACCAGCCGAGCGTGCCCCACACCCAGTTGGCGGCGGTGAACAACTGCTGCTCACCGGCTGCGGCGAAGACGGCCGCGTCGACGGCCAGCAGCAGCCCGGCCAGTGGCCACGGCGGCAGCGGCGAGCCCCGCAGCAGCCGTACGCCCGCCACCGCGCCGGCCACCGCGACAAGCACCCAGGCGCCGAGCACCACCGTCGGCGCGGCGAACTGCGCGCGGGCGGTCAGCACCGCTGGCAACCCGATCGCGACGTGCCAGGCCAGTGCGATGGCGACGGCGACGATCCGGGCACCACGGTCGGACGCGTGCGCCACGGCGGCCGGCGCGGCGAGCCCTTCGGCAGAGATCGGCTCCCGGGGTGTCGGCACGCTCGCCCGGTCCGGTGCCTCTAGAGCGTCGGTGGGGTGCGCCGGGGCGCCGAGGTCAGCCGACACCTGGCCACTCCAGTCGGATCCGGGTGCCGTCGCCGATCGCCGAGCGCACGTCGGCCCGCCCCCCGACCGTCGCCATCCGCCCGCGGATCGACTCGCGCAACCCGTACCGGTGCGGGGGAACGGTGGCCGGGTCGAAGCCGGGGCCGTCGTCCGCGACCTCGACCACGACGCCGATCGCGTCCCGGGTCAGTCGCAGCGTGGCCGGCGTGCCCGGCGCGTGGCGGACCACGTTGGACAACGCCGCGTAGGCGCTCTCGCTGATCGCGTCGGCCACACCGGCGGGGACGGCGCACGACGCCAGGTCCAGCCGCACCGCAAGCTCGGGCAGACGGCCCACCACCGCGCGCAACCGCCCATCCAGCGGCACCGGGCCGTCGCCGGCCACCGGGCCGACGTCGGTGAGTGCCACGAGGGTACGCAGGTCAGCGGCGCACCGGTCGCGAAAGGAAGCCGATGGGCCGGCCACCGCGCCGAGCCCCACCATGGTCAGCGTGCCGAGCACCGTGTCGTGCAGGTCGCGATTCTGCTGGCGTTCGGCGTCGCGGGCGGCGCGGGCGACCGTCGCCTCCCGGGTCAGCCGCTGATGCTCGACGAAGGCGCGGTCGGCGCGGCCGATCCGCCGACGCATCACCTCCGACATCATCGCCGTGCAGGCGGTCTGGACCAGCAAAGTCGTCGCGTGCGCCCGAGCCTCGATGGGGTTGCCCGCCGCTTGCGCGCCCGTCGCGTACGCGGCGACCACGAGCAGCCCCGCCGGGATCGACCACCGCGCCTGGGCGGTGGCCTGCGCGTTGATCACCGTGGTGCTGGCCAGCACAGCGATCCAACTGCCCTCGCCGGGCAGCACTTCGGGTGCCACCAGCACGGGGATGAGGAGGCAGGCCACCGCGGTGGCCGCTACGTCACCGGCGACCAGGGGCTGGCTGATCCCGTGGCGGAACGCGCGATACGCGTACCAGAGGGACCAGCCGGTCAGCGCGGCCACACCGGGCAGCAACACCGCCAGCTCGACCGGCGGGGTCTGCACCGACAGGGCCACCGCCGCGCCGACCAGGCCGCAGGTCAGCCGTAGCAACGCCGGCAGCGTGGTGAAGATGAGGCTGAGCGCACCGCCGGCCGGACTGTCCAGTGTGGGTGGCGACGCGGTGGGGACGGCAACGGCCGGCATCGGAGTGTGTCCTTCCGACAACGACCCGGTCCGGGTCCGCACGGCGTAGATCGACATCGGACAATAGCATGCCTGGCAGCAAAGGGTGACCCTTTGTGTGTGGTGTGTCGCTAATGAGTCACCCTTCGCTGCGCGGCTGGAGCAGGTCCCAGCGATTGCCGTAGAGATCGACGAATACCGCTACCGATCCGTACGCCTCGTGCCGCGGTTCCTCCAGGAAGCGCACCCCGGCCGCCGCCATCCGGGCGTGGTCCCGGGCGAAATCCTCCGTGTAGAGGAACAGCCCGACCCGGCCGCCGGTCTGGTCGCCGACCCGAGCGCGCTGCTCGGGGGTGCTCGGCCGCGCCAGCAGCAGGGCCGTCTCCCGGGCGCCCGCCGGGCGGATGACCACCCAGCGTGAGCCGTCCGGTCGAGCGGTGTCCTCCACCAACTCGAAACCGAGGTCCCCGACGTAGAAGTCGATCGCCTCGTCGTACTCCTCGACCAGCAGTGTGACAAGTCCCAGATGTGCCATTCGGCCATTCTGCCGGCGGGTGCTGCGGGCCCACCCGGCGGCGTCCGCGCTGGTCACCCGCGTCACGCCGGCGGCCTGCGGCGGCCCGGAACCAGGCGCGCTCGGCGTCCGTCTCATCCTCGGTTGGAAAGGTGGTGAGCCGGATGCGCTCGTCTCGCACCGTACTGGTGATGGCGCTGCTCGGCATGGCGCTGAGTGGCTGCGGTGGCACGGGGATCGGGCCCGGCGCAGCCGAGGAGCCCGACCCGGCCCAGATCGTGGATGGGTGGACCTCCTGCGCCAAGGAGGCGCCTCGGGCCGGCGAGATGATCATGGAGACGTCGCCACCGGCCGCGAGAGAGCCGAAGGCCGGTCGCATCGACTCCACGTTCACCCCGGTCGCCGCCGTGATCTGCGGGCGGGAGATCCGACCCGGCCCCAACGGCGGCCAGGAGCAGATCGCCACCGAGCGACGCGCCGAGCAGATCGCACCGCTGGTCACCGCGCTGCGCCTGCCCAGCCAGCAGGCCGGCGGGAATGTCGCCTGCACCCTCGACATGGTCATCCCGCCATGGTTGGCTCTGGTGGACGACCGGGGGCGCTGGCTGCGGCCCCACATCCCGACGGACTCCTGCGGGAAACCTCGCGTCGAGGTGATCGCCGCGTTGGCTGGGCCGCAGTGGATCACGGTGGACACCCGTGCCATCCGGCAGGTCGAATCTCCGGCGGCTGAAGCCGCCGGATGCGCGCAACAGTGGACGGACATGGTGTGGGTGGAAACCAGGAGCGGTCGCCCCGGGTCGGTCACCTCGCGGGCCGCCGGGCCGCTGCGCCTCTGTGTGTACGAGGTGCCCGCGTCGATTCAGGGCGGCGACAAACCGGCGGGTGAATTCGTGTACGGCGGGCCGCTGCCAGCCGAGCGTCAGGCGGGTGTGCTCCGGGCGTTGTCCAACCGCCGCGCGGTGGTCGACTGCGCCACCCCGGCGTCCCGCTTTGCGGTGCTGCGCCCGCTCGACGGGGGAGGCCCCGAGCAGTACGTGGAACTCGACGAATGCCTTCGTTTCTTGGTCGCGCCGCCGAGCGGAGGGGCGCAACTCGGCCAGGGCGACGCCGCGCTGGCCGCCCTGCTGGGCCCCGTCTGATCCAACTAGGCGGCCCCCTGGCCGAGGGCGTCGCGTCGCGTCGCGCCGATCATGGAGGTGTGGTGCCCAGTTTGGCGCTCTAGCGGGTGCTTTGTCGCCCACCACAACTCCATGATCGGCGGGCGGGTGCCTGGATGCCCTGGGTTGTTGCTGTGTTTGAGATGGCGGGGCGGTCCGGTTCGGACCGCCCCGCCGCGGATCACTCGGGGATGACGAACTGCGCGGTGCTGGTCGTGTCGTAGCTGACGCCGTTCTTCTCCGCGTGGTGGCTGCAGTTGACCGTGACCGTCCGGGACTGGACGGGAACGCCGGAGACCGGCACGGTCGGAGACCAGAAGTGCACGTCAACGAGCGCACCGTTGTTCTCGGAGTCGTAGTCGTTGGTGGAGTAGCTGAGCACGCTGGTGCTGCACCGGACGTTTATGTAGTTGGCGTCCACCCGGTCGTTGCTCTGGTTGGCGAGCCGGGAGTATCCGCGGACCTTGACGCCGCCGAGACGATACGGCCACGCGCCGTCGTGGCCTACTTCTTCCAACTGGATGACACCCTGCAAGTTGTAGGCCGGGCCCGGCGGGGTGCCCCCGCCACCACCACCGCCGCCCCCGCCCTCGCCACCGCCGCAGTCGTCGATGGGGCATTCCGGTAGCCATGCCTGTGCCGGCGCGGCGGATGCCACGGCGACGCTGAGGCCTACCATCAGCGCGATGGCGGCTTGCGCGGTGCGTGTGAACACATCGTCTCCTGTCACCTGACGCGGGGAGCCGTCATTGCGCCCCGTGATCGTTTGATGGCCAAGAGTATTTGGTTTGGTTGCCCTGCAGAATCATTCGTTTCGGTGCTGGTCGACATCCGTGCGGGGGTTCCGGGCCGCCCCACGACCCGGGCGGCGACCGGCTGTGGGTGCGTCACCAGGTCTCTGGGCGGTTGAGGTCGCGGGCCGGCTGGTAGCCGCCGAGGATCGCCAGGCCTTCCGACTCGGTGTAGCCGCTGCCCCAACCCTTGCGGAACGCCTCGACGACGCAGGGCTTGACGGTCATCTCCAGCACGTCGCTGCCCTGCCGGCGAGCCCGGTAGGGGCCCGCGACGAGATCCCCGGGCCGGGCCTTGTCGCCGTTCGGGGCGGGTTGCGCCCGGACCGTCAGCCAGCGACCCTCATCATCACCGACCACGAGTGCGCCTTCGACGAAGGGGTCTCGCACCGACTGGCCGAGCGTGACCGAGCATTCGAGTAGCCGTCCGCCGGGCGGCAGCGACTCCAGGCGGAACGGCACGACGCAGCGGTGGGCACCGTCGAAACGGACCAGGCTCGCCATACCCGTCGCCTCGTCGCTGGTGGTCGCGTACGCGTCCAACTGGGCCCAGAGCCCGTCGCCGGGCTGCCAGCGAACGAACCACAGCTTCCGGTCGCCGGACGGATCGAACCAGGCGACCCCCGGGCGGTCACCGACCCGTACGTCGGTGCGGGGCTGCGGTCGTCCCGCCGAGGACAGGGTCTGCTGTAGCTCGTTCAGCAACGCTTCGCTGCGGGCCAGCACGAAGCGAGCCTGACCGGTCGGGCCCCGAAACTCGGCGCTCTCGGTGCCGCGCCCGGTACGCCAGGTCGCGTACTCGGCATCGCTCACCAGCGTGTCGGCCGAGAAGTGCACAGTGGCGGGATCGGCACCTACCTCCTGAGGGCGGGCGATGGCGCCGGTCTGCGCCGGCGCGTCCGGCAAGCTGAGCACCTGGCGCATGAACGGATCGACCGACGGGATCGGGTCATCGATGGTCCAGACACCCGGGATCGCCAAGACCACCGAGGTTAGGGCGATGCACGCTGCCGCCGCGCCGCCGGCGATCAGCCCACGGCGACGCCGTCGGATCCGGCGACCGTGATGACGGGCCTGCTCCACGATCGGTGTCGGGTCGATGTCGCCGCCCGCGCGATGCTTGAGCGTGGTGGCGAGCTGCTGGTCGAGGTCGCTGATCATCAGAACTCTCCTGCCCGTGCGGGGGTTGCCGCTTCCTGCCGTTGACGCAGCGCCGCCAGGGCCCGCTTCGCGTGTGTGCGAACCGTCCCGGCCGAGCAGGCGAGGATCTCGGCGATCGACGTGTCGTCGAGGTCCTCGTAGTAGCGCAGGACGATCACGGTGCGCTGACGCGCCGGCAGATCACAGACCAGCCGCCACAGCGCGTCGCGTTCGGCGACCCCGGCGGCCTCGTCCACGTCGCCCGCCTTATCGCGTACGGCGGCGACGGAGATCTCTCGGCTGCTGCGCTGACGCCACCAGGAATTGTGGGCGTTCACGAGCATGCGTCGGACGTAGGCATCAGGACGGTCCGTCCGCGAGATGCGCCCCCACCGGGCGTACGCCCGAGCGAGGACATCCTGAACCAGGTCCTCGGCTCGGTGCTCGTCACCGGTCAGCAGCCGGGCGAGCCGCACCAGCGCCGAAGTGCGAGCGAACGCGTACTCCTCGAACGTCACGCCCTATTAACGTCGTAGGTCGGCCAACACGTAGACAGCCCGCCGGGTTTTCTCCGGGGTCCTACCCGATCTCCCGGACCTCTTGCGCACAGCGGCAAGCAGCGGCGAACTTGGCAGCCCAGGTCAGCGCCTCCTCGCGGGTGGCCACGTTGACGACCGAGAACCCGCCAATGACCGCCTTGGTCTCCGGGAGTGGGCCGTCGGTGACCGTCCCGTCCGTGGCCACGATGCTCGCCCGCTGCCTCTCGATCCCACCGCCGTACACCCACACGCCGGCGTCCACCGCCTCCTGGTACACCGCGTGCGCTGCCTTGCCCACGTCGGGAAGCTCCTCGGCGGAGATGTGGTCCATCGCGCCGTCGTTGAACGAGATCAAGTACTGCGTCATCCGATGACTCCCTTGTCCCGGGCGGCTTCTCCGGCCGCCCTTCGTCTCTACTACGAACGACTCAGGTCGGATCCGACATCAGGTCAGAAGAATTTTGCCGGATCTCTGCGGCTCGGGCTGGTGGGGGCAGGTCGGCGTCCATCCGGTTCTGGGGAGAAAATCTATGTCCAAAGCAATAAATATCCTTGCCGTAGCCGACTGGTGCTGTGTGGGTATGGGCGGGTGAGCTACTGCCAACGGCCGGCGTTGTTGCGGGCTGGCTTGGCCGCGTCGAGCAGGTTGGCCAGCCGATACCGCAACACCCGCGTCTGCCGTACCGAGAGGACCAGGCAGGCTGCGGCGTTGCCCTCCACGCTGGTCAGGTTCACCATCGGCTCCGCGGCAGGGTGTAGGGCTTGCACCAAGCAGGCGTCAACCTTGAGTGACTCCGGCCGGTTGGTGTCCAGGTGACTGGCTTGGGAGCGGTGCTGTCCCCTGCGCTGGCAGTCGTCTCGGTCGCACCAGGCCGGGTGAGGCGGGTTGGCGAGGTTGCCAGTCGGGAAGACGTGCACGTAGCCGCAGGGGCGCTCGACGCCGGCTGCCATGCCGCCTGGGTTGGCGCTCAGTCCTGCCGTGAGGACCTCGGCGGTGACGTCAGGGGCGTGGGTGGCGCAGGCGTACGCACAGGCGTCCAGAGAGCCTGATGTGCACAACTCGATGCGGACGGTCGCAGGCTCTCCGCAGACGGGCAGGCTGGGTAGGGTTCGCATGGGTCGCCTCCATGGGGCGATCAAGGCCCTCGGCCAGCGGCGCAATCGCTGGTCGGGGGCCGCCTCTGTACTGGCCATGACAAACGTACAGTCAATGTACGTCTAGTGGCTAGACGTCTAGAGGCTGGACAACCCTGAACACGTACAGATCATGTGCGTGTCTACGCTCCCGCCCATGACCAGTCCGCTGTCCAATGTGCCGATCTACCGGCAGTTGGCGGACCTGCTCGCAAAGCAGATCGAGGAGGGCAAGCTGCGCCCCGGGCAGCCGTTGCCGAGCGAACTCCACTTGCAGCAGACCTACGGCGTAGCGCGGGGCACCGTGCGGATGGCCATGCGCGAGCTACGCGACCGCGGTCTGGTCGTCACCGTGCATGCGCGGGGCACCTTCGTTGCCGAGCGAAGCTGACGACGGTTGTCGCGGTTGCACCGACCTGTACCGCTGCCGTCGACCGCAGCTAGAGGCAGATCCAGCAGTAGATGCTTTCCCCGCTCGTGCGTGCTCTGCGCGCCAGGCCGACGAACTCCCGCAGGCGCGACAGCATGACCTCCGGCTGCGCGTCGCTGTAGTGGGACAAATCCTCGATGTGTGACCACTGCTTGGCCAGGCCCGGCAAGCGGTCATCCGGGATGTCGGCTAGCGCATCGCGGGCTCGGTCGCTCAGGACGACGACCCACGGTCCTTCGTACTCAAGGTCCTCACGAGCACCCTCCGGCCAGATGAGTCGATCCCCGATTACGTCGGTGCTCCATGACACGTCGAGGGCGAACGAGACGACCTTGCCGAGGACGACGGTCGGATCGATCCCCTTGCCGTCCACGGCGTCTTCGACGGGAGAATCCTCCGCTCGGACCACAGGGCCGCCATCAGTGGCGGCCATCAGCTTTGCGACAGCCTCGTCGTCAACAGCGCGGAAGTAGTCATACAGAACACCCACAGGAGCCTCCCGATCGGTTGCTATGCCGCGACTTGTGGAACGGCCGCGCGGCCATAACCCGGCGGCCGGAGGCTGTTGACCCTTGACGGGCCCGGCGACGGCCGACCTGGCTGAACGAATGGCCGCACTGGGCCGTGGTGATCGTCCACTACGAGAGGGGGAGGCCGCGACCTGCGGTGAGGTGGGTGCGCCTGGCAGGATTCGAACCTACGGCCTTGGAATTAGAAGCTGAATGTCAATCATGTCCCCAGTTATTCGCGGTCCGTAGGGGTGTCTATTCATGCAGACAGCCACCCTTATCCCTGCTACCGAGATCCGGCCTGTGATGGTCGGTCCGGCAAAGTCCGGGGGAATTCGCGGGTAGCTCGCTTGCGGAGGGCCGGTAGCTGACTGGCCATCGTCTAGCGCATGCGATTCAGCGCGTCGGCGAGGGACGCCGCAACGTCGGGTCGGGAGAAGTCCCACACCATCAAGATGCCCTGCGGCGTCGTCAGGGTGAGCCGGCCGTACATCATGATCGGCAACTGCCGGTTGTTGTTGTACCGGCGATCCGGACCGCCGGATTTGTTTGCGTACTGCCACGTTGTACCAACGCATTGCGAGTCGGTCGGTGGGCTGTCGGTCTCGATGAATCTTTGTAGCTCCATCCGGGCGCTGACCGCAGCGTAGGGGAGATCCGCGTACTGCCTCCCGTGCCTGACCAGGACCCGGTCCGGAAGGAAGTGCACGGACCGTTCTTTCCCGTGGAGGCTTGGAACGGCGATGTTCGTGACGAGCACCGGTGGCCCTGCCAGATCCAATGACCCGCTGCCTCGCCGAATGAGCGCACTCGCTCCAGCATTCACCTTCCGCTGGTAGGTGGTGTGGAGATGTCCTTCGGCTTCGATCTGCCACACCCGGTGGACCCGGCTGACGAACCCGCTGCTGCCGGTGAACTGCTCATACTTTGCCGCAGGCGCGTCCTCTACCTGATAGAACACGACGACGGACCGCCGGGCGATGTCTCGTTGCCTCAGCCACCACACTGCCGGGGCTCCGAGCAGGAGCAGCAGAAGGCCAAGTGGTGCGGTGGCCACGGCTAGGAGCGCAATGGCGGTGGCAGCCCACGGCCATAATGGCTGCCGCCGGGCTGCGGTCTGTATCTGATTAATCAAGTCTGATGGATGGGCTGCGGTCAGGTGCTGCACCGGCGTTCCGGTCAACTCCTGCATGACGACATCGGTGTTCAGGTTTGCAGGCTGAGGGCCCCGCGCGATGCCCTTGCGTACAGGCGCAGACACAGGCGTCTGGCCGCCGAAGTAGGAAGTGCCGAGACCCGCGACGCGAACGTAGTTGCCGCGAGGGCCGGTCCCGACTCGGAAGCCCGGTATACCGACCGAGACGCCCACGCCTGATGGCGACAGATTGAAGCGGAAGGGGCCCGCCTTCAGGCTCGTTCGCAGATAAAAACCCATGTCGTCCTTACGCCGGGAGTCCGTGCGGCATTCGCTCCACGACGCGAATAGTGCCGCGAGAAGGCCACGATAGGTCGTCTGCGACGTTGCGGTACCGGTGCTTTCGGTCACGATTGGTTGCCATTTCAGGTGGAGCGCGTCCCAGGCCGGCATGGTCGTTCGGCCAGTCGGACGCTCCTATCGGCTCTGCCCGAAAACTGACCGCGCGGTTCCGGCTGAATCGGGACCACCCTCCTGAAGCATCGGGAGGTGCTGAGGTGGTCAGGTAGTGTCGGCGCTCGCATGCAGGCTGGCGGTACTCTCCCGACCATGGCCGCCTTCGACGGGGAGACCGATCTCAGTCACGACCGAGCCTTTGGCCTCATGATCAACACGTCGGTGACTCTCTTCTGGCGCACATCGATCCTCGACCAGACGACCGAGTGGCTACACGGTCACGGCTATCAGGTCACGCGCCTGGACGCCTCCGGATGGACGACTGACGAAGCCATGCACCGTGACATGGCGGCTGCACTCGGGTTTCCCGACTACTTCGGGCGCAACCTTGATGCCCTCAACGACTGCATGCGTGACGTGGTCAGCCACGAGTACGGGTGGTCTGCTGAGGCAGCCGGCCTCGCCCTCGTCTTCACCAACTACGAAACTTTCGCGTCGCATTGCCCGAGGTCAGCTCAGATCGTGCTGGACATCATGGCTGACCACTCCCGGATCGCCAGTCTGTTCGGCCAGCGCCTGATGTGTCTCGTGCAAAGCAACGACCCGCAGATTCGGTTCCAGCCGGTCGGCGCGGTTTCCGTGGACTGGAACGACGCCGAGCAGCGGGATGCCAACCGTCGACCGGCCTGAGTGGGTTCCCGACTGATCCGTTCCGCGATATTTTGCAATCCCTCAAGGCGCACCTCACCATGCCCAGTCGGTCCGGGACTGAGCGCTGCGGCTTCGGCGTGAGTTGCCACGAAAATGGAGGTGCCACGTGGCTGACGCGATCGTGCTTGCCGGCCGGATGTTCGGGCCGGGTGCGCCTCTGCCCATGTACGCGGGCGACGTCGCCGAGTTGCGCGGCGCGACAGTGCACCGGCACTCCTGGACCCAGGAATCCCCGAGCCCGAATCGGCCAGAGATCGAAGACTGGGTACGCGGCGAGGTCACCCCGCTGATCGACCGCGTCGGCGGTCGTCCGCTGCTGATGGCCAAGTCACTCGGCACGAACGCGGCAGTGATCGCCGCCGAGCGTTCCCTGCCAGCGGTGTGGCTCACGCCGGTGCTCACCATGCCGTGGGTGCTCGACGCGATGCGGCGGGCGACGGCGCCATTCCTTCTCGTCGGCGGTACGGCCGACAAGCTCTGGGACGGAGACGCGGCCCGCCGGCTGTCACCGCACGTGTTCGAGGTGGCCGACGCGGACCACGGGATGTACGTGCCCGGCCCCCTGACCGAGTCGATCGCGGTGCTCGGCCAGGTCGTCGTCGCGATAGAGGCGTTCCTCGACGAGATTGCCTGGCCTTAGGCCGACCCGCCGAGGAGCGCCATGCCTTCCGACTCGGTGTAGCCATCCCCCAACCCGTGCGGAACGCTCTGCGGTCGGCCCCTGCTAGAGGCAGATCCAGCAGTAGATGCGTTCCCCGCTCGTGCGTGCTCTGCGCGCCAGCCCAACGAACTCCCGCAAGCGCCTTCGCAGGGCGGACGTGTGACCATAACCCGGCCTGCCCTCGGGTTTCAGGGTCGTCGCGCGAGTGCTCGCTCCACGCCTCGGCGCATCCGTCGCGACGCACCCGGTAGGCCATGCAAACGGCGTACCTCGTGCGGCTCCAACTCTTGGCGACTGGCTAGCACAATCGCTGCGGCATACGGCCTAGCGTCGTGCTGACGTAGCAGGACTTCGGCCTCCTGCAGAACGTTGAGCAGGACATCTCGGTCCGCCTGTGGGTGTTGAGCGACGAGCCGGAGCAGGTAGTTACGGTCCCACTGGCTGAAC
This sequence comes from Micromonospora chokoriensis, assembly GCF_000718555.1. Taxonomy (GTDB): domain Bacteria; phylum Actinomycetota; class Actinomycetes; order Mycobacteriales; family Micromonosporaceae; genus Micromonospora; species Micromonospora chokoriensis_B. Next base: position 167,294 of record NZ_JOAN01000006.1, read on the forward strand.
TCGCCCGCGAGCAACTCGGTCAGGGTTGCCGCGCCTGTGCGGATGTCCTTGGCGACGGCCAGCCGCACGAACGAGAAGGGGTTGCGGGCAAGAGTGTGCAGCCCGTCCTGATCGATTCGTGGGTCCGCAACGAGGTCCAGGTAGTCCCGCGGTGTCCGTGCGCGTGGAAGCAGCGCGTCGATATCCACTACCAGTGCCCTCCTGTGCGCAGGCGTTGCGCGCATCACGGTCGGCAGATCACACACTTCCAACCTGACGCTGACATTGGTTACCTGTAGGGGGCGTACTTCACGCTGCGCGACCAGCGCCGCCAGAAGGGTAGCGGCAGGCAACCGGCCGGCGCTGCGCCGCCGATCTCGGTCTCCACTGATCCGTCGGCGAGCGTGACCGAGACAGCCGAGCGGCCCGGAGCGAACACCTCGCGGACCCTGCCGGCGATCACTGAGCGGGCGATGTCTTCGAGCATCGCAACGTCTTCAGGGCCGGCTTCCAGCTCCCATCGGCCGCCGTGCTCACCGACGCCCAGGACGAGTTCATCGGAGAAGTCCGTCCACCCGAAGGCGCGAGCATCGGGGGTACGTGGTGTGACGCCCACCGATATCCCGCCCTCGATGCTGTCGATCTCCACAGTCGCCACCCCCGCCAACTCGGCTGCCAACTGCCTCGCGACTTTCAGCGTTGGTGTCCGGGGCGACTGGTCGGTGTTGGGCTCGTCAGAGCCGCGCTGATCCGTCACGCGGTCAGTCTGCCAAGCCAATCAGAGGTCGCGCGGTCGCGCTGGTGCTTGGTGCGTCCGTTCGAGGCTGCCACGGAGCCACCAGCGCGCTCGCACCACGAATAGCCCCAGACGGGCTGGTCAGAAGGGAGAAGTACCTGTGCGCCCGGCAGGATTCGAACCTGCGGCCTTGGGATTAGAAGTCCCCTGCTCTATCCGCTGAGCTACGGGCGCGTGCCTGGCAGAATATGCCACACCTCATGATCCAGGGTGTACGTCAGGGTGTACCCGGCGGCTGAAGCAATCGCCGACCCATACGCTCCGTAGCATCCCGGGCCAACTTCGACACCACATGTGCGTACCCTTCGGTGACCTTCACCGTCGAGTGGCCCAGCAGTTCCTGCACCACCCGCACGTCCACGCCCTGCGCCAGGAGCAGGGTCGCCGCCGCGTGCCGGGTGTCGTGGACCCGGAAGTCCCGCACCCCCGCCGCAGCCAGAACCGCCTTCCATTCCCGCCAGTCGCGGCCCGGATCGATCGGTTCGCCGAGCTGGTCGGCGAAGACGAACTCGTGGTTCGCGTACGCCCCATCGGCCATCATCTTCTCCAGCGCCTGCACCTCGTGGTGAGCGCGGAGCTCCGCGACTAGCTCGACGGGGATCGGGGAGCTCCGCTTGGACTTCCCCTTGGGCTCCTTCAGGATCAGCCCGCCGCCGACGTGAATCTCTCCCGACCGCAGCGGCAACCTCCTGGCCGTGCAGTTGCCGCCGCGCTTGCGTCCGCACGTCCACGGCGGCCGGTCCGCACAGCCGTGCTCGTGCGACCGGCGGTGCAACTGCCACCAGATCCGGGCCACCACACCGATGTCCGCCGAGTCGCAACCGCGGCACCGCTGCAGCTTCTGCTCCCACCAGTCGACGACCTTGACGGTGGCGCCGCAGTCGTCGCACACCACCAGCAGGTACGGCCAGCGCAGCCCGAGGGCCTCACCCTGTCGGGTACCGATGGCCAGGCCGACTGACCAGCGGGCGGCGTTACGACGCCGTCTTGCCGCCGCCAGCACGGCCAAGGCGTCGTCCTCGGTGAGCGGCTCCATCTCTTTGCGTTTAGCCGTCGGCGGGTCCACGTCGAGCATGATGTTGTGCGGCACGACGCGCCGTCGGGCGGCGACCTTCCACGCCCGGGCCAGGATGCGGTGCACCTGCACCACGGTGGCGTCGGCGAGCTGCTTGCGCCGCATGGCCGTGTAGACGGCGTCGATGTTGTCGGAGATCACCCGATCCATGCGCAGTGACCCGATGACCGGGAACACGTGGTTGTCGAGCTTGCTGCGGTAACCCTGGATGGTGGTGGGGTCGATGCGGCCGGGCGCGATGGTGCCGAGGTAAGTGTCGAGTAGCCAGGTCCGGACGGTGGGGCCACGGCCTGGCCGGGCGACCGTGCCGGAGCGTTTCTGGTCGAGCAGCTCGTCGACGCGCTCTTCGACCTCTTCGATGGTCCGCCGCTTGACGTGCCGCTGGTCGGGGCGGCCGTTGCCCTTGGTACCGACGACGACCCACGCGTGGTAAAGCTCGTCCTTGCCGAGCTTGATTGGTGGGTACCGGCGGCGGGCCATCAGCTGCGGCCGCCGCGCTCAGCGAGCATCTTCAGCATCTCCCGCAGCACCAGTTTGTCGCTGTCGGCAACGTTGGGGTCGGCGAGGGTTCGCAAGATCTTGCGGATTTCCGGCGGCAGCGGCGGCTCGGGTTCCGGGTCGTCGCGGACGCTGGGGTTGAGCCCGAGGGCGGTAATCGCGCCGACGACGCTGACACCGAGGCCGTCGCAGAACGCTTGCACCTTCTCCAGCTCGGGCAGCTCCCGGCCTTCGCCGCGCCGCCAGCGATGAAAGGTCGATGCGCCGATGCCGGTGACGCGGGCGATGTCCTTGTCGGTCATGCCTCGGTTGCGGGCCGATGTGAGTGCGGCCGCGACGAACCGAGCGAATCGTGCTCGGGCGAGGTCGGGCGTCGGGGCTGGGGAAGCTGCCACGTCGTCACGGTAAGTGCCGTTCGTGGGCCTGTTGTCGCGTGGACGGGAGTACTGCCGAGCACGGCTGCGGCGGGTTCCGGGGCTGGTGGGCCACAGGATCCGCGCCCTCACTGGTTCCGCACTGTTCCGCATGGTCTACAGACTAAGCGCCCGAGTGGTTGCTGAAATCATCCGAACGGCTGAGCCGATGCCACGCGTGGCAGTCGTGTACGGTAGTGCCATGCGTGACAGTGCGGATGGTGCCACACACGACAGTGAACCTCGCGCCTTCTCGATCCCTGAGGCCGCGAAGCTGCTGTCCCTGGGCACTCGGAAGGTCGAGTACATGATCCAGTCCGGCGAGCTGAAGTCCATCAAGATCGGGCGCTCTCGTCGGATCCCGCGGAAGGTCCTGGAGGACTTCCTCGAAGAGAAGCAAAAGCTCGCGTCGTGAGTGGGCTCCGGCCGAAGCCGCCGCCGCCACCGCGACCCTCGAAGCCTCCCAAGCAGCCGAAGCCGGCTCGACCGGCGAAGCCGCCGAAGCGCAGGGGAGCGGCATAGCGCCGCACTAACCGACCTGACCTGCCAGAAGGAGACAAATCGATGCCCAGGCCCAATCTCGCGCGCACCACGGCGCTGGTCGTCCAGGCGGTCGCGCTGATCGTGATTGGTCTGGTCCTGGTCGTCGCCACCGTCACCGCGCCGACGCCGCCGCCGGCGGAGCCGCTGCGGATGTGGCTGCGGCCGGCGACCGCTGAGGAGCGCCGCGAGTACGAGCGGCAGCTGCTCCACGAGGAGATGGACCGGCTCCAGCAAGAAGGGGCCACGGCGCTCCACACGCCGTGACCCCAGATCTCTACCCGCTCAAACCCCAAGGAAAGGACGGTCGAGATGACCAACGTACCGGCCACCCGACAGGTGGCGCACCTGCCGGTCGCGGCGGCGCCCGGCAACCAGCCGGCGCGGATCCGGATCGCTCGGGCGAACATGCTCCGCGAGATCTCCCGGCTCTGCTTCGCCGTGGACGACCCGGCCCTGCCCGCACCGCGCAGCGTCCGCTTCACCGCCGACGAGGCGATCAACGTGGAGCTGGACACCCCGACCGACGCGGCCGAGTGGGCCGTCGTGCTGGGCGTGGCCGCCGACGCGAAGACCGAGGACACGGTCGACCTGGCCGGGGACCGGTGGCTGATCTACACGGTGCACGCGACCTGGCGCGGCTTCCCCATCACCGTCGCCGCCTGCATCCGCGACACCGCCGTCCAGCAGCGGGAAGCGGTGCCGGCGTGATGACCGGGATCGTCCAGGGCATCCAGGACGCCGCCCCGGAGGCCGGCGGGCTGCTCGTCACCGTGCTGCTGGTTGCGCTGGTCGCGTGGCTGTGCCGCCGTCACGACGTGCGGGTGGCGCAGCGCCGCCGCGACGCCCGGGCCGCCCGCCGGCGGGCCCTACGTACCTTGGCCGTGCTGCCGCCGGTGTCCGGGGCGTGGGGTGTACTGCCGCCGCCGGCGGACCCGTGGCCGAACACCGACGAGGACGACCTGGTCCTGTTGACGGTGCTCGACGTGTCCCCGGCGGGTGCCCGGTGACCGCCGCGGTGTCGGTGCGGGTGCCGGGCCAGGCCCGCCCGCCCGCGATCGAGCAGACCGACACCGACCGCCGTCAGCGGTGGCAGCTGGTCGACGCGGCGCAGGCCGGCGACCGGGAGGCGTTCGCCGAGCTGTACCGGATCTACGGCCCGATGGTGTACCGGGTCGCACTGCGTCGGTGCGGTAACCACCACCTGGCCGAGGACCTGACCGGCGACGTGTTCGTGAAGGCGCTGCGCAACATCAGCGGGCTGAAGTGGCAGGGCAGCGACCCCGGCGCGTGGTTCATGACGATCACCCGGAACCTCGTCGTCGACCACTTCAAGTCCGGCCGCTACCGCACCGAAACCCTCGACCCCGAGCCGGGCACCATCCACGGCCAGCACCCGCCGGACCGGTCCCCGGAGGGGCGCCCGGAGGAGCTCGTCGTCTCCCACCTCACGAACCTGACGCTGATCGCCGCCGTGCAGCAGCTCAACCCGGAGCAGCGCGAGTGCATCACCCTGCGCTTCCTTCAGGGCCTGTCCATCGCCGAGGTCGCAGCCGCGATGGACCGCAACGAGGGCGCCGTGAAGGCGCTCCAGTACCGGGCCACGAAGACGCTCGCCCGGCTCCTCCCGCCCGGATTCGAGACCCCGGAGGTCCCACGATGAGAAACGTCGATCCGTACACCTTCGTCACCGCGCTGCTCTTCGCGCTCGCTCTCGGCGCTCTCGCCGGCGGCTTCGCCATCGGCATGGCCTTCCGCCCTCGCCTGCTCGACGAGGGCGAGCGCGGCGGATCCGCGTTCCGGGACCTCCTCGCCGCAGCCAAGGCCTGCGCCGACCCGGCGAACCTGGCCACGCTCCTGCGCCAGGCATCAGCGATCTGGGACCAGTACCGTCCCGACGGCATCCACCTGGACACCGACACCCTCTGGCGCGGCGAGGCGGGCACCGAGGTGACCCCGGCGTACGTGCACCGCATCGTCGACGCGTACGCCACCGGTGACCCGGTCAACCTGTCCGGATGCTGGGTGCCACCCGACGTCCAGGGCCGCCTCCGCGCCATCACGATCGGCGCGTCCGAGGCGACCGCCGCGCTGCCCGGCCGGCCGATCCCCCGGCCTACCGGCTTCATCACCTCGGTGCACCCGACCGACGTGATCGAGCGGTGGCCGGTCCGGACCGGGCCGAGCGATGGGTGAGCCGGAGCAGCCCGAGGTGCCGTGCCTGGCCTGCAAGCGCCCCCTGCGGACGCCCAAGTCTCGGGCCCGCCGGTACGGAGAGGGCTGCTGGCGCAAACGCCGCCGCGCCGCCCGCGCCGCAGCCGCCCCGGTCACCCTGCCCGGCCTCGGCCGGGCAGGGTCCCGGGGGCAGGCCGGCCCACACCTGCTCACCGGCGTCGACCAGCTCGGCGACCTGGACGAGGACGACGACCGATGACGGCACCGCGCTACTGCGGCACCTGGGATCCGGACCCGAGCATCGGGCCGGACCACCGCGGCCGCCGCATCTGCCGCTCCTGCCACCGGGTCGGCTCGCGCGGCGACGCCGGCCACACCGCACCCCCGCCCCAGACCCCGACCGCACCCAAGCCGCAGCCGGCCTGGCGCGTCGAGGCCGCTGCCGCGCTCGACGCCGCAGTGCTCGGCGAACACGATCGAGAGGAGTACCGGTGACGACGAACCCGGCACCACCAGCGGTCTACCTCGACCTGGACGCGATCGAGGCCCGCGTCCTGGCCGCTACGCCCGGCCCGTGGAGGGCGTCCATCGGCACCATCAGGGGAGTCGACGGGGTCCACGAGCAGGTGGTCACGGATTCGTCCGACGGCTTCGACGTGGTCGCTATGACCGGCCGCATGGACGAGCACCCGCGCAGCACCCTCGACGCCGAGTTCATCGCCCGGTCGCGTGATGACGTGCCCGCGATGGTCGCCGAGATCAAGCGGCTCCGCGCCGCCCTCGCCGAAGACGAGCCCCACCACATCATCGAGTTCCTGCCCGACGGCTGGGTGACACTCCAGCACCCGCTGGCCTGCCGGCCGACCTTGGCCGCCTGCCCGGTGAACGAGCTCGTGATGGAGCTCGACGGATCGCCGGTGCCGCCCGGCCGGTACGAGTGCGAGGTCAACGACCTCGGCGATCGGCTGCTGATCCTGGACCGCGTCGACGTCCCGGAGGCCACCGATGGCTGACCTGACCGAGAAGCAGTGGCGCGCGGCGGCCGCCGGCCGGCCCGGGTACGCCACGTACCCGCAGTACCGCCCGTCGAGCCAGGAACGGTTGGCTCCGCTGCGGATCCGGCCCACGGACGGCAGCGGGCACCCGGTGGTCGTCGGGCGGCCGTTGGCACCGCCGGTATCCGCCGAACCGATCGCGGCCCGCGTGCCGGTGCCGCTGGCCGAGCTGCCGCCGACCCGGATCTACGAGTTCCCGCTGGAGTACGCCAAGCACCGGCCTCGGTGGCGGCGCCGGTGGATGTGGGCCGTCATGCCCGCCACCGGCCACACCGCGTGGGGCTACTGCTGGACCGAGTCCGGCGCCCGGCGCCGCACCGCCCGCGCTGCCCGGAAGGCGGGCTCGCTGTGACCCTCGAAGAGCTGACCGAGCGGTCCACCGAGGACGTCGCCCGGGCCCGCGCCGAGCGGATCCGCGCTGGCATCCACACCTACCTGGAGACCCTCGCGGAGATCGCCCTCGCCTGGGAACGCCGCGACTGGGCAGTGCTCGGGTACGCCGACTGGCAGGGGTACGTCGACGGGGAGTTCGGCGCGGACCGGCTGAGGTTGCCGATCGAGCACCGGCAGAAAGCCGTGGCCGAGCTCCGGATCGCGGGCATGAGTCAGCGGGCGATCGCCGCAGTGGTCGGCGTCGACCAGGCGACCGTGAAGCGGGACCTCGACGCAGCTGATGCAGATGCATCACCTGCCGCGATCCGCGGCGCGGACGGCAAGACGTACGCCGCGACCCGCCCCACCCCGCCGGCCACGCCCGCCGCAGTCCCGGCCGGCCCGCCACCGGATGAGCAGGTGTGGGTAGCCATCGCCCGCAAGGGCATCGAGGCCCACCGCATCAAGTCGTCACTGCTCACCCGGTGCAGCCGCGCGACCCGCACCGGCCTGACCCTGCCCGCCGGCCAGGCCACCAACCGGTGGGGCGTCACCTGGTGCCGCGTCTGCTGGCCGGCGGAAGAGACCACCCGTTTCGCGGCGGGTGAACCGGTCCCGACCGGACCGGCCGACGAGGCCCACGACCCCCGGGCCTCGCGGGATGCCGGGGCGGAGCGTCGCGACTCCGCCCCGGCAGGCACCCCCACTACCGAGACGGCCGCCGGGGTTGCCCCGGCGGATGGAGCGGACGTCGTTCCCGAGGCCCTGAGACCCGGTACGCCGGTGGCGCCCGACGTCGACCACGCCGCTCCAGCTCCCGCCCCGCCTGCCCCCACCCCGGCGGCCGGCGGGGCGGGGGTAACCCCCGACCCGGGCAAGCCCCGGCTGACCCTCTCCGAGATCGCCCGGCTGCGGGCTGTCTTCGACTGGGCGCGGGCCGGCCTGGCCGGACACCCGCGCAACGCCGCCGGCCGGGGCAAACACGCGACGATCTGCATGCAGTACGCCCCCGGCGAACCGACCCCACCCGTGCACCCCACGGCCGCCGCGGGCCGCGGCCCCGTTGCCCTGGTCGAAGTCACCTGGGGCGCTGGCCAGGTCGACATTTTCTGGCGCTCCGACAAGTACGAGCTCGACGTCGTGGACATGTGGCCGGTCGACGTCCACCAGGCCATCGACCTGCTTTGCGCATACGGCGTCCTCCCGGACCGGTTCTCGCGGCAATATGCCGCCGGTGTCCAGGCCGGAATGCGCGCTGGCGACGCCATCGACGGCGAGTGGACGGAGACGACCGATGCGTGATCCTCTGCCGAGTGAGCTGCCCGCCTACGAGGGGTGGCGGCAGGTGCCGCCGGGGCTGTTCAGCAAGACGCAGCTGGCGGATCTCGACTTCCCGCGCGTGGTGGGTGGCCCGGTCCGCGCGTACGTGCACACCCGCGACTGGAACGACCGCAAGACCAGCGTGAAGCTGTACCGGCTGTCGGAGTCGGTGCCGTCGCCAGCGAGCGCAGCGCAGCTGGAAGCGGCCCGCAACCGCAGCGCCCCGGGCGCCCGCGAGTGTCAGGCGTGCGGCGCGTACCCGGACCGGCCGCCGGCCTCGGCTGGCCTCTGCGTGGCGTGCGCGCAGATCACCCGGTTGCAGAAGGCAGTGGCGTTGGCCCGCCGCTCCCGCGCCGAGGTCGGCGAGTGGGCGCGGACCATCCTGGACCCGCTGTTCGAGCCGGCGGTGGTGCTGCGCATCGAGCAGGTGCTGCGACCGCCGGCGCTGTCCGGACGGCAGAACCTGACCCCGGTGGCGCTGCGCGTCGACGCCGTGGACGCCACGGGCCGCCGGCTGCTCGACGCGACCATCCGGCTGGCCGGCGCGCGGGTCAAGGCGGTCCCCGCCGACGCGCTCGCGCCGGACGACGTCGCCGAGCAGGTGCGGGCGGTGCTCGGCTGGCCGGTGCTCGTCACATGGCACGAGCGCGGCGTCTTCCTACTCCGCGACGTGTACGGCATCAAGGCTCCCGGCGGCTGGTACGGCGGCAACCCCAACGCCCTCGCCGTCCGGGCCGCGCATTGGCGCGGCGACCTCGACCCGGACACCCTGCACCCCCGCGCGGCAATCGACCCGGGCACCGCGGACCGGATGCTGCTGCTCCTGCGCCGCATGGCCGCCACCGAGCCGCCCGACTCGTCGGCGGCGCCGTGACGAAGGACAAGCTGATGGAGCTGCTCCTCGTCGAGCGGTACGCGCACCTGCCTCCCCCGCCCGTCGCCCCGGATCCGGTGGTGCGGGCGCCCGCCGAGCTGCCCGCCCCGCCCCCACCTGTCCGCCGCCGGCACCTGCGGGTCGTCGGCGGCGACGCGACCACCACGGCGGCGGCGTGACCGCCTGCCGCACAACACACGATCGGAGCAACTGATGGAGATCGCCCTGGACCTGGAGCAGGTGCAGCTGCTCACCGCGGTGAAGCAGGGCCGCGTGCACACGGACCCGCAGTTCAGCTCGCCCGACTTCGAGAAGTTGGCGGACTACCCGTTCGGCCAGCGCCGCGCCACCGCGCGACTCCGGCCGCTCAAGGGCGCCCGGTTGGTCGAGCTGGTCGACGACGACGCCGCCGGCGGGAAACCCGCCCGCCCGTACAAGCTCACGGACCTCGGCGAGCAGGTGCTCACCGCGGCGCTGGAGCAGGAGCGGATCGCTAACGGTCAGGCAGAGGCGCACTGATGGGCGCGAAGATCAAGCAGACGCTGCCGCCGTACGAGGTCAACGGACTCTCCGAGATCCGCCAGCAGATGCTGGAGTACCCGGAGGGCCAGCACGTCGCGATCGTGGTGCTTGACTGCGTGAGCATCAAGCACGACGTCGTCGAGGGCGACCTGATCCCCACGCCCACAATCCGGATCCTGCGCATCGAGCCGGAGACCGACCCGGACGAGGCCGCCCGGCTGCTAGCCCACGCGAAGCGGTTGACCGACAAGCGGATCCCGCCGCCGACGCGACCGGACCCGTTGCCGGGCATGGACCTCCGCGACGGCGCCGGCGTCCACCTAACCTCGGTCGGCGGTGGCCAGCGTGGCTGACAACCTCCCGTCCGACGAAGGGCTGGCCACGTACGGCGTCCTGGCTGAGGTCGCGAACGAGCGGGTCAAGCAGGACGCGAAGTGGGGCGAGCAGAACCACCCCGACGGCACCGGCCAGCACCCCGAGACCATCGACGCGGACGTGGCCCGAATGGCGTGCCAGGACGCCGCCGACGGTGGGTACCTCGACTGGCTGCACATCCTGCGGGAAGAGGTCGCGGAAGCCTTCGCCGAGCCGAGGCCGGCGCAGCTTCGTGCCGAGCTGCTCCAGGTCGCCGCCGTGGCGGTCGCGTGGATCGAGGCGCTCGACCGCCGAGCGAGCGCGTACACCGACAACCAGAAGGGCGCCCAGTTGTGAGCCGCATCGAGATCAACGCCGGAGGCCGGCACATCATCGTCGACCACACCGGCGAGCTGGAGCCCTTGCGCGTGGCGGCGCTCAGCCTGTTCGAGGCGACCGCCAACGTCCCCGGCGACGAGCCCGGGCCGGCGTTCGGCTTCCAAGCCGATCGCCGCTGGACGCCGGAGGTGCTGCCCACCAGCCCGGGTCGGTACGGCTCGCGGACCTTCGAGCCGGTGAACGCCTCCGCCGAGGTGGACAACCCGCCGCCGGGGTAGGCCCGAGGCGTCCGCCGACTGCTCTGCCGTTCCGACCCTTCCGGCGCGGCCACCCCCGTTGGGTGGCCGCGCCGCTGCACAACGGGAGATCCATTGACCAAGATCGCTAGACCGGGTGTCCCGTGGCTTGGCTGAAGTCGTCCGACAGCAGCAACCAGCATCCGGCGGTGCTGGCCCCGTTGGCGTGGGAGAAAGGGCCGGATGACGACCTGGACGGCTGGGACCTCCGGCTACCAGCCGTCGCCGGCATCGCATGGCTCTGCGCGACGTACTCCGCCGACCAGACCACCGACTACGTGGTGCCCGCTGCGACGGTCGCGCTTTACGGCGGCCCGCAGTGGCGCCGCCTCGCCGAGTGGGCGACCCGGGCCGGAATCTGGACCCCGCTCGCGGACGGTAGCTACCTGCTCGCCGATGACTCCGAACACCTGTTCCACATCCGCCTCAAGGCCGAACTGGAGTGGGAACGCAATCGCAAGAACGACAACGGGAACCCCGCGCTCACCATCCCGGTACGGCTGCGCGACGGCGATGCGTGCCGCTACTGCGGCCGAGTCGTCAACTGGGACGCCCGCAAAGGCGGTCTGGCCGGCACGTACGACCACCGCACCCCGGGCCGCAGCGCGGCCGGCCCGGACGACCTGGTGGTCGCCTGTAATCAGTGCAACGGCCGCCGCGGCAAGGACTCCCACCCGGAGCGGTGGCAGCTGCTCCCCACGCCCGCGAAGCCGTACTACGGGCAGATCACCGTGACGCACCTCGCGAAGCACGGCTACGACGTGCCGCTCTCCAGCGGCAAGCGGCCCACCGGCCTGACCGGTGGACCCCGCATCGACGAAGCGCGACCCGACGACCAGCCGGATCCCGCGCTCCAGCAGCACCCGCGTCGACCCGGCACCCGGCCGGACCACGACGACCAGGGCGACCCGGCACCCGGCCGGACCACGCCCACCCGCCGCGAGCGCGCAGCCAGCCGCCCGCAACCCAGCGCGACCCCCACCGAGGGACACCGCGCTCGCACCGTCAGCGCGACCCCACCACCGGGACACCGCGCTCGCACCACCACCAGCGCGACCGCTGCGAAGGGACACCGCGCTCCGCGCGACCGGGCCGCCGGCCCGACACCGCGCAACCCGACCCAAGATCAACAGGTGAGGGGGAAGTCCATCGGCCGATCATCGGCCGATCCGGCAGAACCCAAGCCTCCAGGATCTGGATTGGTCGGGTCGGGTCGGGACGGGTCGGGCGCTCCACCCCGCCCAGCCCAGACGAACCGCAAGCGAGGACGAAGAGCACCACGCTCCCGACCTACGCCCCCGCCTGCCCGACCCGAGAACCCTGGGCACCCATGATCAGTTGTAGGGAGACAGCGGGGAGGTGGGCATGAGCCAGAGCTGGCAGGGCGGCAGCACCAGAAGATGGCGCCGCACCCGAGCCCACGTCATCACTCGGGACAAGGAGCGATGTCGGGCACACCAGGACGGGTGGTGCGACCGGGTCGAGGGCGAGCACCGGTGCACGGGCGTGGCCGCGCTGACTGGACCAGACGCTGGCCACGCTCACCACACCCTGGGCCGAGCGGCCACGGGCGACGACCCGCGGTACCTCGTGGCGGCGTGTGCCCCGTGCAACCTCCATATCGGTGACCCGACGCGGAGCACCGACCCACCGAACAAGGCGGTCACCAGATGGATCTGACCATGGTCTACGTGTCCTGGGACGACTGCGGCGGGGCGGTACTCCGGTGCCACCAGCACGACGCCTGGGAGCTGCCTCTCGTCGGCGACAACGACACCGTGCCGAGAGTCGTCGAGCAGGCCGAGCAGCACGTCACCGAGGACCACCGCCCCACCATCGACGACCAGCTGATCGAGGTCACAGCGCCCAAGCCTGAGCTGTACGTGATCAACATGAGCACAGGCGAGGTGACCGGCGGACCAGAGCCGGGCATCGTCCAGCACTGGGACCGCGAGACGTTCGAGCTGGTCGTGCACGAGTACGCACCCGACTCATGCGAACGATGCAAGGAACTGCGGGACCTCGGCTTCGAGGACGCGCCATGATGAGTGGCGACTGTGACCGCGCGTCGGTCCTCGCATTCAGAATGGCGCGGCCTATCATTGCGCTCACGACCGCGAGCGCAGTCGAGTCGACGCGTGACCTGCGGTTTTCCCCATCGGGGGGCCCGGTGGACAGCCCGCCCTGTCCTTTTTCTCTCCCCCCGAGTTTCCGGGATCCCAATCTTTTCGCCATTCCGGGGCATTCGTGACGAATGACAACAAAGCGGAATCGGCTATCGCGACTGCGCTCGAAAGGGCGCTCGAATCGATGACGCTGCTGAAGCGCGATGGGGCGATCGCCGAGCTGGCCCGGGTGTACGCCCGGGAGCTGGACGGCCTGTTCACCCGGCTTGGCGAGGACGAGGCGACCGACTCGGCGACGCACCACAAGCGGGTGATCACGGAGATCGACATCATGGGCCGGCGGCTGGAGGCCGTGCTGGATCGGCTCGGCATGTCCCCCGGCGCGCGGCCGGCCGTTCGTGGTGGCGGAGAGGGGGAATTAGGTGACCCTGCAACTCGCGCCCTCGACGAGCTCCGAGCCGACGCCGCAGCCGGTACCGCTGGGGTCGATTACGCCGCGGCTGTGGACCCGGCCGTTACGGCCGCTGACGCCTGAGACGTCGTACGGCTTCCGGGTCATCTGGTTCGCCGCGTTCATCCTGCGCGAGCCGCTCGATCCGTGGCAGCAGTGGGCCGTCATCCACCTCGGCGAGCTGCTGCCGAACGGGCGCCCGCGCTTCCGCCAGGTCCTGCTGCTCGTGGCCCGCCAGAACGGCAAGACGCACCTGTGCAAGGTCCTCGCGCTGTACTGGCTGTTCGTCGAGCGGCAGGCCATGGTGTTCGGCACGTCAACGAACTTGGAGCAGGCGAAGGAATCGTGGGAGCACGCCGTCGAGACCGCCCAGAAGACGCCGGCGCTGTCGGACCGGGTCAGCTCGGTGCGCATCGGCAACGGCCAGCAGGTGCTCTCGACGACGGACCGGTGCCGGTACAAGATCGGCGCGGCCGACCGTAAGGGCGGGCGCGGTAAGACGATCCGTCGGGCGATCGGTGACGAGCTGCGCGAGCAGCACACCTGGGAGGCGTACAACGCGGTGACGTTCGCGACCAATGCGGTGGCGGACGCGCAGATCGTCTACATCACCAACCAGGGCGACGCCAGGTCGGTGGTACTCGCGGCGCTGCGCCGCTCGGCCCTCGCCGGCGATGATCCAGGGCTCGGCATCCTGGAGTGGTCGGCGCCGCCCGGCGCGGCCGTGACCGATCCGGCGGCGTGGGCGGCGGCGAACCCGCAGCTGGGCCGACGGATGGACCCAGCTGTGCTCGCCGGCCCGGCGGCCCGGGTCACGAAGCCGGACGCGGACCCGGCCGAGCTGGCCGGTTTCAAGACCGAGGCGCTGTGCATGTCGGTCGACCGGTTGGACCCGGCGATCGATCCGGCTGCGTGGCAGGCGTGCCTCGACGTCGGCGACCTGGACGAGCACCGGACGATGTTGGCCGCGTGTATCGACCTGAACCCGGCCGGCACGCACGCGACCCTGGCGGTGGCGGCGGTGCTCGGCGACGACCGGGTGCGGGTGGAGACGGTGCACGAGTGGACCGGCCCGAACGCGGCGATGGCGATGGAGCGGGAGCTGCCCGGCTGGGTGCTGGCGGTGAAGCCGAAGGTGCTCGGGTGGTTCCCGGCGGGCCCGGCCGCCGCCGTGGCGTCCAAGGTGGCCGACCGTCGCAAGGAGGGCGTCTACTCCTGGCCGCCGCGTGGAGTGAAGGTGGCCGAGATTCGGGGCGAGACGACCGCGGTGTGCATGGCCCTGGGTAAGGAGGTGTCGGCCAAGACGCTCGCGCACTCCGGTCAGGAGATGCTCGACACGCAGGTGTCCAAGGCGGAGAAGGCCAAGCGCGGTGACGCGTGGGTGTTCACCCGCGCCGGTGGCGGCAACGTTGACGCGGTGTACGCCATCGCCGGCGCCGCCCAGCTGGCGCGGACTCTGCCCAAGACCCGGAAGATTTCGCGCAAGACTCGTGCCGCGCCGTAGATTATTCGACGCCACGCGCTGGGACCGTAGATTCTTCGGCTCCGCGCCGTACACTGCTGGCCATGGGGTGGATCAACGCGGCGGCAAACCAGCTGCGCGATCTGCTGTCTCTGCCTCGTCCGCTGGTGCTGGACGAGCCGGCCGCCGCTGAGTTCGACACCGCCCCCCGGCCGATCGAGCAGGTGTTCGCCGCGCTGAACGCGGCCGGCACGGGCCGGGTCACCCGCGACGAGGCGTTGTCTGTGGCGGCCGTGCAGAAGGGCCGCAATAGCCTGTGCTCGATCGCGACGTTGCCGCTGCGCCAGTACCGCCAACTGGACATCGTCCGCTCACCGTTCCTGGATCAGATCGACCCGGACGTCGCCAACGTGGTGACGCTGTCGCAGACGATCGAGGATCTGGCGTTCGACGCCATTTCGTGGTGGCTGATCACCGCGCAGGACTTCCAGGGGTACCCGCTCGCGGCCCGGCACCTGGACGTGGCCACGGTGAGCCTGGATCCGCCGAAGGGGCAGCCCAACCCGTTCCCGTCCGGCCGTGACGCACGCGGTGTCAAGATCGTGTGGGTTGCTGGCGAGGCAACTCCGGCCGACCGGGTGATTCGGTTCGACAGCCCGAACCCCGGCCTGCTGTCGGCGAACGCGCGGGCGATCCGGCGGGCTTTGCTGCTGGACCGGTTGGCGTCGACGTACGCCGACAACCCGAGGCCGTTGGATTGGTTCACCGACGGCGATGATCCGTCGGTCGAGCCGATGGACGACGACGAGATCGACGGGTTCCTGGCCGACTGGAAGGCCAGCCGCAAGCGCGGCTCAACCGGTTGGATCCCGGGCAACGTCAAGCGCGTCGACGCCAATGCGCCGTCGCCGGCGGAGTTGCAGCTGGTGGAGCTTCAGCGGCAGGTGACGTTGGAGATCGCCAACGGCCTCGGTGTGGATCCCGAGGACCTGGGCGTCAGCACCACGTCGCGCACGTACTTCAACGCGGCCGACCGGCGCATGACGAAGATC
This sequence comes from Micromonospora chokoriensis, assembly GCF_000718555.1. Classification (GTDB taxonomy): domain Bacteria; phylum Actinomycetota; class Actinomycetes; order Mycobacteriales; family Micromonosporaceae; genus Micromonospora; species Micromonospora chokoriensis_B. The sequence continues at coordinate 182,993 of NZ_JOAN01000006.1, forward strand.
AACGAGACGTATGCGCCGTACATGACCGCGATCACTCAGCGGCTGTCCATGGGCGACGTGACCCCGCGCGGGAACACCGTGCGCTTCGACCTGTCGGACTACCTGAAGCCGGACCCGGCCGGGCAGGTCGCCTACTGGAGAGGTCTCTACGACATGAACGTCATCGACGAGGCCGAGATCCGCGCCGCCGCCGGCTGGTCCGGAGCACCGCCGAAGCCGAAGCCGGCGCCCGCTCCGTCTGCTCCCCCGCCGGCGGCCGGTGGCGACGAGGACGCCGAGACGGACAGCGCGGAGCAGGTCGACGCGGCCCGGTCCGCCGCGATGACGTTCGCTGCTGACGACCAGGGCCCGGCGATGACGTTCGCCGGTGGGGACTTCGCCGGTGGAACCGACCCGGCTCAGGTCGACGTCGAGCGACGCACCATCACCGGCCTGGCCGTGCCGTACAACAAGATCGCCAGCAAGTACGGGCTCAAGTTCCGGTTCCTTCCCGGCTCGTTGCAGTACGCCGACGTGTCCCGGATCAAGCACTTGATGGACCACTACAAGCCGGTCGGTGTGCACGAGTCGGTGACGGAGACCAAGGCGGGCCCGGTGGTGAAGCTGCGGGTGCTCGACGGTCCCGTCGGCTCCCCGGCCAAGTTGGAGCGCGACCAGCTGCTCTACGACGCGGAACACGGCCTGTACGACGGCTTGTCCATCGGCGTGGACTTCTCGATGAACCCAGACGACGGGGACGTCGAGTGGAACGAGAAAGACAGCGTCTACGACGTGAAGCGCGCGAGCTGGCGCGAGACGTCGTCGACGCCCATGCCCGCCTTTGACGACGCGAGAGTCACGAAGGTGGCCGCGAGTCGCAATGCACCACCACGAGTGAAGGGGAGATCCGGGATGCCGGACGAGCAGGAGTCCACCGAGACTCAGACCACGCCGCCGGCGACCGGCGGCGTCAACCTCAACCAGGACCAGCTGACCGCGCTGCTTCAGCGGCCCGGCGCCATCCAGGCGCTCGTCGCGGCCCAGCAGACGCAGCAACCGGAGCGGCCGTCCACCCCGGAGGGCGCACTGGTGCTCTCCGCCGACCAGGTCGACGGGCTGATCCGCGCGGGCCAGCTGGGCGCGCTGCTCGGTGTGCCGCAGCTGACCCAGACCGCGCAGCAGGAGCCGGAGCGGCGCCCGACGGTCGACCCGACGCGGCGCACCACGGTCACGGCCAGCGTGTCCGAGGATCTGCCGTACCGGTTCGACCGGGAGGGCAACCTGACGCGCGGTACGCACGACTTCTCCACCGACCTGATCGCCGGGTCGCAGGGCGACGGTAAGGCGCTGGAGCGGGCGCAGACGTTCATGCGCACCCAGTTCGACCAGATCCAGTCGGGTCAGTTCGACGTCGACCGGGCCGACACCACGGCGCTGAACCCGAACCGGCAGCGGCCCGACATGTACGTCGACCAGCTGTCGTACCGCTACCCGGTGTGGGAGGCGATCAACAAGGGCACGCTGCCGGACAGCACGCCGTTCGTGCTGCCGAAGTTCGCCACCGCGTCGGGTCTGGTGGCCGCGCACACCGAGGGCACCGAGCCGACGCCGGGTACGTACACCGCGACGTCGCAGACGATCACCCCGACCGCCGTGTCCGGCAAGGTCGAGGTGACCCGGGAGGCGTGGGAGCAGGGCGGTAACCCTCAGCTGTCCGGGATCATCTGGCGACAGATGGTCAAGGCGTGGTTCGAGTCGCTGGAGGCCTCGGCGGTCGCCGTGCTCGACGCGGCCACCCCGACCGCGATCGCGTTGACCGCCGGCGGCGGCACCACCGGGCAGACCCTCGCATCCGAGCTGACCGCCGCGTTCGCCCGGTTGCAGTTCGTCCGCGGCGGCTTCTCCATGACCGACCTGTTCACCCAGGTCGACCTGTACCTCGCGCTGACCGGGGCGAAGGACAACGACGGCCGGCCGCTGTTCCCGGCGCTCGGCCCGGCGAACACCAACGGGCAGTCCCGCACGCGGTGGCAGGCGATCGACGTCAACGGCGTCGTGGCGCTGCCGGCGTGGGCGCTCGCCGCGTCCGGCGCCGTGGTGGCCAGCTCCTACCTGTTCGACCGGGAGGTCGTGCACGGCTGGGCGTCCGCGCCGCAGCGGCTCCAGTTCGAGTACCGGGTCGCGTACGTCGACGTGGCCCTGTGGGGCTACAAGGCCACGGCGATCACGGACATCACCGGCGTCCGCGAAATCACCTACGACCCGGTGCCGTGAGCCGGACCCGGACTGACCGAATCGAGCAGGGAGGCACACTGATGCCGCAGGACCAGACGCCGGCGCGGGCCGACAGCGCCCCGCCGGCCGACACGCAGACTCCGGCCCAGCCGGCGACGCTGCCGGCCACCACGCCGCCGGCCGCCACCACCACCGTGGCGGCCGACGTGCGGGTGCGGGAGCTGGAGGCGGAGGTCGCCGAGCTGCGCGAGCAGTTGGCCACCGCCGGCCAGACGCCCAAGCCGGGCAAGGCGACGGAGCCGCGGTTCACCTTCTCCGAGGGCCAGCGTGACGAGCTGGAGCGCACCGGCCGTACCGTCAGCCCGTTCACGGGCACGCGGTACGTCGGCTCCAGCCCGGACGACGCCCGCGAGGCCACGGCGGACGAGTACGCCAAGGCCAAGCCGCCGGTGAAGTCGACCGCAGCGCCGGCGGGCAAGCCGGCTGGCGGCCGGCCCGCCTCGGGTCGCAGGCGCTGAGGGGACGCGGCCGTGCCCTGGAAGCCTGACTACGTCACCGCGGCGCAAGCCGCGGCGTTCGTGCGCACCCCCGGCGTGAACGAGGCGGAGCTGGCGACCTGGTGCACGGCCGCGTCTCGGGCGATCGATAAGAAGACGAACCGGCAGTTTGGGAAGGTCGATGCGCCGGTCGCCCGGACGTACCGCCGGCCGGCCTCCTACGACGTGGTGTCGGGGCTGTGGCTGCTGGAGGTCGACGACGTCCAGGACGTCACCGGCATGACCGTCGGCGGCGTGGCGCTCGCCTCGAGCGGGGTGACGCTGCTGCCCGACGACGCGGCGTTGGAGAGCAAGCCGTACGAGCGTCTCGGCTTCAGCGACTACCCGGACAGCCCGGTCGTCGTTTCGGCGATCTGGGGTTGGTCGGCGGTGCCCGCTGGCGTGATCGGTGCCTGCAAGCTCCAGGTGTCGCGGTGGGACTCGCGTCGGGACTCGCCCTACGGGGTGGCCGGGTCGCCGTCGGAGGGGTCGGAGATGCGGTTGCTGGCACGCCTTGACCCGGACGTGTCGACGGCCCTGGCCGGTCTGTCGCGGCGCCGGCGGGTGGGCTGAGCCGTGGACCCGGTCGACGTCGCTGACGAGTTGAGCGTCGCGCTGCGCACCATCGGCGGGCTGACCGTTCCGGAGTGGGGCGTGCAGCGGGTGTCCCCGCCGTTCGCGTTGATCCCGCTCCCGGACCAGATCTCCTACGACCTGGCGTACGGCCGTGGCGGGGACCGGATCGAGGACTGGCCGGTGATGGTGCTCGTCGACCGGCCGGCGCGACCGGAGTCGCGGCGCGCGATCGCCGAGTACGGCGCAGGGTCCGGCGCGAAGTCCGTCAAGGCGGCGATCGAGGCCCACGCGTACACGGCCTGTGACGCGGTCCGGGTCACCTCGTGTGAGTTCGAGGTCGTCTCGTACGCCGACGTCAGTTACCTGGCGGCGATGTTCCACCTCGATATCAGCGGAAAGGGCGCATAGCCATGGGATGGCAGCACGGCAAGGACACGAACATCACCGTCGCCGGTGACGACATCTCGGAATGGACGAACACGTCGGAGATGACCCGCGGCGCGGCCGGGCACAACGTCACCACGTACGGCAAGAATGCCGAGGTCCACACCGGTGGGCTGAAGAACGGCCAGTTCACCTGCGGCGGGATCTACGACAACACGGCCGCGACGGGCCCGCACGCCGTGCTCAACCCCATCGTGGGCACGGTCGTGGAGATCGTGCGGCAGCCGGAAGGGCCGGGCACGGGCCGGCCCGAGCAGACGTTCGAAGCGCTGCTGACGCAGTACGTCGAGACCAACCCGGTGGCGGACAACGTCACCTGGTCGGCCCAGTTCACCATCTCGGACGACGTCGTCGAGACGACGCAGGTTTAGGGGAGATCAGCTGTGGCGGTAGACAAGGCGGCGCTGTTCCGGCCGAGGTGCACGGAGCAGGACGTGGACCTGCCCGGGTTGGGTGTGGTCCGCATCCGGGCGTTGACCCGGGCGGAGGTCATCCGGATCAGCGAGGCCGCGAAGGCGAACGAGGGCAACCCGGCGGCCACCGAGGCGCTGTCGCTGTCGCTGGCGATGGTCGACCCGCAGTTGACCGAGGACGAGGTCCGGCAATGGACGGCGGTCGCCGGTTTCGGCGAGATCGAGACGCTGAACACCGCGATCAACAAGCTGTCCGGCATCGCCGGCCGCGCCGACAAGGAGGCGTACAAAAGCCTTCGAGACGAATCCGGATCTTGAGTTCGACTTCGTCCTGGCCGAGAAGCTCGGGATGACGGTGGCCCGGATGCGGGCCGAGATGTCGAACGACGAGTACGTGCAGTGGTCGATCTTCTACGCGCGGAGGGCGCAGCGCCGGCAGATGCAGGAGCTGATGGCGCAGGGACAGCAGCGGGGGAGGTGAGCGAGCGTGACGGAGCCGATCCGGGTCGAGGGCCTGGCCGAGTTCAACCGGGCGCTGAAGAAGCTCGACGCGAACGCGCCGAAGGGTCTGCGGCTGGCCCACAACGAGGCGGCGCAGATCGTGGTCGACGCCGCCCGCCCGCTGATGCCCTCGCGTACCGGCCGGGCCCGGGCCGCGATCAAGACAAGGTCGACGCGTACCGCGACGCGGGTGTCGGCCGGGTCCGCGCGGGCGCCGTACGTGCCGTGGCTGGACTACGGCGGCGAGGGCCGGCGCAAGGGCCGGCCCTCGCACAGGGAGTTCAAGAAGGGCGGCCGGTACGTGTACCCGGCGTTCCACCGCACCCGCGGTGATGTCCAGGACGCGCTGGAGTCGGCGCTGCTGAAGGTGGTCCGCGACGCCGGTCTGGAGGTGGACTGACGTGGGGAACTCCGTAACGCTCACCTTCGCCGGCGACGCCACCAAGTTGGACAAGGCCGCCGCGCAGGCCGTCAAGGCGCAGGAGTCTGTGGGCGACGCGGCGCAGCGGGTCAGCAGGCAGACCGACCAGGCCGGTGCGGCGGCGGGCGCGTACGGCGACCGGATGGCCCGGGTCGGTGCCAGCGCGGCCGGTATGTCCGCGGCGATCGGCGACGCCGGCGGCACGGTGTCGGCGCTGTCCGCTCTGCAGAACCGCAGCGCGGACCGGGCGCAGGCGCAGGCCCGAGCGCTGGCCGACGTCGAGCAGGCCGGCCTGGACGCAGGGCAGGCACTCGGTGACCTGAAGCAGGCCCAGATCGACCTCAACCAGTCGCAGGTCGACGCGAAGCAAGCCGGCGCCGACGCGGAGCAGGCGCTGCTCGACGTGAAGCAGGCCGGTATCGATGCCAAGGTCGCCCAGCAGGACTACGCCGCGGCGGTTAAGGAGCACGGCAAGGGGTCGGTGGAGGCGAAGCAGGCCGCGCAGGACCTCGCCCAGGCGCAGCTGGACCTGAAGCAAGCCGGCATCGACTCGGAGCAGGCGCAGGTCGACCTGACCCAAGCCAACGAGGACGGCGCGCAGGCGAACCGGGACATGGCCCAGGCCAACCGCGACGCCAAAGACGCCCAGCTGAACCTGAACGACGCGCAGCGCGCCGCCGACCCGGGCACCCTCGCGACCTGGGGCAAGGAGATCGAAACGGTGTCGACGGCCGCGCTGGGGCTGGTCGGCATCGTGAATCTGTTGGCCATGGCGAACGGCGCGGTCAGCGCCTCGGCGGTCAAGTCGGCCGCAGCGATGACGGTGGCGAAGGTCGCGACGATCGCCGGCGCCGCCGCCACGGCGATCGCGACGGCCGCGCAGTGGGCGTGGAACATCGCGATCATGGTGGCCACCTCGCCGATCACCCTGGTCGTCGCCGGGATCGCCTTGCTGGTCGCCGGGATCGTGTGGGTGGCCACACAGACGACCTGGTTCCAGGACATCTGGGCTGTCGCCTGGGCCGGGATCAAGGCCGCCGCCGAATTCGTCTTCAACTGGATCGTCGGCGGCTGGAAGTGGGTCTTCAAGACCCTGACCACCGGAGTGCGGGCGTGGTGGGACCTGTTCTCCGGCTTCTGGTCCGGTGTGGGCCGGATGGCGGGCCGATTCCTGGACTACACGATCGGCCTGCCCGGCCGTATCGGCAAAGCGTTCCTCAAGATCGCCGGGTACATCTCGACGCCGTTCCGCAACGGCTTCAACGCGATCGCCCGGGCCTGGAACAACACCGTCGGCCGGCTGTCGTGGACAGTGCCGGGCTGGGTGCCCGGCCTCGGCGGAAACTCGATCAGCGCCCCGCACCTGCCGACGTTCCACTCCGGCGGTCGGGTGCCGGGCACCCCGGGGACGCCAGTGCCGATCCTTGCCCTGGCCGGTGAGGAGATCTCGTCGCGCAGCGCATCCGGTGGCGGTAGCGCAACGCTGATCATCGACTCCGCCGGATCTCAACTTGACCTCCTGTTGCTGGAGGTGCTGCGCCGGGCGATCGGGAAGCGTGGCGGCAACGTCCAGGTCGTGCTCGGCGGGTCGAAGTGACCGCGCCCGCAGCCGGCGCCCGGTTCCAGCTGAAGATCGAGCTGTACCTGGGTGCGATTCACGGCTGGGTGGATATCACCGCCGACTTGCGCGGCGCGGTGACCATCACCCGTGGCCGCACGTCCGAGGGCAACCGCGCCGACCCCGGCGAGTGCGGCTTCCGACTGGACAACCTGTCGGGGGACTACTCGCCGCGTAACCCGCTGGGCCAGTGGTACGGCTACCTGGGCCGGAACACCCCGGTTCGGGTGTCCGCTGGTCCGATCGGCGGCGCCCTGGTGGGCCGCTTCTACGGCGAAATCGCGTCGTGGCCGCCCGGCTGGTCCATCGAGGGCAAGGACCGGTACACGGACGTGGACGCGGCCGGGATCCTGCGTCGGCTCGGGCAGGGAGAGCAGCCTGCGTGGTCGCCGATCCGCCGCACTGTCCAAGCCGGGACGTCGCTGCTGGCCTACTGGCCGCTGGAGGACGAAGCCGACGCGACGGAAGCCGCGTCGGCGGTCACCGGGATCGCGGCGATGCAGCGCGCCGGCACTGTGGCGTTCGCGGCCGGTGACGTCAACGTGTCAGCCGGTGGCACCACCCGGTGGGGCACGCTGCCGCTTCCGTCACTGACGGCCGCCGGTAGTCTCACCGGGCAGGTGCCGGCTGGTGTTTCCTCGCCAGTGGCGTGGTCGGTGCATATGTTCTGGCAGTCCGTTGGTGGCACTGACGACAACCTCGCGTTGGTCGGCTGGGACGCCGAAGCGGGCGGCACGTACGCCCGGTGGGAACTCGTCCAGGACCGCGGAGGCGTGGACGGCACCTACCTGGTTGGCTACGCCGCTGGTGGCGCCGCGACGGTGGTGTGGAGCACAATCACGACGTTCGGCGGGCCCGCCGACCTGGTGATCTCGGCCGCGCAGTCCGGCGGGAGCATCAGCGTCACCGTCAAGTTCGGCACCCTGACGTCCAGCGCTTCCGTGGCGGGCACTCTGACCCGCATCACTGCGGTCGCCCTGAACCCAAACCGGGCGACGTTCGCCGTCTCCGACGAGTTCATCGTGGGCCATCTGCGGGTCTGGGACACCGCCGCGATCACGCCGATGGCGTTCGGGGACCTGCAGTCGTACCGCGGGGAGTCGGCCACCGCGCGGCTGGCCCGGGTGTGCGCGGAAGCGGGGATCCCCCTCACCGGCACCGCAGTGGCATCGGACACGACGCTGGGTCCGCAACCGGTCGCCACATTGCAGGCCCTGTTCGACGAGTCGGTGGAAGCCGACGCGGGGATGCTCTTCGAGCAGCGCGGTGCACTTGGGCTGGCCTGCCGGACGCGGTCGAGTCTCTACAACCAGACGCCGCTCGACGTGCCGTACACGCGGCTGATCCCGCCGTTTGCGCCGGTCGACGACGCCGACCAGGTCCGTAACGACGTCACGGTGAAACGCACCGGCGGCAGCTCCGCGCGGTCGGTGCAGGCCGTTGGGCCGCTGGCCGCTGTGCCACCACCGGATGGGGTCGGCGTGTACCCCACCGAGATCGAGCTGAACCTGTTCGCCGACGCCCCCCTACAGGATCACGCGGAGTGGATTCGGCATCTGGGCACCATCGATCAGCCGCGCTATCCGCAGGTGTCGGTGCAGCTCGCGGAACCAGAGTGGCAGGCCGACCTACCGGGAATGGCCGCACTGCTGGCCGTGGACAGCGGTGCCGCGCTACGGGTGACGTCGCTGCCGTCGTGGGCTGCGGGCGACGCGCGCCTACTGGTGACCGGGTACACCGAGACGCTCGACGAATGGCTCTGGAAGCTCACCTTCGCGGCCCGCCCGGCCACGCCGTGGGACGTTGCCGAGGCGGACGGTGATCCACGGGTAGCCGCTGACGGGTCGACGCTGGGCTCGTTGCTGACCGCGGGCGGGATGTTCATCGGGATCACGTCGACCATTCAGAACGGCCTGTGGACCACTGCGGCGGCTGACTTTCCCCTCGACGTGCGGGTAGGCGGGGAACGGATCCGCCTATCGGCGATTACGGGGGGCAGCAGCCCTCAGACCGGCACGATCTCCGCCCGGGGCATCAACGGCGTACAGCGGGCGTGGGCGGCCGGCACCGAGGTGGACGTGTGGGCCCCAGCGGTAGCGCCCCTGTGAGAGGTGACCAGTGATCATCCAGACCGGAATGAAGCTCACGCCGCAGCGGATCAGCATCCCCGCTGGAAGCGTCAGCGTCAGCTTCACCAGCCAAAGCCAAGTCGATGTTGTCGTCGCCTACGGGTTCACGTTCACCAACTCACCGCGGGTGGGGGTAAACATCGCGTCGTCGGCCGGGGCCACCGCCGGCTGGATCGCGAAGGCGCACTCCATCAGCACGACGGGCTTCACGCTGCGGGTGTCGGGAGCGTCGGCCACGTGGACTGGGGTGCCCGTGCAGTGGTGGGCGATCCCGTCGTGATTCGGCGCAACCTACTGACCGGGAGAGACACATGACCCGTGCACCCGCGAATCTGCTGGCCGTCCGCACCCTGCTCCTCACCCACCTTGACAACGCCCCCGGACCAGACGACCTGGATCCGGGCGAGGTGGGCATCGTCGGCGACACCGCGCACCGGGGCGGCTACCACTGCGGTTCGGACCGGGTGGTCACCGGCGACTACTCGGTGGTGGAGTCGCCCCGGGACCGGGCCGGGCTGACCCTCGACGCCGCAGCGCTGGACATCGGCCCGTTCGACGTCCGCTCCGGTGGCCGTACCAACACCCTGGCCACCTTCTCGGTCTGGTGTGTCGCGCAGTGCGTCGCGAACGCGGCCGACACCCGGGACATCCGGGAAATCATCTACAGCCCCGACGGCACCATCGTGAAGCGGTGGGACCGGCTCGGCAAGCGCACCAGCGGGGACAGTTCGCACCGCTGGCACACGCACTTCAGCTTCTTCCGCGACGCGATCAAGGCGGGCCGCGACCAACGGCCGCTGTTCCGCCGCTACCTGACCAGCATCGGCCTCATTCCGGGCCCCACCACCAGCACGGAGGTCGACATGTCGGAGCGAGCCAGCAGGGCCATTGAGGCGTGGGCGGTCGGCAACCTGGCCACCAGCGCCAAGGAGCCCGTCGAGCCGGTGCTCTGGCGCAAGCGCGACGAGGCATACCAGGCTGAGGACGTCGCGTGGCGCAAGCGGACGGACGCCACCCTCGCCGCGGTGCTCGCCGCCGCGAAGGGCCTCGACACCAAAGCCGTCCTCGCCCGCATCGACCAGGTCGCCGCGGCCGAGTCGGAGCGCGACGCCGCCCTGGCCGAGCTGGTCCGCCGCGCCACGAGCGGGGAGCTGACCGCCGAGCAGGTCGTCGACGAGCTGACCCGGCGGCTCGCGTCGTGACCATGCCCGATCCGCTCGGTGACCCGCTCGCGATCCGGATCACTGGCCGCGAGATCTACGACGCCGTGGTGCGCCTGACCGGCCGCGTGGACGTGCTGATCGAGCAGCACCAGGCCACCACTCGGGACGTGCAGGATCACGAAGAGCGGATCCGGCATCTGGAGTCGAGGCAGTGGCCGCTGCCGGCGGCGGCACTGCTGGTGTCCGCTGCGGCGCTCGGTACCGCGCTGCTGCCCCGATTGCTCAACTGAGCCCGACCGTACCCAAGGAGGTAAACCGTGCAGCCCAACTCATCCGCACAGCCGACTCAGACCCGCTACCCGTGGCGGGCGACCGTCCGGACGCTCTTCGCCGCCGGCGTTGGTGCGCTGTCGCTGCTTCCGGTGGCGGCCGCCACCGCCGGTGTGGACACCGTGCCGGCGGTCGCCCAGGCGGTGGGCGTCGCCGGTGCGATCACCCGCGTCTTGGCACTGCCGGGGGTGGACGCTTGGCTGCGGACGTACGTGCCGTGGCTTGCGACCGCGCCGGCGGACTAACAGTTGGTTGCCCTAGGCAACCTTTGCGCCGAAACGAAGCGCCCCCGCTCGGCTCTCCAGCCGGCGGGGGCGCTTCGCCCTGCCCGGGTCAGGCCAGGCGGCCCGTGCGGCGCATCACCACCCGGCGGCCGTCGTGGGTGGTGCGGACGGTGCGCGGGTGGCGAGGGCTGGCGGCGGCCCGCTCGGTGAGCAGGTGGTGGCGGGCACCGGCCGGGCCGTCGATGAACCGGGCGGGTCGGCCGGTGGAGGCAACCCCGGGGAACATGATTGCCCTGCGTCCGAGGCGGATCTGCTCTGCGGTGGTCTTCGCCTGCCGGTTCATCTTCGTCTCCCTCTCTCGCTTGCCTGTACCTAAATACTAGCCTGCCCTGTTGTTTAAGTCAATAGGGTGGGCTAGTATTTCCTCATGACTGAGACGCTCTCCGACCTCGCCGCCCGGCTCGCCGTCGTCGACCAGCTCGACCCGGCCGCCTGCTACCGGGCCGCCGGCGACCTCGCCCCGCTCATCAAGAGCGCCCTGGCCGCCGTGCAGGACGCCGCCGTGGCCACGGCCTGCGACACCGCCACCTACGACCAGGTCGCCGCCGAGCTGGGCATCTCCGCCTCCGAGGTCAACCGCCGCGTCACCGCGCACCGCAAGCGCACGGGTGCGCCGGCGAGACGTGGCCGCAAGCCGCGGCAGGCATAGACCGCCGAAATGCCCCCGCTCGCCTAATCAGGCTGGCGGGGGCATTTCGCTGTGCGGGTGGGTGGCTCATACTGGCCGCATGGCTGGTGGCTGGAGACTGAACCCCCCGGAGCCGGTGCTGTCGCTGACCTGGCGTCAGCGGGCCCGGCGGGCCTGGTCGCGGTGGGTACGGCGTCGGGTCACCGCGAGGTTGTGAGTTTGCACTGCACCTGACCGGCGCCGCGCTCCCGGGCCCGTTTCTCCCCGTCGCTGATCTCGCAGCGGAACATGTCGGTTCTGTGCCCGGTCGCGGTAACGGTGATCTCGATCTTCAGCCCGGACGTGTAGTCCAGGGTCTGCTTGTACTTGCCGCCCGCGATCTTGTCGCGGGTGTGGTCGCCTCGCGCTTCGCCGACCTTCGCCGCCCGGACGTAGATGTCGTAGGGGCCGGTGGCCTCGGTGATCTCGATCGTGACGACCCGCTGAGCACGTGGGTCGACCTGCTTGTCGGTGGCGGGTCGGTCGCTCTTGACGCCGCCTTCGCCCTCGCAGGCGAGTACCGCGGTGATGGCGAGCAGGAACGCCAGGGCCTTGACGGCGCGGCGTGTTCGGTCAGGATGGTGCATAAGTCAGACCTCCAGTGTCTGGTCCAGGCCCCTGGGGCGGCGCTTGCATCGCCGTTCCCGGGGCCGCCTACGTTCGGCGGGTTCGCCGACGTTTCGTCTCTGGCTCGGGCCAGATGCCTTGTTGCCGGCGGCGGCACTCAGCCTCGGGGCAGTCGCACCACCAGCCCACGCCCTGGGCGGGGATCTTGTCCCCACCGCAGTTATGGCCGGCCCCGGCCAATCCCGCGCAGCCCATGCAGCGCGACGCGCCGCTCGCGGGCGGCATGCCTGGGGAGTCGTCGATCGGCCCGTTCACGATCCGGCCCGGATCAGCCCGTCGACGCGGACGAACAACTCGCGCCGGGCGACGGCATCGCCCGCAGGGCCCAGCTCGTAGGCGTCGATCCAGAGCCATCCGTCGTAGGTGTGCCGGTCAGTCAGGGGCCGGATGACCCGGACCGCGATCGGTCGGCGGCTGAACTGCACGCTCGCCGAGCGGGTCAGGCTCAGGACTTCCCCGACCCTCACCGGCGTGGCCGCGGCCTTCACGGAATCCAGCCGACGAACCGGTCGCGCAGCTCGCGCCAGCTGTCGGTGCGCAGGTCCTCGAGCGCGGCGTGATAGAGGGTGCTGACGTAGTCCGACAGGCCCGCCAGGTCGCGGCGGTACGCCTCCAGTAGACGCACCTGGGCGGGAGCGCACGGCCAGGGTGTGCCGGTGTCGCATGCCTGGCACTCCCACTCCGGGCGGCGCGGCACGTGCTCGTCGACCAGCAGCGCCTCGACGGCGATGAGGGCTCGTGACACCCGCTGGGCGTACGCCGCGAAGGCGTCCCGGACGGTGGTCGGTGCCGGGATCTCGCCCATCGTCAGTCCGACCTGCCGTCGTAGCGGTGATCGGCCTGCCGGTGCCGCGCCTGATCGAGTAGCCGCTGCTGGGCGGCCCGGCGGTCGTCTGCTTCCCATGCCTGGGTGGCGGCGTGCCCCCAGCCTCGGCGGCGGAAGATGCGGTTGATCAGGTTGCGCCACATCAGCGTCCCCTCATCGGTGGTTTGCGTACGCAAACCTCTACGCTGAGTGTGAGCAGGATCGGATGGCCCGTCAAGCGTCCGCGTACGCATACTGGTGATCGACCGCTCGGGGAGGGAGGCAGACCTGATGCCCATGGGCTACCGCGAGATCACCGCCGCGCTGCGGAATGCGATCGAATCGGGCACGCACCGGCCGGGTGACCGATTGCCGACAGAGCAGGCGCTGGCCACGCAGTACGGCGTGTCGCGCGAGACGGTGCGACGGGCGCTGGCCGCACTGAAGGTCCTCGGCCTCGTGACCACGGCGACCAGCCAGGGCACGGTCGTGTCGCAACCGCCGGTGCGGGTCACACTCACCCACTACGCCGGCGCGGTCGACCCGACCCGCTCCGGCCGCGAGCTCGGCCCGTGGGAGACCGCGTGCGCCGAGCAGGGCGTGCCGTCCCGAGTGGAGGTGACCGGTGTCGGCCGGGAGCCGGCGCCGGCGGACGTGTCGCGGCGCCTGGAGCTGCCACCCGACACCGAGGTGGTGCACCGCCAGCGGCTGATGTACGCCGGCGACGACCTGGCGCAGCTGCAGGAGTCCTGGATCCCGGCGGACATCGCCGCCGGCACCGCGCTGGAGCACAGCGCCAAGGTCGTAGGCGGCCTCTATGCGGCACTTACCGCGGCGGGAGTCGAGCTGGCCACTGCGACCGAGGAGGTCACTGGTCGGGCGCCGACTGCGGACGAGCAGCGGCGCCTGGATCTGCCGGACGCGGGCATGGTGCTGGAGACCTGGCGGACCACTCGGGATCGCGCCGGCCGGCCGGTGGAGCTCCTGCGGTCCGTTGCCGACGCGCGTCGGGTCGCTCGCATCTATGACCGGATGCCGCTCGGCTGAGGTGCCGGGGTTGCGGCGTTGGGGACGGGGTCCCGTACAGCCGGTCCATCTCATCGAGGAGCTGTTGCCGCTCGTACTCGCGGCGCTCCAGCTCGGTCGCCGGCCGCCACGTCCGCGCCGGCGACGCCGGCGGCGCTGGCTGTCGCGGCGGCGATGCACCGACCGCCATGATGAGTAGTCCGGCCAGGATCGTCGCCAGGGCGACCTGGGCGACGACGTCGCGGCGTAGGCCCATTGCGTACCCCCTGCGTCGCACGGTAGAGCTCTCTGGCAAGGGTCCGGTCGCGACTCCGGGCCTCGCGTGGCGGGCGGCATCGCCGAGTCACCTAACAGGGCAACTCGTGGACACGTGTCCACGTGCGGACGACCCACGGCCGCACCATACCGTCTCCGTCCATGATCGACGCTCGGTCAGGGGTGCCAGCTTGGCGACAGCTGGCCGACGACCTGCGCGCTCGGATCGGTAGCGGTGAGTTCGCCCCGGGCGCCGCGCTACCGTCGGAGGCGCAGCTCGGCCAGCAGTACGGACTGGGCCGCACCACGGTGCGGCGGGCCGTCGCTGCTTTGCGGGCGGAGGGCGTCGTCGTCGTTCAGCACGGCTACGGCATGAGAGTCCCCGTGCCGGCAGAGCCCCAGATCGTGCGTCCGGAGCCGGGTTCGGTGGTGTCTACCCGCATGCCGACGCCAGCGGAGCGCGCGGCGTTTGGGATGGCGGACGGGGTGCCCGTGCTAGTCATCACTGGGCCGGACGGATTGCCCGAGGCGTATCCGGGCGACCAGGTTGTGGTGCCGGTCGACTGAGCAGATCGGAACGATTGGAGTTGTAACAACTCCAATTGTGGCCAGGATGGGAACTGCTGAGGTGACTAACGTTCGCTATTTGCGAATCACGGCGCGCGACCGTTGCCCCACCCCCCGCCCCACCCGTGAAACTTCCACGATGGACAAAACGTGGGGAACTCTTCACCTTGACCCGCCACGGCGCCGCACCGAATATGGCTACCTTGCCCTTGGCGTGGTTGCACTGACCAGCGCCGGCGCTCTCTTCATCATCAGTCAGGCGCATCCGTCAGTGACTGCCCCGCCGGGCTTATACGCGATCTTCGTCGGCCTGTGGGTTGTCGGGGGGTGCGGCTGGATTGTCCGATCGAGTGAAGCGCAGCGCTGCCACGACCTGAGTGCGGGCCTGGAGCGGGTCGCCGCAGCGCTGGACGAGCTGGGCGGCAATGTCAGCAAGAGCCGTGTCGCCTACTTGCCTCAGTCGCACAAGCGCCATGACGGTGCTCAGTACTTGTCTGCGGTCGTGGGTGGCCAGCAGGGAGAGACGGTGCGCTTCCCTGTGCAACAACCGGGCGTTGGCTTGGATCCAGAGACGATTCGCAACGCGCGGCTGCTCGCCCGGAAGCTGATCGACGGACCGACGGGTGACGTTCCGGTCCGTCGTGACGGTCGGTAACGAACCGAGGGTGTACTAGAGGGTGTACCGCACCCCTCCGTAGCGACCCGCACCGAATACCAGAACTGCTGGTCATGCGGGGTGGTGCGGGTACATCTGACGAATTAGAAGTCCCCTGCTCTATCCGCTGAGCTACGGGCGCGTGTGGCGTGGATGTCGCGCCCAGAGGGTACCGCCGTCGCACTGCCCGGCGGCAAAAAGGGTGCCCGCGTCCGCGTCGCCGAGCAGGGTCTCACGTTCGCCGCCTAACGGGCATCCGGGTTCCTGCGGACCGACCTTGCCTCGGACCGTACCTTGGGCTGGTGTTGCTGGATTCCGACGCCGAGAGCAGCGTCGCCTACGAGCTGTGCCAGGTCGTTGGTCGCGCCATCCTGCCGTACCGATCGTCGGACGACTTCGGCACCGCCTTCTTCTCTCGGGGCGGCGACGACCCGGTGGGGGAGTCGCTGCTGACGGCGGCCGACCTGGTGGGCGGGTCGGGTGGTGAGTTGAGCCTGCGGGCGAGCGTCACCGAGCCGGCGGGGGTCGCACCGGCCGTCGTTGCCGTGGCCGAGATCGTGCCCGGCTGGGCCCGCTTCCCGGGCGACGGGGTCGCGGTGTTGCCGACCGCTGGCCTGCACCGCTACGCCGGCGACGGCGGCTGGCGGTGGCGCGTGCAGCCGGTGCCGGCGGGGATCGCCGCCGGGCCCGAGGTGGTCGCCCGCCTCGGCGCCGACGCCGGTTCCGCTTTCGTGCTGGCCCATGGGGTACGCGAAGACGGGTCGCGACCGCTGGAGGTCGCGATCGAGCGGGTGGTCCGCGACGGGGACGCCGTGTTGATCACCACCGAGCTGCCACCGGGGTACGTCGGCGCGCCGGTCTTCATCGTCCAGGCTGACGGTGCCGGTGAAGTCTCCCCGTACTGCCTGGGCCTGGTCTTGCCCGGCGTCGGCGAGCACCAGGTGGCGACCTTCGACCGGATCCGTGCCGTCCTCCCGGCGACGCCCGGCGACATCTGATCCGCACGCCGTCCGGGCCGATCAGTCGCCGGGCGTTGCCGCCCCCGCCGCGTCGGCCGGGGCGGTGGGGCCGGCGGCGAGGAACGCCTCGGCCCAGCGGCCTACCTCGTCGAAGACCTTCTTGCGTACGGCGGGGCCGGAGAGCGTGAGGTCGTGCAGCCCACCGTCGAAGCGGGCCACGGTGACGTGGCGACCGAGGCGGGGGGCGTAGCGGACCATGTGCTCGACGTCCAGTACGGCGTCGGCCAGGGTCGCGTTGTCGTGCCACTTGGTGCCCCGGAAGGAGCGGGTCGAGCAGGCCAGCAACACCGGCACCTGGATGTCCAGCCCAGCGCGGAGCCGGCGTTGCCCGGTGCGGATCGCGTTGAGCCAGCCAGCCCGGACCGGGAACCCGGCCAGCGGTTTCCACGCCAGGTCGTAGGTCCACTCGCCGCGATGGTCGGAGTGGATGCTCTCGCCGTACACCGTGCCCAGCCCGAACGGGAGAATGCGGTGCGGCGCCCTGCGGCCCAGCCGGGACACGGCGGCCGCGAGGGGTCGGCGCACCGCCCAGGGGGCATTCAGGTCGAAGAAGGGGCTGTTGAGCACCAGGCCGTCGATGGTGCCGGCGTCGCGGCGGGCGTCCGCCCAGAGCGAGATGATCAGGCCGCCGGTGGAGTGGCCCATCGCCAGCAGGGTCTCGTGCCCGTCGTCCTTGCGGATGATCTCGGCAGCGGCATCCAGCTCGGGGAGGTAGTCGCTGATGTCGCGGCAGAAGTTCGGGGTCTGGCCCGGGAGCAGGCTGCGGCCGTACTTGCGCAGGTCGAGCGCGTAGAAATCCCAGCCTCGCTCGGCGAAGAAGTCGGCCAGGTGGGTCTGGAAGAAGTAGTCGACGAAGCCGTGCACGTAGAGAACGGCCCGCCTGGTGGGGTGCTCGGCCCGCCGCCGGACCAGGGTCGCGACAACGGGCCCCTCGTCGTCAGTGCCCAGGTCGATCGTCTGCCGCTCGTACGGCGGCCCCAACACGTCCGGTTCCACGAACGCGACGCTACGCCGCGAACCTACCCAGCGGTAGCCCGCATCCGCCGCCTACCTCACCCCGCCCGTCCACCCCCGCGATCTTGCACTTTCTGTCGCGACATAAGGGGTGATAGCCGTGAATCGACGTTCGAAAGCGCAAGATCGCGGGGCGGGGGGTGGGTTACGCCGTTTCCGCGTCGGCGCGGGGGGTTAGGTCGTCGGCCTCATCCTGGGGCTGGGGGACGTCGCGTAGGTGCTTGTTGTGCCGGGGCTCCTGGCGGGTCTTGGCATCGTTGAGCCGGCGGCGCAGGTCGTCGCGGACGTCGTTGAGGGCGGCGTGCAGGTCCTCCTCGCCGGAGGTGGTGACGATCTTCTGCCGACCGGCGACCCAGCACTCCAGAGTGACCTTCTGGCCGCGCGCCTCCCGGTCCTTGACCGACACTTCCAGCTCGGTGGCGTCCGCGTGGAATCCGGCGAGCCGGGCGTCGAGGGTGGCGAACTGCTCGGCGATCCAGTTGCGGTCGCCCTGCGAGAACCCGGCGCCCACCCGCAGGCACTCAGCCACGGTGGCCGGGTTCGCCACGGCGCTCATCGCCGCGCCTCGGAAGCGTTCGCGAAGCCGATGGTAGTGATCATCATGGCGCTGACCTCTCGTCGACGTGCAGCTGTCGGTGGTGCGTTGATCAAGTGCTTACCCAGTTCGTACGGCCTGGAAAACGTCGACGTCGGGTCGGGCGGGTTGCGCGTACCACACGAGGGCTTGATCAGGGCGTTGTCCACAGGTGGGTTCGTTGTCCACAGGTCGGGGATGGGCGCTGGCGGTGCGTGCCCTCAGTGCCCAGGCTCGGTGTCGAGTCGACTCGCGCTGGCAGGCCCCGATCCCCCTGGAGGGACGATGTTCGACACTTACGTGACAATTGTCGGCAATGTGCTGACTACGCCCGAGTGGCGGCGTACGACCCAGAGCAACACCCTGGTGGCCAACTTCAAGGTCGCCTCCACCGCCCGCCGACTCGACCGGGACAGCGGCCGGTGGGTCGACGGCAACTCGCTCCGCGTCCGCGTCAACTGCTGGCGAAAGCTCGCCGAGGGGGTCGCGTCCTCCGTCATGGTCGGCGATCCCGTGGTGGTCTGCGGGCGGCTCTACACCCGCGACTGGACCGACGACGCCGGCAACCACCGCACGCTCTACGAGCTGGAGGCGGTCGCCGTCGGCCACGATCTGTCCCGGGGCCGAGCCCGGTTCCTGCGCAACCGGCCGAGCATGACGACCAGCACCGTGGAGGACGCGGAAGCCGAGAGCCGGGTGCACGGCGAGCCCACCGAGCCGGTGCCGGCCGGGCAGACACCCGTCCTGCCCGACGACCGCTCGCTGGACGACGACTTCGAGCTGCCCGACTACGCCGAGCTGCGGACCAGCCCGGTCGGCACCAGCCCGTTCGGCGAGACCCCGGAGGACGACTCCCTGAGTGGCGGGGTCTCGTCTGACGGTGGGGTCTTTGCTGACGGCAGAGGCCTCCCGAGCGGCGGGCCGGGCGGGCAGGTCGACGTCCCGACGGGCCTCGACGACGAGTTGGCCCCGCCGCCCGAGGCGAGCGATGGCAACGCCGACGGTGACCTGGACCTCGAGTTGGGGCCGGTGCCAGACGAGGGGCAACCGGAGCCGGCGCAGTCCGGTCGAGGGCGGCGCGGTCGGGGCCGGATCCCGCAGCCAGCCTGACCGATCGGCACGACGGGGGCGGGGTGGCGGCGCGACCAGCGTCGTCACCCCGCGTGGCAACGGCCGGTCGTCCCGCAGGCTGCCGGGCGGCAGCGGCCGGAGCCGGTCCGCCCGCTCGCCACACGGGGTGCTCGTCGCCGGTGCGGCACCGTGGGCTGGGTTGGTTCACTCCGGTGCTCGTCTAGGCTGGCCGGCCGGAGGTGGTGCGGGTGCGACGGACAGCGCCGATGGCGAACGCGGTGGGGCTGCTGGCCGGGTACGCACTGGACAGGCTGCTCGGCGACCCACGCCGGTGGCACCCGGTGGCCGGCTTCGGGCAGGCCGCAGGAACGTTGGAGCGCCGTCTCTACCGCCCGGACCGAACGGCGGGTACGACATTCACCGCGCTGGCTGTCGGCGGGCCGGTACTGCTCGGGGCGGTCGCCGCGGCGGCTACCCGGCATCGGCCGGTGACCCGGGCAGTGCTCGTGGCGGCCGGCACCTGGACCGTGCTGGGCGGTCGCACGTTACGGCACGAAGCGACCGCCATGGGTCGTACGCTGCGCGCCGGCGACCTGCCCGCTGCCCGGCTGCGCCTCGGCAACCTCTGCGGGCGTGACCCGTCGACGCTGGGCGAGTCGGAGCTGGCCCGTGCCACTGTCGAGTCGGTCGCGGAGAACACCTCCGACGCGGTCGTCGCCCCACTGGTCTGGGGTGCGGTCGCCGGCCTACCCGGGCTGCTGGGCTACCGCGCGGCCAACACCCTCGACGCGATGGTCGGGCACCGATCGGCGCGCTACGCGCGGTTCGGCACCCCGGCGGCTCGGCTGGACGACGCGCTCAACCTGGTGCCGTCCCGGCTGACCGGGCTGCTCACCATCGCCGTCGCGCCGGTCGCGCACGGGGACCGACAGCGTGCCTGGCGGGTGTGGCGGCGTGACCGCAACGACCACCCGAGTCCCAACGCCGGCCAGTGCGAGGCGGCGATGGCCGGTGCGCTCGGCGTCCGCCTCGGTGGCCGCAACGTCTACTTCGGGCGCTCCGAGGTGCGGCCGTTCCTCGGCGACGGCCCCCGCCCGGAGGCGCGGCACCTGAAGCGGGCGGCCCGGATCTCCGGCGCGGTCGGGCTGGCCGCCGTCGGGTTGGCCGCCGCGTACCCGGTGACTCTCGGCCGGCTGGTCGGTGCCGTGAGCAGGCGCGCACTGCTCGGTGCCGTGCCTCGGCGCGGGCTGGTTGCTGCGACCGGCGGGCGTGGGCTGGTTCGTGCGGCCGATGAGCGCGGGCTGGCTGCTGCGACCGATGGGCGTGGGCGGTGAGCGGCGGGCTGCTGGTCGCCGGCACGACGTCCGATGCCGGAAAGAGCGTGCTGACCGCCGGCATCTGCCGCTGGCTGCACCGGCAGGGCGTGAAGGTGGCGCCGTACAAGGCACAGAACATGTCGAACAACTCGGCCGTGGTCGTCGGGCCGGACGGGCGTGGCGGCGAGATCGGGCGTGCCCAGGCCATGCAGGCCGCAGCGTGCGGGCTCGCACCCGACCTGCGGTTCAACCCGGTGCTGCTCAAGCCGGGCAGCGACCTGGCCAGTCAGGTGGTGTTGTTGGGTGAGGCGGTCGACACGATCACCGCCAGCACTTTCCGGCAGCTACGGCCCCGGCTGGCCGAGACCGCGTACGCGGCGCTTGCCGAGCTGCGTGAGACGTACGACGTGGTGATCTGCGAGGGCGCCGGCAGCCCAGCGGAGATCAACCTGCGGGCCGGTGACTACGTCAACATGGGGCTGGCCCGGCACGCCAACCTGCCCACCATCGTCGTCGGCGACATCGATCGGGGCGGGGTCTTCGCCTCGATGTTCGGCACCGTGGCCCTGCTCGACCCGGCTGACCAGGCGTTGATCGCCGGCTTCGTGATCAACAAGTTCCGGGGCGATCGTGGGCTGCTCCAGCCGGGTCTGGACATGCTGCGGCACGTCACCGGCCGACCCACGTACGGGGTGCTGCCCTGGGCACTGGATCTGTGGCTCGACGCGGAGGACTCACTCGCCTACGGGCGGGTGCTCGGCCGACCCGCCGCCCCGCACGGCACCGAATGGCTGGACGTGGCGGTCGTCCGCCTACCCCGGATCAGCAACGCCACCGACGTGGAGGCACTCGCCACCGAGCCGGGCGTCCGCGTACGCCTCACCATCGAACCGGCCGAGCTGGCCGCCGCCGACCTGGTCGTCCTGCCCGGCTCCAAGTCCACCGTCGCCGACCTCGCCTGGCTGCGCGAAACCGGCCTGGCCGACGCGGTGGCCACACATGTGGCGGCTGGCAAGCCTCTGCTCGGTCTCTGCGGCGGCTTCCAGATGCTCGGCCGCGCCATCCACGACCCGGTGGAGAGCCGACAGGGCAGTGTGCCGGGGCTCGGTCTGCTGCCCATCGAAGTCACCTTCGATCCGCGCAAGACCGTCCGGCAGTCGGTGGGCACCGGCCACGGCGGCCTCCCGGTGCGCGGCTACGAAATCCACCACGGGTACGTCTCATCCGCCGACCCCGGTCTGACCCCGTTGCTGACCAGCGACGACGGTATCGGAGAGGGCGCTGTGCTCGGCGCGGTGCACGGCACGCACTGGCACGGGGCGTTCGAGTCCGACGAGTTCCGCCGGTGGTTCCTCACCGAGTCGGCTCGCCTGGCCGGCCGCAGCGGTTTCCGGATCGCGCCGGCCACCAGCTTCGCCGCCGCTCGGGAACGCTCACTGGACCTGCTCGGTGACCTGGTCGAAGAACACCTGGATACCGACGCCCTCTGGCGTCTCATCGAAGCCGGCCCACCCGCAAACCTCCCCTTCATCCCACCCGGCGCTCCACCTTCCTGACCGGCCCACCATCCCCTGCGGACGGTGGGGTAGGGGGCCGGGCGGTGAGGCGTGATCTTCAGCTAGCCGCCTGCCCGCCTGCCCGCCTGGCCGCGGCCCGTCCTTGGGTCGCCACTTCCGCATGATCGTGCTCGATCTCTGTTATAGGGGCCTCGCCCCGCCGAGGAGGGGCCTATCTCCTGGATCGAGCACGATCTTGAGGTGGGCGCGGCCGCAAGGTCGCGGGTTGCGAGGTCGCGAGTGGTGGGGCCGCGGGGTGGCGAGGTCGCGGGGTCGCGAGGTGGCGAGGTCGCTGGGTCGCTGGGTCGCGAGGTCGCTGGGTCGCGGGGTCGCGAGGTCTCGGGGTCGCGGGGGCCCTGGACAGCACCGCTAGGTGCTGGGGTTCAGGGGCGGATGTCGGCTGGGCGGTCGGTTGTGGGGAGGCCGGCGGCGAGCCAGGCGTCCACGCCGCCGATCATGTCGGTGGCCCGGCGCAGCCCGAGGGTCTGCAGGCTGGCGGCGGCAAGGCTGGAACTGTAGCCCTGTCGACAGACCAGCACGATCTCCCGGTCGTACCCGGTGGCTTCCGGGATCCGCCAGGCGCTGGCCGGATCGAGGCGCCATTCCAGTACGGTCCGGTCGATGACGACCGCACCCGGCAGGTCGCCCTGTTCGCGGCGTTGCGGTTCGGTGCGGGTGTCGACCAGCAGCGCACCACCTCGGACCGCTTCGACGGTCTGTTGCGGAGTCAGTCGGTGCAGCCCGGCGCGGGCCTGTTCGAGCAGGGCGTCTATACCGGGGCTCATCACGTCTCGGAGCACCACCCGATCATGCCGATTCGGTAGCACCCGGGGCGGCGAACGGGCCGCCCGTCACCCGTCGCCGCCCCAATTCCCCCGGACGTGAGAATGCTCGGCCGGGACGGTCAGCCGGACGTGTCAGGGTGGCCCATCGTGACCGCCCAACCGGCTTGATCCACTCGGCTTTGCTGAAGTCGCGGTGTCCTGGTGACCGGGATACCGCGACATCAATGAGCCGGAGTCGATCACCCCGCCCAGCGGCCGTGGCGGCATACTGCGGTCATGCACCACGCGAGGCTGCGCTGAACCGGGACGCCGCGCTGAACCCGCAGGCTGACGGGCCGAACCCGCAGGCTGCGCTGGAGCAGGACGCCGCACCGGACCCGGGAACTGGCGGGCCGACCGTGGCAGTTGTCGAGGCGTACGCCGAATTGGCCCGTCGGGTGCTCGCGGGCCCGGCGCGGTTGGGGCGGACCCGGCTGGTCGCAGTCGACGGGCCGAGTGGCGCGGGTAAGAGCCGGTTCGCCGCGCGGCTCGCGGCTGCCCTGGCGGCGCTGCTTGGCGGCCGACCGCCGCTGCTGCACACCGACGACCTGCTCGACGGCTGGGATGACCAGGTCACCTTCTGGCCCCGGCTCGAGGAGGGGGTGCTCGCTCCGCTGCGCAACGGGGAGCCGGGTGTCTACCGGAGGTACAGCTGGGTCCGGAAATGCTTTCTGCCCTGGCCGGTTCCGGTTCCGGCGGCGCCGGTGCTGGTGGTGGAGGGGGTCAGCGCGGCCCGAGCGGTGGTCCGGCCGGAGCTGACGCTGGCCGTGTTCGTCACCGCGCCCGCGTCGCTGCGGCTGGCTCGCGCGGTCGCCCGGGACGGGCCGGAGATCCTTCCCGAGCTGCGTCGTTGGCATGAGGGGGAGCGTGCGCACTTCGCCGCCGACGAGACCGTGACCCACGCGCACCTGGTGGTCGATGGCGCGCCGACGCTGCCGCACGACGCGGATCGGTACTACACGCGCATTCGCTGAGCGGGGCGTCAGCGTCAGCAGCCGAGCGGGCATCAACGTCAGTCCCCGAGCGGGCATCAACGTAAGTCCCCGAGCGGGCATCAACGTCAGTCCCCGAGCGGGCATGGACGTCGGCCGCTGGCTGGGGCACGATGCGGGGAGCTCACGATGCGGGGAGCTACGGCGAACGGGGAGCCACCATGACGGCAGCGGATGCGCCAGCGCGGCGTCGGATCACCCTCACCGGCATCAGCTCGCGGGCCTGGGAGCACCCGGCCGACCGGGGCGCCCTGGTCGCGTTGCGGGAGCTGCGCGGGTTCGACGATGTGGTGCGGGCGTTCTTCGGGATGTGGAACGAGCGGGGTTTCCGGCTGTCCGTGTTGGCCTCCGGGATCCGGGTCGACCACCGTCAGTACCCGGCGGTGTGGCAGCGCTACACCGAGGCCGCGGCGGTGCTCGACGTGGCCGAGCTGCCCGAGCTGTACGTGACCCAGTCGCCCTGGTTGGGCGCTGAGGCGGTCGGGTTGGAGCGGCCGTTCATCGTGCTGAACTCCGCGTGCGTGCAGCAACTCGACGAGGACGAGCTGCGCTGCCTGCTCGGCCACGAGTTGGGCCACGTGGGCAGCGGGCACGCGGTCTACAAGACCATGCTCATGATCCTTACCCGGTGGGCGGCCAACCTGAGCTGGTTGCCGGTCGGCGCGATCGCGCTGCGGGCCATCATCGCGGCGATGCTGGAGTGGTGGCGCAAGGCGGAACTCTCCGCCGACCGGGCTGGTCTGCTCGCCGGGCAGGACCCGGCGGCCGCGCTGCGGCTGCTGATGAAGCTGGCTGGCGGCGGTGACCTGTCCCAGATCGACACCGCCGCCTTCCTGGAGCAGGCCGCCGAGTACGCCGGCGGCGGTGACCTGCGCGACAGCCTGCACAAGATTCGGATGACCGCGTGGAGCACCCATCCGACGCCGGTGGCGCGGGCTGCGCAACTGCGCCAGTGGATCGACTCCGGGGCGTACGGGCGGGTGCTGGCCGGGGACTATCCGCGCCGCGAGGACGACAGCTCGACGAGCGTCTCGGAGGAGATCAAGGCGGCTGCCGAGTCGTACCGGGAGGAGTTCAGCCGCTCCACCGACCCGCTGGTGGGTTTGCTGCGTCGCCTCGGCGACGGCGCGAGCGACGTCGGCGAGTGGGTGGGCGGCACCGCCGGTCGGGCCCGCTCGTGGATGGATGCGGCTACCGAGGCGGCGGGCCGCGCGCATCGCGCCGGCCGGGCCGCCCCCGGCGCGCGGGCAGGTGCCGGCCCGGCGGGAGGCGGTGACGGTACGGGCTCGGCCGGCACGCCCGGGTAAGGCCGGCATACGATGCCGGTCATGACCTCACCGATCATGTCCGAGTCCGAGGTGCGGGCCGCCGTCGAGCGGGAGATGCCTGGCGTACGGGCCGACCTGGAGCGCCTCGTCCGCATCCCCGGCATCGCCTTCGAGGGTTTCGACCACTCGCACGTGGAACGCTCCGCCGAGGCGGTCGCCGAGCTGCTGCGCGGCTGTGGCCTGGACGTCGACATCGTGCGCTCCGGTGGCCAGCCGGCGGTGATCGGCCGTCGGGCCGCCCCGCCCGGTGCGCCCACCGTGCTGCTCTACGCCCACCACGACGTCCAGCCGGTCGGCGACCGGTCGCTGTGGGAGTCCGACCCGTTCGAGCCGGTGGAACGGGATGGTCGGCTCTACGCCCGAGGCGCGGCCGACGACAAGGCCGGGATCATGGCGCACGTCGCGGCGCTGCGCGCGTACGGTGACGCGCTGCCGGTCGGCGTGGTCCTCTTCATCGAGGGCGAGGAGGAGTACGGCTCCGACTCGCTGGAGCAACTGTTGATCGATCACCGCGACGAGATCGCCTCGGACGTCATCGTGATCGCCGACTCCGGCAACTGGGACATCGGCGTACCGGCGTTGACCACCTCGCTGCGCGGCATCGTCAACTGTTTCGTCGAGGTGCGCACGCTGGACCACGCGGTGCACAGCGGCATGTTCGGCGGCGCCGTGCCGGACGCGCTCACCGCGCTGGTCCGGCTCCTGGCGACCCTGCACGACGACGCCGGTGACGTGGCCGTGGAAGGGCTGGTCGCCCGGGTGGGCGCCACCGTCGACTACCCGGAGGACCGGGTGCGGGCCGAGGCCGGGCTGGCCGAGGGCGTGCAGTTCATCGGCACCGGCCGGATCACCGACCGGATCTGGACCAAGCCCGCGCTGGCGGTGCTCGGCATCGACGCGCCGTCCACCGGCGAGGCGCCGAACGCCCTGGTGCCGGCCGCGAAGGCGAAGCTCAGCATCCGCCTGGCCCCGGGTGACGACCCCAAGCGGGCGTACGCGGCGGTGCGCGCGCACCTGGAGCAGCACGCGCCGTGGGGTGCGCAGGTGACGGTCACCTTCGAACACGACGGTGACCCGTGCGTGATCGACGCGTCCGGGCCGATGTTCGACGCCGCCCGGGCAGCATTCCGGGTCGCCTGGGATGGCACCGATCCGGTGGACATCGGCATCGGTGGCTCGATTCCGTTCATCGCCACCTTCCAGGAGATGTTCCCGAAGGCGGCGATCCTGGTGACCGGAGTGGAGGACCCGCACGCCCGCGCGCACGGCCCGAACGAGAGTCTGCACCTGGGTGAGTTCGCCAAGGTGTGCCTCGCCGAGGCTCTCCTGCTGGGCAACGTGGCGGCAGCGAGCAGGTAGGCACCAGAACGGCAACTTTGGGCCTGATCTGGGAGTTTACGGCGTGTCGGACGGCTGTCTGTTATAGCCTTTCGTACATGAGTACGAACGAGGTGATGGCCCGGTTGGGGGCCGCTGTCAGCGCACTGGGAGATGTCGATGTCTCCGCGTGGTCCGAGGACACGCTCAACGAACAGCTCGGTGAGCTCTCCGCCGCTCTGGTCGCCCTCGACTCGGTGCTCTCCCGGGTCGCCGGCGAAGTCCGCGCCCGAGGGTTGCGCATCGAGGAGCCCATCTCCGCCTGATCCGCCTGACCCGTCGTCCGCGTGAGCGGGCGGCACCCTGCCGACACCACCCGGGCACGGCAATGCCCGGGCGGTGTCGGAGGTGACTGGCAGGATGAGCTACGTGCGGTTCCTCGACCTGGCAGCCACCTCGGCCGCCGTCGGCGCCACCAGTAGCCGACGGGCCAAGGTGGCGCTGCTCGCTGACGCGCTGCGCCGCCTCGATCCCGCCGAGATCGAGCCCGGCGCTGGCTATCTCGCCGGTGAGCTGCGCCAACGGCAGACCGGGGTCGGCTACGCGAGTCTGCGTGACCTGCCGCCACCGGCCGCCGAGCCGACGTTGACCGTGGCCGCCGTCGACGCGGCCATCGCGCAGATCGCCGCGGTGCACGGCTCGGGCTCGCAGGCTCGGCGGCGGTCGCTGCTCGGTGCCCTCTACGCGGCGGCGACGGCCGACGAGCAGCGCCTGCTCACCGGTCTGTTCAGTGGCGAGCTACGCCAGGGGGCTCAGGCCGGGCTCCTCGCCGACGCGGTGGCCCGGGCCGCCGACGTGCCGGTGGCGGCGGTCCGCCGGGCGCTGCTGCTCGCCGGTGACCTGCGGGCTGTGGCGGTGGCCGCGCTGGCCGGCGGTGCCGCCGAGTTGGCCGGGTTCGGTCTGCGGGTCGGCCGACCGTTGGCACCGATGCTCGCGCAGAGTGCTCCCTCGGTCGACGCGGCGCTCGGCGCGACCGGCTTGCCGGCGGTGGTCGACGTGAAGCTCGACGGCATCCGCATCCAGGTGCACCGCTCCGGCGCCGACATCGCCGTCTTCACCCGCAGCCTCGACGAGATCACCACCCGGGTGCCCGAGGTGGTCGCCGCGGTCCGTGCCCTCCCCGGCCGGGAGATGGTGCTCGACGGCGAGGCGATCGGCCTGGACGAGACCGGCCGACCACTGCCGTTCCAGCAGACGTCGAGCCGGGCCGCCCGACGCACCACCCCGAGCACCACCGGGCGCACTCCGGTCGCCCCGGCGGTGCTCGCGGCGGCTGCCAGCACGGGGGCGACAGTGCTCACTCCGTACTTCTTCGACCTGCTGCACCTCGACGGCGAGGATCTGATCGACCTTCCCGGCCGGGATCGGTGGGCCGCCCTCGCCGGTTCGGTCGATTCGTCGCTGCTGGTCGGGCGGATGGAGGTCGACGACCCGGAGCAGGCGGCAATGGCCTTCACCGCCGCCCTCGACGCCGGGCAGGAGGGCGTGGTGGTCAAGGCACCCGACGCCCCCTACGACGCCGGCCGGCGCGGTGCCGCCTGGGTCAAGGTCAAACCGCGGCACACCCTCGACCTGGTGGTGCTCGCCGTCGAGTGGGGCAGTGGCCGACGGCAGGGCTGGTTGTCGAATCTGCACCTGGGCGCGCGTGACCCGAGCACCGGCGACTTCGTCATGCTCGGCAAGACGTTCAAGGGGCTCACCGACGAGTTGCTGCGGTGGCAGACCGAGCGATTCCTCGACCTCGCCGTGGAGCGCGGCGAGTGGGTGGTCCGGGTCCGGCCCGAGCAGGTGGTGGAGATCGCCTTCGACGGGGTGCAGACGAGTTCGCGCTACCCCGGTGGGGTGGCGCTGCGCTTCGCCCGGGTGGTGCGCTATCGCGACGACAAGTCCGCCGCCGAGGCGGACACCATCGACGCGGTCCGCGCCATCCACGACGGACGCGTGAGTGGCTGACCGGGCAAGATCAGGCGGACGCGGTCGGGGTCGGTTCGGCGGCCCGGTCCAGGGGTGCCGGGGTGGTGCCGATGCCGGCGGCCCGGCGGGCCTCGCGGCGGGCCACCCAGCCGTAACCGAACAGGGCCATCACCGCGAAGAGCCACCACTGCACGACGTAGCCGAAGTTCTGCCAGTTGTTGGTGTGCCCCACCGGCACCGCCTTGAACACCGGATCGGCCGCCGGCGTCTGCTCGTCGAGCAGCAGGTAGGCACCGTAGACCGGGTAGGGAAGCTCGCCGGCCAGCCGCGACAACCCGATCCGCCGGATCTCCAGCAGCCCGTCGCGACGGGCAGCCTTACCGGCGCCGCTCTCGGTCTCGTGCACCCGACCGACCACCGTCACGTCGCCGGTCGGCACGGAGGGCACCGACGGCTGGGCGGTCGCCCCACCCGGTGCCGGCGGGATCCAGCCCCGGTCCACCAGCAGCGCCGTGCCGTCGGCGAGCACCAGCGGGGTGAGCACCTCGAAGCCGACCCGGCTGTCCACCGTCCGGCCACGCACCAGCACGGAGTTCGCGGGGTCGTACCGGCCGGTGACGGTGACCCGGGTCCAGACCTTGTCCTCGGCGGGGGCCGGACCCACCGTCCCCGCGCCGCCGGTGGGAGCGCGCAGCGCGTCGGCGAGCGGCGCGGGGGCCATCCGCTGGCCCGCGTCGATCCGCTCATTGACCTCGGTGCGCCCCCGGTAGCGGTCCAGCTGCCAGTTGCCGAGGAAGACCATCACGGCGGCGGCGACCAAGGTCAGCGCGAGAGCGCCCAGCCAACGTGGGCTCAGCAGGAACCGGTACACGGCACCGAGGCTACTCGTATGACCGGCGCCACTGACCTGGACCGGGGCGGGTTCGGGCCGAGACCGGGCCGGGACCGGCCCGCAGGGCCGTGCCAGGGCCGATCCGCTCGCCCCGGTTGGCGGTGCTCGCGTCTCCGGCCGGACGGGTATCGTCACGCCGACGGATCGGCCTCGGTCGTCCCGTCGCGTACCCGCCGCCGCTCGCGAGGAGTCGATGATGACCGTCGTGCCGCGCCTGGTGCTCAGCGCGCCGTCCTCCGGGCACGGTAAGAACGCGCTGGCGATCGGGCTGCTCGCCGCCCTTGCCGAGCGAGGGGTCGACGTCGCCGGGTTCAAGCTCGGGCCGGACCACGTCGACGCCGCCTACCTCGGTCTCGCCTCCGGTCGGCCGGGTCGGGTGATCGACCCCCGACTGGTCGGCGTCGACCGGCTCGCCCCGCTGGTGGCGCACGGCGCCGCCGGTGCCGGGCTCGCCGTGGTGCAGGGCAGCATGGGCCTGTACGACTCGGTCGGTGGCCGCCCCGAGCAGGAGTCCACGGCCGCCGCGGCCGCCGCGCTGCGTAGCCCGGTGGTGCTCGTCATCGACGTGGCCGCGATGGGTCAGTCGGTGGCGGCCCTGGTGCACGGTTTCCGCTCGTACGACGAGCAGTTGTGGCTCGGCGGGGTGATCCTCAACCGGGTGGCGTCGTCGCGGCACGAGGCGATGCTGCGCGAGGCGCTGGACGACGTGGGAGTGCCGGTCTACGGCGCGCTGCGTCGTCAGGACCTGCCGGCGGTGCTGCCGTCGCGGCGGCACGGTGTGGCCCCGGTGGTCGACAACTCGCCCGATGCCGTCCGTGCGGTCCGCCGGCTGGGCGAGGCCGTGGCCGCCACGGTCGACCTGGAGCGGCTGCTCGGGCTGGCCCGCTCCGCCCCGCCGCTGCCGGCGCCGGCCTGGTCTCCCGAGGAGGCTCTCGGTGCGTTCACACCTCCGGCGAACCGCCCGCTGGTGGCGGTGGCCGGTGGGCCGGGGGGCAGCTTCAGCCACCCGGAGACCACCGAGCTGCTCCGGGCCGCCGGCGCCGAGGTCGTCGTCGTCGACCCGCTGCGCGACGAGGCGCTGCCGGTCGGCACCCGCGCGCTTGTCGTCGGTGGCGCGCTGCCCGAGGCGTACGCCGAGCAGTTGTCGGCCAACCGGCGGCTCTGCATCGCGGTGGCCGAGTTGGCGCGGACCGGGCGTCCGGTGATCGCCGAGGGCGCCGGGCTGCTCTGGCTGGCTCGGGAGTTGGACGGGCTGCCGATGTGCGGTGTCCTGGACGCGGTCGGCGTCAGCCGCGACGGGGTGGTGGCCGGCTACCGGGAGGCGACCGCCCAGACCGACAGCGTGGTGGCCGCCAACGGCACGGTGCTGGTCGGGCACAAGGCGCACCGCGCCGTGCTCACCCCCCGTGCTGGTCAACGCCCGGCGTGGAGCTGGGACGGCGGCACGCCGGAGGGCTTCGTCTGGCGCAACGTGCACGCCTCACAGCTCACCCTGCACTGGGCCGGCCATCCGGCGACGGCCGCCCGGTTGGTCGCCGCGGCGGCGGCCGACCCGACGAGCGAGGTGGTCCCCGCGCAGCCTGGCGGGGTGTCGGTGTGATCGGTCAGGTGGCGGTGCGCCGCTTCCCGGCGTTGACCGTCTCCACCCCGCGTACCGAGGTGCGCCGGCTCACGGCGGCGGACGCGGCGGCGGCCGGGGGGATCTTCGCCGACAAGCTGACCCGGCGGTGGCTGCCACTGCCCGACGACTCCGGCCCGATTGACGGGCACGCCTGGTGCACCGAGTTGGCCCGGCAGCGGCGCGACAGCGGGGAGGGCGACCACTACGCGGTGCTCCGGCGGGAGGACGACCAGGTGGTGGGCTCGCTGTGGACGCGGCGCACCGACTGGGGCGCCCGGCTCACCGAGATCTCCTACGCGATGGCGGCCCACGCCCGGGGCTTCGGCCTCGCCGCCGAGGCCGTCGACGCGGTGGCCATCGCGCTGATCCTGGAGCACGGCTTCCAGCGGGTCGAGCTGCGGGTGGCGCCCGGCAACCTGGCCTCGCGCCGGGTCGCCGAGAAGGCCGGCTTCAGCTACGAGGGCCTGCTGCGTAACGCCGGGTTCGTCGGCAGCGGTCGGGTGGATCTGGAGCTCTGGTCGTTCGTCGCCGCCGACCTGCGCTGACCCGCTCTGCCCCTGTCAGCCGACTATGGCGTCGGATGGTGGGGTGAACTGGCGGGTCGGTGTGCCTTTCAGGCCGTCGCGCAGGGTCTCCGAGACCGCCTTGATCGGGATCTGGGACTGCCCGTCACCGACCGCGTTGAACGGGTTGTCCGGGTCGGAGATGAAGCTCGCCGCGGCCAACTCCGGGGTGTAGCCGACGAACCAGGCGGACCGGGTGCTGTCGGTCGTACCGGTCTTGCCGGCCACCGGGCGCCCGACCGTGCCGCGCACGCTGTCGGCGGTGGACCAGCCGCCGCAGCTGCCGCGTGCCGGGGTGTCTCCGGTCGGGCAGCGGGCCGCGTCGGTGGCCGCCCGCGCGGCGTCCGCGTTGACCACCTGCCGGCAGCGTGGCTTGGCCACCTCGCGGTGCAGGCCGCCCGGGGTGGCGTACGTGGCGGGTGTGCCGTCCCGGTTCATGATCGCTTGCACCGGGATGGCCTCGCAGTAGCGTCCGTCGGCCGCGATGGCGGCGTACGCGTTCGCCATCTCCAGCGGGGTGGCGTCGGAGACGCCCAGGGTGAACGCACCCCACTTCTTCGCCTTGGCCGGGGACGCGTGGTCCCGGTCGACGTCGGTGCGCCACCGCAGCCCGAGTTGCTCGGCGAGCCGGACCGCCCGGTCCGCGCCGACCTTCTCCTCCAGCCACACGAAGTACGTGTTGACCGACTTGCCGAAGCCGGACCACATGGTCTGCTGGCCGCTCATCGCGCCGCTGGCGTTGGAGGGCGCCCACCCGTCGTAGACCTCGGACCGGTAGCGGTGTGGGGCGTTGAACGAGGTCGACAGCGGCATCCCCGCGTCGAGCGCGGCCAGCATCGGGAACATCTTGAACGTCGACCCGGCCTGGTAGCCCGCCAGGTCGCCGCCACCGAGCAGTGGCGCCACCGTGTTCGGGTAGTTGGCCTTCACCTTCGGCCCGGCCTCGGGGTTGGAGCTCTGTGGGTTCTCCGCCAGGTCCAGCGAGTACGTCCGGTTCACCGCCATCGCCTTCACCCGGCCGGTGCCCGGCTCGGAGACCACGATCCCGTTGGCGAACGGGCTGCCGGTGGCCTCCTTGGCGCCGACGCTCTTCTCCGCCGCCGCCTGGATCTTCGGATCGAGGCTGAGCACGATCCGGTAGCCGCCCCGGCGCAGGTTGTCCATCCGCTCCAGCCGGTTCGCCCCGAACGCGGGCTGCGCGCTCCACCAGTTCTTCAGGTAGTCGCAGGCGAAGCCCCAGCTGTTGTACTTCTCCGGCACCGCGGCGCAGTCGTGCGGCGGGGTCGTCAGCTTGAGCCGGATCGGCTCGGACTTGGCGGCGGCGGCCGAGTCGGGGGAGAGATAGCCGAGTTGGCTCATCCGGTCCAGGACGTAGTTACGCCGTCCGGTGGCCTCCTTCTGGTCGGAGTCGGCCGGGTCGTACTCGGATGGGGACTTGACCAGTCCTGCGAGGGTGGCGGCCTCGACCGGGGTGAGGTCCTTCGGGGTCTTGGAGAAGAAGATCTCGCTGGCCGCGTAGATGCCGTACGCCCGGTGCCCGAAGTACGCCGAGTTCAGGTAGCGCTCCATGATCTGTTCCTTGCTCAGCTCCTTCTCCAGGTCCAGCGCCATCCGCATCTCCTTGACCTTGCGCAGGCTGGTCTGCTGGGTGGCTTCCTGGACCTCCTTGGGCGTGGTCGCGCTGTCCCGCAGGGCCATCCGGACGTACTGCATGGTCAGCGTCGACGCACCCTGGGAGCCGCCGGAGCGGGCGTTGGAGACGAAGGCCCGGGCCACGCCCTTCGGGTCGACGCCGTGGTGCTGGTAGAACCGGGAATCCTCGGCGGCCACGATCGCCTGCTGGATGTTCGGCGACATGTCCGACAGCTTGGTGTACTGCCGGTACTCCTCGTAGAACATGGTCAGCACGGTCTTGCCATCGGGCGCGTAGACGTACGAGGTCTCGGCGGGCATGGCGGTGGTCAGCACCCGGGTCTTCTGATCCACGGCGTGCGCGGTGGCCTTCGCGCCGAGCCCGGTGAGGGCGACGAGTGGGTACGCGGCGGCGGCGATCACGATTCCGGCGATCAGCCCGGCGCGCAGGAGAGGGACGAGACGACCAGCGGCAGCAAGGGGTCGGTTGCTCACAGGGTCAAGTTATGACATTTCCGATTCGTACATGAGAAGAACTCTTAAACCGGCGAGTGGTGACGCGGCTTACGCCGAGATCGTCTGTCCCCCCGCCCACCTTCCCGGCAGGATCGCGGACATGTCCGATCAGTCGAGCCCGATCGCCCCGCCCCCCGGGGCCGAGCCGGACCTCGCGCACCACGGCGACGCCGAGGCCACCGCCGGCTTGATCGACCTCGCCGTCAATGTCCGTCGGGCCCGGCCACCCGCCTGGTTGGCCGACCCGATCGCCGCGACCCTGACCGACCTGGCCCGCTACCCGGACCCGACGTCGGCGCGGGCGGCGGTCGCCGCCCGACACCGCCGTCACCCGAACGAGGTGCTGCTCACCGCCGGCGCCGCCGAGGGCTTCGTGCTGATCGCGCAGGCGCTGCGTGGCGTTCGCCGCCCGGTGGTGGTGCACCCCCAGTTCACCGAGCCGGAGGCCGCGCTGCGGGCCGCCGGGCACCCGGTCGAGCGGGTGCTGCTCGACGCCGCCGACGACTTCCGCCTCGACCCGGCCCGGGTGCCCGCCGACGCCGACCTGGTGATGATCGGCAACCCGACGAACCCGACCTCGGTGCTGCACCCCGCCCAGACGGTGGCCGCGCTGGCCCGCCCCGGCCGGGTGCTGGTGGTCGACGAGGCGTTCGCCGACACCACAATCGCCCCCGGGCACCCCGGCGAACCGGAGTCGCTCGCCGAACGCCGCGACCTGCCCGGGCTGCTCGTGGTCCGCAGCCTCACCAAGACCTGGGGCCTCGCCGGCCTGCGGATCGGCTACCTGCTCGGCGCTGCGGAGCTGCTGTCCCGGCTGGCCGCCGTGCAGCCGCTCTGGGCCGTCAGCACACCCGCGCTGGCCGCCGCGTCCGCCTGCGCCAGCGACGTCGCGGTCCAGGCCGAACGCGCGATCGCCGCCGACCTCGCCGCCGACCGCGACCACCTGGTCGCGCGCCTCACCGACCTTCCCGGTGTACGCGTCATCGGCCGCCCCGCCAGCGCGTTCGTCCTGCTGCACCGGCCCGGCGCGACCCTCGTCCGGGCCGCCCTGCGCGAGCGCGGCTGGGCGGTGCGCCGAGGTGACACGTTCCCCGGCCTCGGCCCGGACTGGCTGCGAGTGGCGGTACGCGACCGAAACACCACCGATGCGTTCATCGAGGTGCTGCGCGAGATCATGGAGGCATGATGCTGGAGACCACGATCGCGGCGATCCGCCCAGCGGACGAAGCGGCCATGGCCGCCGCCCGGGAGCTGCACGGCCGGCTGACCAAGCCGGCGGGCTCGCTGGGCGCGCTGGAGGAGCTTTCGGTACGCCTCGCCGGCCTGGCCGGAGCCTGCCCACCACCGCTGCCCGAGCCGGCCGCTGTGGCGATCTTCGCGGGCGACCACGGGGTGCACGCCCAGGGGGTGAGCCCCTGGCCGCAGGAGGTCACCGCGCAGATGATCGGCAACTTCCTGGCCGGTGGGGCGGTGGTCAACGCGTTCGCTCGGCAGGCCGGCGCGTCGGTCACCGTGGTCGACGTCGGGGTGGCCACCCCGCTGCCCACCGGGCCGGTCGCCGACCCGGCTGGGCTCGACCCGGCTGTGCTCGACCCGGCTGTGCTCGACCCGGCCGTGCCTCGTCTGGTTGTCGCGTCCGTCCGCCGGGGCACCCGCGACCTGGCGGTGACCGCGGCACTCACCCGGGACGAGGCGCTGGCGGCAGTGCAGACCGGCATCCGGATCGCCGACGAGCTGATCGACGCCGGTGCCGGCATCTTGCTCACCGGTGACATGGGCATCGGCAACACCACCCCGGCCGCCGCGCTGATCGCCGCGTTCACCGGTGCCGACCCGCTCGACGCCACCGGCCGGGGCACCGGGGTCGACGACCCGACGTACGCCCACAAGGTGGCGGTGGTCCGGGCCGCGCTGGCCCGGCACATGCCTGACCCGACCGACCCGCTGGGTGTGCTGGCCGCCGTCGGCGGCCTGGAGCACGCCGCCCTGGCCGGGCTGATCCTCGGTGCCGCCGCGCGCCGGACGCCGGTGCTGCTGGACGGCGTGATCGCGGTCTCGGCCGCGCTCGCCGCCGCCGCGTTCGCCCCGGCAGCGGTCGACGCCATGGTCGCCGGTCACCGCTCGGCCGAGCCGGGGGCCACCGTGGCACTGCGTCACCTCGGCCTCGACCCGCTTATCGACCTGGGGCTGCGCCTCGGCGAGGGCACCGGAGCGCTGCTGGCGTTGCCCGTGGTCACCGGCGCGGTCCGGGTGCTGCACGAGGTGGCCACGTTCGACTCCGCCGGGGTGGCCGAGAAGTGAGCACTAGTCCGTACCCCCTGGGTTTGCGGCTCGACGGGCGGCGGGTCGTCGTGGTGGGTGGCGGCGCGGTCGCCACCCGGCGCGTGCCCGCGCTGCTGGACGCCGGTGCGGACGTCCTGCTGGTGGCCCCGGAGCTGACCCCGGCGCTGCGCGCTCGGGTCGACGCGGGTCGGCTGCACTGGGTGCCGCGCCGGTTCGCACCCGAGGACCTGGACGGCGCGTGGCTGGTCCACGTGGCGATCGACGACCCCATCGCGGCGGCTTCGGTGAGCGCCGTCGCCGCCGAGCGGCGGATCTTCTGCGTCCGGGCCGACGACCGGACCGCCGCCACCGCCTGGACCCCCGCGGTGACCCGGCACGGCCCGGTCACCGTGGCGGTGTTCGGCGGCGGCGACCCCCGCCGCGCGATGACCGTCCGCGACGCCATCCGTGACCTGCTCGCGGTCCGCCTGGTGCCGGGCGGGATCGCTGGCCGACCCGACGCCTCGACTGGGACGACCGGTGGGCGGGTCGCGCTCGTGGGTGCCGGGCCGGGTGACCCGGAGCTGATCACCGTGAAGGGCTGGCGGCTGCTCACCGAGGCCGACGTGGTGGTCGCCGACCGGCTGGTGCCCGGGCTGCTCCTCGACGAGCTGCGCCCGGACGTCGAGCTGGTGGACGCCTCGAAGATCCCCTATGGGCCGTCCCGGGCCCAGGAGGAGATCAACCAGATCCTGGTCGACCGTGCTCTGGCTGGTGCCTTCGTGGTGCGGCTCAAGGGCGGTGACCCGTACGTCTTCGGGCGGGGCGGCGAGGAGCTGCTGGCCTGCGCGGCGGCCGGCGTGCCGGTGACAGTGGTGCCCGGGGTGACCAGCTCGATCGCCGCGCCGGCGGCGGCCGGCATCCCGGTCACTCATCGGGGGGTGGCGCACGAGTTCACAGTCGTCTCCGGGCACCTGGCACCCGACTCACCGGCCTCGCTGGTGCGTTGGGACGCCCTGGCGGGCCTGCGCGGGACGCTGGTCATCCTGATGGGGCTCAAGAACCTCGCCGCCATCACGGCCACCTTGATCGCGCACGGCCGGTCGCCGCAGACCCCGGCCGCCGTGGTCCAGGAAGCCACCACCGGCACCCAGCGGGTCCTGCGCTCCACGCTGGGTGAGGTGGCCGCCGACGTGCTCACGGCCGACTTACGCCCACCCGCCGTCGTGGTGCTGGGCGACGTGGTGGACGCCCTCGACGGCTGACCGGCCGACTTCATCGAGGTCGCTGCAGTACGCGCTAACGGAAACTGTCCAAGATTGCCAGCTGCGGCCGGTCAGTCCTCGTCGGCTGGGCTGGGGCGGTTCTCGGCGATCCAAGCTCGCACGGATTCGCCCTTGGCCGGAGCGACGTTGGGGCCGGAGCGCAAGCGCTCCGGCCCCGTCAGTCACGTACGGCGAACTACTGCTTGAGCATGTTGTCCAGCAGCAGGGCACAGCGGATCAGACCGAGGTGGCTGTACGCCTGCGGGTGGTTGCCCAGGCCGCGCTCGGCGAGCGGGTCGTACTGCTCGGGGAGCAACCCGGTCGGGCCGGCGGTCAGCACCATCTGCGCGAACAGTTCCTCGGCGTCGGTGCGGCGGCCGGTGCGCAGGTACGCCTCGATCAGCCACGCCGTGCAGATGTGGAAACCGCCCTCACGGCCGGGCAGGCCGTCGTCCCAGTGGTAGCGGTAGACGACCGGGCCGCTGCGCAGGTCCGCCTCGATCCGCAGGACGGTGGAGAGGAAGCGCGGGTCGTCACCCGGGAGCAGGCCGGAGAGCCCGATCCAGAGCGACGAGGCGTCCATGTCCTCGTCCCCGTACGCGACGCTGTACGCCTCGACGTCGGAGTGCCAGCCGTGCTCCAGCACGTTGGCGCCGATCCGGTCGCGCAGGTCCTTCCACTCGGGCCGGTCCTCGCCGCCGTGCTCGCGCATGACGTGCAGCGCGCGGTCGACGGTCATCCAGCACATCACCTTGGAGAAGACGTGGTGCCGGGGTGGCAGCCGGGCCTCCCAGATGCCGTGGTCGGGCTCGTGCCAGCGGCGGCGGACCGCCTCGACCATGTTCTCCAGGACCCGCCACTCGTCGTCACGGACCGAGCCGCGGGCGTCGGCGACGGCCGCGATCAGGTCGGCGATCGGGCCGAAGACGTCCAGCTGCAACTGGTGGTTGGCGAGGTTGCCGACCCGGACCGGCCGGGAGCCGGCGTACCCGGGCAGCGTGTCGATGACCGCCTCGGCGCCCAGCTCGTACCCGTCGATGGTGTAGAGCGGGTGCAGTCGCTCCGGGTGCCCGCCGGTGCGCTCGATGCAGCCGTCCACCCAGCGCAGCAGCGCCTCGGCCTCCTCGACGGAGCCCAGGTCGACCAGCGCGCGGGCGGTCAGGGCGGCGTCGCGCAGCCAGCAGTAGCGGTAGTCCCAGTTGCGGACGCCGCCCAGCTCCTCGGGGAGCGAGGTGGTCGCCGCGGCCAGGATCGAGCCGGTGGCCTCGTGGCACAGCCCGCGCAGGGTGAGGGCGCTGCGCGCGACCAGGTCCCGAGCGGTGGACGGCAGCCGCAGCGAGGCCACCCAGTCCTTCCACGGCTGCTCGGCGGCGGCCTGCCGCTCGTGGATCGGCACCCGGTGGTGCTCCAGGCTGTGCGTGCCGAAGCGCAGCTCCAGCACGACCTGCCCGCCGGCGGCGGAGAGGTCGACGACCGCCTTGGCGGTCTCGTACCCGCCGTCGTTGCGGACCTCCCACTGCAGGCCGGGGGAGTAGAGCGCGACCGGCTCGTTGGAGCCGAGCACCAGCAGGCCGTCGCCGAGCGGCTGCAACTGCACGGCCACCTGACCAAACTCGGGCCTCGGCGCGAACTCCACAGTTGCCTTGCCACTGCCGGTGAGCACCCGGATCAGGGTCGAGTCACCGGTGACGACCGCCGGGCCGTCCGGGGTGGTCTCCCGGGCCGGCTTGTCGAGCCAGTCGGTGACGGTGAGCCCGGACCAGCGGGTCTCCACGGTCATCGTGCCGGAGCGGTAGCGCTGGCCCAGCGGGATGCCACCGCGCTCCGGCGCGACGCTGAAGTGACCGGCCGGGCTGCCACCGACCAGGTCGGCGAAGATCGCCGCCGAATCCGGCTTGGGGTGGCAGAGCCAGCTCACCTTGGCCTCGGGGGTGAGCAGAGCGACGGTACGTCCATTGGCCAGCATGGAGTGCCGCTCGATCGGCACCGCACGCTCGCCGAACAGCCAGTGTCGCCGGGTCTCCAGCAGCAGTGCCAGTGCCCGCGCGGCCTCCAGCGGGTCGGCCACCCGGTAGTTGGCCTGGGTGTCGCCCGGGCCGATCTTGATGCCGAGGTCGGGGCCGTGCAGGTGGCCGAACGCGTTCTCGTCGGTGACGTCGTCACCGATGAACAGCACCGCGCTGGAGGCGAGCTGGGTCCGCAGTTGGTCGAGCGCGGTGCCCTTGTGGGTGGCCACGACGGAGAGCTCGATGACCTCCTTGCCCTGGGTCACCGTGACGCCGTCGAAGGTGGCCGGGCCGGTGCGGACCGCTTCGATGGCGGCGGCGGCCACCTGCGGGTCGACCCCGCGGGTGTGCATCGCGACGCTTGCCGGTTTGCGTTCCAGCCGGATGCCCGGATGCTCGGCGGCGATCTCACGCAGCGCGTTGCGGACCTGGGTGCGCACCGCGACCAGCTCCGGGGAGAGCCGCTCGACGAAGCCGATGTCGAACTCGGAGCCGTGACTGCCGACGAGGTGCACCTCGCTGGGCAGGCGGGAGAGTGCGGCCAGGTCGCGCAGCGCCCGCCCGGAGACGACCGCCACGGTGGTCTGCGGCAGCGCGGCGAGCGCGCGGACTGCGGCTACCGACTCCGGCAGCGGGACGGCTGTGCTCGGGTCCTCCACGATCGGCGCCAGTGTGCCGTCGTAGTCGCAGGCGACCAGGAGCTGGGGGACCCGGGCGATCCGGCCGATGGCGGCGCGCAGCTCGGGGTCCATCACCCCGGTGGCGTTCGCGGGGCCATCGTTGACGGTCGTGTTCACTCGGCCTCCGCCTCGGGAACTCCCAGCTCGGAGAGGAAAGACTTGGCCCAGTGGCCCACGTCGTGGGTACGCAGGTGACGTTGCATTGTCCGCATCCGGCGGCGTGCCTCGGTTTTCTCCACGTGCACTGCCCGGAGCAGGGCGTCCTTGACCGCGTCCGGGTCGTGCGGGTTACACAAGAAGGCCTGACGCAGCTCCGTTGCGGCGCCGGCGAATTCACTGAGCACGAGCGCGCCACCCTGGTCGGCACGCGACGCGACGTACTCCTTGGCTACGAGATTCATTCCATCTCGCAGCGGGGTCACCATCATCACGTCGGCAGCAACGTACATCGCGGCAAGCTCACTGCGACTGTACGACTGATGCAGATAATGCACCGCCGGCACGCCGACCCTGCCGAACTCGCCATTGATCCGACCGACCTCGCGCTCCACCTTCACCCGAAGTGCCTGGTAGTGCTCCACGCGCTCACGGCTGGGCGTGGCGACCTGAACCATGACCGCGTCGGGAACTGTCAACTTTCCGTCAGCCAGCAGCTCCCGGAAGGCCTTGAGTCGCAACTCGATGCCCTTGGTGTAATCCAGCCGGTCCACACCCAGGATTATCGTCTTCGGGTCGCCCAGCTCGGCGCGAATCTGCTTGGCCCGGGCCTGGATCGCCGGGTCGGCGGCCATCCGCTCCATCTCCTGGGTGTCGATCGAGATGGGGAAGGCGCCCGCCTTCACCTGCCGACCGTCGACCTGGATCATCTGCCCCTCGTAGCGCAGCCCGAGCAGGTGCCGGGCCAGCCGGACGAAGTTCTGCGCGGCCAGCCGCTGCTGGAAACCGACTAGGTCGGCGCCGAGCAGACCGCGCAGGATCTCGGTGCGGAACGGCATCTGCATGAACAGCTCGATCGGCGGGAACGGGATGTGCAGGAAGAACCCGATCCGCAGGTCCGGGCGGAGCTCGCGGAGCATCGCCGGCACCAACTGAAGCTGGTAGTCCTGCACCCAGACCGTCGCACCCTCGGCCGCCACGTCCGCTGCCGCCTCCGCGAACCGGGCGTTGACCAGGCGGTACGCCTCCCGCCAGCGGCGCTTGTAGGCCGGCGTCTCCACCGCGTCGTGGTAGAGCGGCCAGATCGTCGCGTTGGACTGGCCCTCGTAGTAGCGCTCCAGCTCCTCCGCGCTGAGCGGGACCGGGTGCAGCCGGATCCCCTCCAGGTCGAACGGCTCGGGGGCCGCGCCGGTGCCACCGGCCCAGCCGACCCAGGTGCCCTGATGCTCGGCGAGTACGGGATGCAGCGCGGTGACCAGCCCGCCGGGGCTGCGTCGCCACTGCCGGCCCTCGGGTGTGCTCACCTCGTCGACCGGCAGACGGTTCGCCACTACGACAAAGGAGCTACGGACGGTCACGATCGGCCACCTCCGGGTGCTGACGGGTCCACCGCGATGAGCGTACTGAGCGTAGCTGCGGCGTCTTGTGCCCCGTGCCGGAGTCTCCTACCCGCCCCGGACGTGCCGAATCCCAAAGGTGATCTTGGTGACAGTCGGTGCCTCGGAGGTCGATGACCGGCCACTGCCGGGGCGGAACGCGGCACGTCCGCGTACTCCTGGGGCGGGGTGATGTGGGCGAAGCGCGCCGTACCTGTCAGGATTGACGATGGCGTGCGCGTGGCCGGCTCCCGGCCGGCGGCGGCGGGCGGATCTCACAGCCCGCGCCGCGCCGCCGATCAGCGACAGCAACCGACGGAGGTAGCCCGCACCGTGGCCCAGTACATCTACGTCCTGGAAAAGGCGCGCAAGGCGCACGGCGACAAGGTCGTGCTCGACAACGTCACGTTGAGCTTCCTGCCGGGGGCCAAGATCGGTGTGCTCGGCCCGAACGGCGCCGGTAAGTCCAGCCTCCTCAAGATCATGGCAGGGCTGGACAAGCCGAGCAACGGCGAGGCGCGACTCATGCCCGGCTACACCGTCGGCATGCTCGCCCAGGAGCCCCCGCTCAACGAGGCCAAGACCGTGCTCGGCAACGTCGAGGAGGCGGTCGCCGAGACCAAGGCCAAGCTGGAGCGGTTCAACAAGATCGCCGAGCAGATGGCGACCGACTACTCCGATGAGCTGATGGAGGAGATGGGCAAGCTCCAGGAGGAGCTTGACCACCTCGACGCCTGGGACATCGACTCCAAGCTCGAACTGGCCATGGACGCGCTGCGCTGCCCGCCGCCGGACGCCGACGTGACCCAGCTCTCCGGTGGTGAGCGCCGCCGGGTCGCGCTCTGCAAACTGCTGCTGGAGGCGCCCGACCTGCTGCTGCTCGACGAGCCCACCAACCACCTGGACGCGGAGAGCGTCTCCTGGCTGGAGCAGCACCTGGCGAAGTACGCCGGCACCGTCATGGCGATCACCCACGACCGGTACTTCCTCGACAACGTGGCCAACTGGATCCTCGAGCTGGACCGCGGTCGGGCCTACCCGTACGAGGGCAACTACTCCACCTACCTGGAGAAGAAGGCCGCTCGGCTGGCCGTCGAGGGTCGCCGTGACGCCAAGATGAAGAAGCGCCTCACTGAGGAGCTGGAGTGGGTCCGCTCCAACGCCAAGGCCCGGCAGACCAAGTCCAAGGCCCGCCTGGACCGGTACGACGAGATGGCCACCGAGGCGGAGAAGACCCGCAAGCTCGACTTCGAGGAGATCCAGATCCCGCCGGGCCCGCGTCTGGGCAGCACGGTGATCGAGGCGAACAACCTCAGCAAGGGCTTCGGCGACCGGCTGCTGATCGACAACCTGTCGTTCTCGCTGCCGCGTAACGGCATCGTCGGCATCATCGGCCCCAACGGCGTCGGCAAGACCACGCTGTTCAAGACCATCGTGGGGCTGGAGGAGCCGACCGACGGCGCGGTCCGGGTCGGCCCCACCGTCTCGCTGTCGTACGTCGACCAGAACCGCGAGGGCCTCAACGGCGACAAGACCGTCTGGGAGGTCGTCTCCGACGGGCTGGACTACCTGATGGTGGGCAAGGTCGAGATGCCGTCGCGGGCGTACATCGCCGCGTTCGGCTTCAAGGGCCCGGACCAGCAGAAGCCGACGAAGGTGCTCTCCGGCGGTGAGCGCAACCGGCTCAACCTGGCGCTGACCCTGAAGATCGGCGGCAACGTCATCCTGCTCGACGAGCCGACGAACGACCTGGACGTGGAGACGCTCTCCAGCCTGGAGAACGCGCTGCTGGAGTTCCCCGGCTGCGCCGTGGTCATCTCGCACGACCGGATGTTCCTGGACCGGGTGGCCACGCACATTTTGGCCTGGGAGGGCGACGACCAGGACCCGTCCAAGTGGTTCTGGTTCGAGGGCAACTTCGAGGCGTACGAGAAGAACAAGATCGACCGCCTCGGCGCGGAGGCTGCCCGGCCGCACCGGGTGACCTACCGCAAGCTGACCCGCGACTGACCGGCCGAGAAGGTGTCTGATCGCTTCGTCTACCACTGCACACTGCGCTGGTCCGACCTGGACGCGTACGGCCACGTCAACAACTCGCGCTTCCTCACCCTCTACGAGGAGGCGCGGGTCGCGCTGATGTTCGCCGGTGGCCGGGCCTGGGGGGTCGGCTCGTTCGCCGACGGGGTGGTGATCCGCCGCCACGAGGTCGACTACCTGCGCCCGGTCGACTACGCGCTCGGCCGGTCCACCGCGGAGGCGGCACCCACCGTGCGGATCGAGCTGTGGGTGGAGGAGATCCGGGCCTCCCGGTTCACCGTCGCCTACGAGCTGTACGACGGGGAGGTGCTGGCCAGTCGTGCCCGCTCGGTGCTCGTGCCGTTCGACCTGACCCGTCAGGTGCCCCGGCGGATCACCACCGAGGAGCGGGACTTCCTGCTCACGTACGCACCGCAGGGCGGCGTGGGGTGACCCGGCCGGGCACGGCTGAGCCGGGCCGGACGGCGGCGTCGACGCCCACCCATGGTGTCGCCGGGGTGGCCGACGCGGGTGCCTTTCTGGCCCGGCTGGTCCGGCTGGATCCGGTCGCGCCGGTCCGGCTGCGGCCGGCCGGTGCGCCCGGCCGGGTCGCCCTGTGGGCTCGGCTGCCGTGGCAGGTCCTGGTGGTCCGCACGGTGGCCGGTGGGCCCGCCGACGGTGCCGTCGAGGACGTCACGGTGGCCGCTGCGGAGCTGCTCGCCGAGCTGGAGCGTGGTGGCGCAGCCCTGCCGACCCGCCGCGACGCCCAGTGGCGGTGGCCGTTGCCACCGGCGCGCAGCCGTCAGGTGGAGGCGCTGCCCGTTGCCGAGCTGCGCCGGATCGCGGACGCGGCGGCGGGCACCCTCCGGACGGCGAGCGAGCACGGTGTCGCCGGCCGTGCCGTGGGACAGCGGGCGTTGCGCGACGCGTTGCTCGACCACGTGGCGGTGCTGATCACCCCGGACGGAACGCCCGCCGCGCCGGTGGAGGTGCCGCAGCGTCTGGTGCAGGGGGTGGTCCGGATGGGCTTCCTCGGCGCCGCCGACGGCAGCGCTGATCCTGCCGTTCAGGTGCGGGTGGCCGGTCGTTGGGTTGGCCTGGTGGGACCGCACGGAGCGGCATGGTTGCAGAAGGCCACGGATCTTGTCGTGACACCCCTGAGTGCTCGTCCGAACGGATGACCCAGGGTCATTCTTCTGGTCAGGGGCGGTCGTTGGGGGGGTGCTTCAACCCGGCTGTCCGGGTACCGTCCATCCTCGGATCCAACGCACCGTAGGCGGCTGGATCCGCTGGGGAGTGAGGTGCGCGAGCGATGCCGTGGTGGTCATGGCGCCCCGGTCCCGCCGACGGCGGCGATCCGGAAACCCGAAGCGGGATCACAGTCGAGAGTGCGGTCCGGATCGGGCCGCCCAGCCCTCGCCAGCCGGGGGACGACTGCCCTTCCAACGAGCGGCCCGTGCTGACCGAGATGCCCGCCACCGTCGAGCCGGTGAGCTTGCGCAGGGTCTGCGACGCGCTCGACCTGCTCGACGTGCGCTATCTGGCCGATGGCGACGGCAACCTGCTGGCCATGTGGGAGCGGCACGCCGTGCTGGTCACCCTCGAAGGTCCGGAGGACGAGATCCTGGTCATGCGGGCACGTCCGCACGCCACGGTCCCGCCGGACTGGGCCGACCGGGCC
This sequence comes from Micromonospora chokoriensis, assembly GCF_000718555.1. GTDB lineage: Bacteria > Actinomycetota > Actinomycetes > Mycobacteriales > Micromonosporaceae > Micromonospora > Micromonospora chokoriensis_B. The sequence goes on from NZ_JOAN01000006.1 coordinate 227,875, forward strand.
TACCGGGTGGTCAACGAGTGGAACCACACCCGCCGGTTCTGCAAGGCGTACATCGGTGACCCGACCGAACGAGGGCAGCTACCGATCTACGCCGAGCTTCAGGTGCCGCTCGGTGCCGGCACTCACGACGCGTTGCTGGTCGAGATGCTCGACTGCGGCGCGGCGGTCGCCACCAGCTTTGTGGACTGGCTGCACGACGAGGGCGCTCTGCTCTGACGCGGGCTGTGGGGCCGGCGGTCAGACGCCGTTGGCCGGGTCGTCCTCGACGTTGACCATGAAGTACGCGGCCCGCTCCAGGTAGTCCCAGAGCGTGCCGGCGATCTCCGGCTCAAGGTCGAGCCGGTCCACGGCGCGGCGCATGTTCCGCAGCCAGGCGTCCCGTTCGGCCGCGCCGATCCGGAACGGCGCGTGCCGCATCCGCAGCCGCGGGTGCCCACGCTGGGCGGAGTACGTGTTCGGCCCGCCCCAGTACTGCATCAGGAAGAGGGTCATCCGGTCTGCGGCCGGGCCCAGGTCTTCCTCGGGGTACATCGGGCGCAGCAGGGGGTCGCTGGCGATGCCGACGTAGAACTCGTCCACCAGCTTGCGGAAGGTGGGTTCGCCGCCGACCGCTTCGAAGAGAGTCATCGACGCACCGGGCCGGTCGGATTCACCTGCGGGGTTCACCGTTCCATCCTGCCAGGTACGCGCCGACCCGACCCGACCCGCACAGCGTGCGTCGGATCACGCCCTGTCGACGCCCCCGAATGCCGGACGCCCGGCCCGCTCCGGTCGGAGTCGGCTCGACCGGTCAGGTGACCGCATGCCGGCGGTCGCCGTTACCGGCATACGGGTCGGCAGTGTCCGCCGCCGTGCCGTCGCTGGCGGGGCCGCCGGGCTCGGCGGCCGGATCGACGTTGGCCGCAGCGGCCGCAGCGATCGCGTCGTCCACCATCTGCTGGTCGGGCCAGCGCAGCGAAGCCACCGCCATGAGAACCACCCCGGCTGCGCTCCAGACCCCGACCACCACCGGAATGGGGAACCGCTCCGCGAGCACACCGGTGACCAGCACTGCGAGGCCCTGGATGACCTGGACACCGGTCGCCATCACACCGAAGGCGCGGGCCCGGAACCCGCTCGGCAGCGCCTGGACGAACAACCCGTTGGCCATCGGCAGCATCCCGGCGACCGCGAATCCGCACAGAGCGGCGAGCAGCGCCACCACCAGCGGCGGCGGGTCGAGTAGCACCGGTACGAGTACCAGCGGGGCGAGCACCGCCAGCGGCCGCATCAGCTTCAGTCGGCGAGCCGGCCCGAACAGGCGGCTCACCAGCAACCCACCGAGGATGAAGCCGACCGGGTTGGCCACCATGATCGCGGCTTGTGCCGTGCCCGCGCTCATCGCGCCGCGGCTCTCGTCGTTGGCCCAGGCCGCGGCCAGCCCCTCGGGAACGATCGAGAAGAGCATCGCGCTGAACACCAGCACCGCGATGGCCCGCAGCACAGGTGTGCGGAACACGATGCCGAACCCCTCACGGGTCTCCCGCAGCAGGTGGCTGCGGTGCGCCGGGTTCATCACCGCCGGGCGGTTGCGAACACCGAGGCGGACCAGCAACGCCGAGATGCCGAACGTGGCCGCGTTGAACAGCAGCGCCACCTCAGGGGCGATCGCCGCGACGGCGGCGCCGAACACGTACCCCACGACCTGGGCCGCCTGCCCGACGCTGCTGTTCAGCGACAGCCCCACCACCAGCCGGTCCCCGGTGAGCAACTGCGGCATCAGCGCGGACTTCGCCGCCTGGCTCGGCGGGTTGGCCAGCGTGGCGGCGAAGATGAGCACCAGCACCGCCTGGTACGGCAGGTTCGGGATGGCGATGAGCAGCATCAGCACCATCCGGATGAGGTCACACGCCACCATCACCCGTCGGTACGGGTACCGCTCCGCGAGTGCGGCGAGCACGGGGCCACCGAGCAGCCAGGGCAGGAAACTGACCGCGAAGGCAGTCGCGGAGAGCGCGACGGACTGGGTCTGCTGGTAGACGAGCAGGGTGACGGCGGCTTTCGCGACATAGTCGCCGACCCAGGACAGCGCACCGGCCACGAACACAGCCCGGAACTCGTGCTGGGCGAACACTTCGCGGAAAGTAGCGGGGCCTTCCGCGGAAGGTCGCTCGTCGGGCACCGTCGCCTCCATCGGCTCCGGCTCGGCCGCTCGTGGCAGCCCGACCGGAAGCTCTCGTCAGATCTAGGGATCAGCGAGGATGAGATCACGCTTGGTGGGAACGCGTGCTCTGGATTCTGCCCGATCGTCTGACAACTAGCTAGGTCGAACGGGCCGTTCGTCGCCTCCCCGACTGAACGAACGGACGATACCTGAGGGGCCGCCCGGCCCGCGACCCCCGAATTGACGGACAGCGTTGCGGGTCAGGTGGCGCCGCCCTGACCAGTCTCGCCCTCGGGCAACGGTCGGGTCGTCAGGCCGGGATAGATCCGGTTGGCCGCGATCTGCGCGGTGATCCCCGAATTCTCCAGCGCCTCCGCGAGGCGTCGACGCAGCTCCCGGCCCACCGCGAACTGCCCGTCCGCGGTCGTCTTCACCACCGTCCGGATGACCGCGCCGTCCACCGTCACCTGCTCGACGCCCAGCACCTCGGGGGCTTCCACGATCTCCGGCGACAGCTCCGGGTCCATGGCGACCGAGGCAGCCGCGGTCCGCAGAACCGCCGTGGCCTCCTCGGTGCTGTTGAAGCCGATCGGCAGGTCCACCACCACGAGGGCCCAGCCCTGACTCTTGTTGCCCACCCGGATGATCTCGCCGTTGCGGATGTACCACAGCACACCGCGACCGTCGCGCACCGTGGTGACGCGCAAGCCGACCGACTCGACCACACCCATCGCCTCGCCCAGGTCGACGTTGTCGCCCACGCCGTACTGATCCTCGATCAGCATGAAGAGGCCGGCGATCAGGTCCTTTACCAGGCTCTGCGCACCGAAGCCCAGCGCGACGCCGGCGATCCCGGCGCTGGCCAGCAGCGGCGCCAGGTCGAAGCTGAACTCGCGCAGGATCATCAGCAGCGCGATGCCGAAGACGAACGCGGTCGTCATGCTGCGCAGCACGGAACCGATCGCCTCGGCCCGCTGCCGTCGCCGCTCGGGCACGAACTCGGCCGGGTCGACCGGGGCGCTGGGCACTCGCTCCCGCAGCGGCCGCAGCATCGTCGGCACCGCACCATCGGTGGTCGTCCGGACCAACCGGTCGATGGTCCGGTGCAGTGCCCAGCGGGCCACCATCGCCAACGCCACGATCAGCAGCACCCGCAGCGGCTTGAGCAGGATCCAGTAGCTGCCCTCGGCGAACCAGGCGGACCCGGTGATCCGGTACAGCCACTCGCAGGAGGTGCTGCCCTGACAGCTCACGGAAACGGCGTCGGACAGGGCTAGGGGCGTCACGCTGGCGGCACTCACCATGTCTTCGTACCGCAAGGGGCCCGAGCGCCCGCCGCCGACCCACCAGCCGGGGGTCTGACGCCCGTTCAGCCGTTCCGCTCGGGCAACTCGGCGAGGAGCCGTTCGTACTCGGCCGGGCTGCCGATCGCAGCCCGGTGTTCCGGGTGATCGACGTAGTGCCCGATCACCGCGGCGAGAAATCCCGCGTCGACGCTGTCCGTGTGCAGCGCCTCCGGCTCCACGGGATGCCACGCCACCGCACCAGTTGGGGTTGCGCGTACGCCATGGGGAGCCAGGCGGGGCGGTCGGCATCCGGGGGGATCCGCGGGGTCGGTAGGGCCGCCCACGGCACGGTGAGCGAGCTGAGTGGGCCGATCTGCCGCACCCCGTGCGGATGGAGCCGCACCCCGTGACCCCGCCACGCCTCGATCGCCAGAAGCACGACCAGCAGGACCATGGGGACGCCGAGACCCACGTCGAACATCGACTCGTCGCCCTGCCTGGCCCGGCGCACCATCGCGCCGATCTGGGCCGACGTGGGGGCGAGGCCCGACCACCAAGACGACGTGCCGGTGGCGCACCATCGAGGCGAAGAGCTTGTCGATCATGCCGGTGACCATGCAAGCCGTCGAACGCTGCGCTGTCCAGCCGATCGGTCGATGCTGACCACCGAAGCGTCGGTCACCTACGAGGACGTAGCCAGGCTGAACGCGGTCGCCTCGGATGGTCAATGCCAGTCGTCAGATCGGCCAGGGTAGGCCGGGCTGTAGCACCCGAGGCTGCTTGCCCAACCCGATCGTCGATCTTGAAGAATTGCATGGTGAGCATCGGAGCGTGGGAGCCCCTGACGGAACCGCCTCGTCAGTCAATCGACAGCTGGGGAAGCGCTGAGTCCAACGCTGCTGCTTGGATGCGATTCTGGGGCTTCCGTGACGCGCGGGTTACGCAAGGCGGCGCCGACGCGGGGGTGGACGTCCGATCGCGCGGCGCGCTTGCACAGGTGAAGTTCGAAGCTGCGCAGGTTGGCCGACCAGTGCTGCAGCGCCTCGTGGGTGCCCGAGGACGAAGCGTGAACCAGGACCTGTTCTTCTTCTCGGGCGTTGGGTTCAGCGCGCAGGCCGTCGAGTACGCGAACGAGATGGACATCCGGTTGTTCAAGTACTCACTGACCGGTGCCATGACGCCGGAGAACCGGAGCGCCCGAGCGTTCCTGCGCACACTTCCCGGGGTTGCCGAACGTGAGGCCGCCGAGCAAGCCCGGGCTGTTGCGGAACGGAACGCCCTGCTACGGGCTGCGGCGCAACGGAAAGCGGTTCAGCGGGCTGCGGTAGAACGGGCCGCTGCGAAGCGACTGGCGGAACAACGAAGTCTTGAAGAGCGTGCTGCCGCTCAGGGGCGGCAGCGGGCCGTCGAAGGAGCGGAGGCCAGGGCTGCTCAGCAACGAGCTGCAACGGAGCGCACGGTAGTGCTTGCACGGTTTGCAGGTGCACTGCGGGCTGCGGAAGCAAAGCGGACGGCCGACGAGGAGGCCGAGAGGCGGCGGCAGCTTCCGGCAATTAGGCGAGTCATGGCCGGACTTGTCCTCTCCTTCGCAACCCTCTGCTCCTGGCTGGCCGGAAGCCCTTCGATCAAGGACGTGGTCCGTGGCGGTGCCGCGCTCTCGTACATCCTGATTTTCTGGGGCCTGTACACAGGGTTGTCGCTGCCGCCGCGCAAGCCGGGTGTAAGGCGATTTTTCATCGGATTGGCGCTCCTCGCGGCGGTTATTTGCTCATGGGCATTCGGCGGTCCAGCCTTTCGGAACCTCATTGCAGGCGACGGCATCACGGCAGCAATCGTGATCTCGATCTTACTGATGGCCTGGGGCATAATTTTGGCCTAATTTTCCGTATATTGCTCATGCTGGACGCGCGGGCGATCGGGAGAGGTTGTTATCGATAGCGCAAGCCGCTCACGGTGGCAGCATGGAAGTAGTGCGACGTCCGCCCGATCATGAGTCGCTAACCCAGCAGCAGTACCCGTCCCACCGATTGCATTGTGCCCTGAGGGCTTCGGCTTTGGTCCACCGGGCAAGGCGTTGGACGTGGCTCGCGTTTCAACCAAACTCAGGTTCGTTGGGCTGTGGGTGAAGATGCGGTGTGGTTCCGGAACCTCGACGAAGGGGCGAGATCTGCTTGCTGACGCGGACCGCCACCAGTTAGCTGGACACGGGCCTGACGGGGGTTCGTCCGAGGTTGCGACAGGCTCAGCGGCCGACCCTGAAGCAAGCAGCGGCGTACAACTCGCGCGAACCGTCCGAGCGGAAGGTCATGATCCACCTGCCGATCACTTCAGCTTGGGTTCGCGGTGGCTGCGTTGCCGACCGCTCCCGCCACGCCCGCCGTCTGGAGTTGCACGCCGAGTACGACCGAGTCCTTGCGTCGCCCGCCGAAGCGTCGATCCGTCCCGATCCGGGTGATCCGCTTACCAGAAGCAAGATTAGTGCGTGCAATCCGGGGTCCGATCAGGGACTATTGGCGCAACGGACGTCGGTGATCGGCCCGACGCCGACAGTGAGGGTCGTCGTGCCCTGCCCTGGTCGGCGGCGGTTCGCAGCAGCCGCTGAACCGGGAGGGTGAGCGCGATGCCTGACATACGACCCACGGTGGGCTCCGGCGCGTTGGTCCTCAACGCCACCTACGAGCCGCTGTGTGTCGTGTCGGTGCGTCGCGCCGCGATCCTCGTCCTCTCCGCCAAGGCTGTCTGCGTCGCCGATGGTGACGGCATCCTGCACAGCGCCCGCGACGCGCTCCCGGTGCCCTCCGTGGTCCGGTTGACGCGCTTCGTCCGGGTGCCGTACCGAACGCATGTCGGGCTGTCCCGGCGGGCGATCTTCGCGCGGGACGGGTGGCGGTGCGCCTACTGCCGGGGCCCGGCCGAGACCATCGACCATGTGTTCCCGCGCAGCCGGGGTGGCCGGCACGCCTGGGAGAACGTGGTCGCCGCGTGCGCCCGGTGCAACCACACCAAGGGTGACAAGACCCCGGCGGAGATGGGCTGGCGGTTACACGCGCTGCCGGCCCCACCGAAGGGCACCGCCTGGCGGGTGCTCGGGCATCGTGCCCCCGACCCGCGTTGGGCGGACTGGCTCGACCTGCGGGAGCCCGAAGCCGCCGCCTGATTCCTAGAGCGAGGCGGTGCGCCCGCTGATCCGATGGCTCTCCAAGGCCGCAGGATTTCCGGTGGCAAGCCCTGGCCAGGACTGACCTGTAGCCCCGGTCTGCCTGCCCTCAACCGTCACGCGCCTTGACCAGCGAGGCGAAGACCACCACGTTGTCCGCGTAGCCGGTCTCGCCGCCGACCCACTTGCCGCCGCAGGTGATCAGTCGGAGGCTCGGGCGGCTGAAGTCGCCGTACACCTCGTCGACCGGCAGTTGGCCCTTGTCGAACTTCTCCACCGAGTTCACCTCGAAGACCGCCACGCTCCGGTCGGTGCGGGTGACCTCGACCTGGTCACCCGGGCGCAGCTCGCGGAGTTTGTGGAAGACCGCCGGTCCGCTGGTGGTGTCGACGTGCCCGACGATCACGGCCGGGCCGTACTGGCCGGGGGTGGGCCCCTGGTCGTACCAGCCGGCCTCCTGGGCGCGGGCCGCGTCCGGTACGGCGATCGTGCCGTCCGAGGCGATGCCCACGTCGTGTACGGGCGCCCGCACGTCGATCTTCTCGATGGCGAGGCTGGTCGGAGGGCTGGCCGGCAGCACCGGGAACTTCTTCGGCGGCGGTCGCAGGCCAGCGCTGAGTTGGTCCGGCAGCAGTCTCATGCCGGTCACCTGCTCGACGCCGAGCAGCGCCACGATCAGCACCATCAGCGCGGCGATGGCCAACACCGGCAGCCCTGGGCTCGTACCGAAGCGGTGTCGGGCGGTCGACGACCCGGTGGGACGCCTCGGTGGCAGCGGGCGGGTGGCCGGATCGGTGGTCGCGACGCTGGCCGAAACGGCCTGCCCGGCGACCCGCCGCAGCCGCCGGGAGGCGCGGGCGACCAGCCGGCCGGACGCGCGCAGCGTCGGCCCGGCCCGGAAGCGGGCGCGGCGATCCGGCCGCGCCCGCGGGGATCTGCGGGTCATGGGTCATCCGGCTCAGGAGCCGGCCCCCGGTCGACGTCGGCCGCCGGCCATTCCCAGCACGATCGCGGTGGCCACCAGCGCCACGCCACCGAGCACCAGTAGCGAGCCGGCGCCGCGACCGCCGGCCATTCCGCCACCCCCGGTCGCCGGCCCCTTGCTGGGTGAGGCCATGTTCAACACGGTAAGCGTGGTCGACGAGGTCTCGCCGTTCTCGCAGCGCAGCTCGACCGGGTATTCACCGGCCGGCTTGTCCCGCGCAATGGTGACCCGCGCGGTCAGGAAGCCCTTGTCCGGCTTCAGGGTCTCGTGCCCGAACGCCTCGGAGTGCACGCTGGACTGCCGGTCGTTGTTGTCGTTGTCGCAGCTCGCCTTGATGTTGACCCGACTGCCGGCCTGGGCGCTGCTCGGTGTCACCTCGACGAAGACGTTCTCGCCGGCCTGCGCGGGTGCGACGGACAACAGGACGAACGCCCCGACGAGCCCCACAAGTGTCAGTACGGCCGAGAGCGCGCGGTTGATCGTGCGGATTCCCTGCATGATTTCCCCCCAACCGGCGACGACCGCCGGAACCCTCCCCTGGGCACGCGCGCTGCTTTCCCGCTGGCGCGGGAGCAAACCCGCAGGGTGGCAGGGGTCAGCGCGGGCGGGGGAGGGGGGTGATGGGCTGCCAGTTCAGCGGGGAGGAGAGGACCATCGTGCTCGACGGCTGGCCGTACGGGGCGAGCCGGTCGATGACCCCCTCGAACGCGCCGATCGAGCCGGCCGCCACCTTCAGCACGCTGCACGCGTCCCCGGTGATGCGGTGGATCTCCAGGATCTCCGGCCAGCCGGCCACCGCCGGGTCGTGCAGGATGCAGCGCGCGCCGTAGCAGGACATTCGGATCAGCGCGATCACGGTACGGCCGGCGCGGCTCAGGTCGACATGGGCGTGGTAGCCGGTGATGACCCCGGTCTCCTCAAGCCTGCGGACCCGCTCCGCGACGGACGGGGGCGACAGGTGCACCCGCCGGGACAACTCGCTGAAGGAGAGCCGCGCGTCGGCCTGCAACTCGCGCAGCAGCGCCCAGTCCATGTCGTCCACGCTCAGACCTTACTTTCGTGAACCAACTTCGCCTAGTTGCCTTTGGTTCGCCAGGAGAAGGCGGCGAGAGCCGTTGATTCGGCATTCCGCAGGCCGATCCGACCGCGAGATCATGACGTCGGCTAGTCCGGGGAGGGAGAACGAGATGGTGGATCAGACGCAGCGGTGGGCGCCGAACCGCCGCGCCGCGGTGCGACCGGTGACTCCCGGGCAGCGTGCGGCACAGGCGGAGCGCACCGGTGGCGAGCCGACGCTGGAGTTCGCCGACAGGGTGCCGTACGACGCGTACGTGCAGGCCAGCGCCCTGCACAAGATGCAGCACCCACTCAGCAGCGACCCGGGCGAGATGTCCTTCCTGATGGTCAGCCAGATCATGGAGCTGTACTTCGGGTTGACCTGCCACGAGCTGCGGGAGACTCAGCGGCTGATCCGCGCCGACCAGATCTGGGCGGCGCTGGCCCCGCTGGGCCGAGCCAAGCTGCACCTGGAAGGGCTCAACGCCGCCTGGCATGGCCTGCGCTGGATGAGCCCGGCCGACTTCAACCGGTTCCGCAACCTGCTCGGCGAAGCCTCCGGCTTCCAGTCGGCGATGTACCGGCAGTTGGAGTTCCTGCTCGGGTTGCGCGACCCGATGTTGATCCGCCCGTTCCGCCGGCAGCCCGAGGTGCACGCCGAGCTGAGCGCCGCGCTGACCACCCCGAGCCTCTGGGACGACGTCCTCGCCCTGCTCGCCCGCAACGGCTTCGACCTCCCCGCCGACCTGCTCGACCGGGACCTGGCCGCCGAGCACGAGCCGCAGCCGTTGGTCGAGGCGGCCTGGGTACGGATCTACGACGACCTGAGCCCGGACAACCACCTGCGGCTGCTCGGCGAGGCGCTGAGCGCGGTCGCCGAGGAGTTCGGTGACTGGCGCTGGAACCACGTCAAGGCGGTGCAGCGGACGATGGGTGCCAAGGTCGGCAGCGGCGGCTCCGCCGGCCTGGCGTGGTTGCAGCGCAGCATGGCCCGGGTGGTCTTCCCGGAGCTGTGGTCGGCCCGCACCGCGATGTGACCGGAGAGCGAGAAGAAGCATGACGAACCCAGAAGCTGAGCTGCTGGGCTTCGCCGCTGGCGAAGCGCAGGCGCACCGCCTCGACGAGGCCGACCCCGGCCACCGGCACCTGTTCCACGTGCCACCGGCCGACGGCGGCGACCACCCCGAGTCGGCGTACCTGGCCGGCAACTCGCTCGGCCTGCAGCCTCGGGCCACCCGTGACGAACTCCTGGCGGACCTGGACGCCTGGGGGCGGCTCGGCGTGGAGGGGCACCTGGAGGCGGAGCGCGCCTGGCTGCCGTACCACGAGTTGTTGACCGCGCCGGCCGCGCGACTGGTCGGCGCCCGGCCCGCGGAGACCGTGGTGATGAACTCGCTCACGGTCAACCTGCACCTGCTGATGGTGAGTTTCTACCGCCCGGCCGGCGCGCGCACCCGCATCGTCATCGAGGACGCCGCGTTCCCCTCGGACAGCTACGCCGTGCGCAGCCAGGCCCGGTTCCACGGCCTGGACCCGGACGACACAGTGGTCCGGCTGCGGCCGCGCGCGGGTGAGGACGCCCTGCGCACCGAGGACGTGACCGACTACCTGGCCGCCGAGGGCGACCGGGTGGCGTTGCTGCTGCTCGGCGGGGTCAACTACCTCACCGGCGAGTTGCTGGACATCCCGGCGATCACGGCCGCAGGGCGGGCCGCCGGCGCGGTGGTCGGTTGGGACCTGGCGCACGCGGTCGGCAACGTGCCGCTGGCCCTGCACGACTGGGATGTCGACTTCGCCGCGTGGTGCTCCTACAAGTACCTGAACTCCGGCCCGGGTGCCCTGGCCGGTGTCTTCGTGCACGAGCGGCACCTCGGCGATGAGAGCCTGCCTCGCTTCGAGGGGTGGTGGAGCACCGCGGCGGCGACCCGGTTCGAGATGACGCCGGTGTCCCGGCCACCAGCCACGGTGGAGGCCTGGCAGATCTCCAACCCGCCGATCTTCGCGATGGGCCCGGTGCGTACCTCGCTGGAGCTGTTCGACGCCGTCGGGATGACCGCGCTGCGGGCCCGCAGCCAGCGCCTCACCGGCTGGCTGGAGTCACTGCTCGACGAGGTCGTCGCGGACCGGCCGCTGCGCGTGGTCACCCCGCGCGACCCGGCCCGGCGAGGCTGCCAGCTCTCCGTGCGGATCGGTGCCGGCAGCGCCGCCGAGCTGACCAAACGCCTTCGGTACGAACACGGCGTCATCGCCGACGCCCGCGAACCGGACGTCGTCCGCTTCGCCCCGGTGCCGCTCTACTCCACGTACCTGGACTGCTGGCGGGCCGCGGCGGCGCTCGCCGCGACCGTCGGTCAGGTGACCCGGTGACCGCGCGGCGCGACGAGATCGCGATCATCGGTGCGGGGCTGGCCGGCTGTCTGGCCGCCTGTTTCCTGGCTCGGCGCGGCTACCCGGTGGCCCTCTACGAGCGCCGGTCCGACCCGCGGGCCGGCACCGCTGAGCGAGGTCGCTCGATCAACCTGGCGCTCTCCGAGCGTGGCCTGGACGCGTTGCGCCGGATCGGGCTGGCCGAGCAGGTGATGACCGACGCGCTGCCGATGCGCGGCCGGATGATCCACCCGGTCGAGGGCGAGCAGCAGTTCCAGTCGTACAGCGCGGCCGGCGACCGGGCGATCAACTCGATCAGCCGGGGTGCGCTCAACAACGCCCTGCTGGACGAGGCTGCCGCGTTGCCCGGGGTGCGGGTCGTCTTCGACCACCGGCTGGTCGGGCTCGACCCGACCGACGGCGCGCTGAGCTTCGAGACTCCGCAGGGCCCGGTCGCGGCCAAGGCGTCGGTCGTGCTGGGCGCCGACGGCGCCGGCTCCGCGGTGCGCGGGCAACTGCTGGCGTACGGGCTGCTGGACGAGAGCGTGGACTTCCTCGACTACGGCTACAAGGAGCTGACGATTCAGCCGCTGGGCGGGGACTTCGCCCTGGATCCGGACGCGCTGCACATCTGGCCGCGCGGCACCTCGATGATGATCGCGTTGCCGAACCCGGACCGCTCCTTCACCTGCACGCTGTTCTGGCCCAACGACGGTGCCGGCAGCTTCGCCTCGCTGACCAGCCCGGCGGAGATCGAACGGCACTTCACCGAGCACTACCCGGACGTGGTGCCGCTGGCCCCGAACCTGGTCGACGACTACCAGCACAACCCGGTCGGCGTGCTCGGGACGGTGCGCTGCACCCCCTGGCAGGTCAACGGGAAGGTCGGCCTGCTCGGCGACGCGGCGCACGCCATCGTGCCGTTCTACGGCCAGGGCGCCAACTGCGCCTTCGAGGACGTGGTCGAGTTGGACCGTTGCCTGGACGAGTGCGCCGACGACTGGATGGCGGCGCTGCCGCTGTTCCAGCGCCGCCGACAGGAGAACGCCGAGGCCATCGCGACGATGGCGCTTACCAACTTCGTGGAGATGCGGGACAAGGTCGCCTCCCCGATCTTCCAGACCCGGCGGCGGGTGGAGCACGCACTGGAACGCGCACTGCCCGGCCGGTACGTTTCGCAGTACGAGCTGGTGTCGTTCTCCACCACTCCGTACGCCCAGGTGCGTCGCCGGGTCCGCCGACAGCACCGGGTGCTCGGGGCGGTCGTCGGTGGGGCCGCGCTGCTGCTGGTCGGCGCGATCGGCGCGGCACTGAGCCGAGGGAGGCGCGGATGACCGGCAACTGGGATCCCCGACTGATGACCGGCCACGCGCCGGCTGGGCCGCAACTGTTGCGCAACTTCGTCGCCGGTGAGTTCGTCGACGGTGGGTCGACGTTCACCAAGGCCAGCCCGGTCACCGGGGAGCAGGTCTTCGAGGTGGTCGAGGCGTCGCGGTCCACGGTGGACGACGCGGTCGCCGCCGCCCGGGCGGCGCTGCGGGGGCCGTGGGGCCGAATGGGCGAGCGCGAGCGCGCCGAGGTGCTGCGCCGGGTCGCCGACGAGTTGGAGCGCCGCTTCGACGACCTGGTCACCGCCGAGGTCGCCGACACCGGCAAGTCCATCTCCCAGGCCCGCACGCTGGACATCCCTCGCGGCGCGGCGAACTTCCGGGCGTTCGCGGAGATCGTGGCGACCGCCCCCACCGAGTCGTTCACGACGGTCACCCCGACCGGCGGCCGGGCGCTCAACTACGCGCTGCGCAAGCCGGTCGGCGTGGTCGCGGTCATCGTGCCGTGGAACCTGCCGCTGCTGCTGCTCACCTGGAAGGTGGCTCCGGCGCTGGCCTGCGGCAACGCCGTCGTGGTCAAGCCCAGCGAGGAGACTCCCGCCTCGGCGACGCTGCTCGCCGAGGTGATGGCCGCCGCTGGCGTACCGGCCGGGGTGTTCAACCTGGTGCACGGGTTCGGGCCGGAGTCGGCGGGCGAGTTCCTCACCCGCCACCCGGGCGTCGACGCGATCACCTTCACCGGCGAGTCGGCCACCGGCGGCGCGATCATGCGGGCCGCCGCCGACGGGGTGAAGGCGGTCAGCTTCGAACTCGGCGGCAAGAACGCCGGCCTGGTCTTCGCCGACGCGGACCTGGATGCGGCGGTGGCCGGCTCGGTGCGGTCCAGCTTTACCAACGGCGGGCAGGTGTGCCTCTGCACCGAGCGCATCTACGTGCAGCGTCCGGTCTTCGAGGAGTTCACCGCCCGGCTGGCGAAGCGGGCCGGCGAGCTGGCGTACGGCTGGCCGACCGACGAGGCCACCGCCACCATGCCGCTGATCTCCCACCAGCATCGGGCGAAGGTGCTCGGCGCGTACGAGCTGGCCCGATCCGAGGGCGCCGAGGTGCTCATCGGCGGCGGCACGCCCACCTTCGGCGACACTCGCGACGGCGGGTCGTACGTGCAGCCGACCGTGCTCACCGGGCTCGGCCCGGACGCCCGCACCAACCGGGAGGAGATCTTCGGCCCGGTGGTGCACGTCGCGCCGTTCGACACCGAGGACGAGGCGTACGCCCTGGCGAACGGCACCGAGTACGGCCTCGCGGCGACCGTGTGGACTCGGGACGTGGGCGTCGCGCACCGGGCCGGCGCCCGGTTGGACGCCGGCATCGTCTGGGTCAACACCTGGTTCCTGCGCGACCTGCGCACCCCGTTCGGTGGGGTGAAGGCGTCCGGCATCGGTCGCGAGGGCGGCGTGCACTCGCTGAACTTCTACTCCGAACTCACTAACGTCTGCGTGGACCTGTCGTGAGCCATAGCGAGGGAGCAGGCATGGAAGCTGACATCGAGGCCGCCAACCGGGAGCTGGCGGACGCCCGCAGCACCGGCAAGCCGTGCGCCCCGCTTCGGGGCCGGTTGCTGCCGGAGGGCGACGTCGAGTCCGCGTACCGGGTGCAGCAGCTCCAGGCGCGGGCCTGGCAGGGCCGTGGCGAACGCCGGGTCGGCGCGAAGATCGGGCTGACCTCCCGGGCCGTGCAGGAGGCCTTCGGGGTGTTCCAGCCAGACTTCGGCATGCTGACCGACGCCATGGCGGTCGGCGATGGGGTGGAGGTGCCCATCGACCGGCTGCTCCAGCCGCGGGTCGAGGCGGAGATCGCCTTCGTGCTCGACAAGGACCTGCCGAACCCGCAGCTCACGACTGTCGACCTGATCCGCGCGGTCGACCACGTGCTGCCGGCGATCGAGATCGTCGACTCGCGGATCGCCGCCTGGGACATCTCCATCGTGGACACCGTCGCCGACAACGCCTCCAGCGGGCTTTTCGTGCTCGGCACCACGCCGCGCCGGCTCGCCGACGTCGACCTGCGACTGTGCGGAATGGTGCTGGAGCAAGCCGGCGAGCCGGTCTCGGTGGGCGCGGGCGCGGCCTGCCTGGGCAATCCGCTGCACGCCCTGCAGTGGCTGGCCGGCACCCTGGCGCGCGCCGGTGACCCGCTGCGCGCCGGGGACGTGGTGCTCTCCGGGGCGCTCGGCCCGATGGTGCCGGTCACCCCGGGTGCCGCGTACGAGGCCCGGATCTCCGGCCTCGGCTCGGTGCGGACATCCTTCAGCGACAGGGGCGGCGAGTGACCACTAACGTGGCGGTGCTGGGATCGGGAAACATCGGCACCGACCTGATGATCAAGGTGCTGCGGCTGAGTGAGAGTCTGCGGATGGTGGCGATGGCCGGCATCGACCCGGCCTCCGACGGCCTGGCGCGCGCTCGCCGGCTCGGCGTCGCCACCACCGCCGGCGGCGTGGACGGGCTGGTGGCGCTGCCCGAGTTCGCCGACGTCGAGCTGGTCTTCGACGCTACCTCGGCCGGCGCGCACCGACGCCACGACGAGGTGCTGCGCGCGCACGGCCGCACGGTGGTCGACCTGACCCCGGCCGCGCTTGGCCCGTACGTGGTGCCACCGGTCAACCTCGACGAGCACCTGCACGAGCCGAACGTCAACATGGTGACCTGCGGTGGGCAGGCGACGGTGCCGATCGTCGCTGCGGTACGCCGGGTCACCCCGGTGGCGTACGGCGAGATCGTCGCCTCGATCGCGTCGAAGTCGGCTGGTCCGGGCACCCGGGCCAACATCGACGAGTTCACCGAGACCACGGCCCGGGCCATCGAGGTGGTCGGCGGGGCCGAGCGGGGCAAAGCGATCATCGTGTTGAACCCGGCGGACCCGCCGCTGCTCATGCGGGACACCGTCTACTGCCTCTGCCCGGACGCCGACGCCGACACCGACGCCATCGCCGCCTCGGTGGCGGAGATGGTGGCGGCCGTGCAGGAGTACGTCCCCGGCTACCGGCTCAAGCAGGACGTGCAGTTCGACCGGGTCGAGGCGTACCTGCCGACGCTCGGGCGGCGACTCACCGCCCTGCAGGTGTCGGTCTTCCTGGAGGTCTCCGGCGCCGGGCACTACCTGCCCGCGTACGCCGGGAACCTGGACATCATGACCTCGGCCGCGCTGCGCACCGCGGAGCGGCTGGTCGCCCTGCGTGCTTCGGAGGTGGCCGCGCCATGACCGACCTGTACATCCAGGACGTGACGCTGCGCGACGGCATGCACGCCATCGCCCATCAGTACACCGTCGAGCAGGTACGTGCCATCGCCGCCGCGCTGGACGCCGCCGGGGTGGCCGCCATCGAGGTGGCGCACGGTGACGGGCTCGCCGGTTCCAGCGTCAACTACGGCCACGGCGCCGCCAGCGACGCCGAGTGGATCTCCGCGGCCGCCGAGGTGCTGACCACGGCGAAGCTGACCACCCTGCTGCTGCCGGGCATCGGCACCATCGCCGACCTGAAGGCCGCGAAGGCGCTCGGGGTGACGAGCGTCCGGATCGCCACCCACTGCACGGAGGCGGACATCTCCGCCCAGCACATCTCCTGGGCCCGGGAGAACGGCATGGACGTGGCCGGGTTCCTGATGATGTCGCACATGAACGACGCGACCGGGCTGGCCGGGCAGGCCAAGCTCATGGAGTCGTACGGGGCGCACTGCGTCTACGTCACCGACTCCGGCGGCCGGCTGTTGATGTCCGACGTGGCGCAGCGGGTCGACGCGTACCGGCAGGTCCTCGCCCCGGAGACGCAGATCGGCATCCACGCCCACCACAACCTGTCGCTCGGGGTGGCCAACAGCGTGCTCGCCGTCGAGCACGGTCGGGTCACCGGCTCCGCGCCGGTCGGCCCCGACGCGGCGCACGGCCGGACCGTCCGCGTCGACGCCTCCCTCGCCGGCATGGGCGCGGGCGCCGGAAACGCCCCGCTGGAGGTCTTCGTCGCGGTCGCCGAGCTGCACGGCTGGAAGCACGGCTGCGACGTGTTCGCGCTGATGGACGCCGCCGACGACATCGTTCGCCCGCTCCAGGACCGGCCGGTCCAGGTGGACCGCGAGACGCTCTCCCTGGGATACGCCGGGGTCTACTCCAGCTTCCTGCGGCACGCCGAACGGGCCTCCACGAAGTACGGAGTAGACGTCCGGTCGATCCTGGTCGAGCTGGGCCGCCGCCGGATGGTCGGTGGCCAGGAGGACATGATCGTGGACGTGGCACTCGACCTGGCCGAAAAGGAGCCCTCATGATCGGCGTGGACATCACCGGGATCGCCGACAAGCTGGGCGCGGCGGCCGACACGGCCACCGCGATCCCGCAACTCGCCGCCGAGATCGGCCTCGACGTGGACACCGCGTACGCCGTGCAGGCCGCGCTGCTGCAACGCCGGCTGAACGCCGGTGAGCGGTTGGTCGGGTTGAAGATGGGGCTGACCAGCAGGGCGAAGATGGCCCAGGTCGGCGTGGACGAGGTGATCTGGGGGCGGCTCACCAACGCGATGCGGGTGCCCGACGGCGGTGCCGTCGACCCGACCGCGTACATCCACCCCCGGGTCGAGCCGGAGGTGGCGTTCCTGCTGGACCGGCTGCCCGAGCCGGGCGAGCCGGTCGGTGACTTCGCCACGGCGGTCCGCGCGGTCGCCCCGGCCATCGAGTTGATCGACTCCCGGTACGCGGACTTCCGCTTCTCGCTGCCGGACGTCATCGCGGACAACACCTCGGCCGCTGCCTTCGTGATCGGGCCGTGGTCGCCGGTGCCGGCGGGGCTGGACAATCTGGGCGTGCTGCTGGAGGTCGACGGCCGGGTGGCGCAGGTCGGCTCGACGGCGGCGATCCTCGGTGATCCGCGCCGGGCCCTCGACGAGGGCATCCGGTTGGCGGGTCGGCACGGGGTGCGGTTGGAGTCGGGCTGGGTCTTCCTTGCCGGTGCCGCTACGGCCGCTGTGCCGCTGCGTCCCGGTGCCCACGTCCGTGCGGTCGTGGAGAAGCTCGGCACGGCGTCACTTCGGGCCTCGTCGTGAGCGCCCGCGTGGTGGCGGGGAAGGCTGTGCCGCGGGGGGCTTTCCCGCACGTCAAGGTGGCGGGTGGGTTCGTCTTTGTTTCCGGTACGTCGTCGCGGCGGCCGGACAACAGCTTCGCCGGTGTCGAGGTGGACGGGTTCGGCACGACCAACCTCGATATCCGGGTGCAGACGCGGGCGGTCATCGAGAACGTGCGGGACCTGCTGCGGTCGGTCGGCGCGGACCTCACCGACCTGGTCCAGGTGAGCACGTATCTGGTCAACATGAACGACTTCGGTGGTTACAACGAGGTGTGGGCCGAGTTCTTCGACGCGTCCGGGCCGACCCGTACGACGGTGGCGGTGCACCAGCTGCCGCACCCGCACCTGCTCATCGAGATTCAGGCCGTGGCCCTTCTTCCCTCGGGAGGTCAGTCGTGAGTGAGATCGCCGAGCCGTTCAGCTTTCCGGGCTGGATCGCGGACAACCAGCATTTGTTGAAGCCTCCGGTGGGCAACAAGGAGATGTTCCCCGGCGGGGACGACTTCATCGTGATGGTGGTGGGTGGCCCCAACCAGCGCACCGACTTCCACGTGGACCCGTACGAGGAGTTCTTCTACCAGGTCAAGGGCAACATGCACATCAACCTGGTCACCCCGGAGGGGCCGCGTACGGTGCACGTGCGTGAGGGTCAGATGTGGATGTTGCCGCGTAACACCCCGCACTCGCCGCAGCGGCCGGAGGCCGGGTCGATCGGCGTGGTCGTCGAGCGCGTCCGCGAGGAGGGCACGCTGGAGACGTTCCAGTGGTACTGCCCCGAGTGCGGCAGCAAGGTGCACGAGGTGGAGTTGCAGGTGCGCGACATCGCCGCCGACCTACCCCCGGTGTTCCAGGCGTTCTACGCCGACGAGGCGGCGCGCACCTGCGCGAACTGCGGCACCCTGCACCCGGGCAAGGGCTGATGCGCGCAGGTGTTGTCGACGTGCACACGCACGTCGTACCCAAGGGTTGGCCGGACCTCGGTGCGGCGTGCGGCGGGTCCGGTTGGCCGTGGTTGCGGGTCGACTCCGAGCGGGCCGCCATGATCATGGTGGGGGAGTCGGAGTTCCGCCCGGTCGGCGCCGAGTGCTGGGACGCGTCGCGCCGACTGGCCGACATGGACGCCGACGGCGTGGCCGTGCAGGTGGTTTCGCCCACGCCGGTCTTCTTCAGCTACGACCGCCCGGCCGACCAGGCGGTGAAGGTCGCCCGGATCTTCAACGACCTGACCCTGGAGGTCACCGCCGCCGGCGGTGACCGGCTGGTGCCGTTCTGCCAGGTGCCGCTCCAGGACCCGGACGCCGCCTGCGCCGAGTTGGATCGCAGCCTCGCCGCCGGGCACGTGGGCGTGGAGATCGGCAACCACGTCGGCGACCGGGACCTGGACGACGCTGGCGTGGTCACCTTCCTCCAGCACTGTGCCGAGGTGGGCGCACCCGTCTTCGTCCACCCGTGGGACATGCCGGGTGGGCCGCGACTGGACCGCTGGATGGCCCGTTGGCTCACCGGGATGCCCGCCGAGACGCACCTGTCGGTGCTGGCGATGATCCTCGGCGGCGTCTTCGACCGGGTGCCCGAGACGCTGCGGATCTGCTTCGCGCACGGTGGCGGCAGCTTCCCGTTCTGGCTCGGCCGTGCCGACAATGCCTGGCACCGCCGTGGCGACCTGGTCCGGGGTGCGTCCGCCGGCCCGCCCAGCAGCTACCTCGACCGGTTCAGCGTCGACTCGGTGGTCTTCGCGCCGC
Source organism: Micromonospora chokoriensis (assembly GCF_000718555.1). Taxonomy (GTDB): domain Bacteria; phylum Actinomycetota; class Actinomycetes; order Mycobacteriales; family Micromonosporaceae; genus Micromonospora; species Micromonospora chokoriensis_B. Next base: position 247,048 of record NZ_JOAN01000006.1, read on the forward strand.
CTGCGCTGCGGCTGCTGGTCGACACGCTGGGGGAGGACCGGGTGCTGGTCGGCAGCGACTACCCGTACCCGCTGGGCGAACGGCCGGCCGGCGCGGTGGTCCACGCGGCCGACTTCCTCACCGACGACCAACGCGACAAGCTGCTCTCCCGCAACGCGCTGCGCTTCCTGCACGGCTGAGCCCAGGCGTCCGGTTGGTCCGTTTCCGATCGCCAGCGCGTGTCGGCTGCACGGAGGGCTGACGGCCGGCAGGATGACGGGATGGCCGAGCCGCACGACCTGACCGCGTTGGAGCAGGCCGCCGCGATCACCCGCGGCGAGCTGACCAGCGTCGACCTGGTCGAGCATGCCCTGAGCCGGGTGGCGGCGCTCGGCGACACCGTGGGGGCGTTCGTGACCGTCACGCCGGAGCTCGCCCGGCAGGCCGCACGCGCCGCCGACGCCGTGCCGATCGAGGAGCGCGGCCCACTGCACGGCGTGCCGACCGCGATCAAGGACCTGACCCTCACCGCCGGGGTCCGCACCACCTTCGGTTCGGCCGCCTTCCTCGACTTCGTCCCGCCGGTCGACGCCGACGTGGTCCGGTTCATCAAGGCCGCCGGTCTGGTCAGCCTGGGCAAGACGACCACCTCCGAGCTGGGCTGCTCGCTCTACTCGGAGGGCCGGGTCGCGCCACCGGCCCGCAACCCGTGGCAGCTGGCGTACACGGCGGGTGGGTCCAGCGGCGGCGCGGCGGCGGCGGTCGCGGCCGGGCTGGTCCCGGTCGCCCAGGGCTCCGACGGCGGCGGGTCGCTGCGCATCCCGGCGTCGCTCTGCGGCCTGGTCGGCTACAAGCCCAGCCGCGGTCTCGTCTCCGGCGGGCCGATCGGCTCCGGCGCGTTCGGCCTGCCCACCAGCGGCCCACTCGGGCGGACGGTCACCGACGTCGCCGCGCTGCTCGACGTCATGGCCGTCCCGGTCGCCGGCGAGCCCTACCTGCCGCCGCCCGCGCCGCCCGGCGGCTACCTGGCCGTCGCGCGCCGGGCCGAGCCCGGCCCGCTGCGGATCGGCCGGTTCACCACGCCGATGCTCGCCGACGAGCCGGTGCACGCCGACTGCGTGGCCGCCGTGGACCGGGCCGCCGCGCTGCTCACGGCGGCCGGCCACGAGGTGGTCGAGGTGCCGCCGCCGCTCGGGCCGGCGGCGTGGCCGCTGTTCGAGATCCTCTGGTACGTGCTGGCGCTCAGCCCGGTGCCACCGCAGCGGGAATCGGAGCTGCTGCCGTTGACCCGACTGCTGCGGGCTCGGGGCGCCCAGATCTCCGCCGGCACCCTGGCCGCCACCCTCGGGGAGTTGCAGGCGCAGGTCCGCCTCGGTGCTCGCCGCACCGCTGGCTGCGACCTACTGCTCTGTCCCACCCTGGCCACCCCGCAGGCACCCGTCGGCTGGTTCACCGCCGACGCGGACCCGGCGGCCGACTTCGACCGGCAACGCCGGTTCTCGCCCTACTGCGCCATCTTCAACGTCACCGGCGATCCCTCCGTCTCCCTGCCGCTGGGCACCACGACCGACGGACTGCCCGTCGGGGTGCTGCTCACCGGCCGGTACGGCGACGACGCGCGACTCATCGCGACCGCTGCGCAACTGGAGCACTCGAGTGACGGATGGGATCGGCACCCCGCAATCTGGCGGGCCGTCGACTCCGCTAACGTGAATGGTGACGGAGTCGGGCGGTCGGCAGCATGATCGTCCATCCGACCCGGTTGTTCGAGGTCGTCCTTCTTCCGCCTGGGGGCGTTGGGATTGTCTGTTACCGAGACGTTGCTGGTCTTCGTCGGCATCCCGTTGGCCGCGGTGCTGGTCATCGGCGGCCTGTCGTACGCCGGTAGCCGTGGGGGTGCCACCGGCGGTGGCGGTGGCGCCAAGCGCTACCGGCCAGGCCGGCCCTTCGACTTCACTCCGGTCTGGTTCCTGGGCCGCCCGGAGCAGCTGGCCGACTCGGCCGGCACCGCGCTGACGGCGGGGGCGCAGGCGCCCGCGCTGACCAGCCACAAGCTTGAGCAGGCCAGCGTCGAGGCGCCGGCCGGTGGAACCGGAGGCGCAAGTGACCGTTGGTGAGAAGCAGGCCGGGTCGGACAATCCGCCCGAGGTGCTGGACGGGCCGTTCTCGACCCGCCAGCTGCTGCGCATCGACGAGGCGTTGCGCCTGGCCGACCAGGGCACCGGCCTGGTCTTCTCGGTCTTCGTCGGCGGTCTCGACGAGCCGATCCGTGAGCACGCCCAGCGGCTGCACCGCCAGCTCGCCGACCCCGACAAGTCGGTGTTGATCGCCGTGTCGCCCAACCAGCGTCAGCTGGAGATCGTCACCGGGCGGTACGCCCGCAAGCGCATCCCCGACACGTACGCCAAGCTGGCCGCGCTCTCCATGGCTGGCGCGTTCAGCGGCGGTGACCTGGCCGGCGGCATCATCAACGGTCTCGACCAGCTCGCCAGCCACGCCGGCAAGGGCTGAGCCACACAGACGACTCGCGGGCATGCAAGATCATGCTCGATCCAGGAAATAGGGGCCTCGGCTGCGGCTGAGGCCCCTATTTCCATGTTCGAGCACGGTCTTCAGAAGTGCTGGTCCGGGTCCGGCGAGAACCCGCCGGCCCCGGACCACGCTGCTCAGGCGCTCTCGGCGTCCTTCGCGCGGGCCTTGAGGGCACGCACCACGCCGTCGCGGCCCTCGGCGACCAGCCGACGCAGCGGGCTGGGGTGCCCGTCACCGGCCAGCCACGCGTCGGTGGCCGCCACCGTGTCGTCCTGCACCAGGTAGGTCGGGTACGCCAGCTGGGCGAACTCCTGCGCCGGCTCGCTGTCCCGGGTGGCCCACACCTGAGCGACCGCCGCGAAGTACTTCTCCCGGTAGGGGGCGACGAGCTCCACCTGCGCCGGGTGGGCGAAGCCCTGCAACAGTGCCCGGTGACGCCAGTTGGGCAGCGCGTCCGGGCCGGTGAGCAGGGCCCACACGGCGGCCTTGTTCTCCGCGGTCGGGATCAACGCGTGCGCGTACGCGGCCTCCCGCTCGCCGCTGGCCGTGCGGTCGCCGCTCAGCTCCGCCTCGATCTCGGCGGCACCGGCGGCACCGTTGGCCACCAGCGCGGCGAGGACCGACCAGCGCAGCTCGGTGTCCACGGTCAGCCCGGCCGGGATGCCGGTGCCGTCCAGCCAACCGCGCAGCGTCGCCAGGTCTTCCTCGGAGCGGACCGCCGAGGTGAACGCACGGGCCCAGGCCAACTGGAATCCGCTGCCGGGCTCGGCGGCGGCGAGGGTGTCCCGGGCGGTCCGGGCCAGGTCGGCCCAGCCGGTCGGCGCCCAGGCCGGGTCGGCGTACAGGGTGAGCGCGGTGGTCGCCTGCCGCAGGGTGGCGGTGACCAGGTTGATGTCGGTCTCCGCGGGCAGCCCGCTCAGCGCCAGCGCCACGTAGTCGCGAGCGGAGAGCTCGGCGTCGCGGATCATGTCCCATGCGGCGGTCCAGCAGAGCGCGCGGGCCAACGACGAGTCGAAGCCGCCGATGTGCCGCACCACGGTCGCCATCGAGCGCTCGTCGAGGCGCAGCTTGGTGTAGCTGAGGTCGTCGTCGTTGAGCAGCAGCACGTCGGCCGCCCGGACCCCACGCAGTGGGGCGAGATCGGTCAGCTCGCCGGTCACGTCCACCTCGTACCGCTCACGACGGACCAGCCGACCGTCGGTCAGGTCGTACAGGCCCACGCCGATCCGGTGCGTCCGCAGCGTCGGGTACGCCGCCGGCGCCTCCTGCCGCACCAGCACCTGCTCGTAGGTGCCGTCCGCGCCGATGGTCACCTCGGGCCGCAGCGTGTTGACCTGTGCGGTCTCCAACCACTGCGCGGCGAACTTGCGCAGCTCCCGCCCGGATGCGGCCTCCAGCTCGGTGAGCAGGTCGTCGAAGGTGGCGTTGCCCCAGGCGTGCTTGCCGAAGTAGGCCCGCAGCCCGGCCACGAACGGCTCCTCGCCCACGTACGCGACGAGCTGCTTGAGCACGCTCGCACCCTTGGCGTAGGTGATGCCGTCGAAGTTGACCTCGACGGCCTCCATGTCCGGCATCTCGGTGTAGACCGGGTGGGTGGAGGAGAGCTGGTCCTGCCGGTAGCCCCAGTTCTTCCGGATGGACAGGAACGTCGTCCACGCCTCGGTGAACCGGGTCGCGTTGGTGTTGCACCAGTGGCTGGCCCACTCGGCGAACGACTCGTTCAGCCACAGGTCGTTCCACCAGCGCATGGTGACCAGGTCACCGAACCACATGTGGGCCAGCTCGTGCAGGATCGTGTTGGCCCGCTGCTCGTACTCGAAGTCGGTGACCTGAGAACGGAACAGGTAGTGCGACTCGGCGTGCGTCACGCAGCCGAAGTTCTCCATCGCGCCGGCGTTGAAGTCGGGCACCCAGAGCTGGTCGTACTTCGGCAGCGGGTAGCGCACGCCGAACTTCTCGTGGAAGAAGTCGAAGCCCTGCTTGGTGATCAGGAACAGGTCGTCGGAGTCAAGGTATTGCGCCATCGACGCCCGGCAGAACGCCCCCAGCTCGATGCCGTCGTGGGTGTCGCGCACCTCGTGGTACGGCCCCGCGCACATCGCCGTGATGTACGTGCTCATCCGGGGCGACTCGGTGAAGTGCAGCGTCTTGAGCGCCTCACCCGCCGGCTCCTCCCGCTGCACCGGCATGTTGGACACTGCCCGCCAGTGGGCCGGCACGGTGACGTGCCAGGTGTAGACGCTCTTCAGGTCGGGCTGGTCGAAGCAGGCGAACACCCGCTGCGCATCGGCCGTCTCGAACTGGCTGTAGAGGTACGTCTCGCCGTCCACCGGGTCGACCGTCCGGTGCAGACCCTGACCGCTGTTGGAGTAGCCGAAGTCGGCGTCGACCACCAGGGTGTTGTCGCTGTCCAGCCCGGAGAGGGTCAGGCCCTTCTCGGCCGACCAGTCAGAGAGGTCGACCGGCGCGCCGTTCAGGGTCGCGGATCGCACCGACTCGGCGGCCAGCTCGATGAATGTGCTCGCGCCCGGGTCGGAGCAGCGGAACCGGACCTCGGTCGTCGACCGGAAGGTGCGGCCGTCGGCCGCTAGCACGGCGCTGGACAGGTCCAGACTGATGTCATACCCCGTCACGTTGAGCAGGCGTGCCCGCTCGGTCGCCTCGACCTGCGTCAGGTTGCGCACTCCCGGCACTGTTCGTCTCCATCCCACATGTCGCCGTACGCCCGGCGGCGCCCGTCTGCCTACCGCTCGTGACGGCTGGCCCGATTCGAGTCTTCCATGTACGGGCAGCCCGCGGTGGCCGAGGTCACGCTCTCATTCGGGTGCCGGTCGATGCGCTGCGGGGTGAAGATTTCCTGAGACGCCGACCGCCGGCGCCACCCGTCGCGAAGGGACCTCACCGTGACCGATCGTGTCACCGCCGACATGTGGTTCGACCCGGCCTGCCCATGGGCGTGGATCACCTCCCGCTGGCTGCTCGAGGTCGAGCAGGTCCGTGACGTGGACATCCGCTTCCACGTGATGAGCCTGGCCGTGCTCAACGACGGCCGGGACGAGCTGCCCGAGGAGTACAAGGAGTTCCTGAAGACCGCCTGGGGTCCGGTGCGGGTCTGCATCGCCGCCGAGCAGCGCTACGGCACCGACGTGTTGCGTCAGCTCTACACCGCGCTCGGCACCCGGATCCACCTGCACAAGCAGGAGCGGGGTCCGGAGCTTTACGTCGCCGCGCTCACCGACGCCGGCCTGGACCCGGCGTTGGCCGCGGCCGCCGACAGCACCGACTACGACGAGGCGCTGCGGGCCAGCCATGAGGCGGGCATGCGTCCGGTCGGGCAGGACGTGGGCACCCCGGTCGTGCACGCGCCCGGCCCGGACGGCACGCCTGTCGCGTTCTTCGGCCCGGTGATCACTCCGGCGCCGAAGGGGGAGGCCGCCGGCCGACTCTGGGACGGCGTGCTGTTGGTCGCCGGCACCCCGGGCTTCTACGAGCTCAAGCGCACCCGCGAGCAGGGCCCGATCTTCGACTGATCGGCGATCACCGCGCCCTCGTCCGTGCCGCAACAGCAGCTCGGACGGGGGCGCGTCGCGTCGGACGCCGAGTGCGGCGCCGAGGTCGCCGGGCGGTGGTGGCGTCACCGGGAGGCGGGCGGCGTCGTTTCCCTCGGTGTCCGCCGCAGCGACCCGCAGGGCCGCACCCGCAGTTCGTGGAGGCAATCCCGATGGCCAAGCACCGTGCGTCCGGTGACGATCAGCTGACCCGGCAGGGGGTGATCGAGTCTCCTGGCGCGGCCTACTGGTCCGTTGACGACTCCCGCTGGCCGACGCTCCGCCCGGACCTACCCGCCCACCTGGTGGATCTGCTCGCGCCGCCCATCGTGGTGGGCGTGGCCCGGGTCCCGGTGACCTCTCGGCTCACCCCGCCCGCGTCGGTCGATCCGCTGTCGGCGCTGGTGCCGGCAGCAGCGCCGACGCCGGCTGTGGCGGCGGCTCCGGCAGAACCCGCGCCCCCGCCGCCAGCGCCTCCGCGTCCGGTGCCGACGCCGCCGCTGAGTCCGCGGCCCGTGCCGGCACCGCCCCCGGACCGTCCCGTGCCGGGGCCGCCCGCGTCACCTCGCCGCGCCGTGAACACCGGGCCGATCGGGTCCGGTCGGCGGGGCAACGGTGGACCGGCGAGCGCGGGTAAGCACCGGCGGGGCACCTCCGACCGCGCTAGCTGACACTCCGGCCCCGGTCGGGCGCTTTCATCTGGTGGACGCCCCGCGGGTCCCCGTTGGCGGCGACACCGTCGCCGGTAGCGTCAGTGGGCATGACGGTCGTGCATCCGATCACCCGGGCCTGGGTCACCACTGGCGGCACCGGCGCGCAAAACTACGACGAGTTCGCCGACGACGCGGAGATCACCGCGATCATCGAGTCGAACCCGCACAGTGCCCTCGGCATCGAGATGCCGCACCGAGCTCCGCAGAGCCTGGGCAAGTCGTTCCTCGACGCGCTGCCGGACGCGGTGGCCCGCCTCACCGAGGCGAAGGCCGACGGCAGCTACACCCCCGCCGAGCAGGTGGTGGTGCTCTACCGGATCACCGCACCCGGCGAGGAGCCGGCGTACGGGCTGTTCGCGATGGTGGACACCGACCAGATCTCCACCCGGGCCGACGAGCCGGGTCTGGTAATCCGCAACGAGGACGTCTTCATCGCCAAGGTCCGCGAGCGGGTGGCGCTGGCCGACGCGCTGGGCCACCTGCTCTCACCCGTACTCCTGCTGCAGACCGGGCGTGGCGACGAGCTGCACGCCGCGCTCGCGTCGGCGACCGAGACGGCCGGCACGCCCGCCGCGACCGACACCGACCAGGCGGGGCGCACGCACGCCATCTGGCTGCTCGGCCCCGGCCCGGAGCAGGCCACGCTTACCGCGCTCGCCGGTGGCGGGGACCTGGTCGTCGCGGACGGCAACCACCGCAGCCTGGCCGCCCAGACCGGCGGGCTGCCGCGCTTCCTGGCCGTGGTCACGACCCCCGCGTCGGTGGCCATCCAGCCGTACAACCGGCTGGTCAGCGAGCTGACCACCACGCCGGCCGAGCTGCTCGACCGGCTGCGGGCCGCGGGCGCCGAGGTCGAGCCGATCGACGGCCCGGTCGAGGTTCCGGCGGCCGGCGGCACCGTGCACCTCCGCCTCGACGGCCAGGGGTACGCGGTGCGCCTGCCCGCCACGGCCTCCGCCCGCCTGGAGAACCTGGACCACGCTCTGGTCGAGCGGCTGGTGCTGCGCGACGCGCTCGGTCTGGACCCGGGCGACAAGCGGATCACCTACGTCGGCGGTGACTACCCGGCGAGTTGGCTCACCGGTGAGGTCGACGCCGGGCGGGCCGAGCTGGCCATCCTGATCGCGCCGGTGACCGTGGCGGATTTCGTCGCGGTCAACCTGGCCAGGGAGAAGATGCCCCGCAAGAGCACCTGGTTCACCCCCAAGGCGCGCGGCGGTCTGGTCGTCGCCGAGCTGCCGCGCTGAGCGCCACCCGCACGACCGTGTGACGAACTCGGCTCTCCGACGCCGCCCCCGCGACGTCGGAGAGCACGGCCTGACAGACTGCCCGGTATGCGCGTCTACCTGGGATCCGATCACGCCGGTTTCGAGTTGAAGGTGCACCTGGCCAACCACCTGGCCAAGCAGGGGTACGACGTCGTCGACGTCGGCCCGCACGGCTATGACCCGGACGACGACTACCCCACGTTCTGCCTGCACACCGGCGACCAGGTGGTGGCCGACGAGACGGGCCTCGGGGTGGTCATCGGTGGGTCCGGCAACGGCGAGCAGATCGCCGCGAACAAGGTCGCCGGCGTCCGCGCCGCGCTGGCCTGGAGCGTCGAGACCGCTCAGCTGGCCCGCGAGCACAACGACGCGAACGTCGTCGCGATCGGTGCCCGTCAGCACACGCTGGACGAGGCGACCGCCATCGTCGAGGCGTTCTTGAACACGCCGTTCTCCGGCAACGAGCGGCACGCCCGCCGGATCGCCCAGGTGGCCGAGTACGAGCGGACCCGGGAGCTGCCCGAGCTGCCCTGACGCGACGGCGCTCAGCGCGGCGAGCGGGGCAGCTCCTCGCGGGGCACCCAGTTTCGACGCACGACCACCACCCGGGCCTCCGCCTCGGCCAGGTCGTCGTCGTCGGGGCGGGCCGCGTCCCGGGCCCGCAGCGCGGCGCTCAGCCCCACCTGGGACGAGCCGGAACCGACCAGCCCACGGAGCCCTCGCTCGCCGTCGCGCTCGTCGCCGCCCGCACTCCTGCGACGCGGCGGCGGGTCGTCACCGTCGTGCACGCCCGCTGTGCTGACCGTTGGGCCATCGGCGCCCGGCCGGGCCGGCTCGGTGTCGGCGTGGTGGCGCAGCCGTCGCCGTCGTCGGTCGGGGTCACCCATCAGCCGACCGTACCCTGCCCGGGATGATCCGGCAGCGTTGTGTGGCCTCGCGTGCCGGCCGGGGTCGGCGACCGATTTGCCGGCTGGCTACCCTCGAATCCAGGCGGTGCTGTTGCCGTCGGTCAGGGGGAGGACGAGATGGCAGACCAGACGCAGCCGTGGGCGGAGCGGACCGTGGAGGTGCCACCGCAGGCCGGCGTCGGGGTGCCGCCGCAGCGCGACGGGTTCCGCCGGGGTGTCGCTGCGGTGGGTCAGCCGCGCAGCCCGCGGACCGAGCCGTTCCCGGTGGTCGAGCACGAGCCGACCGGCACCGGCTGGCCCGGCGAGCCGGCTGCACGCCGTTCGCTGAGCTCGCGGATGGCGCAGCTACGTGTCGGCGGCGAGTGGAGCGCGGCGGGCGGGCTCTTCGCGTTCGTCTGCTGGGGGATCTGGGCTCTGTCCGGCCAGGGTGACCTGAGCGGCCCGCTGCTGGTGTTGGTGCTCAGCCTGCTGGTGGCGGTCGGCCTTTTCGCCCTGTTCCGGCTGGTCGGCAGGTTGGTGCTGGAGCGGCAGCTCGGTCGGGTCCGGCGCAGCGCACGAGGTGCCCACCTGGCGACGGCGGTGTTCCTCGCCGGCCTCGGTGTGGCGTGGCTCCAGCAGACCGAGTGGGTCGTCTCGGCCTGGAACTGGATCTCCTCGAACTGATCCCGGGGAACGCCGGGCGGGCGGCCGTGGGCCGCCCGCCCGTGCGCCCGGTCGCGGCACGCCGCGACACCGGTCGTCTCCCCACCAGGCAAGGTTGCCGCTTACCCGGCCGGCCGCAGTTCATCCGTGGCCGACGGGTACCAGTTCGGGGACCAGCCCCACAGCATCGTCTCAGCGCTGGGGTTTGTGGGCCCGGACCAGGATGCGCTGCGCGTGTGCCACGAACGGCCCATGGCTGCGGATGTGGTCGTGCAGATCGGCGAGGCGGGCCCGGTAGCGGTCCACGGTGAAGTCCGGCACCGTCCAGATGACCTTGCGGAGGAAGTGCACCACGGCCGCGACGTCGTTGAAGGTGGTCGGCAGCGCCTCGTGCCGCAGCTCGTCGATGACCAGGCCGGCGGCCTGTGCGTCGGCGGCGGCGCGGGCCGGGCTGCGTTCGTCGCCGACCTGCCGGGGCCCGGTGAGGAACTCGGCAAGTTCCCGGTTCGACCCGGGGCCGATCTGCTGGGCCAGGTAGCGCCCGCCGGGCGTGAGGACCCGCGCGATCTCGTCCCAGAGCACGACATTTGGGTGCCGGCTCACCACCAGGTCGAACGTCTCGTCGGGAAACGGGAACGGAGCGTCCTCGGCGACGTCGACCACCCGTACGCCGCGCGGTTCGAGCGCGCGCCGGGCCAGCTGGAGGTTGGGCGGCCAGTGCTCGGTGGCCACGGTCACCGGTGGAAATGCGGGCACCTCGGAGAGCACCTCGCCGCCGCCGGTCTGGATGTCCAGTGCGGCGCGGGCCACCCTCATCTGGGCTGCCATGAGTTTCAAATATCCCCAGGACGGACGCTGTTCTGTCGCGCGGCCGTGAAACCAGGAGAAGTCCCAACCGTCGACGGATGCGTTAGCGCCTTCGCGGAGGAGATCCTCGAAGGTTGCCGTGTCCTGCATTCCGCCAGGCTGACAGGCCGCTGTCCGGATGGCAAGCAGAAGTGTCCCGTGTCGGCGCAGGGTGCACCCAATGACTGCTGTCAGTGATCTGACACCGATTCCGAACGATCTTTCGGTGAGAATTTGTCGCGTGGCGGATCTCCTTCGTTTCGAGACTGATCAGGGTGTCATCCTCGTCGAGGAGCACGTTGGCACCGATCTGGAACGGGTCGGTCTGCTCGATCGGATCCGCCCCGCCCGGCAAACGCTGGAAATGGCGCTGGCCCAAGTCAAGCCCGCGCTCGACGGGGCGCTGGGCGTGGTCCGGGGGATGTCGGTGCGCCCCGATCAGGTGGAGGTCGAGATCGGCGTAACCCTCACCGCGGAGGCCGGCGCCGTCGTCGCCCGCACCAGCGCGCAGGGCCACCTCAAGGTCAAGCTGATCTGGACCACGGGCGTCACCGCGATGTCGTCGCCGGGTGCGGACGAGTCCGGTTCGGCGGAGAATGTCGCGAATGGCTGACCGCAGCGCCGGCCACCGACCACCAACCGTCCGGGTCGAGTGGTCGGCGGAGCGCGGATGACCGGCACCCGGTCGCTCGCGGGCCGGGTGCGGGTACTCGGCGGGCGCTCCCCGTCGGTCGTCGGCGCGGGCGTCCAGTTGACCGCCGACCTGGTGCTGACCTGCTGGCATGTCGTCGACGACGGCACTGGGCCGGACCAGCCCGGGTTGCTCGTCGACACACCGAGCAGCCCAGGATCGCCGGTCGCCGCCGAGGTGACGTGGTCCCGGAGTGTCGGCCCGGCGGGCGACGGTGACCTGGCGGTCCTGCGCTGCGCCACACCGCTGCCCTCCACCCCCGCCACCCTGGCCGATCGCGGCGACGACGAGTTCGACGTGCGGATCGTGGGCTTCCCGGCGAACACCCCGGCGTCGGTCCTGGTGCTGGCGCGGGCCGTCGGCCCGGTCGACGCCAGCACCGGTTGGCGCCAACTCGATCGAATCTCCTCCGCCACGGCGGCGATCGACCGCGGGTTCAGTGGTGCCGGGGTGTACGCCTCGGATGGCGCTGTGGTGGGCATGGTGCTGGCCAGGACGAGCGTCGGCCAGCAGTTGGTCGGCTGGATGCTGCCGGTCGGGCAGTGGCCGGCCCTGCTGCCGCCCGGCCTGCTGCCGGCCGTTGCCCGCAGGACCCCCCGGCCGGCACCCGCACCACTCTCGTTCGCGCAGAAGATGGCGCTGGCCCGTCTGCTGGAGGAAATCCCCGTACTCCGACACCCCGACAGTCGTCAATTGGTCATTCAGTCGCTGCCGCCGCACATCAGTCGGATGGTGAAACCATTCGGACCACTGGGTCTCGACATGTTCGGACTGATTCGGACGGGCTTAGAATACGAGGATGGGATCGCGGCTCTCTATCGCGTCCTGCTGTTGACGGAAGGGTCCCGGAGTACGCCACTGCGGGCCTTCCGTGACCTTGCCGAGAGCCTCGGACTCCTGACCGGTACGGAGGACAATCGGTGACGACGCCCCGGATGCCGAGCGCCCAGGTGCAAGCCATCTGCGACGCGCTGCTGTCGATGAGTTCGATAAATGACGGCGACACCCGTTCGCTCTACCTCGATGAGGTGGAGGGGGAGCTGCGCAAGCGACTGTCGGTGCACCGGCACTCCGAGGTCCGCTACGACGTCTACCGCATCGTGCGCGCCTGCGCGCAGGAGCCCCGGGGCCTGGCGATGCTGTTGGAGGTCATCGCCAACTTCCATCCGGGCGCCGCCGCGGTCACCCTCGCCCAGCAGGTCTACCTCTCCTGGCTCCTCGCGCAGGTGCTCACGGACGTCCCGGCCGAGGTGTTGACCACGGCCGTCACGGCCGTCGCGGATCGGCCGTTGTCGCAGGAGGATCTGCCCGCGCTCGTGGACGCCGTCGGCTGGCAGCCGGTGGGTGACTGGCAGGTTCCCGCCGCGGTGGCGCTGGCGGGTTTGGTCCTCGCCGGCCTGGAGTCGGACGGGCGGCCGTTGGAGCAGTGGTTGCGGGATGCGGCGGCGGCCCTGCGGCTCACCACCGCCGACCTCGACGATGTGCGCGTGGCTGCGAAGGCGCACTGGACGTCGATACGATCCCCGCACCAGGCGGCACCGGCCGAGGCCGGTGGAGAGGAACCTGAATCCGACATGCGCAGGACGATCATCATCGAGGAGACGACGCCCCAGCGATCCCGCACTCTCATCCGGGGCGGCGTCCCACCGCGCAACCTGTACTTCACCGGCCGGGAGAAGCAGCTCGTCGAACTCGACGAACTGCTCTCCTCGCAGCACCGGGCCTCGGTGCTGCCGGAAGCGGCACTGCGCGGTGTCGGTGGGGTCGGCAAGACCCAGCTCGCGGTCGAGTTCGCCTACCGGTACGCGGACCGTTACCAGTTGATCTGGTGGATGGCTGCCGAGGATCTCAGCGCCCTGCGTACCTCGATCGCGGCGCTCGGCGAGCGGCTCGGCCTGGCGGCGAGCACCAGCCTGGAGCAGACCGTGCGGACGGTGCTCGACTCCCTGTCGACGAGTTCGCTCAGTTGGCTGCTGGTCTACGACAACGCCGACGACCCGCACGAGCTGGCGCCGCTCATGCCCTCGTCCAACCTCGTCGGCGAGCGCGGCCACATCCTCGTCACGTCACGGAACATGGCCTGGTCGGCGAGCGCCCTGACCCTGGATGTCGATGTGTTCACCCGGGCCGAGAGCGTGGAGCTCCTGCTCAAGCGGCGTCCGGCGACCACCGCCGACGACGCCCGCCGACTCGCCGCGGAGCTGGGTGACCTGCCGCTCGCCCTGGAACAGGCCGCCAGTTGGCTGCTCACCATGCTCTCGTCGGTCGACGAATACCTCGTCGACCTCAAGGAGCACGCCCGGGAGTTGCTGGGTGAGGGCCAGCCCCGGCAGTACCGGGGCACCGTGTTGACTGTGGTGTCGATGGCGCTCGCCGCGGTGCGCGAGCAGAATCTCGCCGCCGCGCAGCTGATCCAGATGCTGGCCTTCCTCAGCCCCGACCCGATCCCGATGCGCCTGCTCTGGGAGGGGCGGCGTGCCGGGTTGGACGAACCGCTGCGCACCAGCCTGCAGGAGCGCAACGACATCGCCCGGGCGATTCGGCAACTGGCGTCGCTTGGGCTCGCAAAGGCGGACAACGCCGGCCGGCACGTGCAGGTGCACCGGTTGGTGCAGGCGGTCCTCCGGGAGGGGCTCGCCGAGCAGGGCGACGACAGCGCGCTGACGAACGCCCGCCGGCTGCTGGCCGCCGCCAACCCGGGCTTCCCGGACGACCGGAGCACGTGGCCACGCCATGCCGACATCGCGCCGCACGTCCGCGTCGCCGGCCTGATCCACGGTGACCTCGACGCCCGCCGGACGGCGATGGACCAACTGCGCTACATCTACAACCTGGGCGACTTCGAAGGCTGCCGGGACTTCGCGGAGGAGATCCTGGCCGCCTGGGACCAGCCCGGCCCAGAAGGCGAACGTAGTGGCGATCCGCTGACCCTGCTGGCGATGCGCCGGTACGCGGACGCCCTGCGGCTGCTCGCCGACCCGCGTGCGGCCGCGTTCGGCCTGGAGGCGCTGGAGCGGATGCGGACGAGCCTCGGTGAGGAGCACGAGTACACCCTGGGTGCGGCGAACAGCGTCGGCGCGGACCTGCGGCGGATCGGCGACTTCGCGGCCGCCGCCGACCTGGACCAGCGCAACCTCGACGTGCACCGCCGGGTGCTCGGCGACGGGCATCCGAGCACGCTGCGGGTGATGAACTCGATGGCGATCAACCTTCGTCTGATCGGCGACTTCGAAGGGGCGTACGCGCTCAACCTCGAAGTGGAACGGCATGCCGGCGCGACCCCGGAGGACGGCACCTACCCGCTGGTGCTGGCCCAGGAGGCCCAGGCACGCGACCTCTACCTCCTGGGCCGGTACGCCGACGCGCTGGAGTTGCTGGACAGGTCCCTGCCGGTGCAGCGGGCGCTGTTGGGCGAGGAGCACCTCACCGTGCTGCGCGCCACCTGCATCCACATCGCCTGCCTCCGCAAGACCGGTCGGCTCGACGCCGCCGTGGCCGAGGGCGCGGCCAACTACCGGCTGGTGACCCGCCGCTTCGGGACCGACCATGTGCTCGCTGCGGAGGCGGCCATGACCTGCGCCAACGCCATGCGCGCCGCGGGCGACGCCACCCACGCGTATGCCCTGGCCGCCCAGGGGCACGCCACCTTCCGCGCCGCCTTCGGGGAGCGGCACCCGGTCACGCTCTGCGCGGCGGTCAACCTCGGGGTGATCCTGCGGGCCCGCAACTTCGACCGCGAGGCGCGGGAGTTGGGTGCAGCCACCTTGCAGGCGATGGGCGAGGCGCTGCCGCCCACCCACCCGTACCTGCTGAGCGCCCGTTCCGCGCAGGCGATCAACCTGGTCCGGTCGCACCGGCTGGAGCAGGCGCAGGTGCTCTCCGAGGCGATCCTTGAGGACTCCCGCCGGCTGCGCGGGCCTGCGCATCCGTACACGCTCTACTGTGCGGTCAACGCGGCGGTCGACCTGATCGAGGTGGGCGAGGAGGCGCGGGGCCGCGAGCTGCTCGACAGCGCTGCCGCAGGGCTGGAGGCGTTGTTCGGGCCGGACCATCCGGAGGTGGACGCCGCCCGGGGTCAGCGGCGCATCGAGTGCGACATCGAAACCGTCGGGCTGACCTGACACCTCGCGCACGGGCGGTGCCATGCGGCGGCCCGGGAGTTCATCCCGTGCTGATCGTCCGTCGGCTCGCCCGCTCCGCCTCGGCCACCTCCCGCCGCCCGGCGGCGACCGCGGCGGCCGGGATCGGCACGTCGGTCAGGTGGCTGATCCGTTCGGCCAGGTGATCTGTCCACAGTCGCCCGGCCGAGGTGAGGCTTCCAACCCGCGCGAACTCCACGCGTGCGCGTTCCAGCTGCGCCCGCACCAGCGCAAACCGCGCGGTGGCCTGGACCGCCAGGCCCGGATGCGCGCGCAGCGCGGCCCACACCTCGGCGACGGCCGTGAAGGCGTACGTGCCGTGCAGCAGCCCGCCGATCGGGCGCGGGTCGGGACGCCAGGGCGCGAAGTACCGCGCGGGATCTGTCGGTTCGTGGAGCTGAACCAGGCTGAGGACGGCGTTGAACTTGCTGTGTTGCAGCTCGTGCACCATCGTCACGGCCAGTTCCACCGGGTCGAGGTCGGCGTCGGCGGCGAATGCCCCGAAGCCGTCGGCGTGCGTGATGCTGTGCCCGCGCCCGGTGCCGCCCGCCAGCGGCACAAACGTGCTGATCCCGGCGGCCATCTCGGCGGCATGCTCCGGGGCGTACGCGACGAGCAGGTGCCAGGCGTGCCCGACGGACCGTTCCAGGTCGGCGGCGCGCTGTGGGGGGAGCCGGGCGGCGACCGGTCGCCCGAAGCAGTCGCGGTAGGGGTCCAGGTCGTCGACGCGCAGGTCGAGGGTGACCGACTGGTCAGTGAAGCGCCACCAGCGGGCGGGTGTCCAGTGCCGCCCAGTTAGGTCGGCCGGCGTCATCGGCGTCCCGCCGCCGCGTCGGCGCAGCACCCCGAGCCCTGGCACGGGCACCAGCCCTCGGTACGGGGTTATCGGTACCGCCGCGTCCGACCAGCCGGTGAGGGCGGCCGCCGCGAGCGCCGCGAACGGGAGGTAGTCCGGTCGGCCGGTGGTGCCGTGCCGGACGCGGTCGACCGCCCAGACAGCCAGCCACGGATGATCGAGCAGCACGTCCACCGCGTCGGGGTCGAGGCGGTGGGCCTGGCCCAGCAGGTGCGCCGACGCCGCCAGGGCGTCGTCGGTGCCGGCGAGGCTCTTCAGGACGAGCATCGTGCGATTACGTTGGGCACGCCGCAGACCGCGGATGGAGGCCGGATCCGCCCGGCCGTCGGCCAGTCGGGTGAACTCCGACCGGGTCAGGTGGAGTCGGCTCCGGGGTCGAGGAAGCTGTTCCAACCGGCCAGTGTCGTCTGCCGGGGACTCTTCAGCGTCGCGACCAGTTCCTCGATCCATCGGGCTAGTTCCGGATCCTCGTCGCGTAGCAGGTGGCTCAGGCCCTGCGTCAACACGTCGACCACAACGAGGTGATCAGGTGTGGGTTGCTCAGTCATCGATGTCCCGGGTTGGCGCAGGCGTGCTGACATGAAAGCACGTCTACGTCTGTGATCACCATCGGCTTAGCGCCCGTCACCGCCCTCGACATGGCGGGTACGTTGTCGCGCCTTGGAGTTTGCGGGATTCGAGCCACACCCTTGGCGTATCCGGACAGGTGAAGATATCCGGAATTTCGAGGCCGGCCTTTTAGCTCATGATTCGGGCAGCGTTCACGTTCACCGATGGCAGTTCCCCCTAACCTTTGGCGCGAAGTTGATCGCTAAAGGAAGAGGTCCCGTGAGTCAGGCAATCGACGGTCGCCACATCACGCTGGACAGCGTCTGTCCGGATGGGATCTGGGCGGCCATCGCCGAGCGGGCGAGCCATTCTCCCGCTGCCATCGCGCTGGTGGAGCAGTCGGCCGAGGTGACGTACGCGGCTCTGGTGGAGCAGGTCGAGGCCCTGTCGGTCGAGCTGGTCAGCGCAGGTGTCGGCAGTGGAGACCTGGTCGGTATCCGGCTGCCCCGCAGTCGCGAGGCGATCATCGCGATCCTCGCGGTCCTCCGGACCGGAGCGGGCTACGTACCGCTGGACCCGGCGTATCCGGCGGACCGGATCCGGTTGATGCTCGCCGAGGCCTGCCCCCGCGTGGTGATCGACGACGACGGGGTGTCGTCGTTGCCCGACGCGCAGCGGTCGACCTCGGACACCGCGTACCTCATCTTCACGTCCGGATCCACCGGTCGCCCCAAGGGTGTGCTGGTGCCACGCGCGGCACTGACCAGCTTCTGCGATGCCGCCGTCACCAGGTACGAGCTGACCAGCGCCGACCGGATGTTGCAGTTCGCCTCGCTCAGCTTCGACGCCAGCGTCGAGGAGCTCTTTCCGCCGCTTGTCAGCGGGGCCACAGTGGTTCTCCGCGACGACGACATGATCAGCCGGCCGGACCTCTTCCTGGACCGGTGCGCGGCCCTCGGCATCACCGTCCTCGACCTCCCGACCGCGTACTGGCACGAACTGGCGGCCGCCCTGGTGCGGGGCGAGGCCAGCCTTCCCGCGACGGTTCGGCTGGTCATCATCGGGGGCGAGGCCGCCCGAGCCGACCTGGTCCGTGGCTGGCAGGCGGTGGCCGGCAGCACGGTGCGGCTGCTCAACACCTACGGGCCGACCGAGACGACAGTGGTCGCCACGGCCGCCGACCTGACCTCGTGGACCGGTGACGTGGTGCCGATCGGGTACCCGTTGAACGGGGTCACCTGCCGCATCGTCGACGACTCCGGCGCCCAGGCGGAGGTCGGCGAGTTGCTGATCGGTGGTGCCAGCGTGGCGACCGGCTACCTGCACCAGCCGGACCTCACCGCGGACCGGTTCCGTCCCGGGCCGGATGGCCGGCCGGAGTACCGGACCGGCGACCGGGTCCGCCGCGGCGCCGACGGCGCCCTGGAGTTCCTCGGCCGCGCCGACGACCAGGTGAAGATCCGCGGCTTCCGCATCGAGTTGGGCGAGATCGAGACCGCGTTGCGCGACGTCGCGCACGTCACCGACGCGGTCGTCCTGGTGGAGGACCGCGACGGGCAGCAGCGTCTGGTCGGTCACGTCGTGGCCCATGCCACAGTGGACCTTTCGGCGGTACGCGCGGATCTCGCCAGCCGGCTGCCGGCCTACCTGATCCCCGCCGTGCTGACCCGACACGACTCGTTCCCCATCACCGCGCAGGGGAAGGTCGACCGACGGGCGTTGGCGGCGAGCGTCGACGAGTCACCGGCTGTCATGGCGGCCGGGCTGACGCCGGCACAGGCCGAGGTGGCAACGTTGTGGGGCACCCTGCTCGGCGTCGGCGCGGTACGTCCCGACGACGACTTCCTCGCCCTCGGTGGCAGTTCCCTCGCCGCGATCCGGTTGATCGGCGCCCTGCGGCAGCGCCACGGGGTGAACCTCACGCTCAGCGAGCTGTACGCCGCGCCGACGCTCGCCGCGATCGCCGCGCTGCTCCCCGCGTCGTCGGACCCCGACGCTACGCCGATCGACGCTGCACCCGCCGACGTCTCGCCCTCCCTGAGCCCCCTGCAACGGGACTTCTGGGTGGCCGAACGGATCTGTGCCGCCCTGCCCGCGCACACCCTGGGCGCCCGCTTCCGCTGGGACGGCCGGATCGACGCCGACGCCCTGACTCGCGGCCTGCGCGAGTTGGCCCGCCGTCATCCGTTGCTGCGGGCCCGCTTCCCCGACGACGGGGCCGAACCGCGCCTGGTCATCGACGCGGACGCGGTGATCCCGCTCTCCGAGGCACCCCGGACCGCGTCCGTCGACGCCATCGCCGTCGAGAAGTTCGACCTGGCCAACGGGCCGCTGGCCCGTGCTGTGCTGGTCCGCACCGGCAGCGACGACGAACTCGTCCTGCTGATCCACCACCTGGTGTACGACGGCTGGTCGGGCACCGTCATCGCAGGCGAACTGGCCGCGCTCTACCAGGCGGCGGTGCGCCAACCAGAGCTCGACGCGGACCTCAGCGCGGCCGCGGGGTTGCCCCGCCCGGCCGCCGTGCCCGACCTGGCCAGCCGGTACGCCGCCGCGAAGGCCGACACGACACTGACGGCGTACTGGCAGAGCCGTTTCGACGACGCCGACCTGGACCTGGAGTTGCCGGCGGACCGGCCACGCCCGGTGGTCCGCTCCTTCGCCTCGGACCGGATCAGCCGTCGACTCGACCCGGCGCTGCTGCGGCGGCTGACCGAGTGCGGCCAGGCGTACCAGGCGAGCCTGTTCATGGTGGTGCTCGCCGGCCTGCAGACGGTGCTGGGCCGCTACACCGGGCGCAGCGACATCACGATCCTCTCCCCGGTGGCCGGCCGGACCAGCCCGGAGCTGGAGGGTGTGGTCGGGCCGCTGCTGAACATCCTCCCGCTGCGCGGCGACCTCGCCGGTGACCCGTCCTTCGCGGAACTGCTCGGCCGGGTCCGACAGGCCGTCCTCAGCGACCTGGACCACCAGGGCCTCGCCCTGCCCGACCTGATCGACGCGTTGCGGCGGCCCGGCAGCGGCAACCGCAACCGGCTCAGCCCGGTCGTGCTGACCGTGCACAACGTGCCGGAGGCCGAGCATCCCGGCGTACGGCACGCGGGGGAGCTGCCGCCGGCCGCGACCCTGGTGGACCTCTCGGTCAGCCTCGACTTTCCGGTCGACGGCCCGGTGCTCAACATCGACTACGCCACCGAACTCTTCGACGCGGCCCGCGTCGAGGCGTTGCTCGGTCACCTGCTCACCCTGCTCGACGCCGCAGCCGACGCACCACAGCAGACGGTGGGCCGGCTCGCCCTGCTCAGCGCCGACGAGCAGCAGCGGATCGTGCACGGGTGGAACGACAGCGCGATCCCGGTGCCCGACGCGACCGCCCTGCATCAGCTCTTCGAGCGGCAGGTCGCGGCCACCCCGGATGCGCCCGCGCTGACCTTCCGGGACACCACGATCAGTTACGGCGAGCTGAACGGCCGCGCCAATCAGCTGGCCCGCCGGCTGCGCGCCGAGGGCGTACGGCCGGGTGACCGGGTGGCCATCTGCCTCGACCGGGGCATCGACCTGTTCGCCGCCATGTGGGCCGTGCTCAAGGCCGGCGGGGCGTACGTGCCGCTGGACCCGGCGTACCCCCCGGAGCGCCTCGACTACATGCGCCAGGACAGCCGGGCCGTGGTCTTCGTCGACGACGAGTACCTGCGCGGCCCACTGCCGACCGACCGGACCGACCTGCCGCTGGTCAACTCGGGCACCGACGCCGCGTACGTCATCTACACCTCCGGCTCGTCGGGGAAGGCCAAGGGCGTCGTCGTCAACCACGGCAACCTGGTCCACGCCGCGGCCATGTGGCAGCACGCGTACCACCTGGAACCCGGGTGGACCTACCAGCAGGCGGCCAGCTTCTCCTTCGACATGTTCGTGGGGGAGACCCTGCGGGCACACTGCACCGGCGGTCGGCTGGTCGTCGTACCCCGGGAGACCCTCCTCGACCCGGCCGACCTCTACGCGCTGATGCGCTCCGAGCAGGTCCAGTGCACCGAGCTGGTCCCGGCGGTGTTGCGCAACCTGCTCGCGTACGCCGACCAGACCGGGCAGCGCCTGGACTTCGTGCGCCTGCTCATCGGCGGCGGCGAGAAGTGGCACGTGCGGGAGTACGAGCTGGCCCGCCGCCTGGTCGGAGGAGACAACCGGGTGGTCAACGCGTACGGCGTCACCGAGGTCACCGTCGACAACGTCTACTTCGACGGCCCTGTCGATCACCTCGCCGACGAGGCGCCGCTGCCGATCGGCCGCCCATTCCCGAACAACCGGGTCTACGTGCTGGACGCGCACCGCCAGCCGGTGCCGCCCGGGGTCGTGGGCGAGCTGTACCTGGGCGGGCTGGGCGTGGCGCCCGGCTACCACGACCGCCCCGAGCTGACCGCCGATCGCTTCGTCCCCGACCCGTACGCCCCGGAGCCGGACGCCCGGATGTACCGGACCGGCGACTCGGCCCGCTACCACCTCGGCGGCGACGTCGACTTCCTCGGTCGCCTCGACGACCAGGTCAAGGTGAACGGCTACCGGGTGGAGCTGGGTGAGGTCGAGGCAGCCCTCGGCGCGCTACCGAACGTCACCGCGTGCGCCGTCGCGGTGCACCCGCTGCCGTCCGGCGTCGCCCAGCTCGTCGGCTACGTCGTACCCCGTTTGGGTGAGCCGGTGGACGAGGTGGCGATCCGCGACGCGCTCGCCACCACGTTGCCCGTGCACATGGTTCCGGCTCGGCTGGTGAGCCTGCCGGCGCTGCCGCTGACCCCGAACGGAAAGCTCGACCGGCGGCGGCTGCCCGCACCCACGAACGCGAGCGCCGACGCTGCCGGTACGGCCGCGCGGACTCCGTTGGAACGGCAGATCGCGGCCGTGTGGTCCGAGGTGCTCGGCATCGCCGAGATCACCATCGACGACAGCTTCTTCGCCCTCGGCGGTGACTCGTTCGCCGCCCTGCGGGTCATCCGGCGCATCGAGCCCGCCCCGGCCCTGCTCGACCTCTACCAGCACCCGACCGTGCGTCGACTCGCCGCGGCGCTGCACGACCGCGATCCGGACGCGCTCGCCGAGCGCACGCTGCTGCACCGGCTGACGCCGTCGGACGCCGACCTGTCCACCGGTGGCGTCACGGTGGTGGCCGTGCCGTACTCCGGGGGCAGCGCGATCGCCTACCAGCCGCTCGCCGCCGCCCTCCCGTCGAACTGGGCGTTGCAGGCGGTGGAGATGCCCGGCCACGACCACTCCCGGCCGGACGAGGACCTGCTGCCGGCGCAGACCGTGGCGGGCCTCGTCCTGGCCGAGCTGCGCAACATCGACGGGCCGATCCTGCTGTACGGCCACTGCCTGGGCGTCGCGGTGACCGTCGAACTCGCGCGGCAGGCCGAGGAGGCGGGGGTGCCGCTGGTCGGCGTGGCGCTGGGCGCCGGGTTCCCCACGGCTCGGCTCCCCGGTCGCTTCTTCGACTGGTTCTACCGCCTGGTGCCCACCGACCGCTTCACCTCCGATCGGGAGTACCTCGCGTACCTGCGCGGACGCGGCGGCTTCACCGACGTGGCCGACCCGGCCCAGGAGGCGTTCGTCCTGCGCAACGTGCGGCACGACGCCCGCGACGCCGAGGAGTACTTCACAGCGGCGTACCAGCGCGATCCCGACCCGCTGCGTACGCCGGTGCTCGCCGTCGTCGGCTCCCGGGACCGGGTGACCGAGCACTACCAGGAACGCCACCAGGAGTGGGGACATTTCGCCGACGAGGTGGACCTGGCCGTCCTGCCCAAGGCTGGCCACTTCTTCGTCAAGAGCCACGCGGAGCCGCTCGCGCAGGCACTCGTGTCGTTCGTCGAGCCCGCCGCGCCGACCGTGCGTGACGAGGCGCCGGAGCCCACGCCCAAGCGCGGTGCCGCCGAGCCCAGTCTGTCGCGGTTCGCGCTTGTCGCACTGGGCCAACTGGTGTCCATGATCGGCAGCGGTCTGAGTGCCCTCGTACTCAGCATCTGGGTCTTCCAGCGGACCGGGTCGATCACCGACTTCGCCGTGGTGAACGCGGTCGGTCTGTTGCCCGGCATTCTCGTCGGGCCGATCGCCGGGGCCGTCGCCGACCGGTGGAACCGGCGCACCGTCATGCTCGCCAGCGACGGCGCCTCGGCGGCGGCGATGGCGGCGCTCGCCGCGGTCGTGTTCTCCGGGGGTGGTCTGGAGCTCTGGCACGTCTACCTCGCGGTGTCGGTGACGTCTCTGGCCGGGGCCTTCCAGCGGCCCGCCTATCTCGCCGCGGTCGCCCAACTCGTGCCGAAGCGGTACCTGGGGCACGCCAACGGCATCAGCCAGCTCGGGGTCAGCATCGGCCTGGTCTTCGCCCCCATGCTCGGCGCCGGGCTGGTCGGGCTGATCGGCGTGCCGGGCGTCATCGCGATCGACATGGGCACGTTCGCCGTCGGTGTGCTCACCCTGCTGGCGGTCCGCTTCCCGGATCTGATGTTCCACCGCCGGGAGGAGACCTTCCGCACCGAGGTCACCGCCGGTTGGCGGTACATCACCCGCCGGCCGGGGCTGCGCGCCGCGTTGCGGTTCTTCGTCATCGACCACGCCTTCTACACCCTCGGCTTCGCCGTGATCACGCCGATGCTGCTGATCGAGCAGAGCCCCGCGGTGCTCGGCCTCGCCCTGGGCGCCGGCGGTCTCGGTGGGCTGGTGGGCAGCCTGACCATGGGTCTGTGGGGCGGCACCGCCCGACGGGCCAACGGCCTGATCATCTTCATGGGCATCGGCAGCCTGGCCATGGCCATCGTCGGCCTCGGCAACGCGCCGATCCTCGTGGTGGCCGGGATGTTCCTGGTGACCTTCGGTGAGTCCCTCGCCGAGGGGCACTGGATCGCCCTGGTGCAGACGAAGGTCGGCTTCGAACTCCAGGGACGGGTCCTGTCGATCTTCATCACGGTGATGATGCTGACGATGCCGATCGGCTACCTGATCGTCGGACCGCTCGCCGAACGCTACGTCCAGCCGCTGCTCGAACCGGGTGGTGCGCTCGCCGGCTCCGTCGGCCACCTGCTCGGCACCGGCCCCGGACGCGGGCTCGCCCTGCTGGTCGTCGTCAGCGGGCTGCTGCAACTGGCCTGGGCCGTACGCGGCTGGTTCACCCCCCGCCTACGCCTGCTCGAAGACCACCTCCCCGACGCCCTGCCCCCCGCCGAGATCGGCTCGCGTGACGAACTCCAGCGCGAAGCCGACGCCCTGCTCATCGCCGCCGCCCCGCTCACCCGCTAAGGAAACCTCGTGTCCACCCAAGTTCTGCCCGCGGCGCCCGTCGACGCGTACGGCACGCCCCTCATCGACGCCGGGGAACTCGTGCCCGGCACCCGTGTCCTGATCAAGGACGAGACCCGTTACGCCTCCGGAAGCCACAAGGAGCCCGCAGCCCGCGCGGTGGTGGCCCGCGCGGCGGCCGACGGCTACCGCCGGGTCGTCATCGCCACCTGTGGCAACTACGGCAGGGCCATGGCGATGGCCAGCTCCGCCGCTCAGATGGCCTGCACTGTGGTGCTCCCGACCGGCTGGAGTGACGGCGGCGCATTCATGCGGGCCGCCGGGGCCGACGTGCACCTCGTACCGGGTAGCTACGAGGACGCCGTCGACGAGTCCCGCCGCCTCGCGCTTGACGAGGGCTCGATCGACGGCAACGTCGACGGCCCGTACGTCGATGCCGTCTTCGCCGGTCACGGCGTCGTCGCCCACGCCCTGCACCGGGCGCTTCCCGAGCCGCCGACGGCGCTGTGGATCCCGGTCGGCAACGGCACGACGATCATCGCGGTGCACCGGCAGCTACGCGCGCTCGGGTGGTCGGTGCCCATCCACGGTGTCGGCTCTGCCGGCAACAACCCGGTCGTCACCTGCTGGCCCGGGCCGTACCAGATGCTGCCACCGGACGGCGTCGCCACCACCGACCACAACCAGCCGCTGGTCAACTGGCACGCCCTGCAGGGGCCGGAGGCGATGGACGCGGTCGCCGCGACCGGTGGCCTCGTGCACGGCGCCGACGACGACGAGCTTCTGCACGCGCAGACGCTGCTCGCCGAGCACGGCGCCCACCCCACCGCCGCCGGGTCGGTCGCGCTCGCCGGGCTGCTCCGCCACGCCCGCACCACATCTCTCACCGGCACCCACGTCGTGCTGCTCAGCGGGCGCTGAGCACGCCCCACTACGGAGATCCCCCATGACAACCGTGGCACCCCCCATGCTGCTGTTCGCCCGAGCACGTACCTCCGTCGTCGACGAACGGGTCTTCATCGCCAAGCTGGCCGTGCTGACCGTCCTCACCGCCCTCGGCGGCGTGCTCGCCCTGCGCCCCGAACCCCTCGCCATAGTCGTCGGCGTGGTGCTGCTGGCCGCCATGTACACCCACGCGGTCGAGCTGCAACACCAGGCCCTGCACCACTCGGCGTTCCGGGCGTCCTGGCCGCACCGGCTCGTCGGGGTGCCCCTCGGCCTGCCGATGTTCGTGGTCTACAGCCACTACCGGGTCCGGCACCTGCAACACCACCGGTTCCTCGGCACACCACAGGACACCGAGTTCTTCGGCTTCGACACCCGCGTGCCGTTGACCCTGGGCATGCTGCTGCGCGGGTTGTTCGACTACTCGCGGCTGGCGCACGTCGGCCGCGACGTCGTCCGGGCGGCGACGGGTCGCTGGCGCTACGAGTTCGGCGAGATCAGCCCGACGATGCGTCGCCGGGTCGTCACCGAGCACGTGATCCTCGGCGCCACGGTGGTCCTCGTGGCCGTCCTGGCCGCAGCCGGCTACCACGAGCAGGTCCTCCGGTTGTGGTTGCTGCCCCTCCTGCTCGCGGTGCCGGCGCACTTCCTGGTGGAGCTTCCGGAACACGTGCTCTGCGACACCGACAGCACGGACGTGCTGCGCAACACCCGCTCGATCCGTGGCAGTTGGTTCAGCACCTGGTTCACCAACGGCAACAACCTGCACATCGAGCACCACGCGGCGATGAACGTGCCGATCAGCCAACTGCCGGCCCGACACCCCGAGACGATCCGGTACGCCGAGCACGTGGAGGAGACGTACCTCGACTTCTACCGCCGGCTGTGGCGGGCCGTACGCCGCTGAATGGCACGCGGATACCCGGACGGTCGAAGCTGGGGGAGAAGCGGAAGGCCCAGGTGCCGCGAACGCGGTCTGCCTGGGCCTTCGTGCGTGGAGCGGGCGACGAGAATCGAACTCGCGTAGTCAGTTTGGAAGACTGAAGCTCTACCATTGAGCTACGCCCGCGTTGCACCCCGCCGAAACGGGACGCGCCTACAGCGTACCCAATGCCGTTGCCCGACGCGTAACCGCGCCACCGCCCCGCGGTGGCCGCCCGGTCCCCAGCGCCGCGTCACAGCACCCAAGATTCGCGCCGTGAGGCCCCCACATCCCTGAAACTGTGCGGATCTTGACGCCCGAAGCGTGGGGTGGAATGGTAGCTTTTGGGAGTTCTATCCGGGTGGAGGATGCCCCGGCACCGACTGAGGCGTGGCGACGG
Organism: Micromonospora chokoriensis; assembly: GCF_000718555.1. Classification (GTDB taxonomy): domain Bacteria; phylum Actinomycetota; class Actinomycetes; order Mycobacteriales; family Micromonosporaceae; genus Micromonospora; species Micromonospora chokoriensis_B. The sequence continues at coordinate 273,270 of NZ_JOAN01000006.1, forward strand.
CATAGACTGCACGTCGCCACGGGGTGTGGCGCAGCTTGGTAGCGCACTCGCTTTGGGAGCGAGGGGCCGTGGGTTCAAATCCCGCCACCCCGACTGTCGTCCGCGACCGGGCCGCTCCGGGTGCCGCCCAGTGCGGCTCCCGGGCGATGCCGGAGCGTCAGGCCGGCTCGCCTACACTCGATGGGCTGAATCACGCCCAGACTCAACTGAGATCCGTCAAGGAGTACGCCTGTGAAGAGCACCGTCGAGACTCTGAGCCCGACGCGCGTGCGGCTCGCCATCGAGGTGCCGTTCGTCGAGCTCGAGCCGAGCCTCAAGAAGGCGTACCGGGAGATCGGTTCGCAGGTCCAGGTTCCGGGCTTCCGCCGGGGCAAGGTGCCGACCGCGGTGATCGACCAGCGGGTGGGCCGGGGCACCGTCCTCAACGAGGCGGTCCAGGAGGCCATCCCGGAGAACATCCTCGCCGCGGTGCGCGAGCACGACCTGAAGACGCTGGGGCGCCCCGAGGTCGAGATCACCGAGTTCAACGATGGTGACTCGCTGAACTTCACCGCCGAGGTCGACGTTCGTCCGGAGATCACCATTCCGGACGCCGCCACCATCGAGGTCACCGTCGACGAGCTGCAGATCGACGAGAGCGAGATCGACGAGCAGGTGAAGAACCTGCGGGAGCGTTTCGCCACCCTCAAGACCGTCGAGCGGGCCGCCGCCGAGGGCGACTACGTCCAGATCGACCTGAACGCCACCGTCGACGGCGAGGACGTGCCGGGCGGCCAGGCGAGCAACATCTCCCACGAGGTGGGCAGCAAGCAGCTCCTGCCGGGCCTCGACGAGGCCGTGGTCGGCCTCGCCGCCGGCGACGACACCACCTTCACCACCCAGCTGGTCGGCGGCGACTTCGCCGGTCGCGACGCCGAGGTGGCGGTGACCGTGCGCACGGTCAAGGAGAAGGAGCTGCCGGAGCTGAACGACGAGTTCGCCCAGATGGCGAGCGAGTTCGACACGATCGAGGAGCTGCGCGGCGACCTGCGGGCCCGGGTCAACCAGGGCAAGCAGGTCGAGCAGATCTACGCCGCTCGGGACAAGGCCCTCGCCCAGCTGGTCGAGGCCGCCGAGATCCCGGCCCCGGAGGGTGTCGTCCGCGAGGAGGTCGCGAGCCGCAAGCAGGCGATGATCGACCAGCTCGAGCGGATCGGCGCCTCCCTGGAGGAGTACCTCGCGGCCGAGGAGAAGACCGAGGAGCAGATCGACGCCGAGCTGACCGAGGCGGCGACCGAGGGCGTCAAGGTTCAGCTCCTGCTGGACACGCTGGCCGACGCGGAGGACGTGCAGGTCTCCGACGACGAGTTCGGGCACGAGATCGTGCACCGGGCGCAGCGTGCCGGGATGGCCCCGCAGCAGTACTACGACCAGCTGGTGCGCTCCGGCGCGGCGGCTGCGGTCTTCGGCGACGTGCGGCGGGGCAAGGCGCTCGCTGCCGTCATGGAGAAGATCACGATCAAGGACTCGGCCGGCAACGAGGTCACCCTCGACGCGCTGCGTGCCGCCAACGAGGCAGAGCACAACCACTGATCGTCGGGTGCGGCCGCCGTCCGCCGCTGAGCGGCAGACGGCGGCCGTTTCCCTTTCCGGGGTACGGCCCGGAAGCCCGCGCCGCGGGTACGCCCGACATAGCTGCGCTGAGAGCGAACACTGCCCCGACCGGGACTCTGCCGCCCCGCACAGCGGTTACTGTCGGGAAAGACGGTACGGAGAGCGAAGGGCTGCCATGACCGACATGCACATCCCCAAGAAGTCGCTCCGGGCGATTGACGCGCGCGGTGGCGACTCCATTGGCAACCTCGACGACTCGGTCTACAACCGGTTGCTCAAGGAACGCATCATCTTCCTGGGCAGTGAGGTGACCGACCAGGTCGCCAACCGCATCTGCGCGCAGCTGCTGCTGCTCGCCGCGGAGGACCCGGACCGCGACATCAACCTGTGGATCAACTCGCCGGGTGGCTCGGTCTACTCCGGCATGGCGATCTACGACACCATGCAGTTCATCGACAACGACGTGTCGACCGTGGCGATGGGCATGGCTGCCTCGATGGGTCAGCTGCTGCTCTGCGCGGGCACCAAGGGCAAGCGGTACGCCCTGCCCCACGCACGGATCATGATGCACCAGCCGTCCGGTGGTCTGGGCGGCACGGCATCCGACATCGCCATCCAGGCGGAGCAGATGCTCTACACGAAGCGGATGTTCCAGGAGCGGGTCGCGCACCACACCGGCCAGAGCCAGTCGCAGATCGAGGCCGACTCGGACCGGGACCGTTGGTTCACCGCCCAGGAGGCCATGGACTACGGCTTCATCGACAAGGTGATCATCGGAGCCGCTCAGGTTCCGGATGGCGCCGGGACCCTGAGCTGAGGAGCTGACGATGACCGATCTGAGCCTGCCGCCCCAGTTCGCGGCCGTGCACAACCGTTACGTGCTGCCGTCGTTCGTCGAGCGCACGTCGTACGGGGTCAAGGAATCCAACCCGTACAACAAGCTCTTCGAGGACCGGATCATCTTCCTCGGCGTCCAGGTGGACGACGCGTCGGCCAACGACGTGATGGCCCAGCTGCTGACGCTCGAGGGCACCGATCCGGACCGCGACATCATCATGTACATCAACTCGCCGGGTGGCTCATTCACCGCCATGACGGCGATCTACGACACCATGCAGTACGTCCGTCCGGACATCTCGACGGTCTGCCTCGGGCAGGCGGCCAGCGCGGCGGCGGTGCTGCTCTCGGCGGGCACCCCGGGTAAGCGGATGGCTCTGCCGAACTCGCGGATCATCATCCACCAGCCGGCCACCGAGGGCGGCTACGGGCAGGGCTCGGACATCGAGATCCAGGCCCGGGAGATCCTGCGGATGCGTACGCAGCTGGAGGACATGCTGTCCCGCCACTGCAACCGCCCGATCGAGCAGGTCCGCAAGGACATCGACCGTGACAAGATCATGACGGCCGAGGAGTCCAAGGAGTATGGGCTGGTCGACACGATCCTGACCAGTCGCAAGAAGGGTCTGCTGGCGGCCAACGCCGCCCGCTGAGCAGCATCGGGTCAGAGGTTGGCCGGGGCTTTCGTTCCCGGCCGACCTCTGACACACCCGTTTTGGGGGTCGGAGAATGCCTCGCCAGCGGGTAACGTCGGGTCCGTACCGCTTCGCCGCTTGAGCCGGCGGGGCGAACTAAGCCGGGCGGCACGCAGCGTCCGCAGGTCAGGGCCGGGTCTCCGGCCGATGAGTGCAGGGAGAACGTAGGTGGCACGGATCGGTGACGGCGGCGACCTACTGAAATGCTCCTTCTGCGGCAAGTCGCAGAAGCAGGTCAAGAAGCTCATCGCGGGCCCAGGGGTCTACATCTGCGACGAGTGCATCGATCTCTGCAACGAGATCATCGAAGAGGAGTTGGCCGAGTCCGGCGAGGTGAAGTGGGAAGAGCTTCCCAAGCCGATGGAGATCTGCCAGTTCCTCGACACCTACGTGGTGGGTCAGGATCAGGCCAAGAAGGCGCTCGCCGTCGCGGTCTACAACCACTACAAGCGGATCCAGGCTGAGGCGGCGGGCGCGCCGGGCTCCGGCAATGACGCCGTCGAGCTGGCCAAGTCCAACATCCTGCTGCTCGGCCCGACAGGGTGCGGCAAGACCCACCTGGCGCAGACCCTCGCCCGGATGTTGAACGTTCCGTTCGCCATCGCCGACGCCACCGCCCTGACCGAGGCGGGCTACGTCGGTGAGGACGTGGAGAACATTCTCCTCAAGCTGATCCAGGCCGCCGACTACGACATCAAGCGCGCCGAGACCGGCATCATCTACATCGACGAGGTCGACAAGATCGCCCGTAAGTCGGAAAATCCGTCGATCACGCGAGACGTCTCCGGTGAGGGCGTGCAGCAGGCCCTGCTCAAGATGCTTGAGGGCACGGTGGCCAACGTGCCGCCGCAGGGTGGCCGCAAGCACCCACACCAGGAGTTCATCCAGATCGACACCACGAACGTGCTGTTCATCTGCGGTGGCGCGTTCGCCGGCCTCGATCAGATCATCGAGTCCCGCACCGGGCAGGGCGGCACCGGCTTCGGCGCTCGGCTCCGATCGGTGTCCGAGCGGTCGACAGATGACATCTTCAGCCAGGTCATGCCGGAAGACATGCTCAAGTTCGGGCTCATCCCCGAGTTCGTCGGCCGGCTGCCGGTGATCACCAACGTGCGCAGCCTGGACCGCAGCGCCCTCGTGCGCATCCTCACCGAGCCGCGCAACGCCCTGGTTCGGCAGTACCAGCGCCTGTTCGAGCTGGACGGTGTCGAGCTCGAGTTCGACGAGCCGGCGCTGGAAGCCATCGCCGACCAGGCGATGCTGCGGGGCACCGGTGCCCGTGGTCTGCGGGCCATCATCGAGGAGGTTCTGCTCTCCGCGATGTACGAGGTGCCGAGCAATCCCGACGCCGCTCGGGTGCTGATCACCCGCGAGGTTGTCCTGGAGAACGTCAACCCGACGATCGTGCCGCGTGAGTTCACCGGGCGTCGGGCCCGGCGGGACCGCGAAGAGAAGTCCGCCTGATCCTCCGCACCGTCACGCCGGCCGCTCAGTCCTGATGCGGCCGGCGTGATCGTGTTCGGCGGGTGCCGCCGGCCACCAGCCGGGCATCGTGGCCGCGTTCCAGCCGGCGCTGGTCGAACTTTGACGCTGTCCGCGTGCGGCCTTCCAGCCGTACCCTTGGCTCATGCGTGTCGCCGTCTGCCAGCTGAACGCCCGGGACGACCGTAAGGCCAATCTGGCGGCCGCGGAGGCCCTACTTGAGCGCGCCGCCGCCGGCGGCGCGGATCTCGCCGTCCTCCCGGAGTACGTCGACTACCTCGGTCCCGCCGCCGGGCTGCCGCAACCGGAGCCGGTGGACGGGGAAGTGGGCAGCTTCTTCGCCGGGATCGCCCGGCGGCTCGGGATCTGGCTGGTGGCCGGTTCGTTCCATGAGGCCGGCCCGGACCCGGAACACACCTGGAACACGTCGCTTGTCTTCGACCGTTCCGGCAGTCTGGCCGCGAGCTATCGCAAGATCCACCTGTACGACGTGGAGATCCCCGGTCGGGTCTCCTACCGGGAGTCGGCGAGTGTCGCGCCTGGGGTCCAACCGGTGGTGGTCGACGTCGAGGGCCTGCGGGTTGGCCTGTCGATCTGCTACGACCTGCGCTTCCCGGAGCTGTACCGGCTGCTCGCCACCGATGGCGGCGCGCAGTTGCTTGTGGTTCCGGCCGCATTCATGATGCACACCGGGCGGGACCACTGGGAGGTCCTGCTGCGGGCCCGGGCGATCGAGAACCAGTGCTTCGTGGCGGCAGCCGGCCAGACCGGCGACCACGAGCCGGGTCGCACCTGCTTCGGCCGCAGCATGGTGGTCGACCCGTGGGGGACGATCATCGCCCAGGTGCCGGACGGTCCGGGGGTCTCCGTCGTCGACCTGGACCTCGACCGGCTCGCAACGGTCCGTGCCGAGCTGCCCAGCCTGGCCAACCGCCGGCTTTGAGCCTCAGCCCTCCAGCAGGACGCCGATCACCGCGAACCCGGCGATGGCCGCCGCGGTGACCAGCAGGGCCGTGGTCATCCGGGACTTACCCCGGCGGGCCAGTCGTCCCACCGAGAGCACGAGTACGACAAGCACGACCGCACCGATCACCACCTGCCAGAACGGCCCGATGAGGCCGAGTAGCGCCTCCTCGGCGAACACCCTGGCCCCGTGCCCGGACTCATCCATGACTGACACTCTGGCACGTCGAGGCGGCCCACGTCCTCGGCTGGGCCGGGGGCGGTTGCGTGATCGTGGCCCGAACCAGTGATGAACCCTGATTTGCCTTCGCTGGGCTGTCCGCGTAACTTTCTCTCTGCACGGGGGAGGCCGGACAAACGGGCTGAGAACGGGCGCCAGGCTCG
>NZ_JOAN01000007.1 GCF_000718555.1 Micromonospora chokoriensis
TCACGGGGCCGGCGATGGCGCCGCCGGTGAACGCGAGGCCAGCAGCGGTCAGTGCGGTCTTACGGATCAGATCGGTACGCATGATGGCGTGCTCCTCTGGTGTCGGGGGTGCCCGCGACGGCATCGGGGGTGGCCGTGCGGGGGGAAGTTCGAGGGGTTCTTGCCCGGCGACCCGTGAAGGGGGGTCGGCGTCGGGACAGGGTGTAACGGTCTCGGCCGGCGGATCATTCCGCGTCCGGCGGGAGCGGTACTCGGTGGTGCGGGGTGTGTAACCGGCCGGGCCAGCGGATCATTCCGTGGCGGGAGCCGGTGTGGTGCTTGGCGGTGCGGGGGAGGTAACCGGGGCGGGCTGCCGGATGTTCCCGGCGGCTGCCACGCATCCCACGGTCGAGGATGCCCCGACTTCATGAAACCCGAGCCGATCATGCCCAGCTGGGCTGATTGCGCCCATGGGCCGGTCCCGGCCCAGGGCGAAATCCACGGGTGACGAAGGCGGCCTCAAACGCGCCGCTACAAGCCCGGGACGAACCAGGCGATTTCGGCCGAAATGCCTGTCCGGTTGGTACCACCGACGCGGATCTGACTGGACAGCGCGACCACCCGGCGAGCACCCCTGCAAGATCGTGCCCGATCCAGGAAAGAGGCCCCTCACTGCGCGGACGAGGCCACTACATCAATGATCGAGCACGATCATGCGGGGCAGGGCAGGGTCCTCCGGCGGGGCGGGCCACCGGGGCAGGTCAGCGGGGCAGGCCGGCAGGATGAGCGTGGTCAGGTGCGCCGAGTAGCTCCAGGACGGCGTCGCGGGCGGCCAGTACGGCTGTTTCCGATTGCGGGTTGTGGTCGAGGATGTCGAAGGAGTGCTGCCCGTCCGGCACCTCGATCAACCGCAACGGCCAGCCCTGGGCGGTCGCCGCCGGGAGGAACGCGTCGATGCCGGCCAGGACCGGTGGGATGTCCTGGCCGGCCCGGGTCAGCACCAGTGGCACGTTCGTGCCGGAGCTGAGTGCTTCGACGGGCAGGAACCGAGCGTCGACCTCCCAGCCGGGAAACGGGATGAGAAGCGGGTACGTCAGTGCGATCCCGCGAAGCCACGGCGGCGCGGCACGGAGCCAGTCGGCTGCGAAGAGGCCGCCTCCGGAGAAGAACCACAGCACCACCCGGTCAGGGTCGACCCGCGGGTCGACGCGGACCTGTTCGATCGTCGCGGCGATGTCGTCGGCTGCGGCGGGCAGTGTTGACAGATCGGACACCTGGTAGCTGACCAGCGCGGTGACCACGCCGCTCGCGGCGAGCAGTGCGCCGTAACCGCGGTAGCGCAACCAGTCGCGGGGGTCTGGCGCGTCGGGTGGCAGCGGGGCGCCGTGCACCACCACGACGGCAGGCGCGGGACCGGTGTGGGTGCAGGTCGACGTTGCCGTGTCGTTCGACCGGCGCGGCCGGGGTGGACAGGACGAAGGGTCGCTGCGCGACGGGCGTCGTCATAACCCCAACGTATCGATCATCGCCCCGCCCAACTGCCCTGTCGAAGATCTACAGGGGACGGTTGGTCAGGCCGTGTCGCTGGGCTTCGCGGCGTCACCGGCCTGGGCGTGCCGCTCCAGTAGCCGCTGACGGATCTCCTCCGGGGTGTACGCGCGCCGACGCCGTTCGGCCCGGGCGATGACCACGCCGGAGGCTGCGACGCCGGCCAGGCCGGCGAGCCCGAGGACCTTCCACCACCGCATTCGTTGCCGCATCGGCCTAGGCTAGACCCTCATGAGCATCAGCCTGGATGAGGCCGTCGAGTTGACCCGCACCGGTGACGTGTGGGTGTTCCGGGGTCGCAGCGTGCCGGACCGGGCGATCCAGTTCACCACCAACAGCCCGGTGAACCACGTCGGGATGGCGGTGGTGCTGGACGACATGCCGCCGCTGATGTGGCACGCGGAGTTGGGCAGGTCCTTGCCGGACCTGTGGTCGGGCACCCACCAGCGCGGCGTCCAACTGCACGACCTGCGGGACGCGGTCTGCGTCTGGGCCAATCGGTACGGCCAACGGGCCTGGCTGCGGCAGCTCGATCCGCCGGCCGACGGGGAGATGGAGCGGGCGGTACTGCGGACGATCGCGCGGTTGGACGGTACGCCGTTCCCGTCGACCGCTCAGTTGGCGTGGCGCTGGGTGCGCGGTCGGGTGCCGGCGCTGCCACTGCCCAACCGGCTCTCGGCGCTGCGGCACCCCGGCCAACCGGCATCCCGGTCAGCCCCGGCCAACCCCGCCAACCGCGCTGACTCCACCGGCCAAGGCAGCCCCGCCAACCCGGCCGCTTCGGCGAAGGAGCGGGATCGGGCGTTGGAGACGGCGTACTGCGCCGAGGTGGTGGCGGTGACCTATGAGGCCATGGGGTTGCTGCCGGCGGGGCGGCGTCCGAACTGGTATGACCCGGGGCGGTTCTGGAGTGGCGACGACCTGGGCCTGGCCGCCGACGCTCGGTTGGGTTCGGAGATCGAGGTACGGGTGCCGCCGCGCTGAGGTTTGACCCGGGCGGTGACCGGCAATTGCTGTGGCCGTGAACGCTCCCACGGATCTTGACACGTTGGCCGACTTCTTCGACCGGTACGGCGTGGCGTTGACCTCCGGTGACCTGCCGGCCATCGCCGGCTGTTACGCGCTGCCGGGGTTGGTGGTGGCCGACACCTACAGTTTCTCGTTCACGTCTGCGGCGGCGGTGGCGCTGTCCTTCGTGGGCGCCGCACCCGACTACCAGGACCGGGAGTTGGTCGCGGCCCATGCCCAGATCGAGGATGTGCAGCCGGTGTCGGCGCTGTTGACGATGGTGGCGGTGCAGTGGGAGTTCCTGGACAGCCGGGGGCAGGCGGTGCCGGGGGAGCGGTACCGCTACCTGTTGCGTACCTCGGATGACGGACCACTGATCTGCACAGTCATCCGGACGGCCTGACCGACCGGGTTCGCCGCCGGGTCGAGCCGTTTTCCGTGACGCGTCGGCCGGTCGGCCCGATCCGTACCCGCCCGGTTTCCGCTTCGCGCGGTGCTGGCTACGCTGTCGCGTCGGTGAGACGAGGGGAGACCTGGTGGCGGTGCAGCCGGAGGGTGCGGCAGATTCGCGGGCGGCGCGGATGTTGGTGTCGATGCCGTGGATTGTGGTGCTACTCGGTGTGTGCGCGCTGGTGGTGCTCCTGGTGATCGCGATGTTGTCGTTCCGGACCAGGGAGCGGGACGCCCCGCCGCAGGCCGCGCCTCCGGCGTTCCTGCCGACCGTGCCGGCCGCCGCGTCGGCCACCGGTGGGCCGACTCCGGCCGGTGTGGAGCGACGTTCGGTGTCGCCGCGACCGTCGCGCAGCAGCCGGACGCCGTCGCCGCGCGCCTCGGTGACCGGCTCGCCGACGCCGGGAAAGCCGAGCGTCCTGGTGACGCCGACGACGCCGGCGGAGAAGACGATCAGCGCCCGCTACCAGGTCGGTACGAACGGCTGGGACGGCGACTCGGCGGAGCTGGCGATTGCCAACGAGTCGAGTCGGTCGGTGGAGTGGCAGGTCGAGTTGGCGTTCGACGACGACATGTGGGCGCTGCGAGTTAGTGACGACTCGGGAATCTCGGTGCGGGGGCGTGGGCACGGCGAGTTCGTGTTGCGCGGCACCCGTTCGCTGAAACCGGGTGAGTCTCGGACGCTGCGGCTGCGCGTCGGCTGGGGTGAGTCGGCGGAGAAACCGCTGAAGTGCACGATCAACGGGGTCGACTGCCGGATCGGCTGAGCACCGGGGACGCGGTACGCCGTCGAGGCTTTCCGGGCCGGGCCGCCGATCGCTACGCTGCGCGGACGGTCCGTTGAAGGAGGTACATGTCCGGCATGCGCCGTGTTCCGCGTTCGCCGCATGGCCCGGTCGCGATCGCATCGTCGCCCTGGATCGTGGTGGGTGCCGGTGTCGTCGTGATGGTGGTGCTGCTCATCGTGGCTTTGGGCGCGTACCGGGGACGGAGCCCGGCGCCCGACGGTGCGCAGCCGCCGGCGCTGCCGGTGCCGTCGGCGGTGGCGGCGCCGAGCGTGCCCACGTCGGTGCCGTCTCCGGTGCCGGTGCTGCCGGGGTTGTCCGGGCGTGCCAGTGGGCTGCCGCCGACCGCCACGGCCGTGCCGCGGTCACCGTCGGTGGGCCCGACGGTCGCTGCGACCGGGAGGCCGACGGCGACGCGGTCGCCGAGCCGGGCGGCGCAGGGGACCCCGCCGATGATCGGGGCGTACCGAGTGGTGCAGAGCTTCGACGGGGGTTTCATCGGCGAGGTGCTGATGGTCAACACGTCCGACGAGAGCCATGGTTGGACGGTTCGGCTGGAGTTCTCCAGCGGACGGCTGGTGACCGCCTGGGTGGAGGGCGTGCCGCAGGGGACGCTCCGGCAGACCGACAACGGCTTCACGTACGTCAGCGGGGTTGAGGTGCCACCCGACGGAACGGCGTCGTTGCGGTTCCACATGGAGCGGGCGCCCACCCTGCCGCGGGAGTGCACGGTGGACGGCGGGCGCTGCGTCGGGCCCGGGCTCTGAGCGGCGCTTCCGCAAGGAAGCTGCTTTGTTACGACCATGTTTGCAAGGCATTGCAGAATGTTTCGGCAAGGGTTAGCGTGCGGCCATCAGCGACCAGAGGAAGGCGTCGATGAAACCCCCGCCGATACCGCGCACCGCCCTGCTGGCCCTCACCTCCCTGCTCACCCTTACGCTCGTCGGCACTCCGGTCGCGGCGCACCCCGCCGCCGCGGCACCCCGACCGTCCGACAGCACCCCACTCGCGGTCGGCGGCGCAGCCCAGTGGCGCGCTGAACCCACCGCTGAGGCCCTGCTGAAGGCGGGTGGAAGCTCCGCCCGAGCCGAGCAGTTCTACTTCGTCCTGCCGGACCGGTTCGCCAACGGTGACCCCCGCAACGACCGGGGCGGCCTTACCGGCGACCGGCTGCGGACCGGCCTCGACCCGACCGACAAAGGCTTCTACCACGGCGGCGACCTCAAGGGCGTCATCGACAAGCTGGACTACATCCAGGGGATGGGCACCACAGCCATCTGGCTCGCCCCGATCTTCAAGAACCGGCCGGTGCAGGGTGCCGGCAACGACATCTCGGCCGGCTACCACGGCTACTGGATCACGGACTTCACCGAGGTGGACCCGCACTTCGGCACGATGGCGGAGATGAAGCGGCTGGTCCGGCTCGCCCACCAACGCGGCATCAAGATCTACCTCGACGTGATCGTCAACCACACCGCCGACGTCATCAAGTACGCCGAGGACAAGTACGCGTACGTGGACAAGGCGACCTCGCCGTACACCGACGCGCAGGGCCGGGCGTTCGAGGACCGCAACTACGCCGACGGGACCCGCGCGTTCCCACCAGTCGACAGCGAATCGTTCCCGTACACGCCGACCTTCGCCGAGCCTAAGGACGCGAGCGTCAAGGTCCCGGCCTGGCTGAACGACGTCACCATGTACCACAACCGGGGCGACTCCACCTTCGCCGGCGAGAACAGCGAGTACGGCGACTTCTTCGGCCTCGACGACCTGTGGACCGAGCGTCCCGAGGTGGTCCAGGGGATGACCAAGGCGTACGGGGACTGGATCGGCGCGACCGGCGTCGACGGGTTCCGGCTGGACACCGTGAAGCACGTCAACATGGACTTCTGGCCGCAGTTCAGCCAGGGCATCGAACGGGCCGCCGAGAAGGCCGGCAAGAAGGACTTCTTCATGTTCGGCGAGGTGTACAGCGCCGACCCGGAGATCAGCTCCAGCTACGTCCGCCAGGGTGGTCTGCCGGCCACCCTCGACTTCGCCTTTCAGGAGGCCGCGCGGGGCTTCACCGCCGGCGCCGGCTCCGCGAAGGCGCTCGCCGACGTGTACGCCCGCGACGACCTCTACGCGGCCCGGGACACCGACGCGGGCCGGTCGCCCACCTTCCTCGGCAACCACGACATGGGCCGGATCGGTTCGTTCATCGCCGGTGGTGGCACCGACCCGGCCAGCCACCTGCGCCGCGACCAGCTCGCGCACCAGTTGATGTTCCTGACCCGGGGCCAGCCGGTGATCTACTCCGGCGACGAACAAGGCTTCACCGGCCCGGGCGGGGACAAGGACGCCCGGCAGGACATGTTCGCCTCGTCGGTCCCCGACTACCTCGACGACGACCTGCTCGGCACCGACCGCACCCACGCGAGCGACCAGTTCGACACCGCCCATCCGCTGTACCGGACCATCGCCGATCTGGGCCGGCTGCGCCAGGCGCATCCGGCGCTGCGCGACGGTGTGCAGGTCACCCGGTACGCGGCCGACGGCCCGGGGGTCTTCGCCGCCTCCCGGATCGCCCCGGCCGACCGCACCGAGTACGTGGTGGCCGTGAACAACGCCGACACCGCGCAGACTGTCACCGTGGACACCTGGTCGGCCGGCGCCACCTTCACCGGCATCTACGGCGGCTCGGGCACGCCTCGGGCCGGTGGAGACGGCGAACTGACCCTCACCGTGCCGCCACTGTCGGCGGCGGTGTACCGGGCCGGCAGCCCCATCGCACCGGCGGCCGACAAGCCGACCATCACCATCACCAGCCCGGCCCCGGACGCGCCGGTCGCCACCCGGGCGGCGGTCACCGCCCGGGTGACCGGCGATCCCCTCGCCACCGTCACCGTCGCGGCCCGGGTGGCCGGCGGCCGGTGGACGTTGCTGGGCAGCGCCGACCACGCCCCGTACACCGTGCAGCACGACCTGACCGGCCTGGCCGGCGGCGTCCGCGTCGAGTACAAGGCGGTGGTCCGCGACGGCCGGGGCCGCACCGCCACCGCCCGGTCCACCGCCGTCGTGGGCACCCCGGCGCAGGGCGGCTCCCGGGAGTGGGCGGTGGTGCACTACCAGCGCCCCGCCGGGGGATACGACGACTGGGGGCTCTACGCCTGGGGTGACATCGACCCGGCGTACGTCACCGAGTGGCCGAAGGGGCAGCCGTTCGCCGGGGAGGATTCCTACGGCCGGTTCGCCTGGGTGAAACTCAAGCCGGGTGCGACCTCGGTGAGCTTCCTGGTTGTCGACAAGGCTGGGACGAAGGACGTCGCCCAGGACCGCAGCATCGACGTCACCCAGACCGGGGAGATCTGGCTCAAGCAGGGCGACCCGGCGATCTACCCGAGCCGGCAGGCGGCCACCGGCGAGCCGGAACCGCCGGTCGAGGAGGGCACCGCCGTGCTGCACTACCGGCGGGCCGACGGCAACTACGACGGCTGGGGCCTGCACCTGTGGGACGGCGCGGCCAACCCGACCGAGTGGGCGGCTCCGCTGCGGCCGAGCGCCGTCGACGCGTTCGGGGCGGTGTTCCGGGTGCCGCTGGCCGCCGGTGCGACCGGGCTGAACTACATCATCCACCAGGGCGACACCAAGGATCTGCCCGACGACCAGCGGCTCGACTTCGCCAGCGTCGGCCGCGAGGTGTGGCTGCTCGCCGCCACACCGGGCCGCCTGCTGCCGTCGGCGGCGACAATCACCGGCGGGGACACCGACATCAGCAAGCAGAAGGCGCACTGGATCGACAGGTCCACCGTGGCGTGGCAGACACCCCCGACCGACGGCAAGACGTACGCGCTGGTCGCCGCGCCTACCGGCGGGGTCAGCGTGGTCGACGGCGAGCTGACCGGGGCGTACACCACCTTGCCGTTGCGGGCGCAACGCAACGGGCTCACCGAGGCCCAGCGCGACAGGTTCCCGCACCTGTGGTCGTACCGTAGCTTCGCCCTGGACCGCGCGGACCTGGCCAAGGTCCCGGCGGCGCTGCGGGGGCAGTTGCTGGTCACCGAGCGCGACGCCGAGGGTGCGCTGCTCGCCGCGACCGGCGTGCAGATCCCCGGTGTGCTCGACGACGTGTACGCCCGGGCGGCCGACGCCACCCTCGGGCCCACGTTCGCGGGCCGGACGCCGAGCCTCGCGCTCTGGGCGCCGACCGCCCGGAGCGTGGCGCTGCACCTGTACGACTCGCCCACCGCGGCGCCGAAGACGGTGCCGATGCGCCGCGACGACCGCACCGGCGTCTGGTCGGTGCGCGGCGACCACACCTGGACCGGGAAGTACTACCGGTACGAGGTGCGGGCGTGGCAGCCGGCCGCGCAGAAGATGGTCGCCGCGGTGGTCACCGACCCGTACTCGGTGGCCCTCGCCGCCGACTCCACGCACAGCCAGTTGGTCGACCTGAACGACCCGGCGCTGGCCCCTCCCGGGTGGCGCACGCTTCGCAAACCGGCACCGATCCCGCCCGCGAAGGCGCAGATCACCGAGCTGTCCGTGCGGGACTTCTCCATCGCTGACGACACCGTGCCGGCCGAGCGGCGGGGGACGTTCCTGGCGTTCACCGACCCGAAGACCGCCGGCATGACCCACCTGCGGGCGCTCGGCGACGCCGGGGTCACCCATCTGCACCTGCTGCCGGCGTTCGACTTCGCGACGATCCCGGAGAAGCGGGCCGATCAGCGCCAGCCGGCCTGCGACCTGGCGGCGCTGCCGCCGGATTCGCCGGAGCAGCAGAAGTGCGTGGCGGCGGTCGCCGAAGCCGACGGCTACAACTGGGGGTACGACCCGCTGCACTACACCGTGCCGGAGGGCGGCTACGCCGTCGACCCGGTCGGCGCGGCGCGGACCACCGAGTTTCGGCGGATGGTCGCCGGGGTGAACGACGCCGGGCTGCGGGTGGTCATGGACGTGGTCTACAACCACACCTCGGCGGCCGGCACCGACGCGAAGTCGGTGCTCGACCAGATCGTGCCCGGCTACTACCACCGGCTGCTGGACGACGGCACGGTGGCCAACTCCACCTGCTGCGCCAACACCGCTCCCGAGCACGCCATGATGGGCAAGCTGGTGGTCGACTCGCTTGTCACCTGGGCCCGGCAGTACAAGGTGGACGGCTTCCGCTTCGACCTGATGGGGCACCACCCGAAGGCGAACATCCTGGCCGTCCGCACGGCACTGGACCGGCTGACCGTCGCCCGCGACGGCGTGGACGGTCGATCGATCCTGCTCTACGGCGAGGGCTGGAACTTCGGCGAGGTCGCCAACGACGCCCGTTTCGTCCAGGCCACCCAGGCGAACATGGCCGGCACCGGCATCGGCACCTTCAACGACCGGCTGCGCGACGCGGTGCGCGGCGGGGGACCGTTCGACGCCAACCCCCGGGTGCAGGGCTTCGCCTCCGGGCTCTACACCGACCCGAACGGGGATGCGGTCAACGGGTCGGCGGCCGAGCAGAAGGCCCGGCTGCTGCACGCCCACGACCTGATCAAGGTGGGGCTCACCGGCAACCTGCGCGGCTACCGGTTCACCGACACCGCCGGGCGGCAGGTCACCGGGGCCCAGGTGGACTACAACGGCTCCCCGGCCGGCTACACCGCCGCGCCGGGGGAGGCCGTCACCTACGCCGACGCGCACGACAACGAGATCCTGTACGACGCGTTGGCGTACAAACTGCCGCAGGCCACCTCGGCGGCGGACCGTTCCCGGATGCAGGTGCTGGCGCTGGGCACTGTGGTGCTGGGACAGGGCACCGGGTTCGTCACCGCCGGCACCGAACGGCTGCGGTCGAAGTCGCTGGACCGCAACTCGTACAACTCCGGTGACTGGTTCAACCAGATCCGGTGGGACTGTGCACGGGGCAACGGGTTCGGCGTCGGTCTGCCGCCCGCGCAGGACAACGAGGACAAGTGGTCGTACGCGAAGCCGCTGCTGGCCGACCCGGCGCTGGTGCCGGACTGCGCGGCGATCAACACCACCGACGCCCGGTACGCCGAGTTGCTGCGGATCCGGGCGTCGTCACCGGTGTTCGGGCTGGCCACCGCCGAGCAGGTGCAGCAGCGGGTGGCGTTCCCGCTCTCCGGGGCGCAGGAGACGCCGGGGGTGCTGACCATGACCCTGGACGCTCGCGGGCTCGGCGGGCCGTGGCAGTCGCTGACCGTCGTCTTCAACGCCACCGGATCGACGGCGACCCAGACGGTGACCGGGCTGCGCGCAGCGGACGTGGCACTGCACCCGGTGCTCGTCGGCTCGGCCGACCCGGTGCTGCGTACCGCCTCGTTCGACCGGGCGGCCGGCACGTTCACCGTGCCGGCGCGCAGCGTGGCGGTGTTCGTCCAGAGATGACGCGAACCGGCCCCCTTCCGCGTGCTGCGGAAGGGGGCCGGCCCGTTTGGCGATCAGGCGAAGCAGTTGTCGATGGTGCCGCCCGGGATGGCCAGGCAGTTGGTCGGACGGTTCGCGGTGATGGCGGACTTGTCGTCCACGTTCACGTCTCCGAAGAAGCTGAAGACACCGCCCGGCTCGAAGGTGGAGAAGTTGTGGGCGACGTTCGTCTTCGACAGGTTGACCTGGCCGAAGATGTTGAAGACGCCGCCGCCGACCCCGATCGGGCCGATGGCCCGGTTGCCGACGACCTCGCTGTCGCGCAGCGTGGTGACGCTGCCAGCGTTGAAGAGCCCGCCGCCGAAGAAGCCAGCGGTGTTGTCCTTGATGCTGCTCTTCTCGAACGTGGCCACGCTGTCGAAGGCGATGGCCACACCGCCACCGACACCGGCGGTGCTGTTCTTCTCGACCGTCACGTGGTGCAGGTTGAGCTGGCTGTCCGCCGCCGCGAGACCGCCGCCGGCGAGCACTGCGGTGTTCGAGACGAACTTGGTCTCGTACGCCGTGGTGTTGCCCTCGATGTCGAGGTAGCCGCCGCCGAAGCCGAGCGTCTCGTTGTCGGTGATCTCGGCCTTCTTGAGCTCGACCGTACCGCCGTCGACGTCGTCGCGGAAGATCTCGGCGGCGCCGTTGGAGATACCGCCACCACCGATGATGGCGGTGTTGTCCTTGATCTTCGACTCCTCGACCTTGAGCAGACCGGCGTTGAACACACCGCCACCGAAGAAGAAGGCGGTGTTGCGGGTGACGGTGCTGTGCCAGATCTTCGTGGTGCCGAAGTTGGCCACGCCACCGCCGTTGCCGCCCGACTGGTTCAGGACGACTTCGGACTCCAGGATCTCGGCGGTGCCGCCCGGCTGCACCAGGATGCCGGCGCCGTCGGTGTCCTCCGGGTACTCGACGAGCGGCGTGACGACGCCCGGCGTGGCCTTGGCAGTGACCTTCGGCGCGGCCTTCAGGCTCGCCTTCGGGTTGGCCTGCCGCGCGGTGAGCGCCTGGGCCAACGGGGTGCCCGCCTTCACCTGCGCGGCGAGCGCCTCGGAGTCCGAGTAGGCCGCCCAGACCGCGGCCGGCTCGACACCGTTGTACCGCTCGAGGGTCTGCCCGCCCTTGATGGTCAGGCCCTTGATCGTGAGATGCCCACCGCTGCCGACGTTGAGAATCCGGAAGTAGTCGGCGGTGGCTTCCCGGGAGATCGTGGTGTGCTCACCCTTGAGCGTGATCCGCTCGGTGATCACCGGGAGACCGTTGCCCTGGTAGTCGTTGCGGGTCAGGTTGTAGGTGCAGCCCTTGGCCAGTTCCAGCACACCGCCGTGCTTGTTGTTGGCGTACACGATCGCCTGGATCAGCTTGTCGGTGTCGCAGGGCACCTCCTTCCCGCGCTCGTGGTCCTTGTCCTTGTCCTTGTCGCGGTCCTTGTCTTTGTCCTTGTCCCAGTCGCGTCCCTCGTCACCCCGCTGGTCGCCATCCTTGCTGACCTGCGCGGTGTTCCAGTTCAGGCCGACCGCCCCGGCGCTGCCCGCGACGCCCACCGCCGCGAGACTGATCACGCCCGTCAAACCGGCCACGCCACTGGCGAGCCAGAGCTTGCGGCGGCTCTTCGCCGTCGCCCGCCCGGAGGCTTCGTTGTTCGTAAGGTAGTTGGACATCGGAGCTCTCTGCCCTCTCCTCGTACCAGACAGGGTCGCCGCCGTCAGACGGGCGTCCCCTGCTACAAATCGGTTGTAGCTCCCAAAACCACCGTATGAGAAGGTTCCTCGCCTCGCGGGCTTATCCGAGAGAACCCCACATTCGGTTCATGTTGCCCCCAGCGGGTCCGGACTGACACACCACCGCCCAAGCCGACCGGCGGGCCCGTGACCTGCCCAAACAGGTACGCCCCTCCGGGCCGCGACCGGCCCGGAGGGGCGTGCCCTCTCTATGTGGTTCAGCCCCACCCGATCAGGCGAAGCAGTCCGGAACGTTGAAGCAGTTGGTCGGGCGGTTGGCAGTGACCGCAGACTTGTCGTCAAGCGTCACGGTGCCGCCGAGGCTGTTGAAGATGCCGCCCGGCTCAAGGGTGGAGAAGTTGTGCGCCACAGTCGTCCGGTGGAGCCTGACCTCGCTCCCCTCGGTGTTGACGATGCCGCCGCCGCGGCCGAACGGACCGACGGCCCGGTTGCCCACCACCTCGCTGTCGCGCAGCGTGGTGACGCTGTCGTCGTTGAAGAGGCCGGCGCCGGAGAAGCCCGCGGTGTTGTCCTTGATCTTGCTGTTCTCGATCGTCGCAACGCTGTCGGAGGTCAGGAACACGCCGCCACCGTCGCGAGCCGCGCTGTTCTTGGCCACCGTGGCGTCCTTGAGGGTGAGCTGGCTGTCGGCGACCGCGACGCCGCCACCGTCGAGCACCGCGGTGTTGTCGCTGACCGTCGTCTGGTGCAACGTCGTGGTGCCCTCGACATCCAGGACGCCGCCGCCGAAGCCGAGCGTCTCGTTGTCGGTGACCTCGCTCTTGTAGACCCAGACCGAGCCGCCGTCGACATCGTCGGTGAAGATCTCCGCGGCACCGTTGGAGATGCCGCCGCCGCCGATGATCCCGGTGTTGTCCTTGATCTTCGACTCGTCGACCTGAAGTACGCCGGCGTTGAAGATGCCGCCGCCGAAGAGGAAGGCGGTGTTGTGCGCCACCGTCGTCTTGCTGAGCCGGGTGTTGCCGAAGTTGGCCAGTCCGCCGCCGTTGCCGCCGGCCTGGTTGTAGAGCAACTCGCTGTCCAGGATCTCCGCGCGACCGCCAGGCTGCACCAGCACCCCGGCGCCGTCGCGGAACCCGGGCTGCTCGACCAGCGGCGACACCGCAGGCCCCGCCGCGGCTATGGGCTTGGCGGTGGTCGGTGCGGCGGCCGGCTTTGCGGCGGCCTTTGCGGCGGCCTTTGTGGTCGTTGGGGTGGCCTTGGTTGCTGCCGCTGGGGCCGCCTTGGTTGCTGCCGCTGGTGCCTTGGCTGCCGCGGCTTTCGCTGCCGGCTCGGCGGCTGCCGGCTTGGCAGCGGTTGCGGCGGGCTTCGCTGCCTTGGCTGCTGCCGCGGGCTTGGCGCCTGCGGTCGCGGGCTTGGCGCCTCCGGTCGCGGGCTTGGCGCCGGGTGCTGCCGTGACCGGCGGCTTGGTCGCGGTGGATCGGACCACGGCCGAGTATGGCGCCCAGACCGTCGCCGGGTCGGCGGTTATCGGTGACTGGAGGGTCTGGCCACCTCTGATGCTCAGGCCCTTGAGCGTGAGGCGCCCACCGGCTCCGACGTTGAGGATGCGGAAGTAGTCGGCGGTGGCCTCACGGCCGATGGTGGTGTGCTCGCCCTTGAGGGTGATGTTCTCGGTGATCACCGGAAGGCCGTTGCCGTCCTGGTTGCGAGTCAGGGTGTAGGTGCAGCCCCGGGCCAGCTCCAGCACCCCGCCGTCCTCGTTGTTGGCGAACGTGATCGCCTGAATCAGCTTGTCGGTGTCGCACGGGACCTGCCTGGTGCGGTCCTTCTCGTCGTGCCCGCCGTCCTTGCGATCCTTGCCGGCCTGGTCGTCGAAGCCGCTCCAGTCGTCGCCGCTCCAGTCGTCGTCCTTGGCGGCGTTCTTGCCCGCGCTGCCGTCGTCGCTGACGTTCTGCCGGTTGGTCGACGGTTGCGCGTCGGACACCCGGTTGGAGTCGGGCTTGTCGTCCCGAGCGGCGATGCCGCCGAGGGCCGCCAACCCGACCACGCCGGTCAACCCGGCCACGCCGGCGACCCAGAGTGCCCGCCTTCGTCGTGTCGGCGGAGCAGTCGAGGCCCCGCCGTCGGTACTCGTTACGTCGTTGGACATCAGAGCCTTCCGCCCTTTCCTGCTACCAGACGGGATCGCACCGCCCGAGGCGCCACGACCAGCTACAAATGGGTTGCAGCCACTGATCCCCACCGTATGAGAACCATCTTCGCGATGCGGACGTATCCGAGATAACCACGCATTAGGCGCAGGTCAGGTGACGGCGGGCAACCGGTCCGGGCCGGTCGTAAACAGCCGTGAGCAGCACAAACACCGACGGACGACGTCGCCGACAGGCAAGCGGCGCGGCTCTGAGGCGAGGCCACCCCCGTCGCCGTCAGTCAGGGGTGCGGCGCCCTCGCGGCACCCGGGCTCGTCGCTCAGCGATGACGAACGGAGCGACTCCACGAACGCTCCGCTCGCGCCGATCTTGCAGTTTCGGTCGCCGATATGCACGAAATGCCCCCTCTGCTGGGACAGAAAGTGCAAGATCGCGGTCGAATTATGTCGATCATGGAGTTGTGGTGCCCGGCTTGGTGGTATACGGGCACTTTGTCACCCACCACAACTCCATGATCGACGAGGCCGGAGAGGGCTGAGGCCGGAGGGCGAGGGTGGGCCGGAGGGCGGGGGTGGGCCGGGGGGCGGGGGGTGGGCCGGAGGGGGATGTGCGGGGCGAGCGTCGCTGCTATCGCCGATGCGGCCGTGGGGTGTTCGGATGCCGCACGTCGCGTGCCCTCGGCGCGTGATCCACTCGGTTCTGCTGATAACGCGGTATCCGGGCGGTGTGGATAGCGCGACTTCAAGAAAACCGAGTGGATCACGGCGCCCGAGGGAGGGCCCGCCGGGCTGAGGGCGGGTCAGGCGGATCAGGCGGGCAGGCGGATCAGCCGGGCAGGCGGGGGCCGGCTTCGCGCTGCTCGGCCAGCCAGGTCTCCACCTCGTCGGAGGTGCGGGGCAGCCCGGCCGACATGTTCACCGCGCCGGTCGCGGTGACCAGCACGTCGTCCTCGATCCGAATGCCCACACCGCGCAGCTCGGCGGGGACCAGCTCGTCCTCCGGCTGGAAGTACAGGCCCGGCTCGACGGTGAGTACGTACCCCTCGCCCAGCGTGCCGTCGCGGTACGTCTCCTTGCGGGCGTTGGAGCAGTCGTGCACGTCGATGCCGAGCATGTGGCCGAAGCCGTGCAGCGACCACCGCCGGTAGACCGTGGACTTCTCGTCCATCGCCTCGTCCACGCTGACTGGTAGCAGACCCAGCTCGGCCAGACCTTCGGCGAGCACCCGCATGCAGGTCAGGTGGACGTCCTTGAACTTCACGCCGGGGCGGATGGCCTCGATGCCGGCCTGCTGCGAGGCGTACACGATGTCGTAGACCTGGCGCTGTAGCGCGGTGAACCGGCCGTTCACCGGCAGGACCCGGGTCACGTCGGCGGTGTAGAAGTTGTGACCCTCGACACCCATGTCCATCAGGAGCAAATCACCCGGTCGAGTGGCGCCGTGGTTGTGCACCCAGTGCAGGATCGTGGCGTGCTCGCCGGCGCCGACGATCGAGCCGTACCCGACGTCGTTGCCGTCGTGGCGGGCCCGCAGCGCGAAGACACCCTCCAGCAGCCGCTCGGAGACGGCCCGGTCGGCCGGCAGGATCCGGGCCACGTCCTCGAAGCCGCGCACGGTGGCGTCGATCGCGTCCTGGAGTTGGCCGATCTCCCACTCGTCCTTGACCAGCTTCATCTCCGAGATGGCGATGGCCAGCTCCCGGTCACGGGCCGGCTGACCCTCGGCACGGGGGCCGTCGTAGGGGCGCACGGCCGCGTCCACCTGGGCGTCGAAACCGCGCAACACCCGGGTACGCCCCGGAGCCAGGTCGGCGAGCGTCGCCTCCAGGCCGGTCAGGTCGGCGGTGGGCAGGCCCAGCTCGGTCGACTTCTCGCTGAGGGTGTGCCGCCGGCCCACCCACAGCTCTCCGTGGCGGCTGCGGAAGAAGTCGTCGGTCTCCCGGGAGGATCGGGGCCGCGTGTAGAGCGTCGCGTCGTGCCCCGAGCCGTTCGGACGCAGCACCAGCACGCTGTCTGCGTCGCGGTCGCCGGTCAGGTAGGCGAAGTCGCTGCCCGGCCGGAACGGGTAGTCGGTGTCGTTGGCCCGGACCTTGTCGGTGCCGGTGGGGATCACCAGCGTCTCGCCGGGGAAGGCCGCCGAGAGCGCCGCCCGCCGCTTGGCGTAGTTCGGCGTCTCCGGGCGGGGAGTCACCGGGAGCGCGGTGTCCCGCCACCCCTGCCGCATGAAGGACAGGAATGCCTCCGGGAAGTCCGGATCGTGTGATTCCGTACCGTCCGTCGGCGTACCGTCGGTGCGTCCCTCGGTCATTGCGCCGCTCCCTCCGCGTCATTGCTGGTCCCGACGGTACCGCGCGCCCGGTTGGCGGTAGCGCCCCCTGCGGAGTCGGGTGGATCGACGGACGGCTGCAAGGGCCGACAGCGCGCGTGGGAAGATGGCCACCATGTGCGGACTTCTGGCCTTCTTCAGCGCGAACGGTAACGCCGCCGCGCATCGCGACCACATCGCCGGAGCGTTGGAATGCCTGCACCACCGCGGCCCCGACGAGACCGGGGTCGAGGTGGTCGGCGACGCCTCCGGCCGGTACGCGGACGGCGTGTTCGCCCACAAGCGGCTGGCGATCATCGACGTCGCGTCGAGCCACGAGCCACTGCCCTACGCGAACGGCCGTTACCTGCTGACCTTCAACGGCGAGATCTACAACTACATCGAGCTGCGCGAGGAGTTGATCAGGAACTTCGGTGCCCAGTTCGCCACCGCCGGTGACGGTGAGGTGATCGTCGCGGGCTACCACTTCTGGGGCGAGCAGGTGCTCACCCGGCTGCGGGGCATGTTCGCCTTCGTCATCTGGGACCGGCAGGAGCGTCGGGCGTTCGGTGCCCGCGACTACTTCGGCATCAAGCCGATGCACTACCTGGAGACAGCCGACGGCCTCTACCTGGCGTCAGAGAAGAAGGCGCTGTTGCCGTTCGCGCACAGCAACTACCAGGGCGACGCGGGCGTCGACACGGCCAACCTGAGCCACTACCTGACCCTGCAGTACGTCCCCGAGCCTGGCACCCTGCACAAGGGCATCAGCCGGATCGGCTCCGGGGAGTACCTGAACTGGACCCCGGGCGGCCGCATCGACGTGCGTCGGTGGTATCGGCCGGTGTTCCGGCCGGCGCCGGTCGACGACGAGCAGAAGCTCTACCACGAGATCCGCGAGACGCTGCGGGAGAGCGTGCGCATGCACATGCGCTCCGACGTGCCGGTCGGCTCGTTCCTGTCCAGCGGCATCGACTCCACCGCGGTGGTGGCGCTGGCGCGGGAGTTCAACCCGAACATCCTCACCTTCACCGTCGGCTACGACGTACCGGGATATTCGGAGATCGACGTCGCCCAGGACTCGGCCCGGCACCTCGACGTCACCACGATCCCCACCAAGATCGGTCCGCAGGACATGATGGACGCGCTGCCGACGATCGTCTGGCACCTCGACGATCCGGTGGCCGACCCGGCGCTGGTGCCGCTCTACTTCGTGGCCAAGAAGGCCGCCGAGCACGTCACTGTGGTGCTCTCCGGTGAGGGCGCGGACGAGTTCTTCGGCGGCTACACGATCTACCGGGAGCCGCTGTCGCTGGGCACCGTCAACGGCCTGCCCGGCGGCGTGCAGAAGGGGCTGCGCGCGGTCTCCAAGGCGATCCCGCAGGGGGTCAAGGGAAAGAGCTTCCTGGAACGCGGCACCACCCCGATCGAGGAGCGTTACTACGGCAACGCCCGGATGTTCACCGAGGAGGAGAAGCAGCACCTGATGCGCCGCTACGACCCCTCGGTGCGCTACACGGACGTCACCGCCCCGATCTACGCCGAGTGCACGGAGCTCGACGACGTCACCAAGATGCAGTACGTCGACCTCTACACCTGGCTGCGCGGCGACATCCTGGTCAAGGCCGACCGCATCTCGATGGCGCACTCGCTGGAGGTGCGGGTGCCGTTCCTCGACCGTGAGGTCTTCGACGTCGCGGCGACGATCCCGGTCGACCTGAAGCTGCCGCCGCGCTCCGACGCCACCAAGTACGCGATGCGTCAGGCGTTGCAGGGTGTCGTGCCGCCGGCCATCGTCAACCGCAAGAAGTTGGGCTTCCCGACCCCCACCCGGGTCTGGCTGCGCGGCGAGATGTACGAGTGGGCCCGGCACGTGATCAGCACCTCTGGTGCGGGCGATCTGCTCGACCTGTCGTACGCGCTGCGGCTGCTCGACGAGCACAAGCGGGAGGAGGCCGACCACTCCCGCAAGGTGTGGACGGTGCTGATCTTCTGCATCTGGCACGCGATCTTCGTGGCCAAGACCCTCGACCCGGGTATCCAGCGCAACCAGTCCGCCCTGATCACGAAGCCGGTGGTCGGCTCCATGGTCCGCTGACCCCGACCCCAACCCTGTCGATCAAGAGGTTTGCGTCACCGGAGCGGTTCCGGATGACGCAAACCTCTTGATCATTTCAGGTGGTGGTGGTTAGCGGCGGGCGCAGGTGACTGTGGGGAGCCCGTTGGTTCCGGTGGTGCTGGCCAGGAAGCCGAACGTCGTGGTGCCCTCCGGTGCGACAGTGCCGTTGTAGGAGACGTTCGTCGCCGTCACCGTTGAGCCGGACGTCGTCTGTGTGGCGCTCCAGATCTGACTGATCGACTGCCCGTTGGGCCAGGTCCAGCTCGCTGTCCAACCGGAGAACGGCGTGCTGCCGTGGTTCATGATCGTGACCTCGCCCTGGAAGCCGCCCTGCCAGGCGCTGCTCACCTTGTAGACCGCCATGCAGTCGCCACCGGCCGGCGGCGGGGTGGTCGTCGGCGGCGGGTCGGTCGGCCCCGGCGTCGGGGTGGTCGGCGTGGGCGTCGGGGTGGTCGGGGTGGGGGTCGGCGACGTGCCGCCCTTCACGCCTGTCACCTGGCCGTTGCCGCCGTCGAAGACCACGTCGGAGCAGCCGAAGAAGTTCTCCTGTGAGTCCGAGCGGACCCAACGGGAGTAGATGATGTGCTGGCCGCTCTTGCCCGAGGGCAGGTTGCCGCTGAAGTAGTAGTGCCCCTCGTTGGTGCCGACCGAGCCGCGCTGCGGCGGGTTGGTCACCGTGAGGAACGGCTGCTCCTCCAGGTCACTCCAGGCCAGCGCCCGGGTCGGGCTCCAGCCGTTCTTGGTCACGTAGAAGTAGAACGTGCCCGGGTGGTGCGCCCAGTTGCTGTACCGGAAGTCCAACCGCGCACCTGAGGTCAGGTGGGTCAGCGGCCAGTCGGTGCGGGCCAGGTTGAAGCCGCTGTAGCCGGAGTTGCCGCCACTGCACAGCTGCCCGTCGGGAATGAAGCCGGTGGTCCGGCCATTGGCGTCGGAGCGCAACACGCTGAACCAGTTGTAGAGCGAGTTCGCCCCGCTCTGCGCCACCGCCGCGGAGCACGCGGGGTTGATCGGCCTGATCTCACCGGTCTGGGTGAGGCCGTCCTGCCAGCACAGGTAGGTGCGGCTGCCCGGGGTCAACGGCGTGCCGTGTGCTGCCGCTGGCTGCGGATTGGGCGCCAGGGCGACAGCGCCCAGCGCGAGGGTCACGGCCGCGATGAGCAACGCGGCCATACGGGAACGGTTCACGGGTTCTCCTGACTCGCGAGGGGCGCTGCCTGAGCCGCCCCACCGCAATCGGGTGGGATGTGGCGTGATCGCCCCGCTGTCGTGAGCGGTGCGACGATCATGGCGACGTGCCCCGGCGGGAAACAGCCGGTGGACGTGCGCCGTCGACGGTCCTTGCCCTGGACCGGTGCCCTCGCGCCAAATGAACCCGGCAACCGGCGGCGCGGCAGCCCTCGCACCGCCCGGTACGCGTCATCCCACCACGCCGAACGCCCCAGCACAATAGGCGTTCCTCGATGCATGAGAAGGGCCACCGGTCCCCGTCGCACGCCATATCCTGCGTACGGGGATGACGGAACGAAAGAGGCTGCCGCCGGTGCCGGACGTGTTCGACGAGGTGCACCGCCGGTGCCGTGACGGCGAACCCGTCGCGCTGGCCACCGTCGTGGCCACCTGGCGCTCCGCCCCGCAGCCGCCCGGTGCCGCCATGGTGGTCGCCACCGACGGCACGGTCATCGGCAGCGTCTCCGGCGGCTGTGTCGAAGCGGATCTCTACGAACGGGCCCGCTGCGTGCTCGACACCGGCAAACCCGCGCTGTGCCGGTACGGGATCAGCGACGACGACGCGTACACCGTGGGCCTGACCTGCGGTGGCATCCTCGACGTGTTCGTGGAACGCGTCGACTCCAGCGCCCTGCCGGCGCTGGACGCGGTCGCCGCCGCCCGGCGCAGCGGCCGCCCGGCGGCAATCGTCACCTGCGTGGCCGCCGACGCCGGCGATCCACCAGCAGACAACGATCCACCACCCGACCCGGCCCGGCGGCTCGGCCGGCGGCTGGTGCTGACCGGCCAGCAGAGCATCGGCTCGCTCGGCGACGACCGGCTCGACGACGCCGCCCGCGACGACGCCCTCGGGCTGCTCGCCGCCGGGCACAGCGGGATGCTCCGGTACGGGTATCACGGGCAGCGCCGAGGCAGCGGCATCGACCTCTTCGTCACCGCGTACGCCACCCCACCCCGGATGATCGTCTTCGGGGCGATCGACTTCGCCGCCGCGGTGGCCCGGATCGGCGCGTTCCTCGGTTACCGGGTCACCGTCTGCGACGCCCGGCCGGTCTTCGCCACCGCGCGGCGCTTCCCCGAGGCGGACGAGGTGGTGGCGCAGTGGCCACACCGCTACCTGCGTACGGAGTTGGCGGCCGATCGGCTCGACGAGCGGACGGTGGTGTGCGTGCTCACCCACGACCCGAAGTTCGACGTGCCGTTGCTGGAGCTGGCGTTGCGTCACCCGTTGGCGTACGTCGGGGCGATGGGCTCACGGCGCACCCACGACGAGCGGCACAAGCTGCTGCGCGAGGCGGGGCTCAGTCCGGCGCAGCTCGCCCGGCTCGCCTCCCCGATCGGGTTGGATCTCGGTGGTCGTACCCCGGAGGAGACCGCCGTGAGTGTGGCCGCGCAGATCGTCGCGGCCCGATGGGGCGGCACCGGCCGCCCCCTTGCGGCGCTCGACGGGCCGGTCCACCACCCGGGTTAGCGCGCACGTCGGTGCGTGGTCTTCGGCGCCCATCGGGCCGTGCGTTGTGCCAGCCTGATGCCACGGCGATCGGCTCGGCGAGTGGCGGCCGGTGGTGACGACGAGAGGATCGGCATGGGATACGCGGTGGTGCTCGGCGAAGCGCTCGTCGACCTGCTCGACAGCGAACTCGACGGGGAGCGGGTCTATCGGCAGGCCATCGGCGGTGGGCCGCTCAACGTCGCCGTCGGGGTGGCCCGACTCGGCGGTGCGGCGCAGTTCGTCGGCTCGCTCGGTGACGACGCGCTGGGCGGCCGGATCCGCGCCTTCCTCACCGCGGCCGACGTCGGGGTGGCCGGTGCGATCACGGTGCCGGCGCCGAGCACGCTCGCGGTGGTCACGTACGCCGGGCCGGAGCCAGACTTCCGCTTCTACGGCGAGCCGGCCTCCTACGGCCTGCTCGGCCCCGACGATCTGGATCTCGCGCTGCTGGAGGGCGCCGACGTGCTCTACTGCGGCTCGATCGTGCTGCTCCAACCAAGCACGCTCGCCGCCGCCCGACGTGCCTGGTCGCTCGCCACCGGTCTGCGGGTCTTCGACCCGAACGTGCGTCCCCGGCTGCTGCACGGACCAGGCGCGCTGGAAGGGCTGCGCGAGGTGGTGGCGGAGTTCGCCGCCGGCGCGCACCTGGTCAAGCTGAGCGCCGCCGACGCCGTGCTGCTCTATCCCGGTGAGCCGGTCGAGGGGGTGGCGACGTACCTGCGGGAGTTGGGGGCGGCCACGGTCGTGGTGACGCTCGGCGCGGCCGGTGCGGTGCTGGCCGCTGCCGACGCCGACCCGGTCCGGGTGCCGGCTCCCAAGGTCAACGCGATCGACGCCACCGGCGCCGGTGACTCGGTGATGGCCGCGCTGATCGCCGACCTGCTCGTCGACGGCGAGCCGGAGAGCCCGTCCGGCTGGCCCGACCGGGTCGCCTTCGCCCTGCGGGTAGCCGGCCTGGTCTGCGAATCCCCGGGCGGCGCCACCGCGATGCCCACCCGAGCAGCCGTCCAACGCCGCTTCGAGGGCTAGATCGAGCCGTCGAGCTGCTGGTAGCCGCGGTGGGTGGCGATCAGTGCGGCACGGGCCCCGAAGGGCGCCTCGGCGGCCACCCGCTCCGCCGGCGCGCTGCCGGTGTGCCCGGCCCGGATCAGCCAGGCCAGTTTTGCCAGCTCCGCGTGCTGGGCTCGGACGAAGTCGACGTCCACCGGGTCGCCGTGGCCGGGGATGACCACCGTGCGCGCGGTGGTCAGCCGCAGCAGGTCCGCGACCGCGTCCGGCCACTGCAGGGGGTACGAGTCCTCGAAGGCGGGCGGGCCGCTCTGCTCCACCAGGTCCCCGGCGACCAACACGTCGGCGTCCGGCACGTGCACCACCAGGTCGGCTTCGGTGTGCCCCCGCCCCGGGTGTCGCAGCAGCACCTGCCGGCCGCCCAGGTCGACTGTCGTCTCGACGTGCACGGTGTGCGTCGGGGCCAGCAGCGGGGTGCCGGCCAGCTCGGCGGCGAGCGCCGGGTGCTCGGTGCGCAACTCCTCGTACGCCTCGCGGCGCAGCCGCTCCGGCTCGTCGCGCAGGGCGGTGGCAGCCAACTCGTGCGCGTACACCGGGCGGGGTGGGTCACCGGCCAGGACGGCGTTGCCGAAGCAGTGGTCGTAGTGGTGGTGGGTGTTGACAAGCGTCAACGGGCGGTCGGTGACGGCTCGGACGGCCGCGGCCAGCTCGGTGGCCTGGGCGGCCGACGAGAGCGTGTCCACCAGGAGCGCCTCGTCGTCGCCGACGATCAGGGTGACGTTTACCCGCAGCAGCGGCTCGGCCAACACGTGCACCCGGTCGGCGACCTCGACGAAACCGGCGTTCACGACGCCCGCCCGGCGCGCTCGACGAAGCGTCCCCGGTCGACCAGGATCCGGTCCACCCGCCCCCGGGCCACCGTCTGATCACCGTCGCTGACCGTGACCTCGAACGACAGCCGGCGACCGTCGACGGTCGCCAGCAGCGCCTGCGCCCGGACCGTCCGGCCGACCACTGTCGGCGCCAGGTGCTCCAACTCGACCCGGGTGCCCACGGTCGTCGAACCGGGCGGCATCCCGGTCGCCGTCGCCGCGACGGTCGCCGCCTCGGCCAGCGCCAGCACCCGGGGAGTGCCCAGCACCGGTACGTCCCCGGAACCGACCGCCTGGGCGGTGTCCGCGTCGGTGACGGTCAACTCGACCTGGGCGGTCAGACCCGGCGCGAAGGCCGGCTCGGGCTGCTCCTGCATGGTCGTCAGCCTAGTGCTCGCCGAGCCGGCCGAGCACTCGCCCGGCGATCCAGCACAACCTGTGCGCGGCCTCGCCAGGTGGTCCCCGTCGGTCGATGCCGCCCCCGTCGTTAACCTTGACCGCGATGGCCGTCGTGACTGACCCCCAGCCCCCCGCCCGGACCGACCCGCCCGCGTCCCCGGACGGGGGTCGTCGGCGCGTCGTCGCGATGACCGTCTGGGCGGTCGCCTTCGTCGGCGCGTGGCTGGCCATTGGGCTGCCCACCGACCCCACGTACGCCTTCGTCTGGATCTGGGCCGCGACCATCGCCTGGAACAGCGAACGGCCGTGGCGCAGTCACCTGCGCTTCGCCCGGGACTGGGTGCCGGTGGTGCTGCTGTTCGTCGTGTACAACCTCTCGCGCGGGTTCGCCGACAACGGGGCCACCCCGCACGCGATGGAGCTGATCGTCGCCGACCGGTTCATGTTCGGCTGGGCCACCGGCGGGGAGGTGCCCACCGTCTGGTTGCAGCAGCACCTCTACCGCCCGCAGGTGCACTGGTGGGATGTCGCGGCGAGCTGGGTGTACTTCTCGCACTTCGTGGTGGCGCTGACCGCCGCCGCGGTGCTCTGGCTGCGCGACCGGCACCGCTGGGCCGCGTACATGCGGCGTTGGGGTTTCCTCTGCGCGGCCGGCCTGGTCACCTACTTCATCTACCCGGCCGCGCCGCCCTGGTGGGCGGCGCAGAACGGGCTGCTCACCGAGGTCGCCCGGATCTCGACGCGGGGCTGGAAGGCGTTCGGCATGCACGGTGCCGGCAACGTCCTCAACGCCGGCCAGATCGCCTCCAACCCGGTGGCCGCGATGCCGTCGCTGCACACCGCGTGGGCGTTGTTCGTGGTGCTGTTCTTCCTGACCGCCACCCGTCGTCGCTGGTGGCCGCTGCTGCTCGCGTACCCGCTGGCGATGACCTTCACCCTGGTCTACTCGGGCGAGCACTACGTGATCGACGTGCTGGTCGGCTGGGCGTACGTGGGGCTGACCTTCCTGGTGGTAGGCCTGGCAGAACGCGCCTGGGCGAAGTGGCGCACCAGCCACCCCAAGCCCGCAGAACCAACCCCCACCCCCACCCCAACCCAACCAAGGTCCGGTGATCATGAAGTTGTTGCCCCGACACGCCGTGCGGCAGGGCAATAACTTCATGATCAACAGGGGTTAGCTGGGGGTGCGGGCGTCGTGGGAACGGGCAACCAGGGCGGCTGCCAGGGCCCAGGCTTCTGCTAGGTCGCGGTCCTGGGCGGTGGCGCCCGAACCGCCGGCGGTGTCCGCGTGGACGGAGGCCAACCCCAGACGGCGTTGGATCGGCCCCTGGACCACGCGCACGCTCTGGATCCGGGCGTACGGCACGATCACCAACTGCCGGGTGAGTCGCCCGGACCGGGTGGCGAACACCTGCTCGAACAGCCCCGCGCCGAACGCGTTCCGGCCCAGGGGGTGCAGCCAGCGGGTCCGGCGCGGTGGCGGGCTCAGGGTGAGCACGTCGAGGCGTACCCCGGGGAGCACCTCGGCGACGATCGCCGTCGCCGTCGGCAGGTCGCCGACCGGCAGCAGCCGGTCGGGCCGGTTGCGGTCGTCGGCCTCCGCGACGGAGTAACCGGCCACCTCCAGGCGCAGCCGCAGCCAGCCGTTCACCCGCCACAGCAGCGGCCAGGTGGCCCGCACGGTCTGCACTCGTTCCAGCGGCACGGTCTGCGCCCGCGTCTCCAGCAGGCCGTTGTGCACCCGCAGCGTGCCGCCGTCGAGGGCCAGCCGGAAGTTCCAGTCGTCGAGGACCCGGCGGATCGGTTGCAGGAGCACACCCGCCATCGCGGTCAGCGTGCTCGCCACCGCGACGAACGACCACGACCCGGCGGTGAGGAACTGCACCACGACGAAGGCCACACCGAACGGGAGCAGGAACGCCTGCGGGGTGAGCAGTTGGCTGATCAACAGGTTCTGGTTGCGTACCGCGTGCAGTGGCCGAC
The DNA here is from genome assembly GCF_000718555.1 of Micromonospora chokoriensis. Taxonomy (GTDB): domain Bacteria; phylum Actinomycetota; class Actinomycetes; order Mycobacteriales; family Micromonosporaceae; genus Micromonospora; species Micromonospora chokoriensis_B. The sequence continues at coordinate 25,409 of NZ_JOAN01000007.1, forward strand.
CCGGCACGGCTGCCGGCGGCACCGTCGCACCCCCGACCGCCGGGACCGCCGCGTCGCCGGGCGTGGGCGCCTGCGCCACCCGCCCGGCCAGCGCCAGCAGCCGCTCGCGCAGCAGGGCCGCGTCGGCCACCCCGAGGTACGCCAGCGGCGCCTCGGTCTTGCCCCCGCCGACGACCTCCAGACGCAGCTCGGCCAGACCGGTGAGCTGGGCGAGCAGCGGCCGAACCACCTCCACGGCCTGTAACCGTTCCAATGGAATGGCCCGGGTACGCCGCCAGAGCAGCCCTTCGTACACCCGTAGCTCCCGGCCCACGACGTGGTAGCCGGTGTTGTACCAGCTGATCACCGACAGCACTGTCGCGCCGAGCGCCAGCACGGCCACCATGGCGGCGAACCAGCCGAAGCCCACCCGGGAAAGCGTCGACCAGGACAACCCGGCTATCACCACGACCAGGGACTTGGCGCCGTGCAACACCGGGCTGAGCGGATGCAGTCGCTGCCGGGGCTCGCCGTCGCCGACGCCCGGCGACGCCGACCACGGCGCGGGCGCCCCTGGCGGCACGGGCCCAGCAGGGGCCGCGTCAGCGGGCACCACCGGTGGCACCGGCCCGGCGGGGCCGTCACTCATCGGGCTGGTCCTCGGCACGGTCGGCGGCTGCCCGTACGGGTGCTCACAGCCCCTCCGCCCGGTCCTCGCCGAGCGCGGTGAGTCGATCGCGCAGCCGGGACGCCTCCGCCGGACGCAGCCCGGGCACCCGGGCGTCGCTCGCCGCCGCCGCCGTGTGCAACTGCACGGTGGCCAGGTCGAAGGCGCGCTCCAACGGCCCGGCGCTCACGTCGACGAACTGCATTCGCGAATACGGCACGATGGAGAGCCGGCGGACCAGCAGCCCGTGCCGGACCAGCAGGTCGTTGTCCCGCTCGGCGTACCCCCAGGCCCGCACGGCGCGGACGATCGCGACGGCCCGCCACGCGCCGAGCGCCAGCACGACGGCGACGGCGAGCCCCAACAGCCAGTGGCCGCTGAACGCCCAGCCGACCGACGTCACCGCCAGCCCGATGGCGACCACGACCGCCAGCCGGATCAGCTCCACCCAGATCAGGTCGGTGGAGATCGGCTGCCATCCGACCGTGTCCGGCCAGGGCTCCAGCGGCCCCCGGTCGCCCGCCGCGGTGGTCAGCAGAGGGCCGGACGCGCCGGGATCGGGCGGCGCGGCGGGCTCCGGGCCGAGCGTGGGAAACGCGCCGGACGCCGGCTCGACGCCGGGAGGTGCGGTGGCCGGGGTGGGCGGCCAGGACGGGGAGGTGGGGCCGGGGGAAGCCGGTGGGTCGCCGCTCACATGTCGAGCGTAGGCGATCCGGGCACCGGAGTGACGGCACGCAGAAAGCCGCGAGCGTCCAGGAAGTCACCGAGGCTGCCCCGGTGCTCGGCACAGGCCAACCAGGTCTTGCGCCGATCGGCGTCGTGCAGACGGGGATTGTTCCACTTCAGCGCCCAGACGGCGGCGGACCGGCAGCCCCGGGCCGAACAGACCAGGGCCTCGTCGGCGGGGGAGGGGGTGCTCATCCCGGCCAGTCTAGGGCGGCCGGACGGAGAGGTTGAGCGCCGGGCGACCACGGGGGGAGTCGCCCGGCGACGGGGTGAATCGTACACGCGGTGGGCCGGTCCGTGCATACCCGCGATGCGCGGTTCGGTTGCTGGGGACGACGCGGCGAAAATCGGCTTCTCACCACCTCGGCACTCAGCAAGGCGTGCGAGTCTTGATACCGCACGAGCCGCGACGACCGACAAACGCTGTGGAGGACCGGTGGCCCAGCCGACCATGCCCGACGCCCCGACACCGAACGGAGCGGCGCCAACGCCGGTGACCACACCGGCCCAGGACGCCACCCTGCTGGAGAAGGCGCTGTTCGAGATCAAACGTGTGATCGTCGGGCAGGACCGGATGGTGGAGCGGATGTTCGTGGCGCTGCTCGCCCGCGGTCACTGCCTGATCGAAGGGGTGCCCGGGGTGGCCAAGACCCTGGCGGTGGAGACCCTCGCCAAGGTCGTCGGCGGGTCCTTCGCGCGGGTGCAGTTCACCCCGGATCTGGTGCCGGCCGACATCATGGGCACCCGGATCTACCGGCAGTCGAGCGAGAAGTTCGACGTCGAGCTGGGGCCGGTCTTCGTCAACTTCCTGCTCGCCGACGAGATCAACCGGGCTCCGGCGAAGGTGCAGTCCGCGCTGCTGGAAGTGATGAGTGAGCGGCAGGTCTCCATCGGTGGGGAGAGCCACCGGGTGCCCGACCCGTTCCTGGTGATGGCCACCCAGAACCCGATCGAGCAGGAGGGCGTCTATCCGCTGCCGGAGGCGCAGCGGGACCGGTTCCTCATGAAGATCGTGGTGGGCTACCCGACCGACGCGGAGGAACGGGAGATCGTCTACCGGATGGGCGTGGCCGCGCCCGAGCCGACCGCGGTGTTCGACACCCCGGAGCTGATCGCCCTGCAACGCAAGGCGGACCAGGTCTTCGTCCACAACGCCCTGGTCGACTACGCGGTCCGATTGGTGCTGGCGACCCGCGCCCCGGCCGAGCACGGCATGCCCGACGTCGCGCAACTGATCCAGTACGGGGCCAGCCCGCGCGCCTCGCTGGGTCTGGTCCGGGCGACCCGTGCCCTGGCGCTGCTGCGCGGGCGTGACTACGCCCTGCCGCAGGACGTGCAGGACATCGCGCCGGACATCCTGCGGCACCGGTTGGTGCTCAGCTACGACGCGCTCGCCGACGACGTGCCCGCCGACCACATCGTGCAGCGGGTGATGTCGACGATCCCGCTCCCGGCGGTCGCCCCCCGGCAGCAGGCCACTCCGTCGCCGATCGCGCCGCCGCCGGGCGCTGGCTGGCCCGGGCAGCGGCCGTGACCTCACCCACCCCTCGTCCCGCCCCGCTCGCCGACCGCAGCGAGGCCGTGCTGTCCCGGCTGCAGCTGCTCGTCACCCGCAAACTCGATGGTCTGCTTCAGGGCGACTACGCCGGCCTGCTGCCCGGACCGGGCAGCGAGGCGGGCGAGTCCCGGGAGTACCGCCCCGGCGACGACGTGCGTCGGATGGACTGGCCGGTCACGGCACGGACCACGACACCACACGTGCGGCGTACGGTCGCCGACCGGGAGTTGGAGACCTGGCTCGCGTTGGATCTCTCCGCCAGCCTGGACTTCGGCACCGGGCAGTGGCTCAAGCGGGAGGTCGTGGTGGCCGCCGCTGCCGCCATCACCCACCTGACCGTGCGCGGGGGTAACCGGATCGGCGCCGTGATCGGCACCGGTGGCGGCGTGTCCGCGCCGGCCCGACGCTGGCGCGGCGGACCACCGCCGGCCGGGCCCGGGGTGCTCACCCGGCTGCCGGCCCGCTCCGGCCGCAAGGAGGCGCAGGGCCTGCTGCGGGCCGTCGCCGGCACCACCATCCAGCCCGGCCGAGGAGACCTGGGCGCCCTGATCGAGATGCTCAACCGACCACCCCGACGACGCGGGGTGGCCGTGGTGGTCTCGGACTTCCTCGCGCCGGCCGAGCAGTGGGCGCGGCCGATGCGCAAGCTGCGGGTCCGCCACGACGTGCTGGCGATCGAGGTGGTCGACCCGCGCGAGTTGGAGCTGCCCGACGTGGGCGTGTTGCCGGTGGTCGACCCGGAGAGCGGCGAGCTGCACGAGGTGCAGACCGCCGACCCGCGGCTGCGGCAGCGCTACGCCGACGCCGCCACCGCCCAACGGGCCACGATCGCCGCCGCCCTGCGGGGTGCCGGCGCGGCCCACCTGCGTCTGCGTACCGACCGAGACTGGCTGCTGGACATGGTGCGATTCGTGGCCGCGCAGCGGCACGCGCGCACCCGGGGGACGACACGATGATCCGTTTCATGCAACCGTGGTGGCTGCTGGCTGTGCTGCCGGTGCTCGCACTTGCCGCGTTCTACGTCTGGCGGCAACTGCACCGCCGGGCGTACGCGATGCGGTTCACCAATGTGGACCTGCTGCGTACGGTCGCGCCGAAGGGCCTGGGCTGGCGTCGGCACGTCCCGGCGACCGCGTTCCTGCTCTGCCTGCTGGTGCTGGCCACCGCGCTGGCCCGGCCCGCGGTGGACACCAAGGAGCCGCTGGAGCGGGCCACCGTGATGCTCGCCATCGACGTGTCCTTGTCGATGCAGGCCGACGACGTGGCACCGAACCGGCTCGAGGCGGCGCAGGAGGCGGCCAAGCAGTTCGTCAGCGAGCTGCCGGAGAGCTACAACCTGGGCCTCGTGTCGTTCGCCAAGGCGGCCAACGTGCTGGTGCCGCCAGGCAAGGACCGGGACGCGGTGACCAGCGCCATCGACGGGCTGGTGTTGGCCGAGGCGACCGCGACCGGCGAGGCGGTGTTCACCTGCCTGGAGGCGATCCGGTCGGTGCCGGCCGACGGCGCGGCGGGCATTCCGCCGGCCCGGATCGTGCTGCTCTCCGATGGTTTCCGGACTTCCGGTCGGGCGGTGGAGGAGGCGGCGGCGGCCGCGCAGGCGGCCAACGTCCCGGTCTCCACCATCGCCTTTGGCACCGACACCGGGCAGGTCGACATCGGCGGGCAGTTGCAGCGGGTGCCGGTGGACCGGATGGCGCTCGCCGAGCTGGCCGAGACCACCGAGGGTTACTTCTACGAGGCGGCCTCGGTGAGCGAGCTGAAGCAGGTCTATCAGGACATGGGCAGCTCGATCGGGTTCCGCACCGAGCCGCGTGAGGTGACCCAGTGGTACGCCGGGGTGGCGCTGCTGCTGGCGCTCTGTGCGGGTGCGCTCAGCCTGCTCTGGTCGTCGCGGATGCTCTGAACGGTGTACCGGCGGCGGTCAGTGACCGCCGCCGGCGAGCACGAAGACGATGGCCACCCAGACGGCGGCGAGGGTGAAGCCCAGCGGGGCGACGTAGCGGCTCATGACGGCTCCGGGTGGCGGCTGGACGGTCCGCGTGCGGGGGCGGACCGCAGGGGGCGGGGACGCGCACACGAAGTCGTGACCGGGCGGCTCCCGGCGACCGCCCGGGATCGGGCGGCGCGACACACTCACCTCGGCAGGTGCCGAAGCGGTGGGGGAGCGGAGCGGGGTCAGCTCACCAGACTGAGTCGTGGCTCAGCGGGACTGACCATCGGCCCGGCCACGACTGGGAGGATCGCTATCTCGCACAGCGATCACCTCCTGCAAGTCGGGCCGGCCGGAACGTCGATGATCGTACACCCGCGGTGCCGACGGAACGCACTCGGCCGACCGGCCGGCACCCCCTCCACCGCCCGGCTGGCGCTGCGGCCGGGGCCGGCCGAGGCTCCGGGCCGACCCCGTCACGAGGCATGCCACCAGGGGTTGATCCCCGTGTCATACCTCAATGTGACGCGCCTCCCGTTAGCGCTTACCTGCCGGTAACGCCTAGGCTCCGACGCGTCCGTGCCGACCATTCGCAAGGGGGAACAGTGGCCCGTACCGTGCTGGTGACCGGGGGTAACCGGGGGATCGGCCTGGCCATCGCGCAGGCCTTCGCCAAGCAGGGCGACCGGGTGGCGGTCACCCACCGCAGCGGCGAGGCGCCCGACGGGCTGTTCGGCGTCCGCGCCGACGTCACCGACGCCGCCTCGATCGACGCTGCGTTCGCCGCCGTCGAGGCCGAGCTGGGGCCGGTCGAGGTGCTGGTGGCCAACGCCGGCATGACCGACGACACGCTGCTGCTGCGGATGAGCGAGGAGCAGTTCACCGGTGTGGTGGACACCAACCTCACCGGCGCGTTCCGGGTCGCGAAGCGGGCCTCCGCAAAGATGCTCCGCGCCAAGTGGGGCCGCATGATCTTCATCTCCTCGGTGGTCGGCCTCTCCGGTGGCGCCGGGCAGGTCAACTACGCCGCCAGCAAGGCCGGCCTCGTCGGCGTCGCCCGCTCGATCACCCGGGAGCTGGGCAGCCGCAACATCACCGCGAACGTGGTGGCGCCCGGCTTCATCGACACGGACATGACCGCCGGCCTCTCCGAGGACCGCAAGGCGGAGATCCGCAAGTCCATCCCGGCCGGCCGGATGGCCAGCCCGGACGAGGTCGCCGCCGTGGTCACCTGGCTGGCCTCCGACAGCGCCGGGTACGTCTCCGGCGCCGTCATCCCGGTCGACGGCGGCCTCGGCATGGGCCACTAACCTTTTTGACTACGGAGGATTTCTGCGATGTCCGGACTGCTCGCCGGTAAGCGACTGCTCGTCACCGGTGTCATCACCGACGCCTCGATCGCCTTCTCGGTGGCGAAGCTCGCCCAGGAAAATGGCGCGCAGGTCGTGCTCACCGGCTTTGGCCGGCTCTCCCTGGTCGAGCGGATCGCCAAGCGGCTGCCCGAGCCGGCGCCGGTCATCGAGGTGGACGTCACCAACACCGAGCACCTGGCTGGCCTCGCCGACCGGGTACGCGAGCACGTCGACGGCCTCGACGGTGTCGTGCACTCGATCGGTTTCGCCCCGCAGAGCTGCCTGGGCGGCGGCTTCCTCGACGCACCGTGGGAGGACGTGGCGACCGCCCTGCACGTCTCCACCTTCTCGTACAAGTCGCTGGCCATGGCGGCGCTGCCGCTGATGTCGCCCGGCGGCGCGGTGGTCGGCCTGACCTTCGACGCGACGAAGGCGTGGCCGGTCTACGACTGGATGGGCGTGGCCAAGGCCGGCCTGGAGTCCGCGTCCCGCTACCTGGCGCTGCACCTGGGCAAGCAGGGCATCCGCAGCAACCTGGTCGCCGCCGGGCCGCTGCGCACCATCGCCGCGAAGTCGATCCCCGGCTTCGACCAGTTCGAGTCCGCCTGGGCCGAGCGGGCCCCGCTGGGCTGGAACCTCACCGACCAGGAGCCCGCCGCGCGGGCCTGCCTGGCGCTGCTCTCCGACTGGTTCCCGGCCACCACCGGCGAGATCGTCCACGTCGATGGCGGCTACCACGCCATCGGTTCCTGACGCGTGACCGACGACGCTCCCTGGTCGCCGTTCGCGTGATCTACGCATCCGGACCAGGGGGCGTCGCCGGGACGTCCCGGCCGGGGGGCAAGAATGAACCCCATGTCGTACGACGCGGTGGTGCTGGTGTCCTTCGGCGGGCCGGAGCGGCCCGAGGACGTGATGCCGTTCCTGCAGAACGTGACCCGGGGCCGGGGTGTGCCGCCCGAGCGGCTGACTGAGGTCGCCGAGCACTACCAGCACTTCGGTGGGGTGTCCCCGATCAACCAGCAGTGCCGGGACCTGCTGGCCGCCGTCCGCGCCGACTTCGCCGCGCACGGTGTCGACCTGCCGATCTACTGGGGCAACCGCAACTGGGACCCGATGCTCGCCGACACCGTCACCCAGATGCGCGACGACGGGATCACCCGGGCGCTGGCCTTCGTCACCAGCGCGTACGGCGGCTACTCGTCCTGCCGGCAGTACCAGGAGGACATCGCCGCCGCGCGCGCCGCGGTCGGCCCGGACGCCCCGGTGATCGAGAAGCTGCGCCAGTTCTGGGACCACCCCGGCTTCGTCGAGCCGCACGTCGACGCGGTCCGGGCTGCCCTGGCGCAGCTCGACCCCGCGAAGCGGGACACCACCCGGCTGGTCTTCACCGCCCACTCCATCCCCAACTCCATGGCCGCCAACGCCGGCCCGCACGGCGGCCGGTACGAGGCGCAGCTGCACGAGACCGCCCGGCTCGTCGCCGCGGCCGCCGCCCCTGACCTGGCGTACGACCTGGTCTGGCAGAGCCGCTCCGGCCCACCGCAGGTGCCGTGGCTGGAACCGGACATCAACGACCACCTGGCCGCCCTCGCGCAGGGTGGCACCACCGGCGTGGTGGTCAGCCCGATCGGGTTCGTCTCCGACCACCTGGAGGTCGTGTGGGACCTGGACACCGAAGCGTTGGACACGGCCAAGCGTCTCGGCCTGGACTTCGTCCGGGCCGCCACCCCGGGCACCGACCCGCGCTTCGTGACCATGGTGCGTGAGCTGGTCACCGAGCGGACCGACCCGGACGGTGCGCAGCTGCGCCGCCGCCTGGGCGAGCTGCCCATGTGGGACACCTGCGCCACCGTCTGTTGCGTACCGACCCGTCGACCCTGACAACTGAGGATCATCATGCAGGACCGTAAGCCCGTGCAGAGTTGGCTGACCGACATGGACGGCGTACTGGTGCACGAGGGCCAGCCAGTGCCCGGCGCACCGGAGTTCATCAACCGGATGCGCGCCTCCGGCAAGCCGTTCCTGGTGCTGACCAACAACTCGATCTACACGCCGCGGGACCTGACGGCCCGACTCAGCCGGATGGGGCTGGACGTGCCGGAGGAGTCGATCTGGTCCTCCGCCCTCGCCACCGGCCAGTTCCTCGCCGACCAGCGGCCGGGCGGCACCGCGTACGTCATCGGTGAGGCCGGGCTGACCACGGCGCTGCACGCGGTCGGCTACGTGCTGACCGACTTCGCCCCCGACTACGTGGTGCTCGGCGAGACCCGCACCTACAGCTTCGAGGCGATCACCAAGGCCGTCCGCCTGATCAACGACGGGGCCCGGTTCATCTGCACCAACCCCGATGTGACCGGCCCGTCCGTGGAGGGCGCCCTGCCCGCTGCCGGCTCGGTCGCCGCCATGATCTCCAAGGCGACCGGGGTCGAGCCGTACTTCGTCGGCAAGCCCAACCCGATGATGATGCGTTCCGCGCTCAACACCATCAACGCGCACTCGGAGAGCACCGCGATGATCGGTGACCGGATGGACACCGACATCCTGTGCGGCCTGGAGGCGGGGCTGGAGACCATCCTGGTCCTCACCGGGATCAGCAGCCGTACCGAGGCAGAGCGCTACCCGTACCGCCCGTCCCGGATCGTCAACTCCGTCGCGGACCTGCTCGACGAGATCTGAGCAGCCCTGGCGGATGATCGTGCGGTAACCAGGATGTAGTGGTCACGAAGCGCCCGCAGACCACTACATCCTGGATCGAGCACGATCATGGGTTGCTGGGGCGCTCGCGGTTACCGGGGTGGGTGGTGTGGTCAGGGGCGTAGTGGGGCGTTGCAGGCGGCCACCAACGCCTGACGGCAGGCCGCGGTGAGCGGTCGTAGTGCCGCGTCCCGTTGCTGCGCCTCGTAGTTGTTGATCGCGCCGCCCGGCGCTACGTGCCCGGCCAACGCCAGCACCCGGTCGAGCACCGCCGCTCGGGCGAAGAGCCGACGTGCTCGCGGGTCGAAGCCCGGCGGCAGATCGGTCGCGCCATCCGGGCGGCGCAGCGCGGCCAAAGCGCCGGCCAGCTCGGGCCGCCACTGGGCCACGTCGAGACGGGTCAGCACGGCGGTCGTCTCGGCCAGCGCGGCGGCCAGCTCGGCCTCCGCCTCGGCGGCACCGGGCAGCGCCAGTGAAGCGGCGGGCGCGTTGGCCGGCAGCGGGTAGACCCGCCAGAGCACCGTCTCGAAACAGTCCCCCGAGCCGGAGGTGTGCATCCGCACCTCAGGAATCAACCCGAGCCCACCGGCGATGACCGCCTCGCCCATGACCAGCGCCGCACCGGCGAAATCGCCCGGGCCAGGCAGCCCTCGAGGATCGCCCGGTGCGGGCAGCACCAGCCGGATGTCATCCGGGGAGAGCTTGGCCAGAGTCGGTAGCGCGGCGCCCAGCGGGACGTCGGTCCAGGTGCCGGGGGCGTCCGCCACGAGGTGTTCCTCGTCGCCGGCGATGGCGTCGGCGACCTCGTCGTACGGCACCAACCCGGCGCGCCACGCGCGCACCCAGGCAACGAACCGGCTCGACCGGCGCGGCGTGAGTGTGGCCGCGCCCGTTGCGGGGGTGGACATGCCGAAAGGGTACGTGGTCACGACCGGCCCTGTCTCGACTGCCGCTCCGGCTGCCCGGCCTGCCCCCAACTGCCCCCTTCGCCCCAATCCTGCCCCGTCCCGTCCGATCCGCCCCCCGCGCCGCGCCCGCCCTGCCCGGTGCCGCGACTCTGCGAGCGCCGGGGCCCTTCGGCCCATCGACGCGACGCGACGCGGGTCGGGGTTTACGGGGTTTGTTCCTTGCGGGTCTGGTCGGCCAGGTGGGTGGGCATGGGATCGTGGCGGACGAAGTGACGGCGGAAGGTGCCGGTGCCGGCCGTCATGGAGCGCAGCTCGACGGCGTAGCGAAGCAGCTCGGTGGCCGGCACCTCGGCGCGGACGAGGGTGCGGCCCTCGGTGTCCGGGTCCGGTTCGGTGCCGAGCACCCGGCCGCGGCGGCCGGACAGGTCGCCCAGCACGGTGCCCACCGAGCCGTCCGGGACTCGGATGGTGACCTCGTCGATCGGCTCCAGGAGAGCGGGCTGACCGCGCTCGGCGGCGTCGCGCAGCGCCAGCGCGCCGGCGGTCTGGAAGGCCGCGTCGGAGGAGTCGACGCTGTGCGACTTGCCGTCGACCAGGGTCACCCGCAGGTCCACCACCGGGTGGCCGGCGACCAGGCCGCGCTCAAGTTGGGCGCGTACGCCCTTCTCCACCGACGGGATGTAGTTGTGCGGCACCGCGCCGCCGACCACCCGGTCGACGAACTCGAAGCCACCGCCAGCGGGCAGCGGCTCGACCTCGATGTCGCAGACCGCGTACTGGCCGTGGCCACCGGACTGCTTGACGTGGCGGCCGTGTCCCTTCGCGGGCACCGTCAGCGTCTCGCGCAGCGACACCTTGACCGGCTCGGTGTCCAGCTCGACGCCGCCCGCGCGGAGCCGGTCGAGCACCACGTCGGCGTGCGCCTCGCCCATGCACCAGAGGACCAACTGGTGGGTCTCCGGGTTGCGCTCCAGCCGCAGCGTGGGGTCGCCGGCGATCAGGCGGGCCAGGTTGCGGGCCAGGGTGTCCTCGTCGGCGCGGCTGCGGGCGACGATCGCCACCGGCAGCAGCGGCTCCGGCATCTCCCAGGGGGCGATCAGCAGCGGGTCGTCCTTGGCCGAGATGGTGTCGCCGGTCTCGGCGCTACCCGACTTGGTGATCGCGCAGATGTCGCCGGCCACGCAGTGCGACACCTCACGCAGGGTGGCGCCCAGCGGGGTGTAGATGTGCCCGACCCGCTCGTCGGCGTCGTGGTCGGGGTGCCCGCGTTCGGCCATGCCGTGCCCGGAGACGTGCACGGTCTGGTCGGGGCGCAGCGTGCCGGAGAAGACCCGGACCAGGGAGACCCGGCCGACGTGACGGTCGACGGTGGTCTTGACGACCTCGGCGACCAGCGGCCCGGCCGGGTCACAGGTCAGCGGCGGACGCGGGTCGCCGTCCACGCCGGTCACCGCCGGCAACTCGTGCTCCAGCGGCGACGGGAACGCGGCGGTCAGCACCTCCAGCAGCACGTCCAGTCCGACACCGGTCTGGGCGCAGACCGGCACCACCGGGTAGAAGTGGCCCCGGGCGACGGCCTTCTCCAGGTCGTCGATGAGCACCTCGTCGGTGATCTCCTCGCCGTCGAGGTAGCGGTCCATGAGGGTCTCGTCCTCGCTCTCGGCGATGATCCCCTCGATCAGCTCGTCGCGGGACTCGTCGATGGCCCGCTGGTGCTCCGGGTCCGGGTCGCGGACGTCGGCGGGCAGCCCGGCGCTGTAATCGAAGACCCGACGGGTGATCAGGCCGAGCAGACCTTCGGTGGAGACCCCGTCGTCGCCGAGCATCGGCAGGTAGAGCGGCATCACGTTGTCACCGAAGAGGCGTTGGCAGAGCGCCACGGTCTCGTCGACGTCGGCGCGGGGCTGGTCCAGTCGGGCGACCGCGACCGCGCGGGGCATGTCGACGGCCGCGCACTCCTCCCACAGCGCGACGGTGGCGGCGTCCATGCCACCCGCCGCGGAGACGACGAAGAGCGCGGCGTCGGAGGCCCGCAGCCCGGCGCGCAGCTCACCGACGAAGTCGGCGTACCCGGGGGTGTCCAGCAGGTTGACCTTGATGCCGTTGTGCAGCAGCGGTGCGCAGGACAGGCTGACCGAGCGCTGCTGGCGTACGGCCGCGGGGTCGTGGTCGCCCACCGTGGTGCCGTCGACCACGGTGCCGGCCCGGCCGATCGTGCCGGTCGCCGCGAGCAGGGCCTCGACCAGGGTGGTCTTGCCCGCCCCGGAGTGCCCGACGAGCACCACGTTGCGAACCTGCTCGGGCTCGGTCACCACGGGCGTGCCGCCGGTGGAACCTTTGTCGTGACTCTTCTGCGCCATGGGGGCGCACCTCCCTCAGCCGGTGGTGGTGGCGACCGCCGCGCGACGGGTAGCGGCCCGGGGCGAGTGCGCGGCGTCATCCTCCGGTGGTCTGCTGCACAGCGGGAACGGGACGGGTGGACGGGTGAGCTGGCTCACCTCCCGGCTCGATCTCACACCCGTTGCCGGGTAGGCACAAGCCTCCCCCAGGCGGGTCGGCGGGACCGTCCGTATCGCCGGAGCTGGGCGGACCGTTATCGTGGGGACCGCCATGGCGAAGATCTTCCAAGTGTCGGCCCGCGCGGGGATGACCCGCGTCGTCGAGCCGATTGCCCGTGCCCTTCTGCGCGCGGGCGTTACCCCCAATGCCGTCACCGTCGCGGGCACCGTTGGTGTGCTCGTCGGCGCGCTCGGCTTCGGTGCTCGCGGCCACCTGGTCGCGGGCGCGTTGATCGTGACCGTGTTCGCGCTCACCGACCTGCTCGACGGGACGATGGCCCGGATGAGCGGCGGCTCCACCAAGTTCGGGGCGTTCCTCGACTCAAGCATGGACCGGGTCGCCGACAGCGCCGTCTTCGGTGCCGTCGCGTACTGGTTGGCCACGCAGAGCAACTACTCCGGGGTGGCCGCCGCGTTGGTCTGCCTGGCCGCCGGCAGCCTGGTCTCGTACGTGAAGGCTCGCGCCGAAGGGCTCGGCATGACCTGCAACGTGGGCATCGCCGAGCGCACCGAGCGGCTGCTGATCGTCGGGGTTGGCGGGATCCTCACCGGCCTGAACGTGAAGCCGGCGTTGGAGATCGCGCTCTGGCTGCTGGCCGCAGTGTCGATCTTCACGGTGGGGCAGCGGATGACGCACGTCTACCGCCAGGCCCAGCAGTTGCAGCCGGACGGCCAGGCGTGAGCGCCGCGCCGGCGACCGGGCGTCGGACGACCGCCGGCCGAGTCGCGTGAACCTCACCGAGCTGGGCTACGTCGCCGGTTGGCGGGTGGTCCGCGCGCTACCCCGGCCGTTGGTGGCGGCGGCGTTCCAGGCGGGCGCGGACCGCGCCCATCGTGCCGGCGGCGGGGGTACGGCCCGACTGCGCGCGAACCTGCGTCGGGTGGTCGGCCCGGAGCTGCCCGAGGCCGAGCTGGACGATCTCGTCAAGCGCGGGTTGCGCTCGTACGCCAGGTACTGGATGGAGGCGTTCCGGCTGCCCGCCCTGAGCCGGTCGAAGATCCTGTCCAACTTCCGGCTCGACGGCGCCGAGCTGCTCGCCGCCGACGTGGCCGCCGGTCGGGGCGCCGTGGTGGCGTTGCCGCACGCCGGCAACTGGGACGCCGCGGGCGCCTGGGTGGCGGCCAGCGGTTGGCCGATCACCACGGTCATGGAGCGGCTCAAGCCGGAGGGCGTGTACAAGCGGTTCATGGCCTTCCGGGCGAGTCTGGGGATGGAGATCCTGCCGACGCACGGGGGGCCGCGTCCGGCGTTCGACGTGTTGCTGGACCGGCTCCGGGCCGGCGCGGTGGTGCCGCTGCTGGCCGACCGTGATCTCTCCGCCCGGGGGGTGGAGGTGGACTTCTTCGGTGGGAAGACCCGGATGCCGGCCGGGCCGGCGCTGCTCGCGTTGCACACCGGCGCGCCGCTCTACGTGGCCTCGATGTGGTACGAATCGGACGCCGCCTGTGCGTCGCTCGCCGGCCCGCTGCCGGTGCCGGGGCCCGAGGTGGGGCCCCTGGACCAGCGGGTCCGGTCGCTGACCCAGTTGATCGCCGACCGTCTGGCGGCGGGTATCGCCCGGCATCCGGAAGACTGGCACATGTTGCAGCGGATGTGGCTGGACCAGGGGAGGTCGGGGGAGGGCACGGCGCTGCCCTCGCCGGCCTCCGGTCAGGCCTAGAGGGGGTGGGCTGACGTATGCGGATCGGCATCGTGTGCCCGTACTCCTTCGACGTCCCCGGTGGGGTGCAGAACCACGTCATGGACCTCGCCGAGGCGCTGATCGCGCTCGGCCACGAGGTCAGCGTGCTCGCGCCAGCCGACGAGGATTCGCCGCTGCCGGAGTACGTGGTGTCCGCCGGGCGTGCCGTTCCGCTGCCGTACAACGGCTCGGTGGCCCGGATCGCGTTCGGCCCGGTCTCGACCGCTCGGGTCCGGCGGTGGATCACCAACGGCGACTTCGACGTGCTGCACGTGCACGAGCCGCTGACGTTGAGCCTGTCGCTACTGGCCGTGCTCTCCGCCCGTGGCCCGGTGGTCGCCACGTTCCACACCGCGATGACCCGTTCGCGGGTCCTCGCCGCCGCGCAGGGTGTGCTCCAGATCGTGTTGGAGCGGATCACGGCTCGGATCGCGGTGAGCGCTCTGGCCCGTAAGGTGCAGGTCGAGCACATGGACGGCGGCGCGGTGGAGATCCCCAACGGGGTGGCGGTGGCCAAGTTCGCCGACGCCGAGCCGTTGCCGGGTTGGCCGGGGGAGTGCGCGGCCAACACCGGCGGCACGATCGGGTTCCTGGGTCGGTTCACCGAGGCGCGCAAGGGCTTCCCGGTGCTACGTGACGCGTTCGTGGCGTTGGCGCCCACCCGGCCCGGTCTGCGGTTGCTCGTCGCCGGCCCGGGTGACCCCGATGACCTGTACGACCAGTTCCCCGCCGAACTGCACGAGCGGATCACGTTCCTCGGCCTGGTCAGCGAACCGGACAAGGCGCGAATGCTGCGCAGTGTGCACCTCTACGTCGCACCGAACACCGGCGGTGAGTCGTTCGGCATGATCCTCACCGAGGCGATGGCGGCGGGTACGACTGTGGTCGCCAGTGACCTGGACGCGTTCCGGCGGGTGCTGGACGGGGGGCGTGCCGGTCGGCTCTTCCCCACGGGTGACCCGGTGGGGCTGCGTGCCGTGCTGAGCGAGCTGCTGGACGACCCGGCCGGGCGGGCCACGCTGAGTGCCTGCGGCGATCAGGTGGTGGCGAATTTCGACTGGCCGGTGGTTGCTCGCCGCGTTCTGGAGGTATACGCAGCGGCGATCGAGGCAACCGACGGGCGGGTCATCGACCAGGAATGGGTGGGGCTGGGCTGAGCCGGTGTGACGGATGGTGCGGTGGTGACCGGCGGGCCCGGTCCGGCCGCGCCCAATCGGACGAAACGGAGCAGCACTACGATGCCGCACATGTGGTGGGTGGTGGCCGCGAGCGTGGTCGTGGGGCTGGTCGCGGCGTACCTCATCTGGACCGCCGGCCGGGTCGAGCGGTTGCAGGGTCGTGCGGAGCTGGCGGCCCGGGCTCTCGACGCTCACCTGCTGCGCCGCGCGGCGGCCGCCGCCGTCCTGGCCGAGCGGCGTTTCGGCGTCGAGCTGTACGCGGCGGCCCGGATCGCCCTGGACGCCGGCCCGGACGAGCGGGAGGCGGCGGAGAACGACCTCACCCGGCAGTTGCGGGGCGTGCAGTTGGACCCGAACGATCCGAGCTGCGCGGCGGTCATCGCCGCCAGCCGGCGGCTCGCGTTGTCCCGGCAGGTGCACACCGACCTGGTCCGGGACGCCCGCTCGGCGCGCAGCCGGCCGCTGGTGCGCTTGTTGCGGATGGGACGTGGTCGGGAGTGGCCGCGCTACTTCGACATCGACGATCCGACCCTCGTCGTCCCGGCGGACGTCCCCGCGGCCTGAGCGCAGCCGGGCCCCGGCGGGCCCCGCCGGGTCGGTGACCAGGGCCACAGGGCAGGCCACCCGGGGTCCAATTGGCTGTCGGTACGGCGTTGAACCGCGCGTAGCATTTTCGCTGCCCCACCCCCAGAGCACGTCCAAGGAGCGATGAGCCGTGCCCGAAAACACCGCCTCGAACACCGGTAGCGCCCCCGTCGTCGGCACCGCCCGCGTGAAGCGTGGCATGGCCGAGATGCTCAAGGGCGGCGTGATCATGGACGTCGTCAACGCCGAACAGGCCAAGATCGCCGAGGACGCCGGCGCGGTCGCGGTAATGGCTCTGGAACGGGTGCCCGCCGACATCCGCGCGCAGGGCGGGGTGTCCCGGATGAGCGACCCCGACATGATCGACGGGATCATCGAGGCGGTCTCCATCCCGGTGATGGCCAAGGCCCGCATCGGGCACTTCGTGGAGGCGCAGATCCTCCAGTCGCTCGGCGTGGACTACGTCGACGAGTCCGAGGTGTTGACCCCGGCGGACTACGCGAACCACATCGACAAGTGGGCGTTCACCGTGCCCTTCGTCTGCGGCGCGACCAACCTGGGCGAGGCGCTGCGCCGGATCACCGAGGGCGCGGCCATGATCCGCTCCAAGGGCGAGGCGGGCACCGGTGACGTCTCCAACGCCACCACCCACATGCGCAAGATCCGCCAGGAGATCCGTCGGCTGTCCTCGCTGCCGGCCGACGAGTTGTACGTCGCGGCCAAGGAGTTGCAGGCCCCGTACGAGCTGGTCAAGGAGGTCGCCGAGAGCGGCAAGCTGCCGGTGGTGCTGTTCACCGCGGGCGGGATCGCCACTCCGGCCGACGCGGCGATGATGATGCAGCTCGGCGCGGAGGGTGTCTTCGTCGGTTCCGGCATCTTCAAGGCGGGCAACCCGGCGCAGCGGGCCGCCGCGATCGTCAAGGCGACCACCTTCCACGACGACCCGGACGTCCTGGCCAAGGTCTCCCGGGGTCTCGGCGAAGCGATGGTCGGCATCAACGTCGACGAGATCCCGCAGCCGCACCGCCTGGCCGAGCGTGGTTGGTGAGCGCGAGGAGTGAGCCGCTCTTGCGAGCCCCGCAGTCGCGAGGGAAGGAGGGTTGGTGAGCGCGAGGAGTGAGCCGCTCTTGCGAGCCCCGCAGTCGCGAGGGAAGGAAGGGTTGGTGAACCGTGCTCCACTCGGGCCTGGTGATGTCGCGGTGACGGCACCCGTGATCGGTGTGCTCGCGCTGCAGGGCGACGTCCGCGAGCACGTGGCGGCGCTGGCCGCGGTGGGTGCGGACGCCCGCCCGGTGCGCCGCCCGGCGGAGTTGGACGCGGTCGACGGTTTGGTCATCCCCGGCGGGGAGTCCACCACCATCAGCAAGCTCGCCGACATCTTCGAGATGCGTGAGCCGATCGACAAGCGGATCGCCGACGGCCTGCCGGTCTACGGCTCGTGCGCCGGAATGATCATGCTGGCGACCGAGGTGCTCGACGGCCGACCCGATCAGCGGGGCTTCGCTGGCATCGACATGACCGTCCGGCGCAACGCGTTCGGCCGGCAGGTCGACTCGTTCGAGGCGCCGGTGACCGTCGCCGGGGTGTCGGGTGGGCCGTTGCACGCGGTCTTCATCCGTGCGCCGTGGGTCGAGCGGGTCGGTGCCGGCGTGCAGGTCATCGGGGTGGTGACCGGCGGCGCGGCCGCCGACCGGATCGTGGCGGTCCGGCAGGGCAACCTGCTGGCCACCTCGTTCCACCCGGAGTTGACAGGTGACCTGCGCGTGCACGCGTACTTCGTGGACCTGGTCCGCGCCGCCACCTGACGGAGGCGACCGGCGCGGCCGTCCATGATGCTCGTGGCCGTCCACGATTTTGTCCCGTCTGCCCTGGTACGCGAGGACCGGACGGCGATGCCGTGCGCGGTGCATGACAGTGACCCGGGGGACGTCGGTAGGATTGCGGAGATTCGGCAGGGCCATCTGCCCGCCACAGCTTCCACCAGGGCTGACCGGCACCTCCGCGTGCGCCGGCGGGAGCAGGGCGTGAGCGGTGCGGTCGATGCAGACGGCGGGTAGCAACGGAGGTAGAAGATGTCCGGCCACTCAAAGTGGGCGACGACCAAGCACAAGAAGGCCGTCATCGACGCCAAGCGCGGCAAGATGTTCGCCAAGCTGATCAAGAACGTCGAGGTGGCCGCACGGACCGGCGGCGGTGACCCCTCGGGTAACCCGACGCTCTTCGACGCCATCCAGAAGGCGAAGAAGAGCTCGGTGCCGAACGACAACATCGATCGCGCCGTCAAGCGCGGCTCCGGCCTGGAGGCCGGCGGCGCCGACTGGCAGACGATCATGTACGAGGGGTACGGCCCGAACGGCGTGGCCATGCTCATCGAGTGCCTCACCGACAACCGCAACCGGGCGGCGACCGAGGTACGCACCGCGCTGACCCGCAACGGCGGCTCGCTCGCCGACGCCGGCTCGGTGTCGTACATGTTCTCCCGCAAGGGCGTGGTGATCGTCCCCAAGGAGGGCGCCAGCGAGGACGACGTGATGCTTGCCGTCCTGGACGCCGGCGCCGAAGAGGTCAACGACCTCGGCGAGGCGTACGAGGTGGTCTCCGAGCCGACCGACCTGATCGGTGTGCGGACGGCGCTGCAGGACGCCGGCATCGAGTACGAGTCGGCCGAGTCCTCGCTCATCCCCAGCATGAACATCCCGCTGGACGAAGAGGGCGCACGCAAGATCTTCAAGCTGATCGACGTCCTGGAAGACTGCGACGACGTCCAGAACGTCTACGCCAACTTCGACGTGTCCGACGAGGTAATGGCAGCGGTAGACGCCTGACCTCGCTCTGGCCCCGCCTCATCCCACCGCGATCTTGCACTTTCTGACCCGACAGACCGGGTCACGCAGGGCATATCGTCAGCAGAAAGTGCAAGATCGCGCTGGGGGTTGCCAGTGAGGAGGCTCGGCGTGGTGGTGGAACGGTTCGCGGCTGGTGACACCGTGGTGCGGCGTGAGGTGCTGCGCGGCGAGGTCTGGTTCGGCTGCCCGACGATCTGCGTCGAGGATTCGCCCGAGTTGCTCGCCCTCTACCTCCCACCGGGGGCCGAGTTCGGCTTCCCGCAGACCGGCGTCTTCCCATGTGGGCGGCACCCGTGGGAGACCGCCGGGCACCGCTCCTGGTCGGGCCATGGCAAGTTGATGCTGCAACGCCCCGGTGAGGCGCACTCGCTCGACGTGTTCTGGACGGGGCCGGGGCGTGACTTCGCCGGCTGGTACTTCAACCTCCAGGACCCGTTTCGGCGTACGCCGATCGGGGTGGACACCCTGGACCACGAGCTGGACCTGTGGTGGGCCGCGGACGCCGACCGGTACGTCTGGAAGGACGTCGAGATGTTCGCCCAGCGCCTCGTCGAGGGGCGTTACCCGGGTATGGGAGACGCCATCCAGGCCGAGGGCGACCGGATCGCCGCGCTGCTCGATCAGGGCGAGCGCTGGTGGAACCCGGCGTGGGCGCAGTGGCAGCCCGACCCCGCCTGGGCGGCGCCCCCGCTGCCCGCCGGCTGGGATCAGGTGCCACCCGCGCGCTGAGCCGCGCCGTGGTCAGGTTCCCGGCAGCGCGTCGACCAGGAAGACTTGATCCGGGCCGCCGGTGCACGGCTCGACAAGCGCCTCGGCCGACACGTCGGTGGCGTCGTCGCGCAGGCCGACGCACAGGTCGCTACGGTCGGGCCGGATGCGGTACGTGCCGGGCGCCGCTCCGGTCGACTCGAAGCGGAACACCTGCTTCGACCTGCTCGCGCTGCAGTCTTCGTCGTCGTAGGGTTCGAGCAGGTTCCGGCCGGGATCAGCCTCGCGGACGGTGAGACAGCCCTTCCCGTGTACCGGGTGTTCCCAGTTGATGAAGTACAGCCCGTCGGCCACCGGTTCCAGCGAGGTGTCCGGTGGGGTGGCCTGCGTGCAGGGTCGTTGGACCGCTATCTCCTTGTCGTACGCGCCGGTGCGGTCGCGTCCCTCGGTGAGGCAGAGGTGCGGGCTGCGGACGGGGCGGATCTGGCTGCGCCCCGCGCTCGGCGTGCTCGACGAACGGGCGTCGCTACCCGCCGACGCGGCCGGATCGGCAGGTGGCGTTCCGTCGTCCGGCCGCTGGATCCAGAAGCCCACGCCGAGCGCGGCCAGCAGGGCGGCGACGACCAGCAACGCCAGCGGCGCGGGCCGCGCGAACCAGCGTGGGCGACCCGCGCTGGGGCCCTCCGGGGCCACGGTCGTGACCGTGTCGACCGGCGGGAGGTCCGGTGCCGGCGATGTCGGGACGAACTCACCGGCTGCGATGCGGTGCCGCGCCCGCAGCCACACCTCGACCTGTTCCTGCGCGCCGCAGGCGCGGACGAACGCGGCCACCACCTCGGCTCGCGGCAGGGTGGATCGGCGCAGGATGTCGGCGGCCGTGCTGCGGGCCAGGACGTCACCGGCTGCGGCCGCGCGCTGCTCCAGTTGCCGGTACGTCAGGCGGGACCGGTCCTTGAGTTGGCGCAGCAGGTCGACGAACTCCGCCGGGTCGGCCGCCTCGTCCGGTCGTATGTCCCCCGTGGTCATCGCCCGATTGTCCAGACACCCCGGGCTCGGGTGCAAACCGGGTCCGGGTCACTGTCCGACGTGGTCGGACATAACCCGGACAGGGGCTACTGAGCTGCCCGGACATTGCACCTCTGGTACCAGGGCATTGTTCCGGCCGGTCGGCATGTCTAGCGTCGTTTCTCGATGGCCGCGCCGCCAACGGGCGTTCGGCCGCCGGGCTCGGACAGCTACCGGACAGGCCCGAAGGACATTGTCGACACGGGGGAGATTTCGATGGATGACGCTGCCCGTGAACCGGGGACGGCGATCGAGTACGTGGCGCTCCTGCGTGACATGCGTCGACGCTCCGGGCTCACCTACCGGGAAATCTCCAGGCGGGCCTCGTCGGTGGGGCACTGGCTGCCGCCGAGCACCCTCGCCACGATGCTGGGCCGGACGACGCTGCCCCGGGAACGCACCGTCGTGGCGTTGTTGGTGGCCTGCGGTGCGACGACGGAGGACACCCAGCGGTTCGTGGCCGTGCGTCGGGACATCGAGGCCCGCCTGAGCGAGCGGGAGCACGACGAGACCCAGGTGGCGCAGCACAGCGTGGTGACGCCATCGACGGAGGGCGACCCGCCCGTGGCTGTCGACCCACCCCCCACGTCCGTGGTGGAGGGGCCGACGCCCCAGGTGCCCCGACCGGCCCGCCGACGGCTTCGGTTGACGGTGTTCGCGCTGCTCGGCGCATTGACGGTTGGCGCGTCCGGTGTGCTGGTGTCCCAGCTGGGCCGCCCGGACGGGCCGACCGACGCCTGCCCGCCGATCCTGCGCCAGGGCATGTACGGCCCGTGCGTGCTGAACCTCCAGGAGCAACTGGTGGCGAGCGGGCTGCCGGTGGCGGCGGATGGCTGGTTCGGCCCGGACACCACCAGCCGGGTGATGGCCTTCCAGGCGCTGGGTGGGCTGCCGGTCAGCGGCACCGCCGACGGTCAGGTCCTCGACGAGCTGGCGGGCGCTCCGGTGGCGACGGTCGTGTGGCCGGAGGACCGGATCCGCAAGCACATGCGCGAGTTGTTCCCGGAGGATCCGGCCGGGGCGATCGAGCTGGCCCGGTGCCTGTCCGGGCTGGACCCGCATCGGGTGGAGGTCCGAGCGGACGGGTCACGACGCTGGGGGCTGTTCCAGTTCAGCGATATGGAGGTGTCGCGGTTCGGCGCGGACCGTCGGACCGCACTGGACCCGAGGTGGAGCATTCGGGCAGCGCGGAATGTCTGGTTACGCAACGGCGGCTTCGGCCAGTGGCAGTGCGATTCCGTCAGGTGACGGCACGCCGCTCCCCGTCCGGTCCGAGGACCGGACGGGGAGCCCCCCGTTCACGCCGCCGTACGACTCACGGTCGCAGCCGGTTGGCGTACACGTATGCGCCCACCGAACGGCCAGTGGCGAGCCCGGCGTCCGCGTCGAACCGGTAGTGCACACCGAGGTAGATCCGGCTCATCGCGTTCTCCTCGGCGGCGTCGTCGAAGCCGGTCATCTGCCGGACGACCCCCACGGCGTGCGGATCGTCGGTGGTGGCGTCGAAGGCGATCGCGTCGGTGCCGAAGAACCGCTGCATCACCGCCGACCAGGCCCCCGCGAAGGTGGCGTGCCCGGAGACGTAGGCCGGGAAGGCCGGCGTGTACGGCACGCCCTCGCGGTTCTGCGACAGTGGCTGCCAACCAGGGCCCTCCGTCGCCTCGATGGCGGTCACCGGCCGCCACAGGTCGATCGGCGTCTGGTACTTGGCATCCCAGGCGGCGATGGCGGCGTCGGCGAGCGCGAGCGCGACCAGCCCGAAGAGCCGGGCGTTGGCCAGGATGCCGAGCTGACGTTGCTCCGACACGATCCGGGTGTGCGCGAAGAGTTGACCCGGCGGCTTGTACGTGCCCCCCAGGTCGTTGGCCCAGAAGAACGCGATCTGCGTCTGCTCGGCGGTCCGCAGCGTCGACGTGCGACCGCCGTAGTCGCGGATCTCCTGCACCTGGGTGCGGTATTCCGACTTGCCGAGCAGGTCGGCGTACCCGGTGGCGCCGGCCGGTAGGCCTGGGCGGAACTGTCGACCGGAGGTGAGTGCGAACGGCGTGACCAAACCCCAGTTCGGGCTGACCGCCGCCTTGCCGTTGGTCGGCCGCCACGACCCGGGTACGCCGTCCAGCTGGTACGGCGTGCTGTTGCCGGAGCCGTCGTTGGCGCGGGCCTGGAGGTTCGCGGCGGCCGCCGCCGCGCCGACGGTGTCACCACGGGCGACCTCGGCGGTGTTCACCCCGGACGGCCGGCGGGCGACAGCGCCGGCGAGGGCCTGGGAGTACGACTGGCCCTGGCCGCTGTACAGGGCGGTCAGCACGTCGTACGCGGCCCGGTCGATGGCCGCGTGCAGCGAGGGTGCCACGACGTTGTCCATGGTGCCCGGATAGCTGACCGGCACCCGGACCCGATAGGGGTTGCCCACTCCGGTGACCGAGACGGCGGCGTCGTGCATCGCCGCGTGCAGGATGGCTGCCTCCCGCGAGGAGGTGGTGGGCGGCAGGTCCAGCGCCCGGTAGGTGGCCAGCAGGACACCGTTCCAGTACAGGATCGGGTCGGTGGCCGGGTCGACGGCCAACGGGGTGAGCGAGATGTTGTCCAGCCGCACGGTAGAGGCCGCGTGCGCGCCGAGGTGGAACAGGAGCACCGCCTTCGGGTCACCGAACGGGGACACGAAGTCGAACGTGAACCGGCGCATCGAGGACGTCAGCGCGACGGTCTGGTCGACCGCTGAGGTGAACGGCGTGTCCACCCGGGAGACCGAGACGCGCAGGGAACGGTTGACGTCGGCGGAGGCGTCGAACTGCAACCGGTACGGCTGCGCGGCCGTCACCCCGAACTCGAAGTGACCGACCAGGTCCTCCCAGACGGGCTTGCCGACCGTCGCGCTGGTGCGGACGCGCAGTTGCCCGGCGTTGACCGTCGTGCTGGTCGAGGAGAGCCGGGTCCACCAGGGCTGGGTGCTGCCGTTGTCGAACGTGCCGTTGAGGATCAGGTCGCCCGCTGCGGCGGCGACCGGCGCCTGCCGCACGAGGGCCGTGAGGGTGCTGGCGAGGGCGACCGCGAGCACCGCGCTGAGCAGTCGACGGAGTTGTCGTGCGTTGATCGGTGGGGACATCGAGAGCCTTTCCGGTCCGGGGCGGCGACGACCAGGTCGTGGCCGTGAGGATCGGCTCACCGTAGGAGTGTTAGCGCTGTTCACAGCCTCCGAACAGCGCTCGGAACGGTGCCGTACGACAGCGGGCGCCGGCATCCGATCAGGACACCGACGCCCGCTGCGGACGATCCGTCGACTCAGCCGATCGTCTCCCGTTCCCGCCAGGCGGTTCGCAGCGAGGTCCGGCCGTTGGTGCGCAGCAGCGACCCCTCGTACACCCGGGCCCCGGCGAGGAGGAACGCGCCGGCGGCGAGCAGCAGGATGACAAGCGAGACGACCGGCTCCCAGGCGGCCGCGTCGCCGGTGAACAGCCGCAGCGGCATGGCCGTCGGCGACGAGAACGGCAGGTAGGACAGCACCCGCATCGCGGTGGCGTTGTCGTTCAGGAAGATCACCGCGAAGAACGGCAGCATGACGGCGAGCTGCACCGGCGTCGACACGGCGGCGATGTCCTCCTGCCGGTTGGCCAGCGCGCCGGCCGCCGCCCACATGGCGGCGAGCAGCACGAACCCGACCAGGAAGAACGGCACGAACCAGCCGATCGCCGGGGCGAGCAGGGTGAGTAGACCCCCACTGTCGCCCATCTGCAACCCGATCACCGCCACCACCGCGATCAACGCGATCTGCGCGAACGCCAGGATCGCCCCGGCCAGCACCTTCCCGGCCAGCAGGGCTCGGACCGGCACGGCGGCGACCAGGATCTCCACGATCCGGGTCTGCTTCTCCTCGATGACGCTCTGCGCGATCTGCACACCGAACGTCTGCGAGGTGAGGAAGAAGACGAACGCGAAGACGAACGGCACCAGGAACGCCACCACCGGGTCGACCGCGTCCGGGTCGAGCAGGCGTACGGTCGGCTGGCTGCTCAGGGCCCGGACCACGTCGTCGGGGGCGTCATCCATGGCCAGGACGGCTGGTCCGGCGACCACCGCGGCGTCCACGTCGTCGTCGCGGACGGCCTGCTCGGCGGCCCGGTCGTCGGGGACGACCCGGACCTCCAGCCCGGCGGCGCGCAGCGGCGCGGCCAGGCTTTCGGTCACCGCGACGGTGGACGGCCCGCCGGAGAACAGCGGCGGCAGGATGGTGCCCGCCGCGGCGATCAGTAGGAAGAACAGCGTGCCGAACAGAAACGTCCGGTCGCGGAGCTTGACCCGGATCTCGCGTTCGGCGACCAGCCGGGTGGCCTGGGTGACGTTCACTGGGTGACCTCTCGGAAGATCTCGGTGAGCGAGGGGCTGACCGGGCGGAAGGCGCGGACCGGTCCACGGGCGAGGGCCGCCTGCAGCACGGGCTGCTCGTCGGTGCCGGCCGGCAGGTCGAAGATCACTCGCGCGCCGTCCAACTCGACGACTGTCACCCCGGGGTGGTCGCGTACCCAGCCGGCGTCGTGCTCCACGACCAGCTCGAAGCGGGGCACGGTGTACGAGTCGCGCAGCTGCTGCCGGCTCCCGGCGGCCCGGATCACCCCGTCGCCGATGATCACCAGGTCGTCGCAGAGACGCTCCACGACGTCGAGCTGGTGACTGGAGAAGAGCACCGGCGCGCCAGCGGCGGCCCGTTCCCGCAGCACGGCGACGACGGTGTCCACGGCCAACGGGTCGAGGCCGGAGAACGGTTCGTCGAGCACCAGCACCTCGGGGTCGTGCACCAGCGCGGCGGCGATCTGGGCGCGCTGCTGGTTGCCCAACGACAGGGTCTCCAGCAGGTCGTCGCCGCGCTCACCGAGCCCGACCCGGTCCAGCAGCACGTCGGTGGAACGCCGTGCGGCGGCGGCGTCCAACCCGTGCAGCCGGCCCAGGTAGGTCACCTGCTCGCGGGTGGTCATCTTGGGGTAGAGGCCCCGCTCCTCCGGCATGTAGCCGAAGCGCCGACGGTCCTGCCGGGTCAGCGTCGTGCCACCCCAGCTCACCTCACCGGCGTCGGGGGCGAGGACACCCAGGATGATCCGCATGGTGGTGGTCTTGCCGGCGCCGTTGGCGCCCACGAAACCGGTCATCCGACCGGCGGACACCTCGAAGGACACGTTCCTGAGCACCTGACGGTCGCCGAAGCTGCGGTCGACGCCGTCGAGGCGAAGCGTTCTGGTCACGCACTCACGCTAGATCGATCGCGCCGCTGCGCCGTCCGCCCGGCGGGTGAGCGGGCGGGTCCACCTCGCGGCGGACGCCGTCACCCGCCCGGCCGGACCACGCCGTTCTCGTACGCGAACACCACGGCCTGCACCCGGTCGCGCAGGCCGAGTTTGGCCAGCACCCGACTCACGTGCGTCTTCACCGTCGCCTCGCCCAGGTGGATGGTCGCGGCGATCTCCGCGTTGCTCGACCCGGCGGCGAGCAGCATCAGCACCTCCCGTTCGCGCGGGGTCAGCGCTGCCAACGCGGCGTCGGCGTCCGGGCCTCGGTGGGCGGTGCCCGCCGGGTCACCGGGGCGGGCGAACGTGGAGATCACCCGCCGGGTGATCTCCGGGGCGAGGAGCCCGTCGCCCCGGGCCAGCACCCGGATCGCCTCGACCAGCTCCTCCGGCGTGCCGTTCTTGAGCAGGAAGCCGCTGGCCCCGGCCCGCAGCGCGGCGAACAGGTAGTCGTCCCGGTCGAAGGTGGTGAGGATCAGCACCGCGGGCGCCCCGGGGCCGTCGGCGACGATCTGCCGGGTGGCCTCCAGGCCGTCCATCCCGGGCATCTCCACATCCATGAGTACGACGTCGGGGCGGGTGGCTCGGGTCATGCTGACGGCCCGTTCGCCGTCGGCGGCCTCACCGACCACCGCGATGTCGTCCTCCACCTCAAGGATGACCCGGAAGCCGGTACGGACGAGGTGCTGGTCGTCGGCGAGCAGCACCCGGACCAGCTGGCCCGGGTCCGGCGCGTGCTGTTCTGTCGCGCTCACGCCGATTGCTCCGCGCCGGCTGGCACCTGTTGCCCGTCGCCCTGCCTCCGCTGCGCGCCGACCGGCGGGTCCGCCGACGCCGCGAGGGGAAAGCGTGCGCGTACCCGCCAACCGCCGCCGGCCCGCGGCCCGGCCTCCAGGTCGCCGTCGTGGGCGGTGACCCGTTCGCGCATCCCGATCAGACCCAACCCGACGGCGTCGACCCGGCCACCGGCCCGCCCGTCGTCGGTCACGTCGACCTCGACCTCCCTGGCCAGATACCGGACCCGCACGTCAAGCAGGGCAGCCTCGGCGTGCTTCAAGGTGTTGGTCACCGCTTCCTGCGTCACCCGGTACGCCGCCTGGGACACCGACTCGGGCAGCGCCACCGGGTCGCCGTACACCCCGAGGGTTGCCGTCAGCCCGGCGGCCCGAGCCCGCACGACCAACTCGTCGATCCGTTCGATGCCGCCGGCCATTGGCGGCTCGGGGTCGGCGCCGGCGGAGGTCCGCAGCACGCCGAGCATCCGGCGCAGCTCGTCGACGGCGGTGCGGGCGCTCTGCTCGATCGCGGTGAGCGCGGTGCGGGCCTTACCCGGGTCGCGGTCGAACACCCGGCGGCAGGCGGATGCCTGCACACCCATCACCGACACATGGTGGGCGACGACGTCGTGCAGCTCCCGGGCGATCCGGACCCGTTCGCCGAGCACCGCCCGTTCCCGGGCCTGCGCCTGCGACCGGCGCAGGTCCTCGGCCTGGGCGCGCAGCTCGTGCTCGCGGTGCGCGGCCACCCAGGCGGTCTCGCCGAAGAAGTACGCGAACGCGAAGACCAGCACGTTGAGCAGCACGCCGTTGACCATCGCGGCGAGCACCGGTGGCACCGGCCCGACCGCGTCGGCGAAGGCGTCCGAGGGGATGTGGTCGATCATCACCGTGTAGTAGATCCCGAGCCAGGCGAACATCGTGGCGATCACACCGATGCGCAGGCGGCGGGACCGTTGGCGGTCCTGCCCCCAGGCGCCGACGGTGTAGAGGGCGCAGAACAGAGCCCAGGAGGAGAACTGGGTCTCCGGGGCCGATCGTGCCTGCGCGGCGATGAACGCCACCGCGACGATCAGCAGGACCGCGGCCGGCCACCGTCGTCGCCAGATCAGCGGCAGGGTCACCGCGACGGTCCAGAGCAGCTGCTCCGGCCCGGATGGCGGTGGGCCCAGCAGGAACGCCCCGGTGCTGCGGGCCAGGGTGAGGCTCACCAGCGCCAGCCCGGTCATTCCCAGGCCGATCCAGAGGTCGTTTCGGCGCTGCTCGACAGTTGGACCCGGGCGGTGCCATTCCTCGCGCGATGCCACGGTCATCCGGGAACGATGCCACGCCACCCGCCGGGCCCGTCGACCGGCCAGCCCGGTCACGTCGCACGGGCGGCGGCCCGGCGCGGGGTACGCGCCGGGCCGCCGTCTCTGGTGTCGCTCAGGCGGTCTGCTGGCGGGTCTTCCGGGCGGTGTCGATCAGGTCCCAGGCGACGACCGCCGCCGCGCCGACCGCGATGGCCAGCCCGAGGGCGTCCCGGTTGTCTGCCTCCGCCACCCAGCTCAGGCGCTCGGCCAGGGCCGGGTTGAGCAGCCGGTCGGAGAGCGCCAACCACATCAGCGGCACCGTGAACGCCAGGTTGAGCATCGCCTTGATGCCGAAAAGCGTCCAGGTCCACCGCCCGATCCGGTACTTGACGATCTCGAACACCACGCTGGCGGCCAGGACGACGATCAGCGCCGGCAGCCAGAACGACCACAGCGCCGGGTCGAGGATCGGAACGTTCTCGCCGTCGGTGCCGCGAACCCAGGACTGGTAGTGCTGCAACGGCAGGTACGCGATGGTCAGCACCAGCATGATCACCGAGGCGATGGTGTCGGCGAGCGGGATCCCCCGGTGCACCGGGGCGTCGGGCAGTTGGTCGACAGTCCACTCCGGCAGGTCCACGGCCGTCTGGGTGCGCTCGATGATGGCGAAGGTCAGGGTGAGCCAGAAGGTGATCTGCACGGCCACCTGCATGGCCGTGACGATGCCCGGCCCGATGGCCCCGAAACCCTTTCCTTCGGCCGCCTCGACAACTGTGACGATCGTGCCGACGAGCGCCGGGATGAAGCTGAGCAGCAGCTTCAGCAGTCGCAGCCAGAGCAGGTAGTAGGTCGGGCCGATGAGCTGCAGCCGGCGGTCGGCGTACCGGGCGGCCAGCACGTCCGGGTTACCCAACTCGGTGAGCACCTCCCGCTCGGCCGCGGTCGGGTCCTCGCCGCTGCCGGTGCGGTCGTCGATCATGTCGTCGATGGAGGCCCGCAACTCGGTGGCGATCTCGTCGCGGCGCTGGGCGGGCACCGAGCGCAGGGTGGCGGCGAGGTAGCGGTCGGTCAGCGTGTTCATCGGTCCACTCCTTGGATCAGCCCGGTCATGGAGGTCTGCACGGCGGCGAGATCGTCAAGGAGTCGGCTCAGCATCGACTCGCCCTCGTCGCTGGTCCGGTAGAACTTGCGCGGTCGGCTCTCCTCGGTGTTCCACTCGCTGGTCAGCAGGCCCTGGTCTTCGAGGCGGCGCAGCAGCGGGTAGAGGGTGTTGGCGTCGACCGGAAAGCCGTGGTCGGTAAGCCGTTGCAGCAGTGCGTAGCCGTAGTCCGGTCGGCGCAGCGCGACCAGGCTGGCCACCACGACGGTGCCTCGACGCAACTCCTGTAGGTGCGTCCGTAGAACGTCCTCGCTAACCATGTGTCACACCATACTGTGTGGCACACAGTGTTGTCTACGCCAACAACGTCGCGTCTGTTGGGGATGTTGGGGTGCGACCCGCGGTCCCGCGCGGCGCCCGGGGAGACGAGGGTTGTTCACTCCCTCTGCTCTGCTGCCGCGGATGCGCCAGCACGGTGCCGCAGGGTGGTGCGTATGCGGCAGCAGAGCAAAGGGAGCGCGCACGGCGATGGCCTGGCGCTCAGAGACGCCAGGCCAGGTGATCGAAGTGGTGACGCGCTCGCCGCGTCGGGCGCCCTATTCGAAGCGGGACGCGTCGCCGGCGCCCCGGCGCAGGATCTCCGGCTCCGCGCCGGACAGGTCGATGACCGTCGTCGGCTCCATGCCGCACTCGCCGGCGTCGAGCACCGCGTCGACCTGGTGGTCGAGCCGTTCCTTGATCTCCCAGCCCTGGGTCATCGGCTCATCGTCACCGGGCAGGACCAGCGTGCTGGACACCAGCGGCTCGGCCAACTCGGCCAGCAGCGCCTGGGTGACGACGTGCCGGGGCACGCGGACACCGACGGTGCGCTTCTTGGGGTGCAGCATCCGGCGGGGCACCTCCTTGGTGGCCGGCAGGATGAAGGTGTAGCTGCCCGGGGTGGACGCCTTCACCAGGCGAAAGACCGAGTTGCTGATCTGGACGAACTGGCCGAGCTGCGCGAAGTCGCGGCAGACCAGCGTGAAGTGGTGCCGATCGTCCAGGTGGCGGATCTGCCGAATCCGGTCCAGCCCGTCCTGGTTGCCCAGCTGGACGCCGAGCGCGTAACAGGAGTCCGTCGGGTAGGCGACCAGCCCACCGCCGCGGATCAGGTCGGCGACCTGGCCGATGACTCGGGGCTGTGGGTTCTCCGGGTGTACGTCGTAGTACCTCGCCATCCTGAAGAGCCTAGGCGCACCGTCCGGCGATCAGGAGACGAGGGCCACGGCCGTCGGCGCGGACGGTGGAGCCGCCGAGATCACCTCGGTAGGGTAGGTCCCGGTCGGCTCCGACCAACAAGATCCACACCGCCGGGGGGCGCCACGCATGGCTGATTCGTTCGCGCATCTGCACGTGCACACCGAGTACTCGATGCTCGACGGAGCGGCCCGCCTCAAGGACCTGTTCGCCGAGGCCAAGCGGCTCGGCATGTCCGCCGTGGCGATCACCGACCACGGCAACATGCACGGCGCGAACGACTTCTACAACCAGGCGATGGCCGCCGGGATCACCCCGATCCTGGGCGTCGAGGCGTACGTGGCGCCGGAGTCGCGCTATCACAAGGCGCGGGTCAAGTGGGGTCGGCCGGAGCAGAAGAGCGACGACATCTCCGGTAACGGCGCGATCACCCACAAGACCATGTGGGCGAAGAACGCGCAGGGCCTGAAGAACCTCTTCACCCTCAACTCGCGCGCCTCCATGGAGGGGCACTACGTCAAGTGGCCCCGGATGGACATGGAGCTGATCGCCGAGCACGCCGAGGGGATCATGGCCACCACCGGCTGCCCATCTGGCGCGGTGCAGACCCGGCTGCGGCTGGGCCAGTTCGACGAGGCGCTCAAGGTCGCCGCCAGCTACCAGGACATCTTCGGCAAGGACAACTACTTCCTGGAGATCATGGATCACGGCCTCTCCATCGAGAGCCGGGTCCGCGAGGGGCTCACCGAGATCGCCCGCAAGCTGGACATTCCGCCGGTGGTCACGAACGACTCGCACTACACCCACGAGGCGCAGGCCACCGCCCACGACGTGCTGCTCTGCGTGCAGACCGGCAGCAACATCGACGACCCCAACCGGTTCCGGTTCGAGGGCGGCGGTTACTTCATCAAGAGCGCCGACCAGATGCGCGCGGTGGACTCGTCCGAGCTGTGGCAGGAGGGTTGCCGCAACACCCTGCTGGTCGCCGAGAAGGTCGACCCGACCGGGATGTTCGAGTTTCACAACCTGATGCCGCGCTTCCCGGTGCCCGAGGGGGAGACCGAGGAGTCCTGGTTCCGCAAGGAGACCTTCGCCGGCCTGGGCCGCCGCTACCCGAACGGCATCCCGGAGGGGCACGTCGTCCAGGCGGAGTACGAGCTGGGCGTCATCAACCAGATGGGCTTCCCGTCCTACTTCCTCGTGGTCGCCGACTTCATCCAGTGGGCCAAGAACCAGGGCATCGCGGTGGGTCCGGGCCGTGGCTCGGCCGCCGGCTCGCTCGTCGCGTACGCGCTGGGCATCACCGACCTGGACCCGATCCAGCACGGCCTGATCTTCGAGCGGTTCCTCAACCCCGAGCGGGTCTCGATGCCGGATGTCGACATCGACTTCGACGAGCGTCGGCGCGGCGAGGTGATCAAGTACGTCACCGACAAGTGGGGCGAGGACAAGGTCGCCCAGATCGCCACCTTCGGCACGATCAAGGCGAAGGCCGCGATCAAGGACTCGGCCCGGGTCCTCGGCTACCCGTACGCGGTCGGCGACCGGATCACCAAGGCGATGCCGCCGGCGGTGATGGGCAAGGACATCCCGCTCACCGGCATCTTCGACAACAAGCACCCCCGCTACGCCGAGGCCGGCGAGATCCGTGGCCTGTACGACTCCGACCCGGACGTCCGTAAGGTGATCGACACGGCCAAGGGCATCGAGGGGCTGATCCGGCAGACCGGTGTGCACGCCGCCGGCGTCATCATGTCCGCCGAGCCGATCATCGAGCACATCCCGTTGACGCGCCGCGACGCCGACGGGGCGATCATCACGCAGTTCGACTACCCGACCTGCGAGTCGCTCGGGCTGCTGAAGATGGACTTCCTCGGCCTGCGCAACCTGACGATCATCGACGACGCGGTCAAGAACATCGAGCTGAACCACGGCCGAAAGCTCGACCTGCTGGGCCTGCCGTTGGACGACAAGGCCGCGTACGAGCTGCTGGCCCGCGGTGACACCCTGGGCGTCTTCCAGCTCGACGGTGGGCCGATGCGGTCGCTGCTTCGGTTGATGAAGCCGGACAACTTCGAGGACATCTCCGCCGTCCTGGCGCTGTACCGACCCGGCCCGATGGGCGTCGACTCGCACACCAACTACGCGCTGCGCAAGAACGGCCTCCAGGAGATCACACCGATCCACCCGGAGCTGGAGGAGCCGCTACGGGAGATCCTGGCGCCCACCCACGGCCTGATCGTCTACCAGGAGCAGGTGCAGCGCGCCGCGCAGATCCTCGCCGGCTACACCCTCGGTCAGGCGGACCTGCTGCGCCGGGCCATGGGTAAGAAGAAGAAGGAGATCCTCGACAAGGAGTTCATCCCGTTCCGGGACGGCTGCCGCGAGCGCGGCTACTCCGACGAGGCGATCCAGGCGGTGTGGGACGTCCTGGTGCCGTTCGCCGGGTACGCGTTCAACAAGGCGCACTCCGCCGCGTACGGCCTGGTCTCCTACTGGACCGCGTACCTGAAGGCGCACTACCCGGCCGAGTACATGGCCGGGCTGCTGACGTCCGTCGGCGACGACAAGGACAAGATGGCGCTCTACCTGGCCGAGTGTCGCCGGATGCGGATCCAGGTGCTGCCACCGGACGTGAACACCTCGGCCGGGCCGTTCACCCCGGTCGGCAAGGACATCCGCTTCGGCCTGGCCGCCGTGCGCAACGTCGGCGCGAACGTGGTCGCCTCGATCATGCGCTGCCGGGAGGAGAAGGGCGACTACGCCGACTTCTACGACTTCCTGTCCAAGGTGGACGCGGTGGTCTGCAACAAGAAGACAATCGAATCGCTGATCAAGGCCGGCGCGTTCGACTCCCTCGAACACCCCCGCAAGGGCCTGCTCGCGGTGCACGCCGACGCGATCGACGCGTACGCCGACGTCAAGCGCAAGGAGGCCGTCGGCCAGTACGACCTGTTCGGCGCCGGCTTCGGCGACGCCGACACCGGCAGCACGACGGTGATGCCCACCATCGGCGACAGCGAGTGGGACAAACGCGACAAGCTCGCCTTCGAGCGGGAGATGCTCGGCCTCTACGTCTCCGACCACCCGCTGTTCGGCCTGGAGCACATCCTCAACGCGGCGGCCGACACCACAATCGCGTCCCTGGCCGAGGAGGGCGCGGTGCCCGACGGGGCCGTCGTCACCCTCGCCGGCATCCTCTCCGGGGTGCAGCGCCGGGTCACCAAGCAGGGCCGGGCCTGGGCCTCGGCCACCCTGGAGGACCTGGCCGGTGGAGTGGAGGCGCTGTTCTTCCCGAACACCTACGAGGTGATCGGGCAGTACATCGCCGAGGACGCCATCGTGGTGGTCAAGGGCCGGGTGGACCGCCGCGACGACACCCCACGGATCATGGCGATGGACATGTCCATGCCGGACGTCAGCACCAGCGCCACCAACAAGCCGGTCACCCTCACCATCCCGGTGCACCGGTGCACGCCGCCGCTGATGGAGAAGCTCAAGGAAACCCTTGTGCTGCACCCCGGCGACACCGAGGTGCACGTCAAACTGCAGAACGGCGGGCGCACCACCACCCTGCGGTTGGGTCCGTTCCGGGTGGCGGCGACGACCGCGCTGATGGGTGACCTGAAGAGCGTCCTCGGCCCGGCCAACGTGAGCTGACCGGGCCGCGACCCGGCCGGCGTACGTCCGGCCGGGCCGCTCGGCTCAGCCCCGGTCGGGGGCGCTGATCTCGCGCAGCTGACCGTCGGCCAGCCGCAACCAGCGTTGCACGCCGATCTCGGCGAGGAACCGCTCGTCGTGGCTGACCACCACGAACGCCCCCTGGTACGCCGACAGCGCGCTCTCCAACTGGGCGACGCTGACCAGGTCCAGGTTGTTTGTCGGCTCGTCGAGCAGCAGCAGTTGCGGCGCCGGTTCGGCGCACAGCACGCACGCGAGGGTGGCGCGCAGCCGCTCACCGCCGGAGAGCACCCCGACGGGCAGGTTCACCCGGGCACCCCGGAACAGGAACCGGGCCAGCAGGTTCATCCGCTTGGCGTCCGGCAGGTCCGGCGCGTACGCGGCGAAGTTCTCCGCCACCGTCCGGTCGAGGTCCAGCAGGTCCAGCCGCTGCGACAGGTACGCGATCCGCCCGTCGGCCCGCTTCAGCTCGCCGCCGGCCGGGTCCAGGTCACCGTTGACCAGGCGCAGCAGGGTCGACTTGCCGACGCCGTTGCCCCCGGTGAGCGCGATCCGTTCCGGTCCCCGGATCACCAGATCGGCACCGTCGCCGCCGAACAACTCCCGGTCGTCGAAGCGGGCCCGCATCCCCTGGCCGGAGAAGACAGTGCGCCCACCCGGGACGGTGGTGTCCGGCAGGTCCACGACGATCCGGTCCTCGTCGCGTACCGCCCGGCCTGCCTCGTCGAGTCGGGCCTTGGCCTGACCGAGCCGGCTGGCGTGCGTCTCCTGCGCCTTGCCCGCCGACTCCTGCGCGCTGCGCTTGAGCCCGCCGGCCACGATCCGGGCCAGGCCGGCGTTCTTCAGGTTCTTGGAGGCGTTGCTGGCCCGCCGGTCGGCCCGCTCCCGGGCCTGCTGCAGCTCCCGCTTCTCCCGCTTGACCTCCTGCTCGGCGTTGCGCAGGTTGCTCTCGGCCACCTCCCGCGCCGCCTGCACCGCCTCGGTGTACGCGGTGAAGTTGCCCCCGTACCAGCGGATCTCACCATGCTCCAGCTCGGCGATGCGGTCCATCCGGTCCAGCAGCTCCCGGTCGTGGCTGACCAGCAGCAGGCACCCGGTGAAGTCGGTGAGCACGTCGTAGAGCTGGTGCCGGGCCGCCAGGTCCAGGTTGTTGGTGGGCTCGTCGAGCAGCAGCACGTTCGGGCGGCGCAGCAGTTGCGCCGCCAGGCCGAGGGAGATCACCTGACCGCCGCTGAGGGTGTGCAGCCGGCGGTCGAGCGACAGCTCACCCAGGCCGAGCCGGTCCAACTCGGAGCGGGTGCGCTCCTCGATGTCCCAGTCGTCGCCGATGGTGGCGAAGTGCTCCTCGCTGGCGTCGCCGGCCTCGATGGCGTGCAGGGCCGCGATCCGCTCGGCCACGCCGAGCACCTGTGCCACGGCCAGGTCGCCGACCAGCGGCAGCGTCTGCGGGAGGTAGCCGAGCAGACCGTCGACGGTGACGCTGCCACCGCTGGGCCGCAACTCTCCGGCGATCAGCCGCAGCAGGGTGCTCTTGCCGGCGCCGTTCGGCGCGACCAGGCCGGTACGCCCGCCGGGGACGGTGAAGGACAGCTCCGTGAAGACCGGGGTGTCGTCCGGCCAGGAGAAGGACAGGTTCGAGCAGACGATGAACGCATCAGACATGCGAGTGACCTCGAAAGGGTGGGGTGGGCGCGCCTGAGCCGCCCGACGGCGACGGGGACCGGTGCAACGACGACATGGCCTCGGCGGCTGCGCAGGCGCGCGCCGAACCGATGGCCGAACACATCCGGTCTCACCCGGAGATGTCGTCGTCACCCGCCATGTCTGGTCTCCCTGGTCGTGCCACTAACCCAACGCCGCCGAGTCTAACAACGGATCTCCGCCCCGCCACCGCATTCCCGACTGGGGTGCTGAGCTGGGAATGGGAGCCGGATGCGCGAAGATCGTGCTCGATCGTTGAAGTAGTGGCCTCGCTCTTCGACCGAGACCACTAGATCCTGGATCGAGCACGATCTTGCGGCGGGCTGGCATGGGGCGGGGTCTCAGCGGGGGCGGTACTCGACCTCGGGGCGGCCGGGGGTGCCGTAGCGGGGGGTTCGGGCGGCTCGGTCGACCGTCACTAGGTATTCCAGGTAGCGGCGGGCGGTCACCCGGGAGATGCCGGTCAGCGCGCTCACCTCGGTCGCGGACAGCCCGACCTGCGCGCGGGTGCCGTCGGTGAGGGCGGCGCGTACCCGATTGAGGGTCTGCGCGTCGAGGCCCTTGGGCAGACTGTGCCCGGCGGTGCCGCGCAGGGTGGCGAACATCTGGTCCACCTCATGCTGGGCGGCGACCTCGCCGTCGGCGAGCGCCTGCGCGCGGTAGTCGGCGTACCGTTCCAGCTTGTCGCGGAACGCGGCGAACGTGAACGGCTTGAGCAGGTAGTGGGTCACCCCGAGGGACACCGCGGTGCGCACCACCGCCAGGTCCCGCGCGGAGGTCACGGCGAGCACGTCGACGCTGCTGCCGGCCGCGCGCAGCGCCCGGCAGACGTCCAGGCCGTGCAGGTCGGGCAGCCGAAAATCCAGGAGTACGAGGTCCACGTCGCCGCCGCCGTTGGCGCGCAGGGCCGCCATCGCCGCTCGGGCGGTGTGCGCCACCCCGACCACCACGAAACCGGGAACCCGTTCGGTGTACGCGCTGTGCGCCTCGGCCAGCAGTGGCTCGTCCTCGACGACCAGCACCCTGATGCCGGTCATGACGGCTCGATCCTGGCCGGCAGCCGGACGGTGAACAGGCTGCCGCCGTCGTCCGCGCGGGCCACCTCGGCGCTACCGCCGTGCCGGCGGACCACCTGCCCGACCAGCGCCAGGCCGAGGCCACGGCCGGTGCTCTTGGTGGACCAGCCGCGCCGGAACGCGTCGGCGACCCGTTCCGGGGCCAGCCCGGGGCCGCTGTCGGCGACCCGGACCACAAGCTCGTCGTCGACCGCGCCGACGAAGACCCGTACCCGGCGTGGCGTCGGCGTGCCGGCCACCGCCTCCAGCGCGTTGTCGACCAGGTTACCGACCACGGTGAGCAGGTCACCGGTCGGCAGCGGGCTGTCGTCGAGGCGGCAGTCCGGCTCGATGACCAGGTCTACGCCGCGCTCGCCGGCCTGCGCGGACTTGCCGAGCAACAGCGCGGCCAGCGCCGGCTCGGTCACCGCGCCGACCACCCGGTCGGTCAGTTGCTGGGCGAGGGCCAGGTCCCGGGTGCCGAGCCGGACGGCCTCGTCGGCGCGGCCCAACTCGACCAGGGTCAGCACGGTGTGCAGCCGGTTGGCCGACTCGTGGGTCTGCGCCTGCAACGCCTCGGTCAGCGCGCGTACCGAATCCAGCTCGCTGGCCAGCGTGCGCAGCTCGGTCTGGTCGCGCAGGGTCAACACGGTGCCGAGCACCGCGCCCTCGAAGCGGGTGGTCCGCTGGTTGGCGACGAGCACCCGGTCACCGGCGAGGATCGACTCGTCGTGGGCGTCACGCCCGGAGGCGAGCAGCTCCGCCGCCGCTGGCGGCAGGTCGATCCCGGCCACCGGCTGGTCGATCACCGGCGCGTCCGCGTCGAGCCCCAGCAGCCGACGGCCCTCGTCGTTGACAAGCGCCAACCGCCGATCGGTGGTCAGCACGACGAGACCCTCGCGCACCGAGTGCAGAACGGCGTCGTAGTACTCGTACATCCGGGTCATCTGCGCCGGCCCCAGACCGTGCGTCTGGCGGCGTAGCCGACGGCTGAGCAGCCAGGAGCCCGTCGCGGCGAGCGCGAGGGCCGGCGCGGCCACCCCGAACAGCACCGGCAACTGGCCGAGCAGCTTGCGGTCGATCGCGCGGGTGGTGATGCCCACCGAGACCAGACCGATAAGGCGTTTCTGCTCGTCGTAGACCGGAACGACCGCGCGCACCGACTCGCCGAGCGTCCCGATGTTTGTGGTGGTGAACGCGCGACCCGCCAGGGCGGGCCCGATCTCGCCGACGAACGGCTCGCCGATCCGTTCCTGGGTCGGGTGCGAGAACCGGGTGCGGTCGGGGGCCATCACCACCACAAAGTCGGTGCCCGTGGCCTGCCGGGTCGATTCGGCGTACGGCTGCAGGACCCTCGCAGGGTCGGCGGTGGTGAGGGCCGCGCGGACGTCGGGGGAGCCGGCCACGGTCTGGGCCACCGCGAGCACCTCGTCCTCGGCGGCCTGTTGGGAGTCGCTACGAGCCAGCCAGACGGCGCCCGCCGCGCCAGCCAGCACGAGCAGCGTCACCACCATCGCCTGGAGGGCGAAGAGTTGCCCTGCGATGCTCCACTGGCGTCGGGCCACCTCCACCACCTCCTCGTCGCGCGCTGTCAGTGCGTTCGCGGTGAACAGAATGACCGCAAGGATGTCAACGGGTGAGACGCGCTTCACATTGTCGACATGGACACCACCGCATCCGCCACCACCCCGGCACCGGCGGTCCGCCGGGACCGTACCCGTTACCTGTATCTGGCCGTCATCGTGGCCGTGTTCGCCGGCATCGTGGTTGGCCTGGTCGCCCCCGATTTCGGCAAGGAACTCAAGCCGATCGGCACCGGCTTCGTCAACCTGATCAAGATGATGATCAGCCCGGTCATCTTCTGCACCATCGTGCTCGGCGTCGGCTCCGTCCGGCAGGCCGCGAAGGTCGGCAAGGTCGGCGGCCTCGCCCTCGGCTACTTCCTGACCATGTCGACCGTCGCCCTCGCCATCGGCCTGGTCGTCGGCAACCTCATCCACCCCGGCTCCGGCCTGAACCTCGGCCCGGACCTCGCCGGCTCCGGCAAGGCCGCCGCCGGTGACGAGGCCGCCGGTACGGCGGAGTTCCTGCTCGGGATCATCCCGACGACGATGCTCTCCTCGCTCACCGAGGGCAAGGTGCTCCAGACGCTGCTGGTCGCCCTGCTGGTCGGCTTCGCCGTGCAGGCCATGGGCCGGCGGGGTGAGCCGGTGCTCAGCGCCATCACCGTCATCCAGCGGGTCGTCTTCAAGGTCCTCGCCATGATCATGTGGCTGGCCCCGATCGGCGCGTTCGGCGCGATGGCCGCCGTGGTCGGCGCGACCGGCGTGGACGCCCTCAAGAGCCTCGCTCAGATCATGGTGGGCTTCTACGTCACCTGCCTGATCTTCGTGCTGGTGTTCCTGGGCTCGCTGCTGTGGTTCGTGGCCCGGATCTCGATCTTCTCGCTGCTGCGTTACCTGGGCCGGGAGTTCCTGCTGATCCTGTCCACCTCGTCGTCGGAGTCGGCGCTGCCGCGGCTGATCGCCAAGATGGAGCACTTCGGCGTGAGCAAGCCGGTCGTCGGCATCACGGTGCCCACCGGCTACTCGTTCAACCTGGACGGCACGGCGATCTACCTGACCATGGCGTCGCTCTTCATCGCCGACGCGCTGGGCAAGCCGCTGGCCATCGGCGAGCAGATCTCGCTGCTG
This sequence comes from Micromonospora chokoriensis, assembly GCF_000718555.1. Classification (GTDB taxonomy): domain Bacteria; phylum Actinomycetota; class Actinomycetes; order Mycobacteriales; family Micromonosporaceae; genus Micromonospora; species Micromonospora chokoriensis_B. Next base: position 64,657 of record NZ_JOAN01000007.1, read on the forward strand.
CTGTTCATGATCATCGCCTCGAAGGGCGCCGCCGGGGTCACCGGTGCCGGGCTCGCCACGCTGGCCGGCGGGCTCCAGTCGCACCGGCCGGACCTCGTTGACGGGGTGGGGCTGATCGTCGGCATCGACCGGTTCATGTCGGAGGCTCGGGCGCTTACCAACTTCGCCGGCAACGCGGTGGCGACCGTGCTGGTGGGAACCTGGACCGGGGAGTTCGACCGGGAGCGGGCGGCCGGAGTGTTGAGCGGCAACGACCCGTTCGACGAGGCCACGATGCTCGACGAGCACGACGACGACGAGGCGGCGACGCCGCGCGCCGACGAGAAGGAGACCGCGTCGGTCGGAGCGTCGGCCTGAGTCGTGGCATGGCCGGGGTCGCGGTGGCCGAGTGTCGCCGCGCCCCCGCCCGGCGGTGATCCACCACGTTTCCCGAAGATCGGGGCATCCGAGCCACCCCGACACCGCGACTTCCTGAAAACCGAGTCGATCTCCTGGCAGCTCGCCCTGGGAGTTGTAGGCGTCAGCGTCGGCGTGCTCGCCACATCGTGTGCTCCCGGGAGATCGCTGTCTCCGTGTCGTTCACGAACCGCGACAGCTCGGCCTCCGAGCTGATCCGGCTGGCCAGCGACCCCATGGCGGCAAGCTCCTGACTTGCCAGGGCGTACGCGGTCGCCACCGCACCGTGCTGCCGCGTCTGCGTCCAGGCCGCTCCGGCCGCGACCGCTGCGGCGGCCACTCCGAGCAGGTCGAGGTCGGTCAGCCCGGCAGCCCTCGACACGGCCAGGGTCACGCCGACTATCTCCAGGACGAGCATGCCGACCGACCATTGTGTGGCCCGCGCCCGATTCGACAAGGACCGCTCGGCGTACCACGCTCGCTGGCTCTCGAGGCGGCCGGTCAGGTACGCGTCGCGGCGGTGGTCAAGGGAAGCGGACCGTAGCGTCCGCATTCCTTCGGTGATTTGTTGTCCAGCCACGGCGGGAGCGGCCAACCCGGCGGCCGACATGTCTCGGGTCAAGCCCAGCAGTCGGTTGGTGAATTCCTCAATGCTGTCCGATTCGTTCTGCGATCGGGGAAAAGGGTCGGCTGCGGTGGTGAATCGCCATGTGAGCGACTTGGTGGATTCGGAGAGGGCTCTTCCGACGTACCACCGCTCGTTGGGGCGATTGGTGAGGAGGAAGACCTCGACGATCGACGTGGCCGCGAAGGCGCCTGCGGCCAGCGCCGGGCCTACGGCAAAATCGTCGAGCTTCCAGGTGGCGACTCCCGCGACCGCCGCAACCAGGAGCAGGGACAGCCGCAGCGCGATCAGGGTTGCGTACACGCGTTGGCCGCGCTGCGATTCGTAGGAGACGGCGCGCTGAAACGGGGGAAGATCCTCGGCCTTCAGCATGTCGGCGACCTCTCGACAGAACGCCCGGAACGCAGGCTGTAGACAGTAGACCCACCCGTCCACCCCCAGCCCTCCCTGTGCGCGGTGATCAAGAGGTTCGCGTCACGGCACGCCGCCACGGATGACGCAAAGCTCTTGATCGACCGGGGCTGGGTGGCGCGGTGGGGCAGGGAAGGTCAGCCACTGGCGTGGACCGGGGCGGTCGCCTCGGCCGTTCTGGTGGCACCCCATCCGAGGTTCCGCACCAACCGGTAGCCCGCTGGCAGTGCCGGCAGCGCTTCGACCGATGCCGTGCAGGGCGGCCCGCCACCGCTGGCGTCCGTCGACGCGAGCGCGCCGTTGGCCAGCGGCGTGGTGGGCTGGCGCGAGTCACCAGCCGGCGTGCAGGCGGACAAGGCCACCACCAGGCGCAGGAAGGCCCAACCGGTCCGGCGTCCAGCGGAATTCGAATTCACTCGATATTCATAGCAGAAGGCCGATATACGTGTTGGTAACATCGCGGTGGGCCACAATGGTCGCGGCACTGATGCAGTTACGTCGAAATGAACGATCGGTTAGCAGTCGATCTTGCGTGTGACATATCCAACTGTCGCATTTACATCTGCCGCAAAAATTGGGTACGTAAACTTCGCCGGGTACCTTCCTGTCGTGCTCGATGCCTCTTCACAGTTGATTGCCGATCGCTATCGGCTGGTCCGTCCGCTCGGCCAGGGCGGGATGGGCCGCGTATGGCAGGCCCGTGACGAGATGCTCCAGCGCGACGTCGCCATCAAGGAGTTGGTGGCACCGGCCGGCCTGCGCGACGACGAACGCCGGGAGATGCGCGAGCGGTCCATGCGCGAGGCGCGCGCCGTCGCCCGCCTGGGCCACCCCAATGTGGTACGCGTCTTCGACGTGCTGAACTCCGGCGGCGACCCGTGGATCGTGATGGAGCTCGTCCGGTCCCGGTCTCTGCACCAGGTGCTCGAAGCCGAGGGGCCGATGCCGGCGGACCGCGCCGCGCGGATCGGGCTGGGCGTTCTGAGTGCCCTTCAGGCAGCACATCGGGCCGGTGTGCTGCATCGGGACGTCAAGCCGGCCAATGTGCTGCTCGGCGACGACGGCAGGGTGGTGCTTACCGACTTCGGTCTGGCCACCATTCCCGGCGACCCACGGATGACCCAGACCGGGATGGTGCTCGGTTCGCCGGCGTTCCTCGCGCCCGAGCGGGCCACCGACGGCGACGTGGGGCCGGCCGCCGACCTGTGGTCGCTCGGCGCCACCCTCTACGCGGCGGTCGAGGGACGCACCCCTTACCACCGATCGTCTCCGCTCGCGACGTTGGCGGCCCTCGCTACCGAGGCGCCACCGAGGGCCCAGCGAGCCGGACGGCTGACCCCGCTCCTGGACGGACTGCTGCGACGGAACCCGGACCAGCGGATCAGTGCGGATGAGGCCGAGCGGCTGCTGCGCCAGGCCGCCGTTCCGGTCGGGCCCGCCGTTCCGGTCGAGCGCGCCGTTCCGCTCGAGCCCGCCGTCCCGGCCGAGCCCGCTACCCCGGTCGAGCCCGCCGTCCTGGAGCCGAGCGTCGTCGAACCCGTCACCCCGGGGAGCAGCACCGATGACAGTGCGGTGGCCGCCGCCGACGCCACCGACGACACGCCCCGTCCGATGATCGTGCCCGACTTCGTCACCGCCGAGCCCGTCCCGCCCACGCCCGTCCCGGTGACGGGGCCGCGACGCAAGCGTCGGGCTCGGCTGATCGGTTCGATCGCCGCCGCCGCGCTGCTGGTCGTCCTGCTGGTGACCGCGTCCCTGCTGAAGGGTGGGCTGCTCGGCGGCGCGGGTGACGGTGACCTGGCGGCGCCGGCCGCGAATCCGTCACCGATCGCGGAGACGCCGGTGTCCAGGGTGCTGCCACCGGCGCCGGCGGGTTGGCGCTACTACCGTGACGATCCGCGCTTCCTCGTACCGGTGCCGGACGGCTGGCAGGCGCGGCGCGACGGTGAGCGGGCCGTGTTCCGTGAGCCGGACGGCAGCCGCGTGCTCGTCCTCAACGAACTCCGGACCGTCCCGGCGGACCTGGTCGCCCAGCTTCGGGAGCGGGAGGCGGCGGATCGCAAGCGGTACGCCCAGTACCGGAAGGTCCGGCTCGACGCGCTGCGCTACCAGGTGCGGGCCGCCGAATGGGAGTGGACGTACACCCACGAGGACGGCACGCCGATGCACACGTCGAGCCGTGCGTTCGTCGGCCAGAACGGGCACGCGTACTCGATCGACTGGACCACCTCGGCCGCCGAATGGTCTGCGGGCACGGCCGTCTTCGCGCTGATCGCGGATGGTTTCCAGGGCCTACCGGTCGCGGACGCCCCGGCGTCCCGATCCGCCAGCGCGCCACCGCCGGCCAGCGGGGGGCCGCCGCTGCCGCCGCCGTCGCCGGGGACGGGCAGCGGTACGACGACCGCGCCGGGGAATCCGGCGCAGCAGCCTTCTGCCCCGCCACCGTCTCCGACGAAGGCCAGCACGCCCGCCGGCAAGCAGATCTCCAGCTTCGCCAGTGACCGCTGCATCGACATCCAGGATGGCAACCCCTACGCCGGTGCGCGACTGCAGATCTGGGACTGTTATCGGAGCGCGAAGCAGCTGTGGACCTTCCCGTCGGACGGCACTGTCCGTTCGATGGGCATGTGCCTGGATGTCAAAGGCCACTCCACCACGGACGGGGCAGCCGTCATCCTGGCCGAGTGCTCCGGCGCGTCGTCGCAGAAGTTCACCCTCAACAAGGCGTTCGACCTGGTGAACACCAAGGCGGACAGGTGCGTCGACGTGGTCGACTCGAACCCGGACAACGGTGCCAAGTTGCAGATCTGGCAGTGCAGCGGTGAAGCCAACCAGAAGTGGCGGGCCACCTGAGCGCTGACGACGGGGCTGCGGTTGGCAACTCTCGGCGGTGATTCGTCGCCAAACCCGCCGCCCACGCCCCGGCGCGGCGGAGAATGGTGGGCCGGGGAGAGGTGCTGCGACGAACCCGGGGGGCGGTCGTGCTCGGAACCAGCCTCCTTGGCCGGCTTCGCCGCCGTGACCCGGGTGACGCCATCCTGCGGCGCGCGGCGCGGCTGACGCTCGTGGCGTCCGTCGTCTTCTACGGCTGCCGTTACGGCGCGGGCAGCTCGACCCTCGCCACGTACGGTTTGTTCGGCACGATCGCCGCCGGGTCGTTCGCGCAGCTGCCCGGTCCAGCGCCGCAGCGGGCGCGGATCCTCGTGCTGTCGCTGCCGGCGGTGTGGGCGTTGATCACCGTGGGCTCGCTGTTGGCATGGAGCACCTGGGCGGCCGCCGGCGGCATGCTTGTCGTCGGGTTCGTCGTGGCGTTCGCCGGGGTCGGCAACCCGCGCCTGGTGGGTTTGGCGAGCGCGTTCCAGCTCTTCTACATCCTGGCCTCCTTTCCGCCGTACCAGCCGGGCACGCTGCCGGAGCGACTCGGTGGGGTGACGCTCGCCATCGTGCTGCTCGCTGCGGCCGAGGTGTTGCTCTGGCCCGACCCGGTGCCGATCTCCTACCGGCAGCGCCTCGCCGAGGCGGCGGATGGCGTCGCGGCCTTCCTCGACGCCGTCGCGCAGGGGTGGACCGCCCCGCACGCCGCTGCGAGTGGTCGAGACCCTCGGCGCGAGCGGGCGTACGACGTGGTGGCGGCGATCGAGTTGGGCCGGATCCCGCCGGCGTGGGCGCCCACGGCGGCGGGCGCTCAGGACCGGTCGTTGCGGATCTGCGCGGCTGCGTTACGGGAGGTGCTCACCGAGGCGGACCGACTGGCGGCGGACACCCCGCCGGAGCCGATCCCGGACCTGAAGGCGGCGCGTCTGCTGCGGGCGGGCGCGGAGACGACGCGCGCCGCCGGCCGGAGCTTGACGCCGGGTGCCCCGCCGGTGGACCCCGCTGACCTGGACGCGGCGGTCGGGCGAGCCGAGGCGGCGTACCCCGGGGGAGCGGGCGATGTCCGCGACGCGCCGGACGTACCCCGGTGGTGTCGGGACGCGACCGCGCTGGCCCTCGCGGACCAGGTGCGGGTCTTCGCCATCGGTTGCCGGGTGGCCACCGGGGCACGGCTCGACGGCGTGGACGCCTCCTCGGGGCTGTTCGAGTACGCCCGGCGCAGCCCGTGGACGCTCTACCTGTGGCAGTTCCGCTCCCACCTGGCGCCGCGCTCGGCCCACCTGCACAGCTCGCTGCGGCTGGCCGTGGCGCTCGCCATCGCCCGGGTGGCCGCCGGGGTGTTGGAGCTGACCCACGGCTTCTGGGTGCTGCTGGCCACCCTCACGGTCCTGCGGACCTCGGCCGCCGACACCCGCACCGCGCTGCGGCCGGCCGTGCTCGGCACGATCGCCGGCGCGCTCCTCAGCGGCGGGGTGATGCTCGTCGTCGACGAGCCGATCGTGTACGCCATCGTCCTGCCGATCACCCTGATGCTGGCCTTCGGCGTTGGTCGTCTGCTCGGCCCGGTGTGGCAGCAGGCGCTGTTCACCCTGCTGCTGACTGTCGTCTTCGCCCAGCTCAGCCCGGAGGGGTGGCGGCTCGCCGAGGCACGCCTCGTCGACGTCCTGCTCGGCGCGTTGATCGGCGTGCTCGCCGGGGTGGCGATGTGGCCGCGCGGCGCGGACCACGACCTGCGGCACAACGCCACCCGCTACCTGGCGGCCAACGCGGACGCGGTCGAACAGAGCGTCCAGGCGGTGCTCGGTGCTGCGCCGCCACCCGAGGGCGCCATCGACCGGGTGCGCCGCCGGATGGTCCTGATCGACTCGTCGTACTGCCAGTACCACTCCGAGCGGCACGATCCGCACCGTCAGCAGGTGAACTGGGACGCCGTCCTGAGCGCCGGGCACCACGTCGTGCCCGGCGCGGAGTCGCTGCTGCGGCGCAACCCGCCCGGCTGCCTCGCCGGCTGGCCCGAGGCGGCGGCGCTGCTGCGGGAGTCCGCCGGGCAACTGCATTCTGCGTACGGCGCCCTTGCCGACGAGGTCGCCCACGGCCGGACACCGAGCCGGGCACCGGTCTCGACCACCTGCGTCGACCAGCTGGACCGGATCCGCCCGCTCCTCGGCGAGGTCGACGCCTCGGCGGTGCGGCACCTGGTGGAGGTCGACCGGTGGCTGGCCGGTCTCGCCGACAGCCTGGCCCGGATCCACCCGACCTCCGACTCCGCACGGCGACCGTGAGCCAGCCCGGATCAGGGGATGACGGGTAGGCCGCTGTGGTAGAGGTGCTCGAACTGGCGGTGGACCCAGAGGATGCGGCCGTCGGGGCGTACCACCTTGCGGAGGTCGGCGATGGTGACGTCCTGGGCGCGGAGAATGACGTGCAGCGTCCGGAGGGCGGCACCCTCGGCGTGGACGGGAGCTGTCGGTGCGGTGGGGACGCGTTCCGCGAGCCCGGCGCTGTGGTCGTCCGCGGTGAGGTGGTTCGCCGCCTCCGCCGCGGCGTTCAGTGTCTCGTTCGCCAGGGAGACCTGCTCTTCGATGGCTTTCCACTGCTCTTCGCTGAAATCGAGTTTGAGCTCGGCCAAACCCACGCCCAGGAGAGGCTTGAGGAGCATGGTGGTGGCCTTCAGGAGTGGGACCGCTCTGGTCCACCATTCTCGGGAGACGTCCGTGTAGTAGACGCCGGCATCGCGCCGACCGGGCTCGAGGACGTGCACGGGCTGGAGCGAGTGCTCGCAGTACAACGTCAGTCGCATCCGCGTGGAGGTCCACTGCGGATTGCGAATGGACGCCTCGACGGGGGTGAGGGTGAACAGGCGCGGCCCGTCTGCGGCCTCGTCGTTGAGCTGCCACATCAACGCGGTCAGCTGTGCGTTCACGCCCGCGAGATTGGCCTTGACGGTGTCGTTGAGCTCGGTCACCCGCTGACTCAGCCCGCGGACATGGCTGTCCATCAGCGCCACGCCGTCCTGCAGACTGGCAAGCGCGTCCTGGCTCGCGCCCGAACCGCCCAGTAGCGAGTTGATGGCGGGGAAGGCGTCACAGCCGGAGATCGGGCACTGCGCGATGCTCTGCCCGTGCGCGTCGCGCAGTTTGATGAGCTTGTCGACATCGAACAAGCCCGCACCCGGCGTGGGCAAGCCGCACCCGTCCCGGCAGGCGACGAGGGCGACGGTGCTCAGGCCGGGCCAGAACCGCTCGATGCAGTAACGGATCTCGTCGGTGACCTGGCGCAGGTAGGTGACGGCGTCCGGGCCACGCACCTGGACCTGGACACCGACCCCGGTACGAACCGTGAGCAGCGCGCGAGCACCGTACCTGCTCTGTAGGACCATGCCCTGCTGCCAGTGCACGCCCTGCAGGGAATCGGGCTCCGTGTAGCGCTGATGGTGCAGTCGAACGATGAGCCGGTACATCAGGGAGTCGGGAATGACCACGCGACCTGCGGGACCTTCCGAGATCCGGCACACCTCCAGGTACTCCCGGTCGCCGGGGCGGAACTCGACCCACGCCATCCGCAGGTCCGGCTGTGCGGCAGGGACGAGTTGCGCGATGAGACTCACCGGCTCGGGTGCGGCGTCGAGTGAGACCTGGTAGGTCAGCTCGAAGCGCCCCATGAGCGCCAGGAACAGTCGCTGCTGTTCCCTCGTGTAGAGCGTGCTGTCGGGAGCCTGGGCAGTACTCCACAGGCTGCCGAGCATGCGGTGTGAGACGAGACCGAGAGCGTCGACGGCGTCTCGACTGTCGAGGACAGCGGCGATCGCGACGTTGAGCCAGTCCGGTTGAAGAATCACGAACGCGGCCAACGCGTCATCGTCCGCGTAGTAGATCCACTTCCCCAGATGGTGGGCGTTACTGGCCAGCGTTCGGGCCTGGAAGTCGTTCAGTCCGTGCGCTGCGGCTACCGCTTCGTAGCTGCGGTAATCGATCACCTGCTGGCCGCCGGCCGTGACTGCCTCGATCGTCCGCTGCCAGTTGGCCGGGTAGTTGCGGTGTACGTGCGGGAGCGTGCCGGCGGTCCTGGCGATCGCCTCCCGCAGTGCCTCCAGCCGGCCGTCCGGGACGGCGCTGTCGACCTCGTGGAAACCAACGATCAGATCGCCGAAGCGCTGCTTCAGGTGGGCTTCGTCGATGGCATCGGCGCGCGAGGACGGCCCGCCGTGGGACGCGACCACGAGGACCCGAGCGTCCGGGGCCCGGTGGGCGATCATGGCGATCCACGTTTCCACCATGCCGGCCGCGACACCCGGACGTGGTTTCCAGACAACGACGTAGACGGCCGGCGCGCTGAAGAACAACTGGTGCGCCGGCTGGTAGGCCTGTTGGCCGCCAAAGTCCCACCCGTTCAGGGTGATCTCATGGCCGGCGTGGCTCACCACCAATGGCTTGATCTCCATGCCCTGCGTCTGGTGACGATCTTGCCAGGGCTCGCCGCGTAACGCCCCGAGCAGGGAACTCTTCCCAGCCTCGCCGGCGCCCACGAACAGCAGTTTCGCCTCCGAGATCGAGATCCCATCGGTGGCGACATCCCTGAGGAACGCCAGCAGCGCCTTCGTACCCTCCACCTCGGCGGCCAGCACCTCAGGCGGAAGTGGATTTTCCTGTACGACGAGCACCTGAAGCCCTGCGAGCCGACCAATGGCGTCGGGCAGGGTGGTGAGCTGATTGCCTACGAGGTACAGCTCGACGAGGGACGTTAAGGCGTCGATGGCATCAGGCAGGGTGGTGAGCTGGTTGTCGTCGAGGTCCAGGGACATGAGGGAGGCCCAGGCGGCCATGGTGTCGGGCAGGGTGGTGAGCTGGTTGCCGGCCAGGTGCAGTTCGGTGAGGGAGGTCCAGGCGGCGACGGCGTCGGGTAGGGCGGTGAGCCGATTGCTCTCCAGACCCAGTTCGGTGAGGGAGGTCCAGGCGGCGACGGCGTCGGGTAGGGCGGTGAGCTGGTTGTCGTCCAGGTAAAGGACACCGAGGCGGGTCCAGGCGGCGACCGCGCTCGGTAGCGCGCTGAGCCGGTTGTGGTCCACATCGAGCCGTGTCAAGGCGGTCCATGCAGCGACCGCGTCCGGTAGCGCGCTGAGCTGGTTGTAGTCCAGGTCGAGTTGTGTCAGGGCAGTCCAGGCGGCGACCGTGTCCGGTAGGGCGCTGAGCTGGTTGCGGTCCGCATGTAGGTGGGTCAAAGCCGCCCAGGCAGCGACTGCATTGGGTAGCGCGGTGAGCCGGTTGTTGCTCAGGCTCAGTTCGGTGAGGGAGGTCCAGGCGGCGACTGCATTGGGTAGCGCGGTGAGCCGGTTGGTGCTCAGGCTCAGTTCGGTGAGGGAGGTCCAGGCGGCGACGGCGTCCGGCAGGGTGTCCAGGTCGTTCCCGGCGAGATCGAGGTGAGTCACATCAGCGAGAGCCGGGGTGTCGCGCAAAAGCTCGGCAAGGTCGCCAGTGGTCAGGCCGAGACCGCTGAGGTTGACATGCCCGTCGGTAGCGGCAGCTACGCGATGCTTGGCCGAGACAATCGCGCCGTTATCCATGCCGAAGCAGCGTAGTCCCCCGCGCACAATCAGTATTGCCGGCTGGGTCGATTCTCGGCCAGGCCAGGCCACCGTACGGATCTGGCAAGGCCGCCGATCGCCGATTGGCCGTGCCCGTTCGACGCCGCCCCGCCTAGCGTCGACGGCATGGAGATCGAGCAGGCGCAGAAGCTGTGGCAGCCCGAGCCCGGCTGGTTGAACACCGCCTCCTACGGGTTACCGCCCGAGCCGGCGTGGACGGCATTACAGGAGGCCCTGGACGCGTGGCGGGTCGGCCGGACGTCGTGGGAGGGCTGGGGCGAGTCGGTGCACCGGTCCCGTACGGCCTTCGCCGACCTGATCGGGGTGCCGGCCGGTGACGTGGCGGTCGGTGCGGCCGTGTCGCAGATCCTCGCGCCGGTCGCTGCCGCCCTGCCGGCCGGTGCCACGGTGGTGGTCCCCGAGGTCGAGTTCACCTCGAATCTCTTCCCCTGGCTGGTGCAGGAGGAGCGTGGCGTCAAGGTCCGCACGGTGCCGCTGGAGTCGCTTGTCGACGCCATCGACGCCGACACCGATCTGGTCGCGTTCAGCCTGGTGCAGTCGGCCGACGGGGCGGTCGCGGCGTACGACGAGATCGTGGCCGCGGCCCGCGCGTACGACGCGTTGGTGGTGGTGGACGCGACCCAGGCGTGCGGCTGGCTGCCGTTCGACGGCAGCCGGGCCGACGTGGTGGCGGTGGGCGGTTACAAGTGGCTGATGAATCCGCGTGGGACCGCGTACGCCTATCTGGCCCCGGCGGTGCGCGAGCGGCTGCGCCCCGACGCCGCCGGCTGGTACGCGGGCCGCGACCCGCACGCCTCCTACTACGGCCCGCCGCTGCGGCTGGCCGACGACGCCCGCCGGTTCGACATCTCCCCGGCCTGGTTCAGCTGGGTCGGCGCCGCGCCTGCACTGGAGGTGGTCGCCGCGATCGGCGTGCCGGCGATCCAGGCGCACGATGTGGCGCTCGCCAACCGGTTCCTGGCCGGGCTGGGCCGGGCACCGGGGGAGAGCGCCATCGTCAGCGTGGACGTGCCCGACGCGCAACAGCGTCTCGCGGCGGCCGGCATCCGGGCGGCGGTGCGCGCCGGACGGGTCCGGGCCTCCTTCCACATCTACTCCACCGAGGCAGATGTGGACGCCGCGTTGTCGGCGTTGACCGGCTAGACCGCGACCTGGGTGAGGATCTTCTCGTCGTTCTGCGGCGCGACCGGTGTGGCGTCCACCTGCGGGGCGCCACGCCGGCCGGACCAGAGGACCCGGGCGGCGATGCTCGGCGCGAAGAGCCCCGGCGGCGGCGTCATCAGGTTGGCGACGCTCAGGAAACGCCGCCCGACGGCGGGGTGCCGAGCGGCGGCGACGTGCAGCCGCGCGACGTACCCGTTGAGGAACCGGGTACGACGGCTGCGCGGTCCGACGATCGTCGGGTGGCGCAGGTCGGCGCCGACGGCCATGTCCCAGGGCACGTCCACTACCTTCGCCGCTCCGGCGTAGAAGCGGCGGGGGAGTTCGCGCCGGCTCTGCCGCAGACAGTCGCGCAGCACCGTCGCCTCCACTGCGGCTACCGTCATGCCCTGCCCGTACGCCGGATTGAAGCTGCACATCGCGTCCGCGACCGCGATGAAGCCGTCGGGCAGACGGGTGAGGTGCTCGTAGCGGCGACGCACGCTGGTGGGCAGCCGCATCCGCTTCGGCGGCCCGAGCGGCTCTGCCCGGCTCAGCAGCGTGTGCAGCTCCGGGGCGGGCAGTCGCCCGGCGAAGGCGAGATACCCCTCGGGGTCGGTCGGCGGGGCCTGGTCCGCGCCGACGCCGAGCAGCGTTACCATCCACCGGTCGCCCTCGGCCGCGATGGCGACCCCGCCGCGTGGGGCGCCCGGCGACGGGCTGCTGATGAACGCGGTGAAGGTGGAGTCTCCCGGGGTGCGGCGGTAGTCGCGGGAGACGTAGACCGTCTGCGGGTCCACGTGGTCCTCGACGGGCTGCTCATAGCCGAGTTCGGCGAGCCAGGTGGGCCCCCGGTTGCCACGGCCGGTCGCGTCCACGACCAGATCCGCCGGGTGGTGCTCCTCGCCAGCGCCGCGCGGCAGGATTCGCGCGCCGGTGACCGTGTCGCCGTCCGCGAGCAACCCCAACGCCTCGCAGCGGTCCCGGATCTCCACAGTGGGCAGTGCGCGGACCCGGTTCCGGACGTACCCCTCCAGGGCGCGGCGGCTGACGCAGAGCCCTTCCAGGCCGGAGGCGACCCGGGGGATGCGGTGGCCGTCGTTGACCCACAGACAGTCGCGCTGAAGGTCGACGGCGACGGCCCCCTGGGTGGTCAGGTCGGCGGTGAGGCCGGGGAAGAGTTCCTCCAGAACCTGACGGCCCCGGGCAAGCAGGCCGTGTGAATGTACGCCCTGCGGCACACCCTTGCGGTCGGTGCTCTCAGTTGGCAGCTCGTCCCGGTCGAAGACGGTCACCTTCGCGTACGACTCGCTGAGGACCCGCGCGGCTAGCAGGCCGCCAATGCTGCCGCCGAGGACGATCGCTTGCCCGGTTTGATTGGTCGTGGACACCGCTGACTCCGTTTCATCAATGGGATGTCAACAGTGAGCGGCATGACCTCGCTATAGGTAAACAGAATTAACCGACGGCTAGCTGACAGCGCACGCCCGGCCAGTGGTTCCGACCATTCCGGAGTGGGTGGATGGTCGCAGAAACCCCTGTTCAGGGCGGGTCTTGTGATCGATTGGTGGGCTTGGTGACCGATGTCTCAGTCATTTACCAGTCAATTTCCGTCAGCCCTCGAATCGCCGAAAGGATGAGGTGTCCACCTAGCCGATCAGGTCAGGTGAATACCGCATCGATCAGGCCAGGTGGCCGCCGATCTTCGTGTAGCCGCGCAGCAGGTCCCGCGAGATGATCAGCCGCTGCATCTCGTCGGTGCCTTCGAAGATCCGGTAGAGCCGGACCTGCCGGTACCACCGTTCGATGGGCAACTCCCGGGTGTAGCCCATACCGCCGTGGATCTGCAGCACCCGGTCGACCACCCGGTTGACCATGCCGGCGCCGTAGAGCTTGCCCATCGACGAGGCGTGCCGAGGGTCCAGGCCCTGATCGACCGTCCACGCCGAGCGCAGCACCAGCCAGCGGGCCGCCTCCAGCTCCGTCTCCGAGTCGGCGATCATCCACTGGATGGCCTGGTTGGTGCCGATCTTCGTGCCGAAGGTCTCCCGCGTGTTGGCGTAGTCGATGGCCATCTGCAACACCCGCTCGGCGATGCCGATGGCGTGCGACGGGATGGTGTAGCGCCCCTTGCCGATCCACTCCATGCCGAGCGTGAAGCCCTGCCCGATCTCGCCGAGGATGTTGCGGTGCGGCACGCGTACGCCGTCGAAGATGAGCGACGCGGGCCCGCCCTCGCCCATCGTCTGGATGAACTCCGAGCGCCAGCCCATCGCCCGGTCCACCAGGAACGCGGTGGCCCCGCCGTTGCGGGCGCCCTTTTCCCGGTCGGTCACCGCGACCACGATGGCGAAGTCGGCGTCGTGACCGCCGGTGATGAAGGTCTTCTCGCCGTCGAGGATCCAGTCGTCGCCGTCGCGGCGGGCGGAGAGTCGGATGTTGGCCGCGTCCGAGCCGGCGCCCGGTTCGGTGATCGCGAAGCAGGAGCGTCGCTCGCCCTCGATGGTCGGGACGAGGAACTCCCGCTTCTGCTCCTCGGTGGCGTGGAACAGGATGTTGTCCGCCTCGCCGCCGAAGCGGAACGGCACGAACGTACGGCCCAACTCGGTCCAGATCAACGACTGGAGTACGGCTGGCAGGTTCATCCCGCCGTACTCTTCCGGAGTGGCCAGGCCCCAGAAACCGAACTTGCGCGCCTTGAGTTGCAGTTCGCGCACCTCGGAGTGGTCCAGGCCCGGCTTGTGCGCCCGTTCCCGGCGGAGCACCTCCGCTTCCAGGGGCATCACCTCGCGGGTCACGAACGCGCGCACGGTGTCGCGCACCGCCCGCTCCTCGTCGGTAAGCGAAAAGTCCACGGTGGTCCTCCTGGCGTCGGCGCTGCCGGTCCCGCTTAAACTAGCGGTGCAAGTTTTGTCCCGTCCAGACCCCAGGTCCCAGACCCGCGAGGAGCGCAGTGCCCCGACCCCGCCAGCCCCGGCTCACCCGGCAGCTGATCGTCGAGACAGCCACCGCGCTCATCGACGCCGAGGGGCTACCCGGCTTCTCCACCCGTCGGCTCGCTGCCGAGTTGGGCGTACGCGGGCCGTCGCTCTACAACCACTTCGCCACCAAGGACGAGATCCTCGACGCGGTCGCCGACACGGTCACCGGCGCCGTCGACACCAGTGGCTTCGCCAGCCGGGACTGGGCCGCCGCGCTGCGTGACTGGGCGTGGTCGTACCGGCGGGCGCTCACCGCGCACCCGAACATCGTGCCGTACCTCGCCCAGGGTCCAGGCCGTCGACCGGCCGCCCTCGCGATGGCCGACGCGGTCTACGGCGGCCTGGTCCGAGCTGGCTGGCCGCCCGCGCGGGCCACCCACATTGGCGCGGCGCTGCGCTACTTCGTGGCCGGGTCGGCGCTCGGCTCGTTCGCTCGCGGTTTCGTCGAGGACCCGGAGTTGTACGCCGCGCACTACCCGCACCTGCGCCAGGCGCACCGGCTCGCCGAGCATCAGCAGAGTGTGGACGAGGGCGCCTTCGCCCTCGGCCTGGACGCCCTGCTGCACGGCCTGGCCGCCGAGTACGCCCGCACCGTCGACACGGTGGAGTCCGTCCGGCCCAACGGGTAGCGTCCAAACTCCCAGCGCTAGTTTCATCGCCCGTCGCGATCCTGTCGCCACCGCCCATCCCGTCGCCATCGCCCGTCGCCCACCCCCGAAGGGACGCCATGGACCTCGCCGCCCCGCCGTCGCAGTTATCCGACTCCCTGCGCCTCCGGCGTCACCTGCACCTCGGCGGCGAGTGGACGCCTCCCGCCGACGCCGCTCTGACCGATGTGGAGAACCCGAGCACCGGGGAGCTGATCGGGCAGGTGCCGGCCGGCACCCCGGCCGACGTGGACCGCGCCGTGGCCGCCGCCCGTGCCGCGTTCCCCGGCTGGTCGGCCGCCTCCCCCGCGGAGCGCTCCGCTCACCTCGACCGGCTGCACACCGCGCTCGCCGCCCGCGCCGACGACCTCGCCCGCACCATCGCCGTCGAGCAGGGCTCACCGCTCAAGCTCGCCACCCGGGTGCAGGTCGGGCTCCCGTTGACCGTGCTGCGCGACCACGTCGCGCTCGCCGCCCGCGCACCGGCCGACGAGACGATCGGCAACTCCCTCGTCGTCCGCGAGCCGATCGGCGTGGTCGGCGCGATCACCCCGTGGAACTACCCACTGCACCAGGTGCTGGCGAAGCTGGCCCCCGCCCTGGCTGCCGGCTGCACGGTGGTGCTCAAGCCCAGCGAGCTGACCCCGTTGACCGCGTACCTGCTCTTCGACGCGGTCACCGAGGCTGGGCTGCCGCCGGGGGTGCTCAACCTGGTCCCCGGCACCGGGCCGGTGGTCGGCGAGGCCCTCGCCGGGCACCCCGACGTCGACCTGGTCTCGTTCACCGGCAGCACCGTCACCGGCGCGCGGATCATGCGGCTCGCCGCCGATCGGATCGCCCGGGTCGCGCTGGAGTTGGGCGGCAAGTCCGCCAACGTGATCCTCCCCGACGCCGACCTGGCCACCGCCGTCAAGGTGGGCGTCGGCAACGCGCTGCTCAACTCCGGTCAGACCTGCACGGCGTGGACCCGGATGCTGGTGCACCGCGACCGGTACGACGAAGCCCTCGACCTGGTCGCCGCGGCGGTGGCCGGCTATCGACTCGGCGACCCGTTCGACCCGGCCACCCGGCTCGGCCCGCTGGTCTCCGCCGCTCAGGCCGAGCGGGTGCGCGGCCACGTCGACCGGGCCCTCGCCGACGGCGCGCGGCTGGTCGCCGGTGGCCCGGACGCTCCGGTGCCGACCCGGGGGCACTTCGTCGCCCCGACCGTCTTCGCCGACGTGCACCCCGACAGCGCGCTCGCCCAGGAGGAGGTCTTCGGCCCGGTGCTCGCCGTCATCCCGTTCACCGACACCGACGAGGCGGTCGCCATCGCCAACAACTCGAAGTACGGGCTGGCCGGCGCGGTCTGGTCCGCCGACACCGACGCGGCGCTCGCGGTGGCCCGGCGGCTGCGCACCGGCGCGGTCGACATCAACGGTGCCCCGTTCAACCCGCTCGCCCCGTTCGGCGGCTACAAGCAGTCCGGCCTGGGCCGGGAGCTGGGCGTGCACGGGCTCGCCGAGTTCTGCGAGCTGAAGGCGATCCAGCGATGAGCTACCGGGAGCCGGCAGCCGCGTCGACGGACGGCATCGAGCCGGCGTCCGTGCCGGTAATTGTTCGCGCGCTCGTCGCGCGCTCCTCCGGTGCCGAGCTGCGGGTCGAGCAGGTACGCCTGCCCGCGCCCGGCCCCGGCGAGGTGCGGGTGAGGATCCGCGCCGCCGGTGTCTGCCACTCCGACCTGTCCATGGTCAACGGCACCCTCGCCGCGCGGTTCCCGCTGGTGCTCGGGCACGAGGCGACCGGGGTAGTGGCCGAGGTCGGGCCGGGCAGTCGGCTGGCGGTAGGCACGCCGGTGGTGCTCAACTGGGCGCCCGCCTGTCGGGCCTGCTGGTGGTGTCGGCACGACGAGCCGTGGCTCTGCGCCAACACCACGGCCCCGACCGTGCCACGCGGCGAGACCGAGGACGGGGTACCGCTGCACCTGACCCTCGGCCTCGGCGCGCTCGCCGAGGCGGTGGTGGTGCCCGAGAGCGCTGTCATCGCCATCCCCGCCGGGCTGCGGCCCGAGCAGGCCGCGCTGCTCGGCTGCGCGGTGCTCACCGGTGTCGGCGCGGTCGGCAACACCGCCCGGGTGGCCCCCGGTGAGTCGGTGGCGGTGATCGGCCTCGGTGGGGTCGGGCTCGCCGTGCTGAGCGCCGCCCGCCGGGCCGGGGCCACGACGATCCTCGCGGTCGACGTCGCCGAGGCCAAGCGCGACCTGGCGCTCGCCGCCGGGGCGACCGACTTCCTGCTCTCCGACGACCGGCTCTCCAAGGAGGTGCGGGCGCGCACCGAGAGTCGGGGCGTCGACCACGCCTTCGAGTGCGTCGGTCGGGCCGCCACCATCCGCGCCGCCTGGCGGCTCACCCGGCGCGGGGGAACGGTCACCGTGGTCGGCATGGGCGCGAAGGACGACATGGTGAGCCTCGGCGCGCTGGACATCTTCCACTCCGCCCGCACCCTGCGCTCCTCGGTGTACGGCTCGTCCGACCCCGACCGGGAGGTGCCGGTGCTGGCTGCCGAACTCGCCGCGGGTGCGCTGGATCTGGGCGTGCTGGTCAGCGGCACGATTCCGTTGGACGAGGCGCCCACGGCGTTCGACCGCCTGGCGCGGGGCGAGGGTGCCCGCTGGGTGGTCACCCTGGACTGACGCTCGTCACAGCCGACACTCGGCGTCGAGCTGCGATATCAACTCGGGGAGCGGCGGGCGTGGTTGGCCAGGTGCCCTGGGTCGACCCGGAAGGACCAACCCTGGGCACCCGGGCGACGAGAGCCGGGCGACTGGTCAGAAGGGCGGGGCGTCCTCGCCCATCAGCGCCAGCACGACGCCGCCCTTGCCGCTCTTGAGGCCCTGGACCACGACCTTGCCGGTGCTGCCGTCGGGCAGCTCCAGGGTGAAGGTCTTTCCGACCGCGTTCTTGGGGCCGTTGCCGGCGCTGTTGGCAGGTCGGAAGTCGCCTGCCCAGGGCGGAATTCCGCCCCTACGGGCCGGCTCGGCGAAGAGCGCGGCGGTGCCGGGGGTCCTGGTGCCGTCTGAGGAAAGGAGGACTGAGGCGCTGCGAAAGGTAGCCATATGCGCCAAGGCTAACCCGGACCATGCCGTTCGCGGCACCACAGCTGCCCGTAACGGCGATTCGGTCGACGTCTCGCCCCGGCCGTTGCGCCAGGAGGTATGCCTAGCAGTACTATGCATCGTACTTCTAGGTTTAGGGGCGGGAGGTTTTATGAAGGTCGCCAAGGACCTGGTCGCCGCCTCGGCGACACCGATGGTGCTCGGCATCCTGGCCGAGGGCGAGAGCTACGGCTACGCCATCCTCCGGCGGATCAACGAGCTGTCCGGGGGTGAGCTGGACTGGACCGAAGGGCTGCTGTACCCGTTGCTGCACCGGCTTGAGCGCCTCGGTCATCTGGAGTCGAGCTGGCAGGCGGTCGCCGGCGAGCGGAAGCGCAAGTACTACCGCATCACCGACCGGGGTCTGGCCGAGCTGGCCGAGCAGCGCCGGCAGTGGGACACCGTGGTGGGTGCGCTCAAGGAGATCTGGCACGACCGCGCGCCGCTGACGGTGCGCCCGTTGGAGGGCCTGGCATGACGGCGCACGAGGGGCCGCAGGAGTTGGAAGCGCAGTTTGAGCAGTGGCGCCAGTACGTGCTGCGCCGCCGGGAGCTGCAGGCGGTGGACGCCGACGAGCTGGAAGACCACCTTCGCGGCTCCGTCGACGAGCTCGTGGCCGCTGGCCTGAGCCCGGACGAGGCGTTTCTGGTCGCGGTGAAAAGGATGGGCAGCCTCGACGAACTCTCCCGGGAGTTCGCCCGGGAACACTCGGAACGGCTATGGAAGCAGTTGGTGCTGACCGGCGACTCCGGCAGCCCGGTCGGCGGCACGCGCTCGCGTCGGGACCTGTGGGTCATGCTCGGCTGTGCGGCGGGTGCGCTGGTGTCCGTCAAGGTGCCGGCGTTGTTCGGGCTGAGCTTCGCCGACGACGGCTCGTTCTACGCGCGGAACTTCACCCTGTTCGCGTTGCCCTGGCTGGCGGCGTTCCTGGCCTGGCGCCGGGGAGCCCGACGGTCGGTGATCGCGGCACTGGCGGTGTTCTTCGTAATCGGCGCGGTGGCGGCCAACGCCTACCCCCTGGCGGACGATTCGCAGTCCGTGGTCGTCACCAGCGTTCACCTTCCCATCGCCCTGTGGCTGGTGGTCGGTCTGGCCTATGTCGCCGACGACTGGCGCTCCTCCCGCCGACGCATGGACTTCATCCGGTTCACCGGTGAGTGGTTCATCTACCTGGTGCTGATGGCCCTCGGTGGCGGCGTGCTCTCCGCGTTCCTGTTCAACACCTTCGCGGCCATCGGAATCGTCCCGGAGGAGTTCGTCTCGCAGTGGCTTCTGCCCGGTGGCGCCGCAGCCGCGGTCGTCGTGGCCGGGTGGCTCGTCGAGGCCAAGCAGAGTGTCGTCGAGAACATCGCGCCGGTCCTCACCCGGCTGTTCACCCCGCTCTTCACGGCCGCCCTGCTCGCCTTCCTCGTCGCTGTCGTCTGGACCAGCCACGGCATCGACGTCGAGCGTGAGGCGCTGCTCCTCTTCGACCTCCTGCTGGTCGTGGTGCTGGGGCTGCTGCTCTACTCACTCTCGGCCCGCGATCCGCTGGCCCCGCCCGGCCCGTTCGACAAACTTCAACTCGCGCTCGTGGTCAGTGCGTTGGCCATCGACGTGCTGGTGTTGGTAGAGATCACCGGGCGCATCACCGATGACTACGGCAGTACGCCCAACCGGGCTGCCGCGCTCGGCGAGAACGTGATCCTCCTGGTCAACCTCGCGTGGTCGGCGTGGCTGCTGCTGTCCTTCATCCGTCGGCGCACGCCGTTCGGGACACTCGTTCGGTGGCAGACCGGCTACCTGCCGGTCTACGCAGCGTGGGCCTGGATCGTGGTCCTCGTGTTTCCGCCGCTGTTCAGCTTCGCCTAGCCCGAGATCAACGCAACGCGCGAGCCGGCCCACCTGTAGCGGGGTGGGCCGGCTGCGGGTCACTTGCCGGTGACGATGCCCGGGTTGATGCAGAGCCCCGGGTTCGCGCCGTTCTTCTCCGCGATCTCCAGGCAGCGGGTCACCTTGTCGACCTTCGCGTTGGTCTCGGTGATCTGCTTGGAGATCTCCGCGTTCTTGCGGTCCTGCTCCAGGTTGCGGGTCTGTGCCAGCTTGTCCTGGAACGCCTTGATGTTGCCCTCGGTCTTGTCGTCGTGGTTCACCCGGGTGATGGTCACCGAGAGGATGTCCACGTCGGTGGCGAGCCGGGTCTCCGCGCTGGTCTTGATGTTCGCGGCGAACGGCTTCAGGTCGACGTTGAGGTCGCCGGTCTGGGCGTCGATCTTCTCCAGCGGGTTGTACGCCGCGAAGGCGTCGTTGACCGCGCTGTCGAGCTGCACACCCACCCGCTGCCCCCGGAAGCTGTCGAAGTCGCCCTTGTAGTCCATGAACTGCTTCGGTGCGTTCTCCGGCTTGACCTGCCACTCGACGAGCACCTCGACGCAGGCGTCGGCGAGGGTGCCGGTGCGTACGCGGACGCAGTTGTCGCCGCCGATGTGGTCGTACTTCTGCCGGCCCGCGTCCCACTCGCCGACCTTCTGCCAGGGCGCCACCCACTTCAGGCCCGAGCCGGTCACCTCGCCGGTGGGCTTGCCGAAGCTGGTGACGATGCCGACCGAGCGGATGGGCACCGAGTGGGCGCTGGAGGCGACACCCACCACCAGGGTGAGGGCGAGGAAGGCGAGCGCCGCGAGGGCGGCGATCCGCTTCGGCGACCGTGCGGGGGCGACGAGAGCGACGACAGCGCTGACCGCCAGGGCGACGGCGAAGACGATCGCCATGGTGAAACCGACGGGCATGGGGTGGGAACCTTCCGCTGAACTGTGTGGATCATCAACCTAGGGGGCTCGGTCAAGTTGGCGGCGCGGGGGAGTGGCGTTCGTGCACGTCAACCGCAGGCCGAATATGGAGTCCATCGACATGGCTCGACTCCGTCGGCTCGCCGTAGGTTTCGTCCACGCGACGGCCCTGTGACCGCGGTCACCGAATCGACCGTCGCTGCGGCGTGCGGAGGATGAGGCGATGGCCGGGCAAGCGCTCCTGTCGGCCCGTGGGCTGACCCGGGACTTCCGGGGTTTCCGGGCGGTCGACGACGTCGACCTCGACGTGGCGTCGGACAGTGTGCACGCGCTTGTCGGCCCGAACGGCGCGGGCAAGACCACCCTGTTCAACCTGCTCACCGGTTTCCTGCGACCGAGCGGCGGCCGGATCGAGCTGGCCGGGCGGGACGTCACCGGGCTGCCCCCGGAGCAGGTGGCCCGCCTCGGCGTGGCCCGCTCGTTCCAGATCACCAGCCTCTTTCCGCAGCTGTCCGCCCGTGAGCACGTCGCGCTTGCGTTGCAGTCGCCCAGCGGGCTGGGCTGGCGGTTCTGGCGTTCGGCGAAGTTGATGAGCCGCTACACCGAGCGGGCCGACGAGCTGTTGGCCATGGTGGGGCTGGCCGAGCTGGCGCAGGTGCCGTCCGAGTCGCTGGCGTACGGCCGTAAACGGGCTCTGGAGCTGGCCATCGCTCTGGCGCTCGATCCGAAGGTGCTGTTGCTCGACGAGCCGACCGCGGGCATGGGCCTGGAGGACGTCGATCGCACCGTCGAGCTGATCGGCCGGGTCCGCCAGGGCCGGACCGTGGTGATGGTCGAACACAACATGAGCGTGGTCGGCCGACTCGCCGACACAGTGACCGTGCTCCAGGCCGGCAAGGTCCTCGTCGAGGGCCCGTACGAGCAGGTTCGCGCCGACGAGCGTGTGATCACCGCCTACCTGGGAGCCGCTGATGCTGCGCATTGAGAACCTGTCCGCCTCCTACGGCGAGGCGCAGGTGCTGCGCGACGTCAGCCTCCAGGTCTCCGCCGGCGAGGTGGTCACCCTGGTCGGCCGCAACGGCGCCGGCAAGTCCACCCTGCTGCGCTGCGTGATGGGGCTGCACCCCGGCCAGCGCGGCACGGTGGAGCTGGACGGGCGGGACATCACCCGGCTGCCGGCGCACAAGCGGGCCCGCCTCGGGTTGGGCTGGGTGCCCGACGACCGGGGCAGCTACGCCACGTTGACCGTCACCGAGAACCTCACGCTGCCACCCACCGTCGGCCCCGACCCGTGGTCGCTGGAACGGGTGTACGCGGCGTTCCCGGCCCTGCACACCCGGCGGGACTCGGCGGCCACCATGCTCTCCGGCGGCGAGCAGCAGATGCTCGCGCTGGCCCGGGTGCTGCGGATGGGCGCCCGGCTGCTGCTCTGCGACGAGCCCACCGAAGGGCTGTCGCCACTGCTGGTGCAGCAGGTCGGCGACCTGCTGCGCGAGGCCAAACGGCACGGGGTGACCGTGCTGTTGGTCGAACAGAACCTGCACTTCGCCACAGGTGTCGCCGACCGGCACTACCTGCTCGCCGAGGGACGTGTCGCCGAGGCGATGGACAACTCCGAGGTGCGCTCGCGCGAGCGCGAACTGCTCGCGTACCTCGGGATCTGAATCTTCTCAACGACGACCCGCGCGACGACGCACGGGATGGATGGAGTGGGCATGCGCAGGACGATGGGTGTGGCCGCGGCGTCGGCCGTGGTGGTGCTGGTCGCCGGGTGCGGTGGCGGTGGCCCGCAGTCGAGTGGCGACCAGAAGCTGACCGGCGGCAAGGTCGTGCTGGGCGTGCTCAACGACCAGTCCGGGGCGTACTCGGAGTTGTCCGGGAAGAACTCGGTGGCGGCGGTGGAGATGGCCATCGCCGACTTCACCGCGAAGTACGGCGACAAGGCGGTGACCAGGGACATCACCGTGGAGACCGCCGACCACCAGAACAAGCCGGACGTGGCCAACTCCAAGGCCCAGGAGATGTACGACCGCAAGGGCGTCGACCTGATCCTGGACGTGCCCACCTCGTCGGCCGCGCTGAAGGTCGCCGACGTGGCGAAGGAGAAGAAGAAGCTCTACTTCAACATCGGCGCGGCGACCACCGACCTGACCGGCAAGAGCTGCAACAAATACACCTTCCACTACGCGTACGACACGTACATGCTGGCCAACGGCACCGGGAAGACCACCACCGAGCAGATCGGCAAGAACTGGTACATCCTCTACCCGAACTACGCCTTCGGTCAGGACATGGAGAAGAGCTTCTCCACCGCGATCACGGCGGCCGGCGGGGCGGTCGTCGGCAAGGACGGGGCGCCGTTCCCGAACACCAGCGGTGACTTCTCCACCTTCCTGCTCAAGGCACCGAACCTGAACCCGAAGCCGGACGTGCTGGGCACCATGCAGGCCGGCGCGGAGCTGGTCAACGTGGTGAAGCAGTACAACGAGTTCAAGCTGCGGGACAAGGGCGTCGGCCTCGCGGTGGGGCTGATGTTCCTCACCGACATCCACTCGCTCACCCCGGCAGCGCTGGCCGGCACCACGTACACCGACGCCTGGTACTGGAACTTCGACGCGAAGAACCGGGAGTTCGCCGACCGTTTCCAAGGGAAGGCGGGCACCAGGCCGACGTTCGCGCACGCGGCCAACTACTCGGCGGCATTGCAGTACCTGGAGGCGGTGCAGGCCGCCGGCACCGACGACGCGGACGCCGTGGTCAAGGGCCTGGAGGGCAAGACGGTCGAGGACGTCTTCCTGCGCAACGGGAAGATCCGCGCCGAGGACCACCGGGTGGTGCACGACGCGTACCTGGCCCAGGTGAAGCCGCAGTCCGAGGTCACCGAGCCGTGGGACTACGTGAAGGTGCTCAAGACGATCCCCGCCGCGGAGGCGTTCCGCGCGCCCTCGGCGGACTGCAAACTATGAGCGGATTCGCGCAGAACACGTTCAACGGGTTGGTGAGCGGGGCGTTCTACGCCCTGCTCGCCCTCGGGCTCGCGGTCATCTTCGGCATGCTGCGGGTGGTCAATTTCGCCCACGGCGCGTTCTACATGCTCGGCGCGTTCGGGGCGTACGTGCTGCTCACCGAGGCGGGCGTGCCGTTCTGGGCAGCCCTGGTGATCATGCCGGTGGGGTTGGGTCTGCTCGGCATGGCGCTGGAACGCGCGGTGATCCACCGGCTGACCACACTGGACCCGCTCTACAACTTCCTGCTCACCTTCGGGCTGACGCTGATCCTCCAGGACCTGGTGAAGCTGCGCTACGGCGTGCAGTCCAGCCCGTACGAGACGCCGTCGCTGTTGAGCGGGTCGGTCGACTTCGGGCTCTTCGACTTCCCGACGTACCGGGTCTTCATCCTCGGCTTCACGGTGCTGCTCTGCGTCGCGGTGTGGTGGGTGCTGACCCGGACCCGGATCGGCATGGTGGTCCGGGCGTCCACCGAGCGGCCGGACCTGACCCGCGCGTTCGGCATCGACGTCGGGCGGTGGGTGACTCCGGTCTTCGGCTTCGGCATCGGGCTGGCCGGCCTCGCCGGTGTGTTGGCCGCGCCGATGCGGGCGGTCAACCCGCTGATGGGCGCCGACCTGATCATCGTGGTGTTCGCCGTGGTGGTGATCGGCGGGCTGGGCTCGATCTTCGGCTCGGTTGCCGCCGGCTTCGGCATCGGGCTGGTGCAGGCGTGGGGCGAGGCGTACCTGTCCAACTTCCCGCTCGTCTCGCAGACCATCGTCTTCGTGGTGATGGCCGGCGTGCTGCTCTGGCGCCCGGCCGGCCTGTTCGGTCGTGAGGAGGCCCCCGCATGACGAACACCGTGCACACTCCTACCGACGCGTCCCGCTCGACACCGCCGTCCGGACTGATCGCCGTGGCGCGGGCCCCCGGCTGGGTGCGGTACGCGCTGCTCGCCGTCGGTCTGGCCGTCGCGGCGTGGCTGCCCAACGGCCTCTACCCGGCGGTCGCGGTGGACATCCTCTGCTGGGCGCTGTTCGCCGTGGCGGTGGACCTGCTGCTCGGCTTCACCGGGCTGATGTCCTTCGGGCACGCCGCGTTCTGGGGCACGTCGGCGTACGTCACCGGGTTGGTGGCCATCCACGCCGGCCTGCCGTTCCCCCTCGCGGTGCTGGCCGGGGCCCTGGCCGCGGCGGTGCTGGCCGTGCCGATCGGCTACCTGGCGGTCAAGCGGACCGGCATCTACTTCGCCATGGTGACCCTGGCCTTCGCGCAGCTGGTCTACTACGTCGCCAACGAGTGGCGCTCGGTGACCCAGGGCGAGAACGGCCTGCAGGGGGTGCCCCGCGACCTGTTCGGCGTCGACCTCACCGACGACTACTTCTTCTACTACGCGATCCTGCCGATCGTGCTGCTCGGGCTCGCCGCCGCCTGGCGGATCGTGCACTCACCGTTCGGTCGGGTGCTGGTCGGCATCCGGGACAACCCGGCCCGAGCGCGGGCGCTGGGCTACCCGGTGCACCGCTACAAACTCACCGCGTTCGTGCTCTCCGGGTTCATCGCCGGCCTTGGCGGCGGGTTGTTCGCGGTCGGCCACCGCTTCGTCTCGCTGGACGTGCTGCACTGGACCACCTCCGGCAAGGCGGTCATCGTGGTGGTGCTCGGCGGGATCGGCACCCTCTGGGGTGGGGTGCTCGGCGCGGCCCTCGTGGTCCGGTTGGAGGACTTGTTGTCGTTCTCCGGGTTCGAGGCGATCGGCCTGGTGACCGGCGGCATCTTCGTCCTCGTCGTGGTGCTGTTCCGGCGCGGCATCTGGGGCAGCGTCGCCGCGCTGGCCCACCGGCTGGCGACCCGCCGCCGCTGAATCCCGCGACGGCGCATCCGCGACGCGCCCTTCGAGCGAACCCCGGGTAGAGAACGTCTACCCGGGGGTACGTCTGGTGCTGACCGATCCGATGCCGGCGGAGGCCGTGGAGATCGCGCACAAGCAGGTGTCGCTGGCGGCTGAGGACCTGGACGCCAACGGCGTCGCCTCGTCGCTGTTGGCGGTGGCCGAGGCGTGGGGCGTGCCGGCGCTCTGGGAGCAGGTCTGCCGTCCGCTGCTGGCCCGGCTGTCGGGGCGTACCGCCGCCGAGGTCGTCATCGAGCACGCCCTCTTCGAGGGTGTCCGGGTCGGGTTGGACGCGTACCGCCGGGAGCCGGGCCGGTCACTGCCCACCGGCGGGGTGCTGCTGGCCGGGGCCGAGCAGGAGGCGCACAGCCTGGGCCTGCTCGCGCTCGCCGCCGCGTTGCGCGAGCAGGGCCGTGGCGCTCTGAATCTCGGCCCCGCGCTGCCCTGGCCCGCGCTGACCAGCGCGGTGCGCCGGGCCCGCCCGCACACCGTCGTGCTCTGGTCGCAGACGCCGCTCACCGGCCGCGCGTACCGCCTGGTGCGCTTCGCCCGGGACTTCCCGCTCCTGCGGGTGTACGGCGCCGGGCCGGGCTGGATCGAGCCGCTCGGCGATCCGGCGATCCGTCTCGGCACGCTGTCGGACGCCGTGGCCGCCTGCCGGACCGTCCCGGCCGGGCGTGACGCCCACCACATACGATACGGATCGGTACCGTATCGTTAATGCGCGTCGTAGGCTGACTCGCGTTACGAGTCTGACCCGTATCGTATTGCGTCGCGGGTGACAAGCGTGGGGGGAATAGCCAGGCATGGAGCTGCACAACAACACCGGACACCCGAGGCGGTGGGCGATCCTGGGGGTGCTGGTGATCAGCCTCCTCGTGGTCGTCCTCGACAACACGATCCTCAACGTCGCCCTGCGTACGCTGGCCGACCCGGTGCACGGCCTCGGCGCCAGCCAGGGCGAGCTGGAGTGGTCCATCAACTCCTACACGCTCGTCTTCGCCGGGCTGCTGTTCACCTTCGGGGTGCTCGGCGACCGCGCCGGCCGCAAGCGCTTCCTGATGATCGGTCTGGCGCTGTTCGGTCTGGCGTCGTTGCTCTCCGCGTACGCGCAGAGCCCCGGCCAGCTCATCGCGGCCCGCGCCCTGATGGGGGTCGGCGGCGCGGCCATCATGCCGGTGACGCTGTCGATCATCTCCAACGTCTTCGACCCGCGCGAGCGTGGTCGGGCCATCGGTGTCTGGGCCGGCGCGGTCGGTCTCGCCGTGGCGATCGGCCCGATCCTCGGCGGCGCGCTGCTGGAGCACTTCTGGTGGGGCTCGGTCTTCCTGATCAACGTGCCGGTGGTAGTCGCCGGCGTGGTCCTGGTCGCGCTGCTGGTCCCCGAGTCGCGTGACCCCCGGCCTGGTCGCGTCGACGTGCTCGGTGTCCTGCTCTCCGTGGTCGGCCTGGTCGCCCTCTCGTACGGCATCATCGACGGCGGCGAGCACGGCTTCGACCGCCCGCTGGCCTGGGGCTCGATCCTGGTCGGGCTCGCGGTGCTGGCCTGGTTCGTGCAGCACGAGCGGAGCAGCGACCACCCGTCGCTGGACGTCCGACTGTTCAAGGTGCCCCGGTTCGCCGCGCCGGTCGCCATCGTCGGCCTGGTGTTCTTCGCCGCGATGGGCTCGATGTTCTTCGGCTCGTTCTATCTGCAACTCGTGCGCGACTACAGCCCGTTGCAGACCGGCCTGCTCTTCCTGCCCTTCGCCGGCGCTCAGCTGATCTTCGCGCCGCGCAGCGCCGCGATGGTCCGCCGCTACGGCGGTAAGGCCGTCGCCACCGTCGGGTTGGCGCTGACCGTGGTGTCACTCGGTGCCTTCGTCTTCATCGGCGCGTCCACCCCGATCTGGATCGTGCTGCTCGTCTTCCTGATCCAGGGCGCCGGGATGGCCAACATCATGCCGCCGGCCACCGAGTCGATCATGTCGGCGCTGCCCCGGGAGAAGGCCGGTGTCGGCTCCGCGGTCAGCAACACCATCCGGCAGGTGGCCGGCGCGCTCGGCGTGGCCGTCCTCGGCTCGGTGCTCTCCGCCGTCTACCGCAGCGACATCGGTGACGCGCTGACCGGTCTGCCCACGCAGGCCCACGACGCGGCCAACGAGTCGATCTCCGGGGCGTACGCGGTGGCGGGCCAGCTCGGCCCGGCGGCGCCGGCGCTGATCTCGGCGGCCAACGACGCCTTCGTCACCGCCATGCACTGGGCGGCTGGGCTCTCCGCGGTGATCGCCGCGCTCGGGATCATCGTGGTGCTGCGCTGGATGCCGGGCAAGGAGGACACCAGCGTCGCCCCGGCGGCGCCGGTCGCCGAGCCCGAACTCGCCGGCACGGCATAGGTTCGGCGAGAATGGCGGACATGACGTCCACTGCCGATGCTCCGCGGTCGCCCGGGCGACCGCGGAGCATCCGCGCCGACGAGGCGATCATCGAGGCCACCCTCGACCTGCTCGCCGAGGGCAGCACCATCGAGGCGCTGTCGATCGAGGCGATCGCCGCCCGCGCCGGGGTCGGCAAGGCCACCATCTACCGCCGCTGGGCCGGCAAGGACGCGTTGCTGCTGGACGCGTTGCGGCGACTCAAAGGCGTCATGGCGCAGCCGGCGGGCCACTCCGTCCGCGACGACCTGGTGCTGCTGGTCGGCGCGATCGGCAAGAACGTCGACCCACGGGCAGCCAAGATCATGCCCTGCCTGGCCCCCGCTGTGAACCGCAGCGCGGACCAGTTCCAGCTCTACCAGAACATCATCTCGCCCCGGCGTCAGCTGATGCGCGAGGTGCTGCGACGCGGCATCGACGAGGGGGTGCTCCGCGCCGACATCGACGTCGAGGTGACGATGGCGCTGCTCACCGGGCCGATGCTGATCCAGCGGGTGCTGCAGTGGAATCCGGACCTGGACGAGCAGTCCCTGCCCGAGCGGGTGGTCGACGCCGTGCTGGTGGGCATCCAGGCCCGCTGACGCCGCACGCCCGGCCAGCGGCTCGCTGGGCCCGCAGGCGGGCGTCGGTCAGCGGGCCGGTGCGCGCAGCCGGTGCAGACGCAGCGCGAGCTGCACCTCCAGCGCCCGCTCGGGTCGCTGCCAGTCGACGCCGAGCAGCTGCCCGACCCGCTCCAACCGCTGGGTCACCGTGTTGACGTGCACGTGCAGCTGCTCGGCGGCCCGGGCCAGGCTGCCACCCACCCCGAAGTACGCCTCCAGGGTCTTTACCAGCGCCGTGCCGCGCCGGGCGTCGTAGTCGAGCACCGGCCCGACGGTGGCGGTGAGGAACTCGGTCACGTCCTTCTCACCCCGGTCGCCGACCGTGCCCAGCAACAGCCCGACGAAGCCCAGCTCCATCGTGCTCGCGCCCTGCCCCGCCCGGCCCAGCGCGCCCAGCGCCGTCAGGCACCGGTCCGCCTCCTGGAACGTCCCGGCCAGCGCCGACGGCGTGTTCGACGGGCCACTCGCCCCGGCGGTCACCGGTCGCCCGGTCACCCGGGACAGGTCCCGGGCCACCGCGCGGGCACTGCCGCCCGCGTCCAGCCCCGGCAGCATGAGCACCACCCGGCCATCGCGCGCCGCGGCCAACCCGCCGCGCGCCGAGGCGTACGTGGTGGCCCAGGAGAGCACCCGCTGCCGGGCCGAGCCGGTCGAGGCGATCGCGTCGTCGCCCACCGCCACCAGCACGTGCGGCGCGTCCAGATCCACGCCGAGCCGGCGGGCCCGGCTGCGCAGCGCGTCGGTGTCGCGCAGCGGGCGGGCGATCAGGTCGTCCAGCAACTCGCCACGGACCCGCCCCTCCGCCTCCGCGACCGTTCGGCGGAACAGCAGCAGCAGCGCGGTCACCAACGCGGCTCGTTCCAGGATCCGCTGATCGGCGTCGACCAACTCGTCGTCTGGGCGCAGCACCAGCGCGCCCAGGTTCTCCGTGCCTGCCACCACGGCCGCGTACCAGAGTGGACCTCGGCGTACGCTGCGCCCCTCGGTCCGCGACGCGGCCACCGCCTCGACGATGTCCGCCCGGTCCGGTTCCTCGATCTCACCCACCCGAGCCAGCAGCCGGCCCTCGGCGTCCAACGCCAACAGCGCGCCGCCCAGCACCTCGGTCACCGCCGCCGCCACGTCCTCCACACCGCCACCGCGCAGCACCAGGGCGGTCATCCGGTCGTGGGCCGCCGCGGCCCGCTCCACCGAGCTGCTGTGCGCCCGGATGGTGGTGTTCGCCGCCGACAGCTCGGCCAACGCCGAACGGGTCTCGGTCAGCAGCCGGGCGGTGTCGATCGCCACCGCGGCGTGCGCGGCCAGCGACACCAGCAACGCCACCTCCTCCCGGAGGAACGGCCGGGCCGAACGGTTGGCCGAGTAGAGCACCCCGATCGAGGTGGAACCGAGCCGCAGCGGGACCCCGAGGATCGCCACCAGCCCCTCCTCCCCGACCCCGGCGTCGATCTCACCGGTGTGATGGAAGCGCGCGTCCTCGCCATAGTTGGCGGTGACGTACGGGGCGCCGGACTGCGCCACCAGGCCACCGAGACCGGCGCCCATCGGCAGGCGCAGCCGCTGGAAACGAGCCGAGACCGAGCCGTCGGTCACTCGCATGTAGGTGTCGCCACGCTCGTCGTCGTTGAGCGTCATGTAGGCCACGTCCGCGCCGAGCAGGTGGCGGGCCCGGTGCACGATCGCCCGCAACACGTCGTCCAGGTCGCGCAGCCCGGCCAGGTCGCTGACCGTGTCGTACAGGCCGGACAGCTCGCTCTCGCGGCGACGCCGACGCTCCAGCAGTGCGCGGACCCGCAACGCCACCGACCTGGCCTGCTCCAGCTCGGCCAGCCGGTCCGGCGGCAGCCCGGCAGCCCGCGCGGCCACCAGCGGTCCCTCGAACTCGACCGCCGCGGCCTCACGGGCGAGCAGCTCCAGGAACTCCACCGGCGATGACATGGTCGACATTGTGCTCAGCCCCACTAGTTGGCCGTCCAGCCCCCGTCGAGGGCGATCGAGGCGCCGGTGATGAACGCCGCCGGCGGCGAGCAGAGGTACGCGAGCAACTCGGCGACCTCCTCCGGCTCGATCAGCCGCTTGATCGCGGCCCGGGCCAGCATGATCTTCTCGATCACCTCGGCCTCGTCGATCCCGTGGCTCGCCGCCTGGTCGGCGATCTGGCTCTCCACCAGGGTGGTGCGCACGTACGCCGGGTTGATGCAGTTGGCGGTCACCCCGTGCGCGGCGCCCTCCAGCGCGACCACCTTCGACAGCCCTTCCAGAGCGTGCTTGGCCGAGACGTAGGCCGCCTTGTACGGCGAGGCGCGCAACCCGTGCACCGAGGAGATGTTGATGATCCGCCCCCAGCCCCGGGCGTACATCTGCGGCAACGCCCGGCGGATCAGCAGGAACGGCGCCTCCACCATCACCCGCTGGATGTACTCGAAGCGCTCCACGGGGAAGTCCTGCAATGGCGCGACGTGCTGGAGCCCCGCGTTGTTCACCACGATGTCCACGTCCAGGTCGAGCGAGTCCACCGCCGCGGCGTCGGACAGGTCGACGCCCTCGGCCCGACCGCCGACCTCGGCGGCCACCGCCTTGGCCGCCTCCAGGTTGCGGTCCACCACAAGCACCTTGGCGCCGGCCGCGCCAAGCCGCAGGGCGCACGCCCGCCCGATGCCGCTGCCGCCACCACTGACCAGGGCGGTCCGACCGGAGAGGTCGACCTGTACGACGTGGGGGACCACCACGGGTTCTGCCGTCATGGCGCAAGAAGTTACGAGCTGTGTGCTCCCCGGCACATGGGTCAGCGACACATACTCCGTACCCAAGCTGTGTGGCCCCACCCGCCAAGATCGCGCTACATCCAGGATGTAGTGGTATCGGTGCGTCGGTAAGGCCACTAGAACCTGGATCGAGCACGATCTTGGCCCGGGCTGGCCTCCCGCGCGGGGCGGCGCGGCCTTGCGCGGGGGCGGCGCGGGCGCGGGCGGGCGTGTCCCGTGGGGCTGGTGGGAAGGGCGCCGGTTAGGGTGTCGAACACACGTACTGCTAACGGCTGGGGAGGGGGCGGCGTGCGCGTGCTCGGTGTGGATCCGGGGCTGACCCGGTGTGGGGTGGGCGTGGTCGAGGGTGTGCCCGGCCGACCCTGCACGTTGGTCGCCTACTACGTGGTCTACACCGACCCGGCCGACGACCTGGCGCTGCGCCTGTTGCACCTGGACCGGTCGCTGAACGAGCTGGTGGCCAAGCACGAACCGGAGAGCGTCGCCGTCGAGCGGGTCTTCAGCCAGCACAACGTACGCACGGTGATGGGCACCGCGCAGGCCAGCGGCATCGCCGTGCTGGCCGGGGCGCGGGCCGGGTTGCCGGTGCAGACGTACACCCCGAGCGAGGTGAAGGCGGCCGTGACCGGGTCCGGTCAGGCCGACAAGGCGCAGATGACGGCGATGGTGACCCGGCTGTTGCGGTTGGCCGAGCCACCGAAGCCGGCCGACGCCGCCGACGCGCTGGCCCTGGCCATCTGCCACGTGTGGCGCGGCGGGACCCGCTCGAAGCTGGCCGCCGCAGCCGACCGGGCACGACGAGGAGGAGCGCGATGATCGCCAGCGTGCGCGGCACGGTGACCGCGACGGGCCCGGACCAGGCCGTGATCGAGGTCGGCGGTGTCGGCCTCGCCGTGCACTGCGCACCCGGGACGCTCGCCGAGCTACGGGTCGGCCAGGTCGCCCGGCTCGCCACCAGCCTGATCGTGCGGGAAGACTCGCTGACCCTCTACGGCTTCGCCGACGACGACGCCAAGTCGCTGTTCGAGCTGCTCCAGACCGCCAGTGGGGTCGGCCCACGACTGGCCCAGGCGGTGCTGGCAGTGCACACCCCGGACGCGGTGCGCAAGGCGATCGCCAACGCCGACACGGCCGCTCTGACCCGCGTACCGGGGATCGGTAAGAAGGGTGCGGAACGTCTGGTGCTGGAGCTACGCGACCGGATCGGCCCGGTCCCGATCGGCGCGGACGGCGCGGCCGGGGTGACCCGCGGCAGCTGGCCCGAGCAGGTCCGGCAGGCGCTGGTCGGGCTGGGCTGGACGGCCGGTCAGGCCGATCAGGCGGTGGCCGCGGTGGCGGAGTCGATCGAGGGGGAGACCCCGCCGGTGCCGGTCCTGCTCAAGCAGGCCATCCGCCTGCTGGGCCGCACCCGATGAGCGCGCGGGTGGCCCGATGAGCGAGACCGAGGGGCTCGTGTCGGCGTACGTCAGCGACGCCGACCGGGACGCGGAGGCCACGGTACGGCCGAAGCGGCTGGCCGAGTTCATCGCTCAGGACCGGGTACGCGACCAGCTCGACCTGTTGTTGCAGGGCGCCATGCGGCGGGGGTCGCCACCGGACCACATCCTGCTCTCCGGCCCGCCCGGGTTGGGCAAGACGAGCCTGGCCAACATCGTCGCCGCCGAGTTGGGCGCGGGCATCCGGGTGACCAGCGGCCCGGCGATCGAGCGTTCCGGCGATCTGGCGGCGATCCTGACCAGTCTCGCCGAGGGCGACGTGCTCTTCATCGACGAGATCCATCGGATCGCGCGGCCGGCCGAGGAGCTGCTCTACAGCGCCATGGAGGACTTCCGGGTCGACGTGGTGGTCGGCAAGGGTCCGGGGGCGACGGCGATTCCGCTGGACGTCGAGCCGTTCACCCTGGTCGGCGCGACGACCCGCTCGGGCCTGTTGACCGGGCCGATGCGCGACCGGTTCGGCTTCGTCGCGCACCTCGACTTCTACGCCCCGGCGGATCTGGAGACGCTGCTGCACCGCTCGGCGCGGATCCTGGGGGTGCCGATCACCCCCGACGGCGCTACCGAGATCGCCGGTCGGTCCCGGGGCACGCCGCGGATCGCCAACCGGCTGCTGCGCCGGGTCCGCGACTATGCCGAGGTGCGGGCCGACGGGGTGGTCGATCTCGACACCGCCCGTGCCGCCCTGATCGTGTACGACGTGGACGCGCTCGGCCTGGACCGGCTCGACCGCGCGGTGCTGACCGCGTTGGTCGACTCGTTCCGGGGCGGCCCGGTCGGGTTGTCCACCCTCGCGGTGGCGGTGGGGGAGCAGCCGGACACGGTCGAGGAGGTCTGCGAGCCGTTCCTGGTGCGGGCTGGTCTGTTGGCCCGTACGCCCCGGGGGCGGGTGGCTACCGAGGCCGCCTGGCGGCATCTGGGACGCACCCCGCCGAATGGTACATTTGGCGCGGATAGTCCGCCTGTGCCCGATCTGTTCTCCTTGGATACCGAACTGCCGTGATGTGAACGTGATCTGTGCCGCATTCGGTGTTCTCAGGTGCAGGGTTTAGACTTCGCCGCGGTCTGTACAGGACGTGAGAATCCGCCTCCGCTCCGGCACCCACGGTGCCGGGCAGGTGGCCAATGGGAAGGCAGTAACCGTGCAATACGCAGCAGCGGGCGGCGGGGCCGGCGGTTTCACGCCGATCCTGATGATCGCCCTGCTCTTCGGTGTCATGTACTTCATGATGATCCGGCCCCAGCAGAAGCGCCGCCGTGAGGCGGAGTCGATGCAGTCCAACCTCGGCCCCGGCGACGAGGTCGTGACCATCGGTGGGCTCTACGGCACGGTCACCGGCATCGAGGACGACACTGTCCTGATCGAGGTCGCACCGGGCGTGCAGACCCGCTACGCCCGCCCGGCCATCGCGCGGGTGGTCACCCGCGCGGAGCTGCCGAGCGAGCCGGTCACCGAGGACGCGGACACCGCCAAGGACTGACCCCGTCCCGGGAGCGGTGGGTCCGGCGTACGACCGGTCGACCGGCTTCCGGGTTGCCGCGCCCGACGGGGCAGCGGACGAGACGTGAAAACTGGATAGTTGGGTCGACGCCGGGCGTCGGCACGATTCCGTGGCCGTCGGCGTTCCACGCCGGGGCGCCCGGTCTTCGTGTCGGCATCTCGTCGGCTCAAGGCAGACCCGTCGGGCGGGGCCCCCGGCCCGACACCGCCGCCGCTGCGCACAGCGGCGCGACCGTACAGGGAGACAGGACAGCCGTGGCACCACCACCTCAGGGACAGATGCGCCCCGGGCGGCAGCTCGCCGTGCTCGGGTTCATCTTCGTGGTCCTCTATCTTTTGGTGTTCTTCGCCGGAGCCAACGGCAGCTTGAAGGACCGGCTCGAGCCAAAGCTCGGTCTGGACCTGATCGGCGGCACCCGGATGACGCTGGAGGCGACCAACACCGTCGATGGCAAGCCGCCGACGGCGGAGAACCTCGAGGAGGCCCGGCAGATCATCGAGAACCGGGTCAACGGGCTCGGCGTGGCCGAGGCCGAGGTGGTCACCGAGGGCAACCGGAACATCGTCATCTCCCTGCCCGGTGAGAACCGGAACCTCGACGAGGTGGGCAGCGCGGCCGAGCTGCGCTTCCGCAAGGTGCTCAAAGCCGCCTCCGGCAGCGGCGTGGCCGAGGCACCGCCCGCCGCCACGCCGACCCCGTCCGGCAGCGCCGTCCCGACCCCGTCCGGCAGCGTGCAGCCGACTCCGTCGGGCAGCGCCTCGCCGAAGGTGACCTCGTCGCCCAGCGGCGGTCAGGGTGGGATGGCCCCGGCGTCGCCGAGCGCCACGCCGACCCCCTCCGCGTCCGCCACGGCCTCGCCGAGCGCCGCCGCGCCCAGTGCCAGCTCCGAGCCGGTGCCGGCCAGCATCGAGGAGCAGCGCAAGGCCGTCGAGCAGAAGGTCGGCGCGGCATCCTGGCAGGCCGCCAACGGGCTGCAGGCCCCGGCCGACCTGAGCGCCGACCCGTCGCTCGCCGACAAGCTCAAGCCGTTCGGCACGCTGTCGGCGCAGGAGGTCGCGGTGCTGCCGGCGCAGATGCAGTTCAACGTGCCGACGATCAGCTGCGCGCAGCTCGACAAGCGCCCGCCGGCGTCGATCTCCGACCCGAACCAGCAGGTCGTCGCCTGCGAGGACGGCGCCTCGAAGAACCTGCTCGACAAGGCCAAGGTGCTCGGCACCGACGTGGACGACGCCGACGCGGTGCTCGACCAGACCAACGCCTGGGTGGTCAGCCTCGACTTCACCGGCGACGGCCAGGGCAAGTGGACCAACCTCACCCGTGAGGCGTTCAACAACGAGGGTCAGGCCTGCGACGCGACCGCGCTGGGCCAGGACGGCAAGTGCCGAGTGGCCGTCGTGCTGGACAACGAGATCGTCTCCTCCCCGGAGATCCAGGGCGTGCTGACCGGCAACTCCCAGATCACCGGCAACTTCAACCAGAAGGACGCCAGCGCGCTCGCCGGCCAGCTGCGCTACGGCGCGCTGCCGGTGACCTTCAAGCAGCAGGAGGCGCAGAACGTCACCGCCACCCTGGGCGCCAGCCACCTGCGCGCCGGTCTGCTCGCGGCGGGCATCGGCATGCTGCTGGTCATCATCTACTCGTTCTTCTACTACCGGCTGCTCGGCTCGGTGATCTTCCTGAGCCTCATCCTCTCCGCGCTGCTGGTCTTCGGCGCGCTTGTGGTGCTCGGCCGGCAGATCGGCTTCACGCTCACCCTCGCCGGCATCGCCGGCATGATCGTCTCACTAGGTGTGGCGGCGGACTCGTTCGTCATCTACTTCGAACGATTGAAGGACGAGATCCGGGAGGGGCGTAGCCCGCGTAGCGCGGTGCCCCGCGCCTGGATCCGGGCCCGCCGCACGATCATCTCGGCCAACGCGATCACCCTGCTCTCCGCGGTGGTGCTCTACGTGGTCTCGGTCGGCACGGTCAAGGGCTTCGCGTTCGCCCTCGGTCTGGCCACCGTGCTGGACCTGGTCGTGGTCTTCCTCTTCCGCCACCCGATCATGACGATGTTCGCCCGGACCCGGGCGTTCCTGTCCCCGCGGGTCAGCGGTCTGGGCCGGGCGCTTCCGGCCCGCAACCAGCCGACTCAGCCCCGCAACCCGCGCGCCAAGGAGGCCTGAGATGGCTGAAAACGGTCTGGCGAGCCGCCTCTACAACGGCGAGGCCGGTCTCAACATCGTCGGCCGGCGCAAGCTCTGGTTCGGCGTCGCCGGGATCCTGGTCCTGATCGCGATCCTCAGCTTCTCGCTCCGGGGCTTCAGCCTGGGCATCGAGTTCGCCGGCGGCAACTCGTTCCAGGTGCCGGCCAGCGTCGGCACCCTGAACGACGCCGAGCGCGAGGTCAACGCGGCCCTCACCGCCGAGAACACAGGCGCCCACGTGGCCACCGCGCAGAAGGTCGGCGGCCCCGGCGGTGACTCCTACGAGCTGCGTACCGGGCAGCTCACCGCCGAGCAGGCCAACGCGGTCAAGGCTCAGATCGCCAAGGACTTCGGCATCAACGCCGACCAGATCAGCGGTAACCAGGTCAGCGAGGCGTGGGGTAGCCAGGTGACCTCGCGGGCCATCCTCGGTCTGGTCATCTTCATCGCGCTGGTGATGGTCTACCTGATCCTGCGCTTCGAGTGGCGGATGGCCGTCGCCGCGGTCGCCTCGCTGATCACGAACCTGGTCCTCACCGCCGGCATCTACTCGCTTGTCGGCTTCGAGGTCACCCCGTCGACGATCATCGGCTTCCTCACCATCCTGGGCTTCGCGCTCTACGACGTGGTGGTGGTCTTCGACAAGGTCCAGGAGAACACCCGGGGCATCACCGCCAACAACAACCAGACGTACGGCGAGGCGGCCAACCTGGCCGTCAACCAGAGCCTGATGCGGTCGTTGAACACCTCCGTGGTGGCCCTGCTGCCGGTCGGCGGTCTGCTCTTCATCGGTGCCGGTCTGCTCGGCGCCGGCACGCTGAAGGACCTCGGCCTGGTGCTGTTCGTCGGTATGGCGGTGGCGTTCCTGACCTCCATCCTGGTGGCCACCCCGCTGCTGGCGCTGCTCAAGAACTACGACCCGCGGATCCAGGCGCACAACAAGCGCGTCCTGACCCGCCGGGGCGGCCTCGCCCGCGGCGAGGTCACCGGTAAGGGTGTCGTGAGCCCGGCCTCGGCCGACGCGACCGACGAGCCGCTCGACGCGGACGCCGCCGCGCTGGCTGGTGCCGCCCCCAAGGTGGGCGCTCGGCCGGCGGGCAAGCGGCCGACCGGCGTCCGGGGCGGTCGCCCGGCTGGCGGCGGCAACCGGCCGGGTGGCGCCAAGCGGCGCTGACCCGACAGGAAACACCCGAACGGCGTCCGGCATGCTGTTGCCGGACGCCGTTCGTCGTTGAAGGGGAGCGAGACAGCCGTGACGGAAACCCACAGCACCGCGGCGCACGGGGACAGCGGCCCGGAGGTCGCCCGACTGGTCGCCAGTCGGGTGCTGGACGTGCCCGACTTTCCCAAGCCCGGCATCATGTTCAAGGACCTGATGCCACTCTTCGCCGACGGGAAGGTCTTCCGTGACGTGATCGACGGGATCGTCGCTTACCACGGGCGGGACGCCTTCGACGTGGTGGTCGGCATCGAGGCGCGCGGGTTCGTGGTCGCGGCCGCCGTCGCGTACGCGGCCGGGGTGGGCGTGGTGCCGGTGCGCAAGGCCGGCAAGCTGCCTCGCCCGGCGCACTCGGTCTCCTACGAGCTGGAGTACGGCGAGGCCACCCTCGAAGTGCACGAGGACGCCTTCACCGCCGGGCACCGGGTGCTGGTGGTCGACGACGTGCTGGCCACCGGTGGCACGGCCGAGGCGACGCTGGACCTGGTCGAGCGGGCCGGCGGGACGGTCACCGGCTTCACCGTGCTGCTGGAGCTCGGCTTCCTGGGAGGGCGCGAGAGACTGACGCCGCGTCCCGTCCACGCCCTACTGACCGTTTGATCCCGGACCCGGCGGATGGGCCGGGCGCCGACCGTCTGGCGGAGCGGCAGGGGACCGTCCGTGCGGGTAGCATTGCCCATTGCTGACGCCGGCGGTACACCGTCCGGCGGGCGAGACCAGGCCGGCCGATGTTCGGCTGGCGTGTTTCCGGCGAGCGGTGAGGAGGCCGGTGTCCCACGATGTCGTCCCTCCGGCGGAGGGCACGGTGCACCCGACAGGCGACGCTGACGGCTCGATGACCGACCGGCCGAGCGACGTGCCAGCCCGGGTGACGGGCACCGGCAACGGCTCCGGCAGGGCTTCCAGCGAGAGCGCGGCGCATCCGACCAGTGGCCCGCCGAGCGTCGAGGCGTCCCCGGGCGCCGACGGCGTCGTGGTGCCGTTCCCGACCGACGCCGGCATCGACCCGTCGCCCAGTGGCGGCTTCGGGCTGTCCAACGCGCCCACCGGCCGGCGGGTGCGGGCCCGGCTGGCCCGGTTCAACGCGCCCTGGCAGACCTCTCAGGTCAGCGAGGTGCTGGAGCCGCTCATCGCGAGCCACCGGGACAACCACCCCAAGGCGGACGCCCGCCTGCTCCAGCGCGCCTTCGACACGGCCGCGCGGTGGCACTCCGGGCAGTACCGCAAGTCCGGCGACCCTTACATCACCCACCCGCTCGCGGTGGCGACGATCCTCGGCAACCTGGGGATGGACACCACCACGCTTGTCGCCGCGCTGCTGCACGACACCATCGAGGACACCGAGTACACCCTCGACCAGATGCGTGCCGACTTCGGTGGCGAGGTCGCCCTGCTTGTCGACGGTGTCACGAAGCTCGACAAGGTCAAGCTGGGCGACGCGGCCAAGGCCGAGACGATCCGCAAGATGGTCGTGGCGATGGCCAAGGACCCGCGGGTGCTGGTGATCAAGCTCGCCGACCGGCTGCACAACATGCGTACCCTGACCTTCCTGCCCCGCCCCAAGCAGGAGCAGAAGGCCAAGGAGACGCTGGAGATCCTGGCGCCGCTGGCGCACCGCCTCGGTATGAACACGATCAAGTGGGAGCTGGAGGATCTGTCCTTCGGCACGCTGTTCCCGAAGCGGTACGAGGAGATCAACCGGCTGATCGGGGAGCACCAGCCGCAGCGCGAGTCGCTGTTGCGGCAGGTGACGCAGAAGGTCGGCACGGACCTGAAGGCCGCCAAGATCAAGGCGGAGACCACCGGGCGGCCGAAGCACCTCTACTCGATCTACCAGAAGATGATCGTGCGGGGTCGCGACTTCAACGACATCTACGACCTGGTGGGCGTGCGCATCCTGGTCGACACGGTTCGCGACTGCTACGCGGCGCTGGGTGTGATCCACGCCAACTGGCAGCCGGTGCCGGGCCGGTTCAAGGACTACATCGCGATGCCCAAGTTCAACATGTACCAGTCGTTGCACACGACGGTCATCGGGCCCACCGGCAAGCCGGTGGAGATGCAGATCCGCACGTACGCGATGCACCGCACCGCGGAGTTCGGCATCGCCGCGCACTGGAAGTACAAGGAGCACAAGGGCACTCAGATCGTTGGCCCGCCCGCGCACATCGACGAGATGACCTGGCTGCGGCAGTTGCTCGACTGGCAGCGCGAGGCCGCCGACCCGAGCGAGTTCCTGGACGCGCTGCGCTTCGACCTGTCCAGCCAGGAGGTGTACGTCTTCACCCCGAAGGGTGACGTCATCCCGCTGCCGACCGGGTCGACGCCTGTGGACTTCGCCTACGCGGTGCACACCGAGGTGGGGCACAAGTGCATCGGGGCGCGGGTCAACGGCAAGTTGGTGCCGTTGGAGTCGACGCTGTCCAACGGCGACGTGATCGAGATCTTCACGTCGAAGTCCGAGACGGCCGGCCCGACGCAAGACTGGCTGGGCTTCGTCAAGAGCCCGCGCGCACGCACGAAGATCCGCCAGTACTTCAACAAGGAGCGGCGCGAGGAGGCGATCGAGGCCGGCAAGGACGCGATCGTCAAGGCGATGCGCAAGCAGGGCATGCCGTTGCAGCGGATGCTCACCTCCGACGCGCTCATGTCGATCGCTCGGGACCTGCACCTGGCCGACGTGGCCTCGCTCTACGCGGCGGTCGGCGACAGTCAGGTCTCCGCCCAGTCGGTGGTGCAGAAGCTGATGGCCGCGTACGGCGGCGAGGAGGGCGCGGCGGAGGACATCGCCGAGACCGCCGTCGCCACCCGGCCACCGCGCAGCCGGCAGAGCAGCAGCGACCCGGGCGTGGTGGTCCGGGGCGTCAGCGACGTCTGGATCAAGCTGGCCCGCTGCTGCACCCCGGTCCCACCGGACTCGGTGTTCGGCTTCGTCACCCGCTCCGGCGGGGTGAGCGTGCACCGCGACGACTGCGCCAACGCCGAGGACCTGCGCGCGCAGGCCGAGCGGGTCGTCGAGGTGAGTTGGAAGCTCACCTCCGCCTCGACGTTCCTGGTCGCCATCCAGGTCGAGGCGTTGGACCGGCACAAGCTGCTGGCCGACGTCACCCGGGTGCTCTCCGACGAGCGGGTCAACATCCTCTCCGCCACCGTCACCACCACCCGCGACCGGGTGGCGGTGAGCCGGTTCAGCTTCGAGATGGCCGACCCGAAGCACCTGGGCCACCTGCTGGCCACGGTTCGCAAGGTCGACGGCGTCTTCGACGCCTACCGGGTCACCTCCGGCGCCTGACGCGTACCCCGGACACGACAGCGCCCGCCGGCTCAGCCGGCGGGCGCTTGGTCGTCTGCGCGAGTGTCAGCTCTGCGGCGCGCTCATCGTGAGGTCCTTGATGATGACCTCCTTCTTCGGGTGGCCGCCGCCGGCCTGCTGGGCGAACGCCCCGTCGTCGCCGGCCTTGGCCACGTCCATGACGAGGTCCATGCCGCCGGTGATGGTGCCCAGCACGGTGTACGCCGGGTCCAGCGGAGAGTCGCCGTACACGATGAAGAACTGGCTGCCGGTGCTGCCCGGTTCGCTGGACTTGGCCATCGCGATGACACCCTCCGGGTACGGCGGGCGCTTGTCGGTGGGCAGGTTCTCCTCGGCCATCCGGTAGCTCGGGCCGCCCTGGCCGTCGGTGTCCCGCCAGCCGTTGCCGGTGGCGCTGGGGTCACCGCACTGCAACACCTTGATGCCCTCGGTCACGAGGCGGTGGCACTTGGTGTTGTCGAAGAAGTTCTTCTCCGCGAGGTAGGTGAAGCTGCCCGCCGTGCACGGCACCAGCGACCGGTCGATCTTGGCGGTGATCGGGCCGAGGTTGGTGTCGATCGTCATGGTCTGGATGCCCTTGGCGGACTGCTGGTTGCTCGGCACCCCCACGTCCTTGATCTGCGGGGGCCGCTGCTCCTTGGGCAGTGCGGTGTACGCGCACTCGGAAGCGCCAGCCGCCGGCGCGGCGGTGTCGGTCTTGTCATCGTCGCCGCCGAGGGTCACCGCCAGCCAGACGGTGCCGGCGACCACGAGCACCAGTGCGGCGCCCGCGCTGACGATCGCCGTTGTCTGCCGGCGCTTGCGGGCCTTCGCCGCGCGCTCGGCCATATCCTTCTCGAGCCGGGCGCGTGCCGCCGCGCGCTGCCGCTCTCTGGTGGACGTCACGCCTGGATCCTCCTGGCTGTCTGCTGCTGAGTGCCGCGTTAGATGGGTGGTGGCGCCCGGTCAGCCGGCGCTCGGGCTGCTGGCCGGGGTGCCGGAGGCCGACGGTGCCGCACCGGTGACCGGTTCACCGACCGTGAGGCTCTGGATCGTCACATCGGTGCTGGGCTTGACCTTGGCCCCGGTCCCATTGTCCACGGTCGGGAGGGCGCCGATCTTCTCCACCACGTCCAGCCCGCCGGTCACCCGGCCGATCACCGGGTACTTCGGGTCGGCGGTGGTGAAGTCCTTGAAGAAGATCAGGAACTGGCTGCCGTTGCTGCCCGGCGGGTTGGAGACCATCGCCACCGTGCCCTTCGGGTACGTCGGCGGTTGGCCGGGGGCCGGGCTGGCCGACGGGGACGCCGACGGCACGGTCGGCACCTCCTCGTCGTAGAACGAGTAGGTCGGCCCACCGAGACCGGTGCCGCTCGGGTCGCCGCAGCGCAGCGCGCCCTCGGCGGTGATCTCGTGGCACTTGGTGTTGTCGTAGAACGACCGGCTCGCCAGGTGCGCGACGCTCGCCGCCGCGCACGGGGAGTTGGTCAGGTTCAGCTCGGCGGTGATCGGCGCACCCTGGTTGGTGGTCACCGTCATCGCCCGGGTGCCATTGGTGGGCAGATCCTTGGTCGCCGGCGTGCCGACGTCCTTGAGGTTGGTGTTGGCCGTCGCGTCCTGCGGCGTCCAGAGGCAGGTGTCCTCCGCGGCCGTGTTCTGCTTCGGGTCGGAGTCGAACGCCCCGAGCCCCCAGGCCGAGCCGGCCACGACCAACACGAGGATCAGGGCCGCTCCAACTCCGGCCTGGATCTGCCGACGGCGCCGCGTAGCGGCGGCCCGGCGAACCAACTGCCGGTCGAGCTTGGCCCGCGCCAGTTTGCGCTGCCGGTCCCTGCTGGAAGCCACCGGTGCTCCCCTTTCCTCTGCCTGGTCGTCGCCGGCGGCCGGTCGCCCCGGCCCGTCCGGGCGTCACGTGTGCCGCGCCACACGCCCGCCAGAGTGTACGGCTAGTGACTGGGAATGTGGTGTACGAGGTCCACCCCGTCCCGAGCAGCGCTTATCGGAGGTTGTCACTGTGCCGGATGAGGCGCGAGGGACGGACCCGGCAAACTCGCTCGGCCCGACCGATAGGCTGCTGGGCAGGACGACAGCTGCTCGACGGAAAGGACAGCGCCCGTGCTCGTGGCCGGCTTTCCCGCGGACGCCTTCGGCACCAACTGCTACGTGGTTGCCACCGCGCCGGGGGAGCAGTGCGTGGTGGTCGACCCCGGGATCGGGGTTCTCGACCAGCTCGACGCGCTGCTCGCCGAGCACCGCCTGCATCCGGCCGCCGTGCTGCTCACCCACGGCCACCTCGACCACACCTTCTCGGTCGCGCCGGTCTGCGGTGCGCGCGGCATCACCGCCTACGTGCACCCCGGCGACCGGGAGATGCTGGCCGACCCGTCCAAGGGCCTCTCGACCGACCTGACGTCGCTCTTCGGCGGCCGGCTGAGCTACACCGAGCCGGAGGACGTGGCGGAGCTGACCGACGGCGCCACCCTCACGCTCGCCGGCCTGGAGATCGCCGTCGACCATGCCCCCGGCCATACCGGCGGGTCGGTGCTGTTCCGGCTGCCAGGCGCCGGGTCGAGCTGGGAGGCGGACGAGCTGTGCCTCTCCGGCGACGTC
This sequence comes from Micromonospora chokoriensis, assembly GCF_000718555.1. Lineage (GTDB taxonomy): Bacteria > Actinomycetota > Actinomycetes > Mycobacteriales > Micromonosporaceae > Micromonospora > Micromonospora chokoriensis_B. The sequence goes on from NZ_JOAN01000007.1 coordinate 108,201, forward strand.
CTCTTCGCCGGGTCGATCGGCCGCACCGACCTGCCGGGCGGGAGCATGCCGGCCATGCTCACCAGCCTGCGCGACAAGATCCTTCCGCTGGCCGACGACACCGTCGTGCTGCCCGGCCACGGACCCAGCACCACCATCGGCCGCGAGCGCGCCAGCAACCCGTACCTCATCGAGGTGGCCGGCACGTCGCCGGCCGCGCCCACCCGGGGCCTCTAGATCTTTCGTCCGCGCCGCGCGCGGACCCACGACACCACCGCGCCGCGGGCGCGGAACCGCAAGGAGTACGCCGATGAGTAAGCCCACGCCCATCTCCGGCTTCCCGGAGTGGACCCCCGGCCAGCGGATGATCGAGCAGTTCGTGCTCGACAAGATCCGGGCCACCTTCGAGCTGTACGGCTTCGCGCCGCTGGAGACCCGCGCCGTAGAGCCGCTGGACCAGCTGCTGCGCAAGGGCGAGACCTCGAAGGAGGTCTACGTGATCCGGCGGCTGCACGCCGACGCCGAGGGTGCCGGCACGGACGACCAGCTCGGCCTGCACTTCGACCTGACCGTGCCGTTCGCCCGGTACGTGCTGGAGAACGCCGGCAAGCTGAACTTCCCGTTCCGCCGCTACCAGATCCAGAAGGTGTGGCGCGGCGAGCGGCCGCAGGAGGGCCGCTACCGGGAGTTCGTCCAGGCCGACATCGACATCGTCGACCGGGACACCCTGGCCCCGCACCACGAGGCGGAGATGCCGTTGGTCATCGGGGACGCGCTGCGCTCGTTGCCGATCCCGCCGGTGACGATCCAGGTCAACAACCGCAAGATCTGTGAGGGTTTCTACCGGGGCATCGGGCTGACCGACCCGGAGGCGGCGCTGCGCGCCGTGGACAAGCTCGACAAGATCGGCCCAGTGAAGGTGGCCGAGCTGCTGGCCCAGACCGCCGGGGCGAGCGAGGCGCAGGCCAAGGCGTGCCTCGCGCTGGCCGAGATCTCCGCCCCGGACGCCTCGTTCGCCGACGCCGTCCGGGCGCTCGGGGTGAGTGACCCGCTGCTCGACGAGGGCATCGAGGAGCTGGTCCGGGTGGTCGAGACCGCCGCCGAGCACTCGCCCGGCCTCTGCGTGGCGGACCTGCGCATCGCCCGTGGCCTGGATTACTACACGGGCACCGTCTACGAGACCCAGCTGCGCGGCTACGAGCGGTTCGGCTCGATCTGCTCCGGCGGCCGGTACGACAACCTGGCCAGCGCCGGCGCGGTCTCGTACCCCGGGGTGGGGATCTCGATCGGGGTGACCCGGCTGCTCGGGCTGCTCTTCGGCGCGGGGGAGCTGACGGTCTCGCGTTCGGTGCCGACCGCCGTGCTCGTCGCGGTGACCAGCGAGGAGCAGCGGACGGCCAGCAACCGGGTCGCCGAGGCGCTGCGGCGGCGCGGGGTGCCGACCGAGGTGTCGCCGAGCGCGGCGAAGTTCGGCAAGCAGATCCGCTACGCCGAGCGGCGCGGCATCCCGTACGTCTGGTTCCCGGGTGTCGACGCAGCGCCGGACGAGGTGAAGGACATCCGCTCCGGTGCGCAGGTCACGGCCGGTGCGGGGGAGTGGATGCCACCCCTGGAAGACCTCAAGCCGACGGTCGGTTGAGTGTGCCCACTGGCGCTAACGGCCGCGGGGACCTACGGTAGCGTAAGTTACGCCACCGTAGGGAGTTTCTCGTGACCGTCAGCACCACCATGAGTCAGACCGCGCTGCTCGTCGAATTGGAGCCGGTGGTCGCGCGCAACCTCGACCGCCACCTCTCGCTCGCCAAGGAGTGGTTCCCGCACGAGTACGTGCCGTGGAGCGAGGGGCGTACCTTCGACGGGCCGCTCGGCGGCGAGGCGTGGTCGCCGACCGACTCCACCATCCCGGACGTGGCCCGCACCGCGCTCATCGTGAACCTGCTGACCGAGGACAACCTGCCCTCGTACCACCACGAGATCGCCACCCTGTTCGGCCGCGACGGCGCGTGGGGCACCTGGGTGCACCGGTGGACCGCCGAGGAGGGTCGGCACGGCGTGGCGATCCGCGACTACCTGACCGTCAGCCGGGCCGTCGACCCGGTGGCGCTGGAGCGGGCCCGGATGACGCACATGTCGGAGGGCTACACCAACGCCCACGGCGACGAGGTGCTGCACTCACTGGCGTACGTCTCGTTCCAGGAGCTGGCCACCCGGATCTCGCACCGCAACACCGGCAAGGCCACCGGCGACCCCGCCTGCGAGGCGCTGCTGGCCCGGGTCGCCGCCGATGAGAACCTGCACATGGTCTTCTACCGCAACCTGCTCGCGGCCTCGTTCGAGCTGGCCCCGAGCCAGGCCATGCGGGCCGTCGCCGACGTGGTGGCCGACTTCCAGATGCCGGGTAGCGGCATCGAGGGCTTCGCCCGCAAGTCGGTGGCGATCGCGCTGGCCGGCATCTACGACCTGCGTCAGCACCGCGACGAGGTGTTGCAGCCGGTCCTGCGCCAGTGGGACGTCTTCAACGTGACCGGCCTCAACGCCGACGGCGAAGCCGCCCGCGAGCAGCTCGCCGCCCAGCTGGAGGACCTGGACCGCGCCGCGAGCCGCTTCGAAGAAAAGCGCGACGCCCGAGCCGCCCGCCTAGCCCTCCGCTAACCCCCCACCCCCCTGCCTCCTCCCTGCCCCTCCCACCTCCCGCGTCCGGCCCGCCCTCCCCGCTGATCTTGAAGTTATTCCCACTCGCACCGGCGTGTCGGGGCAATAACTTCATGATCAACGCATGGGCAGGGGCAGGGGTTGGGGTGGTTAGGGGAGGAGGAGGCAGGTGCTTGTGGCGTGGGCTATTAGGCGGGCGGTGGCGTCGGTGATGCGGGCCTCGGCCAGGGCCGTGCGGCGGCCGCGTTGCAGCACCGTGCCCTCGCAGCGCAGGGTGCCGCTGTCGACGGTCACCGGGCGGAGGAACTTCACGTTGAGGTCCAGCGAGGTGTAGCCGACCCCGGCGGGCAGTGTGGTGTGCACGGCGCACGCCGCAGCGGTGTCCAGCAGTGTCGAGAGCACGCCACCGTGGACGCTGCCGAGTGGGTTGTAGTGGAACTCCTGCGGGGTCAGCTCGACGACGACCCGACCCTCTTCGGCCTCCATCCGGGTCATGTCGAGCAGATGCATCACCGGCGGCGCGGCCAGTTCGCCGGCGATCATCGCCTGGATCATGTCGAGGCCGCTGCGTTGACCGACCTGAGCGGCGTTGACGGTCGGGTCAGCCCAGGTGAAGGTGCGGCTGCGCGCCGGTTCCTGCGTCTGCGTCATGGACGCAGCCTGGCAGCAGGTTGCTGAGTCTGTCAACGAGATCTAGCCTGGTCGGATGCGACCCGCGGCTCTGGACTGGTCAGTGGAGAACTGCACCATCGCCCGCGCGATGGAGGTCCTCGGTGAGCGGTGGACGCTTGTGGTCCTTCGCGAGGTGTTCACCGGCGTACGCCGCTTCGACGACATGCGAGTACGCACCGGCATCCCACGCCAGGTGCTGACCAACCGGCTCGCCGGCCTGGTGGAGCAGGGCGTGCTGAGCCGCGAGCCGTACCGGGAGCCTGGCAGTCGACTGCGCCACGAGTACCGACTGACGGAGAAGGGCCTGGACCTGTGGCCGGTGCTGGTCGCGGTGCTCGGTTGGGGCGACCGGTACCTCGCCGATGCGGCGGGCTCGCCGCTCAGCGTGACGCACCGTGACTGTGGTGCCGAGGTGCGCGCCGAACTGCGCTGCGCCGACGGGCACGACGTGAGTCGGTCACGCGACGTGATGCCCAGCCCGGGCCCGGGCGCCCGTCGCCGCACCCCCTGACGTACGACCTCCGTCGCCGCAGCGGCCCGATGGCATTAATGGGTGTGCGCGCCAAGAGTGGGTTGGGTGTGACGGTGGCTGTTCGCCAACGTGTCGACGGTGTTGCGGCTGCGCGGCCCGCCAAGATCGGCAAATCCGGGCGAATCCAAGCCTTGTCAATGATCTTAAGTATGTGAATACTTCAGTCTCAGCCGGCCGGTTTCCCCAGATCGGCCGGGTTGCCCTCGGGTCAGCCGCCCCGGCGAGACCCGCTCCCCCGCCCAGGAGGTTTGTTACATGCGACCCACGAGGTCCTCACTCCGTGTTGCGGCCACAGTCGCCGTCTCCGGAACCCTGGTCGTCGGCTCGCTCATCGGCGCGCCCGCTCAGGCCGCTCCCGCCGCGTCGCCCGATGCCGCCGCCGCGCTCTCCGCGGAACTCGGCGACCGCTCCGCCGGCTCGTACATCGACGCCAGCGGCAAGTCCGTCGTCACGGTGACCGACGCGGCCGCCGCCAGCAAGGCGAGCAAGGCCGGCGCCGTCGTCCGCTACGTCACCCGCGGTGCTGCCGAGCTCAACCGGGCCACCGCCGAGCTGGAGCGCTCCGCCAAGATCCCGGGTACCGCCTGGTGGAGCGACCCGGTCACCAACCAGGTCGTCGTCTCCGTCGACAGCACCGTCACCGGCGCCAAGCTGGAGCGGGTCAAGGCCGCCGCCGCGCGGGCCAACGGCGCGGTCCGGGTCGAGGCCGAGGCCGGCGTGCTGAGCACCCGGATCTCCGGTGGTCAGGCCATCTACGCCGGCGGGGGCGGGCGCTGCTCGCTCGGCTTCAACGTGCGCAGCGGCAGCACCTACTACTTCGTGACGGCCGGGCACTGCACCAACATCTCGTCGAGCTGGTACTCGAACTCGGGTCAGACCTCGCTGCTCGGCACCCGTGCCGGCACCAGCTTCCCGGGCAACGACTACGGCATCGTGCGGCACAGCAACTCGGCCAACGCCGCCGGCAACGTCTACCTCTACAACGGCAGCTACCGGGACATCACCGGCGCCGGCAACGCCTCGGTCGGCCAGTCGGTGCAGCGCTCCGGCAGCACCACCGGCCTGCGCAGCGGCACGGTGAACGCGACCAACGCCACGGTGAACTACGCCGAGGGTTCGGTCTCCGGCCTGATCCGCACCAACGTCTGCGCCGAGCCGGGCGACAGCGGTGGCTCGCTGTTCAGCGGCAGCACCGCCCTGGGCATGACCTCCGGTGGTAGCGGCAACTGCCGCACCGGCGGCACGACGTTCTTCCAGCCGGTCACCGAGGCGCTGAACGTCTACGGCGTCAGCGTCTTCTGATCCACGCACCGCTCGCGGGCCGCCGGAACACTCCGGCGGCCCGCGTCGCGTTGGTGGCTCGCCTCACGGCAACTGGTCGGGTCGCCCGGGGGTGGGCCGGCGCGGCCCTCCGAGCGGATCCGTGGGTACCACGCCGATGGTTGGCAGGTTCGGGCCGACGCGTACGGTGCCGCCGGCCGACCAGGCGAGGTGCGCCCGCCGGGCGGAGAGGATCGCCAGCAGGGGCCAGAGGGAGACCGCCACCGCCGTCACCCGCTCGGCCAGCCCGGTGCGGGACCCACTTGTCACCTCGAACGCACACCAGCCGAAGAGGGCGAGCAGCACCGCCGTGGCACTCAGCCCCACCGCTCGGCGGAACGCCCAGGGCGGCTCCGGTCGGGTGGGATGCTCGGTGTCGCGACCGCGCGGCAGCCACAGCGCCGAGCCGGCCGGCCAGAGCACCAGGGCGAGGACGGCCACCGTCGCCGCGATGCCGTGGCTGAGCGAGCCGCCCACCGGAGGCCGGGGAAAGGCGACAAGCGCGATGGTGGCCACCCCACCAACGGCGAGCAGGAATCGGCTGGGCAGACCGGCCGCGTGCAGGACGGCGGCGACCGAGAGGTAACAGCAGCCGAGCAGCACCAGGGCCACGACCATGATCCAGGCGTCGGTGGCGTCCTGCCCCGCCAGCTCGCTGATGGTGTCCCGAATCGGGTCGTACCCGACGGGCTGTCGGGCCTGCGCCACCGTCCAACCGGCCACCAGCAACAAGGGCGCGGCTGCCGCCGTGGCGACGGCCCAGTTCGGTACGGCGCGCATTTCGCCACGTTAACCGGCGCGGCCGCCGGGGGAGTCGGGTTCGCCGGTCCACCCCACCAGCGAATCGTGCCGGCCTGCCGGGTGCCCGGAGGCGGGGCGGCCACCCCTGACAGAATGCTGGTGAGGACTGTTCCACGATGAGGAGTTGCCAGCCGTGATCCGTACCCACAATGCCGGAAGCCTGCGCGCCGCGGACGCCGGCTCGACGGTGACGCTCGCCGGCTGGGTGGCCCGCCGCCGCGACCACGGCGGGGTCATCTTCGTCGACCTGCGCGATGGTTCCGGTGTTGTCCAGGTGGTCTTCCGCGAAGAGGACGCGCACGCGCTGCGCAACGAGTTCTGCGTGAAGGTCGTCGGCGAGGTGACACGCCGCCCGGCCGGCAACGAGAACCCGGAGCTGCCCACCGGCGAGGTCGAGGTGACCGTCGTCGAGCTGGAGGTGCTCTCCGAGGCCGCGCCGCTGCCCCTGCCGGTGGACGACCAGATCGAGGCCGGCGACGACATCCGGCTCCGGTACCGCTACCTGGACCTGCGCCGCAGCGGCCCGGCGAACGCGCTGCGGTTGCGTTCGCGCGCCAGCCACCTTGCCCGGGGCGTGCTGCACGAGCGGGACTTCCTGGAGATCGAGACGCCGACGCTTACCCGCTCGACGCCAGAGGGGGCCCGCGACTTCCTGGTGCCGGTGCGCCTGCAGCCCGGCAGCTGGTACGCGCTGCCGCAGTCGCCGCAGCTGTTCAAGCAGCTGCTGATGGTCGGCGGCATGGAGCGGTACTACCAGATCGCCCGCTGCTACCGCGACGAGGACTTCCGCGCCGACCGGCAGCCGGAGTTCACCCAGCTCGACATCGAGATGTCGTTCGTCACCGAGGACGACGTGATCGACCTCGGTGAGGCGATCGTCTCGACGCTCTGGAAGAACCTGGCCGGGCACGAGATCTCCGGGCCGATCCCACGGATCACCTGGCACGACGCGATGGCCCGGTACGGCTCCGACAAGCCGGACCTGCGCTACGGGGTCGAGCTGACCGAGCTGACCGACTACCTGCGCGGCACCGAGTTCCGGGTCTTCGCCGGGGCGATCGACGCGGGCGGCTACGTCGGCGCGGTGGTCATGCCGGGCGGCGCGGCGCAGAGCCGCAAGGAGCTGGACGGCTGGCAGGACTGGGCCAAGGCGCGCGGCGCGCGCGGCCTGGCGTACGTGGTGCTGGACGCCGAGACCGGTGAGGCGCGCGGCCCGGTGGCCAAGAACCTCTCCGCCGAGCACCTGGGCGGGCTCGCCGACGCGGTCGGCGCCAAGCCGGGCGACGCGGTCTTCTTCGCCGCGAGCGCCACCACCCGGGAGGCGCAGGAGCTGCTCGGTGCGGCTCGCGTCGAGATCGCCAAGCGGTCCGGCCTGATCGACGAGAGCGCCTGGGCGTTCTGCTGGGTGGTCGACGCGCCGATGTTCGAGCGCACGGACGAGGGCGGTTGGACGGCCGTGCACCACCCGTTCACCTCGCCGAACTCGGAGTGGGTCGACCGGTTCGAGGAGGCTCCGGACCGGGCCCTGGCGTACGCGTACGACATCGTCTGCAACGGCAACGAGATCGGCGGCGGGTCGATCCGTATCCACCGGGGTGACGTGCAGGCGCGGGTCTTCGACCTGCTCGGCATCACCCCCGAGGAGGCGCAGGACAAGTTCGGCTTCCTGCTGGAGGCGTTCAAGTACGGCGCCCCGCCGCACGGCGGCATCGCCTTCGGCTGGGACCGGGTCTGCATGCTGCTCGCCGGCGCTGACTCCATCCGTGAGGTCATCGCCTTCCCGAAGACCCGGGGTGGCTTCGACCCGCTGACCAGTGCCCCGACGCCGATCACCGCCCAGCAGCGCACCGAGGCCGGCATCGACGCCAAGCCCAAGCCCACCGCCACCACCCACATCGGAACGGCCGGCCCCGCAGCCCCGGTAGCCGACCCGGTCTGACCCACCCCACGCCCGGCCCTTGCTTGGTTGATCAAGAGGTTTGCGTCATCATCGCCCCGCGAGATGACGCAAACCTCTTGATCGTTGGCGGGGGAGTGGGCTGGGATGCGGGTGCTTGTCGTTGGGGGTAGTGGGCTGCTCGGGCTCGCGGTTTGTCGGCGCGGGGTTCGCCGCGGTTTGTCGGTGGTGGGGACCTTCCACTCCGGTGAGATCGCGGTGCCGGGTGTCGACGCGCGACGGTTGGACGTGACCGACCGGGCCGCGGTGCGCGCGCTGGTCGCCCACGTACGGCCGGACGCCGTGGTCGGGACCCCCTATCGGTACGACGACTGGGCGGTCACCGCCGACGGGGCCGCGCACGTGGCGGTCGCCGCCGCCGAGGTGGGTGCCCGGCTGGTGCACGTGTCCAGTGACGCGCTGCACGCTGGCCGCCCGCTGCCCTACGCCGATGACGAAGCGCCCACGCCGGTGCACGCGTACGGAGCGGCGAAGGCCGCAGCCGAGACGGCCGTGCGGGCGGTCGACCCCGGCGCGGCGCTGGTGCGTACCTCGCTGATCGTGGGGGAGGGCAGCAAGCAGATCCAGCTCTGCCGGGACGCGCTCGCTGGCCGGGCCACCCTGTTCAGCGATGAGCTGCGCTGCCCGATCGACGTCACCGACCTGGCCGACGCCGTGCTGGAGCTGGTCGCCTCCCCGTACGCCGGTCTGCTCAACGTGGCCGGCCCCGACGCGGTGAGCCGGGTGGAGCTGGGCCTGCTGGTCGCCGAGCGGTACGGCCTGGACCCGGCGGGGTTGAAGACCACCACCAGCGCGGCAGCCGGCCTGGTCCGCCCACTGGACGTACGCCTGGACTCCACCCGCGCTGCCGGCCTGCTGCGCACCCGGCTGCGCGGAGTACGCGAACTCCTCGCCCGCTGAGCACGACCTCTGCACACTTCCTATGCACAACTCTTGTGCATAGGAAGTGTGCAGAGATAGTGTGCAGTCATGGGGAACGACGAAGGCGTCTCGCAGCCTGCGCTGCGTGAAGTGCGGATCGACAAACGGCAGGTCCGGGTGCTGGCGCACCCGCTGCGAATGAGGCTGGTCGGGGCGCTACGCGTGAAGGGGCCCGCTACCGCGACCACCCTCGCCGAACTGCTCGGCACCAACACCGGTGCGACCAGCTACCACCTGCGACAGCTCGCCGAGGTCGGGCTGGTCATCGAGGATCCCGACCGGGGCAGCGGGCGGCAGCGCTGGTGGCAGGCCGCCCACGACGTCACCAACTGGGAGCCGTCCGACTTCGACGACGACCCCGACGCCCGGGCCGCGATCGAGTGGATCCAGGGCGACCAGGTGCGTCTCCTCGCCGAGACCGCCGACCGCTGGTTCGCCACCCAGCACGAGTGGTCGGCCGCCTGGCGGGACGGGTTCGGCATGGGCGACATCTTCATGACCATCCCGCCGGCCCGGCTGGAGGAGCTCAAGGCGGAGGTGTGGCAGGTGCTGGAGCGGTATCACCGCGAGGCCGAGTCCGATGCCGCCACCGACCCGGGTGCCCGGCCGGTGCAGGTGTTCCTGGCCGCCTACCCGTTGCGCGAGGGTCTCCGGTGAGCGCGAGGAGTGAGCTGGGTTTGCGAGCCCCGCAGTCGCGAACGAAAGGTGGCTCGGTGAGCGCGAGGAGTGAGCTGGGTTTGCGAGCCCCGCAGTCGCGAACGGAGGTGGCGTCGTGAGCGCGCTGACCGTACGTCAGGTTCGGTTCCGGTACCTCATGCTGTACGGCCTGCGCTGGTTGCCGACGGGTCTGATGATCCCAGTGATGATTCTGCTGATGCAGGAGCGCGGCCTGTCGTTGCCGCAGATCGGCCTGGTCGGCACGGCGCAGGGGCTGTTGGTGTTGGCGCTGGAGCTGCCCACCGGCGGGCTCGCCGACGCCCTCGGTCGTCGACCCGTGCTGCTCGCCGCCGGGGTGCTCAACCTCGCCTCGCTGGCGCTGTTCGCGGTGGCCGACTCGTTCTGGCTGTTCTTCCTGGTCTGGGCGCTGCAAGGCATCTACCGGGCGTTGGACAGTGGCCCGTTGGAGTCCTGGTACGTCGACGCCACCCTGGCCGCCGACCCGGAGGCCGAGTACGAGCGGGGCCTCGGGTACGCCGGCACCGTCGTCGGCGGGGCCATCGGCGCTGGCGCGCTGCTCAGCGGTGGTCTCATCGCGCTCGGCCCGATCGGGCCGGTCACCGCGCTCACGGTGCCCGTGCTGCTCGCCATCGTCGCGCAGGCGGCGGCGCTCGTCGCGCTGGTCGTGTTGCTTGTCGAAGAGCGGCCGGCCACCGGGGTCGCGGCGTTGCGGGCCTCGGTGGTCCAGGCGCCTCGGATGATCGGCCAGGCCGTCGGGCTGCTGCGTCGCTCCCGGGTGCTGCTGGCGTTGGTGGCAGTCGAGCTGTTCTGGGGATTCGGCATGATCACCTTCGAGTCGCTGCTGCCGGTCCGGCTCGCCGAGGTGATCGGTAACCCGGAACGCGCCGCGGCGCTGCTCGGGCCGGCGAACTCGGCCGCCTGGCTCGCCTCGGCCGCCGGCGCGGCACTGACTCCACTGCTGCTGCGCTGGTTCGGCGCCGCTCCGGGTGCGGCTCTGCTGCGCATCCTCCAAGGCGTGACGGTGGCCGGGATGGGGCTGTTCGCCGGGCCGGTCGGGGTGCTGGTGGCGTACCTGGCCTGCTACGCCGTGCACGGGGCGTCCAACCCGCTGCACAGTGGGCTGCTGCACCGGCAGGTCGACGGACCGTACCGGACCAGCGTGCTCTCGCTGAACTCGATGATGGCGCAGCCGGCCGCCGCGCTCGGTGGGGTGGTGCTCACGGCGCTCGCCGCCGCCACAAGCGTCAGCACCGCGATGGTGGTCGGCGCGGTGGTGTTGGCCGTCGCCGCCCCGCTGTATCTGCCCGCCTGGCTGGCCGGCCGCCGGGCCGCCCCGGCTGTCGAGCCGACCGCGGTCCCGGTGCCCGCCGCCGACCGTTGAGGGGAAGGCCCCTCGCCTGACTGGCAGCCGGCCAGTCAGGCGAGACGGATCGAGCTGAGCGGGAGAGTGTTGGTGAAGCCGAGCCGACGGTAGAGCCGCGCCGCACCGACGTTGTGCGTGTAGACACCGAGCCCGACGGTGTCGTGGCGCGACAGCAGCGCCCGGGTCATCCCCGCGGTCAGGGACGCGCCCAGCCCGCGACCCCGTTGGTCGGGGGCGACGGTCAGACCGGCGATGAAGCCGATGTCACCCTGGCTGCGGTCCGCGCCGCAGGCCACCAGGCGGTCGCCGGCCCGGATGCCGTACCAGGCCACCACCCGTGGGTCGCTCGGGCGGGAGGTGGTGCTGGGAAACGCCTCGTCGATAAGTGCCTCCAGCGCCGGATGGTCGGCGTCGGTGAGGCGTACGACGGGCTGCTCGTCCGGCTGCGCCGGCGGTGACGTGTCGGCCCAGTGGAAGTCCCAGTCGCTGTGCTCGGCCACCGCCAGCCGGTCGACCAGCAGACCACGGTCGTGCCGGGGCAGGTGCAGCCGGTGACCCGGGTGCAGCATCCCGTCGGCGGCGAGCGCGACACAGATCTCCAGCGCCGGCTCGGCCGGGCCGATCGCGCAGCCGGCCGGCCCGTGCGCGGGCGGCACCAGCCACAGCACGGCACCATCGCGCCGATAGCCACGCACCGCCGGGTGGCCGCCCAGCGCGTGTCGGGCGAACGGGTGGTGGCCGACGGCGGCCAGGACGGCGCTCCGGTCCTGGAGCACCTGGTCGTCGGTGATCATGGGCCCACCTTAGGAGCCGGAAGGTGGAACGCTCGCGCCGGTCCGGCGTGAGGTGGCCGGATCCACCGTGGAGATTGGCGAGCCGACCGATTGGGTACATCTCGCGCCGACCTACTGGGAACCCCCACCGGAGGACCGACATGCTCGCCATTCTCGCGGCCATCGTCTTTGGCTTTGCCCTGCTGCTCGACCTGCTCAACACCGACTTCGGAGCGCCCGACCTGTTCAACTGGAACACTCTCGTGCTCATCGGGCTACTCCTTCTCTCGCTCTACCTGGGTGGCGTGGGCAGCGGCCCGCGCGGCGGTGGCGGCGGCCGCTGGTACCGGGGCCGTCGCCCCGGGCGTGGCTGACCGGAACCGATCACCGGTGGTAGGCCCGCGGCGCGATTCCGGTGCCGCGGGCCCGGCCCGGTACTGTCTTCGTGATGGAGTCCGACGCCCTCTTCTCCCTCGGTGAACCCGCCGGGTCGCGCAGCGCGCCCGATGGCCCCGCCGGTGTCGACGGCTTCACCGCGGTTGCCGACGATTCGCCCCTGCCCGTCCGGATGCGCCCGGTGACCCTCGACGAGTTGGTCGGGCAGGAGCACCTGCTCGCCCCCGGCGCACCCCTGCGGCAGTTGGTCTCCGGCGGGGCTCCGTTGTCGGTGATCCTCTGGGGCCCGCCGGGCAGCGGCAAGACCACCATCGCGCACCTGGTGGCCGGGGCCACCGATCGGCGCTTCGTCGCCATGTCGGCGCTCTCCGCCGGTGTGAAGGACGTGCGGGCGGTGATCGAGGCGGCCCGCCGTCAGCGTCGTTCGGGCGGCCCCCAGACCGTGCTCTTCATCGACGAGGTGCACCGGTTCAGCAAGACCCAACAGGATTCCCTGCTCGCCGCCGTCGAGGACCGTACGGTCACCCTGCTGGCGGCGACCACCGAGAACCCGTACTTCTCGGTCATCTCGCCGCTGCTGTCGCGGTGCGTGCTGCTCACCCTGCAACCGTTGGACGACGAGGCCGTACGGGGCCTGCTGCGCCGCGCGGTCACCGACAAGCGCGGCCTGGACGGCGCACTCACCTTGACCGCCGAGGCCGAGGACCACCTGGTCCGGTTGGCCGCTGGTGACGTCCGTAAGGCGCTTACCGCGCTGGAGGCGGCGGCGGCCTCCGCCACGGCGCTCGGCGGCGGGCGCATCGATCTCGCCACCGCGGAGCAGGCGGTCGACGTGGCGGCGGTGCGCTACGACCGCGACGGCGACGCCCACTACGACGTGGTCAGCGCCTTCATCAAGAGCATGCGCGGCTCGGACGTGGACGCGGCGGTGCACTGGCTGGCCCGCATGCTGGTCGCTGGTGAGGACGCCCGGTTCATCGCCCGCCGTCTGGTCATCTTCGCCAGCGAGGACGTGGGCATGGCCGACCCGGGGGCGTTGAGCGTCGCGACCGCCGCCGCCCACGCGGTCGAGTACGTCGGGCTGCCCGAGGCGCAGCTCAACCTCGCCCAAGCGGTGATCCACCTGGCCACGGCACCCAAGTCGAACTCGGCCACCACCGCCATCGGCGCCGCGATCGCCGACGTCCGCGCCGGCCGCGGGGGCCCGGTGCCGCGAGGGCTGCGCGACGCGCACTACGCCGGCGCCCGAGGGTTGGGCCACGGGACCGGCTACCGCTATCCGCACGACGACCAGCGCGGCGTGCTCACCCAGCAGTACGTCCCGGACGACCTGGTGGGCACCGACTACTACCAGCCCAGCCCGCACGGCGCGGAGCGGTCGGTGGCCAGCCGGCTGCCGGTGCTGCGCCGGATCGTGCGTGGTCTGCCGGCCCCGGCCGCCCGCCCGGAGACTTCGACATCCGAGCCGCCCGTAACGGCGCAGACCGCGTCGGCGCTAAACGGCGAGGTCGGCCGACCGACAGCCGGCACGGGCGCCCCCGGCACGATGCAGGACAGCGGCACCGACGCCGCAGGAGAGGGTCAACAGTGAAATCGCGTGGTGGGGACCGCCCGGACGAGGGCCCGGACGAGGGGCGCGATCCCCGCGCCAAGACCCGCCGTTGGGGTCGCGGTCGGGCAGCGGAGGCCGAGCCGGAGGAGCCGGTCGCCGGCGAGGAGTTCGGCTGGATCGACGACCTGCGCTCGGCCAAGCAGCAACGCACCGAGCTGGGCCCGGACGGCGTAGCGGCAGAGCCGAGCCGACCCCGCGGGGGCATGCCGCCGGCAGACCCCGTCGGGCCACCCGCACCACCCACCCCGCGTACGCCGGCCAAGCCGGCCGGTGCGCGCGGAGGCCCGCCGGAGCCCTCGGCGCCGCCGGCCCCGCGGCAGAGTGACTCGGGCGGTGCCGCCGGCCGTCGACCGGTCGACGGCCCCTGGCCGGGCGAGAACCCACCGCCGGGCCGCCGCCCGGAGGACCGGCCACCCGCCGCTGGCCCCGGCGCCCCGGGGCAGCCGCCGCGACGCGGCGTGCAGGCGGCGCCCGGGGCTCGCGCTGCCGTACCACCGCCGCCACCCACCGGTCGCCCGGGTGGGGGCGACCAGACCGGCCCGCAGGGGCCTCGCCCGGCGGCCGACGCGCCCGGCGGCCCAGCCCGTCCGCGCGGCGCGGCAGTTCCTCCCGGCCCACCGACCTCAGGCGTCCAGTCCGGCCGTCGTCCGGACGCCGCCGTTGCGCCGGGCCGTCGCCTGGACGCCGCCGCAGCTGGCGGGCATCCGGACGCGATGCCGCCGCTGCGCCGTCCGGACGCTGGCCCGCCGGGACGTCGTCCCGGCCCGGAGCCCACCGAGCCCGGCCGTGCCCTGCCGCCGGCCGACGGCACGCCCGCCGGTCGACGCGCCACCGGCCCGGCACCCGATCCGGCGCGGGCCGCCGGAGCACCCGCCGCCCCCGGCCCGGCCCGCTTCGAGGGTGCGCCGACCGGCGTCGTGCCGCCGAACGCGGACGGCCTGCGGCCCGACCCCGCCATCGCCCGCGACCCGCGTACCGCCCGGCGTCGCCCGGGCCCGACCGATCCCGGTGCACCGGAGCCCACCGGCCGGCGGGCCGCCGAGCCTCCCCGCCCGGCAGCCGGCGGCCGCCGCCGCGCCGCAGAGCCCGAGGAGCCGGTGGTGCCCCGCTCGGGCAACGCGCCATCCGTGCCCGAGGTGGCCGGTGGTCACAGCGGTGCCATGCCCGCCGTCGGCCCCACCGACGGCACCGGTCGTCGTCGGGTCGTCTCCGACGAACCGGAACGGCGAACGCCTGCCGGGGGCGAACCACGGCTGGACCGGCCCGAGCGGCCCGCGGACTGGCTACGCCAGGCCGGGCGGCTGCCGCACACCGACCCTGGCCTGCCGGTGGTCAACCGCCGAGGTGGCAACCCGCCGGCCGCGGGTCGCCGTCCGGCGGCGTCGGACCTTGCCGACCCGGCGTCCGGTCGGCTCGCCGTGCCGGACCCGGCCGCGGAGCCCACCGCCGCCCGCCGGCCCGCCGGCCCGCCGGCTGACCCGGGCGCGGAGGCACCGATCGGTCGTCGACCATCCCGGCCCGACGGGTCGGGATCCACCGGAGAGCAGGCGCTGCCCTATCCGCCGGCGCCGGGTGAGCGGCCCGCCCGTGGGCGGGGTGCCGCGGCACCCACTCCGGACCCCACCGGCCGGCGCGGCCGTGCCGTGGTCGGGTCCGGTCCGGACCCGACGCCCACCCCGGATCCGTCCGGCCGACGACGTCGTCCACCGGCCGAGCCTGGCCCCGACGGTACGGGGGGCCCCGGTCGACCCGGGCCCGCGAGTGACCGCCCCGACGACCCTTACGCCGGTGGGCGCCCCACGCCCGGTGCCGGTCCCGCCGCGCCGGCTCGGGGCGCCGCCCGTTCCACCCCGCCCGGCCGGGCCCGGCCCATCCCGGGCGACGCGCCGACCCCGGGCCCCGGGCGTCGTGGCGTCGACGGCCCACAGCGCCCCGGCCCGGATGCCGAGGCGGCGCCCCGGGACAACACCCGCCCCGATGGCCCGGCTCGGGCCGCTGTGCCGCCGGGTGCGGACGGTCCGCCGCGTTCACGTCCAGAAGGTCCGGCTCGTGCGGCGGTGCCGCCGGGGTCGCGTCCGGACGGTCCGGCTCGTACGGCGGTGCCGCCGGGGTCGCGTCCGGACGGTCCGGCTCGCGCCGCCGTCCGTCCACCCGGAGTGCAGCCGCCCACCGACGACCGACCGTCCGGTGAGCCGGGGCCGGCCGGGCTGGCCCGTGGTGGTGCTCCGGTCGGCCGGCCCGCGCCGGCCGACCGCGCTGCCGGACGGGCTCTGCCTCCGCCTCGGGAGCCCGGTCGTGCCGAGCCGAGCGGTGTCACGCCCGTGCCGCCACCCGGACGCGCCGGCGAGCCCGTCGGCGTGGCTCGCGCCGCCGTCGTGGTGCCCTCCGCGTCCGGCCCGGTGGACCGGCCGGCACCGGAGCCCTCCGAGGGGCCGGCGCTGCGCTCGGCCGGCCAGGACGTGCCGGACGACGACGGCGCACCGGGTGCCCGTTCCGAGGAGCGCCGGCAGACCCGTGAACGACGTCGCCTGCGGGCGGCCGTGTTGGTGCTGGTCAGCGTCGTGCTGCTCGGCGCGGTGCCGCTCTTCTTCGGTATCCGGACGCTGAGCCGTGACCCGGTCTTCGACAACCTGGACCAGCTCAACGTGCCCGGCTGGGCGGCCGCGAAGACGGTCGACGACGTCAGCGGCAGCCGGTGGTGCCTGCTCGACTGCCGGCTGCGTGAGCGCACCGTGACGTCGGAGAAGGCGCCCAAGGAGACGGCGCAGGTCTATGAGGACGCGCTGCGGCAGGACGGGTGGCAGCCGTGGAAGGTGAGCCGCTGCCCGGAGCAGCAGACGAAGGGCAGCTACACCTGCTGGCGTCGCGACGAGCTGACCCTCGACCTGTGGGTACGCGAGCCGACCTGTGTGCCGCCGCCGGTGGACGGCGAGCCGGCAGTCGTGCCGTCCGTGGACCCGTCGGCCGCTGCGACCGAGTGCACCGGCTCGTTGGTGTCGGTGAAGGTACGCAATGCGATCGACGACGAGCGGACCAGGCCGCAGCCGACCACCGACCCGTCACTGACCGGTGAGGATCCGTTCCCAACGGTCAGCGCGGATCCGCTGGGTGAGCTGACACCCTCACCGTCGTGAGCCGGTCTCCATCACGGACGGTAGGGTCTGGGGCTGGCGGGCTCACCCGCTACCGGTGACCGCCGGCGGCTCGGCGGCCGGTACGGGTGCCATGGTTGTGCGTTCCGGGGACGTCGGGTCCTGCGGAATTCTGCTTGAGGAGGACAGGCGTGGGCGACATTGGAGCGATCGCGGCCCTGATCGCGGCGTGCGCGTTCGCGGTGCTGGTGCTCATCCTGACGCTGCCCATCCTGCGGCTGCGGCACACGGTTGACGCCACCACCCGCATGATCAACGACCTGAACGAGCGGACCGCGCCGCTGCTCAGCGACGTGAACGCCACGGTGAAGAACGTCAACACCGCGCTGGAGCAGGTGCAGACCTCGCTCGACGGTGTGAACCTCCAACTGGCGAAGGTCGACACCATGACCAGCCACGCGCAGAACGTCACCGCCAACATCGCCAACCTGGCCACCGTCGTCTCCGCCGCCGCCGCAAACCCGCTGGTCAAGGTGGCCGCATTCGGCTACAGCGTGCGCAAGGCCGCTGCCGGCCGCCGGCACGCCGAGACCGAGCGTGAGGTGCGCGACACCATCAAGCAGCAGCGCCGGGCCGCGCGGCGCGGCAACAGCTGACCGGCCGGCGCATCAGGAGGTAGCGAGACATGAGGCGTTTGTTCTGGCTCGGTATCGGGGTGGCCGTCGGTGTGATCGTGGTCCGCAAGGCGACCCGGACCGCGCAGGCGTACACGCCGGCGGGTATCGCCAGCTCGCTAACGGAATCCGCTGGCGGGCTCGTCGAGTCGCTGCGTAGTTTCGTGGAGGACGTTCGGGTCGGGATGGCCGAGCGCGAGCAGGAGATCCATCAGGCCTTCGCCCAGGGCGAGGCGTTCGACGATCAGTTCGCCGAACTGCGGGAAGACCCGCGAATCGGCGATCGAGACATCTTTCCGGAGGAACACCAGCGATGAAGACGGCGGAGATCAAGCGGCGGTACCTCGCGCACTTCGAGGCGAATGGCCACACCGTGGTGCCGTCCGCTCCGCTGCCCGCCATCAGCGACCCGAACCTGCTGTTCGTCAACGCCGGCATGGTGCAGTTCGTGCCGTACTTCCTGGGGCAGCAGACGCCCGCGTTCCAGCGGGCGGTCAGCGTGCAGAAGTGCATCCGTACCCCGGACATCGACGAGGTCGGCAAGACCAGCCGGCACGGCACGTTCTTCCAGATGAACGGCAACTTCTCCTTCGGTGACTACTTCAAGGCCGGGGCGATCCCGCTCGCCTGGGATCTGGTCACCAAGTCGCAGGCCGACGGCGGGTTCGGGCTGGACGCGGAGCGCGTCTGGCCGACGGTGTACCTCGACGACGACGAGGCGTACGAGATCTGGCGGTCGGTGGGTGTGCCCGCCGAGCGGATCGTGCGCCGGGGCAAGGCCGACAACTTCTGGTCGATGGGCATTCCCGGGCCATGCGGCCCGTGCTCTGAGCTGTTCTACGACCGGGGCCCGGAGTACGGCCGTGAGGGTGGCCCGGCGGTCGACGAGGACCGTTACATGGAGTTCTGGAACCTCGTCTTCATGCAGTTCGAGCGGGGTCCGGGCACGACGAAGGACGACTACCCGATCCTGGGTGACCTGCCGGCGAAGAACATCGACACCGGCATGGGCCTGGAGCGGATGGCCTCGATCCTGCAGGGCGTGGACAACCTGTACGAGATCGACGAGGTCCGGCCGATCCTGGCCCGGGCGGCCGAGCTGACCGGTAAGCGGTACGGCGCGCACTCCGGGCATGTGGCGAGCGAGTCGCACCCGGACGACGTGCGGCTGCGGGTGATCGCGGATCACGTGCGGACCGCGTTGATGCTGATCGGCGACGGCGTGACCCCGAGCAACGAGGGTCGCGGGTACGTGCTGCGGCGAATCATGCGCCGGGCGATCCGGTCGATCCGGCTGCTGGGTTGGCAGGACCGGGCGTTGCCCGAGCTGCTGCCGGTGGCGCGGGACTGCATGGCGCCGTCGTACCCGGAGCTGGCGACCGACTTCGACCGGATCGCGGACTACGCGTACGCGGAGGAGGAGGCGTTCCTGTCGACCCTGCGTGCCGGCACGACGATCCTGGACACCGCGATCGCCGAGACCCGTACGGCGGGTGGCTCGGCGCTGTCCGGGGCGAAGGCGTTCCAGCTGCACGACACGTACGGCTTCCCGATCGACCTGACCCTGGAGATCGCCGCGGAGCAGGGCCTCACGGTCGACGACGAGGGTTTCCGGCGGCTGATGGCCGACCAGCGGACCCGGGCGAAGGCGGACGCGCAGGCGCGTAAGACCGGGCACGTCGACCTGTCGGCGTACCGGTCGGTGCTCGACTCGGGTGGCCCGGTGACGTTCACCGGCTACAGCGAGGTGTCGCGGGAGTCGACGGTGCGGGCGCTGATCGGCGCCGACGGCCCGCGCCAGGCGGCGACCGAGGGCGACACCATCGAGTTGGTGCTGGACACGACCCCGTTCTACGCCGAGGGCGGTGGCCAGCAGCCCGACCTGGGCATGATCACCGTTGGTGGCGGGCAGGTCGAGGTGCTCGACGTGCAGCAGCCGGTGCCCGGCCTGATCGTGCACCGCGCTCGGGTGATCCGGGGCGAGGTACGTGCCGGTGAGGCCGGCTTCGCCGAGATCGACACGACCCGGCGTCGGGCGATCTCCCGGTCGCACACCGCCACGCACCTGGTGCACCAGACCATGCGCAACTTCCTCGGCGAGTCGGCCACGCAGGCCGGGTCGCTGAACGCCCCCGGTCGGCTCCGGTTCGACTTCAACACCCCGACCGGGGTGTCGCCGAGCGTCCTGCGCGACGTGGAGCAGCAGGTCAACGAGGTGCTCCTGGCCGACCTGGAGGTGCACGCCTTCATCACCTCGCTGGACGAGGCGCGGCGGATCGGCGCGATGGCGCTCTTCGGCGAGAAGTACGGCGAGGAGGTGCGGGTCGTCGAGGTGGGTGACTACGCCCGGGAGCTGTGCGGCGGCACGCACGTGGCCCGGTCGGCCCAGCTCGGTCTCGTGAAGATCCTCTCCGAGTCGTCGATCGGATCCGGCGTGCGCCGGGTCGAGGCGCTGGTGGGCATGGACGCCTTCGGCTTCCTGGCCAAGGAGCACCTGCTGGTCTCCCGGCTGGCCGAGCTGTACCGGGTGCCCAACGATCAGGTCGCTGACCGGGTGGAGCAGACCGTCACCCAGCTGCGGGACGCCGAGAAGGAGCTGGAGAAGCTGCGTGCCCAGCTGGTGCTGGGCGGGGCGTCGGCGCTCGCGGCGCAGGCCAAGGACGTGCGCGGGGTCGCGTACGTGGGCACCGAGGCGCCGGAGGGTGCGGCCGGCAACGACGTGCGCACCCTGGCGCAGGAGATCCGCGGCAAGATCGACCCGGCGCGTCCGGCGGTGGTCGCGGTGGCGGCTCGGTCGAACGGCAAGGCGTCCCTGGTGGTGGCGGTCAACGCGGCGGCGCGCAGCCGAGGGCTGGCCGCATCGGATCTGGTGAAGGCGGCGTTCTCCGGTCGTGGCGGGGGTAGCCCCGACCTGGCCCAGGGCGGCGGTCTGCCCGCAGCCGAGGCGCCGAACCTGCTGCTCACCGTCGAGAAGGCGATCACTGAGGCGTGATGAACGATCACTGTCAGCCAGGGCGGGCCGTTTGGTCCGCCCTGGTTTGTGCCCGGCCGGTGGTGACCGTCGGTGGCTGAGCTGACGCGTGGTGTGCGAATCGGTGTGGATGTCGGTCAGGTGCGGGTGGGTATCTCCCGCTCGGATCCGGACGGGATCTTGGCGACGCCGCTGGTTACCCTTGCCCGTGACCTCACGGCGGCGCCAGACGCGGTGCCGAGCGACCTCGCCGAGCTGGCCGCGTTGGTGGCCGAGCACGAGGCTGTCGGGGTTGTCGTCGGCCTTCCGGTCAATCTCGCTGGCAAGCATGGCCCGGCGGCCGTCCATGTGAAGGCGTACGCTGACCGACTGGTCGATGTGATAGCGCCTATCCCGGTAACGCTCACTGACGAGAGGATGTCGACCGTGGTCGCCTCTCGTAGGCTTGCCGAGCGTGGCGTCCGAGGTAAACGTCAACGTGCGGTTGTCGATCAGGCGGCCGCAGTGGAGATCCTGCAGAGCTGGCTGGACGCGCAGCGGAGGCGGACGTAATGATCGACGATCTGGACCTTGGGTTCGACGAGCCGGAGCGGGGGGAGAAGGGTCGGCACCGGCGTGGCTTCCGCAAGCGCAACGGCGGGAAGTCCGGTGGCGGCCGGGGCAAGACGTTCCTGGCCCTGCTGATGGCCCTGCTCCTGCTGGGCACCATCGGTGGCGGCGCGTTCTACGGCTTCGACCGCATCCAGGGCTACTTCGTCACCCCTGACTACGACGGCGCCGGCAGCGGTGAGATCACCGTCGAGATCAAGAGCGGCGCGTTCCTCGCTGACATGGCCGATGCCCTCGTCGCGGCCGACGTGGTGAAGAGCCAGAAGGCGTTCGTCGAGGCGGCCGAGGCCAACTCGCGCAGCAAGAACATCCAGCCGGGCACGTACAAGCTGCGCAAGCAGATGAGCGGCGCGAGCGCCGTCGAGGCGATGCTCGACCTGAAGAACAAGATCGTCAACGGGTTGACCATCCCCGAGGGCCGCACCGCCAAGAACATCTACAAGCTGCTCTCGGAGAAGACCAAGATCCCGGTCAAGGACTTCGAGGCCGCGGCGAAGAACCCGGAGGCGCTCGGCGTCCCGTCCTGGTGGTTCAAGCGCGACGACGGCAAGAAGGTCGTCAAGTCCGTCGAGGGATTCCTCTTCCCGGACACCTACGAGATCCCGCCGAAGTCCACGGCGCAGAGCATCCTCAAGCTGATGGTGGGCCGTTTTGTCGCGGTGACCGTGGAGATGAAGTTCGCGGACCGGGTGCAGGAGAATCGCAAGGTCAGCCCGTACGAGGCGCTCATCGTGGCGTCGCTGGCCCAGGCCGAGGCGGGCAACAAGGACGACCTCGGCAAGGTGGCCCGGGTGGCGTACAACCGGGCGTACGGCGAGTTCCCGTGCAACTGCCTCGAGATGGATGTCACGGTCAACTACTACCTGGAGTCGATCGGCAAGCCGACCAAGTCGTCCAGGGACATGACGGCGGCCGAGCTGGACGACCCGAAGAACCCGTACAACCGCAAGCTGCGCGGCATGATCCCCACCCCGATCAACAACCCAGGCAAGCAGGCCCTGGAAGGGGCGATGGACACACCGCCCGGCAAGTGGCTCTACTTCGTGGCGATCGACAAGCAGGGCCACTCGGAGTTCGCCGAGACGTACGAGCAGCACCAGCGCAACGAGGCCAAGGCCCGGGAGGCCGGGATCATCTGATGGCACTCCGACGGCGGGCGGCGGTGCTGGGTAAGCCGATCGCGCACTCACTCTCTCCGGTGATCCACACCGCCGGGTACGTCGCCGCCGGGCTGACCGGGTGGTCGTACACCCGGATCGAGTGCGCGGCGGCGGAGCTGCCGGATCTGGTCGCCGGCCTGGGTCCGGAGTGGGCCGGGTTGTCGGTGACCATGCCGGGCAAGGAGGCGGCGCTCGCCGTGGCCGGTGCCGCCTCGCCGGTCGCCGCCGCCGTCGGCGCGGCCAACACGTTGGTACGCCGTCCAGACGGCACCTGGTACGCGGACAACACCGACGTCGCCGGCATGGTGGACGTGCTCACCGACGCCGGGGTGAGCGACGGTGCCGCCGTGACGGTGCTCGGTGCCGGTGGGACGGCCCGTGCCGCGCTGGCTGCCGCCGCGCAGCTCGCCTGCTCGTCGGTGACGGTGGTGGCCCGCCGACCGGCGGCGGTCGACGAGCTCCGGCCGGTGGCCGACACCCTGGGTGTCACGCTGACGCCCGCCGAATGGGCAGCGGCGCCCCGGCACCTGCGCACCGCCGACCTGGTCGTCTCCACCGTGCCGAAGGGGGTTGCCGACCCGCTGGCCGGCGCGGTGGCGTGGCGGTCGGGCACGGTGCTCTTCGACGCGCTCTACGACCCGTGGCCGACACCGCTGGCAACGGCCGCCGACGGGGCCGGCTGCCGGATCGTCTCCGGTCTGGATCTCCTGCTGGCCCAGGCGGTCGGGCAGTTCGAGCAGTTCACCGGCGTGGCCGCGCCGAGGGCGGCGATGGCCGCCGCGCTGGCCGCAGCGCGAGCTCAGTGACGGTCCGATCTCACGGAACACGAGTCGATCACTCGAACCACCCGTTCCTTAGCTGACGGTTAAGACGCGCTTACGGAAAACTGTCCTTCCGGCGACGTGTCCTGGTCATCGATACGCTGCTGACCGTTACGGACGCAGACACAGGGAGTTTCCTTGACCAGGCACGGACTGCACCGCATCACCCGGTTCCGCTCCGGACCCCGGCGTAAGGCGATTGCCATCGGCGTGGTCGGTGGTTCGGTGGTGGCCGGCATCGTGGCGACCATGATGCCGCTGCTGGCCAGCGACGACCTGTCGATCCGGGCGGCGGCGGACACCACCGCGACGGCGGTGTCGCAGGACGGTGACAACGCGGCCAAGACGACGCTGGCCACCTGCGCGGCGCGCTGCGACGGCAACCCGCGCGGTGGCCGTGAGGCGGTCATCGAGTTCGCGGTGACCACGGTGCCGGCCGCGGCGGTCAACATTCGAGCGACGTTGCGGGTGCACGCCTGGCAGCAGTTCGCCGCCACGGTGACGGCGCACGCCTCGCCGCTGAGCGCCCGCGAGTCGCGGCCACCGCTGACGCCGGGCGGTGCCGCGCTGGACAGCGTGACAAGTGTGTCCAAGGGCGTCAACGAGTGGGACGTCTCCAAGCTGGTCACCGGCAACGGCACCTGGACGGTCTCGCTGGCGCAGAGCGGCTTGGAGAGCCGGATCTACTGGGCGTCGATCGAGAACCGCAACCCCGATCTGCGGCCCAGCCTGCTGATCAGCTACGACCTCGGGGCCAAGCCATCGCCGGTGACCACCACCCGGCCGGCGCCGCCGCCGTCACCGAGCGCGTCGCCGACCACCGCCACGCCGAGGCCGTCGCCGACCGTCGCCCCGAGCCGGACGGCGACCCCGAGTGCCAGCGGCACCCTTCCGGCCGGCAAGTGTGGGTCCGTGTCGGACAAGCTCGTCCCGTCCTGCGGCGCCTGGTGGGGCATGTACTCGCCCGCCGGGGCGGCCGGCGGCTGGGACCACGGCAAGGCCGTCACCGACGTGGAGGCGCAGGTCGGGCGCAAGTTCGACATCGTGCACCGCTACCACGACTTCTCCAACGCCGGCAGCAACGGGGCCTTCCCCGACGTGTACGAGTCGCAGCAGATGCGCGAAGGCCGGTTGATGTTCTTCGCCTGGGAGTCCCGGGACTTCTCCGCCGGCACCACCCTCAAGTGGTCGGACGTCTACGGCGGCAAGCAGGACGACACCATCGACGCGGTCGCGGGCCGGATCCGCGCCGCCGGCGTGCCGGTCTTCATCGGCTTCGACCACGAGCCGGAGGACGAGCCGGCCAAGGGCAGCGACGCCGACTTCGTCCGTGCCTGGCGCTACGTCCATGAGCGGTTCGCAAGCGCCGGCGCGACCAACGCGGTCTGGGTCTGGACGATGATGGGCTGGTCCGGGCACTACTCCCGGTATGCCGGCCTGTACCCCGGTGACCGGTACGTCGACTGGGTGGCGTACGACCCGTACAACTTCCACGTCTGCAACGGCAGCACGGTGTGGAAGAGCCCGAGCACGACAGTTGGCGGCTTCTACCGATGGCTGGACGACAACGGCATCGGCGCCGGCAAGCCTCGGATGCTCGCCGAGTTCGGTACCAACTTCAACTCCGCCGACCTGGGCGCCAAGCAGCGCTGGTTCCAGGAGTTCCCGGCGGCGCTGAAGGCGCACCCGAAGATCAAGGCGGCCATCTACTTCAACTCGGCCGGCATGACCAGCCGTACGTCTACCTGCGACATGACGATGAATCACGACGCCTCGGCGGTGGCTGGCTTCGCGAAGGCCGGACAGGACCCCTACCTGCGGCAACCCACCGGAGGCAGCCGCTGACGTCGCAAAGGAGCTGACAGCACGGCGTTCGCCGGGGGTCGGGAATCCGATCCTCCGGCGTTCTGTCGGCTTGCGGATTCATGCACCGCCCAATCGGCGGATTTTGCATACCAGGCTGGACGAGGCACGCTACCTCGGGTTCTCATCCATCTTGGAGGCGAAGCGTGCCCAAACTCTCGCACTTGTGGCGTTCCACGGGACGACGTCGTACTCGGGCGGGGATGGTCGCACTCGCGATCGTCGCCGCGGTTCTGGGCGTGCCCACGACCAGCTCGGCTGCGGTGGTGCCGGTCCCGGAAACGGCGACCCTGGTGTCGGCGAACCCCGCCGACGTGACCCCACACGCGCGAGACGGTGAGACCCGTGCCTTCGCGCAGGTGGGCAACACGGTCTTCGTCGGCGGCAGCTTCACCCAGCTCCGGCAGACCGCCAGTTCCGCGTGGATCACGCAGCGCTACCTCTTCGCGTACGACCGGACCACCGGCACCATGTCCACCACCTTCCTGCCGGTGCTCGACGGCGCGGTCAACACGCTCCTCGCCGGCCCGGGCGGCACGCTGATCGTCGGCGGCGCCTTCAAGAACGTCAACGGCGTCTCCCGGAAGAACCTGGTGGCGCTGAACCCGTCGACCGGCGCGATCATCGACAGCTGGGTCGGGCGCTCCGACGGCGGCACGGTCCGTGACCTCGCGCTGCACGGCAACTGGCTGTACGTGGCCGGGGCGTTCAACTGGCTCAACGGCACCGCGCACACCGGTCTCGGCCGGCTCAACGCGACCACCGGCGCGATCGACCCGACCTTCAGCGTCGATGCCACCGTGGGGCGGCACAGCACCACGTCGTACGTCTGGGCCATCGACGTCGCGCCGGACGGCAACACGCTTGTCGTCGGCGGCAACTTCACGCTCGTCAACGACCTGCCGCGCAACCAGATGGCGTTGGTGGATGTCTCCGCGACCCCCACGGTGCTCGACTGGAGCACCGAGAAGTTCGTTCCGCCGTGCGCGGCGCCGACGACCTTCGTGCACTACGTGCAGGACGTGAAGTTCGGTGGCGACGGCAGTTGGTTCGTGGTCGGCACCAACGGTGGCGCCGGTTGGCCCACCGCGTACTGCGACGCCCTGGTCCGCTTCGAGACCGCCGCGCGGGGCAGCGGCCAGCTCGCCACCTGGGTCGACTTCACCGGCAACGACACCATCACCTCGCTCGAGGTGGCGGACAACGTGATCTACCTGGGCGGGCACTTCCGCTGGCTGAACAACCCCAACGCCAGCGACAACGCCGGCCCGGGCGCGATCGACCGGCTCGGCATCGCCGCCGTCACCCCGGCGACCGGCATGCCGGTGAACTGGAACCCGCGCCGCAGCGGCAGCGCCTCGATGCCCTCGGGCACCAGCAACTGGGGTTCGGCGGTGCCGGTGCTGTGGCGCGGCTCGGACGGCCTCTACTTCGGGCACAACTCCGACGGCATGGGCGAGGAGTACCACGGCCGGCTCGGCATGTTCCCGCTCGCCGGCGGACGCACCTTCACCGCGAAGAACCCGCCGTCGGCCACCACCGGAAACCTCTACGTGGGCACCGCGTCGGGCACGGTGGCGAAGGTGCCGTTCGACGGCGCCGCGCTGGGCACCCCGGCCACGGTCAGCCAGCCCGCCTACACGGCGGCCGGCGCGACCTGGCGGGTGGACGACCGGATTTACTGGTCGCACACGGTGGCCGGCACGCCCACCGGCAGCCGGATCGACGTCTCGCTCTTCAACGGAGGCGCGATCGGCTCGCCGTGGGAGGCTTCCGGCTACAACGACTGGTACAACCCGGCGGCGTTGACCGGCGCCTTCTATCTCGACGGCCGGCTCTACTACACCCGTACCGGGGCCAACAGCCTCTACTACCGCTACTTCGAGATCGATGGCAACTACCTCGGCGCCACCGAGTTCGCCCTGCCGACCACAGGCGTGACGTGGTCCGCGGTGCGCGGCATGGCCTGGGTGGGCGGTCGGATCGTCTACGGTTCCACCGACGGGGCGCTGCGCAGCGTGCCGTTCGACCCGACGTCCGCGCCGAGCGCGGTGGTCAATGGCACCACGGCGACCGTCATCAGCACCGCGACGCCCGAGTTGTCCTGGTCCACGCCATCGATATTCTTCTCCGTACAGTAAGGGTCAACCGTTCGTAACGGAGCATCGGTAGATTGTTCACGTTGGGCCGGTGGCGGGCACCACCGCCGCCGGCCCCGCGACGTGGGGGAGGGTCGTTGCTCGGCGCCGCTGGTATCCGAACGAGACGCGCGGTGCGTCTGGTCTTCGCGGTCAAACGCGGCTGGTACAAGCTCCGCTACCGAGGGTTGACCCTCGGTCAGGACGTGGAGATCCGTGGCCGGATCCGGCTGCGGCGGGGCGTACGGGTGACCATCGGTGACCGCACCAGGTTGAACAAGCTCGTCCGCTTCGCGGGCCCCGGCGAGGTACGCGTCGGTGCCGACTGTCTGCTCAATGCCACCTGGATCGGCACCTGGACGTCGGTGACAGTGGGGGACCGGTGCCTCCTGTCGGACTGCGAGCTGCTCGACAACGACTTCCACAACCTGCCCCCGGAGCAGCGGCACGCGCCGCCCGGCCCGCTCACCCGTGCCCCGATCGTCCTTGAGGACAACGTCTGGGTCGGTGCGCACGCCCTGGTTCTGAAGGGCGTGCGGGTCGGCCGGGACAGCGTCGTCGGCGCGGCGACGGTGGTCCGCACGGACGTACCACCCGGCGTCGTGGTCGTCGGCAATCCTCAACAGACGGTGAAGAAGTTCCATGACTGATGCAGCGCCCGGCCCCTGGCCCACGGACGGTCCGTCCTCCGGCACCCCCCGTGCGGTGACATTGACCGATCTGCTGCGGGTGCCGCTGCACCGGCTGCGGTTGGTGGCGGCGGTGGCCATGGTCGGTCTGCTCGCCGCGCTCAGCTACGTGCTGCTGGTGCCGGCGGCGATGACCGCGAGCGCCGTGGTCGCGGTCCGGCCGGTGGTGACCGACGCCTTCACCCCCAGCGGCGCGGGCGCCGACCGCGCGGTCAACATGAACGTGGAGAGCGGCATCGCCACCGGCACCGAGGTGGTGCAGCGGCTCGCCGACTCGGCCGGCGGTGACCCGCGGGACATCCGCGACGCGCTCGAGGTCGAGGTGCCCACCGGTGGGCAGATCCTGCGTTTCACCTACCAGGCGCGCGACGCGCACCGGGCCGTGCAGAGCGCCAACCTGGCCGCCGAGGCCTACCTGAGCGTACGACGGACCATGTACGAGCAGCAGCGCGCCGAGATGCTGCGCTCCTACGACGCCAGCATCACCAAAGTCGTCGGTCAGCAGACCGCCTTGCAGAAACGGGCGAACACCGCCCAGGACACCGCTGCCGGCGACGCGCTGGTGGCGGAGCTGGCTGGGATCAACAACCAGCTCACCCAGCTCAACGCCGCGCGTACCGAGATCGCGGCGGTCGACGTCAACCCCGGCTGGGTCACCCAGAGCGCCGAGAAGGCGCTTGTCACCTCCGCCGGGCACCGGCCGCTCTACCTGGTCGCCGGCCTGCTCGGCGGCGCGCTGATCGGCATCGTGCTGGCGTACCTCTGGGAGTCGACCGACCGGCGGGTCCGCTCGGTCGCCGACGGCCGGGACGCCTCCGGCCTTGCGCTGCTCGGCACGGTGCGCCGGCCGGCGTTGCGCGGTAGCCCCCGGGCGGTCGACGCCGACATCCGGTACGTGGCGATGGCGGTCGCCGAGCGGGTCCGTCAGCCGGCCCGGGTGGCGCTGGTCACCGCCCGGGAGGATGCCACCGCGCTCACCGCCGGGCTCGCTGTGGCACTCGCCGTCGACGGCCGGGAGGTCTTCGTCGCCGACGACAGCGGACGGATCGAGCGGCTGCGCGCCACCGTGCTCGCCGACCGGGGCCGGCTGCCCATCGACCCGTCCCGGCCGCTGGTGCCCAAGCCCCGCCCGGCCGGCAGCACACCGGTAGCCGGTGCCGCCACGGAGAGCACGCCCGCCCGCCGACCCTCCCCGCACCCGCCGGGCGCCCGCCCGTCCACCGACCCGGACGCCACGCTGACGCTGCCCCGGGTGGCCTCCGCCCGCCCGGAGAACGGCCGGGTCGTCGCCCCGGACGAGGTGGCCGTGGGCGTGGGCACCGTCCGCTTCGGCACCTGGCGGCAGGGCGCGGACCACGGCCTGGTGCTGTTCAACGCCCCACCGGCGGAGTCCGACGAGCGCGGCGTCGCGGTGGCCCGGCAGGGCAGTGCGGTGGTGGTCGTCGAGCGGGACCGCACCCGGCAGAGCGACCTGCGACGCCTGGTGGAGCGGCTGCGCGCCGCCGGGGTCACCCCGCTGGGCTTCGTGCTCACGCGCAACGGCCGGGCCTGAGCGTGTCGGTCACCCGGGCCCCGGCGACCGAACCGCCGCCCGGGGCGGTTCCGGAGGCGGTCGCGCCGGTGCCGCCGCCCGCGCCGCCGCTGCTGCCGCTCTGGCCGTTGTCGATGATGTTCGGTTTGGTGCCGCTGTGGTGGGCGCTCGGTGCGTTCTACCTCGGCTGGCCGCTGCTGGGTGCGTTGCTGCTCGCGCTGCTGCTCACCCGAGGGCGGGTGCCGCTGCCGCCGGCGGCTGGCATCTGGCTGCTGTTCCTCGCCATCGTGGTGGTCAGTGCCACCCGGCTGTCGTCGCCCGCCTCGCTGCTCACGTTCGCGCTGCGTCTGGCCTTCTACCTGACCGCGCTGGTGGTCGGGGTCTACGTCTACGCCGCCGCCCGGGAACGCGCCAGCCTGGTGGCGGTGCTCACCCCGCTCTGCGCGTTCTGGTTCGGGTTGGTGGCGCTGGGCTGGCTGGGGGTGCTGGCGCCCCGGCTGGCCATGACGACCCCGATGGAGGTGCTGCTGCCCGGCGGGGTGGCGGGCACCCCGTTCATCCAGGACATGGTGCACCTCACCACCGCCGAATACAGCGCCCGATCGCTCAACCCGATCTATCGACCGGCCGCGCCGTTCGCGTACACCAACAACTACGGCAGCGCGTACGCCATGACCCTGCCCTGCGTGGTGGCCTTCGCGATGCTGCGCCGGCAGGGGCTGCTGCGCTGGGCGCTGCTGGCGTCGCTGCCGCTGTCGCTGGCGCCGGCGTTCCTCACCCTCAACCGGGCGATGTTCCTCAGCCTCGGCGCCGGGCTGGCGGTGCTCGGGGTGCGGGCCAGCCTGCGCGGCAACATCCGGGTGGCCGCGTCCATCGTCGGGGTGGTGGTGATCGGCGGGCTGGCCACGCTGTTCATTCCGATCACCGAGCTGATCAGCAGACGGGTCGACTCCAGCGACACCAACACCGATCGGCTCTCGCTCTACACCGAGGTGATCCGCCGGGTGCAGGAGTCCCCGTGGTTGGGCTACGGCGCTCCGGTGAACGTCGACACCGTGTCGGCGGCCGCGCCGATCGGCACCCAGGGTCAGCTGTGGATGGTGCTGTTCAGCCATGGCGTACCCGCGCTCATCTGTTTCCTGGCGTGGTTCGTCGCCGCCGCGGTGATCTGCGCGCGGGCGACCTCGGCGGCCGGGCAGTGGCTGGCGGTGGTGCCGGTGGTGTGCCTCGTGCAGATCCCGTTCTACGGCATGGCCAACCAGAACCTGGCGGTCGCGTTCTTCGCGGTCGCCTTCGCGATGGCGCTGAGCGAACGCGAACGGCTGACCCGGTTGGCTGGCTCGCAGCCGCCGGCCGCGCGGAACACGCCGGTGCCCGCATGACCGCCGCGACCCGACCGCCGGCCGGCGCGGACCCAGGCGGTCCGACGCCCGCCGCCGCGGACGGCCCGGCAACGCCGTCGCCGACCGGGGACGCCGGCTCGGCCGAGACCCGACGCAGCGCGCGCAGCGGCGTGGCCGGGCTGCTCGGCGCGGCCACCAGCGGGCTGTTCGGGTTCGTGCTGGCCGTCGTCATCACCCGGGGGTACGGCCCGGCCGGCGCGGGTGCGTTCTTCGCCGCGATCGGGGTCGTCACCGTGGCGACCGCGATCTGCACGCTCGGCGCGGAGACCGGTCTGATGTGGGCGCTGCCCCGCCGCACTGTCGGCGTGCGTGGTGACGCGGCCCGGGTGCTCCCGGTGGCGCTGATCCCGCCGCTGCTGACCGGGCTCCTGGTCGCCGGGGCGGGTGTGCTGGCCGCCGACGCGCTCGCGCCTCGGCTGCTGCGCGGTTCCGGCGCGAGCGGCGACGCGTTGCTGACCGTCACGTTCGCCGCGGTCCCGGTGGTGGTCGCGATGACCCTGCTGCTGGCCGCGCTGCGCTGCGTGCGGCCCATCCGGGCGTACGTCGGGGTGCAGTTCCTGCTGTTGCCGGTCGCCCGCCCGGTGCTGGTCGGCGCCGCCGCGCTGGCCGGTGGTGGCCTGCTCGCCGGCATGACCGGCTGGTTGGTGCCGGCGGCTCTGGCGTTGCTGGCCTGCCTCACCCTCGTCGCCGGTCCGCTCGGGCTGGGCCGGGGAGCGACGCTGCGTCCGCACCGCGCCGACTGGTCGACGTTCTGGCGCTTCGCGCTGCCCCGGGCCGCCTCGGCGGCCATCGACGCCGGCAGCATGTGGGTGGGGGTGCTGCTCACCTCGGTGCTGGCCGGGCCGGCGGACGCTGGCGTGTTCGGCGCTGTCGGCCGGTACGTGCTGGCCGGCCAGTTGGCCATGCAGGGGCTGCGGGTGGCGGTGTCGCCGCAGCTGTCCCGGCTGCTCGGGCGGGGCGAGCGGGCCGCGGCGGCGGCCGTGCACCGGCAGTTGACCACCTGGGGGCTGGTGCTGTCCTGGCCGGTGTACCTCCTGCTGGCGGTCTTCGCGCTGGCCTTCCTCCAACTGTTCGGGCCGGAGTTCACCGAAGGTGTGCCGGCGATGACGGTGCTCGCGCTGGCGATGCTTGTCAACACCGGGGTGGGCAACGTGCAGAGCCTGCTCCTGATGGGTGGGCGCAGCGGGCTGCATCTGGTGGCGACAGTCGCCGGGTTGACGGTGACCGTCTCGCTGGGTCTCTGGCTGATCCCCCGTTACGGCGCGACGGGCGCGGCGGTGGCCTGGGCTGCCGGCATCGCCACCGAGAACCTCACCGCCGCCGTGTTCGCCCGGTCGGTGGTCCGGGAGCCGTTGTTCGACGCCGCGATGGCGCGTGCCGCGGCGGCCACGGTCGCCGGTGTGGGCCTGGCCGCCGGCGCCGGTGTGCTGGTGGGCGGTCGGGGCCTGCCCGGCCTCGCGGTGACGCTGGCGGTGCTGCTGGCCGGCTGCGTCGGCATGTTGACGTTGCCCCGGGTGCGCGCCGGCATCCGGGGGACCATGAGGCAGATCCGTGGAGGGGACGACGCGGCCGCGGCCGCCGAGCCCACCTCGGCATCGACGAGAGGCAGGTGAGGTCCGTCGTGGCGTCCATCCGTGACCGGGTCAAGCAGTTGGTCCCGACCCAGGTGACCACCCGGGTGAAGGAGTCGCTTGTCGACTATGGCGTTCGCACCAGTGACCGCCGCCCGCTTCCGGACTTCCTCATCATCGGCACCAAACGGGGTGGCACCACCTCCCTGTGGAACTACCTCATCCAGCACCCGTTGGTGCCCCGGCTCTTTCCCGCGTGGAACACCAAGTCGGCGCACTACTTCGAGGAGCACTGGGGTCGCGGCGAATCCTGGTACCGCTCGCATTTCCCGACCGAGCGGCACCGTGAGGCCCTGGCCAAGCGGCACGGCGGGCCGGTCCGGGTCGGTGAGGCCGCCCCGCTGTACATGTTCCACCCGCTCGCCGCACAGCGGGTCGCAGCGCTGATGCCGACGGTGAAGTTGATCGTGCTGCTGCGCGACCCGGTGGAGCGGGCGTACTCGCACTGGAAGGAACGCCGCACCCACGGCATCGAACCACTGGACTTCGCCGCCGCGCTGGCCGCCGAGCCGGAGCGCACGGTGGGGGAGCGGGAGCGGTTGATCGCCGAGCCGGAGTCGTTCAGCGAGCCGTACGACTGGTACACGTACCGGGCCCGGGGGCGCTATCTGGAGCACCTGGAGCCGTGGCTGGAGCGCTTCGACTCCGAGCAGATCCTCTTCCTGCCCAGCGAGGATCTGTACCGCGACTCGCGGGCGACCTACCGGCGCACGCTCGACTTCCTTGGTCTGCCGGCGTACGACCTGCCCGACTTCAAGGTCTACAACGATCGCCGTTCGGCGCCGCTGGAGCCGGCGGTGCGCGCTGAGCTGACCGACTACTACCGGCCGTACAACGACGCGTTGCGCCAGCGGCTCGGGCTGGACTTCGACTGGGCGGACCGGGCGGCGTGACGACGGAGGTGCGCCCGGCGACCGACCCGCGCTCTCGGGTGGACGGCCTGGGCTGGGTGAGCCGTGCGGTCTTCCCAGACGACCGGGTGGGCCTGACCGTGGGTGGCGCCCCGCCGGCCGGTCACCAGGCGGTGGCCCGGTACGCGGTGGTGCCGTCGGTCGCCCGAGCCCGGTTCCTGGTGCCGTTGGGAGCGCCCCGGGCCGGGGCGGCGTCGCTGCTGGCGTACAACGCCCTGCGGCCACCGAAGGTGCGCGCGCTGCGGGCGGTGCTCGGCGGGCTGGCCCGGTTCGGGCGAGTTGGGCTCGCGCCGTTTCCGACGTTGACCGTCTCGGTGCCGGTCGGGGTGCCGGCGGCGGAGCTGCTGCTGAGCGATCGGCTCGCCACCGAGTTGGGTGACACG
Source organism: Micromonospora chokoriensis (assembly GCF_000718555.1). Classification (GTDB taxonomy): domain Bacteria; phylum Actinomycetota; class Actinomycetes; order Mycobacteriales; family Micromonosporaceae; genus Micromonospora; species Micromonospora chokoriensis_B. The sequence continues at coordinate 141,733 of NZ_JOAN01000007.1, forward strand.
CCGCTGCTGGCCGCGTTCGGGGTCCGCCCACCCGACCCGAACGGCAAGCCCACCCTGCAACTCTTCAGCGCCGACGGGCGTGCGCGCGGTTACGCGAAGATCGGCTGGAACGACGCGACGCGCGCGCTGGTCAGCGCGGAGGCGGCGGCGCTGCGGGCGTTGCGCGCGGTCGTCGGGGTCGCCGACCACCCGACGCCGCCGAGGCTGCTCACCGAGGTGTCGTGGGCGGGCCAGGTGGTCGCGGTGATCGAGCCGTTGCCACCGGCGGTACGCGGTGTGCCGGTGGACGACCCACCACGCATCGCGGCGCAGCTCGCGGTCGCCCGGCGTGGCGGCCCAGCGGGTACGCCTCGACCGCTGATCGACTCGGCCTTCCTGCGTCGGCTGGCTGACCAGGCCAGCCGGGCCGCCACTGCCGAGCCGTCCGGTGCGCGAGCGATCGCCGCGGTTTCGGCGCTGGCCCGCCGGCATGGCGAGACCAGCGTCGAGTTCGGTCACTGGCATGGTGACTGGGTGCCGTGGAACCTGGGCTGGCACGCCGGCCGGTTGGTCGCCTGGGACTGGGAGCACAGCGGGCCGGACGTGCCGGTCGGCTTCGACCTGGCGCACGACGCGTTCCAGCGGGCTCTGGTGCTGCGGGGGGAGCCAGCAGCCGTCGCCGCGTCGGCCGTCGACGACTATCTGGGCCGGCACGGCGAGCGGCTCGGCCTCGACGCGGCGCAGCGCCGGCTCGTCGCCGACGCGTACCTGGTGGAGATGTGGTTGCGGACCTGGCGGCTGGCCGACGCGGGGGCGGGCTGGAACACCGCGCTGCATCCCGCTCTCTTGGATGTCATCGAGAAAAGACATAGCGCCTGATCCGGCGGAATCGCGGCGGCGAGGGCACGTCGCAGAGTAACGACGAAATCGCAGGTGGTGATGACGATCGATGGACCTCGGACGTTCGGTGTGCCGAAGCGCCTGCTGGGGAGATCGTCGTCTCGGCCGGTCGCGCTATTCAACGACCGGGGAACGTGTGATCTGCTTCTGCGTGGCGTGAACTGAAATTCCAAGCGAACTTGTGGGGAGTCGCGTGGACACGAAGAACGACGAGAGTGCGGTGCCGGTGTTGCTGCTGGTCGGCTCCAGCGGCGGCCACCTGGCCCAACTACTGGCCCTGCGGCCCTGGTACGAACAGTGGCGGCGCTGCTGGGTCACCTTCGACACCCCGGAGGCGGTGTCGCTGCTGACCGGTGAGGACCTGGTGCCGGCGCACCACCCGACCACCCGCAACGTGCCGAACCTGCTGCGCAACGCGCTGCTGGCCTGGCGGGTGCTGCGGTCGCGGCGGATCGCGGCCGTGGTCACCACAGGTGCCGGGGTGGCCGTGCCGTTCGTGGTGCTGGCCCGGCTGCGGCGCATCCCGACTGTCTACATCGAGGTGTACGACCGGATCGACACCCCGACGTTGACCGCCCGGCTCTGCCGGCCGTTCCTGTCCGCGATGCTCGTGCAGTGGGACGAGCAGCGCCGGCAGTACCCCGAGGCGACCGTCGTCGGGACACTGCTGTGACGGGCGATACGGGCACCGCCCGGCGTGCCCAACCCGTGCCGAACGCCGAGGCGGCCCGCCTGCCTCGCCAGCGCGACAGCTCGGCGGTCGCCCAGCTCCGACTGCTGGTCGCGGTCGGCACCGACAAGCACCCCTTCGACCGGCTCGTCGACTGGCTGGCGCAGTGGCACGCGCAGGCCACCGGCCCGATCGGGTTGACCGTGCAGCACGGGCACACGAGCGCGCCGCAGCTGGCCGGCGCGGTGCCGTTCCTCGGCCACGACGCGTTGCAGCAGGCGATGATGGATGCGGACCTGGTGGTCTGCCACGGTGGGCCGGCGACCATCCTGGAGGCCCGCCGGCACGGCCACCTGCCCATCGTGGTGCCCCGCGACCCGAGCCGCGGCGAGCACGTCGACAACCACCAGCTTCTCTTCGCTCGCCGGCTCGGCGCCGCCGGGCTGGTGGCGCTCTGCGAGACCCGGGAGGCGCTGCACGACGCGCTGGCGGCCGGGTTGGTCGACCCATCCCGGTACGCGGTGGCCGCCGACCCGGGTGCGCACGAGGCGCGACGGGCGGCGGTGGCCCGGGTCGGGCAGATCGTCGACGACCTGGTGGCCCGCTCGACCCCGCGCCCACCCCGGTGGCGGGTCTGGTCCCGGCCGCGCCCGGGTACGGAGGAGATTCGATGACCCAGCAGCCGAGCGTCAGCGTCGTGGTGCCCACTCGGGACCGCCCCGAGCTGCTGCGGGCCGCGGTGCGCGCGATCCTGGCACAGGACTACCCGGGCCCGATCGAGGCCGTCGTGGTGTTCGACCAGTCCGCGCCGGACGAGTCGCTGACCGAGCTGAGAAGCGGCCCGCACCGCGCGGTACGGGTGATCCACAACGCCCGTACCCCCGGGTTGGCCGGTGCGCGCAACAGCGGCACCCTCGCGGCCGAGGGTGAGCTTGTCGCGTTCTGCGACGACGACGACGAGTGGTTGCCCGGCAAACTTGCCGCGCAGGTCGACGCGCTGGCCGGTGACCCGGCGGCCGAGTTCGTCTGCTGCGGCATCCGGGTCACCTACGACGGGCACACCGTCGACCGGGTGCTCGACAAGGACCGGATCACCCTGGACGACCTGCTGCGCGATCGGATGACGGAGCTGCACCCGTCGACCTTCCTGATTCGCGCGAGCGCGTTGCGTGACGGGTTCGGGCTGGTCGACGAGGAGATCCCGGGCAGCTACGCGGAGGACTACGAGTTCCTGCTCCGCGCCGCGCGCAGCGCGCCGCTGCTCAACCTGCGTACGCCGTCGGTGCTGGTGCGCTGGCACAAGCGCTCGTACTTCGCGCAGCGCTGGGACACCATCTCCGAGGCGTTGCAGTGGTTGCTGCGGCGCTACCCGGAGTTCGCCCGCCAGCCGGCCGGCGCGGCCCGGGTGGCCGGGCAGATCGCGTTCGCCCAGGCCGCCTCCGGCGACCGCCGGGGCGCGCTGCGCTGGGCCCGCCGCACCCTGCGGAGCAATCCCCGTGAGCCGCGCGCCTACCTGGCCCTCGCCGTCGCCGGCCGGGTGGTCCGGGCCGACGCGGTGCTGCGCACCCTGCACAAGCGCGGTCGGGGGATCTGAGCCGCCGCTGGCGGGTGTCGCGTCGGCGGGTGCAGAGCAGAAGGACGCCCGGGTCAGCGGGTGGCGGCGTCCGCAGGGCGGGACGCCACGGGGAGCGCGCCGCGTCGGTGGCCCGCCGTGACAGACTGACCGCTGTGTTGCGTTGGCTGACTGCAGGTGAATCGCACGGTCCCGCCCTCGTCGCGATGTTGGAGGGGGTGCCGGCCGGCATCGAGGTGACCACCACCGAGATCGCCGACGAGCTGGCCCGTCGGCGGCTGGGCTACGGCCGTGGCGCCCGGATGGCGTTCGAGCGGGACGAGGTCGAGTTGCTCGGCGGCCTGCGGCATGGGGTGACGTTGGGCAGCCCGGTAGCCATCCGGGTCGGCAACTCCGAGTGGCCGAAGTGGCAGACCGTGATGGCGGCCGACCCGGTCGACCCCGACGAGCTGGCCCGGCAGGCCCGCAACGCCCCGCTGACCCGGCCCCGGCCGGGCCACGCCGACCTGGCCGGCATGCAGAAGTACGGCCACACCGACGCCCGGCCGATCCTGGAGCGCGCCAGCGCCCGGGAGACCGCCGCCCGGGTCGCCGTCGGCACAGTTGCCAAGGCGCTGATCCGGCAGGCGCTCGGCGTCGAGATCGTCTCGCACGTCATTGAGCTGGGCCCGGTGGCCGCGAAGCCCGGTCTGCGTCCCACCCCGTCCGACGCCGCCCGGATCGATGCCGACCCGCTGCGCTGCCTCGACCCGGAGGCCAGCGCCCTGATGGTCGCCGAGGTCGACGCCGCGAAGAAGGCCGCCGACACCCTCGGTGGCGTGGTCGAGGTGCTGGCGTACGGGGTGCCGCCGGGGCTGGGCAGCCACGTGCAGTGGGACCGCAAGCTCGACGCCCGTCTGGCCACCGCGCTGATGTCCATTCAGGCGATCAAGGGCGTGGAGATCGGCGACGGTTGGCAGCAGGCCCGATCCCGTGGCTCGGAGGCGCACGACGAGATCATCCCGTCGGCCACCGGCGTCCGCCGGGTCACCGACCGGGCCGGTGGGCTGGAGGGCGGCATCACCACCGGTGAGCCGCTGCGCGTCCGCGCCGCGATGAAGCCGATCTCCTCGCTGAACCGGGCGCTGGCCACCGTGGACGTCACCACCGGTGAGCCGGCCACCGCGATCAACCAGCGCTCCGACGTCTGCGCGGTGCCCGCCGCGGCGGTCGTCGCCGAGGCGATGGTGGCGTTGGTGCTCGCCGAGGCGGCCACCGAGAAGTTCGGCGGCGACTCGATCGCCGAGATCCGCCGCAACCTGGCCGGCTACCTCGACGCGCTGGTCATCCGCTGATGGCGCCGGTCGTCGTGCTGGTCGGTGCCCCCGGCTGCGGCAAGACCACCGTCGGGCGGGCGCTCGCCGCCACCCTCGGGGTGGAGTTCCGCGACACCGACACCGACATCGAGCAGATGGCCGGCAAGCCGATCCCGGAGATCTTCATCGACGAGGGTGAGGCGCACTTCCGTACCTTGGAACGGGCCGCCGTGGCCGCGGCGCTGGCCGCCGGCACGGGCGTGCTCGCCCTCGGCGGCGGCGCGGTGCTGGCCGAGGAGACCCGGGCCGCCCTGATCGGGCACCGGGTGGTGTACCTCTCGGTCGAGCTGCCGGACGCGGTGCGGCGGGTCGGGCTCGGTGCCGGCCGGCCGCTGCTGGCGATCAACCCACGGGCCACCCTCAAGCACCTGTTGGACCAGCGCCGGCCGCTCTACATCGAGGTGGCCACCGAGACGGTGATCACCGACGGCCGAGCCCCGGCGACGATCGTCGCCGAGATCGCCGCCCTGCTACCCCGCTGACTTCGCCCGGCCAGCAGGTGGACAGCCGCCCTCGCCGCGCCGCTCGCTGGACTAGGCTGCCGGCGATGGATGAGGTGACCCGGATTCCGGTCGGCGGCGAGCGGCCGTACGACGTGTTGGTGGGACGCGACCTGCTGGGTGCGCTGCCGGGCCTGCTGCCCGGCGCGACCCGGGCGGCGGTGCTGCACGCGCCTCCGCTCAAGGCGCTCGCGGACGCGCTCGGCGAGCGCCTGCGCGCTGCCGGCGTCGAGCCACTGCCGATCGAGGTGCCCGACGCTGAGTCGGGCAAGCACATCGACGTCGCCGCAGCCTGCTGGGATCGGCTCGGCGCGGCGGGCTTCACCCGCACCGACGCGGTGGTCGGGGTGGGCGGCGGCGCGGTGACCGACCTGGCCGGCTTCGTCGCGGCCTGCTGGCTGCGCGGGGTGCGCTGGGTGCCGGTGGCGACCTCGCTGCTGGGCATGGTGGACGCCGCGGTGGGTGGCAAGACGGGTATCAACACGGCCGCTGGCAAGAACCTGGTTGGCGCCTTCCACCCGCCGGTCGGGGTGCTGGCCGACCTGGCCACGCTGGACAGCCTGCCCGCGGTCGACCTGGCCGCCGGGCTGGCCGAGGTGGTCAAGTGCGGGTTCATCGCCGACCCGACGATCCTGGACCTCGTCGAGGGTGACCCGGCGGCGGCCACCGACCCTCGTGGGCCCGTAAGTCGGGAGCTGATCGAGCGGGCCATCCGGGTCAAGGCCGACGTGGTCTCCGGCGACCTGCGCGAGTCCGGCGTGCGGGAAGTGCTCAACTACGGGCACACCCTGGCCCACGCCATCGAGCAGAACGAGGGCTACCGCTGGCGGCACGGTCACGCCGTCGCCGTCGGTCTGGTGTACGCGGCCACGCTGGCTCGGCTCGCCGGGCGGTTGGACGCGCCGACCGCCGATCGGCACCGGGTCACGTTGCGCGCGCTGGGCCTGCCGGTGAGCTACCCGGCCGACGCCTGGCCGCAGCTGCTGGCCGCGATGCGGGTGGACAAGAAGGCCCGGGGCGCTCGGTTGCGCTTCGTGGTGCTCGACGGGCTGGCCCGCCCGGCCATGCTGGAAGGCCCGGACGACGCGCTGCTGGAGGCCGCCTACCGCGAGGTGAGCAGCCGGTGAAGGTCTACGTCTTGAACGGGCCGAATCTGGGTCGGCTGGGCACCCGCGAGCCCGACGTGTACGGCGCTACCACCTACGCCGACCTGGTGGCGCTCTGCGAGGCCACCGGTCGGGAGCTGGGGCTGGAGGTGACGGTCCGGCAGACCGACGCGGAGCACGAGCTGCTCGGCTGGCTACACACCGCGGCCGACGAGGGCGCCGCCGTGGTGCTCAATCCGGCCGCCTGGTCGCACTACTCGTACGCGGTGCGGGACGCCTGTGCCATGCTGCGGGGGCCGCTGGTGGAGGTGCACATCTCCAACATCCACACCCGCGAGGAGTTCCGGCACCATTCGGTGGTGTCGGCGGTGGCGACCGGGGTGATCTGCGGTCTCGGCATCGACGGCTATCGCCTCGCGCTGCACCATCTGGCCGCCCGCTGAGGGGCTGTCCCGAGCGGGGGCCGGGCGATTCGACGCAGCTAGTAGACTCGTAGGGTCTGTCCGCCAATTGATGATCAAGGCAGGAAATGGCCTCCACCAACGACCTCAAAAACGGCCTGGTACTCAACCTGGACGGCGAGCTCTGGGCTGTCGTCGAGTTCCAGCACGTCAAGCCCGGTAAGGGTGGTGCCTTCGTGCGCACCACGCTGAAGAACGTGCTGTCCGGGAAGGTGGTCGACAAGACCTTCAACGCGGGCACCAAGGTCGAAACCGCGACCGTTGACAAGCGCACGATGCAGTACCTGTACGCCGACGGCGAGGACTTCGTCTTCATGGATCTGGAGACCTTCGACCAGATCACCGTGCCCGGCGGCACCGTCGGTGAGGCAGCTAACTACCTGCTGCCCGAGGCGGAGGCGACCGTCGCCCAGCACGAGGGTGTGCCGCTCTACATCGAGCTGCCCACCAGCGTCGTGCTGGAGGTCACCTACACCGAGCCGGGCCTGCAGGGCGACCGCTCGACCGGCGGCACCAAGCCGGCGACCGTGGAGACCGGCGCCACCGTGCCGGTGCCGCTGTTCATCACCACCGGCGAGAAGATCAAGGTCGACACCCGCGACGGCCGTTACCTCGGCCGCGCCTGATGGCTGAGGGTTCCAAGCAGCAGATGCCGGCGCGCCGCAAGGCGCGTAAGCGGGCGCTGGATGTCCTTTACGAGGCCGACCTGCGGGACAAGCCTCCGGTGGAGGTGCTCGCCGGCTACGTGCAGCGGATCGAGCAGCCCCGACCGGAGCACCTGGGCTACGCGGTGGGCCTGGTCGAGGGTGTCGCCGAGCACCTCAACCGGATCGACGAGTTGATCGCCAGCTACGCCGAGGGCTGGACGCTGGAGCGGATGCCGGTCGTCGACCGTAATCTGGCCCGGATCGCCGTCTACGAGTTGCTCTACGTCGACGAGATCGACGACGCGGTGGCGATCAGCGAGGCCGTGGAGCTGGCCCGACAGATGTCGACCGACGATTCGCCGCGCTTCCTCAACGGGGTGCTCGGCCGGATCGCCGAGTACGCCACCCGCTGAGCGTCCGCGCCACCGAACGCCGCAACACGAAGGGGCCCGTGCCATCCGGCACGGGCCCCTTCGGTGCAGCGGTAGATCAGGAGGCGAAGAACGCCCGGGGGTCGGCCACCAGCACACCGTGCTCGGTGAGCCGCTCGATCAGGCCCGACGGTGAGGCGTCGTACACGATCGCGAGCGCCCGCAGGTCGTCGGCGCGGATGGAGAGCACCCGGCCGTTGTAGTCGCCGCGCTGCTGCTGGATGGCGCGGGCGTAGCGGGCAACGTAGGCCAGGTCCTCGGAGGCCTCGTCGTAGAGCCGCTCCAGGTCCAGGACAATCTTGCTGGTGGGCTCGTGACGGACGCCACTGCCGTCAGGCAGCAGCTCCGAGACGGGGACACGGTAGAACTCGGCCAACTCGGCCAGACGGGACACCGTCACGGCCCGGTCGCCACGCTCGTACGAGCCGACCACCACGGCCTTCCACCGCCCGTTCGACTTCTCCTCCACACCCTGCAGGGAGAGACCCTGCTGCTGGCGGATGGAGCGCAGGCGGGCGCCCAGAGACTTGGCGTATTCAGAGGGCATTCGGACACTCCCAGTGCTGCTCGGGGTTCTCCCGTCGATCGCTACGGAGCGTGACGGTACGGGGAATGCGACACGTGGTCAAGTGGTCGCGACACTACCGTTGAGGAGCGTCCGGGAAGTTATCCCCTTTTCGGGCGCCTGATCCGGTGGTCAGCGGCCGCCGTCCATCGGCCCGGTGACCACTGGTAACGTGGCGGAAGCCCCGGCACCAGGTCCGCTTGAGCGGTCCGGCCGGAGGTGCCCGACATCCTTTAACGACCCGTCCCGTGAGGCGGGGAAGGAGGTCCGCCGTGGCATACCCACCGGCTGCCCGCCCGTCACCACCGCGACAACCCTCGGTGAAGGTGATCCTCGCCAGCGCCGACGTGCAACGCGTGGTCGACCGCATCGCTCACCAGATCCTGGAGAAGACCCAGGGTGCCGCCAACACGGTGCTGCTGGGAATTCCGACCCGGGGAACCCCCCTGGCTCGGCGACTCGCCGACCGGATCAGCACCTTCGAGGACGTCGTCGTTCCGGTCGGTGTGCTCGACATCACGCTGTACCGTGACGACCTCCGTCGGCACGCCACCCGCGCGGTGGGTCCGACCGAGCTGCCGTCCGGCGGGATCGACGGCAAGCGGGTCATCCTCGTCGACGACGTGCTCTTCTCCGGCCGCACCGTCCGGGCCGCGCTCGACGCGCTCAACGACGTGGGCCGTCCGGCGTCGGTGCAGCTCGCCGTCCTGGTCGACCGGGGCCACCGGGAGCTGCCGATCCGCGCCGACTACGTCGGCAAGAACATCCCGACCGCGCTCACCGAGAGCGTCAAGGTGACGCTCGCCGAGACCGACGGGACGGACGAGGTCAAGCTGTACGGGGGAGCCCTCTCATGATCAAGCATCTGCTCTCCGGCGGGGACCTGGACGCCGACACCGCCACCGAGATCCTGGACACCGCCGCCGAGATGGCCACCGTCGCCGGCCGGGAGATCAAGAAGCTGCCTGCGCTGCGCGGCCGGACCGTGGTGAACCTCTTCTACGAGGACTCCACGCGTACCCGGATCTCGTTCGAGGCGGCGGCGAAGCGGCTCAGCGCCGACGTGATCAACTTTTCCGCCAAGGGGTCCAGCGTCACCAAGGGCGAGAGCCTGAAGGACACCGCGCTGACCCTGCAGGCCATGGGCGCCGACGCCGTGGTCGTTCGACACCCCGCCTCCGGTGCGCCGCACCGCCTGGCCAACTGGGTGGACGGCTCGGTCGTCAACGCCGGTGACGGCACCCACGAGCACCCAACCCAGGCGCTGCTGGACGCGTACACCATGCGGGCCCGGCTGGGTCGGCTCGCCGGTCTGTCGGTCGCGGTGGTCGGGGACGTGCTGCACTCCCGGGTCGCCCGCTCCAACGTGCTGCTGCTCTCCACCCTCGGCGCCAAGGTCACCCTGGTCGGCCCGCCGACCCTCATCCCGGTCGACATCGCGGGCGCCCTCGCCCCCGGCACCGACGTCTCCTACGACCTCGACTCCGTCCTGCCCAACGTGGACGTGGTGATGATGCTGCGCGTGCAGCGGGAGCGGATGAACGACTCCTACTTCCCCTCCGCGCGCGAGTACGCCCGCCGCTACGGGCTGGACGGCCCTCGGATGCGCCGGCTGCCCGAGCACGCGATCGTCATGCACCCCGGGCCGATGAACCGGGGGATGGAGATCACCCCCGAGGTCGCCGACTCACCCCGCTCCACAATCGTCGAACAGGTCACCAACGGGGTCTCCGTACGGATGGCTGTTCTTTACCTGCTGCTCGGAGGGAACAACCGGTGACCGCGTACCTGATCACCAGCGTGAGTGTCGTCGGCGCCGCGCCGACCGACCTGCTGATCCGCGACGGCGTGGTGGCTGAGGTCGGCACCGGCCTGTCGGCGCCGGACGCCACCGTCATCGACGGCACCGGCCTGGTCGCCCTGCCCGGCCTCGTCGACCTGCACACCCACCTGCGCGAGCCCGGTCGGGAGGACGCCGAGACCGTCGAGTCCGGTTCCCGGGCGGCGGCGATGGGCGGTTACACGGCGGTCTGCGCGATGGCCAACACCTCTCCGGTGGCGGACACCGCCGGCGTGGTCGAGCAGGTCTGGCGGCTCGGCCGGGAGGCCAGCCTGGTCGACGTGCAGCCGATCGGCGCGGTCACCATCGGGCTGGCCGGCGAGCGCCTCGCCGAGCTGGGCGCGATGGCCGACTCGGCGGCCCGGGTGCGAATCTTCTCCGACGACGGACACTGCGTCGCCGACCCGTTGCTGATGCGCCGGGCCCTGGAGTACGTCAAGGCGTTCGACGGGATCATCGCCCAGCACGCCGAGGAGCCCCGGCTCACCGAGGGCGCCCAGATGCACGAGGGTGAGGTCTCCACCCGGCTCGGCCTGATCGGCTGGCCGGCGGTCGCCGAGGAGGCGATCATCGCCCGGGACGTGCTGCTCGCCGAGCACGTGGGCAGCCGACTGCACGTCTGCCACGTCTCCACCGCCGGCAGCGTCGAGGTGCTGCGCCAGGCGAAGGCCCGCGGGGTACGCGTGACCGCCGAGGTGACCCCGCACCACCTGCTGCTCACCGACGAGCGTGCGGAGAGCTACGACCCGGTCTTCAAGGTGAACCCGCCGCTGCGCACCGCCACGGACGTCGCCGCGCTGCGCTCCGCGCTCGCCGACGGGGTGATCGACGTGATCGCCACCGACCACGCCCCGCACGCCGTGGAAGACAAGGAGTGCGAGTGGGCGTACGCCCGGCCGGGGATGCTCGGTCTGGAGACGGCCCTCTCCATCGCGCTGGACGTGCTCGGCCCCGAGTGGGATCTGATCGCCGAGCGGATGTCGCGCACGCCCGCACGGATCGCCGGCCTCACCGGGCACGGCGTCGACCCGGCGCCGGGAGCGCCGGCCAACCTGACCCTGATCGACCCGGCCGCCCGCCGCACCATCGAGCCGGCGGAGCTGGCCAGTCGCAGTCGCAACACCCCGTACGCCCGCATGACGCTGCCGGGTCGCATCGTGGCGACCTTCCTGCGTGGCGAGCCGACGGTCCTGGACGGAAAGGCTGTCAAGTAATGGTCAAGCGCAGGCCCGCGATCCTCGTACTCGAGGATGGGCGCACGTTCCCCGGTGAGGCGTACGGCAGCGTCGGGGAGACCTTCGGCGAGGCGGTCTTCAACACCGGCATGACCGGTTACCAGGAGACGCTCACCGACCCGTCGTACCACCGTCAGGTGGTGGTGCAGACGGCGCCGCACATCGGCAACACCGGCGTCAACGGCGAGGACGACGAGTCCGGTCGGATCTGGGTGGCGGGCTACGTCGTCCGCGACCCGGCCCGGCTCGGCTCGAACTGGCGCGCCACCGGTGGGCTTGAGGACCGTCTCGCCACCGAGGGGGTGGTGGGCATCAGCGGGGTGGACACCCGGGCGCTGACCCGGCACCTGCGCGACCGGGGCGCCATGCGGGTGGGCATCTCCAGCATCGACAACGATCCGCAGAGCCTGCTGACCCGGGTCCGCCAGTCGCCGCAGATGGTCGGCGCAGACCTGTCCGCCGAGGTGAGCACCGCCGAGCCGTACGTCGTCGAGGCCGTGGGTGAGCACCGGTTCACGGTGGCCGCCCTGGACCTGGGCATCAAGCGCAACGTGCCGCGCCGGCTGGCCACCCGCGGGGTGACCACCCACGTGCTGCCGGCCTCGTCGAGCATCGACCAGCTGCTCGCCACCGGCGCCGACGCGATCTTCCTGTCGCCTGGCCCCGGCGACCCGGCCACCGCCGACGCCCCGGTGGCGCTGGCGCGGGAGGCGCTGCGGCGGGAGGTGCCGCTGTTCGGCATCTGCTTCGGCAGCCAGATCCTCGGCCGCGCGCTCGGCTTCGGCACCTACAAGCTGGGCTACGGCCACCGGGGGATCAACCAGCCGGTGCTCGACCGGGTCACCGGCAAGGTCGAGGTGACCAGCCACAACCACGGCTTCGCCGTCCAGGTGCCGGGCGTGGTTGGCGGCGCGGTCGTCCCCGACCAGGTGATCGACACCGAATTCGGTCGTGTGCAGGTGTCGCACGTCTGCCTCAATGACAACGTGGTCGAGGGGCTGCGGGCCGTGGACGTGCCCGCCTTCACCGTCCAGTACCACCCGGAGGCGGCGGCCGGTCCGCACGACGCGGACTACCTCTTCGACCGATTCGCCGAGCTGATCGAGGGCCGTGCCCTCGACCAGCGGCCCAGTGAGGGCCGGAACCACAGCAAGGGGCGCAGCAATGCCTAAGCGGACCGATCTCAAGCACATCCTCGTGATCGGCTCAGGGCCGATCGTCATTGGGCAGGCCTGCGAGTTCGACTACTCCGGCACCCAGGCGTGCCGGGTGCTGCGCAGCGAGGGGATCCGGGTCAGCCTGGTCAACTCCAACCCGGCGACGATCATGACGGACCCGGAGTTCGCCGACGCGACCTACGTCGAGCCGATCACCCCGGAGTTCGTCGAGCTGGTCATCGCCAAGGAGCGCCCGGATGCGATCCTCGCGACCCTCGGCGGGCAGACCGCGCTGAACACGGCCGTCGCGCTGCACGAGGGCGGCGTCCTGGAGAAGTACGGCGTGGAGCTGATCGGCGCGAACATCGACGCCATCAACCGCGGCGAGGACCGGCAGCTGTTCAAGGAGATCGTGGCGAAGGCCGGCGTACGCCTCGGCGTCGACGACCCGACCGCCCTGGTGCCCCGTTCGCGGGTGTGCCACTCGATGGACGAGGTCGAGGCGACCGTCGCCGAGCTGGGCCTGCCGGTGGTGATCCGGCCGTCGTTCACCATGGGCGGCCTGGGCTCCGGCATGGCGCACACGCCGGAGGACCTGGCCCGCATCGCCGGTGACGGCCTGTCCGCCAGCCCTGTGCACGAGGTCCTCATCGAGGAGAGCGTGCTCGGCTGGAAGGAGTACGAGCTCGAGCTGATGCGCGACCGGCACGACAACGTGGTGGTGGTCTGCTCGATCGAGAACATCGACCCGATGGGTGTGCACACCGGCGACAGCGTCACCGTGGCCCCGGCCATGACGCTCACCGACCGGGAGTACCAGCACCTGCGTGACCTGGGCATCGCCGTGCTGCGCGAGGTCGGGGTGGACACCGGCGGCTGCAACATCCAGTTCGCGGTCAACCCGGTCGACGGCCGGATCGTCGTGATCGAGATGAACCCCCGGGTGTCGCGGTCCTCGGCGCTGGCCTCCAAAGCGACCGGCTTCCCGATCGCGAAGATCGCCGCGAAGCTGGCCATCGGTTACACCCTCGACGAGATCCCCAACGACATCACGTTGAAGACCCCGGCGGCGTTCGAGCCGTCCCTGGACTACGTGGTGGTGAAGATCCCCCGGTTCGCGTTCGAGAAGTTCCCCGGCGCGGACCCGGAGCTGACCACCACGATGAAGTCGGTGGGCGAGGCGATGAGCCTCGGGCGCAACTTCACCGAGGCGCTGAACAAGGCGATGCGCTCGATGGAAACCAAGGCGGCCGGTTTCTGGACCGTGCCGGACCCGGCCGGCGTCACGCTCGCGGACACTCTCGCCGCGCTGCGGATCCCGCACGACGGCCGGCTGTACACCGTCGAGCGAGCGCTGCGCCTCGGCGCGTCGATCGCCGAGGTCGCCGAGGCCTCCGGCGGGATCGACCCGTGGTTCCTCGACCAGATCGCCGCGCTGATCGAGCTGCGTACGGAGATCGTGGACGCGCCGGTGCTCGACGCCGACCTGTTGCGGGTGGCGAAGCGGGCGGGGCTGTCCGACCGGCAGCTCGCCGCGTTGCGCCCGGAGCTGGCCGCCGAGGACGGCGTACGGACCCTGCGGCACCGTCTCGACGTGCGTCCGGTCTACAAGACCGTGGACACCTGCGCGGCCGAGTTCGAGGCGACCACGCCGTACCACTACTCGACGTACGACCTGGAGACCGAGGTCGTGCCGTCGAACCGGCCGAAGGTGCTGATCCTGGGCTCCGGCCCGAACCGGATCGGTCAGGGCATCGAGTTCGACTACTCCTGCGTGCACGCGGTGCAGGCGTTGCGGTCGGCCGGTTACGAGACCGTCATGGTCAACTGCAACCCGGAGACGGTGTCGACCGACTACGACACCGCCGACCGGCTCTACTTCGAGCCGTTGACCTTCGAGGACGTCCTGGAGGTCTGGCACGCCGAGGACTCGTCCGGCCGGGCGGCCGGCGGGCCGGGCGTGGTCGGGGTGGTCGTGCAGCTCGGCGGTCAGACCCCGCTGGGGCTGGCGCAGCGGCTCAAGAACGCGGGCGTTCCGATCGTCGGCACCTCCCCGGAGTCGATCCACCTGGCCGAGGAGCGCGGCGCGTTCGGCGCGGTGCTGGCCCGGGCCGGGCTGCGCGCGCCAGCGCACGGCATGGCCACCTCGTACGACGAGGCCAAGACGATCGCCGACGAGATCGGCTACCCGGTGCTGGTCCGTCCGTCGTACGTGCTCGGTGGGCGGGGCATGGAGATCGTCTACGACGACCCGACGCTGCGCGACTACATCGGCCGGGCCACCGACATCTCCCCGGACCATCCGGTGCTGGTGGACCGGTTCCTCGACGACGCCATCGAGATCGACGTGGACGCGCTGTGCGACGCCGACGGCGAGGTCTACATCGGCGGCGTGATGGAGCACATCGAGGAGGCGGGCATCCACTCCGGCGACTCGTCCTGCGCGCTCCCGCCGATCACCCTCGCCGGCTCGCACCTGGTCGAGGTCCGCCGCTACACCGAGGCCATCGCCCGTGGCGTCGGCGTCCGCGGCCTGCTCAACGTGCAGTACGCCCTCAAGGACGACGTGCTCTACGTGCTGGAGGCCAACCCGCGTGCGTCGCGGACCGTTCCGTTCGTCTCCAAGGCGACGGCGGTGCCGCTGGCGAAGGCGGCGGCCCGGATCGCGCTCGGGGCGAGCATCGCCGAGCTGCGCGCCGAGGGCCTGCTGCCGGCGACGGGGGACGGGGGCACGATGCCCGCCGACGCGCCGGTCGCGGTCAAGGAAGCGGTGCTGCCGTTCAAGCGCTTCCGGACCCGTGCGGGCAAGGGGATCGACTCGCTGCTCGGGCCGGAGATGAAGTCGACAGGTGAGGTGATGGGCATCGACACCAACTTCGGGCACGCCTTCGCCAAGAGCCAGTCGGCCGCGTACGGGTCGCTGCCGACCGCCGGAAAGATCTTCGTCTCGGTGGCCAACCGGGACAAGCGCGGCATGATCTTCCCGATCAAGCGGCTGGCCGATCTGGGCTTCGAGATCGTCGCCACCGCCGGCACGGCCGAGGTGTTGCGCCGGCACGGCATCGCCTGCGAGCAGATCCGGAAGCACTACCAGGCTGGTGAGGGCGACGACGCGGTGTCGCTGATCGGTGGCGGCCACGTGGCGCTGGTGATCAACACGCCGCAGGGTTCGGGTGCCAGCGCCCGCTCCGACGGCTACGAGATCCGCAGCGCGGCCGTCACCGCGGACATCCCCTGCATCACCACGGTCCCCGGCGCGGCGGCGGCGGTCATGGGCATCGAGGCGCGAATCCGCGGTGACATGCAGGTCCGCCCCCTGCAGGACCTGCACGCCACCCTGCGGGCGGCCCAGTGACCCTGTTCGAGCAGGCGGTACGGCCGTGGTTGTTCCGGCTTGGTGGCGGGGATGCCGAGGCGGCGCACGAGTGGACGCTGCGGCGGTTGACGGCCCTGTCGCGGCAGCCGGCCGCGCTCGCCGCGCTGCGGGCCCGGTACGCGGTCGACGCGCCGCGCACGGTGTTCGGTGTGCGGTTCCCCAATCCGGTCGGGTTGGCCGCGGGCATGGACAAGGACGGCGCGGCGCTGCCGGCCTGGCCGGCGCTCGGCTTCGGCTTCGTGGAGGTCGGCACGGTCACCGCGCACGCCCAGCCGGGTAATCCCCGGCCCCGGCTGTTCCGGCTGCCGGCCAGCGAGGCGGTGGTCAACCGGATGGGCTTCAACAACGCCGGGGCCGCCGCGCTCGCCGCCCGGCTGACGGCGTTGCCGCGACCGCTCGGGGTGCCGCTGGGCATCTCGCTGGGCAAGTCCAAGGTGACCCCGCTCGACGAGGCGGTCGAGGACTACCTCGCCTCGTACCGGGCGTTGCGGGGGCACGGCGACTACTTCGCGGTGAACGTGTCGTCACCGAACACCCCGGGCCTGCGGTCGTTGCAGGACCGCGGCCACCTGGACGCGCTGCTCGGCGCGCTGGTGGGGGAGAAGCCGGTGCTGGTCAAGATCGCACCGGATCTGACCGAGGCGGCGATCGCCGAACTGCTGGAGGTCTGCCTGGCCCGGGGCGCCGCCGGGGTGATCGCCACCAACACCACGCTGGCCCGTACCGGGCTGGCCACGGTGGACGCCGAGCGCGGCGCCCAGGCCGGTGGTCTGTCCGGTCGGCCGCTGACCGGGCGGGCCCGGGAAGTGGTCGACTTCGTACACCGGGAGACCGGCGGCCGGCTGCCGATCATCGGCGTCGGTGGTGTGCTGGACCCGGACGACGCGGCCCGGATGTTCGATGCCGGCGCGGCCCTGGTGCAGCTCTACACCGGCTTCATCTACCGTGGCCCGGCCCTGGTCCGCGCCGCCGCTCGGGCGGCGGCCAGAACGGCGGCACCGGACGCGGTCACCGGCCGGTGACCGCCCCCGGCCCGGTGCTGGCCCGGCCCAACCGGACGCCGAGCCCGCTCCGCGCCGAGGAGCCCAACTCCACTTCCGCCCCCTTTGCTCTGCACCCGCGGGTGCACCACCCGGCGTTCGCCACCGGGTGGTGTACCTGAGTCCGCCACTTGGCGTTCGCCACCGGCTGTCGCACCTGAGTCCGCCACCGGCGTTTGCCACCGGGTGGCGCATCCGCGGGTGCAGAGCAAAGGCGGAGAAGGAGGAGTTCGATCCGGCCGCAGGACATCCGCTGCGCGGCCCGTCCGTGTCTGGAAGGAGCACCCGTGACACCCGAAGAGATCCTGGCCGCCGACCGGGCGCACGTCTGGCATCCGTACGCCGCGCTGCCGCCGGCGACCCCGCCGTACGTCGTGCGCAGCGCCGAGGGGGTACGGCTGACCCTGGCCGACGGGCGGGAGCTGGTGGACGGGATGTCGTCCTGGTGGGCGGCGATCCACGGCTACCGACACCCCGTCCTGGACGCGGCGGTGACCGACCAGCTCGGCCGGATGAGCCACGTGATGTTCGGCGGGCTCACCCACGAGCCGGCCGTGCAGCTCGCCCGGACGCTTGTCGAGCTGACCCCGGATGGCTTGGAGCACGTGTTCCTGGCCGACTCCGGCTCGGTCAGCGTCGAGGTCGCGGTGAAGATGTGCCTGCAATACCAGCGGGCCATCGGGCGGCCCCAGCGGCGCCGGCTGGCGACCTGGCGGGGCGGCTACCACGGCGACACGTTCCACCCGATGAGCGTCTGCGACCCGGAGGGCGGGATGCACCACCTGTGGGGCGACGTGCTGCCCCGGCAGGTGTTCGCCCCGGTCCCGCCGGGCGGCTTCACGGACCCGCCCGACGACGCGTACGTGGCGGCGTTGGTGGACACGGTCGAGCGGTACGCCGACGAACTGGCCGCCGTGATCGTCGAGCCCGTCGTCCAGGGCGCCGGCGGCATGCGCTTCCACCACCCGGGTTACCTACGGGTGCTGCGCGAGGTGACCCGCGCGCACGGGATTCTGCTGATCTTCGATGAGATCGCCACCGGGTTCGGCCGTACCGGCGAGATGTTCGCCGCCGAGCACGCCGGGGTGACGCCAGACGTGCTGTGCGTGGGCAAGGCGCTCACCGGCGGGTACCTGACCCTCGCGGCGACCCTGTGCACTCCGGAGGTCGCCCGGGGCATCTCGGCGACCGGCGTGCTGGCGCACGGGCCCACGTTCATGGGCAACCCCCTGGCCTGCGCGGTGGCGAACGCCTCCATCGGGCTGCTGCGGGCTGGCGACTGGTCGGCGCAGGTGGCCAGGGTCGGTGCCGGCCTGCGCGCCGGTCTGGAGCCCCTGCGTGGCACGCCGGGCGTGGCCGACGTACGGGTGCTCGGCGCGATCGGCGTGGTCCAACTCGATCACGAGGTCGACCTCGGTGCGGCCACCGTGGCCGCGGTCGACCAGGGGGTGTGGTTGCGCCCGTTCCGCGACCTGATCTACACGATGCCGCCGTACGTCACCGACGACGTCGACCTGGCCCGGATCGCGGCCGGGGTGGCGGCGGCGGTGGCGGCTGGCTGAGTCGGCCCGGTCGCCGGGTCGACGATTACCCGGGCGGGGCAGCCGCCCGGACGAGAAGAGGGGAACACTCCGATGGAGAGCTTCGGTACCCGGCTGCACCGGGCAATCGCCGAGCGGGGCCCACTCTGTGTGGGCATCGACCCGCATCCCGGTCTGCTGGCCCAGTGGGGCCTCCCGAACGACGTTCAGGGGCTCGACCGGTTCAGCCGAACCGTCGTGGAAGCGCTCGGTGACCGGGTTGCGGTAGTCAAGCCTCAGTCGGCCTTTTTCGAGCGATTCGGATCCCGAGGTGTGGCGATTCTTGAGTCAACTATCCGACAGTTACGGGATGCTGGTTCGCTCGTTCTGCTCGACGTCAAGCGCGGCGACATCGGCTCGACGGTGAGCGCGTACGCCTCGGCGTACCTCGATCCATCCAGCCCGATGTATGTCGACGCGGTCACCGCGAGTCCCTACCTGGGAGTAGGTTCGCTGGCGCCGATGTTCGAGCTGGCAGCCGAGCACGGCGGCGGGGTGTTCGTGCTGGCCCTCACCTCCAACCCCGAGGGCGCGGCCGTGCAGCGCGCCGTCACGGCTGATGGTCGCACCGTGGCGCAGACCGTGATTGACGAGATTTCCCAGCTCAACAGGGGTGCGTCCCCGCTCGGGAGCTTCGGCCTGGTGGTCGGCGCGACCATCGGCGACACCGGTCACGACCTCTCCGGCGTGGGGGGCCCGTTGCTCGCTCCGGGGCTCGGCGCGCAGGGTGCCGGTGCGGCCGATCTGCGTACCGTCTTCGGTTCGAGCCTCGCCTCGGTGCTCCCGTCGTACTCCCGGGAGGTGCTCTCGGCAGGTCCTGATGTCGCTGCCCTGCGGGCCGCCGCGGACCGCGTGTTGGTCGACTGCCGGGCCGTTCTGCCTGCCCGGTGACTGACTGACGGGTCGGTCACTCTACGGTGATCATGCGGCCCCCACGTTGCCGAAAGCTCCGTTGGCCGCTAGTTTTCCCCGCGCTGGGAACCACGGACCCCTTGGTTCACAGCGACACCACGTTTCACAGATGCGGCGGTGCGCCCCGCCCGCCGCGATAGGGACCTGAGGAGAACTGGTGCCGCTCCCGTCACTGACCCCCGAACAACGCGCTGCCGCGCTCGAGAAGGCCGCGGAGATCCGCAAGGCCCGTGCTCAGCTGAAGGAGCAGCTCAAGCAGGGCAAGACCACCCTCGGTGCTGTCCTCGAGCGGGCCGAGAGCGACGACGTCGTAGGCAAGCTCAAGGTGTCTGCCGTCCTGCAGGCGATGCCGGGCATCGGCAAGATCCGGGCTACCCAGATCATGGAGAAGCTCAAGATCGCCGACAGCCGTCGCCTGCGTGGCCTCGGCGAGCAGCAGCGCAAGGCACTGCTTGGAGAGTTCGCCGCCAACTGAACCTGGCAGCGTGTAGAAACAAGCAGTGAGCACGGATGACGAGACGCGCCCGGCGGCTCGGCTCACTGTCCTGGCTGGACCTTCGGGTTCCGGCAGGGAGAGTGTCGTCGAGCTCGTCCGGGCGCGTTCTCCGTCCGTGTGGATCCCGGTCGCGGCGACCACTAGGCCGCGCCGGGAGGCCGAGGTCGACGGGGTGGACCGCGTCTTCCTCGCCCCCGCCGAGTTCGATCGCCTGATCGTCGACGGCGAACTGGTGGAGTGGTCCCGAATCGGTCTGTACCGCCGGGGCACCCCGTACCCGCCGCTGCGTGCCCGGCTCGACGCCGGGCAGCCGGTGCTGCTCTCGCTCGACCTGCCCGGCGCCTTGCTGGTCCGCGCGCGCCTGCCCGCTTCCCGGCTGGTGCTGCTGAGCCCACCCGGGTACGCGCCTGACGCCGAGGTGGCCGCCACCTTCGCGCACACGCTGACCCACGACCGCACCGAACGGGTGGTCAACGAGCTGGTAGGCTTACTCGGTTCTTCTTATCCGGATCCGGCCTGGTCACGCGTGCGTGGCTGACGGTCGGCCGCCGTTGAGACTCAGCACCGCGTCCGCGCGGCTCGAAAGACGCAGAGGTTAATTCGTGGGATCAATCGCCAACCCCGAAGGCATCACCAACCCGCCGATCGACGAGCTCCTCGAGAAGACGACGTCGAAGTACGCGCTGGTCATCTTCGCCGCCAAGCGCGCGCGCCAGGTCAACGCCTACTACAGCCAGCTCGGTGAGGGTCTGCTGGAGTACGTCGGCCCGCTCGTCGAGACCACTCCGCAGGAGAAGCCCCTCTCGATCGCCATGCGTGAGATCAACTCGGGCCTGCTCACCGCCGAGCCGACCGACCAGCCGTAAGCCCTCGCTGGCCGATGTCCGCCTCGATCGTCCTCGGGGTCGGCGGCGGCATCGCCGCCTACAAGGCGTGTGAGCTGCTGCGACTCTTCACCGAATCGGGTCACCGGGTTCGGGTCGTGCCGACCGCGTCGGCGCTCCGCTTCGTGGGGGCGCCGACCTGGGCCGCGCTCTCCGGCCAGCCGGTCGCCGACGACGTCTGGACCGACGTCCACGAGGTGCCGCATGTCCGGCTCGGCAAGCAGGCCGACCTGGTGGTGGTCGCGCCGACCACCACCGACCTGCTCGCCAAGGCCGCGCACGGCCTCGCCGACGACCTGCTGACCAACACCCTGCTGACCGCCCGCTGCCCGGTCCTGCTGGCCCCGGCCATGCACACCGAGATGTGGGAGCACCCCGCCACCGTGGCCAACGTCGCCACGCTGCGCTCCCGGGGTGTGCGGGTCCTCGACCCGGCCGTCGGCCGGCTCACCGGCGCCGACACCGGCAAAGGTCGGCTACCCGACCCGGCGGAGATCTTCGCCGTCGCTCGTCGGCTCCTGGCCCGGGGCTCCGACTCCGCCGATCTGGTCGGCCGCCGGGTGGTCGTCACCGCGGGCGGCACCCGCGAGCCTCTGGACCCGGTCCGCTTCCTGGGCAACCGCTCGTCGGGCAAGCAGGGTTACGCGTTCGCCCGCGCGGCGGTCGCCCGGGGTGCCCGGGTCACCCTGATCGCGGCCAACGTCGACCTCGCCGACCCGGCCGGCGTCGACCTGATCCGGGTGGGCACCACTGCCGAGCTGCGGGAGGCGACGCTTAAGGCCTCCGTCGAGGCCGACGCGGTGGTGATGGCGGCGGCTCCGGCCGATTTCCGGCCCGCGACCTACGCCCCTGGCAAAATCAAGAAGGCGGACGACGGGGTGGCGCCCACCATCGAGCTCGTCACCAACCCGGACATCGCGGCGGAGCTTGGCCAGCGCAAACGACCAGGGCAGGTGCTTGTGGTGTTCGCCGCCGAGACCGGCGATGCCGAGGCCAACGGTCGAGCGAAACTCGCCCGGAAGCGGGCCGATCTGATCGTCGTCAACGAGGTTGGTCCGAACAAGGTCTTCGGCGCCGACACCAACACAGTGACGGTCATCGGCGCGGACGGCTCGGTCAGCCGGCTGCCCGAGCAGGCCAAGGAGGCAGTGGCCGACACCGTATGGGATCTGGTCGTGGCGCGGCTGCCCGAGCACTCCTGACGGGTGGTAAAGGTCGTGACCGATCCCGACACCGACCGCAATGGTGATTACACTGCCGCGGAACGACCTCTAACGCTTAGGAGTGCCGTGACACGCCGCCTCTTTACGTCCGAATCGGTCACGGAAGGCCACCCGGACAAGATCGCCGACCAGATCAGTGATGGCATCCTCGACGCGTTGCTGACCGAGGATCCGCACAGCCGTGTGGCGGTGGAGACCATGATCACCACCGGTCAGGTGCACATCGCCGGTGAGGTGACCACCAAGGCGTACGCCGATATCCCGACGATCGTCCGGCGGACCATCCTCGATATCGGCTACGACTCGTCGAAGAAGGGCTTCGACGGGGCCTCCTGCGGGGTCAGCGTCTCCATCGGCGCGCAGTCCGAGGACATCGCGCAGGGTGTGGACAACGCCTTCGAGCTGCGGACCGGGGCGTCGGAGAGCGCGCTGGACGCGCAGGGCGCCGGCGATCAGGGCATGATGTTCGGCTTCGCCTGCTCCGAGACGCCAGAGCTGATGCCGCTGCCGATCGCGCTCGCCCACCGGCTGGCCCGCCGCCTCTCGGCGGTGCGCAAGGACGGCACGATCCCGTACCTGCGGCCGGACGGCAAGACCCAGGTCACCATCGAGTACGAGGGGCTGCGCCCGGTCCGGCTGAACACTGTGGTCGTGTCCAGCCAGCACGCCGCCGACATCTCGCTGGACTCGCTGCTCACCCCGGACGTGCGTGACCACGTGATCGCCCCGGAGCTGGAGGGCCTCGGTCTGGACACCGAGGGCTACCGGCTGCTGGTCAACCCGACCGGGCGGTTCGAGATCGGCGGCCCGATGGGTGACGCCGGGCTGACCGGCCGCAAGATCATCGTTGACACGTACGGCGGGTACGCCCGCCACGGCGGCGGCGCGTTCTCCGGCAAGGACCCGTCCAAGGTGGACCGCTCGGCCGCGTACGCGATGCGCTGGGTGGCCAAGAACGTGGTCGCCGCCGGCCTGGCCGAGCGGTGCGAGGCGCAGGTCGCCTACGCCATCGGCAAGGCGCACCCGGTGAGCCTGTTCATCGAGACGTTCGGCACCGAGACCGTGCCCGTGTCCTCGATCGAGAAGGCCGTCGCCGAGGTGTTCGACCTGCGCCCGGCCGCGATCATCCGGGACCTCAACCTGCTCCGTCCGATCTACCAGCAGACCGCCGCGTACGGCCACTTCGGCCGGGAGCTGCCGGACCTGACCTGGGAGAGCACCGACCGGGCCGCCGACCTCAAGTCGGCCGCGGGAGCCTGACCGCCACCACGCGCAGCGACCGGCGACCCGCAGATGGGTCGCCGGTCGCACGCGTCTGCGTGGATGTCGGCCTGGCGCACCTGGACCGGCCGTTCGACTACCTGGTGCCGGCGGAGCTGGACGAGGTGGCGGTGCCCGGCACGCGGGTGAAGGTGCGCTTCGCCGGGCAGCTCGTCGACGGGTGGCTGCTGTCGCGTGCCGACGAATCCGGGCACACCGGCCGCCTCGCGTACCTGGAGAAGGTGGTTTCGCCGGAGCCGGTGCTGGCCCCCGAGATCGCTCGGCTGGCCCGGGCGGTCGCCGACCGGTACGCGGGCAGCCTCGCCGACGTGCTCCGGCTCGCCGTGCCACCCCGGCACGCCCGGGTGGAGAAGGAGCCCCGCGAGGACCAGCCCCGCCCGGCGGCCCACAGCGAGGCGGTCGACCCGCGTGGGTGGCGGGACTACCCGACCGGCCCGGCCCTGCTGCGCGCGCTCACCGACGGCCGGGCGCCCCGCGCGGTCTGGTCGGCGCTGCCCGGCGAGGACTGGGCGGCCCGCTACGCCGACGCGGTGGCGGCCACCGTCGCCGGCGGGCGTGGCGCGGTGGTCGTGGTGCCCGACGCCCGCGACCTCGACCGCCTCGACGCCGCACTCACCGCTGTGCTCGGCCCGGGGCGGCACGTCAGCCTCTCCGCCGCGCTCGGGCCGGCGCGGCGTTACCGGGCGTTCCTCGCCGCCCGCCGCGGACAGGTGTCGGTGGTGATCGGCACCCGGGCGGCGATGTTCGCCCCGGTGCAGCGGCTCGGCCTCGTCGCCGTCTGGGACGACGGCGACGACCTGCACTCCGAGCCCCGGGCGCCGTACCCACACGCCCGCGACGTGCTGCTCACCCGCGTCCACCTCGCCGAGGCCGGGGCGCTGGTCGGCGGGTACGCCCGCACCGCCGAGGCGCAGCTGCTGGTGGAGACCGGCTGGGCTCGGGAGGTGGTCGCCGATCGCACCACCGTGCGGGCGCGGATCCCGGCCATCGCGCCGACCGGCGACGACCCCCAACTGGCCCGCGACCCCGGGGCCGCCACCGCCCGGCTGCCCAGCCTGGCCTGGACGGCTGCCCGCGACGCCATCCGGCAGGACCTGCCGGTGCTGGTGCAGGTGCCCCGCCGCGGCTACCTGCCGTCGATCTCCTGCGCCGAGTGCCGCACCCCGGCCCGTTGCGAGCACTGCGCCGGCCCGCTCGCGCTGCCGTCGGCCGGCGGCATCCCGGCCTGCCGGTGGTGCGCCCGGGTGGCGGCCGCGTACGCCTGCCCGCAGTGCGGTGGGCGGCGGCTGCGGGCCGCGGTGACCGGCGCTCGACGGACCGCCGAGGAGTTGGGCCGGGCGTTCCCCGGCGTCTCGGTGCGCACCTCGGGCCGGGAGGAGGTGCTGACCGACGTGCCCGGCGGCGCGGCGCTGGTGGTGGCCACTCCGGGGGCCGAGCCGGTCGCTGAGGGCGGCTACGGCGCGGTGCTGCTGCTCGACTCGTGGGCCCTGCTGACCCGGGCCGACCTGCGCGCCGGCGAGGAGGCGCTGCGCCGCTGGCTGGCGGCGGCGGCCCTGGCCCGCCCGGCGCCGGCCGGCCGGGTGGTGGTGGTCGCCGACGGCGCGCTCGCCCCGGTGCAGGCGCTGCTGCGGTGGGACGCCGGCTGGTTCGCCGGCCGGGAGCTGGCCGAGCGCCGGGAGCTGGGCTTCCCGCCGGCCGTACGGATGGCGAGCGTCACCGGCTCGGCCGAGGCGGTGGCGGACCTGCTCGCCGCGACCCGGCTGCCGGACGACGCCGAGGTGCTCGGGCCGGTGCCGGCCGAGGAGGGGCGGGAGCGGATGTTGGTCCGGGTGCCCCGGGCTCGGGCTGCCGCGCTCGCCGAGGCGCTGCACTCGGCCGCCGGCGTTCGGACCGCCCGCAAGGCCGTCGATCCGGTTCGTCTCCAGGTCGATCCGCTGAGCCTGTTCTGAGTGTTTCCGCAGGTGCGGAGGGTGATGGATCTCGCACGCTGTGGTGGTCCTCGCACACCGCGTCCGGCAGGGCAGTGGCGTCCGAGTGGTAGCATCGCCCGTCATGCCATGGCGTACGACGGGCTCCAGGTGAGCCGGTGATCAGGGGTGGACCAGTCGTGACCGTTGGACAATCGATCGTCTTCAACGGCGACCTCGGCAGCGGCAAGAGCACCGTGTCGGTCGAGATCGCCAAGCGGCTCGGCATGCGTCGGGTCAGCGTGGGGGACCTCTACCGGGAGATGGCGCAGCAGCGGCAGATGACCGCCCTGCAGCTCAACCTGCACGCCGAGCTCGACCAGGCCGTCGACGGCTACGTCGATCAACTCCAGCGGGACATCGCCGCCTCCGGTGAGCGCCTGATCATGGACTCCCGGCTGGCCTGGCACTTCTTCACCGATGCGCTCAAGGTGCACATGATCACCGAGCCGGGCGAGGCGGCCCGCCGGGTGCTGGCCCGACCGTCCGGGCCGGCGGAGAGTTACGCCTCCCTGGAGGAGGCCAAGAGCAAGCTCCGTGAGCGCAGCGCGAGCGAGCGCAGCCGGTTCATCATCCGCTACGGGGTGGACAAGGCCCGGCTGCGCAACTACGACCTGATCTGCGACACCACCCGGGCCTCGGCCGCCGAGGTGATCGAGCACATCGTGGCCGCGTACGAGGGCAAGCTCGGCGCCGAGGTGCTGCGCGACGCGCCGCCGCTGCTGCTGCTGGACCCGGCCCGGGTCTACCCGACCGAGGACATCGCCACCCTGCGGGGTCTGTGGGACACCGACTTCGTCGGTGGCGTCGCCGAGGCCGGCGACGAGGCGCTAGAGCCGCTGAAGATCGGGTTCACCGGCGAGTACTTCTTCGTCGTCGACGGTCACCGTCGCCTCAGCGCAGCCCTGCAGAACGGGTTCTCGCTGGTCCCCGCCCAGTTGGTCGCCGAGGTCGACGAGCCGGTCGTGGGTCAGATGACCGCCGTCGACTACTTCGCCGCCCAGGTGCGCCCCGGCCTGATCTACGACTGGGAGGCGGCTCACAAGATCCAACTGCCGCTGCCCGAGCCCGCGCTGCTCCGTGGCGACGCCGTGCTCGCGGGGGACCAGAGCGCCAGCGTCTGAACCCAGGCGAAGGGCGGGGCCGACGCGCGGGGTACGTGCGCCG
Source organism: Micromonospora chokoriensis (assembly GCF_000718555.1). Taxonomy (GTDB): domain Bacteria; phylum Actinomycetota; class Actinomycetes; order Mycobacteriales; family Micromonosporaceae; genus Micromonospora; species Micromonospora chokoriensis_B. The sequence goes on from NZ_JOAN01000007.1 coordinate 168,078, forward strand.
GACCCGGCCACCGACGTGCGCCGAAGCCTCCCGGTGGCGCTGGGCACACCGGCGGCAGTCGATCGAGGTACGCCGGCCGGCGCGCGGCCGGGCACTCCGTAGACTGGTACGGCACCGCTCGTCCCACCCGAAAGAAGGAGCCGTCCCGCGTGACCGTCCAGCCCATCCGTCTGTTTGGGGATCCGGTGCTGCGCACGCCGGCCGATCCGGTGGTCAACTTCGACGCCGAGCTACGTCGGCTCGTCGCCGACCTCACCGACACGATGCGTGAGCAGAACGGCGCCGGCCTGGCCGCGCCGCAGCTCGGTGTGAGCCTGCGGGTTTTCACCTTCGACGTCGACGACGTCCTCGGGCACCTGATCAACCCGGTGTTGGAGTTTCCCGACGAGGAGGAGCAGGACGGCCCGGAGGGCTGCCTGTCGATCCCCGGGCTCTACTTCGACACCAAGCGTCGGCAGAACGTCATCGCCAAGGGCTTCAGCTCGTTCGGCGACCCGATGCAGATCGTCGGCACCGGTCTGATGGCGCGTTGCGTGCAGCACGAGACCGACCACCTCGATGGGGTGCTCTTCCTGGACCGACTGGACCAGGAGGGGCGCAAGGAAGCCATGAAGGCAATCCGTCAGGCCGAGTGGTACGACGCGGCGGCCCCGCCCACGGTCAAGCTCAGCCCACACATCAGCGACCCCTTCGGTCTGGGGCGCTGACCCGGATGCGCGTGATCTTCGCCGGTACGCCGGCTGTCGCTCTTCCCGCCCTGGCCGCCGTCGCCGCCTCCCGCCACGAGCTGGTCGCCGTGGTCACCCGGCCCGACGCGCCCGCTGGGCGTGGGCGGGGCCTGTCCCGCTCTCCGGTCGGTGCGTGGGCCGACGAGCACGGCGTCGAGGTGCTCACGCCGGCCCGTCCCCGCGACCCGGAGTTCCTCGACCGGTTGCGCGAGTTGGCGCCGGACTGCGTGCCGGTGGTCGCCTACGGCGCGCTGGTGCCGCCGGCGGCGCTGGAGATCCCCCGGTACGGCTGGATCAACCTGCACTTCTCGCTGCTGCCCGCGTGGCGTGGCGCCGCGCCCGTGCAGCACGCCGTGCTGCACGGCGACGAGCTGACCGGTGCCAGCGTCTTCCAACTGGAGGAGGGCCTGGACACCGGCCCGGTCTACGGCACCCTGACCGACGAGATCCGCCCCGCCGACACCTCGGGTGATCTGCTGGAGCGGCTCGCCGATTCCGGTGCCGGGCTGCTGGTGGCGGTCCTCGACGCGATCGCCGACGGCACCGCCCGGGCCGAGCCGCAGCCGGCCGACGGGGTGTCGCTGGCGCCGAAGCTGACCGTGGACGACGCCCGGGTGCGTTGGAGCGACCCGGCCTTCGCCGTGGACCGGCGGATCCGGGCCTGCACGCCCGCGCCGGGCGGCTGGACGACGTTCCGCGACGAGCGGGTGAAGCTGGGGCCGGTCGTTCCGGTGCCCGACGGCCCTGCGCTGAAGCCGGGGGAGTTGTTGGTGGAGAAGTCCCGGGTGCTGACTGGCACGGCGACCGTGCCGGTGCGTCTCGGTGAGGTCCGCGCCGCGGGCAAGCGGGCCATGGGCGCTACCGACTGGGCGCGCGGCGTCCGGGTCGGCACTGGAGAGGAATTCGCGTGACGGCACCGGAGGGAACCCGACCGACGCGCTCCGGCCCGTCGACCGGCCGTGGCGGGGATCGCCGTCCGGTCCGGCCACCACTGGACCGGCCGCGCCGCGCCGCGTACGAGGCGGTGGCGGCGGTGCACCGCGACGACGCGTTCGCCAACCTGGTGCTGCCCATCATCCTGCGGGAGGAGGGGCTGTTCGGTCGGGACGCGGCCTTCGCCACCGAGCTGACCTACGGCACCCTGCGTCACCTGGGCACGTTGGACGCGATCCTGACCGCCGCGGCCGGCCGGGACGTGGCTCGGATCGACCCGCCGGTGCGCGACGCGCTGCGCCTCGGGGCGTACCAGCTGTTGCACACCCGGGTGCCGGCGCACGCCGCGGTCTCCTCGACGGTGGACCTGGTCCGCTCGGTCGCGCCGGGCGCCACCGGCTTCGCCAACGCGGTGTTGCGCGAGGTGTCCAGCCGGGACGCGGACGCCTGGGTGACGAAGCTGGCCCCGCCGATGGAGACCGACCCGGTCGGGCACCTCTCCTTGGCGTACAGCCATCCGCAGTGGATCGTGCGGGCCTTCTCCGAGGCGCTCGGCGGCGATCTGGGCGAGACGGAGCGCCTCCTGATCGAGGACAACGAGCGTCCGCCGGTGCACCTGTGCGCCCGGCCCGGGTTGATCGACCCGGTCGAGCTGGCCGACCAGGTCGGCGGTGCGCCCGGTGCCTTCTCGCCGTACGCCGTCTATCTGCCCGGCGGTGCGCCGGGCGAAATCCCGGCGGTGGTCGACGGCCGTGCCCACGTCCAGGACGAGGGCTCCCAACTGGTGGCCACCGCGCTTGCCGACGCGCCGTTGGACGGCCCGGACGGTCGTTGGCTGGATCTGTGCGCCGGGCCGGGTGGCAAGGCCGGGCTGCTCGGCGCTCTGGCCGCGCAGCGGGGTGCCCGGGTGACCGCGGTGGAGGTTGCCGAGCACCGGGCCCGACTGGTCTCGTTGGCGACCCGGGACCTGCCGGTGGCCGTGCTGACCATGGACGGCCGTGAGGTCGGCGCTGACCCGAAGCTGCCGGAGCAGCACTTCGACCGGGTGCTGGTGGACGCACCGTGCACGGGGCTGGGCTCGCTTCGTCGCCGGCCGGAGTCGCGCTGGCGACGCCAGCCGTCGGACCTGCCGCCGCTGACCCGGCTGCAACGCGAGTTGCTCGGCGCGGCGTTGCGGGCGGTCCGCCCGGGTGGCCTGGTCGCCTACGTCACCTGCTCGCCGCACACGGTCGAGACGCACGTGACGGTGACCGAGGCGGCCCGCCGCAGCGGGGTTGCAGTGGACTTCGTGGACGCCCGGCCGCTGCTGCCGGCCGGCATGCCCGGTCTCGGCGACGGGCCGACCGTGCAGCTCTGGCCACACCGCCACGGCACCGACGCGATGTTCCTCGCCGTCCTGCGCCGAGGCTGACCCGACCCCGCGTCCGGCCGATCGGTCACCCGGTCGGCCGGACGTGGCGTGCTCAGGTGACCGGAAGGCCCTTCGTGCCGGCGTTCTTCATCGAGCGGGTCAGGTCCCGGTCGGAGATCCAGAGGAAGCACTGCACGCCACGGTTACCGTTGCGCCACTCCTCCTCGTACGGCTGGTAGTAGATCGTTCCGGCGCGGAAGTCGAGCTGGGAGTTGTCCGGGACCTTGGCGAACTTGGCGATCATCGTCTGGCAGGCCTGGTGGGTCCGCTTGACGCCGCGGGTGAAATCGGCGTAGCTGGTATCCGGGGCCTGCCAGACCCCGACGAACTCGGCGTGGTGCTTGGCGGTGCAGGAGACCGGCACCATCTCTTCGATCTCGTCCTTGAGCAGCTTCGGGTTGAAGCAGCGGTACGCCAGCGGCGCCGCGCCGGAGAGCGCACCCCGGAGGCTGCCGGTACGCAGGTCGACCGCGGTGCTGTCGATGCTGGCGATCTCGGTGACGTCGCAGCGGTACCAACGGGCCCCGCCCGACCAGGCCGGCACCGACGGCAGCACGACGGTCAGGCCGAGCCGCCCGGAACGCCAGTCGGCGCCCAACGCCTTGTTGACCACCGTGTCGCACGCGGCGTGCGCGGCTCGCATGCCCTTCGAGCCGGGCTGCGGCGGCGTGCCGCCCTGAGCGTCCGGGCCGGTGAAGGTGCCGACGTGCATGGTCTCCACCCGGTGCCCCTCGGTGCACGCCATCGGGTTGTAGCCGGTCAGGAAACCGACCTGCTGGGAGCTGTGGTGGCAGACGTCGGCGGCGGGGACGAACTGCTGCGCCGCGACGGGCGCCGGCCAGTCGTCGATGAGGTCACGGTCGACTCCGGCGGGTGCGCCGCACCCGGCCAGCGCCAGGGCCAACGCCCCACCCCCGGCGAACGCCGCCAACCACCGTCGCATCCCGACCTCCCGCCGCTGGTGGCCTCCGCCGAACCCCGCCGGTCGGTAGCCCCACGGCGCAGCAGCATACGGCACCGATACTCAGATCGCGGGCAGTCCCTCGGGGCCGGCGCCGCGCATCGAGCGGGTGAGTTTGCGGTCGTCGCTCCACAGGAAACAGCGCACTCCACGGTCACCCTCCTCCCACTCCCGCTGCGACGGTGGGTAGTAGATGGACCCGGCCCGGTACGGCAGATCGCTGTTGTTCGGCACCGCCGCGTACTCGGCGATCAGCGCCATGCAGCGCTTGTGCGCCCGCTCGGCGGACTTGGTGAACTCCGCCCAGCTCATGTCCTGTTCCTCGTAGACGCCCACGAACTCGGCGCGGTGCGGCTCGGTGCAGAGCACCGGCGCCATGTAGTTGAGGTTGTCGCCGATCAGCTTGGGGTCGAAGCAGCGGTGCGTCAGGGGTGTGTCGCCGATCAACGCGCCGCGCAGGCTGCCGGTGCGGTTCACCGGGCGGGTGTTGTCGATGCTGCCGGTCTCGCTGAGATCGCAGCGGAACCAGCGTGCGCCGCCGGCCCAGGCCGGCGCGGAGGGCAGCGCGAGGGACAGCGCGAGTCGGGCCGTGTGCCAGTCGCCGCCGAGCACCTGCCGGGCCCGCTGATCGCACTCGGCGCGGGCCGTGCGCAGCGCCGACGAGCCGGGTTCAGGTCGGGCCTCGGTCAACGCGTCGGGCCCGACGAAGGTGCCGACGTGGATGGTCTCGGCCAGGTGGTTACGCGCGCAGTCCACCGTCTCGTACGTGCTGGCCTGCACGACCGTGGCGATCCGTGGCAGGCAGGTGTCGGTGGCGGGGGTGAACGGTTTCGGCACCCGCAGCGCCGGCCAGTCGTCGGTGAGATCACCGTCCGCGCCGCGCGCCGGCGCACAGCCGGCCAGCAGCATCGTCGTGACGCCGGCCAGCACCAGCGCTGGAAACCACCGTCGCATCGTCCGCCCTTTCGGGAGCTGGCGGCCGGTCGCCGCGCCCCGCGGCGAGACCCCGGCGGGCGTGCAGCCTACGGCACCGTCCCGGTTGGAGTGTCGTCGCGTTTCCGTCGATCGGCCAGCCACTCATGTCTGTTCGTCCGGATTCGGGGGTCCGGAGCGACTAATTCTGCACCACTGGTCACTACTGGGTCACAGCGCGTCCCCGATGGTGGCGCGATGCGGGTCGCGGGCGGCCACGTTCGTACACTGGCCCCGTGACCGTACCGCCGCCGATCGTCGCGCCGAGCATCCTGGCCGCCGATTTCGCCCGTCTCGCCGAAGAGGTCCGTGCCGTCGAGGACGCCGCGGACTGGTTGCACGTCGATGTGATGGACAACCACTTCGTGCCGAACCTGACAATTGGGCTGCCCGTGGTGCAGAGCCTGCGGGCTGTCACGGCGATGCCCTTCGACGTGCACCTGATGATCGAGGACCCGCGCCGGTGGGCTCCCGGGTACGCCGACGCCGGGGCGTACAACGTCACCTTCCACGCGGAGGCGGCCGACGACCCGGTGGCGCTCGCCAAGGACCTGCGCTCGGCTGGCGCGAAGGCGGGTCTGGCCATCGACCGGGACACCCCGATCGAGCCGTACCTGGACCTGCTGCCCAGCTTCGACACCCTGCTGATCATGACGATCAAGGCGGGCTTCGGTGGGCAGCGCTTTCTTCCGCAGCTGCTGGAGAAGGTGCGCACCGCCCGGCGGCACGTGTCGGCGGGGCACCTGGAGCTGCGTATCGAGGTGGACGGCGGGATCGCCGCCGACACCATCGAACAGGCGGCCGCCGCCGGCGCGGACGCGTTCGTGGCCGGCACCGCCGTGTACGGCGCGGCCGACCCGGCGGAGGCGGTACGGCACCTTCGGGCACTGGCGGAACGCGCGGCTCCCGGGGCTTGAGGTGGAGCCCGAGGCCGACCGCAAGGACATCATCCTCGTCGTGGACGACGACGCGGACATCGCTCGTTTCGTCGAGTTCAACCTGCGGCTGCACGGCTTCGAGGTGATCCACGCCAGCGACGGCCAGGAGGCCCTGGAGGTCATCGAGCGCCAGCGACCGGACCTGGCGGTGGTCGACCTCATGATGCCCCGGATCGACGGGTTGGAGCTGACCCGGCGGCTGCGCGCCGACCCGATGACCTCCGCCCTTCCGGTGATCATGCTGACGGCCAAGGGGATGACCGTCGACAAGGTGCACGGGCTCAGCGCCGGCGCGGACGACTACCTGGTCAAGCCGTTCGACACCGCCGAGTTGGTGGCCCGGGTCTCGTCCACGCTGCGCCGCAACAAGGAGTTCCGGGAGGTCTCCCCGCTGACCGGGCTGCCCGGCAACAGCCGGATCCGTCGGGAGATCAGCGACCGGGTCCGGCAGGGCGTGGACTACGCGGTCGGCTACGTCGACATCGACCGGTTCAAGAGCGTCAACGACCGGTACGGCTTCGTTCGTGGCGATGACTTCATCTCCGCGCTGGCCCGCAGCCTGCACCGGGCGGTGGTGGGCGTCGGGCTGCCGCCGGCCTTCCTCGGCCACGTCGGCGGCGACGACTTCGTCATCGTCTGCGCCCCGGACCAGGTGCGCCCGCTGACGTCCCAGGCGGTGGTCGACTTCGAAAACGCCGCCGACACGCTCTACGACCCGACCGACCGTGAGCGCGGCTTCGTCGAGTTGAAGGACCGACGGGGCAACATCCGGCGCGCGGCCCTGGTCACGCTCTCCATCGGGGTGTCCCTCTCCGATGCCGGCAAGCGGTTCTCCGACCCTCTCGAAGCGATCGCGATGGCCTCGGAGATGAAGACGGTCGCCAAGAGCCAACCGGGCTCCTACGTGGCGGTGGACCGGCGTCGCGGCGTCACCTGAGCGTGATACGGCTGTGAAGTAGCTCGCCTAGGTGGCGGCAGAGCCGGATCGGCGTGTAAGACTTCCGGTGTACCCACCACGCGCTGGCGGGACTCGGTGAAATTCCGAACCGGCGGTGATCCACGGTCCAACCGTGGTCAGCCCGCGACCCGGACGGCTCTGCCGTCCGGTGGACCTGGTGAAAATCCGGGGCCGACGGTTGGGGGCGGTTCGTCCGCTCCCAGACAGTCCGGATGGGAGACAGCGCGCGGGACGGACGGGTCCGAGCCGGCCGCTGGCTTCAGCGTGCCGTTTCGACCCTCCGGGGGCGGCTGTGCCGTTCCCGGAATCCGCCACCGCCTGCCCGTGGCCCCATGGCCACCGCCTCCCTGACCGCCCGCGCGCGGACCGGCGAGTGAGAGGGCAGGTCAGGGCGATGGCCAGCGTCTCCGTTGACGAGGCGATGCGGCGTGCGATCGAGTTAGCCGCCCGCGGGCTCGGCACCACAAGCCCCAACCCGGTGGTCGGGTGCGTGCTGCTCGACGAGGACGGCCAGGTCGTGGGGGAGGGCTTCCACGCGTACGCCGGGGGGCCGCACGCCGAGATCGTCGCCCTGGCGCAGGCCGGACGGCGGGCCAAGGGCGGCACCGCGATCGTCACTCTGGAACCCTGCGATCACACCGGCCGCACCGGCCCCTGTAGCTCCGCGCTCGTCCAGGCGGGCGTGGGGCGGGTGGTCATCGCCGTACCCGATCCCAACCCGGTCGCTTCCGGTGGCGCCGCCACCTTGCGCGCCGCCGGGGTCCGGGTCGATCTGGGGGTACGCGGTGAGGAGGCCGAGGCCGGCAACGTCGCGTGGCTGACCTCGATGCGCCGGGGCTGGCCGTACGTGATCTGGAAGTACGCCGCCACGCTCGACGGGCGCTCCGCCGCGGCGGACGGCACCAGCATGTGGATCACCTCGGAGGCGGCCCGGATCGACGTGCACGCGCTGCGCGGCACTGTCGACGCGGTCATCGCCGGGGTGGGCACCGTGCTCGCCGACGACCCCCGGTTGACCGCCCGCAACCTGCGCGACGGCAGCCTGGCCATTCGGCAGCCGCTGCGGGTGGTGGTGGACAGCTCGGGGCGTACCCCGGCTGACGCCCGGGTCCGCGACGGCGCCGCGCGGACGTGGATCGCGACCGCCGACGAGGTCGGCGCCGACCCGGACGGCCGGGTCGACCTGGCGGCGCTGCTCGCGGCGCTGCACCAGCGCGGGGTCCGCGCGGTGCTGCTGGAGGGTGGCCCCCGGCTGGCCGGCGCGTTCCTGAAGGCCGGCCTGGTCGACAAGATCGTCGGGTACGTCGCGCCGCGGTTGCTCGGCGCTGGCCCGACCGCCCTGGTCGACGCGGGAGTGACCACCATCGCTGAGGCCATCGATCTGGAGTTGGTCGACGTTACGCAGATCGGTCCGGATCTTCGGATCACCGCTTTGCCCCGTAAACGGGAGGTCTGACATGTTCACCGGCATCATCGAGGAATTGGGCGAGATCGTCCGGGTCGCGCCAACGGCGAGCGATTCGGCGCTGCTCGGCGTACGCGGTCCGCTGGTCACCTCCGACGCCCGCCACGGCGACTCCATCGCCGTCAACGGTGTCTGCCTGACCGTCGTGGAGGTGGCCGACGGGGTCTTCACCGCCGACGTGATGGGGGAGACGCTGCGCCGCTCCGCGCTGGGTGCGCTGCGCCCCGGCGACCCGGTCAACCTGGAGCGGGCCGCCGCGCTCGGCAGCCGGCTCGGCGGGCACCTCGTGCAGGGCCACGTCGACGGGGTCGGTGAACTGATCTCCCGGGAGCCGGCCGAGCAGTGGGAGACGGTCCGGTTCCGACTGCCCGCCGGCCTCTCCCGGTACGTGGTGGAGAAGGGCTCGATCACCATCGACGGCGTCTCGTTGACCGTGGCCACCGTCGGCGCGGACGAGTTCGCCGTCGGGCTGATCCCGACCACGCTCAAGCTGACCACGCTCGGCGCGAAGGGCGTCGGCGACCCGGTCAACCTGGAGGTCGACGTGCTGGCCAAGTACGTCGAGCGGCTGCTCGGCGACCGGCTCAACAACGCCGACACTCGCGGGGTGGCCTGATGGGCCCGCTCAGCTGGCTGCTCGACGCCCAGGTGCAGGTCGCCGGCTCGCCGGTGCTGGCCCGGGAGATCGTCGGCAACGTGTTCGGGCTGGTCTCGGCGCTGCTCGGGCTGCGTCGGCTGGTCTGGGCGTGGCCGGTCGGCATGATCGGTAACGCGCTGCTGCTCACCGTCTTCCTCGGTGGGGTGTTCGCCACCCCGCAGGAGCACGACCTGTACGGGCAGGCCGGTCGTCAGGTGTTCTTCTTCGCGGTAAGCGTCTACGGCTGGTGGCGTTGGCAGCGCAACCGTCGCGCCGACGCCGGGCAGGCTGCGGTTACCCCGCGCTGGGCCACCGGACGGGAGCGACTGATGCTGCTGGTGGCCGCCGTGATCGGCACCGCCGCGGCGTACCCGGTGCTCAAGGCGCTGGGCTCGTGGGGCCCGCTGCCCGACGCCTGGATCCTCACCGGCAGCCTGCTGGCCACCTACGGCATGGCCCGCGGCTGGGTGGAGTTCTGGCTGCTCTGGATCGCGGTGGACGCGGTCGGCGTGCCGTTGCTGCTGCGCGGCGGCTTCTACCCGTCGGCGGTCATGTACCTGATCTACGGCGCACTCTGCGCCTGGGGCTTCGCCGCCTGGTGGCGCACCTCGCGCGCCACGGCGGCCGCCCCTACGCCCAACTACCGGGAGGCCGTGGCGTGAGCAGCTTCGGAAGCATCGAGCAGGCGATCGCGGACATCGCCGCCGGCCGGCCGGTCGTCGTGGTCGACGACGCGGACCGGGAGAACGAGGGCGACCTGATCTTCGCGGCCGAGTTGGCCACGCCGGAGCTGCTGGCGTTCACGATCAGATACACGTCGGGCTACCTCTGCGTCGCGCTGACCGGCGCTGACTGTGATCGGCTCGCGCTGCCGCAGATGGTGCACCAGAACCAGGACTGGACCGGCACCGCGTACACCGTCACCGTGGACGCCCGGGAGGGCGTCACCACCGGCATCTCGGCCGCCGACCGCGCGCACACCACCCGACTGCTGGGCGACCCCGCCGCCGGTCCGGCCGACCTGGTCCGCCCGGGCCACGTCCTGCCGCTGCGCGCCAAGGAGGGCGGTGTGTTGCGCCGTCCGGGGCACACCGAGGCGGCCGTCGACCTGACCCGACTGGCGGGGCTGCGGCCGGCCGGTGGGCTATGCGAGCTGGTCAACGACGACGGCACCATGATGCGGGTGCCGGACCTGGAGAAGTTCTGCGCCGAGCACGGCCTCACGCTGATCACCATCGCCGACCTGATCGCCTACCGGCGGCGCACCGAGAAGCAGGTCGAGCTGGTCGCCGACGCCCGGATGCCGACGCGGCACGGGGTGTTCCGGGCGCTCGGCTACCGCGCCGAGCACGACCCGGCCGAACACGTCGCCATGGTGCTGGGTGACCTCGGCGACGGCCAGGACGTGCTGGTCCGGGTGCACTCCGAGTGCCTGACCGGGGACGTGTTCGGCTCGCTGCGCTGCGACTGCGGGCCGCAGCTGGACGCCGCACTGGCCCGGGTCGCGCGGGAGGGCCGGGGCGTGGTGCTCTACGTCCGCGGACACGAGGGTCGCGGCATCGGGCTGTTGCACAAGCTGCAGGCGTACCAGTTGCAGGACCTGGGCCGCGACACCGTCGACGCCAACCTCGACCTGGGCCTGCCGGCCGACGCCCGCGACTACGGCACCGGCGCGCAGATCCTCTACGACCTGGGCGTGCGCTCGATGCGGCTGCTCACCAACAACCCGGCCAAGCGGGCCGGGCTGGAGGGGTACGGGTTGACCATCACCGGCCGCGAGGGGCTCCCGATCAGCGCGCACCCGGAGAACCTGCGCTACCTGCGCACCAAGCGGGACCGGATGGGTCACCTGCTGGACGAGTTGGACGAGGTGTCCGAGGCGCCGCTGGGGCGTCCGGTCGCCAACGACGAGATCGGAGCATGACGATGGCGGGTTTCGGTGAGCCGGGAGTCGAGGCGGTGGACGCCGCAGGGCTGACCGTCGGGGTCGTTGCCGCCCGTTGGCACGGCGAGCTGACCGATCACATGGTGGAGCGTGCGGTGGCCGCCGCCGAGGCGTGCGGGGCTCGCTCCGTGGTCGCCCGGGTCGCCGGGTCGGTCGAGCTGCCGGTGGTCGCGCAGGCCCTCGCCCGCCGCTGCGACGTGGTGGTCGCCATCGGCGTGGTCGTCCGCGGCTCCACCGCCCACTTCGACTACGTCTGCCGCTCGGTCACCGACGGGCTGACCCGGGTGGCGCTGGACGAGGGCAAGCCGGTGGCGCACGGGGTGTTGACCGTGGAGACCATCGAGCAGGCCCGGGACCGCGCCGGTCTGCCCGGCTCGGCGGAGGACAAGGGCTGGGCCGCCACCGTCGCGGCGCTCGACGCGGCGCTGGCCGTACGGACCGTGGCGGCGGGCAACGCCCAGCGGGTCGGCTTCGGCGGCTGACGCCTCTGACGCCTCTGACGCCTCGGCCGGCTCTGAAGGCCCGCCCTCAGAGCCGGCCGGCCTCGATGATCCGGTGCAGGAACTGCCGGGTCCGGGGCTGCGTCGGCTCGCCGAGCACCTGCTCGGGTGGGCCGCTCTCGACGACCCGCCCGGCGTCGAGGAAGCAGACCTCGTCGGCGACCTCCCGGGCGAAGCCCATCTCGTGGGTGGCCAGCACCATTGTCATGCCGTCGGCCTTCAGGTCGCGGATCATCGCCAGCACCTCACCGACGAGCTCCGGGTCCAGCGCGGAGGTGACCTCGTCGAGCAGCATCAGTCGAGGTGAGTTCGCCAGCGCCCGGACGATCGCCACCCGCTGCTGCTGCCCGCCGGAGAGACGGTCCGGGTAGGCGTCGGCCTTGGCGCCGAGCCCCACCCGGTCGAGCAGGTCCCGGGCCTGCGCCTCGGCCTCCGCCCGACCCCGCCGGTGTACGCGGCGCGGCGCGAGAGTGATGTTGTCCAACACGCTCAGGTGCGGGAAGAGGTTGTACGCCTGGAACACCATGCCGATCCGCCGCCGGACCCGGTCCGGGTCCACCCGGGGATCGGAGATGTCCTCCCCGTCCAACTCGATGGTGCCGTCGTCGATCTCCTCCAGCAGGTTCACACACCGCAGCAGGGTCGACTTGCCGGAGCCGGACGCGCCGATCAGGGCCACCACCCGGTGCTCGGTGACGGTCAGGTCAAGTTGGTCGAGCACGGCGTGCCCGCCGAACTCCTTGCGCAGACCCCGACAGCGCAGCAGTGCCATGGTCAGCCTCCCGACTGTCGGCGGGCCGCGCGCAGCGTCACCCAGTCGGTGACCGCGATCAGCGGGATCGCGAGGAGCACGAAGAGCACCCCCGCCACGATGTACGGCGTGTAGTTGAACGACTGGGCGGTGGCGATCTGGGCGGCGCGGACCGCGTCGATCGGCCCGGCGAGCGAGACCAGCCCCACGTCCTTCTGCAACGCCACCACATCGTTGAGCAGGGGTGGCGCCACCCGGCGGACGGCCTGCGGCAGGACCACGTGCCGCATCGTCTGCCGATAGGTCAGGCCCAACGAGCGGGCCGCGGCGAGCTGGCTGGGATGCACCGACTCGATGCCGGCCCGGAACACCTCGGCGAGATAGCCGCCGTAGGTGAGGACCAACGCGATCCCACCGAGCACCAGCACCGGCGGCATGCCCTGCAGTCGCAGCCCCGGCACGCCGAGGGTGAGCAGGTAGAGCACGATGATCAGCGGTAGGCCGCGGAAGGTGTAGGTGTAGCCGGCGGCCAGCGCGCGAACCGGGAAGAAGACCGGGCCGCGCAGCGTCCGCAGCACGGCGATCACCAGCCCGAGCAGCAGCGCGCCGACGGCACAGCACACCAGCAGTCGTACGTTGAGCCAGAGCCCGGTCAGCACCGCCGGCAACGCGTCCCGGGCGATCTCCGGATCCAGGAACGACTGCCGCACCCGATCCCAGCCCGGCGCACCGGTAACCGCGATCACCAGCAACGTGCCGAGCGCCGCCGTGGAGGACGCCGCGACGAACACGCTGTAGACGGTCTGCCGCCGCCGGTACGCCGAGCGCCGCAGCTGCGCCTCGGACGGAACATGATCCAGAAGTGTCACCGCAGCTCGGCCGCCCCCGCCACCTGCGCGAGCCACTTCTGCTCCAGTTGCTTCAGCGTGCCCGCCGTGGTGAGCTGACCGACCGCGCCGGTCACGCATTTGGTCAGCGGGGAGTTCTTGTCCAGCAGCAACCCGAACGCCTCGGGCGTACCGACCTGCGGCACCTGCCCGACGATCGTCGCGTCGGTGATCTCCGCCCCGGTGATGTAGAAGGCGGTCGGCAGGTCCACCACGAGACCGTCGAGCTGCCCGTTCTGCAGGGCCTTCTTGGCGTCGTCGTTGCTGTTGTAGACCTGCGGCTCGACGGTCGGCTTGAGCACTTCGGTGATCGCCTGGTAGCTGGTGGTGCCGACCTGGGCGCCCAGCCGCGCGTCGCGCAGGTCGGCCAGCGACTTCTTGCCAGCGATCTTCGAGGACTTCAACGCGATGACGGTCTGCCGCACCAGGTAGTACGGCGCGGAGAAGTCGACCGCCTGCTTGCGTTCCTCGGTGATGGAGAACTGGTTGATGTCGAAGTCGAACTCCTTGGGCCCCGGGGCGATCGCGGTGTCGAACTTGACCCGGGTCCAGGTGACATCGGTGCGGGCGTACCCGAGCTTCTCGGCCACCGCGTACGCGACGGCGGACTCGAAGCCCTCGCCGTTGTCCGGCTTGTCGTCGGAGAACCACGGCTCGTACGCGGGCTGGTCGGTCGCGATGGTCAGCTTGCCCGGCGTACGGGTGGGCAGGCTGTCCTTGGCGCACGACAGCGCCGAGGTGACGACGGGGGTCGGTAGCTCCTTTTGTGGCGCGCATCCGGCGGTGGCTACGACGGCGGCACCGGCGAGGGTGAGCGCGAGGAGACGTGAGCTGCTGGCCATGGCGGACAGCGTAGAGCTTGATGGGGATCGATCGGCAATTGTCCCACCATGTTGATAGGGAATTGTCCGCTTGCTGGATTCCGGCGGACCCGGACGCGGGGCGTCGGACGGGTGGCTGGAAGAATCGTTGCTCGTGAAGACGTTCGAGGAGTTGTTCGCCGAGCTGCAGGCCAAGGCCGCCGCCGGCACCCCGGGCTCGGGCACCGTCGCCGCTCTGGACAAGGGCGTGCACTTCATCGGCAAGAAGGTCGTCGAGGAGGCGGCCGAGTCGTGGATGGCCGCCGAGCACGAAGGGCCGGAGCGCACCGCCGAGGAGATCTCCCAGCTTCTCTACCAGGTCCAGGTGCTGATGCTCGCCAGTGGTCTCGAACTCAAGGACGTCTACCGACATCTGTGAGTGCCCCACCCCGTTGATCGCCATCCGGATCCGGATCGAAGGAGCACTCCGTCATGCTGCGTGTCGCCATTCCCAACAAGGGCACCCTGGCCGAACCGGCCGCCCAGATGCTGCGCGAGGCGGGCTACCGCCAGCGCACCGACCCCAAGGACCTCGTCTGCCGAGACGAGGCCAACGACGTCGAATTCTTCTACCTGCGCCCGAAGGACATCGCCACCTACGTCGGCTCCGGTGACCTCGACCTCGGGATCACCGGTCGAGACCTGCTGATCGACTCGGCGGCGCCGGCCGAGGAGGTCGTCGACCTCGCCTTCGGTCGGGCCACCTTCCGCTTCGCCGCCCGCCCCGACGACATCGCCTCCGTGCAGGAGTTGGGCGGTCACCGGATCGCCACCGCGTACCCGGGGCTGGTCGAGCGGCACCTCGGCGAGGTGGGGGTCAAGGCCGACGTGATCCGCCTCGACGGCGCGGTGGAGAACGCCGTACGCCTCGGTGTCGCCGACGTGATCGCGGACGTGGTGGAGACCGGAGCGACCCTGCGCCAGGCGGGCCTGGTGGTCTTCGGCGAGCCGCTGCTGCGCTCGTCGGCGGTGCTGGTCCGTCGGGCCGGCGCGCCCGCACAACCGCAGGCCGAGCAGTTGCTGCGCCGCCTGCACGGCGTGCTGGTGGCCCGCCGCTACGTGATGCTCGCCTACGACGTGCCGGCCGGTCTGCTGGACCGGGCCAGCGGCCTCACCCCGGGCATCGAATCGCCCACCGTGTCACCGCTGCACCGCGAGGGCTGGGTGGCGGTGCAGGCGATGGTGCTCCGCGACGACGTCCACCGCATCATGGACGAGCTGTACGAGCTGGGCGCTCGCGCCATCCTCGTCACCAACATCCACGCCTGCCGCCTCTGAGGCGGGCTAGAACCGGCAAGATCGCGCTCGATCATTGAAGTAGTGGCCTCGGGCTCGACCGAGGCCACTAGATCATGGATCGAGCACGATCTTGCCGCCGTGGCCGGTGGCCGGCGGTGGGGCGCCGGGTGGCGGGGTGGGCTCGGGGTGGTGGGTCGGCGGGTGGTGCGACTGATGGGCGAGTGCGAGTGGCAGACTGGTGGGGTGAGTGAAACCGAGCTGGTCCGCCTGAAGCCCCGCCGCATTCGCGTGGTCTGCTGGTCGGCGGCGGCTGCCCTGGTGGTGGTCTTCGCTCTGGTCGCCACGTCGCTGAGCGGGCCGACCGGCGACGGTTACGGCAGCTTCCAGCGCGGCGACCAGATCGCCATGATCGGCCTGGGCATCTTCGGCGCGCTGGGTTTCCTGCTGTTCACCCGCCCGCGGGTGGAGGCGGACGCGCGCAGCATTCGGGTGCGTAACGTGATCAGCTCTTACGAGCTGCCCTGGGAGGTTGTCCGGGGTGTCCGCTTCGACCGGGGTGCCCCGTGGGCCAGCCTGGAGCTGCACGATGACGACCTGCTGCCGATGGTCGCCTTGCAGGCCGCCGACAAGGAGTTGGCCGTCGACGGGGTCCGCGCGCTGCGCCGGCTGCATGAAGCCCACCAGGCCCGCCTCGCCGAGCGCGCCGTCGGCCGCTGACCCAGCGCCGCTGACCCGCTGACCTGCGGCTGACCCGCAGACCCCGCCGACCTCGGCGTCTCTGAACACCAGGTCGTGCCCGGTTTGGGAGTGGCCGGGGCGTCGGTGTAGTGTAATCAAGTCGACCAGGCTGTCTCCGCGTGCGAGCAGACAGCCTTGAAAGTGGGGCGCCTGCTCCCACCCGAGTCACCGCTACGGTGTCCGGGTCCGGTCACCGGTTCCGGGCATGTCCCGGTGCTGGATGCGCGATCCTGTGATCGTGCTGACCGGTCGAGCGGGCCCTGGCATATGCCGGGGCCTTCTGCTTTTCGGGTCGGTTCCCTCCTGGGAGCCGCAGGGGTCGGCGACAGAGCAGAAACGACTCGAGGAGGCCCCATCAGCGTCGAACCACGCGTGAACGAGCAGATCCGGGCACGTGAGGTCCGACTGGTCGGCCCAGAGGGTGAGCAGGTGGGCATCGTCCCGCTGGAGCGCGCTCTTCAGCTGGCCGCGGACGTCGATCTGGACCTGGTCGAGGTTGCGCCGATGGCGCGCCCGCCGGTGTGCAAGCTCATGGACTTCGGCAAGTTCAAGTATGAGAGCGCACTGAAGGCGCGCGAAGCGCGGCGTAATCAGCAGCAGACCGTCATCAAGGAAATGAAGCTTCGGCCGAAGATCGACCCGCACGACTACGAGACCAAAAAGGGTCACGTGGTGCGGTTCCTCAAGGCGGGCGACAAGGTCAAGGTGACGATCATGTTCCGCGGTCGCGAGCAGAGTCGTCCGGAGCTGGGTTACCGGCTCCTGCGCCGGCTCGAGTCCGAGATCACGGAACTGGGATACGTCGAGGCCGCTCCGAAGCAGGACGGCCGGAACATGATCATGGTTCTCGCCCCGCATCGGGCCGTCAAGGCCTCCGCGGTCGCCGCCACGGCGTCTCGCGGCGGACCTCGGGACCGGGCAGCGGACGAGTCCGCCGCTCCGGAAGCCGATGAGACCGCGGCGGTCAGCGAGACCGCAGCAGCCGGTGACACCGGCCTCGCCGCCGACACCAGCAGCGAGTAACAGGGGAGAAGACGTTCCACATGCCGAAGATGAAGAGCCACACGGGTATGGGTAAGCGGGTCAGGGTGACCGGCAAGGGCAAGATCGTTGCCCAGCAGGCCGGCCTGCGCCACAACCTGGAGAAGAAGCCCTCCACCCAGACCCGCCGGCTGACCGGCACGGTCGTGCTGGCCAAGGCCGACGTCAAGCGCATCAAGAAGCTGCTCGGCCGCTGACGCGCGCCACCTTTACGTAATTAGGAGTTGAGATGGCACGCGTCAAGCGGGCTGTAAACGCCCAGAAGAAGCGTCGTACCCTGCTGGAGTCCGCGAGTGGTTACCGCGGTCAGCGCTCCCGCCTGTACCGCAAGGCCAAGGAGCAGGTGCTGCACTCGATGCAGTACGCCTACCGGGACCGTCGCGACCGCAAGGGCGACTTCCGGCAGCTGTGGATTCAGCGGATCAACGCGGGCGCCCGGGCCAACGGGATGACCTACAACCGTCTGATCCAGGGCCTGCGTCTGGCCGGCATCGAGGTCGACCGCAAGATCCTGGCCGACATGGCTGTCAACGACGCCGCCTCGTTCGCGGCGATCGTCGAGCTGGCCCGGGCCGCGGTCACGGCCGAGGGCACCGGCGGCGCGGCGGCTCAGGCCGCCTGATCCCCACGCACCAGAGCGAGGCGTCTCCCGTGTCGGCACCGCCGTCCGGGGGGCGCCTCAATCGTGTCGGAGGAACGCACATCATGGCCTTCACCCCGCGTACACCCAGGGTTGTCGCCGCCCGCCGCCTGCAACGCCGCCGGGACCGCGACGCCACTGCCCAATTCCTGGCCGAGGGCCCGCAGGCGGTCCGCGAGGCCCTCGCGCGGCCGGAGGTGGTCACCGAGTTGTTCGGTACGCCCACCGCGCTCGACCGGTATCCGGAGTTGGCCGCCACGGCGGCCCGCGCCGACGTGCCGGTCTCCGAGGTGACCGACGATGCCCTCGCGGCGCTGACCGAGACCGTCGCCCCACAGGGGTTGGTCGCCGTCTGCCGGCACCTGGACGTCTCACTGGAGCAGGCCCTCGCGGGTGCGCCCCGGCTGGTGGCGGTGCTCGCCGAGATCCGTGACCCGGGCAACGCCGGCACCGTGCTGCGCACCGCCGACGCGGCCGGTGCGGGTGCGGTGATCTTCGCCGGCGACGCCGTCGACCCGTACAACGGTAAGTGTGTGCGGGCCTCGGCCGGCAGCCTCTTCCATGTCGACGTGGTGCGCGCTCCCGACCCGGTCGCGGTGGTCGACGCGCTGCGCGCCGCCGGGCTGTCGATCTTCGCCACCACCGGGTACGGCGACAACGACCTGGACGACCTGACCGACTACGGCCGGCTCGTCGGGCCCACCGCCTGGCTGTTCGGCTCCGAGGCGCACGGGCTGCCCGAGGAGTTGACCGCCGCCGCCGACACCACGGTGCGGGTGCCGCTGTACGGGCGCGCGGAGAGCCTCAACCTGGCTGCGGCCGCCGCGGTCTGCCTGTACGCTTCAGCGAGAGCGCAGCGCTGAGGGGTGACCGCCTCCGGCGCGTCTGAAAGCGCGACTGACAGCAGGGGAGAGCATCCGCCCATGAACGCGACACGGC
This sequence comes from Micromonospora chokoriensis, assembly GCF_000718555.1. Classification (GTDB taxonomy): domain Bacteria; phylum Actinomycetota; class Actinomycetes; order Mycobacteriales; family Micromonosporaceae; genus Micromonospora; species Micromonospora chokoriensis_B. The sequence continues at coordinate 186,621 of NZ_JOAN01000007.1, forward strand.
GTTCGTTTAGCCAGCCCGCCGGTGTCGGCGGGCGGCGGGCCTGACCTGCTCCCTGCGCAACTCCTACCGGCGGGCTGCGGCACAGCCGCGCGTCCGTAGACTCGCCTAGCCGCCCCGGTGAGGGCTGGCGCCGCCGTGAGGGAGTGCCCGTACGCCATGAGCTATCGCAACGATCCGTATGACCCGAAGCAGGTCGCCCTGCTCGACCCCGCTGCCCTGGCCGAGGCCGTCGCGGACGCCACGAAGGCGTTCGAGGCTGCCGCCGACCCGGACGCGCTGACCGCGCTGCGCTCGGTGCACCTGGGTGACCGGTCACCGATCTCGCTGGCCCGCCGGGAGATCGGCGCGTTGCCGCCGGCTGCGAAGTCCGACGCCGGCAAGCGGGTTAACGAAGCCCGCCGGGCGATCGAGTCCGCGTACGCCGAGCGTGCCGAGGTGGTGGAGCGCGAGCAGGCCGAGCGGGTGCTGGTCGAGGAGCGGGTGGACGTCACCCTGCCCTACGACCGGCGTCCACGCGGTGCCCGGCACCCGTTGAGCACCCTGATGGAGTCGATCAGCGACCTCTTCGTCGGGATGGGCTACGAGGTGGCCGAGGGGCCCGAGGTCGACCTGGAGTGGGTCAACTTCGACGCGTTGAACATCCCCGCCGACCATCCGGCGCGCGGGTTGATGGACACCTTCCACATCGCATCCTCCGATGGCTCCGCGGGCTCGGGCCTTGTTCTACGCACGCACACCTCGACGGTGCAGACCCGGACGATGCTCAGTCGCAAGCCGCCGATCTACGTGATCGTGCCGGGTCGCGTCTACCGCACCGACGAGATCGACGCCACCCACAGCCCGGTGTTCCACCAGGCCGAGGGTCTGGTGGTCGACAAGGGCATCACGATGGCGCACCTGCGGGGCACCCTCGACCACTTCGCCCGGGCGATGTTCGGCCCCGAGGCGAAGACGCGGTGGCGGCCGCACTACTTCCCGTTCACCGAGCCGTCGGCGGAGTTCGACGTGTGGTTCCCGGAGCACCGCGACGGCCCGCAGTGGGTCGAGTGGGGTGGCTGCGGCATGGTCAACCCGCGGGTGCTGCGCGCCTGCGGCGTCGACCCGGAGGTCTACTCCGGATTCGCCTTCGGCATGGGCATCGACCGGACCCTGATGATCCGGCACGGGGTCAGCGACATCCGCCATCTCTTCGAGGGCGACGTGCGGTTCAGCCGCGCGCTCGGGACCGGGGCGTAGGCGATGCGGGTACGAGACACGGGAACGGTGGTCTGAAGTCATGCGAGTTTCTGTCAGTTGGCTGCGGGAGTACGTCGACCTCCCCGCCGACCTGCCCACCGGTGACCTGGAGCAGGCCCTGGTCGACCTCGGCATCGAGGTCGAGTCCGTGGTGGACCTGGCCGCGACCGTCACCGGTCAGCTCGTCGTCGGTGAGGTGCGCGAGATCGAGGAGCTCACCGGCTTCAAGAAGCCGATCCGGTTCTGCCGGGTCGACGTCGGTGCCGCCAACGGCACCGGTGAGCCGCAGGAGATCGTCTGCGGGGCCCGTAACTTCGCCCCGGGCGACCGGGTCGTGGTGATCCTGCCCGGTGGCGTGCTGCCCGGCGGCTTCGCCATCGGCGCCCGCAAGACGTACGGGCACAACTCCGCGGGCATGATCTGCTCGGCCAAGGAGCTGGGCCTGGGCGACGACCACTCCGGCATCATCGTGCTGGGGCCGGACGTGACGGCGAAGCCGGGCGACGACGCCCGCCCGCTGGTCGGCCTCGACGACGTCGTGTTCGATCTGGAGATCACCCCCGACCGGGGGTACGCGCTGAGCCTGCGCGGCCTGGCCCGGGAGCTGTCGCACGCGTTCGACGTGCCGCTGCGCGACCCGGCCCTGATGCCGGCTCCGGGCGGCACCGAGACGCCGGCGTACCCGGTGGAGGTCCGCGACACGGTCGGCTGTGACCGGTTCACGGCCCGCCTGGTGCGGGGCGTCGACCCGACCGCGCCCACGCCGTCCTGGATGGCCCAGCGGCTCGTCACCGCCGGCATCCGCAGCATCTCGCTGCCCGTCGACATCACCAACTACGTGATGTTGGAGCTGGGCCAGCCGATGCACGCCTTCGACGCCGACCGGATCGCCGGGCCGCTGGTGGTCCGTCGCGCCGAGGCGGGGGAGAAGCTGACCACGCTCGACGGGGTCAGCCGGGTGCTCACCGCCGACGACATGGTGATCTGTGACGACACTGGTCCGATCTCGCTCGCCGCGGTGATGGGCGGCGAGACCAGCGAGGTCGTCGCCGGCACCACCACCGTGCTCTTCGAGGCGGCGCACTGGGACCCGGCGATGGTCGGGCGCACGGCCCGCCGGCACAAGCTGTTCAGCGAGGCCGCGAAGCGCTGGGAGCGGGGCGTCGACCCGGCCGTGGCGCTTGTCGCGCTGGAGCGCGCCGTGCGACTGCTCACCGAGCACGGCGGCGGCACCCCGAGCGCGGAGATCCTGGACATCGACCACGTCCGGCCGCGTACCCCGATCAGCCTTCCGGCGGACCTGCCGACCCGGCGGGTCGGCGTCGAGTACCCGCCGGCGCGGGTGGTCGCCCTGCTGGAGCGGGTCGGCTGCACTGTCGCGCAGGGCACGGACCGGTTGTCCGAGGACCCGGGCACGGTCGGCGTGGCCAGCGGCGTCGGGGCGGTGCTGAGTGTCACCCCGCCGACCTGGCGGCCCGACCTGACCGACCCGGCCGACCTGGTCGAGGAGGTGGTCCGCCTCGACGGGTACGACCGGGTGCCGTCGGTGTTGCCGACCGCGCCTGCGGGCCGCGGTCTGACCCCGCGCCAGCGTCGCCGCCGGGCGGTCGCCGGGTCGCTGGCCGAGCGGGGGTACGTGGAGGTGCTCGCGCACCCGTTCGTGTCACCGGAGTTGGCCGACCAGCTCGGCCTGCCGGCCGACGACCCGCGCCGACCCGCGGTGCGGGTGGCCAACCCGCTGTCCGAGGAGGAGCCGCTGCTGCGCACCACGCTGCTCGGCCCGCTGCTCGGGATCCTCAAGCGCAACCTCGGCCGGGGTCACCGCGACCTCGCCCTCTACGAGATCGGTGCGGTCTTCCACCCGCGTCTCGGCGCCGGCAGCCCGCCGGCGATGGGCGTGGACCGGCGCCCCACCGACGCGGAGTTCGCGGCCGCCGACGCGGTGGTGCCGGCGCAGCCCGTGCACGTCGCGGTGGTGCTCTCCGGCGACCTGGACCCGGCCGGCTGGTGGGGTGCGGGTCGACCGGCCGGCTGGGCGGACGCGATCGAGGCGGCCCGTGACGTGCTGGCCGCCGCCGGGATCCCCGACGAGCGGGTCGAGGTGCGCGCCGCCGAGTACGCCCCGTGGCACCCGGGCCGCTGCGCCGAGCTGCGGGTCGACGGCTCGGTCGTCGGTCACGCCGGCGAGCTGCACCCGGTGGTGGCCGCGGCGTTGGAGCTGCCCCGCCGCACCAGCGCGATGGAGTTGGACCTCGACGCGCTGCCGCCGACCCCGGTGACGCCCGCGCCGACGGTCTCCGGCTTCCCGCCGGCGCTGATCGACGTGGCGCTGGTGGTGGACGACTCGGTGCCGGCGGAGCAGGTGCGCCGGGCGCTGGAGGCGGGCGCCGGTGAGCTGCTGGAGGATGTGCGGCTCTTCGACGTGTACGCGGGCGCGCAGCTCGGCGAGGGCCGTCGGTCGCTGGCGTACAAGCTCACCTTCCGGGCGCCGGACCGGACGCTGACCGTAGAGGAGGCGGTCGCGGCCCGGGATGCGGCGGTCGCGGTAGCGGCCGAGCGTCTCGGCGCCACCCTGCGCGGCGCATAACCGGCCCGTCCCCGGCTTGCGACTTCTTCAATCCGCGGGTTCGGGGATGGAGTCGCTCGCGGCGCACCTGCGATTAAGGCTCTGGCCAGGTGATTTCTCACCTGGCCAGAGCCTTAATAACGGTGGATTGGAGGGCGATTTATCGTGGGTAGCTACTCAATGGATGAGCGTGAGGCATTTGAGGCGATGTCAAGGTTCATCTGGCAATTCGCAAATCGAGCGGGGGATGATCTCCTTACGCTGTTGGGCGATATCTCCCTCGAGGCGGATGGGAACCCTACTGATCCAGCCGCATGGACGGACTGGTTGGAATGTGTTCGGGTGACCCTGGACAAGTGACGCCGCATCGACGCCCGTTCCCAGTTTCATGGCACCGGTGGTTGAACCGTGACTGAGGAGCTTTAGCCGCCCGAGCCAGGTGCCCTGCCGTCCTTCAGGCGCGCAGTATGGGGATACTGTCGAGCTGATCTTGGCGGAGGTTTGATCCGATGATGCCGGACGGGCGTCCCCGCTCGGGTCGGCAAGCAACCACCTCGTTCGGCGTGATCGCGAAGTCGACGCTGAAATCATGGTCGGCGTCGGGCAGTACCTCATCGAGGAGTTGGGTCTGGTGGATCGTGGTGGCGATGGTGGTCTCGGTGGTGACGAGGCCGGCCTCGGTGAGGAGGGCGATCTCCAGGTCGGAGTAGCCGGCGCCCTTGCCGACCCTTACGCCGCTTGCGCGGCTGACAGCGACGCTGCCACAGACGATGAGGTCCACCGGACGCATCTCGGCGGGCCCCACCGTGGGAGCGACCTGCGGCGCACCGCTACTTGTAACTGCGGTCTCGATTGGTGCGGTGAGGCTGGCGGGGTCAAGCAGATAGAAGGGCTTGGGGGTAGCGAGTCTCGGTACCGCCATGTAGAGCAGCTTGCCTTCCTGCAGGGCTCGTACCCGGACGGGAAGCTGTGCCCGGTCCGGGTTGCACTTGATCACTCGGGCGTTCTTCCAGACGTCCAGCACCGCGAGGTGGGCTGCGGCTTCTTCCTTGCCGACGAAGTCAGGGATGTGACCCTGTACGCCGGGTGGGACGGCACCTTGACGTTCGAGGAGGTCCCATACGTGTTGCCGAACGGCGTGTTTGGCGCGGTCGATGTTGGTCACGTGGGTGCTCCTACGGGCTCATGAGGGTGAGGAGTCGGTCGTTCACGTCTTGAACCGAGGGCTCGTTGCGCCAGGGGCGTAGCTGCCGGGCGGCGGCGAAGGCGAGGTTGAGTCCGCCGCCGGCACGTGTCCGCTCGATGACGTCGATGGCCTGATGCAGGTAGGACGTTGCGGCGTCGACGTCGCGTTGCAGGATGCTGGCGAGGGCGAGATTGCCGAGGATGACAGTGGTGGATTTGCGGCGTGCGGCGATCAGTTGTCGGGCATTCTCTAACGCTGGCACGGCTTGGTCTGGCTTGTTGAGCGAGAGCCAGCAGGAGCCCGCGAGCCTCGTGTAGTGGCTGGGGCAGAAGATGTCGGTGGCGGGGTCTCTGGCGTCGACGGCGGCGAAGTGAGCTTCAGCGATACCGAGAGCGTTGGAGCAGTCCCCGGCCTGGCCGAGCATCGCATGTGCCTCGGCCCGATGCAGCTGGGCGAGGCCGGCGATGACGTGACTGTCGCTGTGGCTGACGGCGGCGGCGCGGGTCGTCAGGACAAGACCGGCGTTGGGTTGCTTGGTGCCGTAGAGGGCGAGGTAGCTCTTGCGGAGCAAAGCGTTGGCCTCGGTGACTGGGTCTCGCGTTTCCTGGGCTGCGCTGATCGCTTGGTCGAAGTAGGCGGCGCTGGCGACATGGTCGCGTCGCTGCGAGGCGTCCCAGACGAGCTGACCCATCAACGTCGCGGACTCGGCGACTGCTGCCGCCAGTTCGCGCTGGACCGGCCCGTTGCTGGCGTGCTGGCGAAGGAAGACTGCCTGACCGTGAAGTTGTCCGGCCTCGGCGATTAGGAGCGTCGAGGGCGTCTGGTCGTAGCGCTCGTCGAGGCGCCGTACGCGCTCCCTCAGGTGCGCCACGGCGATCAGGTCGACGCGGCCGGGGTTGCGCAGCACGTAGCCGAGACGCTGGTCGGGCGGCGACGGTGCCTGGCCGACGTCGGCCAGGAGGTCGGCCAGTTCCTCGATCGATAGCTTGAGGGCCGCAGCGGGACGCGGCCGGTGCCAGGGCTGCGGGTCAGTCTCCGCCCGTTCCCACCGCACGATGGTGGAGCGATCGACGCCGAGGGCTTCGGCGAGGCGTTCCTGGCTCAGGCCGATCGTCTTGCGGCGTTGGGCGAGCCGGTGCCGACGCCTATCCGCCACGTACCGACTCCCATCGCCGCCATCCGTCACTGTCCATTCATCCAGCTCACACCCTGTCGCGCAATGGGGATGCATCAGTTCTGCGTCGTTGCCGCGCTGGGCACCAGCGACCGCCGGGGCTTGTGTAGACGCATGGCCGAAACGGGTGAGTGGGGAAAGAAGTGAGCGATCAGGAGCGGGACCGGCTTGATGCCACCGGAGCGTCTTCTGCCGCCCAGACCCACGGAGAGACCGCGCGCCTTACGCAAGCCCAGCGCCTCGACTCCAAACCCAGAGAACACACCCCGCTGCGCCCGATCTGGCTCTGCCGTGCCTGCGGCCAACCCTGGCCCTGTGGGCGGGCGAAGCTCGCGCTCGTCACCGAGTACGACGGCAACCCGGTCAGCCTGTTCCTCTACCTGGCCAGTCTGCTCCATGACGCCATCGACGACCTGCACAAGCTCAACCCCACCACCACGGGTTGCGCCAGTGACATGTTCGATCGGTTCCTTGGCTGGCCCGCCCGACACACCCGCTCCTACCGGATCACAGAGATCGACTCTCCGCGGCCCGAGGAGTCAGAAGCGTGAGAGGCTTCCCGCTCGACATTGCCGGCGGGAGCGGCGACGTCGCACCCCCTTGTACCGACGCGCGGTGGCGAGCCCTTTCCCTCCATGAGAGGTTGAGGACACGTGCGTACCACGACAGTCGGCGATGTGAAGATCCTGCTACCGGACCTCGACCCGGCGGGCCTCGACCGCGTGACCGACCTGGCTGATGGCCTCACGGAGGCTTTCGTCGAGGGCGTGTCGTGGCGCGGTGTGCCGCTGGAGGATCACCGCATCCGCAGCAGTCTGATCACCGGCGTGGACCTGAGCGAGAGCACCTGGGAGGCCGGCAGCCTCTACGGCTGCGAGATCACCCGCACCGACTTCTCCGGCGCGACCCTGACCGGCATGACCATCGAACGCTGCGCCATCACCGGCTCCCGGTTCACCGGCACCAGACTCAACGACGTACGCCTCAAGGACGTCCTGTTCGACGGCTGCCGCTTCGACTACGCCACCTTCCAACGCGTTACCGCCGCCGGCTCGGTCGCCTTCACCGACTGCACCTTCACCAACGGCGCGTGGTCCTCCTGTCGACTACCTCGCATCGCGCTGCGGTCATGTGACCTCGCCGGACTGGAATTGGACTCCTGCCACCTCGACGGCACCGACCTGCGCGGCAGCCGGCTCCAGGGAATCAAGACGCCGCTGGACAACCTGCGCGGCGTGACCCTCGGCGAGGACCAGCTTCCTGACCTCACTCAGCTGACCGTGGCCGCCCTCAAGCTCACCGTACGCACCGACTGAAGCCGAGGAGGCATCGTGCTCGCCGAACCCACTGGCAGCCCGGATACTGGCGGGTTCGGAAATCAGAACGTGCGGAATGCCAGGGTCAATTGGCGGCCATCGTGATGCTGGCTCAGCCGTCGAACCCCGTCCACGGGATCTCGAGATCACGCAGTGGGCGTAGCACGCTACGGTGCGACGCGCCGATCCACATCGAGATCTTCCCGTTCCCGGAGTCGGTCACTTCGGCGATCATGCCGGGCGCAACGAAGAAGCGCGTCGAGTCATTCGGCCAGCGCCATGGCTTCCACGGCAGCGGTGTCAATCTTGCGGTGACTGTCTCAACGTGCTCGGCTTCGAGCTCGTTGCTCAGGGCCTTGTAATGGGCGTTCATCATCGTCTCGTATACGGCGAACTTGAGAAGGAAGCCGCTCATCCGCTCGTGCTCAGGTCGCAGCCCGTAGTCGTCTTGGTCGATCCACACCACGGGGTCGGCGTCCGAAGGGTCGAAGAGCCAGATGAAGCCTCCCTGGTTTTCGTGTCCGAATTCGATGAGGCCATCGTGTGCCAGCTCCCACTTCTCCGGGCGTCTCAGGAAGTTTTGCTGGCCGAGGAGGGCTGGCCGACGCCGGGCCAGCCGGTAGAAGGCGGTCAGTGGTTCGGGCAGAGTCCAGCCACTCGAGGAGAACTCGCCGAGGTCCTCGTCGGTTTCGGGGACCCAGCCTTCGACGAATTGCTTGAGTGCAGTGGTCGGGCTGGCCTGGATGTTGGCGAGCCAGGTCTGGTCAGGCAAAGTGTCGGGTTCGGTCGGCGGCCGGACGCGGTCCAAGAGGTCGCCGGTCAATTCTGGGGTGATTGTCAGCTCGGCACTGATCATGACCCCGTTGCTGTGGTGGCTCTGTTCGTGCTTGCCGAGCCCGAGGTAGAGGCAGCCCGCGGGAAGGCGGGTCAGCAGGTGGATTGGCCGGACGTCGCGTCGTCCCGCCCAGCTCCATTGCGGCGAGGTTGGCGGGTGTCCGAACAGCCGGACTCCGACTGCCTCGACGAGTGGCCCGTGCAGATGGAACCGTCGACTGTTCCATACGCCGCTGACATCCAGACCGTTTCCCCGCTCGGCGATGATCACCATGGCGTCGTTGCCGAGAAAGATGGACGCGCCGTCTGTCTCGCAGACGACGGTGTCGTCGCCGGCGAGGCGTATCGCGGCCTGCTCGGTCAGGATGTCGTGCGGGGCAAGCGGCACGGCGGGGAGCCTATCGGCTCGGTGTTCGGTGAGGTTGCCGCTGGCGAACTCGAAGTGTCGTGGTCATTTGCTGCGTCGTCTAGATGTCGCTGCGTGGCGCGGCCAGCGTGGGTGAAGAAGCCGAGATCGGTCAGTCGGATGCCCGTGCGGGCGGCACTGATGTGGCACCCCGCATGCCCTTCTGGGAAGAGCCAGGGATGCTGGGCTCCGCGTCCGATAATGCTGCGGCCGGTCGGACGGGTTCGTTCAGCGACCAGGGTCCGGATGACATCGGCCAATGCGAGCACGGCAGGGTCGGCGCCGGGACGCCTCGCACTGGCCCTTCCCGCTCCGGCGGTGCTGTGGTGACCGACAACGCCAGCAGCACCGACCCCCTCTTCCTCTCCTGCCGAAGGTCAAACCGTCGGGATTGGGGACACAACACCACGCAGTCGATCTATTAATTACCATGCACTGCGCTGCATGAACTTGCACTCGTGAGTCGTCCTTGTTAATCTTCGCTGCATAGTCATGCGGAGGTGGGTATGGGGATCCGAGTCGCGGTCGCCGGAGCGAGTGGGTACGCCGGGGGTGAGCTGCTGCGCCTGATCGCCGGGCACCCGGAGCTCGACCTGGTCGCCGCCACCGCGCACAGCCAGGCCGGGCATCGCGTCGACGTGGTGCACCCGCAGCTCACCGGGCTCGACCTGGTGCTCGGCGAGACCAACCCGACGGCCCTGGCCGACGCGGACCTGGTCTTCCTGGCCCTGCCGCACGGTGAGTCGGCGGCCCTCGCGGCGCAGCTCCCGGCCGAGGTGCGCATCGTCGACCTGGGCGCCGACCACCGGCTTACCGACCCGTACGCCTGGGCGCAGTACTACGGCGGCACGCACGCCGGGTCGTGGACCTACGGTCTGCCCGAGCTGCCCGGCCAGCGGGAGTTGATCGCCGGCTCCACCCGGGTGGCGAACACCGGCTGCTACGCCGCCGCGATCACCCTGGCGCTCGCGCCGCTGATCGCCGCCGGCGCGGCCAACCCCGCTGACGTGGTGGTGGTCGCCGCCTCCGGCACCTCCGGCGCCGGCCGGGCGGCCAAGCCGCACCTGCTGGCCAGCGAGGTGCTGGGCGACCTGTCGCCGTATCGGGTGGGCACCCACCAGCACGTACCGGAGATCAAGCAGGCCACCGGCGCGACCGGCCTGTCGTTCACGCCGGTGCTGGCGCCGATGCCGCGCGGCATCCTGGCCACGGTCACCGCGGTGCCGGCGCGCGGCGTCGACCCGCAGGAAGTGCTTGCGCGGGCGTACGCGGACGCGCCGTTCGTGCACGTGCTGCCGGAGGGCCGCTGGCCGCACACCGCCGCCACGCTGGGCTCCAACTCGTGTCACCTGCAGGCCACCGTCGACGTCGACTCGGGTCGTCTGATCGTGCTCAGCGCGTTGGACAACCTGGGCAAGGGCGCTGCCGGTCAGGCCGTGCAGAACGCCAACCTGATGCTCGGCCTGCCGGAGACGACGGGCCTGTCGACCTGGGGAGTCACCCCGTGAGCGCGAGGAGTGCAGCGCAGCGGAGCCCCGCAGTCGCGAACGAAAGGCAGGCGTCGTGAGCGTCACCACCCCCCGGGGGTTCCGGGCGGCCGGAGTGGCCGCCGGCCTCAAGGCCAGCGGCAACGCGGACGTCGCCCTGGTGGTCAACGACGGCCCCGACGCCGGTGTGGCCGGTGTCTTCACCACCAACCGGGTCAAGGCCGCGCCGGTGCTCTGGACCCAGCAGGTCGTGCAGGGCGGTGTGGTCCGTGCCGTGGTGCTCAACTCCGGTGGCGCCAACGCCTGCACCGGCCCGGCTGGCTTCCAGGACACCCACGCCACCGCCGAGCACACCGCCGCCACGCTGACCTCGGTCAGCCCACGGCTGATCCTCGGTGCCGGTGAGGTCGCGGTCTGCTCCACCGGGCTGATCGGTGAGCGGCTGCCGATGCCGAAGCTGCTGCCCGGCGTCCGCTCGGCGATCAAAGGGCTGTCCCGCGACGGCGGTCTGGCCGCCGCCGAGGCGATCATGACCACGGACACCCGGCCGAAGACCACGGTGGCCCGGGGCAGCGGTTGGACGGTCGGCGGCATGGCCAAGGGCGCCGGAATGCTCGCGCCGGGGATGGCGACCATGCTCTGCGTGTTGACCACCGACGCGGTGGCCGGGCCGGAGATGCTTGACGAGGCGTTGCGGGCGGCGACCCGGGTCAGCTTCGACCGAGTCGACTCCGACGGCTGCATGTCCACAAACGACACCGTGCTGTTGCTGGCCAGCGGCGCGAGCGGCATCGAGCCGACGCCGGCCGAGTTGGCCGCCGCCGTTACCGCGGCCTGTCACGACCTGGCCCAGCAGTTGGTGGCCGACGCCGAGGGCGCCACGAAGCAGATCGCCATCGACGTGGTCGGCGCGGCGGACGAGGACGAGGCGGTCGAGGTGGGCCGTACGGTGGCCCGCAACAACCTGGTCAAGACGGCGCTGTTCGGCAACGACCCCAACTGGGGTCGGATCCTCGCCGCCGTCGGCACGACGGCCGCGGCGTTCGACCCGGACGAGGTGGACGTGGCGGTCAACGGGGTGTGGGTGTGCCGGGGCGGTGCCGCCGCCGAGGACCGCTCGAAGGTCGACCTGACCGGGCGGGACGTGACCATCCGGATCGACCTGCACGCGGGCACGTCGGCCGCGACGATCTGGACCAACGATCTGTCGCACGCGTACGTCCACGAGAACTCGGCCTACTCGTCATGAGTCTCAGCTCCGATCTTTCGCGTGCCCAGGTCAAGGCGGAGACGCTGATCGAGGCGCTGCCCTGGCTGGCTCGTTTCTCCGGTTCGACGGTCGTGGTCAAGTACGGCGGCAACGCCATGACCGACCCCGAGTTGCAGCGGGCGTTCGCGGCCGACATGGTCTTCCTGCGCTACGCCGGCCTGAAGCCCGTGGTGGTGCATGGCGGTGGTCCGCAGATCTCCGCCATGCTGGGTCGCCTCGGCATCGCCAGCGAGTTCCGGGGTGGCCTGCGGGTGACCACCGCCGAGGCGATGGACGTGGTCCGGATGGTGCTGGTCGGGCAGGTGGGCCGGGAGCTGGTCGGGCTGATCAACTCGCATGGTCCGTACGCCGTGGGCCTCTCCGGCGAGGACGCCCGGCTGTTCACCGCGGTGCGCCGCCCGGCGTACGTGGACGGGCTGCCGGTCGACGTCGGTCAGGTCGGGGACGTCGAGTCGGTCGACGTGTCCGCGGTGACCGACCTGATCGAGGCCGGTCGGATTCCGGTGATCTCCACGGTGGCCCCGGACGCGGAGGGGGTGCTGCACAACCTCAACGCGGACACCGCCGCCGCGGCGCTGGCCATCGCGTTGCAGGCGCGCAAGCTGGTCGTGCTCACCGACGTGGCCGGCCTGTACGCGGACTGGCCGGACACCACAAGCCTGGTCTCCGAGATCACCGCGGACGACCTGGCCAAGCTGCTGCCCGGCCTCGAGTCGGGGATGGTGCCGAAGATGGAGGCCTGCCTGCGGGCGGTGCGTGGGGGAGTACCCGCCGCGCACGTCGTCGACGGTCGGGTGGCGCACTCCACGTTGCTCGAGGTGTTCACCTCGGAAGGGTTCGGAACGATGGTGGTGCCGGGAGACGGGACGGTCGCGACATGAGCACGTTGGCGCAGCGTTGGCAGCAGTCCATGATGGACAACTACGGCACGCCGCCGCTGGCGTTGGTCTCCGGCGCCGGTGCCGTCGTGGTCGACGACGCCGGCCGGGAATACCTCGACCTGGTGGGTGGCATCGCTGTCAACGCCCTCGGTCACGCCCACCCGGCCGTGGTGGCGGCGGTGTCGAAGCAGGTCGCGACCCTCGGGCACGTCTCCAACCTCTATGTGGCCGAGCCGCCGGTCGCCCTGGCCGAGCTGCTGTTGGCGCTCGCCGGTCGACCCGGTCGGGTGTTCTTCGCCAACTCCGGCGCGGAGGCGAACGAGGCCGCGTTCAAGCTCTCCCGGCGTACCGGCCGCACCCACGTGGTGGCCACCCGGGGCGGCTTCCACGGCCGCACCATGGGCGCCCTCGCGCTGACCGGCCAACCGGCCAAGGCCGATCCGTTCCGGCCGCTGCCCGGCGAGGTGACCCACGTCGACTACGGCGACCTGGCCGCCCTGGAAGCGGCGGTCTCCGACGCCACCGCCATGGTGATCCTGGAACCCATCCAGGGTGAGAACGGCGTGCTCGTCCCGCCGGCCGGCTATCTCGCCGCGGCCCGGCGGATCACCGCCCGGCACGGCGCGCTGCTGGTCCTCGACGAGGTGCAGACCGGCATCGGGCGCACCGGGCACTGGTTCGCGCACCAGGCCGAGGGCGTGGAGCCGGACGTGGTCACCCTCGCCAAGGGCCTCGGTGGCGGGCTGCCCATCGGCGCCACGCTGGCCTTCGGCCCCGCCGCTGACCTGCTCACCCCCGGCTCGCACGGCACCACCTTCGGCGGCAACCCGATCAGCTGCGCGGCGGCGCTCGCCGTGGTGGCGACCATCGCCAACGAGGGCCTGCTCGACAACGTCAAGCGGGTCGGTGAGCGGCTGCGTCACGGCATCGAGGCGTTGGGTCACCCGCTGATCGCCGGCGTACGCGGTGCCGGTCTGCTGCTCGGCGTGGCGCTCACCGCGCCGGTGGCGTCGGTGCTGGCCGACGCGCTGCGGGAAGCCGGCTTCCTGGTCAACCCGGTGCAGCCGGGGGTGGTCCGGCTGGCTCCGCCGCTGATCCTCACCGCCGCCCAGGCGGACACCTTCCTCGCGGCGCTGCCCGCCGCACTGGACGCGACCGCCCCGGCCGCCGCCGGCGCGGGGATCGCCCCAACCACCCTGACCACCACGACGGGGACGACTCGATGACTCGGCACTTCCTGCGCGACGACGACCTTTCGCCCGCCGAACAGTCGGCGGTCCTCGACCTGGCCGCCCGGATGAAGGCGGACCGGTTCGGCCACCGGCCGCTGGTCGGCCCCCGCTCGGTGGCGGTCCTCTTCGACAAGCAGAGCCTGCGCACCAGGATCTCGTTCGACGCCGGGATCGCCGAGTTGGGCGGGCACCCCCTCGTCGTGGACACGCAGGTCACCCACTTCGGCCGGGGTGAGTCCCTGGCGGACGCGGGGCGCGTGCTGTCCCGCTACGTCGCGGCCATCGTGCTGCGAACCCACGGCGACGAGCGGATCGCCGAGGTGGCGGCGGGCGCCAGTGTGCCCGTGATCAATGCGCTCACCGACGGCTTCCACCCGTGCCAGCTGCTGGCCGACCTGCTCACCATCCGGGAGCGGTGTGGCGGCACGGCCGGCCGCACCCTGGCGTACGTGGGGGACGGCGCGAACAACATGGCGCAGTCGTACCTGCTGGCCGGGGCGACGGCCGGGATGCACGTCCGGATCGCCGGCCCGGCGGGTTTCGCGCCTGACGAGGCCGTGGTGGCCCGGGCGGCCCAGATCGCCGCGGAGACCGGCGGGTCGGTGCGGGTGCTGACCGACCCGGCCCAGGCGGTACGCGACGCCGACGTGGTGGCGACCGACACCTGGACGTCGATGGGGCAGGAGTCCGACGGGTTGGACCGGATCACCCCGTTCCTGCCGTACCAGGTCAACAAGGAGTTGCTCGGCCAGGCCGCACCGGACGCCATCGTGCTGCACTGCCTGCCCGCACACCGCGGCGAGGAGATCACCGACGAGGTGCTCGACGGCCCGCAGAGCGCGGTCTTCGACCAGGCGGAGAACCGACTGCACGTACAGAAGGCGCTGTTGATGTTCCTGCTTGACGCCACCACCGGGGAGCTGCAATGACCGCGCCGTTGACTCGTGCGGCCCGGCACGCCCGGATCGTGGAGCTGATCCGCGACAAGGCGATCCGGTCGCAGACCGAGCTGGCCGATCTGCTCGCCGCCGACAGTGTCGCCGTCACCCAGGCCACCCTCTCCCGGGACCTGGAAGAGTTGGGCGCGGTCAAGGTGCGCGGCGGTGACGGCCCGGCCGTCTACCTGATCCCCGAGGACGGCCAGCGACCGTTGCGCGACGCCGAGGCCGCGCCGGCCCGGCTGGTGCGACTGCTGCGCGAACTGCTCAACGGGGTCGACTCCAGCGGCAACATCGCGGTGCTGCGGACACCGCCGGGCGCAGCCCAGTACCTGGCCAGCGCGTTGGACCGAGCGGGACTGCCCGAGATCGTCGGCACCATCGCCGGCGACGACACCATCCTCGTCGTGGCCCGTGAGGCCGTCGGCGGGGCCGCCCTCGGAGACAAGCTCGCCGGCTGGGCCCGCCGGGAAGACACCGTCGACGGGCACCCCGCAGTCGCGAGCGAAAGGCAAGCAGAGCAATGATGGGCGACGTGGACGACAAGAGCCTGACCGAGAACAGCGCCGCCACCAACCGGACGAGCCTCTGGGGTGGTCGGTTCGCGGGCGGCCCCGCCGAGGCGCTCGCCCGACTGTCGGTGAGTGTGCAGTTCGACTGGCGCCTGGCCCCGTACGACCTCGCCGGTTCCCGGGCGCACGCCCGGGTCCTCGCCGGTGCCGGCCTGCTCGATCCCGAGGAACTGGGTCGGATGCTGGCCGCGCTGGACGACCTGGAGGCCGCCTGCGCCTCCGGGGCGTTCCGCCCCACCATCGACGACGAGGACGTGCACACCGCGCTGGAGCGTGGCCTGCTGGAGCGCCTCGGCACCCTCGGTGGCAAGCTGCGCGCCGGCCGGTCCCGCAACGACCAGGTCGCCACCGACCTGCGGCTCTACCTGCGCGACCACGCCCGGGGCGTGGCCAGCCGCCTGGTTGAGCTGGCGGAGGCGCTGGTCGAGCAGGCCGAACGGCACATCGACACCGCCGCGCCCGGCATGACCCACCTCCAGCACGCCCAGCCGGTCACCTTCGGGCACTGGCTGCTGGCTCACGTGCAGCCGCTGCTGCGCGACCTGGAGCGGCTGCGCGACTGGGATTACCGGGCGGCGATCAGCCCGCTCGGCGCAGGCGCACTGGCCGGTTCCGGGCTCCCGCTGGACCCGGTGGCGGTGGCCAAGGAGTTGGGCTTCCGTACGTCGTTCGCCAACTCGATGGACGCCGTCGCCGACCGGGACTTCGTGGCCGAGTTCCTCTTCACCACCGCCCTGATCGGGGTGCACCTGTCCCGGCTCGGCGAGGAGGTGGTGCTCTGGACCTCGCACGAGTTCGGCTGGGTGGAGCTGGACGACTCGTTCGCCACCGGCTCGTCGATCATGCCGCAGAAGAAGAACGCGGACATCGCCGAGCTGGCCCGGGGCAAGTCCGGGCGTCTGGTCGGCGGCCTGATGACCGTGCTCACCATGCTCAAGGGCCTGCCGATGACCTACGACCGGGACATGCAGGAGGACAAGGAGCCGGCCTTCGACGCGGTCGACACCCTGGAGCTGTTACTCCCGGCCCTGGCGGGAATGATCTCCACGATGACGGTCCGGGTGGATCGCCTCGTCGCCGCCGCCCCGGTCGGCTTCTCCCTCGCCACCGAGGTCGCCGACTGGCTGGTCCGACGTCACGTGCCGTTCCGCGACGCGCACGAGATCACCGGCCGGCTGGTGGCGCTCTGCGCCGCTCGGGAGTGCGAGCTGGAGGACGTCTCCGACGAGGACCTGGCCATGGTCAGCGAGCACCTCGACCCGTCGGTGCGCGATGTGCTCTCGGTCCGTTCGGCTCTCGCGGCCCGGACCACCCCCGGTTCCACCGGCCCCGGCCCCGTCGCAGACCAGCTCGCCGCCGCCGCGGACCGGCTGGCCGGCTGGCGGGAGTGGGCCACCGAACGGGTCGTTCCGCGCTGAGGTGCGCCGTGGCGTCGGCGCTCGCCGCCGGCGCCGCGGCGGTTCAGGCCGTCGGGCGCTCCCGCTTCGGGAGCTTGGCCACCACCATGTCGTACGACGAGTCGACCGCCTCGGTCAGCTCCTCGTCGTCGATCCCGCCGTTCAGGCGCAGCGTGTTCCACCCGGACCGGCCGATGTAGGCCATCACGCTGGCGTCGGCGGGGTACCGGTGCAGCCACTCGTCGGCCACCTCCCGGGTCTGCCCGCACTTGATGCCGACCGTCGGCTTGCCCTCGTCGCTTCCAAGGAATGCGAAGATCCGGCTGCCGACCTTCACCACATCGTCGCCCTCCCATGGCCGGTCCAGCCACGCTCCCGGCTTGGCCAGGCAGTACGCCAGCATCTCCGCGCGCTTCATGGGCACCTCCTCGTCGTGCGCACAGTGTGCCCGCCCAGCCGCCGTCGTACGCGCGGCGTGCCCGATCCGGCGCGCGCCGGATCGCCCCGTCCTGCCTCGCCCCCGCAAGATCGTGCTCGATCCACGATCTAGTGGCCTCCGTCAGAGCTGAGGCCACTACTTCCACGTTCGCGCATGATCTTTCCGGTACGAGCGCGGTCGTCAGTGGGTCTGCTCGGACGAGCGGGCGGCGACCCGCTCGTAGCGCTGCCGAGCCGCCTGCGCGCTGCCCAGCCCCAGCCCGTACGCGATCGCCTGCCAGGTCAGCCCTCGGTCGCGGGCCAGCGTCAACAGCCCGGCCTCCAGGGCGTCCAGCTCGGCGCGGACGTGTGGCAGCAGGGTCAGCGCGGCGGTGAGGTCGGCGGCGTCGATCGGCTCCTCCGTGGGCTCGCGCTCGGCCCCGCCAGCGGCGAGCGCGGTGACCAGGGCCACCGCCTCCCACGGGTCCAGCACGTACGGGTGGGCCCAGCGGCCCCGCTGGCGCCCGGTGCCGGCGTGCCGCTCGCTGATGCGCTGGAGCGCCTCGTGGGTGCGGTGTGCGCGGGCCTGGGCCGGGTGCGGCGCGGTGAACGGCTCGTCCGTCGTCATACCCCGAGCACACACCATCAACGAGTTGTTGTCAACAGATCGTTGATAAAACAGCTTGTCGATTCCCGTTCCCTGACGTTTCCTGGACCGGTGGATTACTCGTGGCTGAACGCGCCCGCCGGTCAGGTGGCCGAGACGGCGCAGCGGCTGCTGGGCTGGGAGATCACGGCCGGTGGGGTGCGGATCAGGCTGACCGAGGTCGAGGCGTACGCGGGCACGGGGGAGGATCCGGCCTCGCATGCTCATCGGGGCCCCACGCCCCGTACCCAGGTGATGTTCGGCCCGGCCGGGCACGCCTACACCTACTTCGTGTTCGGCGTGCACTGGTGTCTGAACATCGTGTGCGGACCCGAGGGGGAGGCGTCCGCCGTCCTGCTGCGCGCCGGCGAGGTCGTTGACGGCCTGGACATCGCCCGGAGGCGTCGGGGGGAGCAGGTGCCCGATCGTGATCTCGCCCGCGGGCCCGCGCGGCTGGTGGTCGCGCTGGGGATCACCGCGTCGGCCAACGGCACGTCCCTGCTCGACGGCGCGGGGCCGCTGTTGTTGACGCCGCCGACCCGCCCGGTTGAGAGATCGGCCATCTCCGCCGGGCCGCGAGTCGGAGTTGCCGCCGCGCACGACGTTCCGTGGCGCTTCTGGATCACCGGCGACGCCACCGTGAGCAGCTACCGGCGGCACACTCCCCGCCGGCGGGCCGCGAGGGCCTCCGGGGGCTAACCCGGTCGAGGACCCCGTCTCCACCATTGTCGGGATAGGGTCCGCCGGGAGGTGCGGGGTGAGTTTCCGGCTGGCGGCGTACGCCGTGTGTATGAAGGACGAGCGGGTGCTGCTCGCCCACTGCGTGCGGCCGACCGGCGAGAGGCACTGGACCCTGCCGGGTGGCAAGGTCGAGCACGCGGAGGATCCGTTCGACGCGGTGATCCGGGAGGTCGCCGAGGAGACCGGTTACGAGGCGGTCGTCGAGCGCCTGCTGGGCGTGGATTCGCGGGTGATTCCCGCTGCCGAGGCGCTGCGGGGTGTCGAGCACCAGAATGTCGGCATCTTCTACCGGGTCCGCGTCGTCGGCGGCACGCTCCGGCCCGAGCCGAACGGCGAGACCGCCGAGTCGGTCTGGACTCCGCTGCCGGACGTGGTGGGCCTGCGCCGATCGGCGGTGGTCGACATCGGCCTCGCCCTGGCGCGGACGCTTCCACCGACGGGCCACGTCGGCCCCGTCCCGGTCGGCGGCCTCGTCGAGCACTGAGAACGCGCGAGGGCGATGTCCGCGCAGGGGGCGGCGTGTGCCTCGCCGAATCTGTCGGAGGGTGTGGCCATAATCACCGCACCTGCTCACCGACGGTTCGGAGGACGTCATGGCAACGCTGCTCGCGATCGGCACAGCAAAGGGATTGTTTCTCGCCACCAGCACCGACGACCGGCGCAGTTGGGAGATCACCGGTCCGCACTTCCCGATGACCGGTGTCTACGCGGTCGCGGTCGACACCCGTCGCCCCACCCCCCGGCTGCTCGCCGGCATGACCAGCTCACACTTTGGCCCCAGCGTCGCGACCAGCGACGATCTCGGCGCGTCCTGGGACGAGCCCGACCAGGCGCCGGTCGCGTTCCCGGCGGACACGGGTGTCTCCCTGGGGCGGGTCTGGCAGTTGATGCCGGCCGGTCCCGACGAGCCGGACGTCATCTGGGCCGGCACCGAGCCCTCGGCGCTGTTCAAGTCCACCGACGGTGGCCGCAGCTTCGAGCTGGTCCGTTCCCTCTGGGACCACCCGCACCGTCCGCAGTGGGAGGCCGGCTTCGGTGGTCAGGCCGTGCACACCGTGCTGCCGCACCCGCGTGACCCGGCCCGACTGCTGGTCGCCATGTCCACCGGCGGCGTCTACCGCTCGGAGGATGCGGGGGCCACCTGGGCGCCGGGCAACACCGGCATCCGCGCCTACTTCATGCCCGACGAGTGGCCGGAGTTCGGCCAGTGCGTGCACAAGGTCGCCCGGGACGCCGGCAACCCCGAGCGGCTCTACGCGCAGAATCACCACGGCGTCTACCGCTCCGACGACGATGGCCGCACCTGGTCCTCGATCGCCGACGGGCTGCCCAGCGACTTCGGCTTCCCGATGGTGGCCCATCCCGGCCGCGGCGGCATGGTGTGGACCTTCCCGTTGGTGGCCGACAGCGAGCGGTTCCCCACCGACCACCGCTGCCGGGTGTTCCGTTCCGACGACGCGGGCGGCAAGTGGGAGCCGCTGTCGGTGGGGCTGCCCGAGGGCCCGTTCTACCCGGCGGTGCTGCGGGACGCGATGTGCGCCGACGACTCCACCCCGGGTGGGGTCTACTTCGGCACCCGCTCCGGCTCGGTCTTCGCCAGCCGCGACGAGGGTGATTCCTGGTCGTCGGTCGCGGCACACCTGCCCGACGTGCTCTGCGTCCGCGCTGCGACGGTGTGACGTGGTCACCGTGCTGCTGCCCGGTCCGCTGCGGGGCGAGGCCGGCGGTGCCAGTCGACTGAGCGTCGCCGCCATCGGCACGCTCCGGGCGGTCCTCGACGAGATGGCCGTCGCGCACCCCCGGCTGGCCCGGCGCATCCGCGACGAGCGTGGCGAGTTGCGCCGCTACGTCAACGTCTTCGTCGACGGGGAAGACTGCCGGCACTCCGGCGGTCTGGCCACCCCGGTCAGCGACGGTGCCGAGGTGCAGGTGTTGCCCTCGGTGGCGGGCGGTTGAGCCACCGGGCGTCGGTGGTTTGTCCGACCGAATGCCGTGCTGAGCAGTGACCGGCGCCACTTCGAGGCGTCCCGCCGACGGAATAGTTGACGCGTCAAATAAGTTGTGAGCTGCGTCCGGGTACCACGGCGGCATCCGGTTGACACGCGAGGAGCTGGTCATGCAGTTCGGAGTCTTCACCGTCGGCGACGTCACGGTCGACCCGACCACCGGCCGGGAGCCGACCGAGCATGAGCGGATCAAGGCGATGGTGGCGATCGCGTTGAAGGCCGAAGAGGTCGGTCTGGACGTCTTCGCCACCGGCGAGCACCACAACCCGCCCTTCGTGCCGTCGTCACCGACCACCATGATGGGCCACATCGCGGCGCGTACCGAGCGTCTGCTGCTCTCCACCGCCACCACGCTGATCACCACCAACGACCCGGTGAAGATCGCCGAGGACTACGCGATGCTCCAGCACCTGTCCGACGGTCGGGTAGACCTCATGATGGGCCGCGGCAACACCGGTCCGGTCTACCCGTGGTTCGGCAAGGACATCCGGGCCGGCATCCCCCTCGCCATCGAGAACTACGACCTGCTGCACCGGCTGTGGCGCGAGGACGTGGTCGACTGGAAGGGCAAGTACCGCACTCCGTTGCAGTCGTTCACCTCGACGCCGCGTCCGCTCGACGGGGTGCCCCCGTTCGTCTGGCACGGCTCGATCCGCAGCCCGGAGATCGCCGAGCAGGCCGCGTACTACGGCGACGGCTTCTTCGCCAACCACATCTTCTGGCCCAAGGAGCACACCCAGCGGATGGTCGCGCTCTACCGCCAGCGGTACGCCCACTACGGCCACGGCACCGCCGACCAGGCCATCGTCGGTCTGGGCGGGCAGGTGTTCATGCGACGCAACTCGCAGGACGCCGTCCGGGAGTTCCGTCCCTACTTCGACAACGCCCCGGTCTACGGGCACGGGCCGTCGCTGGAGGAGTTCACCCGGGAGACCCCGCTGACCGTGGGCAGCCCGCAGCAGGTCATCGACCGCACCCTGGGCTTCCGGGAGTACGTCGGTGACTACCAGCGGCAGCTGTTCCTGATGGACCACGCGGGCTTGCCGCTGAAGACGGTGCTGGAGCAGCTCGACCTGCTCGGCGAGGAGGTCGTGCCGGTGCTGCGCAAGGAGTTCGCCGCGCTGCGTCCGGCGCACGTGCCGGAGGCGCCCACGCACGCCTCGCTGGTCGCCGCCGCCGGCGGCGCCAAGGACAGCACCGTGCACGCCGTCGACGACGTGACGGGCAAGGCACCGGAGGGGGCGACCCGATGACCCACCGCACCCTGGCCGTGGTCTCGGCGGGGCTGAGCCAGCCCTCGTCGACCCGGCTGCTCGCCGACCAGCTCGCCGCGGCAACCCGCGACGAGTTGGTCCGGCGCGGCTCCGAGGTGGAGCTGCACGTCGTCGACCTGCGGGAGTACGCCCACGACGTGGTGAACAACCTGCTCACCGGGTTTGCGCCAGCGGCGCTGCGCCAGGTCATCGACATGGTGACCGGGGCGGACGGGCTCATCGCCGTCACCCCGATCTTCAGCGCCTCGTACAACGGGCTCTTCAAGTCCTTCTTCGACGTGTTGGACAAGGAGTCGCTTGTCGACCGGCCGGTGCTGATCGGGGCCACCGGCGGCACCGCCCGGCACTCCCTCGCGCTGGAGCACGCGGTCCGCCCGATGTTCGCGTACCTGCGGTCGGTGGTGGTCCCGACCGCGGTCTTCGCCGCACCGGAGGACTGGTCCGATGGCAGCGCCGACGGCGCGCTTCGCGGTCGGATCCGGCGCGCCGCCGGGGAGCTGGCTGACCAGATCGAGCGCCGGCCACCGGCCACCGGGCCGGCCGACCCGTTCGCCCTCACCACCGACTTCCTGCAGATGCTCGGCCGAGGTAACGACGCGCCGGTCAGCTGACCGGGTGGGCGACCAGCACCGGGCAGTGCGCGTGCTGGATCGCCGCCTGACTGACCGACCCGAGCAGCATCCCGGTGAACCCGGCCCGGCCCCGGGTGCCCACGACCAGCAACGACGCAGTGCCGCTGGCCTCGACGAGCCCTTGGGCCGCGCCGGCCGCCCAAACCGGATGCTCTCGCACCACCAGGTCCGGGTGCTCCGCGCGCACCACGGCGGAGGCGTCGGCCAGTAGCCGCACCGCCTCGGCCTGGTACGCGGCCTGCGACTCCTCGATCTCCTCCGGCACCGTCCGGCCCCCGTCCGGCGGGCCGACGTGCACCAGCACCAACGGCACATCCCGCAGCGCCGCCTCGTCGGCGGCGTAGCCTGCGGCGAGCCGGGACGACTCGGACCCGTCGACGCCGACGAGCACCGGGCCGTCCACCGGGATCGGCTGCTCGTCCGGGCGGACCACCAGCACCGGGCAGTGCGCGTGCGCGGCCACCTGCGCGCCGACCGAGCCGAGTAGCAGCCCGGCGAACCCGCCCAGCCCTCGACTGCCCACCACGACGAGGTCGGCCCGGCGGGACTCCTCGACCATGGTGATGCCGGGACCGCCGGCGACCTGGCGGACCTCGACGACCAGGCCGGGCCACCGGTCGGCCAGCTCGGCCGCCGTACGCTCCAACATTTTCTGCGCCTCCTCGGAGGGAGCCGGCACCCCGAGGTCGTACGGGTTGAGCGGCACGCCGTAGCCGAGCGGGTGCAGGAAGCCGTGCACCAGGTGCAGCGGCCGGGACCGGAGCAGCGCGGCGCGGGCCGCGTGCTCGGCGGCGACGAGGCTGGACGGCGATCCGTCCACACCTACCACGACAGGTCGGTTCATCGGGGCTCCCTGGGTTGGTCAGGTCATTGTCGACCGCGCACCCGCGCCGCGCCGCCGAACGCGCCGCACCCCGTCCGCGCCGGCCAGGAGAGCGGCCGGCGCGGACGGGCGTTCAGGCGTCTCGGCGGTGCCGGACGATCGCCAGCGGGCTGTGCGAGTGGTGCAGCACCGCGTGGCTCACCGAGCCGAGCAGAGCACCGGCGAGGGCGCCCCGGCCGTGTGCTCCGACCACGGTGAGCTGGGCGGTGGCGGACTGCTGCACCAGCACCCGCGCCGCCGCGCCGTACGCCACACACTGGCGTACCGGCACCTCGGGGTAGCGCTGCGACCAACCGGCCAGGGATTCGGCGAGCACCCGCTTCTCGTCGGCGGCCAGCGCGTCGACGTCGTACACCAGCGGCAGGATGTCGCCGGGGCCGCTCGGCGTGGGGGTGAGCCAGGCGTGCACGGCCACCAGGTCGGTGCCGCGCAGCGCGGCCTCCTCGAAGGCGAAAGCCAGAGCCTCGGTGGACAGGGCCGAGCCGTCGACGCCGACGAGCACCGGGCCGTCGGCGCGCGCCTCACCCTTGACCACCAGCACCGGGCACTCGGCGCGGGCGGAGACCTGCACGGCCACCGAGCCGATCAGCAACTCGGCGAAACCTCCCAGGCCCCGGCTGCCGAGCACCAGCAGCGCCGCGTCGCGGGATTCGCCCAGCAGCACCGGCGTGGCGGCGCCGTCGATCACCGCGCCGGTGACGACGAGCTCCGGCGCGGTCTTGCCGGCCTCGGTCACCGCCTCGGCGACGGTCAGCTCAGCCTGGTGGCGAAGCCCGGCGTCGACGGGAGCGCCGGGCGCCGGAATCAGCGGTACGTCGTAGAGGGGCCAGATGAACGCGTGCACCACCCGCAGGGGGCGCTGCCGCACCGTCGCTTCCTGGGCGGCGACCCGCACCGCCTCCAGCGCCGAGGTCGAGCCGTCCACCGCCACCACAACGGGAGCACCGGATCTGATGGTCATCATGTCCTCCTTCATCCGTCTTCATCCTCGTGCGAGGTGGGTCGGGCGGTCAGGGGCATATGGCAACGGACCGGGGGGCCGTTGGTCCTGTCCCTCGTCACGCCGCGTCAGCGTCCCGGCGGGGCGATGCCAGCGACGGCCGGCGACGGGCCAGCCGCAGCATCAGCCCGGGCACGACGCTGACCGCCGCGCAGGCCAGCAGCACACTCGGCCCCAGCGGGTCGGTGCCGAGCAACTCCCGCAGCGGAGCGAACAGCACCCCACCGACCTGGAGCAGCGCCGACGCCGCCACCGCGACGAGGAGGCCGGGGTTGCGGTGTCGGGCCCCGGGCAGCCGGGGCGCTCGGACCGCCAGCGCCACACCGAGCTGGGCGAGCCCGAGCACCACGAAGACCACCGACTGCCACGGCAGGCCCCGATGTGCGGCGAACACGCCGGCGCCGAGTACCACGGCGGCGATCAGCGCGCCGGTGACCAGGACGTCCCGACCCAGCCCAGCGCCGAGCACCGACTCCTGGGGCGAGCGCGGCGGGCGGCGCAGGGTGCCGGGCTCGGCCGGCTCGGCACCGAGCGCCACGCCGGGCACCCCGTGGGTCAGCAGGTTGACCCAGAGGATCTGGGCGGGCAGCAGCGGTACGGCCAACCCGAACAGCGGGCCGGTCAGCATCACCATGATCTCCGCCACCCCACCGGCGAGGGCGTACCGCAGGAACCGGCGGATGTTGTCGTAGATCCGGCGGCCCTCGCCGATCGCGGTGGCCACGGTGGACAGCTCGTCGTCGACCAGCACCAGGTCAGCGGCCTGCCGGGCGACCTCGGTGCCACTACCCATCGCCACCCCGATGTCGGCGCGCCGAAGCGCCGGGGCGTCGTTCACCCCGTCACCGGTCATCGCCACCACCTCGCCACGGGCCTGCAGGCCGGCGATGATGTCGAGCTTCTGTTCCGGCTGGGTCCGGGCGAAGACCCGGGTGTCCGGGTGCGCCGTCTGGTCGTCGTCGCCGCTGGCGAGGGGGTCGCCAACCCGCCAGAGGCCGAGCTGACCACCGATCGCCGCGGCCGTGGCCGGGTGGTCGCCGGTGATCAGCAGCAGCCGTACGCCGGCGGTGTCGAAGCTGTCGGCGATCTCCGGGGCGCCGACGCGCAGGGGGTCACCGACGGCGACCAGCCCCACCGGACGCAGCCCGGTGGGTGCGGCGAGGTTGGGCATCCGGTCCACCAGGGCGGCCGCGACGGCGAGCACCCGCAACCCGTCGGCCGCCAGCCGCCGCGCGGTGGTGGTCAGTTCGTCGATCTCCTCGGCGGTCGCGTCGACCAGCGGCGCGCCGAGGATGCTCTCGGGTGCGCCCTTGCAGACCACCAGGTAACGCTTGTCGCAGGAGCGGTGCACCGTGATCATCCGGCGTTGTGCCTGGTCGAAGGGGTGCTCAGCGACCCGGGGCCAAGCGGCGCGGGTGGGCTGCGGGTCGAGGCCGCACCGGGCCGCGAAGGCGACCAGGGCCGCTTCCAGGGGGTCACCGACCGCAGCCCAGTCGGATCGCTCGTCGTCCGGCGGTGACAGGGCGGCGTCGTTGCAGAGCAGCCCGGCGCGCGCCAGTCGGCGTAGCCCTTCCGGTACGGCCACCGCCGTGCCGTCCCGGTGCACCCTGCCGTACGGGGCGTACCCGGTGCCGGTGATCCCATATCGGGCACCGTCGGACGTGACCACCTGCTGCACCGCCATCCGGCCTTCGGTGAGGGTGCCGGTCTTGTCGGAGGCGATCACCGTCACCGAGCCGAGTGTTTCGACCGCGTGCAGTTGGCGCGGGATGGCGTGCGCGGCGGCCATCCGGCGCGCGCCGAGCGCGAGGGCCAGGGTCACCACGGCCGGCAGCGACTCGGGCACCGCCGCGACCACCAGGCTCACCGCGGTGATCGCCATGTCCACCACCGGCCGGCCACCGACCACGCCGATGGCGAACACCAGCCCGGACAGGGCCACCGCGACCAACCCGAGCACCCGGCCCAGGGCAGAGAGCCGGCGCTGCAGTGGTGTGGTGGTGGGACGGGTGCCCGCCACCAGTGCGCTGATCCGGCCCAGGGCGCTCCCTGCTCCCGTGCGGAGCACGGTGCCGGCTGCCCGTCCGGTGGTGACGACCGTCCCGGCCAGCGCCTCCTCGCCGGGGATACGCCCCACCGTCACCGACTCACCGGTCAGCGCGGACTCGTCCAGGTGCAGCCGGCTCGCTTCGATCAGCAGCAGGTCGGCCGGCACGATGTCGCCTGCCTCGACGCGGACCAAATCGCCGGGGACGAGGTCGGCGGCGGGCACCGCCAGTTCCTGGCCGTCGCGCACCACCCGGGCGGCGGGCGCGGCGAGCCGGTCCAGAGCGGCGATCGCGCGGTCGGCGCGTACCTCCTGCACCACCCCGATGACGGTGTTCACCAGCACGACCAGGACGATCACCGCGGTGTCCGGGTAGTCGCCGAGCACCGTGGTGACGGCCGCCGCGGCAAGTAGAAGTGCCACCAGCGGGTCGGTGAACTGGTGCAGGACCCGTACGGCCAGGTGGTGGCGGGGTGGCGGGGCGACCGTGTTGGGGCCGGTGGCGCGCAGCCGGGCGGCGGCCTCTGCCGCGTCGAGCCCGACCGGCACGGCCAGGTCGACGGGGTCCTCCAGGATCCCGCCTCGTCCTCCGGTCGTCGTCACCCGTGACCTCCCCGTCTTGTGCGGCGTGTCGCCGGCACGCCGTCCCCTCCCACCATCGGGCTGTGCGATCGCGTCGGGCAGAGGCGTTGCGCCCGTGCGGCCCGGGACCAACGGCCCTCGCGCCGGGTACCCGGGCGGCAGCGCACGCTTCGGCTCATGGCCGTGGCCGTCTCCCAGACATCGCGGTGCCGGCTGCTCGACCGGTACGGCTGCCGCGTCAGTAGACGGCCAGCCCTCGTTCGGCGAACTGCCCGCGGACCCGGGCCAGCAGCTCGGGGTTGGGCGGCTCGGTGTTGGCCAGTGGGAAGGTGAGGCCCAGTTCGGCGTACTTGTGTGCGCCGAGCCGGTGGAACGGCAGCACCTCGACCCGCTGCACGGTGGCCAGCCCGGCGGCGAAGTCGGCGACGCCCGCCACGTTCTGCACCGCGTCGGTCAGGCCGGGCACCAGCACGAACCGAATCCAGATCGGCGTGCCCCGCTGCGCCAGCCGGCGGCCGAAGCGCAGGGTCGGGCTGACCGACCCCGTCCGGGTGATCTGCCGGTACGTTGCCGGGTCCCACGACTTCACGTCCAGCAGCACCAGGTCGGTGGCGTCGAGCATGTCGTCGTCGGCGCGCACCCCGAGGAAGCCGGACGTGTCCAGCGCGGTGTGCAGACCGAGGTCGTGGCAGCGACGCAGCACCTCGCGGGTGAAGTGGGGTTGCTGCAGCGGCTCGCCGCCGCTGAGGGTCACCCCGCCACCGGCGACGGTGATGAACCGTTGGTACCGCTCGATGTCCGCCATCAGTTCGTCCACGGTGCGGGTTCGACCACTGCGCCGATACCAGGTGTCCGGGCTGTGGCAGTAGCGGCAGCGCAGTGGGCAGCCGGCGAGGAACGCCACGAAGCGGACCCCCGGCCCGTCCACCCCCACGGAGATGTCCCACGAGTGCACGCTCCCGACGGTTGGCGCGTCGGTCCGCCCGGGCCGGTGCCCGGGCGGCGGCGCCGGCCGCATGGTCACAGCGAACCGTGGAAGGTACGCGACACCACGTCGCGTTGTTGCTCGGGCGTGAGCCGGACGAAGTTCACCGCGTATCCGGAGACCCGCACGGTCAGCTGCGGGTAGCGCTCCGGGTGCGCCATCGCGTCGACGAGGGTGGCCCGGTCCAGGACGTTGACGTTGAGGTGGAAGCCGCCCGCGTCGGTGTACCCGTCGAGCACCCCGGCTAGGTTGTCGATGCGCTCCTGGCGGGTACGTCCCAACCCGTCGGGGGTGACCGTGCCGGTCAGCGAGATTCCGTCCCGGGCGGCGTCGTAGGGCAGCTTCGCCACCGACAGCGCCGCCGCGACCAGGCCGTGGGTGTCTCGCCCGTTCATCGGGTTCGCCCCGGGGGCGAAGGGCTCGCCAGCGCGCCGGCCGTCCGGGGTGTTGCCGGTGTGCTTGCCGTACACCACGTTCGAGGTGATGGTGAGCACCGACATGGTCAGCTCGGCGTCGCGGTAGGTGCGCTGCCGGCGCAACTTCGCCGCAAACGCTTCGGTCAGCCACACGGCGATGGCGTCGGCCCGGTCGTCGTTGTTGCCGTACGTGGGGGGCGCACCCTCCAGGACGTAGTCGACCGCGAGGCCGGTGGCGTCGCGCAGCACCGTGACCCGGCCGTGGCGGATCGCGGCGAGGCTGTCCACCGCCACCGACAGGCCGGCGATGCCGGTGGCCATGAACCGGCGCACCGGGTGGTCGTGCAGCGCCATCTCCAGCCGTTCGTACGCGTACCGGTCGTGCTGGTGGTGGATCACGTTCAGGGCGTCGACGTACGTCTCGGCGAGCCAGTCCAGCGTCCGGTCGTACGCGGCCAGCACGGTGTCGTAGTCGAGGACCTCGCCGTCCACTGGTGGTGTGGCCGGGGCGATCTGTTCGCCGGTCAGCTCGTCGCGACCGCCGTTGATCGCGTAGAGCAGCGCCTTCGCCAGGTTCGCCCGTGCTCCGAAGAACTGCATGTCCCGGCCGACCCGCAGGGCCGACACGCAGCAGGCGATGGCCGTGTCGTCGTCGTACGCCGGGCGGATCAGCTCGTCGTTCTCGTACTGGATGGCGCTGGTGTCCAGCGACACCTGCGCGCAGAACCGCTTGAAGCCGGCGGGCAGCCGCGGCGACCAGAGCACGGTCAGGTTGGGCTCCGGGGCCGGACCCAGGTTGTAGAGGGTCTGTAGGTAGCGGAAGCTGGTGCGGGTGACCAGCGGACGCCCGTCCGCGCCCATCCCGCCGAGCGCCTCGGTGACCCAGGTGGGGTCGCCGGAGAAGAGTTCGTCGTACTCCGGGGTGCGCAGGAACCGGATGATCCGCAGCTTGATCACGAAGTCGTCGATCAGCTCCTGGGCCTCCATCTCGGTCAGCCGCCCCTCGGAGAGGTCCCGCCGCAGGTAGACGTCGAGGAACGTGGCGGTGCGCCCGAGCGACATCGCCGCGCCGTTCTGTTCCTTGGTGGCGGCGAGGTACGCGAAGTACAACCACTGGATCGCCTCCCGGCCGGTCGTGGCCGGTCCGGAGATGTCGTGGCCGTAGCTCGCGGCCATCCGCTTCAGCTCGCCCAGGGCCCGGATCTGCTCGGCCAGTTCCTCCCGGTCGCGGATCACGTGGTCGGTCGACGGACGATCGTCGAGTGCCTCCTTGATCGCCCGTCGTTCGGTGACCAGCCGGTCCACGCCGTAGAGCGAGACCCGGCGGTAGTCGCCGATGATCCGACCCCGGCCGTACGAGTCGGGCAGACCGGTGATGACGTGCGAGCGCCGCGCGGCGAGCACGTCGGCCGGGTACGCGTCGAACACCGCGTCGTTGTGTGTCTTGCGGTATTCGGTGAAGATCTGGTGCACACCCGGGTCGGGTTGGTACCCGTACGCCCGCAGTGCGGTCTCCACCATCCGCAGGCCGCCGTTCGGCACGATGGCCCGGCGCAGTGGCGCGTCGGTCTGCAGGCCGACGATGAGCTCCTTCTCCCGGTCGATCCAGCCGGGGGCGTGCGCGGTGATCGTCGACGGGGTGGCGGTGTCGACGTCGAGGACCCCGCGTCGACGCTCCTCGACGAAGAGCTTCGCCAGCCTGCCCCAGACCTCCAGGGTGCGGCAGGTCGGCCCGGTGAGGAAGCCGCCGTCGCCGGTGTACGGCTCGTGGTTGGCCTGGATGAAGTCGGCGACGTCGATGGTGTCCTGCCACGTCGCGTGGGTGAAACCACGCCAGGGTGCGCGGGGTGCGGTGTCTAACATGGCTGCTCCGGTGCGAGCGCTCGGGGGTGATGGTCGGACGGCGGTCATGGCTGGAGAACCAGACGGGCGGTGACCCGGCCGGCGAGGACGTCCTCGACCGCCGTGTTGATCTCGTCGAGCTTGCGGATCTCGTAGGCGACCCGGGTGCGGCCGGCGGCGTGCAGCCGGAACACCTCGGCGAGGTCGGCGCGGGTGCCGACGATCGAGCCGACCACCGTGATCCCCTTCAGCACCGTCTCGAAGACCGGCAGGTTGATCGTGTTCTCCTTGGGCAGCGATACCAGCACGAGGCGCCCGCCGCGACGCAGGCACCGGTACGCCTGCTCGATCACGGTGGGGTTCGCGGCGAGGACGATCGCCACGTCCGCGCCACCGAGGCGGGTGATCGCCTCGACCGGGTCGACCTGGGCGGCGTTCACGGTGTGCGTGGCGCCGAGCGCGGTGGCCAGGGCGAGCTTCTCGGCGGTGACGTCGACGGCGATGGTCTCGCCGCCGAAGAGTTGCGCGTACTGCTGCGCGAGGTGGCCGAGACCGCCGATGCCGAAGATCGCCACCCGGTGGCCGGGGCGTACCCCGGCCACCTTCACGGCCTTGTACGTGGTGACCCCGGCGCAGGTCAACGGTGCTGCCTCGAACGGATCGACACCCTCGGGTACGCGTACCGCGTAACGGGCGGCGGTGACGGCGTACTCCGCGTGCGCGCCGTCGATGCTGTAGCCGGTGTTGCGCTGCGACTCGCAGAGGGTCTCCCAGCCGGTCACGCAGTAGGAGCAGGTGCCGCAGGCCCAGCCGAGCCAGGGCAGGGCCACCCGGTCGCCGACGGCGTGTTCGGTGACGCCGGGGCCGACCCGATCCACGATGCCGACGCCCTCGTGGCCGGGCACGAACGGCGGGTTCGGCCGGACCGGCCAGTCGCCGCGGGCGGCGTGGATGTCGGTGTGGCACAGCCCACTCGCCTCGATCCGGACCAGCATCTCGCCGGGGCCGGGTTCTGGCACGGGCAGGTCGAGCAGCTCCAGTGGACGGTCGAACGCAGTGACGACTGTTGCGCGCATCGGGGGCCTCCTGTGTCGTTTCTTCGCTTCCAGGACCAGCCTGGGCTGCGGTGCCGGACCGGGGCAGGGGCACGAGACCGCGATCGGTCGGGACCAAAGTCACGGATATGAGCTGGCCATCCTCACCGCGGCGGCCGCTGAGCCACACCCGTCGGTCCCGACCCGCGCGCGACAACCAGGAAGGGGCGGTGGCCTTCACCTTCATTTGGCGGCCTCTCCCTGCGCGGCACCGCCCGCCGCCGCGCTGGCGGTCGGCCGTCAACGACTGAGCCAGGCACGGTCCGCCGGGGTCGCTGGCCGAACCCGGCGGCCCGTGCTCAGCGTTCGACGACCAGTCGGCGGGCCCGCAGCGCCCGCGCCCACCACGGGCGCGGTGTCGCCGGGCGTAGCGCTGGCGCGCGGACGCCTCGCAGGCTGACCCAGCCGCCCGGCCCCATCGTCACCGCGCCGATAGCCGGCGGCCTGCGGCGGCCGACCACGGCGACGGCCGCGGTGAGCACCGCGACCGCGAACGCGCCGGTCGCCGCGGCGAGCAACCGGTCCGGGTCGGTCACCGGCCGGTAGCGGACCCGCCCGCCGGAGAGGACGTAAGCCCCTATCGCCCGGCCGTCACGGACCACCGGCACCAGCGCGGCCGCCGGTGTTCCCGGCAGTTCCAGCACCGGGCCCACCGGCCCCTCGGTGATCGGCGCGGTCGGCGGTTCGGGCACCCGTCGGGGCGTGGGTGGGCTCAGCGGTACGGCGCTGGTCGGGTTGAGGATGGCGGTCATGGTGCTGCCTCCTAGCGGGAGTCGGACGTAGCAGTGGTGGCGTACACGGCGGCCTGTCCGGCGGCCAACCGGGCGATCGGCACCCGGTACGGCGAGCAGGAGACGTAGTCCACGCCGGCGTCGGCGAAGAACGCGATCGAGTCGGGGTCGCCGCCGTGCTCGCCGCAGACCCCGATGGTGAGTTCCGGTTGGGCCGCCCGACCCTCGGCGACGGCCAGCCGCACCAGGCGGCCCACGCCGACGGGGTCGATGCGCTCGAACGGAGACAGCTCGAAGATCCCCCGCTCCAGGTAGGCGTCGAAGAACGAGCCCTCCACGTCGTCGCGGGAGAACGCCCACGCGGTCTGGGTCAGGTCATTGGTGCCGAAGGAGAAGAAGTGCGCCGCGCCGGCGATCTCCCCGGCGGTCAGCGCCGCCCTCGGCACCTCGATCATCGTGCCGAGGGGGATCTCCGGCGCGTCGGGCACCCCGGCGAGGACCGGTTCGATCTCGGCGCGCACCGCCCGGAGTTCCCGCACGTCGCCGACCAACGGCACCATGATCTCCGGACGCGGGTCGCCGCCGTCGCCCAACCGCTGCGCCGCGGCCTCGGCGATCGCCCTGACCTGCATCGCGAACAGTCCCGGGATCACCAGCCCGAGCCGCACCCCGCGCAGCCCGAGCATCGGGTTGGCCTCGTGCATTCGGCGTACGGCCGTCAGCAGCCGGCCGTCCCGGCCCAGGTCCTCGCCGAGTGCCTCGGCGCGGGCCACCCGTGCGGTCAGCTCGTGCAACGGGGGGAGAAACTCGTGCAGCGGGGGGTCGATCAGGCGGATCGTCACCGGTAGCCCGTCCATCGCGGTCAGGATCTCCACGAAGTCGGCCCGCTGCAACGGCAACAACGCGTCCAACGCGGCGCTCACCTCGTCCGGCCCGTCGGCCAGGATCAGCCGTTCGATCAGCTCCCGACGCTCGCCGAGGAACATGTGCTCGGTGCGGCACAGCCCGACGCCGGTGGCACCGAGGCGTCGTGCCCGCCGGGCGTCCGCCCCGGTGTCCGCGTTGGCCCGTACGCCCAGTCGGCGCACCGCGTCGGCGTGCCCGAGCAGCCGGTGCACCGCCGCGACCAGCGGGTCGGCCTGCGGCTGCAGTTCACCGGCCAGGTAGCGGGCGACCGGGGAGGGCTGCACCGGCAACTCGCCGAGGTAGACCTTTCCGGTGGTCCCGTCGATGGAGATCACCTCGCCGGCCCGGACGACCCGGTCGCCGACGGTGAACTCGCCGCGCTCGGCGTCGATGCGCAGCTCGTCCGCGCCGCAGACGCAGGTACGCCCCATGCCCCGGGCCACCACAGCGGCGTGCGAGGTCTTGCCGCCGCGCGAGGTGAGCACCCCCGCCGCGGCGATCATGCCGGGCAGGTCGTCCGGGTTGGTCTCCCGGCGGACCAGGATCACCGGTCCGTCCGCCGCCTCGGCGGCTGCCGAGTCGAAGACGACGCGGCCCACCGCGGCGCCGGGGGAGGCGCCGAGGCCGACGGCCAACGGTCGTGCCGCGCCGGCCAGGTCGAACGCGGGGAACATCAGCTGGGCCAACTGGGCGCCGGTGACCCGGTGCAGCGCCTCGTCCAGCGTGATCAGCCCTTCGTCGACCAGCTGCGCGGCGATCACGAACGCCGCCGCTGCCGTCCGCTTGCCCACCCGGGTCTGCAACATCCAGAGCCGCCCCCGCTCGATGGTGAACTCGATATCGCACAGGTCCCGGTAGTGCCGCTCCAACGTCGCCATGATCTCGAGCAGTCGGCGGTAACTCGCCGGGTCGATGCGCGCCAGCTCGGGTAGGCCGACCGTGTTGCGGATGCCGGCCACCACGTCCTCACCCTGGGCGTTGGCGAGGTAGTCGCCGTACACGCCGGGCGTGCCAGTGGCCGGGTCGCGGGTGAACGCCACACCGGTGCCGGAGTCCGGGCCGAGGTTGCCGAAGACCATTGCCATCACGTTGACCGCCGTGCCCAGGTCGTCCGGGATGTGCTCCTGGTGGCGGTACAACCGTGCCCGCTGGGAGTTCCACGACTCGAACACCGACCGGATGGCCAGGTAGAGCTGCTCGTGCGGGGCCTGCGGAAAGTCGTGCCCCACCCACGCGGCGAAGATCTTCTTGTACGTCTCCACCAGGTCGCGCAACTGCTCGGCGTTGGGCCCGGCCGGCCCGGCCGTCGCGCGCAGGGCCTCAAGCTCCCGTTCGAACTCCTCCGCTGGCAGCCCGTGCACCGTTCGGCCGAACATCTGGATCAACCGTCGGTACGAGTCCCAGGCGAACCGGGCGTCACCGCTGTGCGCCGCGAGCCCGCCGACCGTGGTGTCGTTGAGCCCGATGTCCAGGACCGTGTCCATCATCCCCGGCATCGAGTACCGCCCACCGGAACGGACCGCCAGCAGCAGCGGGTCGCGCGGGTCGCCGAGCCGGCGGTCCAGTCGCGCCTCCACATCCCGCAAATGCGCGTTGACCTCGGCGAAAAGCCCGTCCGGCGGTGCGCCGGTCACCAGGTACGCCCGGCAGGCGTCGGTGCTGATGGTGAACCCCGGCGGCACCGGCAACCCCAGCCTCGTCATCTCGCTCAGGTTCGCGCCCTTGCCGCCCAGCAGGTCGGCCCTGCCCCGGTCACCCTCGATGAAGTCGTAGACGTACTTGGGCATGGCTCCGGCCTCCACTTCCGTTCACCGCACGGACCTCTCCATCTGTTCGTACCAATGTGGGGAGGGCTGTCGGCAGGGCCGGACGGTACGGTCGGAGGGCCAGAGGTCCCGCACTGTCACAGCCCGTGCGTACCCTCGGCGGATGACCTCCGATCTGCTGCTGCGCCCGGTCCTCGAGGACGACCTCGTCGAGTTCTTCCTGCACCAGCAGGACCCAGAGGCCAACCGGATGGCCGCGTTCGGCCCGAAGGACCCGACCGACCACCGCGAGTTCGCCCAGCACTGGGCCCGGGTGCTCACCAACCCGGCGAACCTGGTCCGCACCGTCGAGGTCGACGGCGAAGTGGTCGGCTACGTCAGCGCCTTCCCGGTCGACGACCAGACCGAGGTCAGCTACTGGATCGACCCGGCCCGCTGGGGTCGGGGTCATGCCACGGCGGCGCTGGCCGCCCTGCTGCGCGAGCTGCCCCGACCGGTGCACGCCCGCGCCGCCAAGGACAACGCCGCGTCCCTCGCGGTGCTGCGCAAGTGCGGGTTCGTGGTGGTCGGTGAAGACTCGGGGTACGCCAACGGCCGCGGCGAAGACGTCGAGGAGTGGCTGCTGGAGCTGCCCGCCGACGCCGCTGACCTGGGCGGGCACTAGTCTCGCGGAGTGAACTGGTTAGATCTCGTCGGCTGGGCCGGCTCCGCGGTGCTGGTCTGGTCGCTGCTGCAGTCACGCATCCTGCGGCTGCGTGCGCTCAACCTCATCGGCTGCTTCGTGCTGATCGGCTACAACGCTGCGATCGAGGTTTGGCCCGGGGTCGGGCTCAACGTCGTGCTCGCGGTGATCAACATCTGGTACCTGCGCGGGATGCTCGCCACCCGGCACGACGAGAAGACCTACCAGGTCGTCGAGGTCGGCGTCGGCGACCAGTTCCTCGCGCACACGCTGCGTGTGCACGCCACCGACATCGCCCGGTTCAACCCCGACTTCCACTGGGATCCGCGTGCGTCGGGGCGCTCCGCGTTCCTGGTGGTCACGGCCGACGAGGTGGTCGGGGTGGTGCTGTCGCACGCCGAGGCGCCCGGCGTCGCCCAGATCGACCTGGACTACGTGACCCCGAAGTTCCGTGACTTCACCCCGGGCGAGTTCGTCTACCGGCGCAGCCACCTGTTCACCGAACGAGGTTTCCACCGGGTGGTCAGCCCGCCCCGGATGGTCGCCCCCTACTACCACCGGCTCGGCTTCCGCCCAGAGGGCGACTCGTACGTGCTCGACCTGCCCGTGCCGGTGAGCACCGATTCGCCCTAGCGTCACCGACGCCCGATTCGGCGTAGCGTCGCCGGAGCAGGATTCGGCCGGCGCCGGACGGGGCAAAGACAGGCCTACGCCGGGCGGGCTCGCTGACCGGCGGGCGCCGCGCGTACTGGCCGGTGCCACCACCGGAGAGGGAGCGAACCGGGCGTGCAGAGCTACGGGAGCCAACTGGCCCTGGTCGGGATCCTCGTCGTGATCAACGCGCTCTTCGCCGGCAGCGAGATGGCGCTTGTGTCATTGCGAGACAGCCAGATCCAGCGGCTGGAGCGCACCAGTCGGGCCGGGCGAGTGCTGGCCCGGCTCGCCAAGGACCCGAACCGCTTCCTGGCCACCATCCAGATCGGCATCACCCTCGCCGGCTTCCTGGCTTCCGCCGCCGCGGCGGTCTCGCTGGCCAAACCCCTCGTGCCTCTGCTCGGGGCGTTCGGCGGCGCCGCCGAGACGGTGGCGATCGTCGTGGTCACCCTCGCGCTGACCTTCGTCACCCTGGTCTTCGGCGAGCTGGCACCCAAGCGGATCGCCATGCAGTCGGCCGAGCGGTGGGCGCTGCTGGTGGCCCGCCCACTCGATCTGCTCGCCAGCCTCACCCGGCCGGCCGTCTGGGCGCTCGGTGCCACCAGCGACGTGGTCGTCCGCCTGGTCGGGCTCAACCCGAAACACCAGCCGGAGGAGATCGGCCCGGACGAGCTGCGCGACATCGTCGCCGGCAACCACGGCTTCACCAAGGAGCAGCGCACAATCATCGCGGGGGCGGTGGAGATCGCCGACCGGCGGTTGCGGGCTGTCCTCGTACCCCGGTTGCGGGTCTTCACGCTCGACAGCGGGACCACCGCGGAGGCCGCGCGGCTCGTGCTGGCCGCCACCGGTCACTCCCGTGCTCCGGTCGTGCGCCACGGCGGCCTGGACGACACGGTCGGGGTGATCCACCTGCGTGACCTGGTGGGCGTGCCCGATGACCGGCCGGTCGACGAGATCGCCCGGCCGCCGATGCTGCTGCCCGACTCGCTGCCCGTCGTGGACGCGCTGCGTCAGTTCAAGGCCGAGCGTCAGCACATCGCGCTCGTCGTGGACGAGCGCGGCGCCGTCGACGGCATCGTGACGCTGGAGGACATCCTGGAGGAGATCGTCGGCGAGATCTACGACGAGACCGACCGGGATGTGCGCTCGGTACGCCGCGACCCTGACGGCGCGCTGCTGCTGCCCGGCACCTTCCCGGTGCACGACCTGCCGGACATCGGCGTGGAGCTGCCGTCGCGTCCGGCCGGCGACTACACCACCGTCGCCGGGCTGGTGTTGGCCCGGCTCGGGCACATCCCCACCGTCGCCGGGGAGGACGTCACGCAGGACGGCTGGGTGCTGGTCGTGGCCGGCATCGACCACCGGGCGATCACCGAGGTGCGGCTCAGCCGCGTACCCGATGACGCCGACACCGATGCCGACCCCGACCAGGCCGCGGAGCCGGTGTTGGACGAAGCCCGCAGTTGACCTGCGCGGCGGATGCCGTGACTCAGTCGCGCGAGAGGTTCTGCAGCCGGACCTGACCACGGGCGACCAGCCGCTCGTCGGCATCGCTGATCTCCACCTGCCAGAGCTGCTGGCTGCGACCCCGGTGCACCGGGGTGCCGACCGCGGTCAGCTCGCCGTCCCGGACGGCCCGCAGGAAGTCGGTCTGGTTCGACACCCCGACCACCGTGCCCCGGTCGGCCAGCCAGAGGGCACCACCCACGCTGGCCGCGGACTCCACGACCGCGCAGTACACCCCGCCGTGCAGGATGCCGAACGGCTGGTGCAGCTCCGGTCGGACCTGCCAGCTGATCACCACCCGGTCGCCGCTCGCCTCCTCGAACTTGAGGCCGAGCAGGGCAACGAAACCGCCCGTCAGATCCGGAATCTCCATCGCAAAGCCCTCCTCGATCAACGGGGCGCAAGCCTAACCGGGGCGGGTTGCGCCAAACCCGGTACGGGTCGGTGCCGGCGATGGGGGAGAATCGGTGACCGTGACCGACAGCAGCCTCCCGCCGTCCGGGCGGGACTCCCTGACCGACGACCTGCTCTGGCGTGGCCTCATACAGGACTCGACCGGCCTCGACGAGCTGCGTGAGCTGCTCGACGGCGGGACGGCCGCCACCTATTACGTGGGCTTCGACCCCACCGCGCAGAGCCTGCACGTCGGCTCGCTCATGCAGGTCACCACCGCTCGTCGCCTGCAACTCGCCGGCCACCGCCCGTTGCTGCTGGTCGGCGGGGCGACCGGGCAGATCGGTGACCCGAAGGAGAGCGCCGAACGGACCCTCAACCCGCCCGAGGTGATCGCCGGGTGGGTCGAGCGGATCCGCGAGCAGCTCGCCCCCTTCGTGTCGTACACCGGCGAGAACGCGGCGCAACTGGTCAACAACCTGGACTGGACCGGCGAGATGTCGGTGGTCGAGTTCCTCCGCGACGTGGGCAAGCACTTCCCGGTGAACAAGATGCTGGCGCGGGAGGTGGTGCGGGCCCGGCTCGAGACCGGCATCAGCTTCACCGAGTTCAGCTACCAGCTGTTGCAGGCCAACGACTTCTTCGAGCTGCACCGCCGGCACGGCTGTCAGCTCCAGTTCGGCGGGTCCGACCAGTGGGGCAACATCACCGCCGGGGTCGACTACGTACGTCGGCGGGGCGCAGGGCCGGTGCAGGCGTTCACCACGCCGCTCGTCACCAAGTCCGACGGCACGAAGTTCGGCAAGACCGAGGGCGGCGCCGTCTGGCTCGACCCCACGATGACCAGCCCGTACGCCTTCTACCAGTTCTGGCTCAACGTGGATGACCGCGAGGTCGACCGTTACCTGCGGTACTTCAGCTTCCGTACCCGCGACGAGTTGGAAGAGCTGGCGAAGGCGACCGCCGAGCGGCCGGCGGCCCGCTTGGCGCAGCGGGCGCTCGCCGAGGAGTTGACCACCCTGGTGCACGGTGCCGACGAGACCCGGCAGGCGGTCGCCGCCAGTCAGGCGCTCTTCGGCCGTGGCTCGTTGGACGACCTGGCACCGGAGACGCTGCGTGCGGCCCTGACCGAGGCGGGTCTGGTGCGCCTCGCCGGCGAATTGCCGGATGTGGCGGGTCTGCTGCGGGACTCCGGGCTCGTGAGCGGCCTCAAGGAGGCCCGGCGAGTGATCGCCGAGGGCGGCGCCTACGTCAACAACAACCGGGTGACCGAGGTGGACGCCGGGGTGTCACCGGCCGACCTGCTGCATGGGCGGTACCTGGTGCTGCGCCGCGGAAAACGTTCGTTCGCGGGCGTTGAGCTGGCAGAATAGCCGTCTGTCGACGATGTGACGGGGGACGCGTCCGGCAGATTTGACGATCATCGCGCCGGACGCGTAACTTTCTCTCTGTCAGCGCGGAACGGACGAAACAGGCGAAAGCCGAAACGGCCGGAGCGCAGGCCAACGGCCTGGGGGTCGGGTGGGCATGCCCATCGGAGCTCCAACCGGGAGGTGCCACCAGAAACGCCGCGAGGCGGATTTGGTGCGGCGAAACCGACCGGGTATGGTTACGAGCCGGCAGGGCACCGGGCGGGTCGCGGGAAATCGCGACGGCCGGCCTGCCGAATCCATGACGAGAGCGGCGTAAGCCGGTTACGACATGGTGCCTGCATTATCGGGTGAAGCACGACGAACCGGGAAACACCGGTTTGACACGGCGGAAACGAGCGGGTAACGTAGTAAAAGTGCCTGGCGCTGAAAGCGCTGGTCGCGGAGCGGGAAATGCCCCGGGTTGGGGTTCCACTGTGGTGGGGCTTTGGGTCGGTGTGTGGTT
>NZ_JOAN01000008.1 GCF_000718555.1 Micromonospora chokoriensis
ACACAACTTCGCACCCGGATCCGCCGCCCGCGCCGCCCGGAACGCCGCCTCGATCCAGTCGTTGCCGGTGCGCTGCAGGTTCGAGTCCCGCCGCCCACCAGAACCACCATCGGCGAACGCCTCGTTCACCACGTCCCAGGCATAGATCTTCCCCCGGTAGTACGTGGCGACCTGGGTGACGTGGTTGATGGCCGCGTTGCGCAGAGCGCTACCGGACATGCCCTGCGCCCAACCCGGCTGCTGCTGGTGCCACAGCAACGCGTGCCCCCGCACACTCATGCCATTGGCCTGCGCGTGACTGACCAGACGATCACCACCGGTGTAACTGAACCGACCCTGCTGCGGCTCGGTGGCGTCCCACTTCATCTCGTTCTCGGCCACGACACTGTTGAACTCACGATTCAGAATGGTCGTGTACGCGCCAGTCGAGAGCTTGCCCGTGGCCACGGCCGCGCCGAAGTAGCGGCCCTTCTCAGCCGCCGCCGCCTTCAAGGTCGTGCCGGCACCGGACGCGGGACTCAGCGCCATCGTCATGCCGGTGGTGAGGGCCACGGCGAGAGTCGCCGCCGCCAGCATCGTTCTCATGGGTTTCATGTCGATCCTTCTGAGTGGGTGCATCGGTGGTGGTGATGTGCCACTTCCCTCGGGACGGCCCGACCGGGACGGTCATCCTGACCATCCGGCACCAGCGCGTACCCAGCCCACGAAGGCTGTCGCCCGGCGTCTGCCGGAGCCCGAGGTGACGTCCGCATGCCCTGGGGGACGCCGCGATCAGAGGTACGACCAGCGCGCTCGCCCGGTGAGCCAGTGGTGTTCCTCGATATCGAGGGTGAGCGATAACATGTCGTTCGTCAAGTCGTAACGAGGCGTTTACGTCAATCCCCCGGATCGCCGTGTTTCGCCCGGCACTCCCCACCGTCTTCACCGGCGTACGACCAGGGCACGGGCGGCACCGCCCTGCCGGCGGGCCACGCCCAGACGGCGATCCTGTTATCGCTCACACTCGGCGATCCCGGCGACCGCAGGTTCCGCGCAGGTCAGGAGGGTCCGGCAGCCGAGCTACCCGGAGCGGGCGGGACTTGATCCGCGTTTGACGCGCACCCCGGCGAGCATGTCCGCAGTGGTGTGGGCCTCGATGCCGGGCTGCGCGGTGTCGGTGAACCGCGCGACGACCGCCCGGACGTGCCGCTGGGCCGGCGCGGCCAGGCCGTCGTAGACGGCCGCGAACAACTCCCGCGCTGGCCGCCTGAGCCAACCCTGCGGGAGGAGCTGCACGGGCAACTGCGGATCGAGTACGGGGAAGCGCCGGAAGGTGTCCATGATCTCGGTACGCGTCCGCACCGCGGCCACCCCCTCCACCTCCCCGGAGACCACCTTGGGTAAGAGCGGTGTCCAGCGCTGGAGGAAAGCGTCGTAGCTGCGACTGATCGCCGCGATGTCCCAGGCCTCGATCGGGGCACGGTGGGTGGCCGAGTCGAGTGGAACCTGCCGTCCCCGAAACACCGTGACGGCACCGAGCGTGAGCTGGTCGAGCTGCGCCCGAGCCGGAGGGAGCAGCTCGTGCGGTGAGATCCACAGCCCGTCGTACAACGGCGCGTACCCGAGCCACCGGAGCTGCGCCCGCAGTGCCCGTCGCTGCGTACTGCGGTCCTGCGGCAGCGAGAAGACCACGATCGTCCAGCACCCGTCCCACTGCGCCGTCGAGGTGGTGGAGGCGAGGATCCAGTGCGCTCCGGCAGAGAGGTTGGCGGCGGCGGCGCTGCTGAGCCGGTAGGAGCTGCGCCGCCCCAGCCGGCTGCCCTCCAGTACGCCACGGCGGGCCAGCCGGCTGATCGCGGTACGCGCTCCGGCCGTCGTCACGCCGGTCTCCCCGAGCAGCGCGACGATGGCGGCGGACGGGAGGGCGACACGGGTCCGCAGCGTGTAATCCGCCAGCAGGGTCACCGCGACACCCTGGGGCGAGTTGCCGACCTGCCTGCGGGGCAGCCGGAGAAGGTGGTCACCGTCGTCGGGATAGATCTCGTCGATGTCGAAGAGGCTTGCCACAGGCGCTCCGTGCTCCTCGGGGACGGTATGACGACTGTAGACGGACGGCCACGACTCGTCACAAATAGAGAATCCTCGATTGACACTTGTTGGCCCGGAGGGAACACTAATTGCCACGCGATGCCATCCGAAGCCGGGCAAGGGCGAGCCACAGGTAGCGGGCATCGTGCGATCACCGCGGGAGTCGGGCACACCCGCCACCGGATCGCACGGCCAATCCCAGCCTGCACAGGCAATCAAAGGAGTCGTCCGTTGAAGATCAGAAGGAAACTGCTAGTCGCCCTGGCCTCGTCGCTGGTGGCGGCTGGTCTGGTGGTCCCCACGATCGGGCCCGCGTACGCGGCGTCACTGGCCGAGGTGACCAGCTTCGGTGACAACCCGGGCCGGATGCGCATGCACGTCTACGTGCCGGACAACCGCCCGGCCCGGCCAGCAGTCGTGGTGGCCATGCACGGCTGCGGCGGATCCGGCCCCGGCTTCTACTCCGGCAGCGAGTTCGCCAGCCTCGCCGACCGCTATGGATACATCGTGATCTACCCGTCCGCCACCCAGCAGGCCGGCTTCGGCAACTGCTTCGACACCTGGTCGGACGCCGCCAAGCGGCGTGGTGGGGGCAGCGACCCGGTGTCGATCATCTCCATGATCCGGTACGTGCAACAGCAGTACGCGGCCGACCCGGACCGGGTCTACGCCACCGGCAGCTCGTCCGGCGGCATGATGACAAACCACATGCTGGCCCTATACCCCGACGTGTTCAAGGCCGGCGCCGCGTTCATGGGCGTGCCGTTCAACTGCTTCGCCAACGCGGCGGACTACCCGCCCGGCAGCAGCCAGTGCACCGGCGGAAACATGAACCGGACCCCACAGCAGTGGGGCGACGCGGTCCGCCAGGCGTACCCCGGCTACACCGGGCCCCGCCCGCGCGTGCAGCTCTGGCACGGCACCAACGACACGCTCGTGCCGTACTCCTTGTTGCAGGAGGCGATCGAGCAGTGGACCA
The DNA here is from genome assembly GCF_000718555.1 of Micromonospora chokoriensis. Classification (GTDB taxonomy): domain Bacteria; phylum Actinomycetota; class Actinomycetes; order Mycobacteriales; family Micromonosporaceae; genus Micromonospora; species Micromonospora chokoriensis_B. The sequence goes on from NZ_JOAN01000008.1 coordinate 3,047, forward strand.
ACGTGTTCGGGCTGAGCCAGACACCCACCTCCACCGACACGCCCCAGGCCAACTGGAACCGGCGGCGGTACTCCGACAGCAGCGGCACCGTCCAGGTCGAGGCGTACAGCATCCAGGGCGCCGGGCACAGTCTGCCCGCCGGCGGCATGGCCGCGTCCGCCGTCGCGTTCTTCGGACTGACCAACCCCACGACGCCGCCCCCGACCACCCCGCCGCCGACCACCCCGCCCCCGACCACTCCTCCGCCGACCACCCCGCCGCCGACTTCCGGTGCCTGCCGGGTGACTGTCGACCTCAACGCCTGGAACACCGGGCTGACCGAGAACATCACCGTCACGAACACCGGCACCAGCGCCGTCAACGGCTGGTCGCTGGCCTTCACCCTGCCCGGCGGGCAGACCATCACCTCGGGCTGGAACGCCACCTACTCACCCAACTCCGGGCAGGTGACGGCCCGGAACGTCGCCTACAACGGCGGCATCCCCGCCAACGGATCGGTGAGCATCGGCTTCCAGGCCACCCACACCGGTAACACCGCGCGGCCGTCCTCGTTCGCCCTCAACGGCGCCTCCTGCACGGTCGCCTGACACCGCGTCAGCATGCGCGCGAGCGTGCGCCGGTCACCACGATGGTGACCGGCGCACGACTCGTTCGGGCGTTGCCGGGATCAGCGGTAACCGGCGGTCACCACGTTGGCCTGCACCGCGTTCTCGGTCGCGTCGGACGGGTAACCGGCGACCATCGCCCCCTCGTAGAAGGTGCCGGCGCTCAGGTTGGCGCCGCCGTCGGGCTTGCAGCAGTCACCGCCGCTGCCCAGGATGATTGCGCCCTGCTTCTTCATCGGGCTGTATCCCGACGGGAGCGAGCCGTCCCACAGCGTGTAGAGGCTGCCGGACTGGGCGTCGCTGCCCTTGATGGCGAAGCGCGACGTGCCGTTGTTCTTGAGCGTCGCGGTGACGAACTTGCTGGTGAACGCGCGTTGGTTCGGGTTCCAGGAGCTGCTGCCGCCCGGGAAGAGACCCCATTCGAGGTCGGCCTGCACCCAGGGGCCACTGCCCGAGCAGCCGCCGAACCAGCACTGCTTGCCGAAGTTGATGGCGTCCATCGCCCCGGCGGCGTCGGCCTTCCTGGTCGTCTCGCTGTTGCCGTAGTCGAAGCAGCAGCCGCTGTTGACGTGCGTCCCGCTGGTCACCATGTACATGCCCTCGGGAGCGGCACCGGTCGGCACGCCGGTGAGGTGCCCGTCGCGCCAGTAGCTGTTGCCGGGGTTGATGTAGAGCGAGTACGCCTTGGCGCCGCCAACGGTCAGCGACTCCGAGGTCGCGATCGCCGGCTTGCTCTGGGGCGAGCCCGGAACGACGCTCGACCCCTGGTACCAGAGGTCGTTACCGCGCCCGGACTGGTCGAAGACGACCGTGATCACGCAGGTCGTGCCGGTGCAGAAGGAGTCCTGCGTCGCCGCGTTGGCGGTGCCGCCCGTACCCGTGAGCCCGATGTTGCGGGTCGTGTTGTCCGACGAGCGCCGGACCTGGTAGAGGTTGCCGGCGTAGGCCTCGAAGAGCGCCCGCGTCGTGCTGTGCGCCGCGATACACGGGGTGCCGCCCGAGGCGTAGATGTCGCACGGTCGCGCGCCGGTCGGAGGGTTCGTCGGCGGCGGGGTGGTCGGCGGCGTGGTCGGCGAGGCCCACTGCTGGTTGGCGCCGCCGTTGCAGGCCCAGAGGATGATTTTGGTGCCGTTCGCGGTGGCCGCGCCGTTGGCGTCGAGGCAGAGCCCGGACTGCACGCCGGTGATGGTGCCGTTGCTGTTGACGTTCCACTGCTGGTTGTTCTGGCCGTTACAGTCCCAGATGATCACCTGGGTGCCGTTGGTGGTGCCTCGGCCTGAGGCGTCCAGGCACTTGTTGCCGTACACCTGGAGTTGCTTGGTCGATGTCCAGGTCCAGGTCTGGCCGGCAGCGCCGTTGCAGTCCCAGAGTTGCGTCTGGGTGCCGTTGGTGGTGCTGGAGTTGGGCACTTCGAGGCAGCGGCCGGACGGCGTACCGATGATCGGGGTGCCCTGCCCCACCACGATGGCGGCTGCCGACACGGGTGCCGCGGCGGCGGTGGACAGTGCCGTGCCCTGGATGGCGCCAATGCCGACGAGGACGCCGACCAGGGCGCCAGCCAGGGCGGTCAGACGTCGGGCGCGCTGACGTCTCGGGATGAGATCGCGGGCCTCTCCTGGCCCACTGGGGGACGGGTTTCGCACGAGGTGGCTCCTCGGAGTCGGAAAAGCGTGGGGGATTGTCGACGCGCCACGGGGGAGGTGGTGGTCCTGGCGAATCGATTCGCAGCGAATCGTATGACCTTTGTTCAATTGATGTCAATGAATGTAATTGCCTGGCGATGCGCTGACCGTTGGGCGGACGGCCAGCGCATCACCTCCCCCGTGACGCCTACCTCCCCAGGATTCGCCAGGTCTGGTTCAACGGGCTGCCCTGACCGGCCCCGATGCAGGTCCACTGGTGGACCGGCGCCCGCGCTGCCGTAGAGACCGTGCTGACGTCGACGCACTTGCCGCTGTGGCGGGCGACGAGTTGGTAGTCGTGCGAGTCGTTGCCGGAATAGGTCACCTTGCGGAGGGTGAACTGTTGGTTGGTGCCGTTCAGGCAGGTCCACTGGTGCACGGCCGCGCCGTCGGCGGTGGACACCCCGCTGACGTCGAGGCACTTGCCGCTCTGCTGGTTGACCACCGTGTACGTGTTGGCCACGCCGACGACCGGCCGGAAGTTCCAGAGCTGCTGGTCGCCGCCCTCGCAGTAGAACTGCTGCTGGACAGTGCCGTCGGTGGTGCTCAGGCCGGGGTTGTCCAAGCACTGCTGGGAGTGCTGGGCCACCGCCACCGACTGGAAGCCGCCCTCCGACGGTGGCAGCAGCGTGACGGTGTAGGTGTCGGTCTGGTTGGTGTACGGCAGGGTCACGGTGGCGTTGTTGTTGGAGACGCCGACCACGCTGTTCGAGACGGTGATCGGCCCCTGCACGGCACCACCGCCGTTGAGCGGGATGCGTTGGGTGAGCACCCGGACCTGGTTGTTCTGCACGACGCCGCTGGTGGTGTCCAGTCGTTGCAGGTTGACGGTGAGGTTCCCGGTGGTACGACCACCGCCGACCAGGACCTTCGCCACGCCGGTCGCCTTGGTGGCGTACGCGTCGTAGGACTGGCTGGGAGTCACCGCGGCGATCTGCCCGGTCTGGGACGCGTAGTAGCGGTAGACCCACCACTCGCCCTTGGGCTGGTGCTGGCCGGCCGAGTTGCGGATCAACAGGTTGCCGAGGTCGTTGTGCAGGCTGCCGCCGCTGGCCCAGTTGGCCCGCAGTCCGTCGGCGCGAGCCCGCTCCAGGCGCGCGATGTACCAGGCGCCATCGGCGGGGTTCTGCTCCTCGGGGGCGCCGTACTCGTTGATCTGGTACGGCCGTGGGTGGGCGATGCCGCGCGGGTCGAGCGTGGCGTTGGCGGCGGCGACGTTGGCGACCGGGTCACCGGGCAGCGAGTGCCAACTGATGATGTCCGGCACCGTGTTTGTCGAGCGCACGAAGTCCAGGTACTGGTTCCAGAAGGTGTGCGTGGTCGACGGCACGCAGGCGCAGCTCGGCCCGACGATGAGCTGGTTGGGGAACTCCGCCCGGATGCGCTGGTAGGTGCGGCGCCACAGTTCGAGGTACTGCGAGATCGGGCGGTTCCAGAAGATGGTGATGTTCGGTTCGTTCCAGATGTCCCACTGCACGGAGAGCCCGGACGCCCGGACGTCGTTGACAAGTCGGGTCAGGAAGTTGTCGTAGTCGGTCCAGTTGCCGTTGTCACCAGGGAAGCGGGAGATCCCAGCGCCGTCGGCGCCCCAGAGGTCGTGCGGCAGGATGATGAACTGACCGCCGAGGGCAACTGTGCGACGGGCCTGGGCGACCGTGGAGTTCCACCGACGGTCGTAGGTGCCGCCGACCCAGCCGCTGCCGGGGAGCTGCGCTCCGCCGGCCCGCATGGCCTGGAACTTGACGTCTCGGTAGAAGTGGTCGGCGGGACCGCTGGCGTTCTCGGTCATGCCGTAGATCCAGCCGGACGCGCGGTAGGTCGGGGTGCCGTTGGTCGCGGAGAAGTCGACACTTATCGACTCGTTGGCGGCTTGGGCCGGGTGCGCGACGACGGTGACGGCGGCAGCGGTGGCGAGCAGGCCGACCATGAGTCGGGCGACGAACGCGCGGGCTCGTCCTGACCTGCCGCGGGACGGGGTTTTCACGGGCGGCTCCTTGGTGGGGCGCGGGGGACGCTCTCCGGAGGGCAGCACTTGCGAATCGATTCGCACGGATCGTAGGACTGCAAACTCATGTATGTCAATGACGTGACGCCGCGATGAAGCGGGCGTTACCGGCCTGCGCTCCCCAGGCAGGTCGGCAACTCTTGACCGTCGGGGCTGGACGGACCTATGTTCGTGCGAACCGATTCGTCGAATCGATTCGCGAAGCCGGACACTGTCCGACCGCGACGGGCAACCGCACCACCCCACCCGACGATCGACTTGAAGTGAGGCACGACATGACCGGACCGAGCCGTCGGCGGCGCCTGGCCGCCGTCGCCGTGATAGCTCTCGCCGTGGCGGCAGGCAGCGCCTGCTCGTCGTCCGCCGACGACCCCACCGACGGTGGCGCCTACCTCGTCTGGGACCCGTATCCGCAGTTCGCCGACGACTCCGAATGGGTCGCACTGCTCAAGAAGTGCGGCACCTCGGCGGGCGTGACGGTCGAGCGGACCGGCTACGACACCACCGACCTGACCAACAAGGCGCTGCTCGCCGCTCAGCAGGGCAACTCGCCGGACGTGCTGATCGTGGACAACCCGGTCATCTCGACACTGGCCGAGGCCGGCGCGCTCACCACCACCGACGACAACAAGCTGGACGTCTCCGCCATGGAGAAGAACCTGCTCGGCGCCGGCCAGAGCGAGGGCAAGACCTACGGGGTGCCGATCGGGGCGAACACCCTCGCTCTCTACTACAACAAGGACCTGCTGACCGCCGCCGGCGTCGACCCGGCCGCGATCAAGGACTGGACGTCCCTGAACGCGGCGCTGAGCACGGTCAAGGCCAAGGGGAAGAAGGGCATCACCTTCTCCGCGATCGGCACCGAGGAGGGCAGCTTCCAGTTCCTGCCCTGGTTCTGGGGCTCGGGAGCCCAGCTGACCAGTCTCGACTCACCGCAGGCGGTGTCCGCGCTGGCCCTCTGGGCGGACTGGCTCAAGCAGGGCTACGCCCCGAACTCCGTCATCAACAACACCCAGACCACGAGTTGGCAGGAGTTCGCCACCGGCAACTACGCCTTCGCCGAGAACGGCACCTGGCAGCTGGCCAACGCGGAGAAGCTCGGCTTCTCGTACGGCACCATCGCGATCCCGGCCAGCGCGGGCGGCCCGGCACCGGCGCCCACCGGCGGTGAGTTCGTCTCCATCCCGGTGCAGAAGAACACCGGCCGGTACGACAAGTCGCAGCAGATCGTCGCCTGTCTGACCAGCGCCGACAACCTCCTCACCACGGACACCACGCTCTCCTACGTCGCACCCGTGGCAGCCGTGCAGGACCGGCAGGCGGCTGACCCCAAGCTCAAGGTCTGGGTGGAGGCGGTCCGGGCGGCCAAGGGCCGCACCGGCGACAACCTCGGCACGAAGTACCCGAAGATCTCCGAATCCCTGTGGACCGCGGTCCAGTCGGCCCTCAGCGGCGGGAAGTCGCCGCAGGAGGCGTTGAGGGCAGCACAGGCCGCGGCCTCGACCAGGTAAGCGCGCCGACCAGACACCATGCCCTCCACGACACAGACCTCCACCACGGCACGGGACAAGGGTGGGGCGGCACCGACCGCCCCACCCCGGTCTCACCCGTCTCGCAGACGCCGGCCCGACCGGTGGCTGGCATGGGGCTTCCTGGCACCCGTCACCGTCTACCTGATCGCCTTCTACGCCTACCCGCTCTACCGCAATGTCGAGTTGAGCCTGCGCGCGTACACCGTTCGCTCGTTCGTGCAGGGCGGGGCGCCCTTCGCCGGCCTCGACAACTACCGGACGGTCCTGACCGACCCGGCCTTCGGCCCGACGCTGACGCACACAGTCGTCTTCACCGCCGCGTCGCTCGCCTTCCAGTTCACCATCGGGATGGCCCTGGCCCTCTTCTTCCACCAGCACTTCCCGCTGTCGCGCACGCTGCGGGCGTTGATCCTCGTACCGTGGCTGCTGCCGCTGATCGTCTCCGCGTCGACCTGGTCGTGGCTGCTCAACAGCGACTCAGGCCTGGTCAACGCGGCGCTCGGCGTCGTCGGGATCGACGGGGTCAACTGGCTCACCTCGCCGGGCTGGTCGCTCACCTCGGTGATCATCGCGAACGTCTGGATCGGCATCCCCTTCAACCTGGTGGTGCTCTACAGCGGCCTCCAGGCGATCCCCACCGAGATGTATGAGGCGTCCGCGCTCGACGGCGCATCGGGCTGGCAGCGGTTCTGGGGAATCACCTTCCCGTTGCTGCGTCCCGTCTCCCTGATCACGCTGCTGTTAGGGCTGATCTACACCCTGAAGGTCTTCGACATCATCTGGATCATGACGAAGGGAGGCCCGACCGGCTCGTCGGCCACACTCGCCACCTGGTCGTACCGGCTCGGCTTCGGCAACCTGCTGCCCGAGTTCGGGCCGGGGGCGGCCATCGGCAACCTGCTCATCGTGCTGGCCCTGATCGCCGGGCTCGTCTACATCCGCATCGATCGGAGGCAGCACCTGCGATGACCACGTCACCCTCTCGGGCCTGGTGGAAGACCGGCGTCGGCCTGGTGCTGACCGGGCTGATGCTCTTCCCCGTCTACTGGATGATCAATGTCTCCTTCACCCGGGACCAGGACATGCGGGCCACTCCCCCGCACCTGATCCCGATCAACGGCACGTTGGACGGCTACCGCGCGGTGCTCGACCAGCAACTGCCGTACCTCGGGACCAGCTTCCTGGTCGGTCTCGGCACAGTGGCGCTGACCGTGGCGCTGGCCGCTCCGGCCGGATACGCGCTGGCGAAGCTCCGGCCACCCGGCGGCTCGGCACTGAGCTTCGTGCTGCTGATCGCGCAGATGATCCCGGGGATCATCATGGCGATGGGCTTCTACGCCATCTACCTCACCCTCGGCGTCCTCAACACGCTGCCCGGCCTGATCCTGGCCGACACGACGCTCGCGGTGCCGTTCGCTGTCCTGATCTTCACGGCCTTCATGTCCGGCATCCCCGACGAGCTGCTCCAGGCCGCCGTGGTCGACGGCGCCGGCCGGCTACGAACCTTCTGGTCGGTCGTGCTGCCGGTCAGCCGCAACTCGATCGTCACGGTGTCGCTCTTCGCGTTCCTCTGGTCCTGGTCGGACTTCATCTTCGCCTCGACCCTCGCCGGTGGCGGCGACCACCAGCCGATCACCCTCGGCATCTACCACTACATCGGCAACAACAACCAGCAGTGGAACGCCATCATGGCCACCGCAGTCGTCGCCTCGATCCCCGCCGCCGTGCTGCTGATCCTCGCCCAGCGGTACGTCTCGATGGGCGTGACCGCCGGCGCAGTCAAAGACTGACCACCCGCACCACAGAAAGGCACCCGCCACCCATGACCGTCGCCCCGTCCGGTCCGGAGTTCGGAATCCAGGACATCCCGTTCAGCTACCGAGGATCCTGGTTCAACATCTCCCCGGTGGTAGCCGAGAAGACGTACGCCGACGATCTGCACCTGGTCTCCCACCAGACCGGGCTGCACCCCGTACTGCGCCTCGCCCCCACGGTCGCCGGCACCACTGTCGTCGCCACACCCGCGTTGCTGACCTGGCGCAGCGGTGCCGACCGGATCGAGGCCGTCTACGACGGGCCGGCCACCCTGCGGATCCGGGGCCACCGGCTCGGCCTCCGGGTGGCCGCGGCCGCGCCGACGCTCACCCCGTTCAGTGGCACCTACCTGTACGCCGACCCGGTCGACGGATCACACGTGTTCACCTCGTACGAGACCGGTCGCCGCTACCGGATCACGGTGCTCTCCGGCGCGCTGCGGCGGACCGACGGCGAGCAGGCGCTCGGCACCGCCGACCGGTCCCTGGACCTTCCCGGCGACCAACCCTGGGAGATCGCGATCGAGGAGTACGCCACCGCGCGCCACCCGTACGCCGGCTCCGTCACCTTCGAGCAGTTGTGCCGCGACCGGCTCGCGGAGTTCACCGCGTTCGTCGACGCGATAGCGCCCTGGCGCAGCGCGGAGACCCCGGCGGCCGAGCTGGCCGCGTACGTCCTGTGGTCGGCCACGGTCGCCCCGGCGGGCTTCGTGACCCGACCGGCCGTCCTGATGTCCAAGCACTGGATGGACAAGGTGTGGAGCTGGGACCACTGCTTCAACGCGATCGCCCTGGCGGCCGGCGAGCCGGAGCTGGCCTGGCACCAGTTCCACCTGCCCTTCGACCATCAGGACGAGGCCGGCGCCCTGCCCGACTCGGTCACCCACTCCGAGGTCCTGCACAACTACGTCAAGCCCCCCATCCACGGCTGGGCCCTCCGCCACCTGCGCCGACGCCTTCCCCACCCGCCGAGCCGGGCGGCGCTGGCGCAGACGTACGACCGGCTGGCCCGCTGGACCGGGTTCTGGCTCGACGCGCGCCGAACCCCCGGTTACGACCTGCCGCACTACCAGCACGGCAACGACAGCGGCTGGGACAACGCCACCACCTTCGACGACAACCGGGTCCTCGAGACCGCCGACCTGGCCGCGTTCCTGGTCTCGCAGCTTCGCTGCCTCGCCGACCTCGCCACCGAGCTGGGTGAGCCCGCCACCCGTTGGTCCCGGGAGGCCGACCGGATCCACGGTGCCATGCTGCGGGACCTGTGGGATGGCGAGCGCTTCACCTCCCGCGATCCCCACACCGGCCACCGGCGACGCAGCCGCAGCCTGCTCGACCTGATGCCCGTCGCACTCGGGGACGACCTGCCCGCCCCGGTCGCCGCCGCACTGGCACGAGGCATCGAAACCCACCTGACCACGCACGGGCTGGCCACCGAGCCGACGAAATCGGCGCACTACGTCGCCGACGGCTACTGGCGTGGGCCGATCTGGGCACCCTCCACAGTGCTGGTCGAGGACGGCCTGCGCCGGGCCGGGCAGACCAGGATCGCCGACGAGATCAGTCGACGATTCCTCGCCCTGTGCGAGAAGTCCGGTTTCGCGGAGAATTTCGACGCCGAGACCGGCGCCGGTCTGCGTGACCGCGCCTACACCTGGACGGCGAGCAGCTATCTCATCCTCGCCGCCGCTCAGGAGCAACGGCGGGCTGGGGATGGGTAGCCGGGTCGGATCAGCGTGACCGGACCGGGCCGGTGCTGGAGCGCAGCGAGATGGGTGGCGTGTACAGGCGGTGTCGCGGCACGGCGTCGGGAGCCGCGATGATCTCCAGCAGCAGCGACACCGCCTCGGCGCCCATCTCGACCATCGGCACGTCGGCGGCGGTCAGCGGCGGGCGGAAATCCTCCGCCCAGTGCTGCGCGGCGACCCCGGTGACGGAGAAGTCGCGTGGCACCGACAACCCGGCGCTGGTCAGCGCCCGCTGCATTCCGGGCAGCGCGGCCTCGTTGATGGTGGCCACCGCCGTGACCTCCGGGTGCGTCGCGAGCAACTGCTCCATACACGCCTCGCCGGAGGCCGTGTCGTCGCCGCAGCAGACCTCCACACCGGTAAGGCCCCGCTCCACCGCCGCCGCACGAAACCCCGCCAGCGCTCGATGGCTGGGGCCGTATCCCGCGGCCACCAACTCGGCGGACCGGTTCACGAGGGCCACGTGCTGATGCCCCAGATCGGCCAGGTGCTGCACGCACCGGCCGATCAGCCCGGCGTAGTCGATGTCGATCCAGCTCATCCCGTGCGGCTCGGCGGTCCGACCGATCGTGACGAACGGCAGGCCGGCCTTGGCCAGCCGAACCACCCGGTCGTCCGCCAAGCGAATCTCCATGAGGACCACGCCGTCCACCCGACGACCGGTGACGATCCGCTCGAACGACCGGTCATGGTCGCCACCGGAAGGGGACAGCAGCACATCGAGATCATGGCGGGCTGCGGCCTCGACGACGCTGGCGACGAAGCCCAGCTGCATGTCGGTCAACCGCTGGCTCGCCGGCGGGATGACCAGCCCGAGGGTGCGGGTGCGCCCCTCCTTCAGAGCCCGGGCGCTGGCGTTCGGCCGGTAGTCCAACTCGTCGATGACCGACTGGATCCGTTGCCGGGTCGCCTCGGAAACGCTGCGTTTCCCGCTGAGCACGTAGGACACGGTGCTGCGGGACACCCCCGCCCGGCGAGCGATCTCCCCGATGTTCATCAATCGCCCTCGAATCGATTTTTGCCCCGACACGGGGACGCACCTTGCTCCGCCGATCAGCATATCCGTCCTCGGGCTCGTTGATCGATGACCAACGCCTGCCAACTAGCGCTAATAGATGGACGGCCATTAATGTCACAGGTATGACGTGTGACGTCAAATTCACCGCCACATCGCACCTCCACCACGTACCGGAAAGGATCCGATGAATGTGAAGAGAAAGCTGGGTCGCCTGCTGTCCGCCGCGGGGACCCTGTTGGTCCTCGTCGTCGGCGCTGGCGTCTACGTGGTCTCGGACGCGCCGGGCGTCGCCCACGCCGCCGGCACCGGACCATGTGACATCTACGCCACCGGTGGCACGCCCTGCGTGGCCGCGCACAGCACCACCCGTGCCCTCTACGGCGCGTACAACGGCCCGCTCTACCAGGTCCGACGCTCGTCGGACAACACCACCCGCGACGTCGGCGTGCTCAGCGAAGGCGGCTACGCCAACGCCGCCACCCAGGACACCTTCTGCGCCAACACCAACTGCGTCATCACGATCATCTACGACCAGTCCGGCCGCAACAACCGCCTCACCCAGGCGCCCCCGGGCGGCTTCGCCGGCCCCGCCCCAGGCGGCTGGGACAACCTCGCCGACGCGAAGGCGGCGCCGGTCACCGTAGGCGGGCAGAAGGCGTACGGCGTCTACATCGCCCCCGGCACCGGCTACCGCAACAACAACACCAACGGTGTCGCGACCGGCGACCAGCCCGAGGGCATCTACGCGGTCGTCGACGGCACGCACTACAACCAGTGGTGCTGCTTCGACTACGGCAACGCGCAGACCAACAGCCTCGCCGACGAACGCGCCATCATGGAGACGGTCTACTTCGGTGCCAACAAGCAGTGGGGATACGGCGCGGGGGCGGGCCCCTGGATCATGGCCGACCTGGAGTGGGGGCTCTTCTCCGGGGTGAACGCGGGTTACAACAACATCGCGTCCATCAACCACCGCTTCGTCACCGCCATGGTCAAGGGCGAGCCGAACCACTGGGCGATCCGGGGCGGGAACGCCCAGTCGGGCAGCCTGACGACCTACTTCGACGGGCCCCGCCCCAACGGCTACCACCCGATGAAGAAGGAAGGCGCGATCCTGCTCGGCATCGGCGGCGACAACAGCATCACCGGCCGCGGCACCTTCTTCGAGGGCGTGTTGACCTCCGGCTACCCGACGGCGGCCACCGAGAACGCCGTCCAGGCCAACATCAACGCCGCCGCCTACGCGCCAGTCGGCGGCGGCAACCCGCAGCAGAACGTCCAGGTCGTCGGCGGCCAGTCCAGCCGCTGCATCGACGTACCGAACGGCACCACCACCAACGGCACCCAGGTCCAACTCTGGGACTGCCTCGGCAACACCGCGCAGCGCTGGACCTACACCGCCGGCAAACAACTCCAGGTGCTTGGCAACAAGTGCCTCGACGCCTTCGGCCAAGGCACCACAAACGGCACCCAAGCCATCATCTGGGACTGCCACGGCGGCACCAACCAACAGTGGAACCTCAACTCCAACGGCACCATCACCGGCGTCCAATCCGGGCTCTGCCTCGACGCCAACGGCGCCGCCACCGCCAACGGCACCAAACTCATCCTCTGGGCCTGCAACGGCGGCACCAACCAACAGTGGGCCACGCGTAGCTGACCCACCGCAGGCTTGATCGGTCGCGCCGCCCCCACTAGGTCCACGAGGGCGGCACGACCGGCGACCTCTCTGCACCGATGACGGCCCCACCACTTCATCGCGCGATGTCGTTGCTATATATATCGCTCTGCGATATATATTTTCCATGGACATCAGTGAGCAGACGTTCCTGATCCTCTCCGCTCTCGCCGACCAACCCCGGCACGGCTACGCCGTGGTGACGGAGGTCGACAAGATGACCGACGGCAGGATCCGGTTACGCGCCGGCACCCTCTACGGGGCCCTCGACCGCCTCGTCACCCAAGGGCTCATCGCCCCCGACCACGACGAGGTGGAGAAGGGCCGGTTGCGCCGTTTCTACAAACTGACCGAGGCGGGGGCAGACGCCATCCGCGCTGAGAGCCGGCGGATGGCCGCCGCGGTCCAGCTAGCCGAGGAACGCCTCAACAAGCGTGCCGCCCGCAACGCCCCGCGTCTCGGGACCGTCGGATGAGCCCGGGCATGAGCCCTCTGGAACGACGATACCGACGACTGCTGCGCCTGCTGCCAGCCACGCACCGCACCGCCCGCGGCGAGGAGCTTCTCGGACTGCTGCTAGACCTCGACGACGGCCGTCGACACCCGAGCCGGCACGAGACACTGAACATCATCGCCCTGGCGATCCGGCTGCGTCTCACCACGCCCGTCACCACCGCAGCCCTCACCACCGGGCTCAGTTCCCTGCTCGTCGCGGCCGGCACCCAGCCCGCTGGTGGCACCCTGGACCTGTTCACCGGCGCCGTCCTCGCCACCGACATGCCGGCCGTCATCTCCGATTGGCCGGAGTTGGTCGTTCTCGGCCTGCTGCCCCTCGCACCGCTGATCGCCTGGCTGTGCGGCACGACCCGGACCGCCCTCACCCTGCAAGCGATCTTCCTGACGTTCACCGTCGGTTGGTTCGTGCTCGACCTGCTCAACGGCGCCGACATGGGCACCAACTTCGGCCAACAGCTCTTCGCGTACGCCGTACCGGTCTCGATCCTCGTCCTGCTCGCGATCGCCGACCGCGAGCGGTGGACCGTGCCTCGGCCGCGCCTGTTCTGGTGGGCGCTCGTCCCGCTCGGCATCCTCGCCTGGAAAGGCACCGGAGAATGGGGACGCCACGGCGTCTACGTTCTCGACGCCGTACCGACGGTCATTGGGATCCTCGCCGCCGCCGCTGCCGCTGTCGCCGCCGCCTTCGCGGTCCGCCGCCACCGGCCCGCCGTCATGGTCGGCGTCGGACTCACCGGCTTCCTCACCGGATGGCTCATCCCCGACCCGCTGCTTGTCAACACGGCGATGCAGCACTTCGACGGTCAGCCGCTACCGCTGGCAATCCTCATCGCGGTGGTCGCTGCCACCATGACTGGCATCGGTCACCTCGCCCGTCGCCGCATCCCGAGGAGCAGCCCCCATCAACGCGAACCGATGAGTTCGTGACGCACTGAACACCAGATCTGGGTCAGACGAGCGGCGACCGCGGCAGAGCACGATCCGCTGCGGTCGCCAGGTCGCGCTCGAACTCCCACCGGCCTAGTCCCCGGCACCGACAAATGGGGCGGCGATCAGCACAATGGGCCCCGGCGCGCGGGTGCCACAAACGGGCGAACGCCGACGACCCGGGCCAGGTAGGTTTCGGGGCTGGGCGAGAGCGGGGGCACATGATCAAGGGGTGGCACGGCTGGTTCGGCACGTTCAACGGCGTCGTCCTCATCACGATGGTCGTCCTGCCGTTGGCCGCGCTGGCGGTGTGGGCCCTGGCACGCCGCCGACGTGCCGCCGGCACCGGCTCGGCGTGGCGGACGTCGCTGGCCGACGTCGGCATCGTCTACGGCACGGTCCCCTGGGTGTGGATGATCATGTTGCCGGGTGAGCAGGCCGGCGTCGTCTCGGGTCGGGTGACCCTGGTGCCGCTGCGCGACCTGCTCACGATCTTCGCCGACGGCGGGCCGTTGACGGCGACGGTCCAGGTCGTCGGCAACCTGCTGGTCTTCGCGGCCCTGGGGTTCTTCGCCCCGCTGCGGTTCGCGGCGCTGGCGTCGGTGCCGCGGATCCTGGCCCTCGCGGCGGGCTGCTCGGTTCTGGTCGAGACCGCGCAGTACGTCCTGCGGCTGGACCGGGTGTCGTCGGTGGACGACGTCCTGCTCAACGCCGCCGGTGCTGGGCTGGCCGCGCTGGCGTCCCGCCGCTGGTGGCGCGACCCGGCCGATGCGGCCGATGCGGCCGATGCGGCCGCGGATCGGCGACCTCGGGCAGCCACGGCACCGAGGCGCTGAGCGGCTGTACCATCCGCTGGTGATCGAGGAATTGATCAGGAGAGCGGCAGACGAGGACGGCGACGCGGTCGAGGAGTTGTGCGAGATCGCCGCCGCCGATCCGCAGAAATTGTCGCCGTACCACGGGATCCTGCTCGACCTCGATGTGCTGTGGCCGGCGACGTTGTACCGAGCCGCCGACGCCGACGTGGTCGGCCGGGTTATCGAGCAGATCGACGGCGGGCGGACGCCGGACCGGCTCAACCACCTGCTGCTCATCCTGGCCCACACCGCTCACCCGCTCGCCGAGAACGCCCTGCGTCGCTGGTCGACGCACCCGCCAGCCGGCTCGGACGACCTGCACGTGGGTGCCCTGAGCTACGCGGTCGAGGGCGGTTGGACGATCGACCCGGACGGCAACCGACGGGACCTGTGCGCTGACATCGCGTACCGGTGGGTCATGCGGGACGCACCCGCTGCCGCAGACCGGCCCGCCTGCCCCTGGTGCGCGTCACCGCTCTGGGTCGCCGCCGACCTCGACACCACCGACCCCGCCGTCGGCGCCGCGCTGGCACACACCGGCTGGTCCGGTCGCCTGGTCATCGAGACCTGCCACTTCTGCGCCTGTTACACGACGTTGTACAGCCGGGTTACACCGGCCGGTGACGCCACCTGGTGGGCTGACAACACCCTTCCGAGCTACCTGGGGGTGGCCGCCGACCCAGAGGAGCCGCCGGCACTGCTTCCGGTCGCGGGGCCGGCCCTAACGAGCCCGTACCAGGCCAGCGCCTGGGGTCAGGGCGGCTCGACGCTGGGCGGTCGACCCGACTGGATCCAGGACGCCGAGCACGCCGACTGCCCCGGGTGCGGAGAGCCGATGGACTACCTGGGTCTGATCGGCGGCGCGGACCTGCACGACGTCGGCGAGGGCGCCTACTACCTGCACCTGCACCAGCCGTGCGGGTTCGCCGCGGTCAACTATCAACAGAGTTGACGCAGCGTCAAGGTCGAGCCTGGCCGGTCGGCGACGCTGAGCGACCCTGATTCTTAACTCCGATGTCACCACCCGATTCCATAGGTGACGTGTCGCTGTCCGTCCGCAGGAGTTGGCTGCCAGACGTCGCAGTTGTCCTGA
The DNA here is from genome assembly GCF_000718555.1 of Micromonospora chokoriensis. Classification (GTDB taxonomy): domain Bacteria; phylum Actinomycetota; class Actinomycetes; order Mycobacteriales; family Micromonosporaceae; genus Micromonospora; species Micromonospora chokoriensis_B. The sequence continues at coordinate 18,522 of NZ_JOAN01000008.1, forward strand.
CCTGGAGTTGATCCCCTTGCCTTCCTCTCGTCGTACCTTCCTCGCTGGCAGCGCCGCCGCGGGCGTCGGCCTTGCCGTCGCGGGCGGCCTGCCGTCCCTGGCGCAGGCCAGCCCCGGCCGGCCGCACCCGCCGGTCAAGGCCGGCCACGTGCCGTTTCCGCCGCTGGTGGACGACCCCAAGGGGATCCTGGCCCTGCCCAAGGGCTTCAGCTACACCGTGGTCACCCGGACCGGCGTCACCCGGCTCGACCGTGGCCAGGGCATGACCCCGGCGGACCACGACGGCATGGCCGTGTACGACGCCGGCCACGGCCGTTACACCCTGATCCAGAACCACGAGATCGACCCGGGCGCCGAGTTCGGCGTGCCGCACGTCAAGGGAACGGTCTACGACCCGGGCGCGGTCGACGCCGGCGGTTGCACCGTGATCAAGACCGACCTTGCGGGCCGCAACCTGGGCGAGTTCGTCGCTCTCTCCGGCACCATCTCCAACTGCGCTGGTGGGCCGACGCCCTGGGGCACCTGGCTCAGCTGCGAGGAGACCGAGGACCGGGCCGGCGACAAGTGGGAGGAGGGCGGCCGGTCCGGCGTCTACCAGAAGGACCACGGCTACGTCTTCGAGGTGTGGGCCGACGGCAGCGCGGACCCGAAGCCGATCAAGTGCCTGGGCCGCTACTCCCACGAGGCGCTGGCCATCGACAAGGACCGCACCCGGATCTACCTCTCCGAGGACGCCGACGAGCCCAACGGCCTCTTCTACCGGTGGACGGCGCCGCACGGCGTCAAGCTCGGCCCGGGTGTGCTCACCCGCCTCGCACCGAACGCCGGTGTCCTCGCCGCGATGCAGATCATCATGGATGACGGCTCGGTGCTGCCGGACGTCGCCTACCTGACCTCCGCCCAGCTGGGCCGCCCCTTCCCGGTCCGCTGGATCGAGGTGCCGGACCGCGACGCGCGCACCGAGTCGGTCCGCGAGCAGTTCGCCGACGGCCAGGTCACCCGCGGCCGCAAGTTCGAAGGCGTGTGGGCCACCGACGAGGGCGTGTACGTGGTCAACTCCTTCGCGTGGGACGAGGGTGACCTGCCGGCCGACGCCGCGCCGCACGACGGCATGGTCTGGTTCTACAACTACAAGGCGCAGACCATCCAGCTGGTGACCTACTTCCCGCATCAGACCGCCGCCGAGGAGGGGTCGCCGGTCAAGTACACCGACCTCACCTTCGACGGCCCGGACAACGTGACCGTCACCCCGTGGGGAAGCCTCGTGCTCGCCGAGGACGGCAAGGGCGCCTCGCACGTGCTCAGCACGATCCCGGGCGGCCCCACCTACGCGATCGCCCGCAACCAGCTCAACGACTCGGAGTTCTGCGGGCCGACCTTCTCCGCTGACGGCAAGGTGCTCTTCGTCAACATGCAGGACCCGGGTCTCACCCTGGCCATCACCGGCCCGTGGGAGAAGTACCTGGGCTGACCGAGCCCGAACGTGGGGGCCAGGCGACCCGCCCGGCCCCCACCAGGCCCGATCGGCGTCAGGAGACGGGCGGCAACGCGAGCCAGTCGTGCCAGGTGATGTCGCGGCCCAGATAGCGGGGCTGTCGCAACGGCCACTGCGCGGCGATCCACTGCGGCACCAGCGCGTCCAGCGCGGCCTCCACCTCGCTGCCGACCAGGTCGTCCACCACCCACCAGGAGATCTCGCCGTCGGCGCCGGCGCGCCCCGGCGGGTCGATGTAGACACAGCCGAGGATCGCCGTCTCTTCCTCGTCGAGCAACGCGTAGTTGAACGACTGATGGGCGGCGATCTCCTTCTCGTGCCGCAGCAGGTCGACGCGGTCCTCTTCGTAGGTCATCGTCTCGCTCGGCCACCCCCAGGCCGGGCCGAAGATCTCCCACAGGCGCTCTCGGGAGCCCATCACCGCGGGGTAGTCGATCGGGGTGTCCGCCTCGCAAATCGGCCGCAGGTGAAGCGTGGTGGCGGGCACCGGCACGTGGACCGGGTGGACGAAGTCGTCAGGCAGCCAGCTCATAACGGCCGAGGCTACCGCCACCCAGTGGGTGCCCGGCCACTCAGTCGAGGCAAACGCATACCGCGCCGCCGCTGTTGTCAGTGCGGGTCGAGCGCGGGGCCGGCTGGATACTCAGGACGGCTGAGTACCCGTCGTCAGGCGTCCGGCTCGACCGGCCAATAGTGTGGCCCGCGTGGTGACATTCCTTCGCCGGTGGACGCTACGGGCCGCGAGCTTCGCCCTGACCTGGCTCTACACCCTCTACCGGATCCATCCGGCGGTGTGGCGGCTCATGGCCCGTCAGTACCGTCCGTACATGGGGCGCTTCGCCCGGCTGCACGCGTGGATGACCTGCCAGTTCGCCGCGATCGACGTGCCCGCGTACGGCGACTTCCTGCGCCGCAACCAGTGGCGGTTCCGGTGGTTCGACCTGTCGTCGTACCCGCCCACGGACAAACGGTCGTACGTGCAGGCGTACCCGGAGGCGCAGCGCTGTCGACACGGCGAGATCGAGATCGCCGGCAGCGTGGTCGACGAGTCGTCGGGCTCGTCAGGTCAGCCGTTCAACTGGATCCGCAGCCGCCGCGAGCTGCGTTCGGTGCACAAGAACCTGGCCGGCTACGCCACCATGGTGTTCCCGTCGAAGCGGCGGTTCGTCATCAACGCCTATTCGATGGGCGCCTGGGCCACCGGAACCAACACCGGAATCGCCATGTCCACCATCGCGATGGTGAAGAACACCGGACCGGACCTGCGGAAGATCGTCGACACGCTGTTGTACTTCGGGCCCGGCTTCGACTACATCGTCACCGCCTACCCGCCGTTCCTCAAGCACCTACGCGACCAGCTCGACGCCGAGGACTTCCCGTGGGCCGACTACCGCATCAGCGGTCTGGTCGGTGGTGAGGGGATGACCGAGGCGCTGCGCGACTACCTGGAGGAACGCTTCGTCAAGGTGCGCTCCGGCTATGGGGCCAGCGACCTCACCATCGGCATGGCCGGGGAGAGCGACTTCAGTGTCTGGGTTCGCCGACAACTGCGTACCGATGCCGCGCTGCGGACGGCCCTTCTCGGCGCCGACGAGCACCGGCTGCCGATGGTCTTCCAGTACAACCCTCTGGAGACCTACCTGGAGACCACAGCGGACCAGGAGGTGCTCTGCACGATCAACTCAACGGCGGTGCTCAATCCGAAGGTTCGCTACAACATCGGTGACGAGGGCCGACTGATCTCGTACCCGGATGTTCTGGCGGCGATCGCCGACCCGGCGGCGCGGGCCGCCGCGGAGCGCGCCTGGCGGGTCGACCGGATGCGCTTACCACTGCTGTTCCTGTTCGGACGCAAGGACAGCACGATCTCCTACATGGGGGCCAACATCTATCCGCAGGACGTCGAGTACGGCCTCTACACGGACAACTCCCAGGCGCACCTGCTGCAGAGCTTCTGCCTGGCGGTGACCGAGCAGGCTGACCTGGAGAGCCGCCCGGTCGTCAACCTGCAACTTCGCGAGGGCGTGGTGCTCGGCCCGACTGCGCGACAAACCCTCACCGACACCTGCCGCTCGGGGGTGCTGCGCCACCTCGCCGAGGTCAGCCGGGACTTCGCCGAATCCCTCGTCGAGGACCCGTCCGCAGCCGACCTGCGGGTGGAGGTCCACGAGTACGGCACCGGCCCATTCGCCAACGCCGCCTCAAAGATCAAGAACGTGTACCTGGTAAAGGGTGTGGCGGCATGAGAACCACCGACTTCTCCGCCGCTCCCCCGGTGGGCCAGGCGACCGCCATGTTCGTCGGCGCCACCCGCTATCGCGGACCGCGCTCGATCCTCACGCTCACCCGGACCTGGTACAAGATGGTCCGGCAGATGCGGCGGATGGACGGGTACCGGTGGCACACGGTGTATTACCAGTTCCCGTTCACGCTCGGCACCATCGCCTTCTTCAGCGACCGTGACGCGCTGCTGAGGTTCGCTCGCAGCCGCCACCACCGTGACCTCATGTGTTGGGTCACCGATCACGGCACGAAGAACGCGACCGGCGGCTACATCCGCCTCTACAACGCCGAGCCAGAGGGCTACAGCAACGGCATCTGGCGCGCTGAGGGGGACGGCATGGCACACATACCGACGTTCACCCCGCTGTCGCAGGAGACGTCCGGCCCACCGGTGCATCGCGGATGAGACTGACTCCCGTGCAGTCGCGGGCCGACCTGCGGGCGTTCATCGACTTCCCGCTCCGGCTCCACCCGACCGACCGGTACGTACCCCTGTTGTCGTCGGTCATCGCGACCCACCGCCGTACCGCGGAGCTGTTCCTGGTTCGCGACCGACGTGGCGCGGTCGTCGGCCGCACAAGCATCCACCGCAGCGCAGCCTTCGACGCCAAGGTCGGCCCGCGGCAGTTGTTCGGGCACACCGAGTTCGTCGATGACGACGACGTGTTCGCCGCCATCATGGACGCGGTCGAGACCAGGGCCAACGGCCGACCGCTGTTCGGGCCGGTGGCGCTGCTGCCGAACCAGACCGGCGGGGTGATCACCTCCGGCTTCGCCGACCGCGGCTTCGTGGACTCGGCGTGGAACCCGGGCTACTACCCGGACATGTACGAGCGGCACGGCTTCCACCGGCGCTTCGAGGCCGACACCTGGCAGGTCGACCTCGACGGCACGGCCACGGGTGCGCCGCTGGCCGCCGGCGCCGACCACGGGTTCGCCTTCGACGATGCCCGGATCGGCAGCGAACGGCTCGTCATCCGGCACGGCTCCCGGTGGCACCTGCGCAGCCAACTGCCGATCCTGCGTCGGATGCTCAACGCGAGCTTCGCGCAGTTGGGCTACTACACCGAAATCTCCGCAGATCAGCTGGCCGAGCAGACCGACGGCCTCGCGTTCCTGCTCGACGAGGCGCTGCTGCTCTGGCTGGAGAAGGCCGGACGACCTGTCGCGTTCGTCGTCACCGTGCCGGACATCTCCGAATACCTGATGGGCGTCGGCGGCCGGCTCGGCGTACTCAATCAGCTCCGTCTCCTCGCCACCCGGGGCCGATACCGACGGGACGCCGTCCTCATCATCAAGGGCACCGTCCCCGACGAGCAGGGCAACGGGTACCTGACGCTGCTCTCCCGGGAGCTGCACCGCAACCTCGCGCGCAACGGCTACCGGACCCTGCGCAGCACCTTCGTCGAGCGGACGAACGTCGCCTCAGCCGCCCAGTACCGACGGGCGGGCGGGCGGCCACTACACGGGTACACCTTCTACGAGAAAGGGGCGACGGCGTGAGCTGGGTCGAGCAACTGCGGGCCAGCGAGGCGATCTGCCGCCGGGCACCGAGCGCCCACAACACGCAGCCATGGCGACCGGAATACCACGCCGACGAGATCACCATCGGCGTCGATCCGGCCCGCAGCCTGCCCGACTCCGACCCAACCGGCCGCGACCTGACCCTCGGCATCGGCGCATTCGTCGAGACGTGCCTCATCGTCTCCGCCGAACTCGGCCTCGCCGTCACCGCGGCACCCGGTCCACGACTGATCCCCGCAGCGAATCGGTACCCGACTCCGTTCACGATCGCCGACATCGAGGCTCGCCGCGTCGCCCGTGGCCCCTACACACCCGGGTACATCGACGCCGCCGTCCTCGCCGACCTCGGGCCCGGCATCGTGCACGTCCCGACCCGAGATCTCGTATCGGACCTGGCGGTCGCCGACCGGTGGCTGTTCAGCACCCCGGCCGTGGCGGTCGAGTTGCGGGACTGGCTGCGGCTGCGCCCCCGCCATCCTCGATACCACCTCGACGGTCTCACCGACCGGGCGCTCGCCCTGTCCGGGTATGAGGCGCGGTTCCTGTCGGCCGCGCTGCGCGCGTACCCGGTCACCCGCCGACTGGGTCTGCCGGCGCTGCTGGCCGCCAGCGGCCGCGGCCTGTTGCGCTACGACGGCACCGTCCTGGTCCTCCTCGCCGACGACGACGATCACGTCGCCGCAGGCCGGCGTCTTCTGCGTACGTGGCTGACTCTCGCGCGACATGGCCTGGCGGTCCATCCACTCAGCCAGCTCATCGACTGCCCTGCCACCGCCGGCCGGCTCGCCGAGCGGGTCGGTGGTCAACCGCTCGCGGTGTTCCGAGTCGGTCGACCCCGCGCCGAACCGGTCCGCTCAGCCCGACTTGGCGGGTAGCCGCCGGCGTACTCACTCGACCTTGGTGAGGAGTGGTTTCCCCTTCTCGACGACGTACGTGGCCAACTCGACCGCAATGCCGTCGCCCACATTGCGTGCCTGGTGATGCACACCGTATGGAACGGTCAGAGCGTCACCCGGTTTGCACACCACTGGAGGCTGACCCTCAAGCCGATATTCCAGCGACCCTTGCAGAACGCAGATGATTTCCTCACCCGGATGGAAGTGCTTGAACGGGGGCGAGTCCGGGGTGAACTCGACCCGGGTCTGAATGACCTCCCGCCCCGCAATGCTGAGGTCATGCCGTTGCAGATCGACCCGCCACAACCCGGGTGCTGACTCCACAGCAGTGGGGCTGATGCCCTCGGGTCGAAACGTGTCGCTCATGACGGCCTCCGGTAAGCCGCCCGGGCGGCGGCATCTCTTCGATCTACTGCATCCCTGTCGAGAATAGGTAGCCGCCGACGGTCCGGGGCCCGGATGCCGACACCGGAGTTCACCGATCTTGCAGCAGCCCTCGATCGGCCATGTGGGCGCGCAGTGCCTCGGCATCCTCGGCGGACATCAGCCAGCGCGGGATCACGGTCGCCGGCATCCGGCCGACGTACACGACCCAGAAGTCCCGGACGTCCTTGACCTGGGTGACCCCGTCCCAGGCGATGCCGCCGGACTCCGAGCCGCTGCGCATCATGATGTTGTCATCGGTGATGTCGTAGCCGCCCTCGACGGCGTAGCCACTGGAGCGGCGTCGGGCCCGCGCCAGCACCCACGGCCGGTACAGCATCGACAGCACGCCGGCCACGAGCAGCGTCGTCCACAGCGACGAGATCCGCTCGCCCCACCCGAACCCTCGCGAGACGACGAGACCGATCACCCCGACCACCGCCAGGACCGCGCCGATGTAGCCGAACCGGCGCAGCCGAACGCTGCCGAGCGCAGCGGCCACCCGGCCCGGGTAGTCGGGGTCGGCGGGGACGTCAAAACGGATATGCACGCCAGAACGATAGTGCCACCACCCGCCCCTGGCAGCGCCTTGCACCCACGCCACCAGCCGAGCCGTGCGCCGGAGGGTGCGGCAGTCTGGTGAGGTGAACGCCGACGACGTCCGAGTTCCCCGGGCCCAGTCCGGATCCAGCCCGCAGCATCTGCTGACGACCCTGCTCGGTGAATACCTCGACTCCTCGGCTGCCGACCTGCCGTCGGCGGCGGTCATCGCGATGCTGCGGGAGTTCGGGGTCAGCGAGGCCAGTGCCCGCGCCGCGCTGTCCCGGCTGGTCAAACGTGGTCTCATCGCCACCCGGGGGAACCGACGGCCGCCGGTCTACCACCTCACGCCGCAGGCGATCGCCAAGCATCGGTCCCGGATGCAACACTTCCTGAACTTCGGCTCGCGTCCAGCGCCCTGGACCGGCGAATGGGTGCTGGCGTCCTTCTCGATCCCGAGCTCCGGCCAGGCGTCCCGGCACGCCGTACGCAGATCGTTGAGCGCCCTGCGGTTCGTGGGCCTGTACGACAGCGTGTGGATCCGGCCGGGATCCGACGCCGCCCCGGTGCGGGAGGCGCTGCGCGAGGTGCTGCACCAGGTCCAAGGCGCGCGGTGGTCGGTCCTGCACGTCCGGTTCGACGAGGAGGCCGGGCCACACGGCCCGGCCTCCGCATACGACCTGGCCGCTCTCGCCGCGGCCTACTCAAGCTTCATTCAGCAGTACGCCGAGCTGCGGGCGGCCGCGCGCAACGGGGAGGTGGACGCGGCCCGGGCGCTGGTGGCTCGTACCTCCGCCATGGATTCCTGGCGGAAGTTCGCCGACATCGACCCGGACCTGCCGCCGCACCTGTTGCCGGCGCCCTGGCCCCGTCAGGAGGCAAGGGAGACCTTCCTGGACATCCACTCCGCGCTCGGCTCGCTCGCTCAGGCGCGGCTCGTTGAGGTGACGACGCCGCACTGGCCGGAGGCCGCCTCGTGGATCACCCACTTCCAGGCGTCGAGAAATCCCTCGCGACCGGAGCCGACCCGCGGCGACCAGGGCACCCCGCCTCTGCCCGACTGACGACGGCGGCAGCGGGCCGTCAGGCTAGAGCAGACATTGACACTTTTCATTGCGACAGTGATAGTAACTGCATCCAGCTCCCATCGGATCGCCTGTGGCGACCGCGGCCGGGCGGCCGACGCCCACGACGACCTGACCCCGTGGCTAGCGCTGGCCACCGTCGTCGGGCACGAACGACCGCCGCTGCCGGGAGCACCACCACCGTGACATCTTGCTGGAGGGTCAATGAGAAAGAAGTCGAAGATCTACGCCGGGCTGGCGGCGGCCATCGTCCCGGTCGCCTCCGTGATCATGGCGCTCAGCGGGACGCCGGCGTCCGCCGCCATCGGCGGTTCCGGCCCCTTCCCCGCCGACTACGAAACCTCGGCCACCCTGGCCAACCACACAATCTTTCGACCTCAGACCCTCCCGTCCGAACGCCTCCCGATCGTCGTGTGGGGCAACGGCGGCTGCTCGGCCAACGGCCTTTCCCAGGGCAACTTCCTGCGCGAGATCGCCTCCCACGGCTTCCTCGCCATCGCCAACGGCGGCCCGAACGCGTCCGGCTCCACCAACTCCCAGATGCTGACCCAGTCCATCGACTGGGCTGTCGCGGAGAACTCCCGGCAGGGCAGCAAGTACTACAACAAGATCGACACCTCCAAGGTCGCCGTCGCGGGCTTCTCCTGCGGAGGCTTGGAGGCGTACGCGGTCTCGAACGACCCACGCGTGACCACGACCGGCATCTTCAGCAGCGGCCTGTTGAACGACGCCGACGATTACCAGCTCAGGAGACTGACCAAGCCGATCGCCTACTTCGTCGGCGGGCCCAGCGACATCGCGTACCCGAATGCGATGGACGACTGGGGCAAGCTGCCGTCCGGCCTGCCGGCCTTCATGGGCAACCTGAACGTCGGGCATGGCGGCACCTACGACCAGACCAACGGCGGCGAGTTCGGCCGGGTGGCAACTCTCTACTTCAAGTGGCGTCTGAAGGGTGACACCACCGCCGGTCGCAACTTCGTCGGCTCGGACTGCGGTCTGTGCCGCACCCAGTGGAGCATCCAACAGAAGAACCTGACGCTCGACGACGGCACGCCGCCCACCACGCCGCCGCCGACCACGCCACCTCCCACCACCCCACCGCCCACCGCCGGCTGCACCGCGGTCTATGCCGTTGCGGACCAGTGGAACGGGGGCTTCGTCGCCAACGTCAGCGTCACCGCAGGGTCCGCCGCGTTGACCGGCTGGCGCGTCACGCTCAACCTGCCGAGCGGCGCGTCGGTCAGCTCACTGTGGAACGGGGTCAGCAGCGGCACCAGCGGCACGATCACCGTGGCGAACCAGAGCTACAACGGGCGACTGGCCGCGGGCCAGGCCACCAGTTTCGGTTTCCAGGGCACCGGTAGCGGCAGCGGCGCCACCGCGAGCTGCACCGGCAGCTAGACCGAGCCCTCGGCGGGCCGGTGCCCAGGCACCGGCCCGTCGAGGGCGCACCCGGGCCCGGCGGATAGGAGAGACTGGCCGGCATGGCTGATCTGAGCGACGTGAAAGCTGCGCTGCACCACTACCTCCGGGAGAACCGCGAAGACCTCATCTGGAAGCTCGACGGGTTGAGCGAACGCGAGGTCAGGCTGCCCCGCACCGCGACCGGCAACAACCTGCTAGGCGCGCTCAAGCATTGCCTCAACGTCGAAGCCGGCTACTTCGGGCTCACCTTCGGTCGCGAGTTCCCGACGCCCGACGAGTTGGTCCCCATGGCGGCGTACGACGAGGACCCGCAGGCGGACTGGTACGCCGGGGAGGACGAGACGAAGGACGGGCTGATCGACCTCTATCGCCGTGTCGGCGCGTTCGCCGACCAGACGATCGACGAGCTGCCACTCGACGCGCCAGGGCAGGTGCCGTGGTGGCGGCCAGGTGCGCAGGACGTGACTCTGCACCGAATCATCATCCACGTGACCTGCGACATCGCCCGCCACGCCGGGCACGCCGACATCATGCGCGAACAGCACGACACGGCGGTCGGCCTTCGGCGCGACAACACCAACATCCCCGACGATTACGACTGGCCGGCGTACGTCACCAAGCTGACCAAGCTGGCTGACCACTTCGCATGACGGCAGACACGACCGGCATACGTGACGCCTGGTTCGTCCACGACCGCCCCTGAGCAACCGACGGGTCGCACACACCTTTCGCGGTCTGCGCGACTCATTCCTGTCGTAGCTCCAGGACGTACGACTGGTCAACCGGTGGCGCTCGTGACGGTCTGCGACACGTCGCGGATCAGATCGAGTGGCTCCTCGGTCCAGTGGGAGGCGAGGACGAGGTCACGAGCCGGGTCGACCCACAGCAGGTGTCGTCCGCCGTTGCCCCGGGCGCTGCGGCCCGTCGTCGGGGCCCCGGGCCACGGCACCTGCTCATCGTTGAGCCACCACAGATAGCCGTACTCCGGTTTGACCGGGCACGGGGCCCAGGACTGGTCGACCCATTCGGCGCTCAGCAGCCGGGCGCCGGCATGGATTCCTCGGTCCAGGAAGAGCTGCCCGATCAGGGCCAGGTCCCGGGCTGGGACAACCAGCCCTCCACCCCAGTGCGCGCCACCGGAGACCACCTCGACCCGGCGGCGGTCGAGGTCGATGACGCTGGTCCGGTACCCGTGCCACGACCACCGGTCGGAGGCGCCCAGCGGGTCCATGACCCGCTCCCGCAGCACGTCCGGCAGCGACCTGCCGAACAGCAGCGTCAGCGCGTACGCGAGCAGGTTCATCCGCACGTCGTTGTACGCCCATCCCTCCCCCGGGGGCGTGCCGTGCACCTCGGTCCGCTCGCGGAAGCTCTGCGCGTCAACGCTCGTCGGTTTGCCCCACAGCTCGCCCTCCCACTGGCTCGACTGCTGAAGCAGATGACGCCACGTGATCCGCTCGTTGTGCGGCCCGTGGAACTCGGGAGCGTCGACGACCTGGTGCACCGGCTGGTCCGGCACCAACAGCCCGTCGTCGAAGGCCAGCCCGGCCACCACCGACACGACCGTCTTGGTGACGCTGAACGCCATCTCCGGGACGTCCGGGTCGCCCCAGACCGCGACCTCCCCGCCGCCGACCCGGACCACGCCACTGGCCCCACTGGCGGCGACCAGTGGGCCGACGACCTCACGGTGACTCGTGTCGGCGACCTGTCCTGCCAGGTAGGTCTCGATGTCGGCGGCGGCACTCGTCCACCGAGCGCCAAACTCCCGGACCACCCGCTCCAGCCGCTGCTGATCCACCGACACGAGACTCATACCCCGAAGTGTCCAACACCGATACCACCGCCAACGCCGAGCCGCGACGAGCCACATAGGATCAGGCCACTCGCACGCCAGCCCTGAGGAGCGTCCAGATGCGCTCGACGACGACCCTGCTGCAACGTCTACGCCTGGCTGGGATGCCTGAGGTCATCGCGGTGGAGCCGATGACGGGTGGGCTCGCGGCGCTCGCGGGCATCGCCACCCGTCGGGACGCGCCGCCGGTGTTCGTCAAGGGCTTCGCCGACCCGCCAGCCGACGACGTCTTCGTCGCCGAGGCCGAGGGCCTGGCCGCCCTGCGCACGCTCGGTGGTGTGGCGACACCCGAGGTGATCCTCGCGGATCGGGACCTACTGGTGTTGTCGGTGTTGCGCGCGAGGCCGCGCAGCGAGGTCTTCTGGGAGCAGTGCGCACACCTGCTTGCCCACCTGCATCTGAGCACGACCCACCCTCGCTTCGGCTGGCACCACGACAACTGGCTGGGCCGTCGCCGCCAGGTCAATACGTGGAACGACGACGGCTTCGCCTTCTTCGCACAGCACCGGCTGCTGCGGTGGCTCGATCAGCCCCGCGTCGAGGCGGCGCTCGACGCGGAAGACCGGGCGGCGCTGGAACGGCTCTGTGACCGGCTGCCCGACCTGCTGCCGGACCGGCCGGCGTGCCTGACGCACGGGGATCTGTGGGCACAGAACATCCTGGCCACCCCGGACGGGCAGCCCGCGCTTATCGACCCGGCCGTGTCGTATATGTGGGCGGAGGTCGATCTCGCGCACGTCTGGTCCACCTCGCCCCCGCCCGAGGCACGACGGATGTTCGCGGTCTATGCGGAACTGACCTCGCTCGACCGTGACTGGGAGGCCCGCATGCCGATCATCCAGCTACGACAACACCTCGCCGTGCTGGCCCAGTTCGACGACGACTGGGGTGCCGGCGACCAGATCCGCGCCGTCCTTGCCCCGTTCCGGACGCGATCCTGACCAGCGCCACGGCACCGGAGGTGTCGCCCCAGAGGGCCAGGGCCGTGCTCGTCACGCTCTCCCTCGCGGCGTTCGCGTTCATCACCACCGAGCTGCTGCCCGTCGGCCTGCTGACCCACATCGCACCCGATCTCGACCGGTCCCGCTCACAGGTGGGCCTGCTGGTCAGCGGGTACGCCATCGTGGTCGTGTTGGCGTCCGTGCCGCTGGCCCGGCTGACCCAGCGGATTCCCCGGCGGCACCTGCTCGGCGTCACGATGTTCCTGTTCGCCGCCGCGAACGCCGCCGCCGCGCTGGCGTCGACGTACGCCGTGCTGGCCGGCGCCCGCCTGGTGACCGCCCTCGCCCAGGCGTTGTTCTGGTCCATCGCCACGGCGACCGTGATCGGGCCCTTCCCGGTCGCGGTGCGCGGCCGGGCGGTGGCGCTGTTCGCGACCGGGGCCACGCTCTCCCCGGTGCTCGGCGTACCCCTCGGCACGTGGCTTGGGCAGCAAGCCGGTTGGCGCGTGGCGTTCGCGGTGCTGGCCGGGGTCGGCCTGGTGATCGCCGCCGCCGTGGTCATCCTCCTTCCCTCCTATCCGCCGGCCGCTGGCGGCGCCGCCCGGGGCACCGCACCGGACGCCCGGGGTTTCACCGTGCTGCTGATCGCCACCGCCCTCGGCATCGGCGGCTTCATGACCCTGCAGACCTACGTCACACCGTTCCTGCTCGACGTCAGCGGCTTCGCCGACGCGGTGCTGGCGCCGCTGCTCTTCGTCTCCGGCGCGGCCGGTGTCGTGGGCACCCTGGCCGCGGCCCGGACCCTGGACGCCCGACCGATCGCGTCCCTGCTGACGCCGCTGGGCATCGGCACGGCCTCGCTGCTCGGCCTGTACGCGCTCGGCGCGCTCCGGCCCGGTGTGGTCGCGCTCCTCGCCGGGTTCGGCCTCGCGTACGCGGCGTTCGGCTCGGCCGTGCAGAACCGGACGTTGCACCTGGCCCCGGGCAGCACCGACATCGCGTCGGCCGGCGTCAGCACCGCCTTCAACGCCGGCATTGCCGGCGGATCACTGCTCGGCGGGGCTCTCCTGCCCACCTCGGGGGCACGTCCGCTGGCCCTCACCGGCGGGCTGCTGACGCTGGCCGCCCTCACGCTGCTCGCCGTGGACACGCGTCGGAGCCGCTCCGCCGGGCCAGCGCCGACCGTCGTCCCTGCCCCCACCAGCTCCGCGGCTTCCTCTGCTACCCCGAAGCCCGCTAGCTGATCGCTTCACGAGGCATCCGGTCACTGCGGCGGCGAGACCGGCGAGCCCAAACGGCAAGTTGTCCCTGACGCGGGTCAGCCTCGCAGAATCGACCGGTGCCGCGCGGGCGATCGCCCTGCTCCGATCGCTGGACATGCCCATCGCCGACATCCGCCGCATCCTGGCCGATGCCGACGACGGGGAGCGCCGCAAGCTGTTCCGCGACCATCGCGCGCGGCTGGAAGCCCGTCTGGCATGCGGGACTTCGTGGTGCGCGATCCGGATGGGCATCGCTTCACTCTGGGCCGTGGCGAGCAGCGGTTACGCGACATCGCCGACCACTATGGCCAACCACCGTGGCTGCGACATCGCGGCAGGTCGTAGCCACGGGCGGTCAGGCCAGCGCCGCTGGCAGGAGGAGGAGTGCAAAACGGGTCACCCGCCCGAGCAGGCACGCGACGGCGAACTCCCAGCGTCGAACGCCTGCGCTGCCGGCGGCGAGGCTGACCACGGCCAGCGGTGGCACGCCGACCGCCGCGGAGACGAGCACGGTCGGCAGGGCGGTCCGGCGGCGGGAGAGCCAGCGCCGGATCGGCCCGGTCCAACGGGCGGCCCGGGTCGCCGCGCGAGGGGTGTTGCTCCGCTGCGCGAACCTCCGGCCCAGCCGCCCCGTTCCGCGACGCGCGGATTCGAACAGGAGCAGTTTGCCGGCGGTCTGCCCGAGCGCCAGAGCGAGTACGGCGACCAGAGCGTGGCCGCCACGTTCCCCGGCGACCAGGGCGTACGCCTCGGCGTTGACGAGTGGGACGAGCGCCGAGGCGAGTCCGTAGCCGAGCCCCGCCGCCGCCTCGGCGAGGCTGCTCATGCCCGGCCGTCCCGGTCGAGCAGCCGGAGCACCGCGGCGACCGACCACAGCTTGACCGCGACGACAGCCACGGCGACGCCCAGCGCGAGCTGGTACTGCCCGAACGCGATGGCGCCGACGACCCCGGCGGTGTTGGCGACCTTGGCCAGGGGTGACCAGTTCAACGCCCAAACCCGCCGGTCGACCAGGTGGAAGTAGTTGGGGCTGAGCACGGGCCAGCACAGGAACGCCAGCGACAGCATGGTGTCCAGCACCAGGAACGAGAGCAGAAAGACCAGGGCCACGACCGCGACGTCGGGCAGGAGGGAGATCAGGCCCACGCAGAGTACGGCGGTGCACGCGCGGTCGCTGACGATGTCGAAGACGGCACCGGCCCGGGTCTCCTGTCCGAGCCGGCGGGCAGCCCAGCCGTCGAGCACGTCACCGAGCCAGTAGATACCGTACGATACCGCCATCAACGGCACGGATCCGGCGACGAGCGCGACGATGCCGACGGTGACAGCGGCGACCGTGCGGATGGCGGTGATGTAGTTGGGGACCGTACGAAAAGGGCCGACGTTGATGGCGGCGCGGGAGTCGACGAGAGTCACCTCTGCAGCGTCCTGCGGTGAGCGTGTCGGCGGAACGTGCCGAGGTGCCGACCTGGTCGCGGGGGTGGCACCGGGGTGCCGGCCGATCTCGTACCCGGGTACTGGCCGCTCTTCCGGCTGGTCGCGGAGACTGTGCAGGTGACTGGAGTCCGCGAACGTCTACGCGACCCCGCGCGAGTGCGCCGATTCGCGTACGGTGCGGTGGGTTTGATCATCGCCACCGTGGTCACCACCGTCGAGGGGGGCGTGTCCGTGCCGGCGGGTTGGGCGTGGCTGGTGCTGCCGGTCGGCCTCGGGGCCACGGCGCTGCGGCCCCGCTACCGTTCCCTGGTCTTCGCGGTCTGCGCGGGGTTCGTGGCGATCGTGAGCACCGGCGAGTCGGTGCAGTTGGGCCTCGCAGCCGCCGGCCTGGTGTTCCTCTCGGTCTGCGAAGACCCCGCCCGACACCCGTGGCTGGGCTGGGTGGGTGGCTTGATCGGTGCGGCCGGTGCCCTCGCCACCGCGCTTGTCAACCAGCGCGGGCTGTACGAGCAGCCGTTCTTCTTCGTGACGGCCGGCTACCTGCTGGCGATCCTGTTGCGCTCGTGGTCCCGCGGCTACGCCCTGGATCGGGAGACAGGCGACCTGCGCGACCAGGCGGCCTGGCTCGAACAGCGCACGAACCTGGCCCGCGAGCTGCACGACGTGGTCGGCCACCACGTCACCGCGATGGTGGTGCAGGCCGAGGCGGGTCAGCTCAGTGACGACCCAGGTGCGGCGCTGCGGGCGATCGCGGGCAGCGGCCGCACCGCGCTGAGCGAACTCGACACGCTCGTCGTGCACCTGCGCGATCCGTTCGCGGCGATCGCGGTGACTGCGCCGCCTCGCCTCTCCGACATCGACGAGCTACTCGCACAGCCGCTGCGCCAGCAGGGCGTGACGGTCCGGGTGGAGCTGGACCCCGATCCGGGGCTGGACGAAGTCGGCGTGTTGACCGCCTACCGCATCTCCCAGGAGGCGCTCACCAACATCGCCCGTCATGCGCAAGCCACGGCGGCCTGGGTCGAGTTGGTCCGCGTCCGCGACCACGTCCGCCTGCGGGTCAGCGACGACGGCATCGGGCCGCCCCGCTCGCCCACGAGCGGCAAGGGCCTGCTCGGCATCGGCGAACGCGTTCGCGCCTGCGGTGGGAGCTGGGAGCTGCGCCAGCGTCCCGGCGGCGGCACCGTGGTGCAGGCACACCTGCCGGTGGCGAACCCGTGATCCGCGTCGCGATCGCCGATGACCAGCAACTGGTCCGGGACGGCTTCAGCCTGATCCTGCGTTCCCAACCCGACATCCAGGTCGCGGCCGAGGCGGCCGACGGCCGACAGTTCCTCGACGCCGTACGCCGTGACTCTCGCATCGACGTCGCCCTCGTCGACATCCGCATGCCGGTACTCGACGGCCTGCAAGCCACCCGCGAGCTTGCCGCGATCCCGCACGCCCCGGCCGTCATCATCGTCACCACCTTCGACGACGACGCCTACGTCCTGGACGCCATCGCCTCCGGCGCACGCGGGTTCCTGCTGAAGCGGTGCAGCGCCGGTGACCTGATCGCCGCGGTGCGCACCGTGGCGGCCGGCGAGGCGGTGCTCTCCGCCGAGGTCACCGGCGCCGTACTCGACCGGGTCCGCGCGACCGGGCCAGCCACCCGCGTGGAGTTGACGGCCTACCAGTTGACCGCTCGAGAGACCGACGTGCTCGCCCTGATCGGCGCCGGGCTCAACAACAACGAGATCGCCGAGCGCCTCTACCTATCCATGAGCACCGTCAAGACCCACGTCACAAACGTGCTGGCCAAGACCGGCAGCCGCGACCGCGTACGAGCCGCCATCCTGGCGATCCAGGCCGGCCTCGTACCGTGACAAGTTCCAGTCGGTGGAGGCGCTTGCAGGAGGGCTGATGGGTCATAGGGTTGCGGTATGGCACAACGACTGGTCAGCGTGTGGCAACCGTTCTTCCTTACTAGCGAGAGTCAGGGCGCGGCTGTCGACGCCGCGGCCGAGTTGGAAAACCTCGGCTATGCACGGATCTGGTTCTCCGGCGGATTCGGGGAGAACGTCACCCCACGCTTCCGGGAGATCCTGGATGGGACCACGCGCATCGGGGTCGCGTCGGGGATCGTGAGCATCTGGCACTCGTCGCCTGCCGAGGCTGCGGCCTTCGTCCAGGACGCGGAGCGGGCGCATCCCGGCCGGTTCCTGCTCGGTCTCGGCGCCAGCCACGCGGTGCTGGTGGAAGGCAGCGGCACCGACTATCGCAAGCCGTACTCAAGGATGGTGGATTACCTCGACGGCCTCGACGCGGCCGGGCTTGCGCCCGAACGGCGCATCCTGGCCGCGCTCGGCCCGCGAATGCTCGAACTCTCTCGCGACCGTTCGGCCGGGGCGCACCCGTACTTCGTCCCGGCCGAGCACACCGCCGAGGCCCGGGTGGCGATCGGGCCCGACCGGTTGCTCGCCCCCGAGGTCGCGGTGGTTCTCGACGAGGACGCCACCACCGCGCGCGCCACCGCACGGCAGTACATGAGCGGATACCTCGCACTGCCGAACTACACAAACAACCTGCGGCGATTCGGCTGGACCGACGAGGACTTCGCCGCCGACGGCAGCGACCGCCTCGTCGACGCCCTGATTCCCTGGGGCAGCATCGAGAAGGTGGCGGCCGGGCTGGAGCAGCACTACCGGGCCGGCGCGGACGAGGTGGCGATCCAAGTGCTCAACGGCGGCGACGCCACGACGTTCCCCGCCGACGCGTTCCGTGCTCTAGCCAAAGCCCTTATCTGACGTCGGGGCGTCGGTCCCGTGCGGCCACCGCCGCCGAGGCGATCAGCAGGCCGGCGGCGACCGCGCACAGCAGACGCGCACCTGTGGTGTGCGCCAGGAAAGCACCGGGGAGGAACGGTGTGACCGCCATCGCCGGCACCGCCACGACCACGGCGACCGACCAGAACAGGGCCGGACGGGAACGGCGTGCGGGCGGGTCCCCGTACCACCGGCGCAGCAATCGGTGTCTGCCGACATGCAGCGCGATCAGGAGCAGACCGATCGCACCCAGGGCGTGCATCACGTACTCGGCGGCGGGTACCCGCAGTTCGAACCCGTCGAGGGCCAGGTGACTCGCCGCGCCGGTAAGGGCGGAGGTGACGGTGATCCACCAGCGGTGCCTCGCCAGGGCGAGGCATCCGTAGTCGCGCAGCGCCAGCGCGCCGCCGGCCGGCAGATGGACGGCGATGATGGGCGCGGCCCGCCGTACCGCCCAGGTGCCAACCCAGGCGATCGGTAGACACCAGCCAACCAACCCCACGAGTTGGTGGGAGAACGGCCAGACCGGCAGGCCGGAGCCGTCGAGGACGTAGGCGAGATCCGGCGCCATCGAACCCAGCGCCAGCGCCACGCCATCGAACCAGCCCGGCCGCCACAGCTTGAGGGGCAGGACCGCGGCCGGGTGCGACGGAAAGGTGAGGGGCACTACGCCTTATCCGACCGAGGTTCCGACGTACGCCAGCGCAGTGGCCGCCAACAGCACAGCGGGGATCGCGAGGGTCCAGCGCGGCATCCACCGCAACCGGACCGCTACCGCGTCGAGCACCAGTGACACGATGGCGCTGCCGCCGCCGACCAATGCCATGAACGTGAGCCAGACGCCATCGTTCTCCACCATGTCGCGATCGCTCTGGTAGTCGCCGGTCAGCCAGGCCAGCCAGAGGAACAGCGCGCACACGATCGCGACGACGTTGAGCCCACCCGTGATCAGCCAGGCCGTTACGGTGCCGACCCCCCGCGCCATCGTCCGGGCTGGGCTCGGTGTCGAGTCGATCATCGCTGCTCCGGCGCGACGTAGACCGAGTCGGTCAGATAGCGGCTGATCCGGTCGGCGTTCGCCTGGTCGGTCTGCTGGTACGCCTGACCGGAGTGCCGCAGTTTCGTGGACAGCGCCCCGAGCAGGGCCACCACGTCCTGGTACTGGTCGGCCGAGAAGTCCGCGAACGCTCGGATCTCCCGGGTGACGTCCTCGGACAGTGCCTCCATGCATCCCTTGCGGGACAGATCGTAATCCGGTCGGCCCGCACCGAGCGCGCCGGCGAGCTCGACCAGGACGTTGGCGCTGTGATTGATGGAGGCCAGGTCTGCGCTGAGCTCTGGGTCGGCCACGGTAGCTCCTTCCGGCGGGTCAGTTGCCGTACAGGACGATGTTGACGTCGTGCCGGGCGGACTCGAAGTTGCTGGCGTAGCCCTGCGCGATCGGTTTGTTCCAGTCGGGGCCGCCGTTGTAGCGCGCCGCCAGCTCGTTCAGTTGGTCGGACGTCATCTGCCTGGGATCCACCCCGGCGAAGTCGGTCGCGTCTTTCGCGTCGGAGAGCACCTTCGCGGCGATCACGATGCTCTGTCGTGGATCGTCCAGCGATGTGATGATCTCTTCTCGCTGCTTGTCACTGATGTGCGCAGGATCGTATCCCAGCGCCACGGCCGCCGTGTCGACCTGGATTCCCATGAGTCCGAACGAGGTGTCGTCAGCGTCCTTCCCGTCCAATCCGTGGCGACGCATCCAGTCGGCGAGGTGGTCGGCTACCGGCGGCTTGCCGCCTGCCTCCTGATAGACGATCCCGGCGAGCAGCTCCGCGGGGATGCCGTACTCATAGGCGGATGCCTGGATAAGCTCCTGATTGGTGCGGATCCAGGCCATCTTGTATTCCTGCTCACGATCCGGGTCGACGTACTTGCCGTACATCGCACTGGCCGGATCCCACTCGGCGGGCACGTTGCCGCTAGTGGCCAGAACCCGCCGCCGAAGATCCTCATGGATGTCCGAGACGCCGTCCGCCCCGTCGACTCCGAAGACCGGCACGGCTCCCTGACCGGGAAGGCGGGACTCCTTGTTCACCATTCCTGCTTCGCCGATCTCGACGAGCACACCCGGCGACGTCTCGATGATCTCCTCGGCCGCGTTCGAGTCGGCCTTGAAGTCCGGCAATCGCCGGAACGCCTCCCGCATCTCGGCGATGCAGTCGTCGCGGGCCTCGCGTTCTGTGTCGCGGACGCGACTGTAGGCCCGGGCAGCCTCGTAGTAGAGGCTGTCGGCCTCTGCGCGAACAGCGTTGATCTGATCCTGCCAATCATCCTCGGCCCGCCGGTCGAACCAACTGGTGCTTTCGCGCAGGTCCTCCCACTGCGAGAGTGGTTCAGACTCCCGGACCCGCTTGCTCTGGGTGTTGGCAATGTCCTTGATGAGATCGCGCAGCTTCGAATTCGCCGCGTCACCGATGATCATCTCGCGCTTGGCCACGGCCAACGCGTCGGCGTACTTGAGGAGCGCGGCGGCGGCCAGCGCGAAGGCTTCGCGCAGCTCGTGGGCGAGGGTCTCCGCGTCGCCGAGACGCCTCCGGCACAGATCGGCCGCGTCCGACTGCCACTCCAACTTCGCCGGCAGACTGATGAGATCGGGCAGCACGGTCTCGATGAGCTTGACGACCCGGTCCAATTCCTGGCCATTGATGCGCATCAAGCCTGGTTCGACCTCGTGCATGAACTCCACATCACGTCGGAACGCCATGAAATCCCCTATGGGCCGCCTCGATGCGGTCACTCTAGGCGGCGCCGTCAAGGAATTTCGGTGCCGAATGATGCCGCGAGCGATGCCCCTGCTCGCGCTGGCGGACCGCCCCCGGAGCGAGATCACCCCAAGTACTTGACGACGCAAATTTCCGGCGGTAGCTTCGAGATCCATCTATCGATGTCTATGGAAGTGGGTAATCTGTGCTGATGAAATCCATCGCCGTCGCCGCGTCCGTCGCCGCCGTGCTGGCCACCGCCCCCGCCGCCTCGGCGGCAACCCCGCAAGCATCGGACGAAGCCTGGCCGCCCGGGAACTGCCCGCAGGGAATGTTCTGCATCTGGCCCAACTGGGATCACCCGGCAGAGGGTCCTACCGCGACTCCGTCGCTGATGACCAGCAGCGAGTGGTCCGGCAACGTCGCGGCCTTCAACTTCTACAACCGCACCTCAAGGAACGCCGAGATCACCTGGTCCTACAACTATCTCGGGACGCCGCTCTCCGGCGTGATTTGCGCTCGCCCCGGCGGCGGGGACTTGTACGTGCCCATGTTCGTGACGAAGGTGAGTTGGCAGACCCGTACCTGCTGATCCTGGCTCGCCGCCTGGTCGTGCTGGCGTCGGGCGTGGCTCGGCACCGGTACGCCGATCACCGTTCACGACGCCCGCCGACCCCGCGAGGCCCTCCTCGCCGACCTCGACGTCCACCCGAGTGTCGCCGGATCCGCGATCACCCGATAGACGAACTCGGCCGTTACATCCCCTCGCCTGGACGCCGCCCGCTTGCTGACCGTTGCGGCCCATGGCGGCACGCACGCAAGAGGGGGTCAAGGCGTCCAGCGCACGCCCGGGTTGACCCGCCCAGACCAGTTGAAGACGGCCATGTTGTCCCACTGGTTTCCGGTGCCGTTGATGTTGGCCGGGTCCCAGCCGTTGCCGCTGACGGCGTACCAGGTCGGTTCCCAGTAGAAGACGCCGATGGCCCCCGCGTTGCGGGCGGTGTTCTGGACCCAGTCGAACTCCTGGGCCTGCCCGGCCCAGGTCGCGCCGATGCCGTCACAGGTCGCGTCGCCGATGGCGTTCGGCTCGCTGTCCGCGTTGTTCCGGGTGAAGGGGTACGCGGTCTCCACGATCACCACCGGCTTGCCGTAGCGCCCGCGCAGGTCGACGATGTTGTTGTAGAGGTTCGACAGGGTGCCATGCCACATGCAGTAGTACGACTGGGCGGTGATGTCCCACTGCACACCCTGAGCGCGGATGCCGTCGTAGAACCATCGGGCGTTGGCGTTGCTGTCGGCGTTGGCGGTGTGGATCATCACCGGGATGCCGCTGCCGCACGCCTTGGTCGCGTTGTAGCCCTGCCTCAGCAGGCCGGCCAGCGGGGCGAAGTCGTTGTTGACGACCTTGCCCTCGTTCCACAGCATCCCGACGTTGATCTCGTTGCCGATCTGCACGCTGTCCGGTGGGGTGCCCTGCCCCCTGAGGCTGGAGCAGACGTCGTAGGTGAAGGTGTACACGTCGGTACGCAGCTGGCTCAAGCTGTGGCTGGCCCAGGCGGCCGGCTTGTACTGCTTGCCGGGGTCGGCCCAGGTGTCGGAGTAGTGGAAGTCGACGAGCACCTTGAGGCCCTTCACCCTGGCCACCCTCGCCTGAGCCAACACCGCGCTCTTGTTGTTGTAGCCGCTGATCGGGTTGTTCCAGACGCGCAGCCGGACGTAGTTGACGCCGACGGATTTCAGGATGTCCAGTGGGTCGCGGGCGACACCGTCGGCGTCGTAGTACTTGGCGCCCAGATCCAGGCTGCGCTGCAACGAGGAGACGTCGGCGCCCCGCATGGTGAGCGTATTCGCGGCGGAGGCGGGCGTGGGCGTACCGCCGACCGTGCTGGCGACGGCGAGGATACCGGCCGTGACAGCCCCGATCAGGGCCCTGGTGCGCTGCTGAGGTGTGACCGAACATGTGTTCACGAAACTCCTTCAGCCCATCGTGCAGGGAGCGCCGTTCAGCGAGAAGCCGGTCGGCGGCGCGTCGCTGACGCTCCACCGCCCCTGGACGCCGAAGGTCGCAGAGCTGTTTGGCGCGAGGACGCGGTTCCAGTCGACGTTACGAGCGGTCACGGTGGCCCCGGTCTGGCCGATCGTGGCGTTCCAACCGGAGGTGACCTGCTGATCTCCTGGAAAACTGAAGGTGACGACCCAGCCGTCGATCGGTGCCGCCCCGGCGTTGTGGACCGTCGCTGTGGCCACGAAACCGCCCTGCCACTCGGACTGGTTCCGGTAGGTCACCCGGCAGGTCGAGGGCGGCGGGGGAGTCGGAGTGGACGTCGCCGTGGGCAGAGTGACCGTGTTGGACGCGATCGACACGTTGCCCACCGCATCCCTGGCCCGCACGTAGTACAGGTTCCGCAGCGGTGTCGACGCGGGTAGCGCCGCCGTGTACGTCGTTCCCGGCACGGTGGCGACCAGTCTCGAGGTGAACCAGCCGTCGAACTGGTAGACGTTGTACCCGAGCACACCGACGTTGTCCGTCGACGGCGACCAGGACAACGTGCCGGTCGAGCCGGTCACCTCGCCGACGGTCAGGTTCTGCGGCGCGGTCGGCGGGGTGGTGTCCGGGCCGGTGTCCGTTACCGGGGTGACCACTGTCAGCGCATCCGACCAGTTCGAGCGTTGCCCGAGGCTGTCCCGGGCGATCAATCGGAACGTGTACTGCTGGCCCGACCCAAGGTGGGCGGTGATCGTGGTGCTGGTGACGGCCCCGACGCTGGCGCTGAAGACGATATCGCCGAACTCCTGGTAGTACGTGATGTCGTAGCCGGTGATGGCGCAGCAGCCAGGCGTGGCAGCCGTCCAGGTAAGGGTGACCGACCCGGTACTGACCTCGCTGGCGGTCAGGTTCGTGGGCGCACTCGGGGGGACGGGCGAGGTGCTCGGCGTACTGATCGGCGTGGGCGGCACGGTCTCGGCCGGCGCCGCGCCGGGCACCGCGGCCGCGCGGGGCGCCGGGGCGACCCCCCGATTCGCGGTGGGCGTCGCGGCGTCGGCCGCCGGCGCGGCGCTCAGAGCGGTTGCGAGCACCGCCGCCGACAGCACGACAGCGGCCAGCAGACCCGGCCGCAGACGGCGGAGCAGTGAGGACGAGGAAACGCCTGTCATACGTCGACCATGCAGCAATTGATCGATGATCGCCAATGCATCTCACACCTCGGTCGGCGACCGGCCCGCCGCTCCTGACGCCTGAGCCGCGTCAATGGGAGCGATACCAGTGGGGCAATGTTCAACCCTCCCGATCGCTACACTCGCCACAACGCCGGCACCGCCCGAAGATCTCAGCCTGCGCCAATCCCCCATCGAATGGAGACGCCTGTGACCCGCGACAAGGCGGCACCCCCCGGCATCGACCCCAACATTCCCAGCGTGGCCCGGGTCTATGACTTCTTCCTGGGCGGCAAGGACAATTTCGAGGTCGACCGGCAGGTCGCCGAGCACGCCTTGCGGATCACACCGGACGGGCCGGCGGCCGGCCAGGCAAACCGGGCCTTTCTGCGTCGGGTGATTCGCTTCCTCGTCAGCGAGGCGGGCATCGACCAGTTCCTCGACATCGGGTCGGGTTTGCCCACTCAGGGCAACGTGCACGAGGTCGCCACCGAGCAGAACCCGAAGGCTCAGGTGGTCTATGTGGACAACGATCCGATCGTCCTGACGCACGGACGGGCCCTGCTCGCCGCAGAGGGCACCGCGACGGTGATCCAGGCGGACATTCGGGAGCCGCAGGCGATCCTCAACCATCCGGACGTACGTCGGTTCCTCGATTTCGACCGGCCGGTCGGGTTGCTGCTCTTCGCGATCCTGCACCACCTCGGCGACGACGAGGATCCGAAGGCGGTGGCGGCTGCATTGATCGACGCGCTACCCTCCGGCAGCTACGTGGCGATCTCGCACTTCCGCGACCCGGGCGAGCGAGACCCAGAGGGCTCCCGCAAGGCCCGCGAGGTCGAGCGGGTCTTCAACGAGTCGCTGGGCACCGGCCGCTGGCGTACCGACGAGGAGATCCTCTCGTTCGCCGACGGGCTGACGGTGCTGGAGCCGGGACTGGTGCCGCTGGCCGAGTGGCGCCCAGAGCCGGGCGCACAGGCGACGGTGCAGACCGACACCTATCACACCTTTGTCGGGCTCCTCGCTCACAAACCGTAGGCTTCGTCATCCGGTGTGCGGTCCGTCGGCGAGAGCGCGCCGCCGACGGACGCGCACGTCGAATCTGACCCGGGTGAACGAGCCCCGCCAGTCTCCGGTACGCGGTACTGCCAGACACATTCCGGCGACTGCCGTCCGCTTGGACCATCCAACATCGCGGAGGCCGAACATCAGCTCCCGGAGTCCGGGAACAGGTACAGGTCGAAGTACACCTTCTGGTGGTCAAGCTCCAACTGCTGACTGCCGTAGAGGCTGGGCGGGCCAGCGTAGGTGCCGATGAGGTTGTACAGGCCCGGGTCGACAGCGAACTGGAAGGCACCATCGGGGCCAGTGACGACCTCGATCCCAGCTGGCTCCAGCCGAATCGTCGCCCCCTCCACCGGCAGCCAGGTGGTCATGTCGAGCGCTTGACCTTCGAGGTTCCAGACGGCCGACACTGTAAAGCTTCCCTGCGTCATGGGGCTCAGCCGGCCGCGGCGGTCGACCGCCACCACGTATACCGGCCGCTCACCCATCACGTTGCCTACATCGATCGTCACATCGGCCGTACCGTTCGATGCCGCGTAGACCTCGCTGGCCAGGTGCGTGTCACCGACGCTGTACCGGAACTTGGTCACCCTGGTGTCGCCGATCGCATCGAACCTGATGGCGATCTGGCCACCTTCGGCGACGTCGTCCCCGCCCGGAAAGCTGACTGCCGGCTGAAGAGGCGCCTTCGTCCCGGACGGCCCTCGGACGGCCGCCGATGCAGGCGGCGCCACTAGCATCGAACCTGCGGCCAGCGCCAATGACGCGGCCAATGCAGCAACACCACGGCGAGTGAGACGGGTGCGCGCACCCAACGTTGATCCGACAAACATTCCAGCCCTCGTATCATCAGAACGTCACGGCGCGCCCACCCTAGCCAGCAAGATGATCTACGTCAACGTCTTTCAATGCGTCCCGAATGGACTGTCGTGGGGCATGCCACCCCTAGCCCCGCGGGCTGATGAGGCTGGCAAACGGCGGCCTCCAGCTGCTACTGATTTGAGCGCTGGCGCCGGAGCAGCAGCACTGCTGGTATGAGGTAGCCAACGCCAAGCAGTGCTGCCAGCGCAGCAATGATCACGGACCAGCTGATCGGGTCCCCGATGTGGAGAACCCAGTACGTCACGGCAAAGAAAGACCAGAAACCTCCCAGGAAGAACCCCTGCTTCGGCGTCTTCGCTGTCTGCCACCACGGGCTACCGGCCGGCTCCACGCACACAATCCTGCCACCGTCAGGGAGATAGGACACGCCGAGGACAGGCGATCGGCCAACTGCCATTGAGACTCGGATTGAGTCGCAGTCAGTCGCTCCACCTGGCGGCTGACCCGGTGTTTCTCTGGGGTGCCGCCGACCGCAGTCGGCCACCCGTGGTCGGCGTTGACAGCCCCGTCGCGGCCAGCCCGGACGCCCAGCGATGGCCCACAGCGCATCTACGGGTGCCCGGTCGCGATACGCCTTGATCTTGCACTCCGCTGGCACGCAGCACCTCCCACCTCTACGGCTACTGACTTCCGCGCTTCCCCAACTTCCCGGAATCTGTAAACAACCCTTGATATTAAACTTCACGAGCGTCAATATGTGGAGGTCGCGGGTCGTCGAAGCCTGGGGAGTGGGCCATGAGAAGCCGTCGGATCTTCGCAGTGGTAGCCGGGGCGGCGATGACCCTCACGGCCGCCGTCGCCTTCGTACCCAACAGCATGGCGGCCGTGTCCTCGGCCAACGCGGCCCCGATGGTCGCCTGCACCGCCCCGGCCTGGGCCGAGGGCATCACCTACCAGACGGGCACCCAGGTCACCTACGGCGGCCGGCTCTACCAGGCACTGGTCACCCACACCGCGCACCCCGGCGCCGGTTGGAACCCCGCCGCGACCCCGTCGCTCTGGCGTGACCTGGGGGCGTGCTCAGGAACCACTCCGCCGCCCACCACGCCGCCACCACCGACGACCCCGCCGCCCACCACGCCGCCACCGACCACACCTCCGCCCACCACGCCGCCGCCGACCGGTGGGACCTGCGCGGTGAAGTCGCGGCCCACCGGCAAGGTGTTGCAGGGCTACTGGGAGAACTGGGACGGCGCCTCCAACGGCGTACACCCGGGCCTCGGTTGGATCCCGATCACCGACAGCCGGCTCAACCAGCACGGCTACAACGTGATCAACGCGGCCTTCCCAGTGATCCGCTCGGACGGCACGGTGCTCTGGGAGAACGGAATGGACGCTGGCGTGAAGGTGGCCACCCCGACCGAGATGTGCCAGGCCAAAGCTGCCGGCGCCACCATCCTGATGTCGATCGGCGGGGCCGCTGCGGGCATCGACCTGAGCTCCACCGCGGTCGCTGACCGGTTCATCGCGACGATCGTGCCGATCCTGACGGCCTACCACTTCGACGGCATCGACATCGACATCGAGACCGGCCTGACCGGCAGCGGCAACATCAACACCCTGTCCACGTCGCAGGCCAACCTGATCCGGATCATCGACGGCGTGCTGGCCCGGATGCCGTCGAACTTCGGCCTGACCATGGCACCGGAGACCGCCTACGTCACCGGCGGCAGCGTGGTCTACGGCTCGATCTGGGGCTCGTACCTGCCGATCATCAAGAAGTACGCCGACAACGGCCGGCTCTGGTGGCTGAACATGCAGTACTACAACGGCAGCATGTACGGCTGCGCCGGCGACTCGTACCCAGCGGGCACCGTGCAGGGCTTCACGGTGCAGACGCAGTGCCTGAACAACGGCCTCACCATTCAGGGCACCACCATCCGCGTGCCGTACGACAAGCAGGTCCCGGGCCTACCCGCGCAGATCGGGGCGGGCGGCGGCTACATGTCGACGTCGCTGGTCACGCAGGCATGGAACTCCGTGCCCGGCCTCAAGGGCCTGATGACCTGGTCGGCGAACTGGGATGGGTCGAAGGGCTGGACCTTCGGCGACAACGTGAAGCGCCTGCAAGGCCGCTGACGGGTGACGCGCCGGGCCTACCGATTGCCGCATCCCTTCAGATCGGTCAAGGGCGCACCCGATAGCGCAGGTGAAGCACCCGGTTGCCCTGAACCACCACCTCAGGATCCTCCAACAGGTGCTGCGCGTCGACGGACCCGAAGTAGCGCTTACCGGATCCGAACACCACGGGTACGACATCCATGCGCACCTCGTCGACCAGGCCTGCGGCAAGCACCTGACCACCGACGTCGCCGGCGGCGACCTCGACGATGCGGTCACCCGCGAGCTCCTGCGCCTTGGCCACGGCTGCCTCAACGCCGTCGACGAAGTGAAATGGCGCCTCGGGGTCCCAGCCCGCGGGCTGTGGCCGGTGCGTCACGACGACCACGTGGTCGATCCCGCTCGGAGGCTTCCCGTCCCAGCCGTCCGTCATGTCGAAGACGTGGCGACCGGCGATCGTGACTCCGATCTGGTCCCAGTACGGCCGGGTGTAGTCGTAGGACGTCTGCGACACCTTCAACACGCCGCTCTCGTCCAACGGCACGTCACCGCTGGACAACCAGTCGAACAGCGGTCCGGGCTGGTCATTCTCGTCCGCGATGAATCCGTCCACCGACACCGAGCTGTACATGACCACCTTGCCCACGGGGCTCTCCTCTGCTTTGGGTGCCCACAAATTAACGTGTCGTGAGCTGTCGCTCTTGTACGAAATCAATCGGCCGGCAGCGGCCAACTGTCCAGCACGTGGCCGGGATGTTCGCGCAGGAACCGCCGCCGGACTTCGACGTACCGGGTCGGCGTGAGCCCGGTGAACGCCCGGAACTCGTGGCCGAAGTGGGCCTGGTCGAAGTAGCCTGCGCCACCAGCGAGGTCGCCCCAGTCGATCGGTCCGGCAGGGTCGATCGAGAGCACGGTGGCGGCGAAGCGGTAGGTGCGGCCCAGCCGCTTTGGCGTGACGCCGATGAGCTCCTTGAACCGCTGCGCCAGGTGAGTGCTGCTGACAGGTAGTAAAGGTCGTCGATCAGCCCGTCCAGCGGCGGTCGCGGCACTCTGGACACGTACTCCACGCCCACAGTATCGCCGGCATCGTGCGCCGGGATGGTCCAGGCGCGCTGCCGCCGGCATCGAACCGGCGCCGATCCCGGACATCCACGCCGGCCAAGCTTCACAGCCCGTCGGCGCTTCTGGCGCTCTTACCGGTCAGCGGCCTGTGGTCGACACTCGGGCAACGAGACCGCCGAGGATGAGGGCCAGGCCCGCCTCGAAGGCCGCAGTGTTCGGCATCATCATCAGGTGCGGCGGGCGGCCCAGACGGTGCGCTCGGTGCGCATCGTGAGGTCGTCGCGGCGCAGGATGCTGTGCGGGCCGCCGGTGTCGACGAGCTGATCGAGCGCGGTGAGGTCCTCGGGGGAGAGCGATGCGGCGACAGCGCTGCGGATGCCCTGCAGGCCGCCGAGGGCGTAGCGGCCGATCGCCTCACTGCGGGAACCCTCGATGTTCACGGCGATGGTGCGTACGCCCTCGATGGTGAATCCGGCGGCGGTCAGCATCGGGCCCCAGTCGGCCCCGCGGTGGGGCATGTGCTCGGCATTGACTTGGTCAATCGCGGCGTGGCAGCGCTCTTCCAGGCCGGGCCGGCCCTCGGGGGCACTTTCGGGCAGGAACCGGGGGAAGCCGGCCAGTTCGACGACGGCGAACAGACCGCCGGGCGTGAGCAGGTCGTGGACGGCGCGCAGTGCGCGATCGGGGTCAGCCAGGTGGTGCAACGACGCCGACGCCCATACCAGGTCTGGTACGCCGAGATCTGGCCAGGCGGCATCATCGAGGTCGGCCTGCACCCTGCTCACACGCTCTTCCACGCCGCGGGCGCACGCCTTTGTGCGCAGGCGCTGAAGGTGCTCGGCGGACGCGTCGACGGCGGTGACGTGCGAGTCGGGGAAGCGGTCGAGAAGGGCGAAGGTGCCCGCGCCTGTGCCGGAGCCCAGATCCACGATCTGCCGCGGGTCTGTTTTCAGTGGTAGCCATGCGGTGATGGACGCGATGTGCTCGGTGAGGACCTCGGCGTCCAGGTCGAGGATCACCGCCTGAAGTTCGGTGTCGGGCATGTGGTGATGTCCGGGTGAAGCGCCTTGACGAGGGGTGTGCGGGTGCGCGTGCGTCATGCCTTCACACTAGGACGGCTATGCGTTCCTGGCATGCTATGTTCCCGTTTACGCAAGACAATCATCGGCTTTGCTGCCTGACGCGCAAGGTGTCACCGCCAAGCCCTGGGGGCGTGTTGCCCTCTGCCCCGTCATCTGGACGCGTGCGGTGCATCGCCGCTGTCGTCGCGCTGGTGGCTGCGGCGGGCGTCGCGGTCGAAAATGCCTAGGATGTCGCAGGGTCCGCCTGCGGTGCCGATCGCGTGCGGCATCATGGTCGGGAACTCGGCGGCCTGGTTGGTCTCGATGCGCAAGCGGCGGTGGCCGAGCATGAGGATCGCGGTGCCGGACAGCACGACCAGCCATTCGCGCCCTGGGTGGGCACGCATGCGCGCCGGGTTCTCGGGTGGTGGTTCGGTCATGCGCTGTCGTACCACGCTGATGCTGGGGTCACCCTTTAGGAGCCAGCTCATCCCGCTATGGGTTGCATCGATCATCGGGTTGGTGATGACGTCGTCAGCGGCGGTCTCCACCAGCTGATCAAGCGTGGTGTCCAGGGCACGGGCGAGAATGACCAACTGATCCAGTGCGAGGCGGCGCTGGCCGTTCTCGATGCGGCTCAGTGAGGACTGACTTAGGCGGGCACGGGCGGCCAGTTCCTCCAGGGACCAGCCCTGTGCCACCCGCAGGGCCCGGAGACGTTTGCGTACGAGGCTATCCAGCTCTCCATCTTCTTGCGTCATAGGCAACATGATATGCCCTGAATGCATACCGTCCACGGCTAATCTGATGCCGACGGCCGTCATGATGACGATGGCCTCCGGCCTGGCCCCACACTCGCCGTACGAATCGGCGCTCGCTCGACGATGGCCACCGGCATTGCGCTGACCGGCGTCGCCTTGGCGCTCATGGCCCGAAAAGCGCAGTCCGCGCTGTCCGGGACGAGGCAGAACCTACCGACGCCGTCGCCGTCCACTGACCAGACGCGAGTGGGGCCCTACGACTCTCGCGCGCGGTTACGGCGGTGGTGGACGATCAGCGCGACCGCGCAGAGCACCGCCACCAGACCGAACGCCGTTTTTCTCTTACCGCATCGACGAAGTACTAGCCCACTTGGCTGCGTCTGGATACCGATGCCGGGGGTGCCAGCCGCGCCACGGGCGGGAGCGGCGAGACATCCGGGGAGGCTTGGAATGCCGAGAGGGCGAGCGCGGCGAAGCGCCGGGAGGCGGTGACCTGGGTAGTCGGCGAGGTCGCGTGGATACCGCTGTTGGCCATGAGCACAAGGATGACGTCGTCCAGGACAAAGTCGGCGCGCAGGCGGCCCGCTTCCTTCGCGCGGCGGGCCAGTTCGTCGATCGCTCTGAGCGCGTATTCACGGCGCGCATCGAAATCAACCGCATTGGGAAAGGTCGAAACGAGAGCTGCGGTAAAGCCTCGATCGTGTGCGTGCAGTTCACACATTTTCTCGATCACGAGACAGAAACCGTGCCACGGATCCGGAGCGGCAAGGCCCTCGTCGACAACGGCGCGACACGCGTACATCTGTTCCGCGAATGCCTCGGTGACCAGCATCTCCTTGGTCGGGAATCGGCGGTACAGGGTGGCGGGTGCAACCCCGGCACGCCGAGCGACCTCCCGCATCGGCACGTCCAGACCGTCGACGGCGAAGACCGCGCGGGCGGCCTCGAGGATGCGCTCGCGGTTGTCCAGGGCGTCGGAGCGAAGAATGTGAGGCAAACGATCGGTCACGGCTCTCACTTTAGCGAGGCGGACAGCGGCGTGCGTTAGCGTCCGTGTGCATGAGGGCTTTGCAATTTTCGAAGTACGGTCCCGCGAGTGTCCTTGAGGTCTCGAAGGCACCGGAACCGCATGCCGGACCCGGCCAGATACGGGTGGCGGTTCGGGCCTCGGGTGTCAATCCGGCCGACACATACGTCCGCGCCGGCCGATTCCAGGAGTGGATTCCGCTCCGCCTGCCGCACGTGCCCGGTGTCGACGCTGCCGGCGTGGTGGATGAGGTCGGTTACGGGGTGACCACCGCTCGGGTAGGCGATGAGGTTTTCGGGATCACGGACTACGCCCAGATGGGCGGAGCGAACGCAGAATACGCCGTCTTGGCCGCGTGGGCACCGAAGCCGGCCGCCCTGACCTGGGAGCAGGCTGGCGGCGCGGCGGGCAACATCGAGACGGCCACCCGAGTGCTCGACCGGCTGGGCGTCAAGGACGGCACTACGCTGTTGATCGAGGGCGCGGCCGGCGGGGTCGGTACGACCGCGATCCAGCTCGCAGTCGCTCGCGGCGCGGCCGTCATCGGCACGGCCAGCGAGCGCAACCATGAGTTCGTCGCCTCGCTCGGGGCGATCCCGACCACCTACGGCCCCAGACTGGCCGAGCGGGTCCACACTCTGGTGCCCGGCGGGGTGGATGTCGTACTCGACTGTGCCGGCTCTGGTTCTGTACCCGACCTGGTCGGCCTGGTCGCGAGCCCAGACAGGGTGGTGAGCATCGCCGACATCAACGCCACGGCCTACGGTGTGCACCTGTCACGCGGCTCTGGCCCCGGCGCGGACACACCGGCTCTCGAAGGAATCGCCGCCGCCGGCGAACTCGCCGAGCGGAGTCGTTTCACAGTGCCGGTCGCTGCCGTGTTCTCTCTGGAAGAGGCGGCTGCCGCCCACGAGTTGAGTGAGTCCCGCCACGCGCGAGGCAAAATCGTGCTGAAGCCGTAGGGTGCCCCGCCGAGCGTCTGTCCACCTGGCCCGAGCACAGGCGGCCAGGGGTAGCCGCCGAACTCCGCGCATACGACGAAGCCCGTTACGTGGCGCCCCCGTCAGCGGCAGGAGCGTGCACCCGATCATGAAGTCCCGCTAGGGATGGGGCCGGCGGCGGCGGTCCAGACCGTCCGGGAGGGGGTGCTTGTTGGTGAGCGCTGAGCGGGTCGCCTGCAGCGATGCCAGGAGTTGCAGCCGGTCCGCGTCGGCGCTGCCCGGCTCGGCGGTAAAGACGAGCATGACGGGGCCGGGGTTTCCCGGTAGGGGGTAGGTGTCCCAGTCCAGGACGATGTCGCCTACCCCGGGAATCCGGAAGGTCTTGGTGCCGCTGACCGACTCACGTACGTCGTGCTGGGCCCACAGCCGCCGAAACTGGGCGCTGCGGATGCTCAGCTCCCCAACGATCGCGGCGGCGCGTGGGTGGGTGGGGTCGGTGGCGACGGCGGTGCGCATCATGCCGATGTAGTCCAGAGCCTGCCGCTCCCAGTCCGGGCAGCTACGCTCGCCGGTCAGCGTGTCGTCGAACAGCAATAGGAGCATGTTGAGCCGGTCGGCAGGGTAGGCGTCCGGGTCGCCGAGCAGCGCCTGCGCCATCGGGTTCCAGTCGAGCAGGTCGAGATGCCGGCCGAGTATGACCGCAGGAGTGTCCATCACCCGCAGCAGGCGCCGTGTGCCCTCCGGCACCCGCTCCGGATCGCGGTTCACCCGGGGAGGCATCGACCGGCGGGCGGCGTGGGCCAGGGCGAACAGGTGCCGGCGTTCCTTGTGGTCGAGGCCGAGCGCGCCTGCAAGCGCGTCCAGGACGTCGTCGGACGGGCGTACCTCCCGGCCCTGTTCGATCCGCTGGTAGTAGTCAGTGCTCAGCCCGGCCAGCAGGGCCAGCTCCTCGCGCCGTAGCCCGGTGACCTTGCGCCGGCCGCCCGGTTCCAGGCCGACGTCGTGCGGACGCAGCCGACTACGCCGAGCGCGTAGGAAGTCGCCGAGCTCACGAGCATACGGATGAAGGCCGTTCATGCCGCAAGTGTGCAGCGGCCCGGACCGCCGAAGGTAGGTCCGTCAGACCTAGGCAACCGAGAACGACTGAACCCATCGGGATCGCTCCTAACGTCGATGGGGCCAGCACACCGACACCTCCAGGAGCAGCAGATGACCGGATGGACCACCGAAGACATCCCCGACCAGCACGGTCGGGTTGCCGTCGTGACCGGCGCGAACTCGGGCCTCGGCCTGGTCACCGCCACCGAGTTGGCCAGCCACGGCGCCCACGTCGTGCTCGCCGTTCGCCACACTCCCGCCGGCGAGGAGGCCGCCCGCCGGATCGGTGGCGACGTCGAGGTACGCGAGCTGGACCTGGCCTCCCTCGCCTCCGTGCGGACCTTCGCGGCGAAGCTGGCTGGCGACCACCCGGCGATCGACCTGCTGGTCAACAACGCCGGCGTGGTGCTGCTTGGCCCACGTCGCACCTCCGCCGACGGATTCGAGCTGCACCTCGCCACCAACATGCTGGGCCACTTCGTACTGACCGGCCTGCTGCTCGGCAACCTGGCCGCGGCGCGGGAAGCCCGCGTGGTCAGTCTCAGCTCGATCACCCACAAGAACGCGCACCTGGACTTCGATGACCTGATGTTCGAACACGGCTATCGGGCAGCGACCGCCTACGGCCGGTCCAAGCTCGCCACCACGATCTTCGGCATCGAACTGGACCGCCGCCTGCGCGCCGCCGGAACGCCGATCGTCAGCGCCCTGGCCCACCCCGGTCTCACCCGCACCAACCTGACTCCGCGTGCCTGGGAACACCGTGGCCGATTCGGGCGACTGATCGCGTCGGCGGGCTTGCTGGCAACCCAGCCGGTGGCGCAGGGCGCGCTGCCGCAATTGCGCGCTGCGACCGAGCCCGGTGTGCGGGGTGGCCAGTTCTTCGGCCCGTCCGGGATCTGGGAGACGCGAGGCAGAGTCACCGAGGCTCGGCTCAGCCAGGAGGCCGCCGACCCGGCCGTCGGCACGCGGCTGTGGGCGGCAGCTGCGGACCTGACCGGCGTCAACTACCTGTAGAGGTCGGTGCAGTTGAGGGACGTTCGACACCGTTGGAGGCAGTTCAAGGCTGTTCAGTGCACCCTGTTGCTGTCAGCCTGCTCCCCCGGCCCAGGATCTACACCGGAGCACAGCGGCGTGGGTGCGATGCTCTCCTGAAGGAACCGGAACACCGGATCGCTGATGGAGTGGTAGACGGTCAAATACGGCCGGCAGTCGCCTGATCCGTGGCACGAGCAGTGCTGGCCGTCTGCTCCGGCATTTGATGCGGCGGTACGCGTAGAAGCCGACGAATCGCCAGGTGAAGCGCTGGGCGGACCCTGTCCTCCACCTTCGCGCTGATTAGCCAGGAAGCGCCACACATCGCGGCGATCACTAGTGGCAGCGCCAGCCAGGGATGGACTGCCGGGAGCAAGGCGTTGATGGCAGCAACACCTAGGGTGAAGTGGATCAGATAGAGCGGGTATGTCATCGCGCCTAGTTCGGACAGACATGGCCACCGCATCCAGCGCAACCCACCGGTCGCTGCGAGGATCATAACGACGAAGATCGCCAGGATGACCAGGGCAACAACGAGAAGGGTTGGCGCCAGCCCATCCGCAACCAACTCATCGATCCGACTGTCCGCCTCCTTTACGGCGTTCGCGTAGCACCCTGACAGCAGGAGGCCCAGTCGCGCAGTGAAGCCGAAGCGGTGCACCATGTACAGGGCCATGCCCGCGATGAAGTAGTGGCTGAACTGGGGCTGGACAATTAGCGCCAACGCGGCATGGGCGGCCGGCGGAACAGGAAGAGCCTCTAGCGCCACGCTGGCGGTGAGCCAGCCCCAAAGCAGCCAGTGGGTACGACGCTCGGTGATCCCCAACAGCGAGAAGGCGAACAGGATGAGGTAGAACCGCCACTCGGACCACAACGTCCAGTACACGCTTTCGACGTACTCGATGTTGGCGAGCTGGGGAAACATTGACAAGTTCGCCGCGTACTGCACCGCGGTGACGTCGTTCCGGCCCCGAGGTCCCGCAATGGCGACCATCGCCGCCGTGAGAGTGACGGCCACCCAGAAGGCGGGATACAGCCGAGAGATCCGCGACGCTACGAACTCGCGCGTGGTGCGTCCCCACACGCTCATGAGCACGACCATGCCGCTGATGAGGAAGAACAGTTCGACGCCAAGGTAACCGTACTGAGTGACCGCTCCGAGCGACGGCGCGAAGTCATATTCAGTTAGGCCCTGACTGAAGGTGTAGTGGAGAAAGACGATCATCAGGGCGGCGGCGAACCGGAGTAGATCCACCTCGTACAGGCGGTGCTGCTCTCGCACCGGCCTTGCAGCAGACGTCATGTGCGCGCTCCAGATCGGCCGGACCGAATACCGATAGCCGTGTTGAAACTGGACGATCTTCTTTTGATTCCGTGCACCGTGTCGCCCTTGTCGAGCAGGAGTTCTGACAGGCACCTGCCATCCTGCCCGGCGACCCCGGAAGTGAGCACTAATCGCGACATGCGTCCCTCTCGAGGTGGCAACCCTGAGGCGTGACCTGCACGCGGTGGTCCGAACATCCGGCGCACCTGAGCGAACCCGGGATGATGCGTCAATTCCTTATACCGGATTCGCGGCGCAACTCCATCGCTTTCACATTTCCCGCAAGCTGATTCCTGAGCAACTCAAGAAAACGTCACTGAAATATGTCTCATTCGTTGTGCCAAACGCCCGTCCACTGCCCACAGGCCCTAAAGAGCGTTTCGTATTTCTGTCAGTCAGGTCTGTTGAAGATATGGCGCCGTTGGCGGGTGGCGGGTCCGTTTGGGGTGAGGCGACCGAGCATGCCCGGCGTGCCCGACCTGCTCCCACGGCCCCGGCCATCACTGGCCGCCCTCAGGGACGCCACGCCTCATCAGCGGCAGATCCAGACGCGTCGGATCGTTACGGGGCGGTGCAGGCCGCCCGGTAGGTTTGCCGCATGGCACCGATCCCGACGCCGCTGTTACCCGAAACCCGACGTGCGCTGGTCCACCGGCTGGCCACTGGTCAGGTAGCGGGTCGGGCGCCTTCGGTCGTCGCTGCCGTGGTGCGTGATGGCCGTCCTGTGTGGGTGGACGGGTGGGGAACGGTGGACGGCAGGGTGCCGGATGGCAACCTCCAATACCGGATCGGTTCGATCACCAAGACTTTCCTTGCGGTGCTGGTGCTGCGCCTGCGCGACGAGGGGCGACTCGCGCTTACCGACCCGCTGGCCGAGCACCTGCCCGGCACGGCGGCGGGCCAGGCCACGGTCGGTGCGCTTCTGGCGCACACCGCCGGGCTGATCGCTGAGGCGCCCGGCCCGTGGTGGGAACGAACCCCGGGCACGCTGCGACCCGACCTGGCCGACGTGCTGGGCGGCGATCCGCAGGTGCATCCGGCCGGACAGCGCTACCACTACTCCAACCCCGGCTACGCGCTGCTCGGCGCGCTGGTGCAGCAGGTTCGGGGCCAGGCGTGGGGCGAGGTGCTGCGGCGCGAGGTGCTGGAGCCGCTCGCGATGACCCGCACCACCCTGCTGCCGGTCGCGCCGCATGCCACGGGCTGGGCGGTGCATCCCTGGGCCGATGTGCTCCTTGCGGAGCCCGCCGTGGACACCGGTCTGATGGCGCCTGCCGGGCAGCTGTGGTCGACCGTGACGGACCTGGCCAGGTTCTCCGCGTTTCTCATCGACGGCGACGACCGGGTGTTGCATCCGGACACCGTCGCGCAGATGCGCAACCCGGCGAGCCCGCCGGAGGCGACGAACTGGGACAGTGGCTACGGGCTCGGCATACAGCTGCTGCGCCGCGACGGCCGGCTGTTGGCCGGGCACACCGGCTCGATGCCGGGCTTTGTCGCGACCGTGTGGGTCAGCCCCGATGATGCTCTGGGCGCGGTCGTTATGGGTAACGTGACCGCTGGCCTGTCCGCCGGTGCTCTCGCCGCTGATCTGCTGCAGACGGTCGCCGAGCGGGAGCCGCGGATCCCTGCGCCGTGGCGACCGCTGCCCTCGGTTGACCCACAGCTACTGGATCTCGCCGGTCCGTGGTACTGGGGGCCGGCCCCTTATGTGCTGCGCCCGCAGGCTGATGGCTTCGTGGAGTTGGCTCCGCTGTCCGGCGGACGCGGCACCCGGCTGCGCCCCACCGGCGACGGCAGCTGGGAGGGGATCAACGGCTACTTCGCCGGCGAACGGCTGCGGGTGCAACACGACGCGGCAGGCGCCGTCAGCCACCTCGATCTTGGCACCTTCATCTTCACCCGGCAGCCCTACGACCCCGCGGCACCACTGCCCGGCGGCATCAACCCCGCCGGCTGGCAGGCCGGCTGACCTCACGAACGCAGCGATCGGTCAGTCCGCGGCCGAGCCAGGTAGCGACGCACGCTTCGTTGCCTTCGGCATCGGCCAAGACCCACCACTTCGGCGCGTGTTCATCAGAAATGAGGCGACCGCCGGCGGCCAGGGCTGCGGCGATGCGGGCTTCGGCCTGGTCGTGCGGGACCGCGACATCGAGGTGTATGCGGTTGCGATGTGGCCGCGCCTCGTCCATCTGTTGCAACCCGAGGCCCGGGCCTCGGCGCGACGGGTCAGCCAGGTAGTCGTCTTCGATTTGGCGATAACCAAGCACCGCCCGCCAGAACGGCAGCACGTCCGCGCAGACGAATGCGTCGAGGGTGACGTTGACAAGTTGAACGGCGGTCGGATCGCCGGCGATGCCCAATTCCTTGGCGGCGGCCGAGATCCTCCGGGCCAGCGCGATGTCGCGCCGGGACAGGGACACTGTGACGCCGGCGTGGCGCAGGTCGACGTTGAGGTACTGCTGCTCGTCGCTGTCGACGAGCCGGCCGATCTCATCAACGAGGGTAATTCCCTTGGTTAGTGAGCCGGTCCGAAAGTAGGCCGAGACCACGTGGTAGAGGGAGCGCCAGTCCTCGACACCGTCGGCCGCGTGGAACTGCCCCGCGGTGATCTGCACGGTCATGCTGGCGAACCTAACATCGGCAGCGCGCCGGACGCTCACACCGTGGCTCTCACACTCGCTGGCACGGACGTCTGCATCTCCGCTTGCCCCGGTGCTGGGCTGCGCAATGCAGAGCGGCGCCGGCTTCGCGTCGGCACCGCTCTGTCATCCTCATCCCGTACTACCCGCTCAGGCGCCGGCGACCGCGCCGACCTTCCACAGCCGGGCGAAGTTGGCGGCGTACGCCTTGACGATGCTGCGCTGGGAGAGCTCCACCATCGCCTCGTCGTTGCGTTGCAACGAGGTGGCGTTGAAGTTGTGGCTGCCGGTCATCACCCAGCCCCGGCCGGTCGGGTCGCTAACCACGAGGTACTTGGAGTGGATGCGGCCGGCGGGAGTCGACCCGTCGAGCACCCGGCGCTCGATGCCGGCGGCGTCGAGCGCGGCGGTGACCGCATCCTCGGCCAAGCCATGCACGACGCGCACCTGGCAACCCTTGGCCTTCAGCCTGGCGAGCTCGTCAACGATCGCGAGCCGGGTGCCATCCCATTCGGACTGCCCGATCTCCACCCTGGTGCGGCCCTTGGGCTTGCAGCCGACCTGGTGCAGCCGCTGAGCGATCGGGTCCCGGTCGGCAACCGGATAGAACTGGGCGGTGACCTGACTGCCCCGCATTCTGGTGGTGACGGTGGTGTCGTAGTCGGGGTTCTGCACCTCGGCGGCAAGGTCGTCGAAGTACTTCCCGTATCCGGCGAAGAGCTTGCCGTTACCGGGCAGCACGACGAGGTTGTTCCAGTAGCTGGTGGAGTTGACGTCGGTGATGTTGTTCGACGCCTGCACGACAACGTCGCGCTTGCCGCCGGTCTTGGCGAAGAGCGCGAACTTGTTGTGCATGCCCTTGGTGCCCTGGCAGGACGTGGTGTTGCCTTCCGGGCTCAGGTGGCTGCAGACGTGCACCCAAGAGGTGGCCGACTTGTCGGTACCGAGGGTGCGGATCAGGTCTGCGGCGGCGGGGTTGTTGATCTGATAGCCGTCCATGACCATACGTACCTTGACGCCTCGACGGTGGGCGTCGAGCAACACCCCTGCGTAGTCGGCGCCGGCGTCGCCCGAGACGACGAACTCGGCGATCTCAATCGAGGACCCGACCGCAGCTTGCTTGATCAGTGAGCAGATGCGTTCCACGACCGCGGTCGGAGTGCCCGCGACCGGGTCATTGAAGACGGCGCTGGTCGTGACCGGCACCTTGCCGACG
The DNA here is from genome assembly GCF_000718555.1 of Micromonospora chokoriensis. Lineage (GTDB taxonomy): Bacteria > Actinomycetota > Actinomycetes > Mycobacteriales > Micromonosporaceae > Micromonospora > Micromonospora chokoriensis_B. The sequence goes on from NZ_JOAN01000008.1 coordinate 58,573, forward strand.
TTACGGCAGGCGCTGCGGGCGGGCTCGTCGAGAGCGGCCTGGGCGGCAGGAACGGCCGCCAGCTGCGTACATAAGGCGACCAGTGCGCTGACACCAGCGAGCGCGAAGGGGCGGAGGGAACGGGCTCGGTGCATTTGGTGGCTCCTACGCTGGCAATTCACGCGCAACCGCGAAAACGCTCGGCGTCAATTGACGAAATATGAATTCATCGCGAGCCATCACCGAAGTCGGCAGTCGTTTTGGCCACAGCCGCAAAGACGCCGGCTCGCCGCGCAACTCTAGATTCGGACCGGCCGTCGCGTCGACAACCAGAGCGTGAAGCCAACACATCGGTCAGAACCCGAACACGGAAACAGCGTGTTACGCACACCCGGCGCCGCCGCCCCGGTTACCCGAACAGCGAACTGGGTGGCGCAGGACCGGCGGGATCGCGGTTCGGCTGGCACGGATGCGGTACGTGGCTGCCGTACTGCTGGCGTCAGCCGAGAGCTGGAACGGGCACCGCCGATGGCTCGGCGGGGCAACGTTGCGTTCTGGGTCATCAGCCGAACAGATGACCGAAGACGATGATCGGCTATTTCCATGTGCGACGGACACCCTGCGACCCGTAGGAAGGAGGCATGACCAACGAGGTGACAGTTCCCCTGCTGCCGTGCGCATCCATTGACGACATCGAAGCCTTCTACGGAGTTCTCGGTTTCCGCACCACGTACAAGCAACGCAAGCCCAACGCGTGTGTGGGGGTGCAGCGAGAAGACCTGCATCTGCAGTTCTTCGAGATCCCCGGATTTGACCCGGAGCAGTCCTATGGCTCCTGTCTGGTAATCACCGCGGACATCGAGGGACTACATCGGGCATTCGCAGCCGGCATGCGCGCCGCGTACGGCAAGGTACTGGTGTCCGGAACGCCGCGGATGACCCGGCCCAGGGCGCGGAAGAACGCCGACGGGTTGGGCGGATTCAGCATCATCGACCCGGGCGGCAACTGGATCCGCGTCTTTCGGGACGCCACCACCGCCCCCGTGCCGGCCGCCACGCCTGCCGGGCGGCTGGCCAAGGCCCTGGCGAATGCTGTCGTGCAGGCCGACTCCAGGGGAAATATCGGACAGGCCGTTCGGATCCTCGACAGCGCGTTGGCCCGCCCGCAAGCCGACGACGACCCGGTCGAGCAGGTAGAGGTCCTGGTCTACCGCGCCGAACTCGCGATGGTGCTGCACGACCCAAAGACTGCGGCCGACCTGCTGGGCCGCGCCCAGTCCGTCACGCTCACCGACGACGAATCAGAAAGGGCGGCAGCCGCGTTCGACAACGCCGCCGAACTCGCAACAGCACTGCGCTGACTCACCACGCGAACGCCTCCAGCATCTCGGCGTGTCGACCGGGGGGCGCACGCTCACGATCGCCGCGCCTTGTCAGCGACAGATCAGTATGCTCGAGGCCGCAGAAGTCGTTTCCGTTGCAAGGCGTTTTTTTCGCTCGCCGCATGAACGCGATCAGCTTGCCGCCGCTTCAAGGAGTTGCTGTGTCGTACGGCTACATCGGATCGATGAAGGCCAAGCCGGGCTTCCGGGATGACGTCGTGGACATCCTGCTCAGCGGCGCCGATGGCCTGCGCACGGTCGGATGCGACCTGTACGTGGTGGGCGTCTCGAACACCGACGACGTCACGATCTGGGTGAGTGAGGCGGCGAGTTCACCAGCCAAGAGGTAACCGTGTTGGGATGCCTGAGCGTGTAAGCCTGCGGCCGCCGTCTCGCAGGTTGCCCGGCGAATCGACCTTGTTCGGTGGGGTGCCGGGTACCCGTCAGCGTGGCGGCGAGGCTTCCTCCAGTGGACGTCCATGGGCCCGGGTCGTGTCGGAGACGGCAACGCCGAGCAGGACGGCGGCCGCTGCTGCGGCGACCCCGAGGGACGGTAGGCCGACCATGATCGGTGCCATGGCCGCGAGGACGAGGATCCCGATCGGCCGTGGCCAGGACACTCGCGCAAAGGCCACGTACTCGAATATTGAGCGCCCGGCGAGGTAGAGCGCGGGCCCTCCGAGGATGGCTCCGACCCAGGCTGGTTTGGCGTCTCCGGATGGATCCATGAGGACGAGTTCGGAGCCGGCCGAGGTGGCGAGGATGCCGGACACCATGAGCAGGTGCGCGAACTCGGCCAACCGACCGAGCCGGCCGGGGTCGGCGGATGCCGCGATGGCCTCGCCCAGGATCTGGCCGGCTCGATAGAAGTAGATCCGCCACAGCAACACCGTGGTGAGGAACGACAAGGTTAGGGCCATCATTCGTTCAGCCACGATCGGACCGCGGAGCAGACTCGACCCGGAGGTCAGGATCGTCTCGCCAAGCGCGACAATGACCAACTGCCAGTAGCGTTCGGCCAGGTGCTCGCCCGACACTGCCCACGGGGACACCCGCGAGCGGCCCAACCCCGGTACCGGCCAGCCGAGCCTGGCCCCCAGGTAGTCGATTGCCAGGGCCACCGTCCACAGCGAATTGCGCGTCACCTCGGGAGCGAAGGCTCCGGCGAGCCACGGTACGGCCGACGCAGCGAACCAGATTAGCGCCAACATATTGACGCGGCGCAGATTGTGACCGCGCACGATGCCCACGAAGAAGAGCGTGCGGCCCACCTGGATCGCGACATAGGTGCTCGCGAAGAGCAGGCCAGTGTCGGCGAGAGCCCCCGAAATCGCGACCGCCATGAGCAGGCTTCCATACATCGTCGCGACGACAACGAACTGGATCGGCGGCTGGAAAGGATCGAATCTGCTGGTCACCCAGGCCGTCTGGGTCCAGATCCACCAGAGCGCCAGAAGCAACAGCAGGGTTTCGCCGTTCTCCGCAAGGGAGGTGGTCAACCGCTCCGCGACGTGGCCCCTGGTGTAGTCCAACACCAACTCGTGCACAATCCGGGTGAGCGCGAAGACATAGACGAGATCGAAGAACAGTTCCAGGAAGGTCGGCCGCTGCGGACTCTCACGCCTGCGCAGCAGGTTGGCCACTCTGTTACTCGTCACCCGGCCCGCTCGCTTCGTCGGATAGTCGCTGAAGCAGTCGTACCACGTTGCCGCGGCGCCCACGGATAAAAGACGCACCCGCGATGACTGAATAGCCTGACGGCCCACAGGACGCGGCGACGCGAGGATGTTGCAGGTCGCTGGAGCGAAACCTGCGTGTCAGGCCGTACCCGGCGGCGTTCAACGGCGGAGCTTGCACCGCCGGTCCCACGCCACCCCCCGCACACTGGTAGCCGTCGTTTGCCGGTCCAGGAGATCAATATAATTTCTCTACTTTGGATGACATACCAGGAAACATGAGCCCTGTGCTGCGGCACCCCGCTCCAGGGCGCTACCGGGACAAGGGAGCGGCATGGCTCGGCACGAGCGGCCCGTAGATCCGACGGCTGGACCGTTGTCGTCCTTCGCCCACGAGCTACGGAAGTTACGTGTCGAAGCGGGCAACCCCACCTACCGGAGATTGGCCGAGGTCGCCGGCTACAGTGCCTCGACCCTCTCCGCCGCTGCCAGCGGAATGCGCCAACCCAGCCTCGACGTGCTGCTCGCGTACGTCGGGGCCTGCGGCGGGGACACCGCCCACTGGAGGCAGCGTTGGCTCGAACTGGACGAGGAGCTGCGGTCCGCCAGTTCGGCCAGCGCACCAGCCGACCCGGCGAGGGCAGAAACACCCGACCCGACGCCGGCCGAACCGCTCGCCACACCCCTCGCAGAGTCACCATCCGCTGTGACTGCCGGAGATCCAGCCGCCCCGGCCACGGGTGAGTCAACCGGCGGCGTAGCCGGACCAGCCCACGACCGGTCCGCGGGCCCCCCGCGGCACCGGAAACTCCGACGGCGACTGGCGCTGGCGGCGGTGGCGGTCGCCGGCCTCGCCGGCACGGCCGCTGTGGTGCCGATGACCCAGCTGAGGTGGCCGGCCAGCGGGGCGACGGCGGCCGCTGGCACGACGACCACCACAGCCTGCCCGGCGACCACCGTTGACGCCGCCTTCACCGCCGTCACGTACGGCGGTGGCGTGCATGTCCGGAGCGAGCCCCGCCGCGACCAGGGAATCCTCTACACCATTCCGCCCGGCTGCGTGGTCGGGCTCACCGGCTACTGCCTGGGTGAGCGGATCACCGACTCCACCTCCCAGACCCCCGACATCCGCTGGTTTACCCTCGCCGACGGTGGGCTGATCGCCTCCGGCGTGGTGCACGGCAACCCGCCCACGGGCCTGGAACCGTCCCGCTGCCGAGGCGACCGACCCGGGCCGGCCACGATCGCCCTCGCGATCGCCCCCGATGTGACCGGCCCGGGTGGGTGGCGGCTGAGCGCGACCGGCACCCACCTGGAGATCGTCGGCTTTGCCGCCTACTACGCGGACGACCCCGCGCTGCCGGCCGAGCGCCGCTGGCACCAAATCGGATTGACCGGTATGGCTGCCCCGCCGTTCGACCTCGTCTGGAAGCTCGACAGCCTGTCCGTGCCACCCGGATCCACTGCCGAGATCCCGGTGGCCGCGGTCGCTTGTCTCGGCGGTGGCGCGCCGACCGACGTACTCGACGTGCGGGCAGCCCGCCCCGACGGCTCCAGCACCGCCAAGGCCCTGCCGCTCACCGCCGACCAGCGGCTCGCGGCCCGCCGTACCGCCTGCCTCTACCCCTGATGGGGGCGTACGCGGACGGCCACCACCGGTGGCCCGGCGGGACGGATCCCGCCGGGCCACCGGTCCGACGTCACCGGACTCAACAGCCCTGGCGACCGGAGTGGATCCAGTAGGTGGTGCCGGCCCAGTCCATCTCGCCGTACGCGTCGACGCAGTTGTTCGCCGTGCCGGTCACTCCGCGCGGCCCGGCGTAGTACAGGTAGTCGGCGTCGTCCTTGGTGGAGATCGCGGTGGCGGTGCACGAGCCGGTTCCGGAGGTCTCCGCGCACCGGGCGATCTGCACGGAGGTCCGCGCCGAGGAGCCGTACGCCGCGCCGCGGTGGTACATGCAGGCGCTGTTCGTGCCGCCGTTGGTGCTGTTGTAGTAGATGACCAGCTCGGCAACGGGCTTGCTCGGCGGGTACGCGTAGCTGTAGGTGACCGTGCCCGAGCAGGCAACCGCCGCCTGCGACGGGGCCGCCGTGACGACCAGCACCGTGCCGAAGGTCAGCAACGCCAGCAGCGCTCCGAACGCCTTGCGCAGCATCATGACTTCCACTCCTCTGGGACGAGGTTGGTTGAGAGCCGTCCCGCCGTCCACTTCTACGGAACAGAGAAGTTGATCGCCGCTGATGGTGGCGGCAATCAATCAATCTCGCACAACGCCGAACAACCGCGTACCGCGTCGCCGCACCGGGCCGTCGCTGTAGTGGAACTTCTCGTCGCCACACCGCAGGATGCTCACCTGCCACTGGTCGGGCCTCACTGAGCGGCTCCTTGACCGCCGCCAGGTCGAGCAGACCCGAAGAAGGCGATCAGCAGCACCCACGTCGCCGAGATCCAGATTGATCAGATCACGCCGAATTCGCTGGGCAACCTGGTGTGGGGGGCCGTGGCTACACTGACGCCTCTAATGCCCTGGCTCGGCAACGGAAACGGAGGCGCGGTGGGCAATCCGCTGTTGGACGCCGAGGATGCGCGGGAACGCCTGGAGGCATGGCAGGCCAATGCCTTGCGCCGGGCCGCCGACACGCAGGCCGCCGCTGCCGGCTTGCGCGCGCTGCGGGTCACGGCCAGCGACGCCCACGGGATCGTCGAGGTCACCGTCGACTCCACGGGGGCGATGGCCGACGTCCGGCTCTCCGCGCGGGTGCAGCGCGTGAGCCTGGAGCAGACGCAGCAGGCGATCATGGGCGCCTATCGCAACGCGCGGGTCAAGCTCGCCGAGGCCGCCGCCGAGGTCGTGCGGGAGACGGTCGGCGCCGACTCGGCGACCGGCCGGGCCCTGCTGGCCGGATTCCGGACCGCCGACACCGAGGACGAAGAGGGGCGTTACTGATGCACGGGGGATTCGAGGTCGACGTCGAGGCCCTGCGCGCGCACGCCACGGCCATGTTGGCCATTCACGACCGCTTCGCCGCCGTCAAGGCCGCGAGCGGCACCATCTTCCAGGCCGATGATGCCTACGGGCAGCTCTGCCAGTTCCTACCGCCCATCATGGAGGGACGCCACCGGGACCAGGACAAGGGCGTGGGGATGCTCGCCGAGAACATCGCGCTGCTCGCCGCAGGAATCAAGAGAACCGCCGACGCCTACCAGCGGACCGAGGAGTCGACCACCGACGGCTTCAACTCCTTCCACTCCGCGACCTGAGCCGGCCCGGCGTCCTCTCATGAGCAACCCACTGGTCGCCACGACCTCCGACATCCCTTCGACCAGCGCCGCGCACCGCGACGGCTGGACCGGCCTGCCGCTTGCCGACGACTACATGGGCATCAAGGACGCCATCGACTCCGGCAGCTGGATCGACGGCTCAATCGCGGGCTTGGGCGCCGCTCTCGACGGGGCGGCCATCGCCATCGACCCGTTCAGCACGCTCCTGTCGATGGGCATCGAGTGGGCCATCGAGCAGGTCGAGCCACTGAAGCAGGCCCTCGACTGGCTCGCCGGTGACCCCGAGACCATCGAGACGCACGCCATGACCTGGGACAACATGGCCAGTGAGCTGTTCTCCATCGCCGAGGACCTCAAGGCGCGGCTGGTCGGCGACCTCGACGGATGGCAGGGCGCCGCCGCCGACGCCTACCGCGACATCCTCACCATCAACATCGACGTCGCCGGAATCTTCGCGGGCACGGCCGCCGGCATGGGTGCCGCGACCCGTGGCGCGGGAACCGTGGTGCAGATAGTGCGGGAGGTCGTGCGCGCCTTCATCGCCGACTGCATCGCCAAGGTCGTGGTGTGGCTGGCCGAGGTGGTCTTCTCTCTGGGCTTCGCCACACCGCTGGTCGCCTCCCAGCTCGCGGTCGCCGTCGTCCGCTGGACCGGCCGCATCTTCGGCTGGCTGATGGGCCTGATCGCCAGCCTCTCCGCCCTTCGCGCACTCCTCGACGTCTAGGCGGCCCTCGATGCGACAACTCATGGCGGCTCTGCGGACCACCGCCGTCCTGGTGGTCCTGTTCGCTGTGGCGGGTCTCCACAAGCACCCCTCAGGCCCCACCCCACCGCACGGCGGTGGCGATGATGGCCCCAACCGTCCCAAATTCAACCCCGGGATGATGCCCAAGCGCGTGGGACCAGCCCAGCAGCACGGCATCAAGCGCGCCGAGGAGGGCCGCCCGAAGGACGCCGACACATCCGAGCCCGAGGTACCCAAGAGGACCAACCCCTGGGACGACCCCGACTTCGCCGACGCCAGGTACGACATGCGCCGCTTCGGTGAGATGGGCGACGGGGCGATGGACAAGATCTGGAACGGCGACGGGAAGGGCAATGGCAACCACAGGCCCTCCTCCACCGAGCCCGGCAAGACGCTCTTCCCGCCCGGCACCACCGAGGCGCAGGTCGAGGGCTGGTTCAAGAGCATCGCCACCAACCCCGACAGCCGCCCTCAGCAACGTGCCAACGGCGACGGCTGGAGCGTCACCGGCACCCGCGACGGCATCACCTGCGTCGTTACCCTGGACAAGGACGGCAGCATCTCCGGCGGCTTCCCGCTCAGCGGCGAGGGCGTCACCACCAACCCGCCGGCCAAGCGGCCGACCTAGCCACCGCACCTACGGGAGACCCATGGAAGTCAACGATTACTACTGGCGCAGCCGCCAGATCACCGACCAGCTCGCACCCAAGATCAGCCCGAATCACCGGCCGTTCGTCCTGGCCGCCGCCGGCGCCGGGGCCTGGGACCTGGCGATCACGGAGCTCGTCGGCGCCCTGTCGGAGGAGGACGTCGTGATCACCACGGCGGAGAAGGACGCGCTGCGGGAGCTCATCGAGTATCTCGAGAAGCCTCTGACCTACCTGGAGCAGATCCGGACCTCGGACTGACGGCCGAAGCGTAGATCGGGCCCCTCGAACCCTGCACCGTGTCGACCAGCGGGCGTCCCAGACCTGGCCCGATCTGGGGCGAGCATGTCGACGTACGACGGATCAACGCTGCCGACGGCGAGTTGACCGATGGCAAGGTGGCCGCCTACCTGGCCAAGTACACCTGCGCCACGCTCCTGGCCGACCTGGACGTCCATCCGAGAGTCGCCATGCAGGTTCTCCGGCACGCCCGGTTCTCCATCACGATGGAGATCTACACGCAGGTCTCGTCGAAGGCGACGCGGGGAAGCACTCAAACGTCTTGGCGACTCCCTCGGCCGCTGACTCTCGTCCCTGAATGGCAGCCCCGGAAGGGGTAGCTCAGCCTTTGCGGTTCGGGTCGGTGAGAGCATCCCAGTCCTCAGCGCTCGTCGGGAACGGCCCCCAGTGCGGCAGGTAGAACGGTCGCCGCGGCGGGTCGGCCACCGTAAACGGCTTGAACTCCGGATCCGCGATCACCCGGTAGACGAACTCGGCCGTCGACATGTCGAGTTGGTGCCACGGCTCGATGCCGTCCCACCGCGCGACCACAGGCCACCGGTCGGGCTCCATAGAGCGGTCCGCCAGCCAGTAGTACTCCCCTTCGGTCTGATCACTGCCCCATTGGATCAGCCCCGTCCCCTTGTCGGGCTCGTACATCTCGTAGGGGGCCCACAACCGCGCGAAGTCAGGCTCACTTGGCCACTGCCGAGAATAGGCCCACGCCCGAAACAGCGGTTGTGCATGATCGTCGGTCGGCCGGAAGAGGTCCAGGTAGGCGTAGAACCGCCCCGGAACGAACCGGCGGCACAGTTCCTTGAAGTCCGTCGGCAGCGGAACGCCCAGCTGGGCTTCGACCTGCTCCCAGCCGACACCGTCCTCAGGCATCTTGCGCCATCCGGTCACGTCGATGATCCGGTCGATCCACGTCAGCTGATCAGTCACGGCCGGCAAGGTAACAGCACAGCCGGACATCCCATCGCCTTGTCGTCACCCTTCCGCTGACCGCTGCTGTACAAAGCTGCTGTACGACAGCAGAAAGGCCACCTCCCGAACTCGGGAAGCGGCCTCTGAACTGCCAGAACTGAGAGTGGGCGATGCTGGTATCGAACCAGCGACCTCTTCGGTGTGACCTCTCGGCAAGCGGTCGGATCCGGCTTGCTGCGGGGTCAGACGGCCTGTTGGCGCGCTTCTAGGCTCGGCAACTCATTACCTGCGGTAATCCAGGTGGCACCCTGGTCACGCCCTGTCTTGGCTTACCTCATTGGTCGCTGCCTGCCGACGTTTCACGCTGTCTTGTGCCCCGTGTGTGCCCCGGGTCTGGCTTGGATAGCCGGACATCGCAGGAGAAGACCGCAACGTCGAACCGGTGGGCGAGCGGACTCTGCGGCCATGCCTCGGCAGTGTCCGAGGTGGCGTTGCTGATGAGAGCCAGCGGATGCCCGTCCCCGCGTAGCGCGTCGAGCACATCCAGGGTGGCGGTCGAGACGCTGTCCAGCACCCTGCGCCCGAGGGCTCGCCGATGCTCACCCGCCCGTGTCACCTGCTTGTTAGTTGGTGTGCCGCCGAGGCGTCCGGCGAGGATGCGGACGGTCTCCTCTACGTCCCACTGGACTAGCCGGTCCCGCCAGGTGGCGTGGTACGCGGCGACCAACTCGGCCGGAGCCACCCCGACCATGACCGCCATCTCGCCGACTACCCGATCGCGCTCCTCGTCGGCACCATGGATCAGGGTATGGAAGAGATCGAAGATCACTGGCCGGGGCATTGAGGCATCCTAGCGAGATCGTCACGCTATCGTCCTGATCGTCTCCTCGCCTGCCGTCCACGATTGCCCTGGTCAAGAAGCGTGGAGGGAGAGGGCTCGTCTCGCTGACTTCCTGCTGACTGACGACCGTCAGGGCTCAGCCCGACGGGCACCCTCCTCCAGCACCGCTCGCTTCGCCCGTTAAGATCGCGAGCTTGTTCGCGCTGCAGCAAGCCCATGAGATCCGCGTGCGGCAGCCCCGGAGTTCCCGTGCTGAGAGTAGGTCGCGTCGATGGCATGCCGTATCAGTGAGCTCGTGCTCAAGTGCCGCGACCTCGAGGTGCTGGCGCGGTTCTGGTGCGAGGTGCTGGACTTCATAGTGCTCGATCGCGATGAGGGGGTCTACATCGAGATAGGCCCGCGCGAAGGGTTCGGCGGCCCGCAGCCGACGATCTTCCTCATCCGCAACGACGAGCCGAAGAACGGGCATGCCCGGCTGCACATCGACGTCAACCCCACCGACCGCGATCAGGATGCCGAGCTCGAGCGCCTCCTGGCCGCCGGGGCCAAACTCGTCGACATCGGTCAGCCTGCGGATGCATCCTGGCACGTCCTCGCCGATCCAGAAGGCAACGAGTTCTGCCTGCTCAAGCGCCGCCTCGACCCACTCTGACGGTCCTCGCCCAAACGATCGACGCGGCTGCCACCCCGCAGCCGCCGACAAGATCTGGCGACCCTCGCGCGCTTCTCGGCTCGGTCCGGCTGGCACCGTTGCTGTGCTTCGCTGCTGTACTGCTGGCATTAGACGAGGCGTTGGACCCGCACCTTCGGGTGCACGTTTCTCAAGTGTCCATGCTCGTGTTGGCGGACCTGCTCGTCCCAGACCTCCTGGTCGTAGTCCGGGTCCGGCGGGATCCACTTGTGGGAACCGTCGCTGTAGTGGAACTTCTCGTCACCCGGCCGCAGGATGCTCATCGAATCCAGCCGAGGAATCGGTAATGCAGGTGGCCGGCGGGGACGTGGGCCAGGTCTTGGGCGGCGTCGACGAGTTGGGCGGCCAGATAGAGGGCCAGTGACACCGGGGCTCGGTCGTACTCGGCTCGCAGCTCTTGGCACCGGGTCGGGCATGGCCACTCCCCCGCACAGCCGCCGCACGTCCAGGCCGGCTTGATCGGGTGGTGAGTGGTCACTGCGGGCCGTCCTGGCTGGGCCAGTGGCCGCGGTTGATCGGGATGCGGTGGCGGCTGCGACAGGGCAGTTCCGCCCCACAGCGGCAGATCCAGCTCCACTTCCGCCACGACCAAGCCGGGCGGTGTCGCCGTGCCAGGGTCATCGCGACCGCGATCAGGTATTGGTCGTAAGTCACTCGTCGCCATGGTGGTGTCCTGTCCCGCATTCACTGGCTCCCTCCGCCGGGCAGCACTCCATGGCCGACCCCAACCACGGGACCGGATCTGGAACGTTCGGCAACTGCGACGCTACGATCACCACGGCGGCGGTTGGACTCACCCGCAGTACGAGTGAGCAGGCCAGATGAGCTGCCGCAGCACTGGTTTCACGGCGGACCGTCGACCACGGGTCAACGTAGGGATTACGCATGAGAGGTCACCGACGATCAGCACCACATCGTGGCGAGGTGACCGGCTACCTGTTCAAGCTGATCCGGGAGTCCATCCCGCTCACGCAGGAGCAGCTCGCCGTCGACCTGGACGTCGATCGGGTGACCGTGCAGAGCTGGGAATCCGGGCGTCGGCCATTTACCGCGGTACCGCTCGGGCAAGCAATCGCCGTCCGACGCCGGCTCGGACGGCTCGGCGCGAACACACTCCTGCTCGCAGCACTTGACGACGCCGCCGAGGCGGATCTCATCCTCACGGCCGTCCTGGACGAACATGTGGACCGCTGCGACCTCGCCGAACATCCGCTGGGCTGGTCCGTACTCACCCATCGTCTGACCGACTTGATCCTCTGGGCGGTCCTCGGGCAGACACCGACCTTCGCCAGAGGGCTACCCTTCGCCCATCCCCGGCGGGGTCCAGTCGCGTCGGGGCCGACCCTGCCCGTCAACGAGCAACGTGCGTTCTTCGCTCACCTTCACGTGCTCGCCGATCGCGCCGCAGCCGGACGGCATCGGAACGTGCTGCTGCACCGGCAAGCCTGCTTCCTTGCCGGCATGGACCCCACCAAGGCAGCAGCAGGTTGGCTCACCCAGACCACCGCCCGAGCACGCCGCACCACCACCTTTCGCACCTGGTCACCGCTGTGGCCCGATGCCCGCTCCGTCGTCACGTCCCTCGCCAACCAGGGCGACCCGGAACCGTTACGAGACTTCATCGCCCGCGCACACCCCGACGATGCCTGCGAGCGAGCAGCCCTCAACTATTCGGCCTACTGGGTGGGCGAGATCCCGTACCGCCACCGCGACGACTCCTTCATGCCAGAAGCGCTCGCTGACTGGCACGGCTCAATCCTTCTTCGGCACCTGGTCCATCGCCTCGAACCACAGCATCCCTTCGTCGACCTCAACATCCACAACGTCTGGGCTCTGCTGGCCGTACGACGCGGTCTCGCTCTCGACACCCCCGCCGCGACTCGGGCGCTCCTCGACCGCAGTGTCCCGCTCCTGGACAGTGACCGGATCTCCGCGCAATCGCGGCAGGAACTAACCTCTATCGTCTACAGCCTGCGGGCGGACGGACTCACCGGCACAGGGACGGGCAGATGACCGACGATCACGACGCCGCCGGAGCGATGAACTTCATCTTCGAAGCCGGCGTCCTCAAACGCGCCAACCGCACCGGCTGGTGGTTCGCCGGCGTCAAGCACCCCGAGTCCATCGCCGAACACTCCTTCCGAACAGCACTCATCGGAATGATGCTCGCCGCCATGGAGGGCGCCGACCCAGCCCGAGTGTCGATGCTCTGCACCCTGCACGACACCCAGGAAACCCGAATCACCGACATCCCACACATCGCCAAGCGCTACCTCACCGCCGAACCCAACACCGCCGTCACCGCCGACCAGGTGGCCGCCTGCCCACCGGCCGTCGCCGACGTCATCACCGCCGCAGTCGCCGAATACGAAGCTGGCGAGACACTAGAAGCTGTCGTCGCGCGTGACGCTGACAAGCTGGAATGCCTCGTCCAAGCCGTCGAGTACCGCCACCAAGGCATCGACAACGTGCAGCGCTGGATCGACAGCTCACGAGCCTCGCTCAAGACCGACAGCGCCCACCGCCTTGCCGACGCCGCCCTCAGCGGACAACCCCTGGCCTGGCTCACTCCCCCGCCGCAGGAGTGAGCACTGGCGGACCCGGCGACACAATGCTGATACGGACGTGCACAGTGGCTTCAGCGACTAACCCGTCCGGGAAGGTGCTGCAGCGAGCGGGCGAGAAGGCATCGAGTAGGGCTTTGAGATCGGCTACCCAGCGCCGCGTGACTGGCGGACCGGGGCATGACGCCGCTTCTCCCCCGCGCCCGACGGTCGTGACTCATGGGTGACTCATGATCTCTGCTAGCGGGTAGCGAAGAGCCCGGGTGGACTGTGTCCATCCGGGCTCTGACCTGCAAGAACTGAGAGTGGGCGATGCTGGTATCGAACCAGCGACCTCTTCGGTGTGAACGAAGCGCTCTCCCACTGAGCTAATCGCCCTCAGCGCCGTTGACTCTACCCGATCGTGGAACCAGACCGGAAATCCGGGGTCAGTGCGTCGCGAGGTACTGCATCGCCCTGGCTACCACGTCGATGCCGAGGCTGTACTTGAGGGACAGCCAGACCACCGTGGCCACGAAGACCAGGCCGACAGAGCCGAGCACGATTCGCACTGCCAGCGACTGTTTCGTCACCCAGCGTGTCCAGCCATGGACGTGGCGACGGGTGAAGCCGAGCAGCCGTCGCGCCCAGTGGTATTCGACGGCCCAGATGCCCAGCCCGGCGATCACCAGCAGCCAGCCCGGCCCGGGTAGCGGAATGAGGGCGATACCGATGGTCACCACGATCGCCCCGGCGATCGCGATGAAGATCTTGAGTGCGATCCGGCCGGTGGGGTTCGCTCGGATGAGGTCGAGGGTCAGCGAGATCCGCTCACGCCAGCGAGGACGGCGCGGTGGATCCTGCACAGCAGTGCCACCACCACGACCAGCGGCACCACGACCGGAGTCATCGCCGCCGGGACGACCGGCGTCGGACGCCGGCCGACCGGCCCGTTCGGGCTGCTCCATCGGCACTCCGTACCCCCGCTTTTCGGCTGCTCGGACCGCGACTTTCGGCGGGCCGGGCGCCGCCGACGGATCCACTGAGGATCGCTTCGTCACCATTTCACCCCCCAGTGTCGCTCGGGCCCGTCACTGCAACGGCCGACTGGACGTTACCGGAGTAAGTCGACGACTGAGCCACCCGATACCGGGCGGGATCACGCACTGGGCAGAACCGGAAATCCTACATGAATGCTCACATTCACGCGGCCTTTCCGTCCCCCTTCCCACCACTGGGTGAAGTCAGCGTATGGCGGAGCGTAGCCAGAGGTAGCACCTGAGTATGGGAAAAGCGGGACACGCGCGTTCCGCAGCGGTGCCGGGGGGAGAACGTCCATGAGTGTCATCCGACCGACGACCGTAGAGGTCGAGACGTCGCTAAGGCTCGTCGCACCTGACGCCACCGCCTTGCCGGTGCGTGCCAGTCTGCGTTACGACCCTGCTGACCCGTATGCGGTCCATGTCCTGTTCCATGCCGAATCGGCAGGGGGCGAGGCGGTGAGTTGGTCGTTCGCTCGCGAACTTCTGGTCACCGGCCTGGACGAGCCGGCTGGCATCGGGGATGTGCGGGTCTGGCCCTGGGCCACCCCGCGCGGCGACTTCGTCGCGCTGGCCCTCTCGTCACCAGACGGCAACGCCCTCTTCGAGGTGCCGCGCAGCGTCCTGGTGCGTTTCCTTCGACGGACCTACGTCGTCGTCCCGCGCGGTCGCGAGGCCGAGCACCTGGACGTCGACACGGCGGTGAACCGGCTGCTCGCCGGTCGCTGAGCACCGCCCGAACGGGCAACACCGGCCACACCGGGGCCGCGCGGATCTGCCGAGTCCGCGCGGCCCCGGCACACACCCAAGGTGTACGCGGACAGCCCGCCCCGGGTCGGCCGGTGCTCAGCCGTGCGTGGTGATGCCGCCGTCGACGGGAATGACCGCGCCGGTGAGGTACGAGCCGGCGCGCGACGAGAGGTAGATGGCGGTGCCGGCCATGTCCTCGGCGCGCCCGATGCGGCCCAGCGGCACCTGCGCTTCGATGGCGGCCCGGTTTGCCGGGTCGTCGAGCGCGAACGCCATCATCTTGCTCTCGAACGGGCCGGGTGCGATCGCGTTGACGGTGATCTGCTCACTGGCCAGTTGGTGGGCGAGGCTGCGGGTGAGCATGTGCACGGCCGCCTTGGTGGCCGAGTACGCGTACACCTCCATGGACGGCACCCGGATGCCGTCGATCGACCCGATGTTGATCACGCGGGCCGGGTCGTCGGCGCTGGCGGCGGCGCGTAGCGCCGGCAGCAGCGCGGTGGTGAGCCGGAAGACGGCCTTGACGTTTACCGCCCAGAGCTTGTCGAACGCGGCCTCGGGGTAGTCCTCCAGCGGTGCGCCCCAGGTCGCGCCGGCGTTGTTGACCAGCACGTCGAGGCGACCGAAACGCTCGTGGACGGCGGCGGCCAGCGCCTCGGCGGCGGTGTCGTCGCTGAGGTCGGCGGGAATGGCCTCGCAGCGGCCCTCGGCGGAGAGGGTGGTGGCGACCGCCGCGCAGACGTCCGCCTTGCGAGACGAGATGATCACGTGTGCGCCGGCCCGGACGAAGCCCTGGGCGATCATCAGCCCGATCCCCCGTGAGCCGCCGGTGACCAGGACCGTCTTACCTTCGACCGAGAACAGCTGCGTCATGCTCATCCCATCGCGAGTCGGCGGGGGTCGCCGGTCGCTCGGGTGGCCGGCGGATGCCGGGCGGACCGCGCAGCTACGGCGCTACCGCCGGGTAACGTAGCCCGGCCGCCGGGACCGCGACAAGCCCGTGGTGCCCGGCGGTTTCCGCGACGAACGTGGATCGGGATGCGGTGACCTGCGGTTCGGGCTACCGTCGCAGGCGATGGTCTCCACCGATCCCTCCCCCGCGCCATCGATCGGTTCGGCGTCACCCGTACCGGACGAGATAGCCACGTTCGCGCTGGCCGACCTCGCCGGTGACCCGGGCTGGCGTCGGCCGGTGATCGTCGAGCGGGAGCTGCTGATTCTCACCACCCGCGGGCACGGCGACGCGGAGCTCGACTTTCATCTGCTGCCGTGCCGGCCCGGCACGTTGTTGCGGGTCCGCCCCGGCCAGGTGCTGCGCTGCGCCGGCCCCCAGTTCGACGCCACCGTGGTCGCCTGGGAGCCCGAGGCGCTGCGTGGCTTCGACGTCGACCTGAGCACGACAGTGACCTGGCGGCAGTTGGCCGGTGAGGACGAGGACGCGGTGATCAGCGAGGTGAGCCAGTTGGCGGTGGACTGCCAGCGGCACCCCGACGGCCAGACCGCCCGCACGCTGCTTCGGCACCAACTGGCCGTACTGCTGCTGCGGCTGGCCCTGGCCCACGCCGAGCCATCGCCGGCCCGGCCCGAGGACGAGACGTTCCACCGGTTCCGCCGGGAGGTCGAGCACGGCTATCCGCACACCCGGCGGGTGGAGGATTACGCGGCCGGGCTCGGCTGCTCGGTGCGGACCCTGACCCGGGCCTGCCTGGCGGTCACCGGTCGCAGCGCCAAGCAGGTCGTCGACGAGCGGGTCGCGTTGCAGGCCGGTCGGCTGCTGGCCGCGACAGATCAGCCGATCGCCCAGATCGGCCGGGAGCTCGGCTTCTCCGAACCCACCAACTTCGGCCGCTTCTTCACCCGCGAGGTCGGGGTCAGCCCCGGGGCGTTCCGGGCCGCCCGGGACCACCCGGCGGGCCGGGTGGTCCGCCCTCGACCGCCGGCCGAGTCGACGGGCGCCAACAGCGGCAGGTTCCGCGTCAGCACCCCCGGCGAATCCGCCAACAGCGGCCACGCCACGAGACCCAGGCCGCCCGCTGGCCCGCTGGGCGGCGCCGGCCGGGCATGATGGCAGGGTGCAGATCTCCGCGCGCGGCGACTACGCGGTACGGGCAGCGTTGAGCCTCGCCACCGCGTACCCTTCGCTGCTGTCCACCCAGGCCATCGCCGCGGAGCAGGACATGCCTCGCAAGTTCCTGGAGGCGGTCCTGGCGGATCTGCGCCGGGCTGGCATCGTCCGCGCCCAACGTGGCGCCGAGGGCGGCTACACGCTGGCCCGACCGCCCCGGGAGGTGACCGTCGGGGCGGTGCTGCGCGCCGTGGAGGGCCCACTGGCCGGGGTACGCGGGCTGCGCCCGGAGGAGACCCGGTACGAAGGCTCGGCGGAGAACCTGCCCGGCCTGTGGGTGGCGGTCCGCGCGGCGGTGCGGCGGGTCGTCGACGAGGTGAGCCTCGCCGAGATCGTCAGCGGTCGACTGCCCGCGCACGTCCGCAAGCTCACCGCGCTGCCCGACGCGTGGGAGCCGCGCTGATCCGCTGCCCTGTCACAGGGTCGACACCACCTCCTCGGTACGCAGCCGGGGCAGCCGCTCCGACGAGGCGTCCGGGCCGGGATGGCCCACGTTGAGCAGCAGCAGCGCCTCGTGCCGGCCGTCGGGGAAGAACTCACGGGTCACCCCGGCCGCGTCGAACCCGGCCATCGGGCCAGCGGCTAGCCCGGCGGCGCGTACGCCCACCAGCAGGTAGCCGATCTGGAGGGTCGCGTTGAAACGGGCCTGCTCGGCGCGGGCCGGACGGTCGCTCAGCCAGTCCCGGGCCTGCGGCCGGTGCGGGTACAGCTCGGGCAGTCGCTCGTGGAAGTCCACGTCGGCGGCGAGTACCGCCACCAGCGGCGCGCTGGCCGTCTTCGCCCGGTTGCTCGACGAGACATACGGCAGCAGCCGCGCTCGGGCCGCCGCCGAGCGCAGTAGCAGCACCCGCAGCGGCTGGCCGTTGTACGCGGTCGGCCCGTACCGGATCAGGTCGTGGATCGCCGCGACCTGGGCGTCGGTGACCGGCTCGTCGGTGAACGTGTTGGCCGTGCGGGCCGCCCGGAACAGCAGGTCCTGGGCGGCCCGGTCCAACGCGAGCAGCTCGGCCGTGGTGGGTGCGCTCACGTCGGCGAGACGGCGGTGGTGTAGCCGCCCCGGTGGTGCACCAGTGGCGGGCCGTCGCCACCGTCGCCGAGCGCCAACGGCTCGGCGATCACCAGCGTGTGGTCGCCGGCCGGAACGCGGTGCACCACCCGGCAGAGCAGCCGGGCCAGCACACCGCCGAGCAGCGGCACCCCGAACGGTCCGGACGTCCAGTCCGGGTACGCGGCGAACCGGTCGATGCCGCTGGTGGCGAAGACCGCCGCAGCGTCCTGCTGCCCCGCGGCCAGCAGGTGCACGGCGACGTGCTCCGCGCGGGCGAGCACCGGCCAGCTCGACGACCCCGTCCCCAGGCAGAACGAGACGAGCGGAGGGTCCAGCGACACCGACGTGAACGAGGTGGCGGTGAATCCCGCCCGGACGGGTGCGGCGATCCCACCCAGGCAGGCCGGGTCGGTGGCACGGGCGACCGCGGTGACCACTGTGACGCTGCTGGCCTGCCGCCGCAGCAGAGCGCGGAACAGGTCCCCGTTCACCGGTCGCAGCTCGGCGATGTCCGCCGAGGGGCGCTCCACGGTGGTCATGCCGGCACCAGGGCCGACGCAGCGTACGCGCTGGCCGGTCGAGGTAGGCCGTAGTGCTCGCGCAGCGTCCGACCGGTGTATTCGGTGCGGAACAGCCCACGGGAGCGCAGCACCGGCACCACGTGGTCGACGAAGTCGGCGAGCCCACCGGGCAGGTGCGGCGGCATGATGTTGAACCCGTCTGCGGCGCCCTGGGTGAACCACAGCTCGATCTGGTCGGCGACCTGCTCCGGTGTGCCGGCGACGACCCGGTGGCCCCGGCCGCCGCCGAGCCGGCCGATGAGTTGCCGGATGGTGAGCTGTTCGCGGCGGGCCAGCTCGGTGACGAGCTGGTAGCGGCTCTGGTGGGCCTGCACGGTGCCGGATTCTGGCAGCTGCGGCAGCGGCCCGTCCAGCGGCAGGCTGGTGAGATCGATGCCGAGCATCCCGGAGAGCTGGGCGAGGGCGTAGTCGGGGACGATCAGCTCCTCCAACTCGGCGGCGAGCGCCTGCGCCTCGGCCTCGGTGCCGCCGAGCACCGGCGCGATGCCGGGCAGGATCTTCACCAGGTCCGGGTCGCGGTCGGCGGCGGTGACCTGCCGGCGCAGCTCGGCGTAGAAGCTCTGCCCGTCGGCGAGGGTCTGCTGGGCGGTGAAGACCGCCTCGGCGTAGCGGGCCGCGAAGGCGATCCCGTCCGGCGACGAGCCGGCCTGCACCAGCAGCGGTCGGCCCTGCGGCCCTCGGGGGATGTTCAGTGGGCCACGGACCTGGAACTCCGGCCCGCGGTGCGCCACCTCGTGCACCCGGTCGGTGTCGGCGAACACCCCGGCGGTGGTGTCGAAGACCAGCGCGTCGTCCTCCCAGCTGTCCCAGAGCTTGATCGCCACGTCGACGAACTCGGCGGCCCGCCGGTATCGGTCGGCGTGCGCGGGGTGGCTGTCCCGGTTGAAGTTGACCGCCTCCCGCTCCTGGGCCGAGGTGACGATGTTCCAGCCGGCCCGGCCGCCGCTGAGGTGGTCCAGCGAGGCGAACTTGCGGGCGGTGTGGAACGGCTCGTTGTAGGTGGTGGAGACCGTCGCGATGAGACCGATGTGTTCGGTCACCGCGGCGAGCGACGCGAGCAGGGTCAGCGGTTCGAAGACGGCCTGGATGTTGTGCCGGGGATTCGGCCCGACCGAGAGCCCGTCGGCGAGGAAGAGCGAGTCGAGGGTGCCGCGTTCGGCGATGCGGGCCAGCTCCTGGAAGTGCCGCACGTCGGTGACCCGACGCGGGTCGGTGCGGGGGTGCCGCCAGGCGGCCTCGTGGTGGCCGACGCCCATCAGGAACGCGTTGAGGTGCAGGCTACGGGTCATTGGTGTCTGTCCTATCCGGCGGAGACGTCGACGCGCCAGGTGGAGAAGCGACGTTCGAGGGCGACGAGGAGCTGGTTGACGACCAGGCCGATGGCGGAGATCGTGATGATCCCGGAGTACATGTCGGTGATCGCGAAGTTGTACTGCGCGGAGTTGATGAGGTAGCCGAGCCCGGCCTTCGCGCCGACCATCTCGGCCGCGACGAGCACCAGGATCGAGTACGCCCCGGCCAGCCGGACGCCGGTGAAGATGGTCGGCACCGCCGCCGGCAGGATCACCTTCTGGAACAGCCGCAAGTGGTTGAGCCCCATCGAGCGGGCCGACCGGATCAGTAGCGGGTCGACGCCCTTCACCCCGGCGATGGTGTTGAGCAGGATCGGCCAGGAGCACGCGTACAGCACCAGGGCGATCTTGGAGGTCTCCCCCAGGCCGAGGATGAGCACGAACACCGGCAGCAGGGCCAGCGCGGCGGTGTTGCGGAACACCTCCAGCAGCGGGCTGAGCAGCTCGGCGAGCGGCCGGTACCAGCCGATCAGCAGCCCGAGTGGGATGGCGATGAGCACCGCCAGGCCGAGCCCGGCCAGGGACCGGGTGAGGCTCGCGCCGACGTGCTCGGCGAGCTGCCCGCTGCGCAGCAACTCCCACCAGGCCACCAGCACCTCCGACAGCGGGGGCAGGAAGACCCGGTCGACGAGCCCGAGCCGGGGTGCGCCCTCCCAGATCGCGGCCAGCGCGGCGATCGCGACGGTGCGGTGCAGCACCCTCGCGCCGACGCCGAGCAGCCGACCGGCGAGGCCGGGTGCGGCACGGTCGGCCGCCGCCCGGGGCACGGTGGGTGGGCCCGCCAGTCGGGCGGGACGTTCGGCGATGTCAACCAACGCGGGCCTCCTCGGTGTGGCGGACGCCGGTGCCCTCGGCCGCCTGGGCGGCGCGCACCTCGTCGCGCAGCAGGGTCCAGATCTGGTGCCGGTGGTGGCGGAACGCGTCGGTGGAACGGACGTCCTCGACCGCGTCCCGGTCGCCGAGGTCGATGTCGATGACCTGCTTGAGCCGCCCGGGTCGAGAGGTCAGCACCGCCACCCGCTGACCCAGGTAGACGGCCTCGTCGATGCCGTGGGTGATGAACACGATGGTCTTGCCGGTGCGGGCCCAGATCCGCACCAGCTCGTCCTGCAACGAGTCACGGGTCTGCGCGTCCAGGGCGGCGAACGGCTCGTCCATCAGCAGCACGTCCGGGTCGTACGCGAGGCTGCGGGCGATGGCCACCCGCTGCTTCATCCCGCCGGACAGCTCGTGCGGGTAGCGGTCGGCGAACCCGCGCAGGCCCACCAGGTCGAGGTGGTGCTCGATCAGGGCGGCCCGTGCGGCCCGGGCCACCCCCTTGGCTTCCAGACCGAACGCGACGTTGCCGGCGGCGGTGCGCCAGGGCAGCAGCGCGTACTGCTGGAAGACGATGCCCCGGTCCAGGCCGGGGCCGGTGACCGGCCGACCGTCGACGAGCACCTGCCCGGCGGTCGGCTCGGTGAGCCCGCCGAGCAGGTCGAGCAGGGTGGACTTGCCGCAGCCACTGGGGCCGACGACGACCAGGAACTCGCCGGGGCGTACCCCGAGGGTGACCTCGTCCAGCGCGGTCACCGCGCCGGCCCCGCGACGCCGGCTGGCGCGGACCGGGAAGGTCTTGCTCACCCGATCGAAGAGGATCTTGTCGGTGCTCACGCGCTGCCGCCGTCCACGAACGGGTTGAACCGGTTGGTGTAGATGTCGGCGGGCTTCGGACGGTTGCCCTTGAGCTCGCCCTCGGCGGCGAGCCAGTCGATCCAGGTGCCGAACTCCTTCTCGTCGATCACGCCGCCCCGGCCGGCGACGCCGCTGCTCTTCCAGTACGCGACGAGCGACGGGTCCTCGTTACGCCCCCGCTTGGTGATGATGTCCCGCAGGCGGGCGACCACCGTCTCCCGAGGCTGGGCACGGGCCCACTCGATGGCCTTGCCGACCCCGGTGACGAACGCCTTGACCGTCTCCGGGTTGCGCTTGATGAAGTCGTCGCGGAAGACGTACGTGCCGCCGCTGAACGCCCCGAGCAGCTCGTAGTCGGTGAAGATGGTGCGGATGCCACCGCCGTCGACCGCCTTGTCCCGGATCACCCCGCCGAGCACCGCGACGTCGATCTGCTTCTGCCGTAGCGACTGCTCGGTGTTGACCGGCGGCAGGGCGACCAGCTCGACCTGCTTGACCTCGGCGGGACTGAGGTCACCGCGAGCGAGCCAGGTCTTGAGCACGGCCTCGGCGTGCGCGCCGAGGGTGTTCATGCCGACCTTCTTGCCGATCAGGTCCCGGGGGCTGCGGATCGGGCTGTCGTCGAGCACGTAGTAGCCCTGGAAGGTCTGGGCGTCCGAGCCGTAGTAGCTGACCACAGCGGTGATCGGGGCGTTGGCGGCGGCGAGCTTGACGATGGCGCCGTTGAACGCGCCGCCGAAGTCGCTCTGCCCGGTCGCGGTGGCCTGGATGTCCTGCGGGCCGCCGGTGACGTTGCCGATCCAGTTGAGCTTGACGTCGCCGAGGTAGCCGAGGTCGGCGGCGAGTTCGGGAAGGGTGACCTGACCGACCGAGCCCTGGTAGCGCAGCTCGCGGGCCTCGGTGCCGCCGGCTGCGGCATCACCGCCACAGCCGGCGGTGGCGGTGAGGACGACAAGCGCGGCAGCGGCGGCGAGGGTACGCAGGATGGCACGACGGGGTGGGGACATGAGGAGTCTCCTGATCTGTCCACGGGGGAACAGGGACGCCCGGATGAGGGCGTGCAGGCACGCTGCTCCGCGTTGAGCGGGCGGGCGGTGGGAGTGCGGCGCTGGAGCCGAGCCGGATGGACCGGTCAGCTCAACAGAGCGCGCTCGCGTGCCGAACCAGGTCGACGTGCACACGAGCGGTGAGGAGAAGCTCATCCCGCTGCGACATGACCCCATGTTGCCGGGGATCGGAACGAGCGGTCAACGCCCTTCCAGAAGATGAGACTTCTATCGCTGCCGATGTTACGAAGCGCCCCGAGCAGCGTTTACCGTGCCGCAACACCTATCTGATTAATAGAGATTGCGATGCGCGGCGGGCACCGTCCAGGACGGACAGCGAGAGGGTTTCAAAAGTTGGTGGTTCGGGAATGTTCGATCTCGACACGGCAGGGAACGGTGACGAGGGGAGACCTCCGATGGGCCTCATGTTTCGCAAGCGCAAGAAGTACGGTCCGATCATCCTGAACTTCACCGAGAACGGCTTCTCCTCGTGGAGCATCAAGATCGGCCGCTGGTCCTGGAACTCCAAGGCTCGCGCGCACCGGGTCGACCTGCCGGGTCCGCTGTCGTGGAAGCAGGACAAGTCCCGGTCGTAAGCATCCCGGGAGTCGAGCGGGGTGCCGGTGATTCACCGGCACCCCGCTCGGCGTCTGTGGGTCGGGGCGCTCAGCGGGCCAGGGTGATGATCTCGT
Organism: Micromonospora chokoriensis; assembly: GCF_000718555.1. Lineage (GTDB taxonomy): Bacteria > Actinomycetota > Actinomycetes > Mycobacteriales > Micromonosporaceae > Micromonospora > Micromonospora chokoriensis_B. The sequence continues at coordinate 81,874 of NZ_JOAN01000008.1, forward strand.
CGCCGGCCAGTCGCCCGGACTCGCGGTCACGCCGCACCTCACCGGCGTCGAGCAGATCGGTGAGCGCCTGGTTGGCGTCGGCGGCCCGGTAGACGGTCGCGGTGAGGGTGTGCCGGCGCAGCTCGGTGACCGGCCGTGACCCGCCCGCCCGCAGCTCGGCCAGCAGCTCGCGGGCCAGTGGTTCGAGGTCGGGATCGCCGGCCACGTCGACAGTCGTGCCGGTCGGGTCGAGCGGGTCGCGGTAGCGCACGCCGAGGTCCGCGCCGAGGGCCCAGAGCGCGTCGCGGACCGCCTCCAGACTCCGGTCGGAGCGGCTGCCGAACGCGATCACACCGACCCCCTCGCCATCCGACAGCACCGGTGCCACCTCGGCTACCAGGGGGAAACCAGCGGAGACGAGCACGTCTCGGGCACTGTCGCCGGTGTGCAGCAGCAGCTCTCCGGTCCGGCCGTTGGTGGCGGCGGTGAGCACCTTCGGCGTCACCACGCCGGGCAGGTCCACGAAGGAGAAGAGCGGCGCGCCGGCCGCCCCGGCGGCCTTCACCGCGACCGGCAGCCGGTACGGGTCACCGGGCAGCAGGTGCACGGTGACCTCGGCGGGCAGCTCCGCCTCGATCGGGCCGAGTCGGACCGGCAGGTCCGCGGCGGCGTCGGTGAGCACCAGCACCGTCACCTGCCGGCCGCGCACCTGGTCGCCGTGTGCGGCGACCAGGCGCAGCGCGGCCTCCGCGCTGCTCGCGTCGGCACCCGCGAGGGCGATGGTGGCCCGCCGGGAGCGGTGCAGGGCCGCGGGCAGCCAGGTCGTCAACTGGCGGACCAGCAGCTCGCGGAGGAATTCGGTGGTCCGGTCGGTCGGCATCGGTCCGTTCTACCGTACGGACGATCAGGCCGGGACGGAGATCCCCACCCCGCCCCTGGTCTGCCCGCCGTAGCGCTGCCGCTCGGCGTCCAGGTCGAGCCGGCCGATCTGCTTGCGCGCGGTCAGCGCGGCGTCGTCGAGCAGGTCGGCCGGGATCAGCCAGACGATCTCGAACTCCAGCCCGTCCGGGTCCTTGCCGTAGAGGCTCTTGGTCGTGCCGTGGTCGGAGGTGCCGACCAGCGCGTCGGCGGCGACCAGCCGCTCGGCGGTGGCGGCCAGCTCGTCGAGGGTGTCCACCTCCCAGGCGAGGTGGTAGAGGCCGACGGTGGAGCGGCCGGCGCTGGACCGCCCGGCACCCGCGCCGATCTCGAAGAGACCGAGGTCGTGGTCGTTGGTGGAGTCGGGGGCCTGGAGGAAGGTGGCGCCCCGGAAGCCGTCCGGGGTCATCGCCACCGGGCGGAAGCCCAGCACGTCGCGGTAGAACGCGACGCTGCGGGCGAGGTCACTGACGTAGAAGACCGCGTGGTTGAGCCGGTGGATACCCATGACCCGAGACTAGCGCGCTTTGGTTGAGCGTTCAACTATCTTCGGTATGATGGCGGTCATGACCCGCTGGTTAGATCCCGACGAGCAACGCACCTGGCGCGCGTACGTCGCCGCCTCCCGAGCGCTGATGGACGCGCTCGACCGCGAGCTGCAACGCGACGCGGGCATGCCGCACGCGTACTACGAGCTGCTGGTCCGACTCTCCGAGGCGCCCGACCGGCAACTACGGATGAGCGAGCTGGCTGAGGCCAGCGGCTCGTCACGCAGCCGGCTCTCGCACGCCGTGGCCCGGCTGGAGGCCGCCGGCTGGGTGCGCCGCGAGGAGTGCCCCACCGACCGGCGCGGGCAGATTGCGCTGCTCACCGACGAGGGTTTCGCCACCCTCGCGGCCGCCGCACCCGGCCACGTCGAGGGGGTACGCCGACACCTGTTCGACGCGTTGAGCCCCGCCCAGGTCGACCAGCTGCGCCGAATCAGCGAGACACTGGCCGAGCACCTGACCGGATCCTGACCAATCGACACCGGCGCGGGTCTTGTACTTACCGTCGTCGGATGAGCACGATGGGGCGTGTCTTCCGGCTTCGGTGAACTGACTGATCAGGCGCACCACCTCGTGTCCTCCGGCGATCTTGCCGGCGCGCAGCAGTTGCTGTCCGACGCGCTCACCGACGCCGACCCCCGCCCGGCCAACGCCACCCCCGAGCTGGCCGAGGCGGCCAGCCTCCAGGCGCGGGTGCTGATCGCCCTCGGTGAGCCCCACTCGGCCCGAGGATGGGCCGCCTTCGCGTACGCGGCCACCACGCGCCTGCACGGCCGCGCCGACCCGCGTACGGTGGCCGCCGCAGCGACCCTGGCCGCGGTGCTGCACCGGGTCGGCAGCCACTCCCGGGCCGCGCGGCTCTACCAGGAAGTGATCATCGAGCTGACCGCGCAGGACGGCCCGGAATCGCTGCGGGTGCTCGCCGCCCACGCCGACCTGGCCACCGTCGAGTACGCGCGCGGCCAGTGCGCGGTGGCCCGTGACCGCCTCCAGGACGCCTGGGAGCTGCACCGCGAGGTATACGGCGACGGGCACCCCAGCGGCATCAAGATGCTGGCGCGGCTCGGGGCGATGCAGCGCGACTGTGGTCAGTTCGCCGAGGCGCACGACAACCTGGCGCTCGCCCGTGAGCTGTGCCGGCAGCACCTGCCCGCCGACGACCCGCTTGCCGCGCAGGTGGCGTCCCTGGCTCGGGCGGCGGCCAATCCCGACCACGCCTGCGCGGACAACCCGCCCGCCGCCCGGGACACGCCCGTCGTGCCGGCCGCCCGCATCCCACCGCACGATGACGGGCCAGCCGAGTCGGGCTACCACCAGCCGCCACCCGCACCCCACCACGCCGGGGCGGTCCCGAACCCCCGGCTGCCCTCCGACGAACCGAGCGGATCGACGGGCAGCAGTTGGCCCACCGACGGTGCGTACGAGCCCACACCCCACCCCACCGACACCCCGGTGCCCCCGTCGGTGGTCGGGCTGGCCGGCGGCACGCAGGAGCAGCCCGGGGTATACCGGCTGCACCGACCCACCGCCCCCGCCGACCCGTACCCGCCGGCCGACCCGTACGCGCGGTCGGTGCCGTACGGGCCGGTCGAGCCGTACACGCCGTCACGGCTGCTGCCGGTGCCCGTGCACCGCGCGCCGCCGAAGCAGCGCAACCGGTTGGTGCCGGTGCTGGTGGCCGGGGTGGTCGTGGTGCTGCTCGGCGCGGCAGCGGTGATCGCCGGGGTGGCCCGGGTCGGCGGCGACGACGAGCCGACCCCGCCGCCGGTCAGTGCCTCCCCCACCGGCGGCGCACCAGCCAACACCGCCCCCGCCCCGGGTGGCGCGGCACCCACGTCGGCTGGTGCCGCGGCGCCGCCCGGCAGCCCGCCCAGCGCGGTGACCCTGCGCGACACCCGGGACAGCATCGCGCTGAACTGGACCTACCCGGCCGGCAGCGAAGGCCCGGTGGTCATCGCGGGCGGCCGCACCGGCCAGACCCACAACATCTTCGCGACCCTGCCCGCCGGCACCACCAGCTATGTCATCTACGCGCTCAACCGCACCAACGACTTCTGCTTCACCGTCGCGGTCGCCTGGTCCACCGACACCGTGGCCCGCTCCCAGCAGGTCTGCACCCGCCGCCGCTGATCTGCCAGCCCCGCCCCACCAGCCAGCCACGCCCGCCCCGCCCACTGGCGCGACCGAGCCACGCGGGTCGCCATCTGTCCGCTGACCTCACTCAGCGTGGCTTGCCCGTTGATTGACCCGCCGTGACGCCCCGTTACGCCCGACGCACCCAACCGCCCGTCCCACCCCGCCTTTGCTCTGCTGCCCTATCTGCACCACCTCGGGTGAACAGCTGAAACGTCGCGGAGGCCGCTCCGACAGGCTCCGGCGAGCATCACGTCACGTAGCTGTCGCACCCGCGGGTGCAGAGCAAAGGGTCACCTGCGGGCGGGTGGGGGCGCTCCGCCGTCACTGGCCGTCAGCCTCTGGCCCACGGCCGTCCTCCGCCGGTAACGCCGGCAGCAGCAGGCACACCCGTAGCCCGCGCTGCTCCGGCGCGTCGGTCAGGGTGATGCTGCCGCCCGCACGTCGGACCAACTCCCGGACGATGGCCAGCCCCAGGCCGGCGCCACCGTCGTCGCGGGCCCGTCCGTCATCCAGCCGGGTGAACCGATCAAAGACCCGCTCCCGGTCCGCCAGCGGGATCCCCGGGCCGTCGTCGGTCACCGTCACCAGGTGGTACGCCCCGACGCCAGGCCCGACCGTCGGCCCGGCCGTCGACGTCGCCCCGGCCGCGAGCACGACACTGCCGTACGCGTGCCGTACCGCGTTGTCGACCAGGTTGGCGAGCACGCGACGCAGCTCCTCGACGGTGCCGATCGTCCAGAGCGGGCCCGGCGGCAGCGCCACCCGCACCGGCGGCGAGGGGTATCGGGCGGCGACCTCGGTCAACAATGCGCCCAGCTCCACCGGGCCGGTCCCCCGGGCCGGCGGGGCCTCGTCCAGTCGGGCCAGCAGCAGGAGATCGTCGACCAATCGGCTCAGCCGGCCGGTGTCGGCGAGCAAATTGGCGGTCACCACCGTCCAGTCGGTCCGGTCGGCGAGGCGCTGGGCCACCTCCAGCTCCGTGCGGATGTTCGTCAACGGGCTGCGCAGCTCGTGCGCGGCGTCGGAGACGAACGCCCGCTGACGGACGCGGGCCGACTCCAGCCGGTCCAGCATGCCGTTGAGGGTGACCGCCAAGCGGTGGATCTCGTCGGCCGACGCGGGCACCGGCAGCCGGCCGGTGCCGGCCCTCCCGGTGATCTCCTCAGCGCCTCGACGTAACGCCTCGACCGGCCGCAGGGTCGCGCCCACCGTGCGCCACGCGACCCCGGCCAGCACGGCCACCAGCAGCGGAAACGCCACCAGCAGGATGGTCCGGACCACGTGGGTGCTGTGTCGCACGTCGGCCATCGAGCGAGCGACCAGCACGGTGAGCGGGTCGGCCGGGGTTCCGGCGGGTACGGCGACCACGCGGACCGGGCCGGCGAGCCCGACCCGCTCGGCCGGCACCTCCAGCCGCTGCCGGCCGGCGCGGTCCAGTCGCTCTGGGCGGACCATCGGCACCAGGCGGTCGGCGTCGATCGAGGCCGCCCTGATCCGCCCCTGCCCGTCGACTACCTGCACACGGACCTGCCCGCCGGCCACCGGCAGTGGGTCGGGCAGCGCGTCCTCGGCCGCGAGCAGGGCGACCGCGTCGGCGGTGCGGAACGCCTCGGTGTCGACCGTGCGTTGCAGCACGAAGCCGAGCGCGCCGAGCAGCACCACCCCGCCCAGGGCCAGCCCGACGGTGAGGCCGAACACGCCGATCGCCATGAGCCGCCCCCGCAGCCCGAGGACCGGCATCCGGCCGGACCGGGCCGCACGGGTGTGCGCCGGGCCGTCGGCGGTCACGTCGCCAGCCGGTAGCCGGCGCCCCGGACCGTCTCCAGCCGGTCCCGGCCGAGCTTGCGGCGCAGGTAACCGACGTAGACCTCGACGGCGTTCGGCGCGGTCTCCAGGCTCGCGTCCCAGACGTGGTCCAACAACTCGATCTTGGAGATCACCTGGCCCGGCCGGCGCATCAGGTAGTCCAGCAGCGCGAACTCCCGCGCGGTCAGCGCCACCTCGGCGTCCGCCCGGGTCACCCGTCGGCGGGCCGGGTCCAGCCGCAGGTCACCGACGGCCAGCACGGTCGGGCGCTCCGGGGCGCCCCGACGCAGCAGCGCCCGCAGCCGGGCCAGCAGCACCACGTACGAGAAGGGTTTGGTCAGGTAGTCGTCGGCCCCGCAGTCGAGGCCGTCGGCCTGGTCGTACTCGCCGTCCTTGGCAGAGAGCATCAGCACCGGCAACCAGTGCTGCTCGGCACGCAGCCGCCGGACCAGCTCGTAGCCGGAGAGGCCGGGCAGCATCACGTCGAGGATCATGGCGTCGTACCCGCCGTGCCGGGCCGCGTCCAGCCCGGCCGGGCCGGTCCCCGCCACGTCCACCGCGAACCCCTCGGCCTGCAGGCCGCGTTGCAGGGCAGCCGCCAACCGGGCCTCGTCCTCCACCACCAGCACGCGCACAGCTCAAGGGTGCCACCTGGGTCAATCGGCGCGGTTCGGTGTCCTCAGCGCGTTCACAGCACCGAGGGGGCAGGATGGCCGCAGGAGGTGCCACCATGTCCGTCCTGAGAAGCCGTCCCGTCCTGCGGTGGCTGGTCCCGGCCACCGCGGCCGTCGCCGTCATCGGCGGCGGCGCGGCGATCGGCACGTTCGCCGCCGAGGCCGAGCCGAGCCTGCCGCCCCGTACCGCCGCTCAGCTCCTGGTCGATCTGCAGACATCCCGGCTGGAGGGGTTGTCCGGGACCGTCGTGCAGCGCGCCGACCTCGGCCTGCCCCCGATTGCCGGGCTGCTCCCCGGAAACGAGCTGACCACCCTGTTGACCGGCACGCACACCCTGCGGGTCTGGTACTCCGGGCCGGATCAGCAGCGGGTCGCGCTGCTGGACACCCTCGGCGAGCAGGACCTGATCCGCAACGGCCGGGATCTGTGGAGTTGGCAGAGCCGGACCAACACCGCCACCCACCGCACCCTGGGCGAAGACGCCGGGGCCGGAACGGCCGCTCCTGAGGCGGCACCGAGCCTGCCGGCCACCCCGCAACAGGCCGCCGACCTGGCGTTGGGTGCGATCGACCCGAGCACCGAGGTCAGCGTCGGCCGGTCGGCCACCGTCGCCGGGCAGGACGCGTACGAGCTGGTGCTCCAGCCGCGCGACCGCGACTCACTGGTGCACCAGCTGCGGATCGCCATCGACGCCAAGCGGCACGTGCCGCTGCGCTTCGAGGTGCTCGCGAAGGGCAGCGACCAGCCGGCGTTCGAGGTGGCCTTCACCCAGGTCGACTACCGCCGCCCCGACGCCGACCAGTTCACGTTCAACCCGCCGCCCGGCGTGACGGTCACCGAGGAGAAGGCCGAGCGGCCGACGGGCGAGCCCGGTCACCTCGAGCCGGCGGCTGACCCGCAGGTCCGCGCGGTGGGCGACGGCTGGACCACAGTGCTGGTCGCCCGCCTGGACGGGGCGGTCGGCGGCAAGCCCGCAGCCACGAAGCCGGCCACGCCACCGGCCGGCGCCGCACCGGGCATGGATCTGTCGAAGCTGCTCGGCGGGTTGCCCACGGTCAGTGGCGAATGGGGCAGCGGTCGTCTGCTCACCGGAAAGCTGTTCAGTGTGCTACTCACCGACGATGGCCGAGTGCTGGCCGGAGCGGTGACGCCAGAGCGGCTCTACCAGGCCGCACGCGGCTGATCTTCGTGGTGTTCGCGCCGGGTCGACCTGATGGTCGGCCCGGCGCTTCGCTGTGGGCGACGCCGGGTCAGCCGACGCCGAGGGCGCTGAGGTACGCGTCGGCGAGGACCGCGTGGCCGGGCAGGTGCGGGTGGACGCGGTCGTCGGCCCAGCGCTTCGCCGGACTCACCGCCAGCACCCGGTCGAACGCCGCCTGGTTGGGCACGTGCACCGCGTTGAACTCGGTGGCCAGCCCCGCCACGACCGCCGCGTACCGGTCGGTGTCGGCGCGTTGCGGGACGCTCCGGTCGGCCTCGATGAAGAACGGGTCGCCGAGGATCAGTCGGCAGCCGGTGGCGTCGACCGCCCGACGCAGCAGGTCGCGCAGGGTGCGCTCGTACTCGTCGATGCCGACGGCCTCAGCCGGCCGGTCACCGTAGCGCCGCCAGATGTCGTTGATGCCGATCAGCACGGCGAGCCAGTCGGGGCGCTCGGCGATGGCGTCCTCGTCCCAGCGGGCGGCCAGGTCCCGGACGGTGTCGCCGCTCACACCCCGGTTGACCCACTCCAGCTCCAACTCCGGGTGCCGCGCGCCGACCAGGGCGCGCACGAGGCTCACATATCCGCTGCCGTAGGGCGCGGCGACGTCGCGTCGACCACAATCGGTGATGCTGTCCCCGATGAAGACCACGCGTTGCCCGGTCCGCAGGATCATCCGCCGCCACCTCGCGATCACCGGCGCGCCGACCCGCCCGGCTTGGTGAGAACCGACGGAACGCGCTATCTTCAACAGTTCGAAGGGCACAAAAAAGAACGGCTAAAAGCCGTTCCTGCAATGGATTCTAATCTTTAGGGAGACGGCTTGTCAAGGCACTCCGGCGGTTCCGGCGAATTGCCGCTCGACGACGAGATCGGTCGCGAGCAGGAGTACGTCTCGATGCTCTACAACCGGCTGGACGGGCTGCGTGAGCAGGCCGCTCACCGGCTCACCGCCGAGCTGCGCAACACCGGCGGCACCCTCCAGGACCGCTCGCAGCGCGACAGCTCGGTAGCTATGTACGCCGATCAGGTCGAACAGTTCTCCGCCGTGGAGAACGGGCTCTGCTTTGGCCGCCTCGACGGCGACGACGAATCCCGCCTCTACATCGGCCGGATCGGCATCTTCGACACCGACGGTGACTACGACGCACTGCTGATGGACTGGCGGGCCCCCGCCGCCCGCCCGTTCTACCTCGCCACCGCCGCCAACCCGCAGGGCGTACGCCGTCGCCGGCACCTGCGCACCCGGCAGCGCAAGGTGACCGGGCTCAACGACGAGGTGCTCGACATCGACACCGCCTCCCCCGGCGCCCACGAGGAGCTGACCGGTGAGGCGTCGCTGCTCGCCGCGCTCAACGCGGGCCGTACCGGCCGGATGCGCGACATCGTCGAGACCATCCAGGCCGAGCAGGACGACGTCATCCGCGCGGAACTCTCGGGCGTCATGGTGGTCCAGGGCGGCCCCGGCACCGGCAAGACCGCTGTCGCGCTGCACCGAGCCGCGTACCTGCTCTACACGCACCGCCGCGAGCTCTCCAGCCGGGGCGTGTTGCTGGTCGGCCCGAACGCGACCTTCCTGCGATACATCTCCCAGGTGCTGCCGACGCTCGCCGAGACCGGCGTGCTGCTGCGTACCCAGGGTGATCTCTTTCCCGGGGTGAGCGCCCAACGGACCGAGCCGGCCGAGACTGCGGCGCTCAAGGGACGGGCGGTGCTGGCCGAGGTGTTGGCGCTGGCCGTACGGGACCGGCAGTGGGTGCCGGACGAGCCGCTGGAGATCGAGGTCGAGCGGGAGACGCTGACCCTCGACCCGGAGATCGTGCGGGCCGCCCGGGATCGGGTACGCCGCGCCGACCGGCCGCACAACCTGTCCCGCGCGCTCTTCGACGTGGAGATCGTGCACGCGCTCGCCGACCAGGTGGCCGAACGGATCGGTGCCGACCCGCTCGGTGGGGACAACCTGCTCGACGAGGCGGACCGGGCCGAGATCCGGCGCGAGCTGCGCGAGGAGTCGGAGATCCGGGCCGCCCTCGACCAGTTGTGGCCGGTGCTCACCCCGCAGCGGCTGCTCGCCGACCTGTACGCCGACCCGGACCGGATCGCCGCCGCCACGCCGATGCTCACCGAGGACGAGCGGGCGCTGCTGCGGCGCGAGCGGGGCGGCTGGACGCCGGCCGATGTCCCGCTGCTGGACGAGGCCGCCGAGCTGCTCGGCGAGGACGAACGCGCCGCCGCCGCCCGACGGGACCGGATCCGGATGATGGAACGGGAGTACGCCGAGGGCGTGCTGGAGATCGCCCGAGGTTCCCGCTCGATCGACGTCGAGGACGAGGCCGAGGGCGGTGAGATCCTCGGCGTGACCGACCTGATCGACGCGGATCGGCTGTTGGAACGGCAGGAGGAGGCCGACCGGCTGACCACCGCGCAGCGGGCCGCCGCCGACCGCACCTGGGCGTTCGGCCATGTGATCGTGGATGAGGCGCAAGAGCTGTCACCGATGGCCTGGCGGCTGCTGATGCGCCGCTGCCCGAGCCGGTCGATGACGATCGTCGGGGACGTCGCGCAGACCGGCGCGCTCAGCGGCACGCCCTCCTGGGCGGACGCCCTCGCCCCGTACGTGGCGCAGCGGTGGCGGCTCACCGAGCTGACGGTCAGCTACCGCACTCCCGCCGAGATCATGGCGGTCGCCGCCGACGTACTGGCCGAGATCGACCCGGCGCTGCGGCCACCGCGCTCGGTGCGGGAGAGCGGCGTACCCCCGTGGGACCGGACGGTGCCGGACGGGCGGTTGGCGGCGGAGTTGGTCGCCGAGGCCGCCCGGGAGGCGGCCGGGCTGACCGACGGTCGACTCGGCGTGCTCGTGCCGGCCGGCCGGGTGGGCGAGTTGGGCGCTGCCATCACCGCCGCCCTGCCGGAGGCCGCCGTGGGCGAGCATCCGGAGTTGGAGAGCCGGGTGGTGGTGCTGACCGTCGCGCAGGCCAAGGGGTTGGAGTTCGACTCGGTGCTGGTGGTCGACCCGGACCGGATGGTGGCCGAGTCCCCTCGCGGACGCAGCGACCTGTACGTAGCGCTAACCCGCGCCACCCAACGCCTAGGCGTCCTGCGGCCCGCCAGCTGACCACGAAGCCCGCCGCCCCCGCCGAGTTCTCGCTCGGCGGGGGCGGCGTGGCCTGCTCGTTCGGCCGGTCAGTCGTCGCGCGACCTGTCCCGGATGGACTTGCCCGGGCCGGTCGCGGACGTGGACTGGTCGCTGGTGCCACCGCTACGCGGCGTGCTCAGGCCGCCGGTGGTGGCATCCCCGGTCGTGGTCGGTGCGACCTTGCCCGGGTGTCGCTCCGGCTGGCGGGCCACCCGGCGTACGCTCGCCGGCCCGGCGGTGCCACCGGTGGTGGTCAGCGCGCCCTGCCCGCCGACGGGTCCACCGTCGCGCAGCACCTGTGGGTCGACCCGCACCTTCGCCGGGTCGTCCGGGTCGTCGCGCTGGATCTGGCTCTGCACATCGGTGCGGGGCAGCGTCACCTCGTCGATGGCGCCCTTGCCGTACACACCGCCGGCGATCCGATCCTCGGCCTCGCGGGCAGCGTTCTGCCGCATGTCGTCCTCACGCACGTCCATCACCTCACAGAAGCTATGGAACTGACTGCGTGCCCGGCCACCGGCCGACCAAACCCGGCGTGGCCGGGCGGCGGGGCCGACGGGAGAACCCGACATACGCGCACGGACCGGATGTTCGGAGCCTGGGGGCGTGGCGATCGGCGACGACCCGCGCTGACCTGCCTATCTCCCGGTCGCCGCCGGATTTCCGGCCGACGATCGGTGTTACCTGCTCCGGGGCCTCGGGTAGTCGGGGGGTGTCCCCGCCACGAAAGCGAACCGTGCCGTGGCCGAAACGCGGTAGCGGGGCGAGGGAACACGCAGAGTACGACTCATCGCATCCTGAGGAGGACCAGATGAGCACGCAGGCTGCTTCCACCAGGCCCATGAACCGGCCGATGAACGACCCGCAGAACCCCGCAGCGATGCGGAACACGCAGCAGATGCCGGTCATGCACGACGGGCATCGCAACGACATGCAGGCACCCGGTACGGAGACCAAGCAGGCATTCAAGACCACCGAGTTCTGGATCTACCTGATCGCGGTGGCCGCCGTACTGGGCGCGTCGCAGGTCGTCGGGAAGAACTCCGCTGGGGTCGACATCTTCCGGGCCGACAACGCCTGGTTCCTGATCACCCTGCTGACGCTTGGCTACCTCGGTAGCCGTGGCCTCTCCAAGGCCGGCAGCAACTGGCGCAGCAGTCAGGAGCGCAAGGCCCGGCACTGACCGGTCATAGCGAACAGTGGCCTCCGGGAGAATCTCCCGGAGGCCACTGTCGTCGTTTGTGGACCGGTTACTCGTCGCCACCGAAGTCGCCGAAGTCCCCCTCGAACGCATCCTCGATCATCTCGCCGGCGATCATGCCGCCGGCGACGCCGAGCGCCGCCCCCGCCACCATGCCGCCCATGCCGTGCCCCCGGCTGTGCCCCTGGCCGTAGCTCGCGCCGTACTGGGAGCGCAGGCTGCCGTAGCGGGACGTGGTCTCGCGCAGCCAGCCGTCGACGACCTGGGCCCAATCCACCCGGTCAGCGTCGGTGTGCGCCACCTGGTAGCGACCGAATGCGTCGTGCCCGGCGCTGAGGAACCCACCGCGCTTGTCGCACTCCAGGATGACCTCCACACCACGCTGGCTGGTCACGAAGGTCAGCTCGACCTCCCGGATCGTGTTCGCGTACTGCGGCGAGGCGAAGAACTCGATCTCCTGGTAGAACGGCAGCGTCTGCTGCACGCCCCGGATGTGACCGCGCTCCAGGTCGGCGTGCTTGAACCCGAAGCCGAGCCGCTGGAACGCCTCCAGGATCCGCTCGTGCACCGGCAACGGGTGCACCGCCACCTGGTCCAGGTCGCTCTTGTCGACCGCGCGGGCGATCGCCAGCTCGGTGCGCAGGCCCATCGTCATGCCGTGCAGGCGCTGGCCGTACACGTCGGTGATCGGGGTCTCCCACGGCACCGGCAACTGGAACGGGATCGAGAGCTGCTGCTTCGGGGCGAGCTGGAGCGGGCCGCTGACCACCATCCGGTGGAACTCCATCGTGCCCGCGTACTCGGTGTCGTGTCCCTCGACCTCGACCCGGGTGACGAGGCCGATCACCACCTGCTCGATGGCTGCCTCAGCGTCGCCACCGACGAGGTTGACCTGCCCGTCGAGGGTCAGGCCGGGGCGGGTGTTGGGGTTGGTCAGCACGGTGTCCACGCTGGGACCGCCCACGCCGAACGCGCTCAACATCTTCTTGAAGACCATCGAAACTCCTGTGCGACGCCGACCGCTCCAGGCTGGAGTCGGACGTTGACTCGATCGGCACCCTATCCAGCACCCCTGTGAGGTGGCTGTGAAGTGCCGCCCGGTCGGCGCGTCTCGTCACACCTCCCCGTTCGCGGTGGGCGGCGGGGCGGATGTAGGTCAGTGAGCCTTGGAGCTGATGTCGTAAACGAGTCAGCTAGGCCGTCGCCCGCGGCGTCCCGACCCGGTCAGAGCTGATCGACTCGGGTTCATGCAAACCGGGGCATCACCCCGACTGGGACACCCCGACTTCCTTGAACCCGAGTCGATCACACTGCGGAGCGCGCGAAGTCGCCGTCCTTGATGCCACCGACGAACGCCGTCCACCCTTCGGCGGTGTAGACGATCGTCGCGGCGTCGCGCGCCTTGCTGTGTCGGACGGCGACCCGGCCGGAGCCGTCCAGGATCGGCCCCGCCTCGACACAACTCCCACCGTTGCTGTCGCTCTTGGTGCTGATGTGCCACGCGACCTTGGGCAGATTCTCGTTCATGCCAGCTCCTCTGCGATGGTCCTCATCAGTGCGGTCGACTCATCCTCGCTGAGTGCGGACTTCGACAAACGATCGTACGCGCGCAGAAAGCGTGCAGCTTTTGGCGACTCCAGGTAGAGCCGACCTCCGAGAGATTCTACGTAAGCCACAGCCGGGTAAGGCTCAGGAAGATGGAAGATCCAGAACGTGCCATCCAGCCCTTGGTGGAGGGCGACCGAGGCAGGCATCACCTGGATGTGCACATGGGGCAGACGCTGAAGCATTATCAGGTGTTCGAGCTGGTGCCGAAGAACCTCGGCACCGCCGACACGGCGACGCAGGACGGATTCGTCAATGACAGTATTGATCGTGATCGGACGGCCATTGGCAAGCACTTCCTGACGCGCGAGCCGTAGCTCGACCCAGCGGTTGATCGTCGACTCCGGAACCTCTGGCTCAGCCGCATTGCGGATTACAGCCTCGGCGTAGGCGCGGGTCTGGAGCAGCCCCGGCACGAGAGTCATGTGAAAGCAGCACACCTTGTCGGCGCGGCTTTCCAGCCAGGGGTATTCGATGAAGGACGAGTCGACGACGTCGCCGTAGTCCTCGTCCCACCGGTCGGTGCGCCAGACCTCCTCGGCCAGCGCCAGCAGGCGAGCCCGCTCGGCCGCGTTGTGGAAGCCGTAGAGGTCGAGCAGCGCGATGACATCTCCCTTGCGAATGGGCCAGTCTGCCCGCTCGTAGCGACCGAGCGCCGACATGTCACGTTGCAGGTGCTCGGAGACGAGTTTCAGGGTCATCCCCCGCTCTTCCCGCAGTGCCCGTAGCTGCTGGCCAAGCCACTGCGCGCGCAGCGTTCGAATGAAGGGCTTGTGCGGCATGATCCACCTCTCGAAAAGTTGACGAGACCCGCGAAGGAACCATTGCTCCAGTTCGAGCCCACTGGAAATGTGGCCTTCGGGTAAGGGTGATCACCGACCCCCGGGGACGCCCGGTGCAAGCGCAGTAACCGCGGCTGTGCCAACAGCCGAGAAGGTGACGAGAGACGGCCTCGCGGGTGGCAGCCGCATACCGGATCTCGTCGGGTCTCCACATGGAGCCGCGTCACGTACGCGCTCCGGCTCCGACCGACTTGCTGAATACCTATCACGGGAGCAGGGGTCTTCGCGACCCTGACCTACCCCGAATCGACACCATTCACCGGCAGCCCGGTGCGCCGTACTCGCCGAATGAGGCTGCGGTCGCCGGGCGGGGCGGCCCTGCCCGGAATTCCCCCTTCGGCAGCGGGGCCGCCCCATCCAATAACCACAGGAGGCGACCGATGACCCGAGGCACCATCTACGGCGGCACCTTGTCACCGCGGCTGCATCCGAGCCTCGTCCGTGACCGCCAATTCGCCGCCGCCGGCTTCGGCCGTCGCGGCGTCGACCCCCAGGAGGTACGCCGCTTCCTGCACCGGGTCGCGTTGGAGCTGGCCACGCTGCACAAGGACGTGGAGCGGTTGACCAACGAGAACATCCGGATCAAGCGAGCGCTGCGTGACTGGCAGAGCGCCCAGGCCAACCGGCATCAGCGGTGAACCCGGAGCCGGTCTTCGCCGCACTGCCCCTGGCCGCTGTCGAAGCCATGACGGGAGAGGATCGCGTTCCAGGCTTTGTGGTTCACCTACCCGTGGCGATCGCCGACCTGGACGAGGCGCTGCGCTTCGCGTACACGCTGGCCCGGTCGCTGGCGATGATTGCGGGGGTCGAGCCCGCCGGCACCACCGTCTCCGCCGAGGACGCTCAGCACCTACGACACTGGGTGTTCTGTGACCGGATCATGCCGGATCGCCGCCGCTGCGCGCACCGGGCCGACCACGACGGGCCCTGCTCTGCACCGAATGAGCGAGCGCCCAGCCGGCCCGGGTAGGCCGGCTGGGCGCCGTTGGTACGGGTACTACTTGCCGGACTTGTGCTTGTCGTACGCCTGCTGGTTCAGCTCCAGGTACCGCTTGAGGCCGACACCGTCAAGGCCCTTCACCCAGGCGTCCCACTCGGTGTCGATGTTCTTCGACCCGGTGATGAAGGCGAGCTGCCCCTGGGTGACGTAGCTGTCGAGGTTGGTCTTCATCGTCGCCAGCTCATTGACGACGCTCGAATCCACCCAGACGGACTCCTCGGGGTAGATCTTCGCCTTGTCCTCGCGGCCCTCGTACAGCTTCGTCGCCTCGAAGAGACGCCGCTCGTAGCCCTCTTCGGAGTAGATGTCCTTCGGCACCACCTGCGCGTTGCGGAACGCGGTGTTGAAGTTGTACGTCGCCATGGCGGCCCAGCGGACGTTCTTCGGGACCTCGGCCTCGGGCTTCGACTTGTACATCGGCGTGGTGTTCGCGTCGAGCGCGACGTCGCCGGGGGCGGGCTTCACCCACCAGACGTTCTCCGGCCCCGACCAGGTCTCGAGCTTTCCGGCGTCGGTGAACATGTGGTCCAGCAGCTTGATCGCCGCAATCCGCCCCTCCTTGCTGGCCTTGTTGGTCAGCAGGAAGGAGTAACCGGTCGAGGTCGGCTCGCTGAGCGCGGTGTAGCTCTTGCCGGTCGGGCCGGTGAGCGGCGGCACGGCGTCGTACTGCTTGTCCCGTCCGTCCTTCGAGCCCAGCGTGACGAAGATGCCGGGGTGCAGGACGGGCGACGAGCCGATCTGGACGCCCTTGGGGTTGTTGCCGATGGCCTGCAGCGCGTCGCCGGGCTGGGTGAACGAGCCGGGATCGATCAGGCCTTCCTTGTAGAGGGAGTTGATGTACCGCAGGCCGTCGCGCCACTCCGGCTTGTCGACCGGCGTGGTCACCTTGTCCCCGTCGAGCGTCAGCAGGCCGCGGACCGCGGGGGTGGCACCGACCGGGGCGTAGGCGAAGCCACCCATCAGGTACCCGATCAGGTTGCTGTTGCGCAGATCGGTGGTCATCGGGATCTCGTCGGCCTTGCCGTTGCGGTTCGGGTCCTGCGTCTTGAATGCTCGCAGGACGGTCCGCAGATCCTCGGTGGTCTTCGGCTGCTGCAACCCGAGGTTCTTCAGCCAGGTGCTGTTGATCCAGAGCTTGTCCGGGTAGGAGCAGTGGTAGCAGTCGGCTGCCTGCGGCAGGGCGTAGATGTGCCCGTCGGGCGCGACCGACATCTCCCGGAAAATCTTGTTCGAGTCCAGGAGTTTCTGGACGTTCGGCGCGTGCTCCTTGATCAGGTCTTCCAGCGGCACCGCGACGCCCTGCTTGCCCAGCTTCTGGACCTCGACCTTGCTGAAGGCGTCGACGTACGGGATCAGCATGAACAGATCCGGGTAGTCGCCACTGGCGAGCGAGATCTGGCGCTTCTCCTTCGACGCCGCCGCGTCCATCGAGGAGGTCTGGAACTTAAACTGGATCTTGAACTTGTCGCTCATCGCCTTCGTGGCGAGGTTCGTGTTCAGGTCCGTGTCCTGATCCTGCTGGGCGAAGACATCCAGGATGACCTTGCCGTCCGGACCGAACTCGGCCTTGGGGGCTTCGCCCTTACTGCCGTTCGAGGAGGAGCACCCGGCCACCGTGAGCGCCGCGGCGGCCGTGAATGCGATGACTATTTTTCCAACCGAGCGTGGATTCATGGTCCCTTCCAATTGTTAGTAGCCACTAACCCTTGACAGCCCCGACCATCACGCCCTTGGTGAAGTGGCGCGCGACGAAGGGGTAGATCAGCAGTACGGGCAGGCTCGAGACGACGATGAGGGCGTACTTGAGCACGTTCGCGAGCTGTTGCTGCTCAAGCTGTTGCGCCAGGTTCGTGGAGCCGCCGTTGGACTGGTTCAAGATGAGCAGTTCACGGAGCACGATCTGCAGCGGAAAGAGGTCTGGGTCCTTGAGGTAGACCAGAGCGTCGAAGTAGGAGTTCCACTGGAAGATCGTGTACATCAGGATCAGGACGGCGAGCAGCGGCTTCGACAGCGGCAGCACGACCGACCTGAGGAATCGCAGCTCGCTCGCGCCGTCCAGCGTCGCCGCCTCGTACAGCTCATCCGGGATCGAGTGCGCGAAGAAGGTCCGCGCGATGATCACCTGCCAGACGCCGATCGCGTTGGGTATCAGCAAGGCCCAGCGGGTGTCCAGCATGCCCAGGTCCTGCACGACCATGTAGGTGGGGATCAAGCCACCCGAGAAGAGCATCGTGAAGATCAGGAAGGTCATCAGCACGTTGCGCCCGAAGAACGCCTTCCGGGACAGCGGATAGGCGATCGCCACGGTCAGCGTGACGCTGATCAGCGTCCCGAAAATCGCGTAGATCAGCGAGTTGTAGTAACCCGTCAGCACCTTCGGGTTGCTGAACGCGACCTCGTATGCCTTCAGCGAGAACTCCACCGGCCAGAACGACACCCGGCCTTCGTTGACCGCAGCGACGCTACTGAACGAGCTGGCGACGATATAGATCAACGGCAACAACACAAGCGCCAGGAGTACGGCGAGCATGAGCGTGATGACCACCAGGAAGATGCGATCCCCGAAGGGCTCCCGGACCTTCTTGGCGTCCGCCCGCTTGACCTGCGGCTTGGGCAGCTTCGACATCGACAGAGCGCTCATCGCCAGAGTCCGTTCCCAGTGATCCGCTTGGCGGCGAAGTTGACCACCAGCAGCAGGCAGAGGTTGACCACGGAGTTGAACAGGCCGACCGCGGTCGCCATGCTGAAGTCCGCATTGATCAGCCCGGTCTTGTAGACGTAGGTCGGGATGATCTCGGAGTTCGCCAGGTTCAGATCGTTTTGCAACAGGTATGCCTTCTCGAACCCGATCGCCATCATGTTGCCCACGCCGAGGATCAGGACGATCACGGCGGTCGGCATGATCCCCGGTAGGTCGACGTGCCGGATCCGCTGCAATCGGCTGGCGCCGTCGATCTTGGCTGACTCGTGCAGCGCCGGATCGATGCCGGCGAGCGCGGCCATGTAGATGACGGCGGAGTAGCCGGCGGTCTGCCAGACGTCGGACCAGACGTAGATGTGCCGGAAGTAGTCCGGATCGCCGAGGAAGTTGACCGGCTCGACTCCGAACAGCCCGAGCCCGTCACCGACGATGCCGAGGCGGGGCGACAGGACGAGGACCGTCATGGACACCACCACGACGGTCGAGATGAAGTACGGCGCGTAGGTGACCATCTGCACGGTGCGCTTGAACCAACCGTTGCCGATCTCGTTCAGCGCGATGGCCAAGATGATCGGGATCGGGAAGCTCGCCAGAACCAGATAGAACGCCAGGATGAAGGTGTTCTTCAGCAGCACCGGAAAGACCGGGTTGCTGAAGAACAACTCGAAGTTGCGCAGCCCGACCCATTCGCTGCCCCAGGGGCCGGCGAGGATGTTGTAGTCCTTGAACGCGATGACCGCGTTGCCGATCGGCACGTACTTGAAGATGACGAAGTACGCCACCGGCACGATGATCAGCAGGTACAGCTGCCATTGCAGCCGCCAGGATCGCTTGGCCTCGGCCCAACGGCTGCGTCGGTTGCGCGGTGGCGCGGTGCGCCGTCGCAGGCCCCGCCGCGGTTGCCCCGCCTCGCGGACCGCCGGGATCAGGGGAGGTGCGTCGATGGCCATCAGGGCCACCGCAGGTCGACGACGCCCGGCACCGAGGCACCCGCACCGACCCCGACCGGGGGGCCGGATCGGACGTTGCCCGCTTGCCGAACCGAGAGGCCACACTGCTCACCGGGGGTACGGGACGGCAACCTCATATTCACCTCCTACTGGTCGGGGTGGTGCAACACGTGGCTCACGACGGAACGGCGGCGGATCGGTCAGGGCACGACGAGCGTCTGAATGCTCACCGCAGCCGCTCCGCGAGCCCACTCCTCGAACGGCAACGGGCGGATCGACAGCGGGCATTCGGCGGCTACACCGAATGCCTGGCGTTCAAAACCCGCTCGGATGTGCGTTTCGAGCAGGTCGTAGGCGGCCAGGCCCTCGCCGGACACGACGATGCGGGCCGGGCCGACCAGGTTCGCGACGGCGGCGATGCCGCAGCCGATCGCATTGCCGGCACGGGCGAAGACAGCGCGGACCGCCTCGTCGCCGTCTCGGGCCAGGGCGATGGCACCCTCGATGGTGATGTCGGGTCGACCGACCGCCTCCCGCACCTGCCGCACGATGGCATCGGTGCCGGCGATCGCCTCGACGCAGCCCCGGCCACCGCAGTGGCAGGTCGGGCCGGTCGCGTCGACGCTGATGTGGCCGATTTCGCCGGCCACGCCGTTCGAACCGGACAACAGTCGACCATGGACGACCAGGCCGCAGCCGATGCCGGTGCCCACGGTGACGAGCGCGAAGGACTCGGCACCCACGCCCTCACCGAACCAGTGCTCGGCAGCCGTCAGGGCCTTCACGTCGTTCTCGACGGTGACCGCGAGGCCGGTGAGCTCTTCGGCGAGCTGGCGCAGCGGCACGTTGCGCCACTGAAGAAACGGTGAGTACCGGACGAGGCCGGTCGTGCGGTCCACGTCGCCCGAGATCGCCAGACCGAGCCGGCGGGTCCGGGCCCGGTACCCGGCGGGGGCGTCGATCAGCCCTTCGACGAGCTGGCCGAGTTCGGCGAGGACCGCCTCCACGCCGGTGTCGGTCAACCGTCGACGGGCCGTGGCGCGCACCCCCGCCCGGAGGTCGCAGACAACGCCGATCAGCTCGTCAGAGGTGATCTTCACCCCGATGAAGAACTCGCGGTCGGCCCGGACGGCCAGCGGAGTGGCAGGGCGGCCGGCTCCGGGGCCGGTCCGTTCGGTCGCGGCCAACTCGTACAGGTAGCCCATGTCGATGAGCGGACGTGCGGCCTTGGTGACGGCCGCCGAGGAGAGTCCAAGTCGGTCGGCAAGGCTGACCCGGCTCAGCGGCCCGTCGGTCAGCACCGCGGTGAAAACCGCAGTGGCCGCAGGGGTGCTGGCAAGGGCATCCGTGCCGGTCGCTGGAAACATGGTGGAAACGTAGACTCAATATTTAACTTCGTCAAGTATTGATTTTGCCCGAATCCTGACCCTACGCTCGGCGTCACTCATCGGCTCGTCACACCATCCCCCGAGGACTCGATGTCATCCGTGCAGTTCGATCCCGACCACTCCCTATGGCTGCTTCAAGGCCTGACAAGCGCGTATGCCATCCGGCTCAGCGAGGAAGAGACAGTACGACACGTCCACTGGGGACCCACACTGTCACTGGCCGAGGCGGCACTGTTACCCGAGCGCCTGTCGCCCGCGGCGAGCAGCTTCGAGGAAGCCGCCGGCCAGGAGGAACTGCCGGTAGAGGGGGGTGCCCGGTTCGGGCCACCCAGCATGCTGGTGCGCTTCGCCGACGGCACGCGCGCGGTGCAGTGGCGCTACGACACCCATGACATCAACGGTGGGCACCTGCGCATCCACCTGCACGACCGGCACTATCCGCTGCGGCTGACCCTGCACTACCGGGTGCACGCCGACAGCGACGTGATCGAACGGTGGACGACCGTCGAGAACCGCGACGATAGCGCCCCGGTCACGCTGCTGCGCTGTGACTCCGCGGCCTGGACCGCGCCGCAGCTGTCGAACTACCGGATGAGCCATCTGGTCGGCGCCTGGAACAGCGAGTTTCAACTGCGCCGCAGCGATGTTCCGGTGGCCGAGACGGTCTTCACCAGCAGGCGCGGCATGACGAGCCACCACGCCAACCCGTGGCTTGCCATCGACGACGGCACCGCCGACGAGCAGGGCGGCGAGGTCTGGAGCAGCGCGCTGGCCTGGAGCGGCAGCTGGCGGGTCACCGTCCACCGCGACCCCGTCGGGCGTACGACCTGGACCGGCGGCTTCGGCCACGAGGGCCTCACCTGGTCCCTCGCCCCGGGCGAGACGCTGGACACCCCGGTGTTCGCGGGCCTCTACTCGACGGGCGGCTTCGGCGCGGCCAGCCGCGCCTGGCACGAGTACATCCGCCGCCACGTCCTGTCCCACCCCGACGAGACGCGACCGGTCCTCTACAACTCCTGGGAGGCGACCGGCTTCGACGTCGACGAGGCCGGTCAGATCGCGCTGGCCGCCCGCGCCGCCAGCCTCGGCATCGAGCTGTTCGTGATGGACGACGGCTGGTTCGGCGCCCGCGTCAGCGACCAGGCCGGCCTCGGCGACTGGACACCCAACCCGACCCGCTTCCCCAACGGGCTCCGGCCGCTCGCGGCAGAGGTGCGTCGCCTCGGTATGCGCTTCGGGCTCTGGGTCGAGCCGGAGATGGTGAATCCCGACAGCGACCTCTATCGGGCACACCCGGACTGGGTGCTGCACATGGCCAACCGCAGCTCCACCGAGATGCGCAACCAACTGGTCCTCAATCTGGCTCGGCCGGACACCGCCGAGTGGACGCACAACTGGCTCGACCGGCTGGTCCGCGACCATGACATCGACTTCCTCAAGTGGGATGCCAACCGTCCGCACACCGAGGCCGGGTGGCCCGGTCACGGCGACCCCGACCGGCTCTGGATCGCACACACGCAGGCGATCTACCGGATCATGGACCGGCTGCGGGCCGACCATCCCGGGCTGCGCATCGAGGCCTGCGCCGGCGGCGGTGGGCGGGTCGACCTCGGCGTCCTGGCCCGAACCGACCAGGTCTGGACGTCCGACAACACCGACCCGATCGACCGCATCGCCATCCAAGAGGGCTTCAGCAACCTCTACCCGGCCCAGGTCATGAGCGCCTGGGTCACCGACAGCCCGAACGTGGCCACCGCCCGGCAGACGCCACTTCGCTTCCGCTTCCACGTCGCCATGGCCGGAGCCCTCGGCATCGGCGGTGACCTGACGACGTGGACCACGGAGGAGCTGAAGGAGGCGACTGAGCTGATCGCGGCGTACAAGCGCATCCGACCGACCGTCCAGCACGGCACGGCGTACCGGCTGCGCGGTAGTGGTTCGCTCAGCGCCGTGCAGTACGCCAGCGACGACGAGCACGTCGTGCTCGCCTGGTGCCCGTCGCGGCCGTACGGCCACGGACCGGGCCCGCTCCGGCTGGTCGCGGTGCAGCCCGACGCGTCGTACCGGGACCGCGACACCGGGCGGACCTACCCGGGGTCGTTCCTGTTGGGTCACGGGCTGCCCCTCGATCTGCCGGCTGGCGACTACGCCAGCGTCCTCGTCCACCTGGAGCGGGCTCCCGACCAGCACCTGGAGCAGTGGTGATGCAGCAATCCCCCAACGACCTCGTACTGGCCTGGCCGCAGCCAGCGTCGAGCTGGTTCGAGGCGGCTCCGGTCGGCAACGGTCGACTCGGCGCCATGGTGTTCGGCGGCATCGGTCGCAGCCAGTGGCAGGTCAACGACGCCACCCTGTGGTCGGGGACGCCGGACGGCCCCGCCGAGGGCCTCGCCGATGTCATCGCTGGCGGTGCCGGCCCCACCCGGCTCGCCGAGGTGCGCCAGGCCATCCTCGACGAGGACTACCGGCGGGCCGAAACGCTGATCACGTCGTTCGAGGGCCCGTACAGCCAGGAGTACCTACCCTTCGTCGACCTGTGGATGGCACTGGTCGCCGGCGCGGACGCCACGTACGGCGGCCGGACCCTGAACCTCGACACCGGCGTGGTCGACGAGGCGATCGACCTCGGCGACGGACGACGCCTGACCCGGCGCACCTGGGCCAGCCGGCCCGCGCGAGCGTTGTGCATCTCGGTGAGCGTCGACGGCGGCACCGCTGACCTGCGCCTCGGGCTCACCTCGCCGCTGCCGGTCGCGCACCACGGCATCAACGAGTCGGGGATCGACCTGACCATCCGGGTGCCCGTCGACGGAGCGCCGCTGCACGAAGCGAACGTGGCCGAGCCGCTGCGCTACGCCGAGCCAGACGCCGCTGACGAGCCGCTCGCGGTGGCGGTCGTACGCGTCGACACCGACGGTGTGGTGACCGTGGACGACGGCGAATGGTCGGTGCGGGGCATGACGTACGCCGTCGTGACGCTGGGCAGCTCCACCAGCTCGGGCGCGCACTGGGCCGGAGCCACGCCCGGCAGCCACCGGCAGCAGACCCAGGCTGCGGCACGAGACGCCGAATCGGCGCTCGCCACTGGAGCGGACGAGCTGCTGCGCGCGCACGAGCAGGACCTCGGCACGCTGCTGGCGTCCACCCGCCTGACCGTCGGCGACCGCCCCTCCGGGACGATCGACGTCGCCACCGACATCCTCGGCGACGCCGACGAGGCGCTGGTGGCGACCGTGATCTTCCAGCTTGGCCGCTACCTGCTCGCCTCGGCCTCCCGCCCGGGTGGCCCACCGGCCAACCTCCAGGGCATCTGGAACGACCAGCTACGCCCGCCGTGGTCCTCCAACTACACGATCAACATCAACACCCAGATGAACTACTGGGGCGTCGAGGCAGCCGGGTTGAGCGAGTGCCACCACCCGCTGTTCCACCTCATCGAACGGCTGTCGCAGACCGGGGCGGCGGTGAGCCGCGACCTGTACGGCGCGCGGGGCTGGGTCGCCCACCACAACACCGACCTGTGGGGCTGGGCGCTGCCCGTCGGCATGGGTCGCGGCGCACCCTCCTGGGCGATCTGGATGATGGGCGGTGTCTGGCTGACTCAGCATGTGTGGGATCACTTCGACTTCACCCAGGACACCGACTTCCTCCGGGACCGGGGCTGGCCGCTGCTGCGTGGCTGCGCCGAGTTCTGCCTGGACTGGCTGGTCGACGTCGGGACCGGCTGGCGGGAGACCATCCCCTCGACATCGCCGGAGAACTCGTTCATCTCACGCGCGCAGACCGCCGAGGCGCTGTCGTACTCGACCGCCATGGACGTCGCCCTGATCCGGGCCCTGTTCACCAAATGCCTCGCGGCGGCGGACATCCTCGGCCTCGACGACGACCCGGTCTGCCAGGAGATCCGCGACGCTCTGCCGCGGCTGCGTCCGACCACGCTCACCCAGGACGGCCGCCTTCGCGAGTGGGTCGACGATCACCCCGAGCAGGACCCTCTGCACCGGCACATGTCACAGCTGGTCGGCCTCTACCCGCTCGACCAGATCAGCCCGGAGCAGACACCCGAACTCGCCGCAGCCGCGGCACGGGTCCTCGACGCGAAGGGCCCCGGCGCGTTCGGCTGGCCCTGGGCCTGGAAGATCGCCCTGCGGGCCCGGCTGGCCGACGGCGAGACGGCCCGGGACCTGCTGCGCGAAGCCACCCGCCCGTTCGGCCGCGATCCGCTGGAGCCCCC
Source organism: Micromonospora chokoriensis (assembly GCF_000718555.1). Taxonomy (GTDB): domain Bacteria; phylum Actinomycetota; class Actinomycetes; order Mycobacteriales; family Micromonosporaceae; genus Micromonospora; species Micromonospora chokoriensis_B. The sequence continues at coordinate 106,197 of NZ_JOAN01000008.1, forward strand.
GGCGATCAACCCCGACCCGTTCGACCCCACCCAGTGGGGTGGGCTCCTGCCCAACCTCCTCAGCTCCGGCCCGCCGTTCCAGATCGACGGCAACTACGGGCTGATGGCCGCGATCCTCGAGCTGGTGGTGCAGAGCCACGGTGGCGTCATCCACGCGCTGCCGGCAGTGCCCGAGGCATGGCCCGACGGATCACTGCACGGCGTCCACTGCCGCGGGGGTTGGATCGTCGACCTCGCCTGGCGCGGGGGACAACTGGAGTGGCTGACCGTACGCGACCGTCGCGGCGACCAGTCGCGCACGGCACGGATCCGCTGTGGTGGCCAGACCGTCGAGGTGGCCGTGCCGAAGGGCCAGGAGGTCCGCTTCGGCCCTGATCTGAGCGAGGTCGAATCCTGAAGCTCTGCCCCCCGTCGGCGCTGTGGCTCGCACCGGGCCGAAAAGGTGCCCGGAGCGCCTTTGAAGCCGGATGCCGAGTGGTGCCCCCGGCCGGAGAGTCGGCGCTAGCCTGGGCTTCGATGACGTCCACCGAGCATTCAGGACTGAGGGCGCATGGCGTACGTGCTGCTGGGGATCGCCATCCTCGCCGAGGTGGTGGCCACCAGCCTGATCAAGAGCACCTCCGGATTCAGTCGCCTCTGGCCCACCCTCGCGTGCCTCGGCGGCTACGCGCTGGCGTTCCTCCTGCTGGCCCAGGCCGTCAAGGAGATACCGGTCGGTGTGGCGTACGCCCTCTGGTCGGGTCTGGGCACCGCGGCCATCGTGGCGATCGGGGCGGTCTTCCTCGGTGAGTCGGTGGGGCTCGCCAAGCTCACCGGCATCGCGTTGATCATCGCCGGGGTGGTCATCGTGAACCTGGCCGGAGAGCACTGACAGGTACGGATTGCGGTGGTCGGGTCCGTTGCGGACCCGACCACCGTCCGGCTTTCAGCTCGCCGTGCAGCTCACAACCGGCAGGGTGTTGGTGCCGGTCCAGCTGCCGAGGAAGCCGAAGCTGGTGCTGGCACCGGCGGCCAGCCGCCCGTTGTAGTCCACGTTGCGCGCGGTGATCGTGGTGCCGCTGCTGGTGAGGGCCACGTTCCAGGACTGGGTGACACTCTGGCCGTTGGCGAAGGTCCAGCCGGTGGCCCAGCCGGTGATCGCCTTCGCGCCGGCGGTCACCCGTACCTCACCCTGGAAGCCACCCTGCCACTGATTGGTCACCGTGTACGTCGCCGTGCAACCACCGGCGGGCGGGGGCGTCGTCGGCGGCGGCGTGGTGGGTGGAGGCGTGGTGGGCGGAGGCGTGGTCGGCGGTGGGGTGCCACCGAAGACGCTGGCCTCGCGGGCGGTCTGCCGGATGCCGTTGACGCCGTTGAAGAGGCGCTGCCCCCAGGTGGTCAGGCTCGCCGGGTTGAAGTTGGTGGCCAGGTCGAGATACTCGACGCCGCCGCCGTTGCCGCTCCACGACCAGCCCAGCCAGCCGATCCCGTTGGCCTGGCTGTACGCGAGGATGGTGTCCTCGTCCGGATTGCCATCGGAGTGGTCGAAGCCGAACTCACCGACCACGATCGGCAGCCCGGCCGTGCGGAACCGGCCCAGATAATCGCTGATCTCCGCGGCGGTGTCGAACACGCCGTACATGTGCACCGAGAAGACCGTGTTGCGCGCCGGGTCGGCCGCGAAGACCGACGCGGCGTTGTCGCGCATGGTGAACGACCAGTCCTGCCCCCAGTTCGGCGCGTCGACCATGATCGTGTGGGTCAACCCGCCGGCACGCAGGCGCTTGATCGCATTGGCGTTGTCGGTGGCCCACGAGGCGTAGTTCTGGTTGCCGTACGGCTCGTTGCCGATGTTGACGATGACGTACCGCTCCTGGCCGGAGAGGACGTCGAGGCTCAGCCAGTAGTCGACGGCGCGGGCGAGGGTGATCGCGCCGCTCTGCTCGCCGTACCCGGTGGTGTCGTGCACCTCCAGCACACAGATCAACCGGTTGGCCTTGCAGAGCGAGATGACGTTGGCGACGTCGGCGTTGGTGTTGCGGGTCCACCGGTCGCCGCTGGAGAGCACCACCCGCACGGTGTTCGCGCCGAGCGCCTTGACGTCGGCGAACGAGCTGGTCTGCTGCGGGTACCAGGTGTGCGCGTGGTTGACGCCGCGCATGATGAATTCGGTGCCGTTGGCGTCGTACAACTTGCCGTCGGCGACGGAGAAACCGGCCGCGGCGTGCGCCGGCTGGCCGAACGCCAGCACGACGACGAGCAACGCGAGCACTGTCGCGCCGACGGCGGAGAGTCGAGTCTTCATGGCCTTCCTCAGGGAGGACCCCCGATGCCCGACAGGGGTGGGACGTGACAGGGGAAGGCGGCTGCAGCCCGGCAGCCGCGCCCGACTCCCGGCGCACGCATCAGCGTAGGGCGATGGAATGGCCCTCGCAACCGGTTCAGTTGACGGGCCCGCAGCCCGGACAGCCGCAACGGCCCACGCGGACGCGGGCCGTCACGGGGCGGTCATCCCCACCACAGGATGTGCGCCACACCCGGCTCTTAACCGGTTAAGAGCGACGGTAGGCAGGCGGCCGGGATCCGTCAAGCACTGCGACAGCCGAACCGGACGGGAGGGTTGACCGCCGTGCACCGGGGTATCCCGGGAACGATCCGTCAGCGAGAGGGGATACCAGGATGGTCAGCGTCGGCTACACCCTGATGAGCGAGCAGGCCGGGCCCAAGCAGCTGGTGGACCATGCGGTACGGGCCGAGGCGGCTGGCTTCGACCAACTGGTGATCTCCGATCACTACTACCCCTGGCTGGACTCCCAGGGCCACTCCCCGTACGCCTGGTCGGTGCTCGGCGCGGTCGCCCACGCCACCTCCCACGCGCAGCTGATGTCTTTCGTGACCTGCCCGATCCGCCGCTACCACCCGGCCGTGGTCGCCCAGAAGGCCAGCACGATCGGGGCGCTCTCGGACGGCCGGTTCACCCTCGGCCTGGGGGCCGGGGAGAACCTGAACGAGCACGTGGTCGGCGGCTGGCCGCACGTCCAGCAGCGGCACGAGATGTTCGAGGAGGCGTTGCAGATCATCCGGCCGTTGCTCAACGGGGAGACGCTCACCTTCTCCGGCAACCACTTCGACGTGCCCGACGCCTACGTCTGGGATCGCCCGGAACGGCCGGTGCCGATGGCCGTCGCCGCGTCCGGTCGGCAGTCCGCGACGCTGGCCGCCGAGTACGGCAACGGCGTCATCTCCACCGAACCCGACCGGCACCTCATCGAGATGTACGACGACGCCGGAGGTGCCGGCCAGCCCCGCTACGGCCAGGTGGCCATCTGTTACGGCCCCGACGAGGCGGAGTGCCGCAAGATCGTGCACGACCAGTTCCGCTGGTTCGGGATGGGCTGGAAGGTCAACGCCGACCTGCCCGGCCCGGAGTCCTTCGCCGCCGCCACCCAGTTCGTCCGGGAGGAGGACGTCGCGGAGGGCATCTCCTGCGGTCCGGATCTGGACGCGCACGTCGAGGCGTTCCGCAAGTTCGTCGACGCTGGCTTCACCCACGTGGCGATCGTCCAGGTCGGTGGGGAGACCCAGCCGATGTTCCTCGACTGGGCGCAGGAGCAACTGCTGCCCCGGCTACGCCAGCTGTGAACGCGGGAAGGTAGACATCATGCGCTTCGGTAACACGGAGATCCGGCCGCTCGGCGGTGGCCTCGGCTGCCTCCTGATGATCCTCTTCTCGATCCTCGCCTCGGTGGTGCTCACCGTGCTGCTCAACCTCGTGCTCTGAGTCGGAGGTCCGGTGGCCGACCCGACGCCGGGTCGGCCACCGTGTTCACCGCTGGAGCGGACGCCAGGACGCCAGGTCGTTCCAGCCGTCGACCAGACGTATCGAGGCGGCCATGTCCAGGCCGCCGTTGCGGCCACCCACCGCGCTCGCGCCGGCCGGACTCTCCGTCGAGACCTCGGTGACACACCCCGCGCAGCCGGGCACCTGCGCCACCCGGAACACGCCGATGCCCGTGGCATCGCTCATCACCGACCCGACGCGGCCCGCCACCATCACGCGGGACTTCTCGAAGTCGCTCCCGTCACCGGCGAAGATCCCGTTGCTGACGCCGATGCTGAGATCCTGACGGGGGCCCGGCCCGCCCGTGCGGTAATGGACGTCGACGTTCAGCCACTGCCCGTCGTACGTCCGCACTTCGATGCCCTTGAGCGTGGCGCCGGCCGGTAGGGCGGTCGGCGCGAACGGCACGCTGACTCGCTGGGTCTCCCACACCAGCCCCGCCGCGATCTGGCGGCCGAACTCCTCGGGATCGTCGACCTTCGACATGCTGATCGACATCCAGCCGTCCGGGGCGTACTGCCAGGAGAGCAGCGCCTCGTCGCCATCCCTGTAGAGGTAGGCCGAGTGCCCGTCGACCGCTGCCACCGGTGCGCCGGGCAGGGCGACCGGCGGTGGCGGGCCGTCCAGCTCGCTGCGCTGCCGCTGGTTGGCGAAGAGATCCACCCCGCGAGCCCCGAGCCGCACGGTCACCGACCGGCCCACACCCATGATCGGCCCTGGCTCCACCGGCCTGCCGGGGCTGATCGCCTCGGGGACGCTCGCGTCCACCGCCAGGACCTTGACATCCGTCCGGTACGACTGATCGACCGCCTCGGCCGCCACCGAACCGAGCCGGAACAGCCTCAGCGTTGGGTCGAAGGCCTCCGGTGCCACCGTGGGCGGTCCGGTCGGGGCGGTGGTGGACGACGGCGGCGGCGGCTCGTCCGCCGGCGACGGGCCCACCGACGGCCGGACACCGGCCAGCAGGGCGGCCGAGCCGAGCAACGCCAACACCGTGCCCACGACCCCGACCAGGGTCATCTGTCGGTGTCGGCGGACCGTCCGTTCGCCGTCGGCCAACGCCCTTTCCAGCGAAATGCCATCGCCGGGCAGGTCGTCGGCCGCGCGCGCGAACAGGCTCCGCAGGTACGTCTCCTCCTGGTCGATCATCGGGCCGTCTCCTTCGACTCCGCGTCCCGCGGCAACTGCCGGCGCAGCGCGGTCAGCCCCCGCGCGGTCTGACTCTTGACGTTTCCGGTGGAGCAACCGAGCACCTCGGCGGTCTGCTCGACGCTCAGATCGGCGTAGAACCGGAGCACCAGGACCACCCGTTGGCCGGGTGGCACCGCCGCCAACGCGGCGCGCACCGCCACCGCGTTGACGGCATCGTCATCCGGTCCGGCCGGCGCACCGCGGGGCACCGGCTCGGGCGTGCGATCGAACAGTTGCACGCCCCACCAGCGGGACCGCCGCTCCTGTCTGAACGCGTTGATCAGCATTCGATGGACGTACGCCCCGACGTTGTCGGCCTGCCGTACCCGGGGCCATTTCACGAAGAGCTGGGTGAGCGTCTGCTGCACCACGTCGTCGGCCCGGTGCCGGTCACCGGTCAACAGATAGGCGGTACGTCGCAGCTTCTCCGTCACTCCGGTAACGAACTCCACGTACTCGTGCCGTTGTGCGGCATGCATCAACCACTCCCGTTCCGGATCCCGATGCTGTCACCGTATGGATGGACCCGGCCGGGGATCAGGTTGCACGCGCACCCATCGATTTGGCGCGGTCAGCGGCGCAGGCCGAGGGCCGTGAACACCTCGCGGGAGGCAGCCCGAGCCGGATCGAGCACCGAGCGGCGGATCCAGCGGGCCGTCCGCGACACGGTGGCCCGCCACGCCGCCCGGACACCTCGCGCCACCGGCAGGACGGTCACCGACCAGACCCACCACAGGCCGTGCAGCAGCGGTCGGACGGTGTGCCGCCACAACCAGTGCAGCCCTCGCCCGAGCGGGCGCAGCAGTAGTCGGTAGAGCAGTCGCAGCACCCGGCCGGCCGTCCGCCACGCGCCGACCAGCGCGGCCACGATCAGCCGACCGACGGGCGTGAGCACCTCGCCCAACCATCGCAGCGGCCACAGGAGCAGGTGCTCGGCGAGCCAGATCAGCACGCGCCCCAGCACGACGAGGGCCGGACGCAGCCCACGACGGGCCAACCAGACCAGCGCGGGCCAGATCAGGGTGCGGGCGACCCACACCAACGGGATCCACAGCAGGTGCCGGACGCACCAGACCAGCGGCGCCCAGACCAGCCGGTGCAGCGCCCAGGCCAGCGGGGCCAGCAGCCAGCGGACCAGGAACCGGCTAGCCGGAGTGAGCAGGTGCCGGTGCAGCAGCCGGCCGGCAGCCGCGATCAGCTCCCAGAGCAGGCGTACCGGCAGCACCACGACCAGCGCCACGCCGCGCGCGACGGCCGCGACGAGCGGAAGCGCGGCGGCGGCCGGCTCAGTCGTGTTCGTGGCCGGCGGTTCGAGGGCCGAGCGCGCCGCCTCCGACGCGGCCAGGTCGACCGGCGGCCTGGGCAGCGCGAGGCGGGCACGTTCGGTCACAGCGGGCACAGTAACCGTCCCGTGCCAGCCCCGCCCCCGCGATCTTGCACTTACTGCCCAGACGTAAGGGGCATCACGGCGACCGAAGCTGCAAGATCGCGGGGGCGGGGGGGTAGGGGTTGCGTTCAGGACAGGTCTAGCTCGGTGAGCAGGGGGTAGTGGTCGGAGGCTGTGTCTGCCGTGCCGCCTCTGATCACCCGGCAATTCCGGACCCGTTCGGCCAGCGCTGAAGTGGCCAGCAGGTAGTCCAGCCGCATCCCGGCGAACTCGGCTCCGCCCAGCCGGGTGGGCACGGTGTGGCCGGCGGCCTCCGGCAGGTCTACATTGCCCGCCGGCCAGAGGTCGACGAAGCCCGCGGCGAGCAGCCGGGCGATCGCCCGGGTGTCCACGTCGCCGCCGGAGCGCCGCAGGTGCCGCCGCCGGTAGAGGGCGGGCATGCCGGCCAGCCGGGCGGTGTGGTCGACGGTCGGGTCGAGCGAGTTGAGGTCACCGGTGATCAGCGTCAGCGGCCCCTGGTGGCGGCGTGCCGCGGCGACCAGCCAGTCGGCCTCCATCCGCCGCCGCCCCCCGGAGTACGGATAGAGGTGGGTGCCGAGCACGGTGAACGGGCCGGCGGACGTTGCCACCACGACGCGGGCGGCGGCATGGTGGAAGGGCCGACGCACCGCCCCCGCGTCGACGACCCGGTACGGCGGCCGGACCAGCACCGCCACCGGCTGCCCGAAGCAGGACCGGGCCAGGTGCGGCGTCATCCCCAGCCGGCCCGCCACGGTGGCCATCAGCCCGTCGCGGTCGAAGCCGCGCAGCTCCTGCAGGGCCAGCACGTCCGGTGCCTGCTCGTCGACGACCTGGACGACCTGATCCAGCCGATCCGGGCCACCGCGATCCCGGCCGCCGGTGCGGATGTTCCAGGTCATCACCCGCAGCACGACGGCCGCGCCTAGTCGGCTCGGCCGGCCCGCGCCAGCTCGTCGTCGAGGGTGTCCACGTCCTCCGACTCGATGGCCGGTCGGTTGCCTTCCGTCAGGTCCGCGTTCGGTCGGATCACCAGGTAGAGCAGCCCGATCCAGAGCGCCGAGAGCAGGATCGCGCCCATGAAGTCGGTCGGGTGGTGCATTCCCCGGTACATCCGCGAGGTGGCCACCCCGACCGGCATGAGCACGGCCAGCGCCACGAAGATCCAACGCCACCACCGGTCGGTACGCGGGAACACGATGAGGGTGATCGCCAGCCAGACGCAGATCGTGGCCGCGATGTGCCCGGACGGGAACGACGAGGTGGGCATCTGCCCGTCGAGGTTCTCCACCGGCGGACGCGGCCGGTCGATCGCGCGGGCCGACGCGAGGAAGAGGGTTAGCTCACCCACCATCGCCAGCGCCACGAAGAGCACCGGCCGCCAGCGCCGCCACACCGCCAGCACCAGCGGGCAGAACACCAGCGAGATCAACAGAATGGCGTGGGTGTCGCCGAACTTGCTCCACCACCAGCTGACCTCGGTCAGCACCTCGGTGTGCCGCTCGGCGAACCAGCGCGGCACCTCGGTGTCGAGGGTGTCGAAGAAGGTGCCCTTGGCGTGGTAGCTGACGTACGTGCCGAAGCCGTAGAGCGCCCCGAAGACGAGCACCCAGCCGACCAGCAGCTCGGCCACCGCCGAGCGGGGGTGGGCCAACACGTGCTCCTCGGCCGGGGCGGGGGCGATGTCGTGCCCCGCCTCCGGCTCCAGGCCCTCGGTCAACGGCGCCACCGGCCTGCCCCGCTCCCGCCGCCACAGCCGGAAGGCGTACGCGGTGACGCCCAGCCAGGCGGCCCCGAGCAGCCAGGCGGCCAACACGTCGGAGACGAAGTGCACGCCCAGCGCGATCCGGGTCAGGCCGACCAGTGCCACCAGCACACCGACGCAGGCGATGGCCGGCTTGCGCCAGCGGGGCGCCATCGCCGGCAGGAACACCAGCAGCAGCGCTCCATAGGCGACGAATGAGCCGAGAGCGTGCCCGCTCGGGAAGCTGTTGCCGGGGGCACTGGCGATCGGCACGTCCACGACCGGGCGAAGCCGGCCGACAAGCGTCTTCAGTGACGGGTCGAGGATCAGACCACCGACCCCCGTGATGATCAGGTAGACGGCGAGTCGGGGCTGACGCCGGATCAGCAGCCCGATGACGGCGATGGTGACCAGCCAGATGAGGATCGGCCGGCCGCCCAGGTCGGTCACCGCCTGGAGCACGGTGACAAGCGCGTGGTGCGGGGCGACGAGCCCGTTGAACCACTCGGCGAGCGCGTGGTCAGCCTCCTGCAGGGGGCTCCACCGCACCCGGACGAGCAACAACAGCAGCCCGAAGGCCACCCCGGCGCCGGTGACGGCCACCAGACCGGCGATGCTCCGTTCGGCGAAATGACCGATCGGACGCCGCGCCACCTCTTTGACCCCGGTCACCCCGCACCTCCCTTGTCGTCTCTGGCGAGGCGCATTACCCGATCCGCGGCCGTCGTACACGCCGGTGCGCTAGAGCGCTGACATGTCCCCGGTGTCGTACAGCTCAGCGCGGTCCGGGTCGGGCTCCCACAGATCCGGTTGGGCAGGCTCCTGCACACCGATGCGCAGCGCCTCCAGTTGAGCCGCGAAGGCCAGCCCACCGAAGAGCGCCATCCCGGTCAGGTTGGCCCAGAGCAGCAGCGCCATCATCCCGGTCAACGCGCCGTAGGTCTGCCCGAAACCGTCACTGAACCGCACGTACGCGGCGAGCAGGAGGCTGGCCAACCACCACAGCGCCGTGGCGATGCCGGCGCCGAAGAGCAACCAGGACAGGCCGGGCTGGTTGCGGCGCGGCGCGTGCCGGAAGAGCACGGCGACGGCAACAACGGTCAGCCCGAGGCTCAACGGGAAGCGGACCACGTCCCAGATGCCGTTGGCGAGCGCACCCCACTCGTAGTGTTTGCGGACCGAGTCGCCCATCGCGCCGCCGCCGACCAGGATCAGGAAGCCGGCGAGCGCGGGCAGACCGGCGGTGACGGCCAGCACTGCGGCGCGCAGGTATTTGCGCAGCGCCGGGCGGTCCCGCTCGACGCCGTAGATGCGGTTGGCGCCCCGCTCGATCTGGGCCATCGTGGTGGTCAGCGCGAACAGGCCGGTGAGCAGACCGAGGGTGAGTGCCAGCTCCCCCGCGTCCTCGACGCGTTCTCCCTCGCCGAGTAGCTCGGCGACCATCTGCGCGCTCTGCCCGGGGGTGAGCGCCAGGACGGTGTCGGCGACCACCTGGCCGCCCTCCTCGACGCCCAACTCACTGATCAGGCCGGTGAGGGCGATCATGAACGGCACCACGGCCAGGCAGAGTTGCAGCGCGAACGCACGGGCGTGGCTGAAGCCGTCGCCGTAGCGGAACCGGATGAACGCGTCCCGCAGCAGGTGCCAGCCGCCCTGTCGGCGCAGTGTGTGCCAGGCATCGTCGGCGGACAACTCCTCGTCGGCCATCAGCCGGGTCTCGGGAACGATCCGGGTGCTACTCACGGCGCGCGTCCTCGATCAGCTGCTCGCCCCGCTTCCCGGCGCTCCGCGCATCATCGGCCAGGTCGGGGGCGTCCTCGGGTTGGGGGACACAGAGCCAGAGCGCCTCCGGCCGGATGTCCGCCCGCAGCTCGCGACCCGGGGAGATGAGGTCGCCGTCCAACTCACGGGGCTGAGGCCGGTTGCTGGTGACCACCACCCGTCGGGCCCGGAACACCTCCATCTGCGGCACCTGGCCGTTGCGACGGATCACCGCCCAGCCGAGCGCGAGCCAGTGCCGCAGGTTGCGCGGGGTGAGTACGGCGACGTCGAGCCAGCCATCGTCCGGCTCGGCCTCGGTCAGCAGGGTCACGCCGCCTTGGAGCCGGCCGACGTTGGCGATCAGCACCGAACGGGCCCGGCGGCGCACCGGCGGCCGGTCGTCGATGCGGATCTGCACCCGCATCGGCCGGTCCCGTAGGTGACGGGCAGCGCCCACCACGTACGCCGGCCAACCGATGCGGGCCTTGGTGGTCTCATTGGTGGCCTCGAGCATCTTGGCGTCGAAGCCCATGCCGGCCATCACGGTGAAGTATTGGTCCTCGACGGCGCCGACGTCGAGCAGCCGTCGACCGCGTTCGATGGCGACCTGCAAGCCGGCGGCCAGGTCGGTGGAGAGCCCCAGGTTGGCGGCGAGCAGGTTGCCGGTGCCCTGCGGCAGCACGGCCAGCGCCACGTCGGTGCCGACCAGCGCGCTGACGCAGGACATCACGGTGCCGTCGCCGCCGCAGGCGAAGACCAGGTCGACGCCGGCCTTGACAGCCTGCTCGGTCTGGCCGCGGCCCGGGTCGTCGGCGGTGGTCTCGTACCACTGCGGCGCGGGCCAGCCTGCCGCGGCGAGGGCGTCGTTAACGATCCGGCGCAGCTCGTCGAGATCGTCGACCTTCACCGGGTTGACCACCACGGCGGAGCGCAACCCGCCGTCGCCGCCTGCGGGCCGCCTGTCCTGTCCAGCATCCACGGCGCCAGTGTGCAGCACCCGGACGGCTTCAGCGACCCGACGAGCAGCCCGCGTCGGAAGTGCCACAGACAGGTTTCAAGATGCCCGCACCTGTCAGGCCGCCTGCGCCCGCAGTGCCAGCTCGACCCGTCGACGCAGATCATCGAGGTCGATGCCCGACTCGGTGAGCACCAGCGCCCCCAGCCCGTGGCCCTCGCGGAGCACCCCGAGCAGGATGTGCTCGGTGCCGATGTGGCGGTGGCGCAGGCGCAGTGCCTCCCGCAGGGACAGCTCCAACACCTTCTTCGACCGGGGCGAGAACGGGCCGCCGAGGTAGCGCTTGCGCCCCCAGCGGCGGCGCGGCGCCGGCACCGCCTCACGCAGCGCGTCCGGGCCGAAGGACTGCTCGATGCGGGCCACGATCGCGGCCAGGTCGATGCCGATCTCCCGCAGGGCCGCCGCGTCCGCGTCGCCGAGACCGGCGCCGCCGCTGGCGGTGTACCGGCGGACGCGTTCACGCAGGTCGTCGGCGCGCACCCCGGCGTCGGCGAGCACCCGGCTGGCCAGGCCGGCGTCGTCGGCGAGCAGGGCGAGCAGCAGGTGCTCGGTGCCGACCGGCCGTTGGCCCTCGACCCGTGCCTCCTCCAGCGCCCGGCGCACCGCGTCGCGCGCCCGGTCGGTGAACCGTTCGAACATCACGCCTCCCAGGATGAGTGGACCGCCGGTCGCCCGGCGTGCTTCTTGTGCACTGCCTGCCGACTAACCTCGAGCGCGTCGGCAATCTCCTGCCAGGACCAGCCCTGTCGCCGGGCGTTGTCCACCTGGACCACCTCAAGCCGCTCAAGCAGCCGGCGCAGCGCGCGGACGGCGCGCAGCCCGACCCGAGGGTCGGTGCTGCCGGCTGCCGCCGCGAGTTCTGTCGCCTGACTCATGCCGTCAACATACGTTGACAACACTCCCCTGTCAACCCTGGTTGACGAAAGGTGGCCGCAGCCGATCCGACCCGCCGCCGTGTCCATCCGACTACCCTCGGTCAGGGAAGAGCTTGGTCGTGCCGGGCGCGACGCCCGGGAGGTGATATCGATGGCCGTACCCGCCGACGCAGCGGTGCTGGTCGGCCTCGGGTCGGATCTCGACCTTCCGGTCGTCGAACAGGCCGCCCAGGAAGCCGCCGGACACGGCCGACCACTGCACCTGCTGCACACCTTCGACTGGCGGGTGGCCTTCGCCGCGGACACCGTCGCCGTACCCCGCGACCAGGCCGAGAAGCTGATCACCCGCGCCGCCCAGCTCGCCCACCAGACCGAGCCGGGGCTGACCGTACGCGGCGAGATCGTCGAGAGCGCCATGCTGCCCACCCTCATCCGCCGCTCGGAGACGGCCTTCCTACTGGCCGTCGGCGACAGCGGAATGGCGGGCAGCGGCCAGTGCGTACCAGCCGAGACCACCGCCGTGCAGTTGGCCGCCCGGGCCGGCTGCCCCCTGCTGGTGGTCCGACGTGAGCCGCCGCCACCGGGCCCGGTGCTGGTGGGCGTGGACGGCTCGCCCAGCTCACACCTCGCCCTACGGTGGGCCGTGGAGTGCGCGTCCCGCCGCGGCGCCCGGCTGCTGGCGCTGCGCGTGGTGGAGTACGACGAGGACACCGACGCGGTCACCAAGCAGCTCAGCGAGGCGCTGGCCCAACACACCGGCCGGCACGGCGCGGTGCCGACCGAGTGTCGCGTGGTGCGCGGCGACCCCGCCGAGGTGCTGATCGACACGTCCCGCGGCACGCAGCTGGCGCTTGTCGCGGCCCGTGGCGACGAACCGGGCCGGGCCATGCTCGGCGCGGTCGCCCAGTCCCTGCTCTACCACTCCCCGGCCCCGGTGGTCGTCGTCCGTGGCCTGGCCGACGCGCCGCTGACCGGGCCAGGTGCCCGCCCGGCACGGGACCAACGGCCCTGACCCCGGGGCGTCCGCAGTGGCCAGGCTGGACGCCGGACGCCCCACTCCTACCCGCGAGAGGCAGCATGATGGAGACCGCTCTCGACGTGCACCGCGCCCTCACCGACGACGAGCTGCGCCGGCTGGACGCCTACTGGCGCGCCGCGAACTACCTCACCGTCGGGCAGATCTACCTGCTGGACAACCCGTTGCTGCGCAACCCGCTGACCCGAGACGACGTCAAACCCCGACTGCTCGGGCACTGGGGCACCAGCCCCGGCCTCAACCTGATCTATGCCCACCTCAACCGGGTGATCGTGGCCCGCGACCTCAACGCCATGCTGGTCACCGGCCCCGGCCACGGCGGCCCGGCCATCGTGGCCAACACCTGGCTGGAGGGCACCTGGTCGGATCGCTACCACGACGTGGGTCGCGACGAGGCCGGGATGTCCCGGCTCTTTCGCCAGTTCTCCTTCCCGGGCGGGATCCCCAGCCACGTCGCGGCGGACGTGCCGGGTTCGATCCACGAGGGCGGCGAGCTGGGGTACGCGTTGAGCCACGCCTACGGCGCCGCGTTCGACCACCCGGACCTGCTGGTGACCTGCGTGATCGGCGACGGTGAGGCGGAGACCGGGCCGCTGGCCGGTAGCTGGCTCTCCAACGTGTTCCTCAATCCGGCGCGCGACGGCGCGGTGCTGCCCATCCTGCACCTCAACGGCTACAAGATCGCCAACCCGACCGTGCTGTCCCGGATCCCCGAGACCGACCTGCTCGACCTCCTGCGCGGCTCGGGCTACCAGCCGTACGTGGTCGCCGGCGACGAGCCCGCCCAGGTGCACCGCACCCTCGCGGCGACGATGGATCGGGTGCTTGACGAGATCGCCGAGATCCAGCGGCGGGCCCGCTCCGGGGGTGTCATCGAACGCCCCCGCTGGCCGATGATCGTGCTACGGACGCCGAAGGGCTGGACCGGCCCGCGCGAGGTGGACGGCATCCAGGTGGAGGGCACGTACCGCGCCCACCAGGTGCCGCTGTCGGAGGTTCGCGACAACCCGGCGCACCTGGCCGAGCTGGAGCGGTGGCTGCGCAGCTACCGGCCGGAGGAGCTGTTCGACGCGACAGGCGCGCCGGTCGACGAGCTGCGGACCCTACCGCCGCGCGGTGACCGGCGGATGAGCGCCAACCCGATCACCAACGGCGGTCTGGTGCTGCGCGACCTGACCCTGCCGGACTTCCGCGACTACGGCGTGGAGGTTCCCGAGCCAGGCGAGCCGATGGCCGGCGCGACCGGGGTGCTCGGCCCGTGGATCCGCGACGTCATCAGCGCCAACCCGGAGACGTTCCGGCTGTTCGGCCCGGACGAGGTCGCGTCCAACCGGCTGAGCGCGGCCTTCGAGGTGACCGACCGGGCCTGGGTGGCCGCCACCGTCCCCGGCGACGACCACCTCTCCCCCGACGGGCGGGTCATGGAGGTGCTCTCCGAGCACCTTTGCCAGGGCTGGCTGGAGGGCTACCTGCTGACCGGCCGGCACGGCGTGTTCACCAGCTACGAGGCGTTCATCCACATCGTCGACTCGATGCTCAACCAGCACGCCAAGTGGCTGAAGGTGACCCGGGCCATCCCCTGGCGGCAGCCGATCGCCTCGCTGAACTACCTGCTGTCCAGCCACGTCTGGCGGCAGGACCACAACGGCTTCTCCCACCAGGACCCGGGCTTCATCGACCACGTCGTCAACAAGAAGGCCGAGGTGGTGCGGGTCTATCTGCCGCCGGACGCCAACACGCTGCTCGCCACGATGGACCACTGCCTGCGCAGCCGGCACTACATAAACGTGGTGGTGGCCGGTAAGCAGGCCGCGCCGAACTGGCTGACGATGGCCGAGGCGATCCAGCACACCCGACGGGGCCTGGGCATCTGGGAGTGGGCCAGCAACGACGGCGGCACCGAGCCGGACGTGGTGCTCGCCTGCTGCGGAGACGTGCCCACCCTGGAGACGCTGGCCGCCGTCGAGCTGCTGCGCCAGAACCTCCCGGAGTTGAAGGTCCGCCTTGTCAACGTGGTCGACCTGATGCGACTCCAGCCGGACACCGAGCATCCACACGGCCTGACCGACAACGAGTTCGACACCATCTTCACCGAGGACCGGCCGATCATCTTCGCGTACCACGGCTACCCGTGGCTGATCCACCGCCTCACCTACCGCCGCACCAACCACGAGAACCTGCACGTGCGCGGATACAAGGAGGAGGGCACCACCACCACCCCGTTCGACATGGTGATGCTCAACGACCTGGACCGTTTCCACCTGGTCATCGACGTCATCGACCGGGTGCCCGGGCTGGCCGCCCGCGCCGCGCACCTGCGCCAACGGATGGTCGACGCCCGGCAGGCGGCCCGCGACTACACCCGCCAGTACGGCGAGGACGACCCCCAGGTCGCCGAGTGGCGCTGGGTCCGCGAGACCGACCCGACCACCCCCTGAAGGAGGACGACGTGCGCGACGCGGAGATCCTGGTCGGCTACGACGGCTCGACCGACGCCTCGGTGGCCCTGGACTGGGCCGTGGCGGAGGCGCGACACAGCGGCCAGCCGGTGCGGCTGGCGTACATCTTCGAATGGCTGACCGTGGCCAGCTGGGTCGGCCCGGGCATCGCGCCCGGCGTGTGGCCGGACGACACGGCCCGCCGGCAGGTCGACGACCTGGTCCGCACGGCCGCGGCGGACGCCGCCGCGGCCAACCCGGGCCTGAAGATCACCGGCGAGGTGTACGACGGGCCGCCCGCGCTGGTGTTGCAGGAACGCTCCGCCGAGGCCGGGATGCTGGTGCTCGGCAGCCGAGGCCACGGCGGGTTCGGCGGCCTGCTCGCCGGGTCGACGGCGGTGTCGGTCGCCGCGCACGCCCACTGCCCGGTCGTGGTGGTCCGGGACGGGGCCGGCACGTCGAGCGGCCCGGTCGCGGTCGGGGTGGACGGCTCGGAGCCCTCGCTGGTGGCGCTCGGCTTCGCGGCCGAACGGGCGGCGCAGCGCCAGGTGCCGCTGCGCGTCCTGCACGCCTGGACGCCCGGCCCCGGCGGGGCGGCCGGGGTGCCCGACGAGCGAGCCGCCGTGGAGCAGGCGCTGGAGCCGTGGCGGCGGACCTTCCCCGGGCTGGCCGTGACCGTCGACCTGGCGTCGACCAACCCGGCGGCGATGCTGATCGAGGCGAGCCGGGACGCGCGGCTGGTGGTGGTCGGCAGCCGGGGCCGGGGCGGGCTCGCCGGCATGCTGCTCGGCTCGGTCAGCCAACAGCTCATCCAACACGCCGCCTGCCCCGTCGCGGTGGTCCGCGAACGCTGAGACCCACCGGGCCGGGCCGCACCCGTGGCACAGCGGCCCGGCCGGTGCTACCGACGCGCGGGTGCCGGGTCGGACGGGTCGAGGGAGAAGAACTCCTCCTCTTCCTGGGCCAGGTGCAGGCGGAGCAGCGCGTCCAAGCCGTAGAGGGTGGCCAGCAGATCGGGAACCTGGTCCGGGCGGAGCCGGCCGTCGGCGGTCTGGGCGAGCTGTGCGCCGAGCAGGTCCACCTGGCGGCGAATCTCCACATGCGCCCGGCTCATCGTCGAGGTCGCCTCTCCGCTGCCCAGCGGGTCGGCCAGCGCCGGGTAGAGCTTCCGCTCCTCGGCAGCCTCGTGCGGCAGCACCCGCTCGGTCAGCCGGCGGTGCGTCTCGCGTACCGCCGGCAGGCACCTCGGTGCGGCCGGATCGGTGGCGACCAGGTCGGCGGTGTCCCGCAGCCCGGCCAGCACGTCACGGACCGCCTGGTGTTCCCCCGCGAAGCGGGCGAGCAACTCCCGGGTGCGCGGCGGGACGTCACGACGGCGCAGCCCTCCGCCCAGTGCCCGCAGCGCGTTGAGGATCACCAGCACGTCGATGCCCTCCTGCAGGAACGCGCCACCGACCGGCGGCAGCCGACCGACCGCCGCCACGAACATCGCCAGCACCGCCAACCCCATGCCGACGACGGCGCTCTGCACGGCGATCCGCCGGGCGTACCGGGCAATCTCCACCGCGTCGGCGAGCCGGTCCAGCCGGTCCACCGTGAGCACGGCGTCCGCCACGTCCGCCGAGGCGGTCGCGCCGGTCGCACCCATTGCCACGCCCACGTGCGCCTCAGCCAACGCCGGAGCGTCGTTGACCCCGTCGCCGACCATCACGGTGACCGCCCGGTCGGCCTCCGCCCGGACCCTGTTCACCTTCTCCTGCGGCGTGCAGCGGGCAAGCACGTCGTCCACCCCGACCATCGCCGCGACCTGCGCGGCTGTGGCCGGTTGGTCGCCGGTGACCAGCACGATCCGCCGCAACCCCGCCGCACGCAGCCGGCGCACGGTCCGGCGGGCGTCGGGGCGCACCGGATCCTCCAGCAGGATCGCGCCGAGCGGCCCATCGTCGTCGCTGACCCACACCGCCGACCAACCTGCCAGCTCGGTGCGAGCCCGCGCGCGGTCCGCCCACTCGGGCAGCTCTCCGGTGACCTGACCGACCCGGACCGATCGCCCGTCGACCCGGCCACTGACCCCCCGTCCCGGCTCCTCGGTGACGCCAGTCGGCTCGGTCAGCGTCAGCCCACGATCGTGCGCCTGCCGGACCAGCGCGGTGGCCAGCACGTGCGGCGACAACTGCTCGACCGAGGCCGCGAGGCGCAGCACCTCGTCACGATCACCACCCGGGGCGACAACCGTCTCGGCGGCGCGCGGACGGCCGGCGGTAAGCGTGCCGGTCTTGTCCACAAGCAGTGTCTGCGCCCGGCCGAGCAGCTCCAGCGCGCCACCGTCGCGGACCAGCACCCCGCGCCGGGCCACCCGGGACAGGCCGGACACGATCGCGATCGGAGTGGCCAGCAGCAGCGGGCAGGGGGTGGCCACCACCAGCACCGCCACCGCCCGCACCACGTCGCCGGAGAGCAGCCAGCCCAGCCCAGCCAGGACCAGGGTGAACGGCACGAACGCGGCGGCATACCGGTCGGCCAGCCGCACCATCGGGGCCTTACGGGCGGTCGCCTCCTGGGCCAATCGGACGATCCCGGCGTACGTGCTCTGTGCCGCGTTCTTCGTCGCCCGCATGCCGAACCCCGGGCCGGCGTTGACCACACCGCTGGCCACGGCCTCCCCGGCCGCCCGTTGGACCAGCCGCGACTCGCCGGTCACCACCGACTCGTCCAGCGTGGCCGCCTCGTCGACGGTCCCGTCGACCGGCACCACGTCCCCCGGGCCGACCAGCAACCGGTCCGCCGCCGCCACCCGGTCCAGCGGCACCACCTCGATCATGCCGTCGGGCCCACGCCGACGGGCGGTACGCGGAGCGCGCGCCAGCAACGCCCGCAGGTCGCGGGTCGCCCGGCGCTGCGCGTACGACTCCAAGGACCGCCCGGTCGCCAGCATCACGGCGATGACCGCCCCGGCCAGGTACTCCCCCACGCCGAGCGCACCGACCAGGGCCAGCACGGCGATCACGTCCACGCCGAAGTGCCGGTGCCACAACGAACGCAGCATCGACCAGGCGGCGGGCAGCAGCGCGGCCACCGTGACGGCTGCCCAGACCAGGTCGGCCGGGCCTGGGTATCCGGCGATCCGCAGCACCGCACCGGCCAGCACCCCGATGCCGAGACCGAACAGTGGCGCCCACGCCCACCACCTCCGGACGCGGGCGCGGACCGGCCGCTCCGGTACGCAATCGGTCGGCTCGGCCCCCACCTGCGCATCGTCGCAGCCGGTGGGCCGCCAACGGCCAGACACCGGGCGTTTCGCCCGCTTGACAGACGTCGTAGCGGTGCGCCGGACGTGGTTCGGCGGGCGCAACGGCCCGGCGAGGTCGGGACCTGTGGCCCCTGCCGACACACACCGAATGACCCAGGATGAGGCGGCAACCCCCGACACAGCGACGCGCCGTGCGGCACGATGAGCAGAGACGGAAAGGTCGTGACCATGAGTCAGGAAAGCCAACTGACCACCGCGCTGGCGGAGGCCGCCGCCACCGCCGGCCACGCCCCCTCGGTGCACAACACCCAGCCGTGGCGTTGGCGGGTGCTGCCCGACGCGTTGGAGCTGCGCTCGGTCGCCGACCGACAGCTCGCCGCCAGCGACCCCGAGGGGCGACTGCTCGCGATCAGCTGCGGCACCGCCCTGCACCACGCCCGGTTGGCGCTGGCCGCCGAGGGATGGCGCGCCGTGGTCGAACGGCTGCCCGACCCGGACGACACCGAGCTGCTGGCCCGGCTGACCGACCTGAGCCACACCTCGGCCGACCCGGACGCCATGCGCATGGTGCAGTGCATGCAGGTGCGACACACCGACCGGCGGCCGGTCAGCGACGAGCCGGTTCCGCCCACGGCCATCGACGAGATCACCCGTGCGGTCGGCGCGGAAGGCTGCCGGTTGCAGATCCTCGACCGCGACCAGGTGCTGGAGCTGGCCGCCACCGCCGGGCACGCCGACGTGGTCGAGGCCGAAGATCCAGAGCTGCGCACCGAGCTGGCGTACTGGACCAGTCGGGCCGGCTCGGGCACCGGCCTGCCGGCGGAGGTGCTGCCCGAGCAGCCCGCGCAGACCACCGTCCCGGGCCGCGACTTCGGCCGTCCCGGCAGCCTGCCGGTGGGCCCCGGCCACGACCGGATGGCGGTGTACGCGATGCTGCACGGCGACGAGGACGAGCGGGACAGCTGGTTGCGCGCCGGCGAGGCGCTCTCCGCCGGTTGGCTGACCGCCACCCGACTCGGCGTGTCGGTCGTGCCGCTCAGCGCGGTGGTGGAGGTGCCGGGCACCCGGCAGACCCTGCGTCAGCTGCTCGCCGGGATCGGCTTTCCGTACCTCGTGTTGCGGTTGGGCATCGCCGACCCGGCACACTCCGGCCCGCCGCACACGCCGCGGTTGACCACCGCGCAGGTGGTCGACACCTCCGCCGTCCGCTGACGGATCTGGCCGCTGACGGATCTGACGACGAGCGGCACCGGCGCTACCATCCCCCGGTGACCAGCAGCGCGCCGTCGCCCCGTCAGGAACCATCCACGGCACCTTCGCTCGGGCTGAGCCCCCTGTCCCGGGTCCGTCTCGACGAGCTGTTACAGGAGATGCTGGTCCGGGTCGGAGAGGTGGTCACCAGCCGGGAGCGGCTACGGGCACTGCTCGACGCGGTGGTGGGCATCGGCACCAACCTGGATCTGCGCACCACCCTGCAACGCATCGTGCAGGCAGCCTGCGAGCTGGTCGGCGCCCGTTACGGCGCGCTCGGCGTGGTCGGCCCGGACCGGCTGCTGCACGACTTCATCGTCCACGGCATCACCGCCGAGCAGCACGAGCAGATCGGCGACCTGCCGCACGGGCGGGGCGTGCTCGGCCTGCTCATCGACGACCCCCGGCCGCTGCGGATGCCTGACATCACCCAGCACCCCCGCTCGTACGGCTTCCCGGCCAACCACCCGCCCATGCACAGCTTCCTGGGCGTGCCGGTCCGAATCCGCGACCAGGTCTTCGGCAACCTCTACCTGGCGGAGAAGCAGGGCGGCGCGCAGTTCACCGAGGACGACGAAGAGATCGTCGTCGCGCTCGCCGCCGCCGCCGGCGTGGCAATCGAGAATGCCCGCCTGTACGCCCTGGCACACCGGCGGGAGCGCTGGCTCGCCGCCACCGCCGAGATCACCACGGTGCTGCTCGGTGAGGTACGCCGTACCGACGCGTTGGCGCTGGTCGCCCGCCGGGCCCGGGAGGTCGCCGAGGCCGAGCTGGCGCTGGTGCTGCTCTACGACAGCGACACCGAGCAGTTCTCCGTGGAGGTGGTCGACGGCGCCGACGAGCAGGCCCGCGCGCTCGTCGGCGCGGTCCTGCCCGCCGTCGACACCAGCTTCGGCGCGGCGGTCGCCGAGGGCCGGCAGGACCAGGTGGACGATCTGGCGCACGCCGCGCCGTGGCCCGCGCTGCTGCACACCGGTTCGGCGATGATCTCGCCACTCGCCACCGCCGAGACCCTGCACGGCGTGCTGATCGTGGCACACCGGCCGGAGCGCGGCGGTGGTGCCAGCGAGGAGGATCTGGCGCTGTTGGGCAGCTTCGCCGGGCAGGCCGCGCTGGCCATGGAACGGGCGCGCGGCCAGGAGGAACGAGAGCTGCTGGTGGTCCTGGAGGACCGCGAGCGGATCGCCCGCGACCTGCACGACGTGGTGATCCAACGGCTCTTCGCCACCGGCCTGCAACTACAGAGCGCCGCACCGATGGCCCGCCCGGAGGTGGCCAAGCGGATCAACACCGCCGTCGACGATCTGGACGCCACCATCCGCGACATCCGCCGGACCATCTTCGAGCTACGTACGCCGATGACCTCGGCGCTGCGTACCGAGATCCGTGCGGCGATCGAGGCGGCCGCCGAGTCGCTGGGTTTCAAGCCGCACCTGGAGCTAACCGGGCCGGTGGACAGCGCCGTGCCGGACGCCATCCGCCCGGACCTCACCGCCGTGCTGCGCGAGGCACTGTCGAACGTGGTCCGACACGCGCAGTGCGCCCGCGTCGACGTCGCCGTCCGTGTCGACGCCGGCCAGGTCACCGTGACTGTCACCGACGACGGGGTGGGCTGCGACCCGGCCGCCGCCCGGGGTGGTCTGGTCAACCTGCGCGAACGCGCCAGCCGCCTCGACGGCACCTTCACGATCGTCCCGGCCGAGCCGCAGGGCACCGAGGTGCGCTGGGCCGTGCCGCTGCGTGACTGACCCCGGCGACTCAGGTCAGGGCGTCTTGCCGAGCAGCCGAGTGGCCAGGACGGCGGCCTGCGTGCGGCGCTCCAGGCCCAGCTTGGCCAGCACGCTGGACACGTAGTTCTTCACCGTCTTCTCCGCCAGGAACATCCGCCCGGCGATCTCCCGGTTGGTCAGCCCCTCCGCCACGTACTCCAGGATCCGCCGCTCCTGCTCGGTGAGCGACCTCAGCTCGCGCGGCTGCTCGACGCCGTTGCGGATGCGCTCCAACACCCGGGTGGTGATCGCCGGGTCGAGCAGCGACTGCCCGGCCGCGACGCGGCGCACCGCGTCGACCAGATCGGTGCCACGGATCTGCTTGAGCACGTACCCGGCGGCGCCCGCCATGATCGCCGCGAACAGTGCCTCGTCGTCCTCGTACGAGGTGAGGATCAGTCCCTTGATGGACGAGTCGACGGCGCGGACGTCACGGCACACGTCGATGCCATTGCCGTCAGGCAGCCGCGCGTCGAGGATCGCCACGTCGGGCCGCAACGCCGGGATGCGGCGAGCCGCCTCCTGCGCCGAGCCGGACTCGCCGACCACCTCGATGTCGCCGCTGCTCTGCAACAGGTCGGCCAGGCCACGGCGGACGACCTCATGGTCGTCGAGGAGGAACACACGGATCATCCTTCGTTTCTACCCGGTGCCCACGGCCCACCGCACGGGCCGAAGGTCCCGACCGACCCGGAACGGGCGGGCGCTCGGACCCAACTGGTCGGGACGTCCGGCCCTGCTCAGCGACCACCGAACGATGGACCGTGATGGTGCGCCGGCCACTACGGCACCACCCGCCGCCGGCCCAGCGGGAGAGGAGCACCGCCATGGAGATCGGCTACACCGCAGCCCAGCTGCGGGCCGCCGCCGTGGACGCGGTCCGGGCACCGTCGTTGCACAACACCCAGCCCTGGCGGCTACGGCTGCGCGCCGGCGCCATCGAGGTGCTGGCCGATCCGACCCGCCGGCTGCCGGCGACCGACCCGAGCGGGTGGGGTGTCCGGATCGCCTGCGGCGCGGCGCTGTTCAACCTGCGGATCGCCCTGGCCGTCGCCGGTCTCCCGGCCCGGGTGCGGCTACGCCCCGACCCGGCCGAGCCGGACCTGCTGGCCCGGCTGGTGCCGGACACCCCGCGCCGACCCACCCTCGCCGAGCAGAGCCTGTACGCGGCCATCCCCCGCCGGTTCAGCAACCGCCTGCCGTTCTGGCCGGACCCGGTGCCGGCCGACGCCCGGTGGCGTCTCGGCGAGGCGTCCCGTGCCGAGCAGTGCTGGCTGGAGCTGCTGATCGGGGTGAGCGCGGTCTCCGCGTTCGGCGAGATCGCCCGCAGCGCGCACCGGGTGCTGGAGCGCGACCCCGCGTACCGGGCCGAACGGGAACGATGGCTGCGCTGCGAGTCCAACCCGGACGGTGTACCCGCCTCGGCCGGAGGCCCGCAGGGCGAGCCGCAGGACGTCCTCCCGACCCGCGGCTACGGTGGGCGCGACCGTGCCCCCGGGCGAGACTTCGAACCGGAACCCCTGGTGGGGGTGCTGGGCTCGGTGGGCAACACCGCCGTGGACCAGGTGATCGCCGGGCAGGCCCTGCAACGGCTGCTGCTCACCGCCACGGACGCCGGGCTCAGCGTGTCGATGCTCTCCCAACCGATCGAGGTGGCCCCGGCGCGGGAGCAACTGCGCCTGTCGCTGGGGCGGTTCGGCACACCGCAGATGGTGCTGCGGATCGGGTACGGCCAACCGGGCCGTCCGACCCCCCGACGCAGTGTCGACGAGGTGCTGGACCTGCCGGTGGTGCCCGCCTGACGGTGCCGCTCGGGTCGAGGGCACGCACGGAGGTTCACTCGCCGCCCACCGCCGTTTCGGCCAGCGCGTTGCGGCGGCGCAGCAGCGCCGCCCTCGCCCGGCGGGCCGCCCGCAGGTGCACGGCCGCCACCACGCCGAGCACGAGCACCACCCCCAGCAGCAGCGGCTCGAACTCCTGCCGTACCAGGCTGATGATCAGCGCGCCGACGCTGAATACCAGCCACGCGCCGACGCCGAGCCAGCCGGCGACCACCCGATCCCGGGCGAACAGCGGAGTCCGTCGGGTCACCGCCCAGCCACCGAACGCCGCCCAGCACAGACCGATCGCCACCAGGACGGCGAAGGCCACGTTCGTCCGCGTCGGCAACCCGGGCTCGGTGACCCAGAGCAGGCCGATCAGGGCGCTCCCGGTGAGACCGGCGAAGGCCACGGCCAGGTAGCCGACCCGCTTGCGCAGCGACAACGGCGCGTCCAGTCGCGCCAACATCTCTTCCGGAGTCATGCTTCGTACCCCTTCCGTACCAGCTCGTGGCGTAACAACCTGCGGGCCCGGTTGAGCCGCGACTTGATGGTGCCGACGGGCACGGCGCAGATCTGCGCGCAGGCGTCCAGCGGCAGATCCTCCAGGTAGAACAGCAGGAGCACCTCCCGTTCCCGGGCCGGAAGCGCCGCCAGCGCGCCGGCGAGCGTTTCCCGGTTGACGACACCCTCCGCCTCGTCGTCACCGGGCCGGTCGTCGATCGGTTCGGGCTCCGGGCGGGCGTACGCGTCCCGCAGCCGGTTCAGCACGGCCCGGCGGGCGATGGCGAACAGCCACGGGGCGAACCGGTCCGGCTGCCGCAGCCTCGGCAACCCTTTGAAGACCGCCAGCCAGACCTCCTGCACCACATCGTCGTCGGACCCGCCGAGCATCCGCCCGACGTACCGCTCGACCGCCGGATGCCAGCCCTGCACCAGCTCGGCGAACGCCTCCCGCTCACCCAACTGACAGCGGACCACCAGCAACTCATCGCTCATCGGCCCTCCTTCGCCTATTCAGTCGGGGTGGGGGCCTGGCAGGTTCACGACCCGCCGCAACTCACGGTCAGAAACCAGAAAAGTCACCCGGGGCATGGTCAACGGAGCCGGCACCTGCTTCAATCTGAGCCCGGCCGCTACCCGAGGCTGGCTCGACGTCGGCCACGACCGGACGGAGAAGGGGAATGTCCAGCACCCCGCTGTCCCTGCCCCAGCCATCCGCTCGAGCACCCGAGTTCGGCCGGGACGCGCTCATCGTCTGCGAGAACCTGGTCCGGATCTACCAGACCGGTTCGATCGAGGTGCAGGCACTTCAAGGGCTGGACCTGGCCGTGCAGAGTGGTGAGCTGGTCGCCGTCGTCGGTGCCTCCGGGTCGGGCAAGTCGACGCTGCTCTCCATCCTGGCCGGCATCGACGCACCCACCGCCGGGCGGGTCCGGGTCGACAGGTGGAATCTGCTGGCGATGTCCCGCGCGGACCGGGTGGACTACCGGCGGCGCACCGTCGGGTTCGTCCGCCAGCAGACGGCGAGCAACCTGATCCCCTACCTGACCGCACGCGAGATGGTCGACCTGCCGATGACGGCGGCCCGGACCGCGAAGCAGGAACGCCGCGAGCGCGCCGCCGAACTGCTGGACAGCCTCGGTGTCGCCGACTGCGCCGATCGACGCCCCGGGCAACTCTCCGGCGGGCAGCAGATGCGGGTCGCGATCGCGGTGGCGCTGGCGAACAATCCACGGGTCCTGCTCGCCGACGAGCCGACCGGCGAGCTGGACGCCGCCACGTCCGCGGAGGTCTTCGGCGTGCTGCGCGACGTCAACCGGCGCTACGGCGTCACCGTCGTCGTGGTCACCCACGACCCGGAGGTCAGCGGCCAGGTCGAACGGACCATCGCGATCCGCGACGGGCGCACCAGCAGTGAGGTGCTGCGCCGCACCACCACCAACGCCGAGGGCGACACGCACATGATCGCCGAGGAGTACGCCGTGATGGACCGGGCCGGGCGGGTCCAGGTGCCCCGCGAGTTCCGCCAGGCGCTGGAGCTGACCCGACGGGTCCGGCTGGCCCTGGAACCCGACCACATCACGATCCGCCCCGACTCGGGAGGCGGCGAATGAGCGACGAGCCGCTGCTGCGCGTGCACGGCGTAGAGCGGCGCTTCCGCACCGGGCCGACAGTCGTACACGCCCTGCGCGGTGTGTCGTTCGACGTGGCCGCCGGTGCGATGGTGGCGCTCGTCGGCCGCTCCGGCTCGGGTAAGACCACCCTGCTCAACGTCATCGGCGGCCTGGACCGCCCGGACGCCGGCACCGTGCACGTCGACGGCACCGACGTCACCGCGCTCGACGAGGACGGACTGTCCCGGCTGCGGCGCGAGAAGGTGTCCTACGTCTTCCAGAGCTTCGGGTTGATCCCGGTGCTGTCGGCGGCGGAGAACGTCGCGGCTCCGCTGCGGATGGCCCGCGTCGCCCCGACCGAGCGCGAGCGGCGGGTCGCGCTGCTGCTGGAGCTGATCGGCCTCGCCGACCACGCCCAGCAGCGGCCCGCCGAGCTGTCCGGCGGCCAGCAGCAGCGGGTGGCGATCGCCCGCGCGCTGGCCGCGTCGCCCCAACTGCTGCTCGCCGACGAGCCCACCGGGCAACTGGACGCCGAGACCGGCCTGTCGGTGATGGCCCTGCTACGCGGGATCGTGGAATCCGAAGGCGTCACTGTCCTGGTGTCGACGCACGACCCGGTGATGATGGCCCTGGCCGACCGGGTCATCCGCATCCACGACGGGCACCTCGACGAAGAGGCTGCCGGGCAGCGGTACGCCCCCGGGCCGGATGCCGGGTGACGCGACGATGCTGAGGCTGGTCAGCCGGCGCGCCCGCGCGCAGTGGCCGTTGCTGGCAGCCCTCCTCGGGGTCGTCACGATCGGCGCGACGCTGCTGGGCACCTGCACCCTGCTGGTCACCCGCACCGCCGAGCGGGCGCTGGAGGTCGCCATGGCCCGCGCCGCCCCCGCCGCCGTCGACGCGACCGTCTACACCGGCGCCGTCGAGGGCGGGCACACCCAGTCCGTCGTCACCGACACCCGCAACGCGGTGACCTCCGCGCTGGCACCGTTCCCGGTGACGACGAGCGCGCGGGCGTCGACAGTGCTGCGGGCGTTACCGCCCACACTCGCCAAGGGCACCAGCGTGGGGCCCCAGGCGTACCTGTCGGGGCTGGACGACCTGCCGTCCCGAGCCGAGCTGGTCACCGGGCACTGGCCACAGCAGCCGGGCGACGCGGTGCTGCTGGAGTCCACCGCCCAACTGCTCGGCCTCGCCCCCGGTCAACGGGTACGCCTCGGCGCCGAGCTGGCCCACGCACCCGTCCCCGCCATCGACGTACTCGTCGTCGGGGTGGCACGCCCGCTGCCCGGACGCGGCTGGGAACGCGACCCGCTGGCCGCGGCCGGCTCCGCCATGGGCTTCTGGGACGGCCGCTTCATGCAGCCGGTGAACGCCTACGGCCCGTTCCTCGTCGACCTCGCCGACCTGGTCACCACCGGTGCCACAGTCAGCCGGATGGAGGTCACCGCTCACCCGGAGCTGTCCCACCCGCACCGCCGCGACCTGGAGAACGTGGCCGAAGCGATTCGCACCGCCGACCGCCGGCTGGCAGGCACCCTCGGCGACCGCGTCCAGCTCGCCCGGATCTCCTCCGACCTGCCGTTGACAGTGCGGGCCGCCGACGACCAACAGCACGTCACCGCCGCAGTCGTGCTCGCCATCGCCGTCCTCGGCGGTGTCCTGGCCGCGACGGCACTCGTCCTCGCCGGCCGGCTGACCACGGGCATCCGCGCCGACGAGACAGCCCTGCGATCCGCCCTGGGCACCAGCCGTCGCCAACTCGCCGCCACCGCGACGATCGAGGCCGGGCTCGTCGCCGCGGTCGCCGCCGCGCTCGCCGTACCGGCCTCGTCGGCCCTGCACGCCGGCCTGACCCACCTGCCACCGCTGGACGGCGCCGGCCTGACCGCCCGGCCGGTCATCGCCGGCGCCCAGGTCCTCGCGGTCGTCGGTGGCGCACTGGTGCTCGCGGCCGTCCTCACCGTGCTGGCGATCCGGCCCGTCCCGGCCGCCGGCGAGCAGCGCACCCGCCGCGAGCTGCTGGCCCGATCCGGGGCCGACCTGCTGCTCACGGTATTCGCCGCCGCCAGCTGGTGGCAGCTGTACGCGCAGCCCACCGCCGCCAACCCACGCGCCGACACGGTCCGGGTGCTCGCGCCGGCGCTGCTACTCACCGCCGGTGCCGCGCTGGCGCTCCGGGTGGTGCTGCCGGCCCTGCGCGCCGCCGACCGGCTGGCGTACCGGGCGCGCGGGTTGGCGCTGCCGCTGACGGTCGCCGAGGCCGCCCGCCGGCCCCAAGCGGTCGCCGCCGGGTTGCTCGTCGGGCTGGCCTGCGCGGCCGGAACCTTCGGCCTCGCCTTCGACAGCACCTGGCACCAGTCGCAGCGCGACCAGGCCGCGATCTCCGTCGGCACCGACCTGGCACTCACCCTGGGCACGCCCCCGGCGGCCGGAGACGGCGCCCTCGTCAGCGCGGCCACCACGGGGGTGGTGAGCCCGGCCCTCAACCGTGGCACCACAGTCGGTCAGTGGCTCGGCACCGCCGGCGACGCGCCAAGGCTGGTCGCCGTCGACACCACCCGCGCCGACGCGCTGCTGCGCGGGCGGCTGGACAGCGACCGCGGCTGGGCGGACATCGGCACCACGCTGGCACCACGCACCCGGGTCACCGGTCTCGCCATTCCGAGCGGCGCCCCGCTCGTCCTGCGCGGGACCGCCGGCGGCGGCACCCCGCTCACCGTGACGCCCCGGCTGCTGCTGCAGGACGGCACCGGCCTGCGTACGTCCTGCACCGGCCCCGCCGTACCCCTCGACGGCCAGGAGGTTCGACTGCCCGACTGCGCGACGGCCGACGGGCTGCGCCTCGTCGCGGTCGTCCTGCCGGTCACCGCCGACGCGGCCAGCGGGCCCGTCGCTGTCGACGTCACCCTCACCCTGCCGCCTGCCGGATCGGCGGAATCCGGCGACGGATCGGATTGGACCGCAACGTCCGCGCCGCCGGTTCCGAGCAAGTTGCGGGACCCGAGCGTCATGGTGTCCGCCGCGTCGACGGGAACCACGCTGCGGATGGCCGCGACCGTCGAGCTCGGCGGCGCCGACGACGCCGCCCGGACCCTCGTCGCCACCGCCTTCCCGGACCCCGGCCCGGTGCCCGTCGCCGTCTCGTCCCGCTTCGCCAACGAGATCGGTGCCGACAGCGGCAGTGAGCTCAGCGTCACTGTCGGCATCACGCCCGTCCCGATCGTCGTCACCGAGGTCGTGCCGACCGTCCCGTCCGCCCCCGACGCCGTCGCCATCCTGGCCGACCTGGACACGCTCTCGCGCGCACGTGCCGTCACCGGCGACCTGACGTTCCCGGTCGACGCCTGGTGGGTCGGCAACCCCGCCGACCCCGGTGCCGCCGAACGGGCCACCGCCCTGCACCTGGGCACCGTCGCGACCCGCGAAGCGGAGACCACCCGCCGCACCGACGGCCCGCTGCACGCCGGGCTGCCGGCCGCGCTCCGGCTCATCGTCCCGGCCGCGGCCCTGCTGCTGCTCGCCGGTGTCGTCCTGCACGTCACCTGTGACCTACAGGTCCGCGCCGTCGAGGTGACGCGGCTGCGCGGCCTGGGAATGTCGCGCCGCGACATCAAAGCCGTGCTGCTCGGCCAACACGCCGGCGTCCTGCTGCCCCTGCTCGCGGCCGGCGCGGCCGTCGGCGCGCTCGCCACCCACGTCGTCGCTCCCCTGCTCGTACGCTCCGACACCGGCGCCGCGCCCATCCCGGCCCCCCAGCCACACTGGCCGTGGCCGGCCGAGGCCGCACTGCTCACCGCGCTGCTGGCCGGAGGCATGCTGGCGGTCGCCCTCGTGGTCACCGTCCAGGTCCGCCGGGCCGACGCCACGCACCTGCGGGTGACGCCGTGAACCGGTGGCTGGCCCGGGGGTGGCCAGCGCCGCACTGGCCCAGCATCCGCGGCCGGGCCCGCACCGACGCCGGACCGCTACTGCTCACCGCCGCCGTCATCGCAGCCGTCGCACTGCTCGCCGGGGCCGCGCCGGCGCTGCTGCGCGCCGCCGCCGACAGAGCCGTCCAGGACACCGTCAGCCGCGCCGGCACCGACTCGAACGTCCTCGTACGCGCCAACTGGGAACGCGACGACGGGCCGACCGGCGGGCGGGTCCGGATGCCCAACCTCGCCGAGGACCTCGACGACCTGCGTGACAAGGCGACCTGGGCGCTCGGGCCCGACCTGGACGCCGCACTGCTCCCGCCCGTCGCCACTGTCGACGGCCCGATCCTCAGCATCAGCGGCGGCAGTGTGCCGCGTACCTTCCAGTTCACCTACCTGGCCGATGACCTCGACGGCCCGGACGTGACCTGGACCGCCGGCAGCCCGGCCGGCCCTGCCGTCTCCGATCAGTACGTCGAGAACCCCTACGACGGACCGCCCTGGCCGGTGCAGGTCGGCCTCTCCGAAGCCGACGCCGCCGCCCTCAACCTCGGCCCCGGCGACCGAATCCCGGTCCGGGACGGCCGGGGACGCGACCTGGACGTCCGGATCAGCGGGATCTACCGACCCGCGGACAGCGCCGACCCCGCCTGGCGACTCGCCCCGGCGCTGCTGCACCCCGTGCCCGGCGTCGACGGCGTGGGGACCACCCGGTTCGCCGGCCTGCTGTCGCGCGAGTCGTTACCGGACGCCCGGCTCGCCGTCGACGAGGACCAACTGCGGCGCACCGTCCACTTCACACCCGTTCCCGCCGCGCTCACCTGGGACGCCACCGCAGCGCTCGTGAGCCAGGTGGTCAAGCTCAAGGCGACCTCCGGCGCATCAAGCGAGCGCGACCAGGCGCTGAAGTGGGAGTCGCAGCTCGACACCACCCTGCGCGAGGCCCGTGCCCGCAACAGCGCCGCCTCCGCGCAGGCCGCCGTCCTGCTCGCCGGAGTGCTGACCGCCACCGTACTGGTCCTGCTGCTCGCCGCCGACCTGCTGGTCCGCCGCCGTACCCCGGTGCTGGGCGCCACCCGGCAGCGCGGGGCGGCGCTGCCCGACCTCGGCGCCGAACTGATCATCGAGTCCGCCGTGGTCTCGCTGACCGCCGCGGCCGTCGGGCTCGCGCTCGCCCGCGCGGCAGCTCCGGGCGTCTCCTGGGCCTGGGCCGTTCCCGTGGTCCTGGCCGGTGCCCTCGCCGGGCCGACGCTCGGCACCCTCGCCGCAGCCCGTGCCAGCCGCGACCGGCGTCAACCCGCCAACCCGGCCGCTCGGCGCTGGATCCGGGCCACCAGCCAGCTACGCCGCGCCGCCGTGCAGGCCGCTGTCCTGCTCGCTGCGGTCGCCGCCTTCGTCACACTGCACCAACGCGGGCTCCTGCCCGTCGCCCCCGACGGCGACACCGGTGAGCTGACCGGCGACCTGATTCTGCCGATCAGCGCCCTCGCTCTGGGCGCGCTCGTCGGCGCGCTCGTCCTGCTCCGGCTCCTACCCCTCGGGGCGAGGTTCGTGCTCCGAGGGGCCCTGCGCTCGCGCCGCCCGCTGGCCGTGTTCAGTGCCGCCCAGGCGGCCACCACAGCTGGACGCGCGCTGCCACCGCTGATTCTGGTCACCGCCACGGCGCTCGCGTCGTTCGCACTCATCCTCGGCGCCACCGTCACCCGGGGTCTGACCGACGGCGCGTGGAGCACCGTGGGCGCCGACGCCCGCCTCGACGTCGGCGCCGATGCCACGTCCGCCACGCCCGCACTCGCCGAGCGCATCGCCGCCGCACCCGGGGTACGACAGGTCGTCGTCGCACAGGTCACCGACTCGGCACGAGTCTTCAGCGACTCGACACTGTTCACCCCACGCCTGGTCATCGTGGACGCCGCCGCGTTCCAGCGTCTGCTGGCCACCACCGCGCTGCCCGACGCGCCGGCGCTGACCCGGCTCACCGCACCCGGTCCTACCCCCGGGGACGTCCCCGCGCTGGTCCGATCGAGCGACGGCGATCTGCGGGTCGGCACACGGCTACAGCTACCCCGCGACGACGCCCCGGCGATCAGTCTCGCCGCCGTCGGAACCGCACCCTCCGTCGGCGGCGCCAACGACGTCGTCATCGTGGACGCCACCGCGCTCGCCAACGCCGGGCTGCCCGCCGCTCCGAACACCGTCTGGGCGACCGGCCCCGGCGCGGCGCAGGCCATGTCGAACACCGGCGTCACCGCCGACGTCGTGCTGCGCGAGGACGTCCTGCGGGCCCAGCGAGTGGCTCCGCTGACCACCGGTCTCCTACGGCTGGCGTGGACGGCCGCCGCGGTGCTGCTGGCGCTGGGGCTGCTCGGCCTCGCGCTCGCCGCCGCCGCCGGTGCGCCGCAACGGTGGCAGACCCTGACCCGGCTACGCACCCTCGGCCTACGGCCACGCGACGTCCGTTGGGTCGCCGCCGGAGAGCTGCTGCCGCCGGTCGTGGTCGTCGCGGTGTGCGGCCCGCTACTCGGGGCCCTGCTCGCACGCCTGACGCTCGGCCCGCTCGACCTGCGGCTGCTCACCGGCCAAGCCGCCGATCCGGCGGCGGTCCTGCCGTGGTGGCTGCTGGGCCTGGTGAGCGTGGCGCTGCTGGTGGCGGCCGCCACGGTCGTACCTGTCGAGTCGGCGCTGCGACGACGCGACCGGCTGAGCGAGGTACTCCGCGCCGGCGAGTAACGGGCTACTGGCAGGCGGCGCCGCGAGGGATCGGATCTTCAGTGCGGACACCGGCACTGGGGTCTAGTCACCCAGCAATAGCAAGAGGCCACATCCATCGATGGGATGTGGCCTCTGAGCTGGTGGGCGATACTGGGTTTGAACCAGTGACCTCTTCCGTGTCAGGGAAGCGCGCTCCCACTGCGCCAATCGCCCGTGGTTGCCCCGTGGGGGCAGATCGCGAGCGGACGACGGGATTCGAACCCGCGACCCTCACCTTGGCAAGGTGATGCGCTACCAGCTGCGCTACGTCCGCACGTCCCCGACTACCGCCGGCGACGTGTGAAACTCTACCCGACGCCAAGATCGCTCGGTACGGCACCCTGGCCGGTCGCGGTTGCGCTGGCTCCTCCCGGGGTACTGAGGGGCACGACAGCACCACATCCCCCTTAAGGAGGCTGTCGTGGGTATCGGCACCAGCATCTTCCTCATCGCGCTCGGCGCGATCCTCACCTTCGCCCTGGATGCCAGCGTCGGCGGCATCAACCTCGACGTGGTCGGCTGGATCCTGATGGGCGCCGGCGTGCTCGGCCTGATCATGACCACGCTGATCTGGGGTCGCCGCCGCGAGGTCGTCACCACCACCGAGCAGCCGGTGGAGTACCGCCAGGTCGAGGAACGTCGGGACATCGCCCCGCCGCTGTGAGCACTCGCGCCACGGGCCGGGCTACCTCGATCGAGGTAGCCGGCCCGGACGCGTGCCCAGTCAGCTCGGCTTGGGCAGCAGGCAGCCCGGCAACCGCAGGTCGAGCCGATTGCCCGCCGCCATGCAGGTGGTGATCCAGTACGTCTGGGTGCCGTAGCTCGCACCCTTACGGGCCGAGACGGCGCCATAGCGGTCCATCTCGCAGGGGTTGTTCTCCGTGCACAGGTTGCCCTCGCGGTTGCTGGTGTTGTTCACCCCGATGACCCGCCCGCTGGCGGCCTCGACGATGGGTGAGCCGGAGGTGCCGGGGCCGGTGTCACACTCCGGCGTGTACCGGATGACGTCCTTGGTCAGGTACGCCGCCTCCAACACCCGGTAGGCGAGCCGGTCGATCCGACACGAGTAGGTGCGCTTCAACCCGCCGGACACCACCCGGATCGGCGTACCCGGTGCCGGACGTTGGCCGGACACCTCCAGCGGACGCACCCCGTACTCCCGCTTGAGCTGGGCGTACGTCTCGGTCAGGCGGTAGAGGGTGACATCGGTGCCGGTCATGCTGACGTAGACGGCCCGGGTCGCCCGCAGCGTGCCGAGCCGCCCGCCGTCGGCGCTGAGCAGGTCGAACGCCGCGCTGGCCGGCTGGTTGACGAGCACCTCGTCGGGGATGGGCCGAGCACCCGAGAAGCAGTGCCCGTTGGTCAGGAGCAAGGCCCGGTCGCCCTCGACCGAGTTCGGCATCCGGACCAGCGATCCGGAGCAGCCACGCAGGTCGACGGTTCCGGACAGGTCGCCGGTCGACGGCGCGGCCGGTGCGGCCGGTGCGGCCACGGAGCTGGTCGGCGGGCAGGAGCCGTTGGTGGTGCGGCCAGTCCGGAAGAAGTCGACGACCTTGCTGGCGCAGGGCAGGCCCTTCAGCGAGCCGTGTTGGTCGTCGGGCACGGTGAGCAGCGCCCCGCCGACCTTCGCCTGCATGGCAACCGCCCAGGCGTACGGAGTGACGTCCTCGTCGAGGTGGCCGGAGAGCTGCAGAGCGCTGCTGCCCCGGGTCAACTGCCACGGCTGGGCCGGCACCGGCCACGAGGGGCACTGCCGGGCGTTCTCCGGCGCACCGCCGGTGGCCGGGTACCGCTGGGCCCGCTTCTGCCGGTTGGCCCAGACCGTGTCGAAGTCACGGCCACCCACACCGTCGTTGCACATCACGGCCCGGTACTGCAGGTCGTTGAAGAACTCGAAGTCTGCGTCGAGACCGAACAACCCCGGCGCGGTCTGGCGCGACTTCTGCTTGGCGGCGGTCGGCACACCCGGCACACCCCCCTCGTGGAGGGTGGCGAGATCCCGGCCGACGCTCGCGTACCCGCCAGCAGTGATGCCGAGCATCCGGGTGACCGCGGCACCGTCGAAGACGCTCTGGTAGCCACCGGCGTCACTTACCCGCGGCGAGCTGGTGAGGGTGTCGCGCAGCGCGAAGAT
This sequence comes from Micromonospora chokoriensis, assembly GCF_000718555.1. Taxonomy (GTDB): domain Bacteria; phylum Actinomycetota; class Actinomycetes; order Mycobacteriales; family Micromonosporaceae; genus Micromonospora; species Micromonospora chokoriensis_B. Next base: position 140,491 of record NZ_JOAN01000008.1, read on the forward strand.
CGTGCGGGTGACCGCCGCGACGGTGCCGCCGAGGTGGAACTCGCCGTCGTGCCGGGCCAGCCACGCGGCGAAGGCCGCGTACGACTTCTCGTGGACCGCCGCGATGGAGTCGTCCATCGCCTCCAGATCCATCACCGGGGGCATCACCGAGTCCAGCCACATCCGGTCGACGTGGTCGTCGAAGAGCGACCGGTAGTTCGCACCGAGGGCCGTGCTCCACGACACCCCGAAGAAACTGATCTTCTGCTCGCCCAGCGCGACCCGGATGGCGTCCACGTCCCGGGCCATGTTCGCAGTGGTCAACTGCCGGGTGAAGGCGAGATCCTGCGGCGCGCACCGTTCGTTGAAGGCCCGCTCCCGATCGAAGTAGTACCGCGCCTGGTCCTTATCGGTCGTGGTGACCGGCGGCGTCAGCGGCTCGCCGGCGCAGACGATCCGGTCGCTGTAACCGACGCCGCGCGGATCGAACCCGATCAGGTCGTGGTCGGTGCCCAGCTCCGCGAGCCCGCTGTCGGCAACGTTCAGCGGGAAGGTGATGGTGCTTCCGCCGGGGCCACCGGGGTTGACCAGCAGCGCACCCCGGCGTTTGGCCGGCGCGGTGGCTTTGAGCCGACTCACCGCGATGCCGATCTGGCGGCCGCCGGGGTCGGCGTAGTCCAGCGGTACGGGCACCATCGCGCACTCCATCGCGGTGTCGCCGTCGGTGATGGCCGCCCAGTCCTTGACCGCCGTGGCGCAGGGCCGCCACGACACGACGGCCGTGCCGGTGACCGGCTCGGCTCGCACCGGCACGGCCCCCAACGCCAGCGCCGTCAGTGGCACCAGCGCGCTGGCCGCCACCCATCGGGTGGTCTTTCCTCCGGTCACCGGCACAGTGGACTCCTCAGCGGGTAGCAGCGGTGCAATGTCACCCGCGAGAACCTGCCAGGGCCGTGTCCGCGCCACGTCCATAGATCGTCATGGTGTCGTAACGAAACACTCCACACACGGCGGTGGCCGCCCGACCCGGACGGGTCGGACGGCCACCGCGTACTTGTTGATCAGACTCCGCCGAGGCGCGACTCACACGACGTCAACGGAGCTAGCGTGACATCGAGCGTCGAGACGAACCCGGCGGTGACCTGCTGCTGCTTCACCTGCGGGGTCCAACCATCCTTGGCGACGATCACCTGATACTTACCCTTGGGCAGCCAGTAGGCGTAGTGCCCCGTGCCGTCCGCGACCAGGCTGTAGCCATTCGTACCGGACTCGAGCCGGAGGGTCGCCCGCACCGCGCGGAACTCGCCCGCGCAGGTCCGACCGAGGACCGTACCCTCGACCTTGCCCCAACTGGTCGGCGGCGAGACGTTCGCCGTCACGTCGACCCCCGGAACCCGGTACGGAGAATCGGCGATCAGGGCCAACTGCGAGCGGTACGTGCCCGGCTGGGCGACCCCCGTCTCGGTGGTGGCGGTGAGGGTGACAGACACCTTCTGCGAAGCGCCCGGCGCCAGCGTGAAGCTGGACGGCGTGGCACTCACCCACGCCGCTTCAGAGTCGCAGGGGAGGCCACCGAGCTTCTCGAAGATCCGGGAGCCGTCGCTGCTCGTCGCCAAACCACCCAACTTGTACGCGCCACACGCGAACCCGCCCCGGTAGGCCGGCACCGTGAAGATCGGCAGGTCCTGCCAGGCGCGCGCCGCCGGGTCGTACGCCAGGGTCCGGTTGGTCAGCGCAGTTCCGTTCTTGACGGTGCCACCGGCGATCACCAGCAGGCCACCGGCGGCGCCGGCCTGGGCACCCCACGAATCGACCGGGATGTCGGGCAGCGCGGTCCACGCGTCCTTGGCCGGGTCGTACGAGTAGGTGTTCGTCACCGAGCTGTCGCCCGACTTACCGCCGGCGCAGTAGACGCCGCCACCGATGCCACCGCAGCCGATGAAGGTCACCGGCTTCGGGTACGAGGCGACGGTGCGGAAGGCCCCCGACGTCGTGTCGAAGACGACGGTCTTGTCGCTCTGCTTGCAGGTGCCGTTGAGGCAACCACCGACCAGGTAGATCTGGCCGTTCACCACCGCGGTGCCCGCCGCAGCCGTGGGCACCGGGTTACGGTTGCTCAGCGTGCTCCAGGACCGGGTCGTCGGGTCGAAGACGTCGACCGTGTTGACCACGACGCCGTTGTTGACCGACCACCCGCCGATCACGTAGATCTTGCCGTCCACCGCGACGGCCGAAGCCTTGCCCCGGGGTGTCGGCAGATCGGGCAGCGGGAGCCACACCTGCGTGGCGGGGTCGTAGACCCGCGCGCTCTTGGCGTTGGTGGAGTCCGTGGCACCGCCGAAGGAGTAGACCTTTCCGTCGAGGGTCACTGCGGCGTTGTCGTAGATGTTGCTCGGCAGATCGGCGAGCTCGGTCCAGGCATCGTCGGCAGCGGCTCCGGCGGTGCCGTTCGCCCCGGCCGAGGCCGGCACGGTGGCGGTGTTCTCAGCGGTGAGGCCGGTGACCCGCTGCTCGATGACCGGCGCGCCCTTCTTCATCGATGCCACGTCGACCGTGTCCGGCCGCCTTTGCACGTTCACGACGGCCGGTGCGCTACCGGTGTTCGTGACGGTCACGGCCGCGGTGCGGCTGCTGCCGTACGGCTGGTACGACGTGATCGCGGTCGTGCTGACCGCGATCTGACCGGCCTTGAGTGCGAAGTCCGCCCTCTTGACGCTGTTCGCGGCTACCGTGGTGTCCTTCGTCAGGGTCTGGTACGGCGCCTTGCTGGCGGTCAGCGGGTGCGCGCCGGTCAGCGTGGAGTAGAACCAGTAGAACCCGTCGGGGATGTTCGGGTCGTCCGGCGTCGGCGCGGAGACCGCCTTGTCCGTCGGCTTGTCGGCGCTGGTGACGGTGACGTAGTTCAGCGGGTCACCGGTGTTCTTGTCGGTGGTGAACCCGGCGACCAGGGCACCGTCGACGGGCGCGCAGACCCGGTTGATGATCTCGACGTTGTCGACCTGCCACCACCACTCGTACGTGGCCCGGTAACGGAACCGCAGCTGCACGTTGGCCTTGCCGGCGACCGGCGTCAGCGCCAGCTCCTCAAGGACTGGGCCGCGCTGGGTGCCGTAGCGCACGATGGTGCTCCACGTCGTACCGCCGTCGATGCTCGAGTCCACCTCGAAGATGCCGGACCACCGGTCGCTGTTGAAGCGCAGGTGCGGAAAGTCGACCCCGGTCAGGTCCATCGGGGGCGTCACAAGGTCGCTGTCCTGCGTCGCCTCTGAGCCGTAGTGGTCGCTGTCGACGATGGCGAAGCCGCCCGAGCCTCCGGTGAAGTTCCCGCGCTTGTGCGGATTGTCGAAGGCCCAGCTACCGCCGCCGGTACGGTCCCGCACCGACCAACCCGCCGGGGTCTGGCCGCTGTCGAACTTCTCGCTCAGGATCGGGGCGCTCGGGCGCACCGCGTAACCATTCGCGGTGCAGCCGGGGTCGATCGGCACCGGGATGTTCACCGTCTTCGCGGCGGCACCGAGGACCAGGTCCGACGTGACCTTCTGGTACCCGGAGTACCGGGCAGTCGTAATGAGCTTGTAGGTGCTGTTGCCGGGAATGCTGAACGAGTACTTGCCGGTGATCGGGTCGGTGAGGACCGGGGCGCCGGGCCGACCGACGATCTCGATCGAGGCGTACAGCGGCCAGCCCTGACCCGAGCCGTCGGTGACCTTGCCGGTGACCGTCACCGGCGGAGTCGCGACGAGCGCGATGTTCTTCGTGAGCGAGCCGCCATCGGTGATGGCCAGCGTGACGGTCTGGTCGGCGTAGCCGTAGGCGGTGACGGTGACCGCCTGTTCGCCGGCCGGGAGAGTCAGCGCGTAGCGGCCATCGGCGTCGGTGGTGACGCGGCGCTGCCCGGAGGCGACCAACGCACCGGCGACCGCCGCGCCGGTGGCGCTGTCGGTGACCGTGCCCGTGGCCTTGCCGACCGGGCCACGCGGCGCGGCGGTGACCGCCTCGTACACGTTGAGCCGGCCCTCGCCGAAGATGTTGTTGTTGACGACGGTGCCGCCACAATCCAGCGCCGACGTGTCCGTGGCGGTCTGGTTCAGCAACGCCTCGGTCCCCGCGATGTCGCCACGAAGGCTGTCCGCGACCGACCAGATCAACGCGACCGCGCCAGAGAGGTGCGGTGTCGCCATCGAGGTGCCGTCCCAGGCCTCGTAGCTGTCGCCGGGCACACTGGACCGAACCTGCACACCGGGTGCCCCGATGTTCGGCTTGGTCCGGCCGTCGACGGTGGGCCCGCGGTTCGAAAAGTCCCCGATGACGTTGTTGACGTCGTACGCCGCGACGGAGTACGAGGACGTGTAGTCGCTGGGCGAACTGACCGAGCCGCAGTCCGCGCTGGGGACGGTGTTGCCGGCGGCGAAGGCGGGGAAGATGCCCGCCGCGCGCCAGGCGGCGACGGTCTGCTCGTACCAGGCGTTGCCGCCGCCACCACCCCACGAGTTGTTGACGATGTCGGGGCGCAGGTCGGGGCGGGGGTTCTCCCCGTTGAGATCGGTCGGGGCGAGCACCCACTGACCGGCGGCGAGCAGCGCGGAGTTGGAGCAGGACTTCGTCTCGCAGCCCTTCGCCGAGATCCAGGTGGCGCCGGGCGCGACACCGGTCTGGTTGCCGGCGCCGTCGTCTCCGACCATGGTGCCGATGGTGTGCGTACCGTGGCCGGTGTTGTCGCACGGCTCGGCGCTCGGGCAGACCTCCGACGGGTCGAACCAGTTGTAGTTGTGGTCGAAGGTGCCGTTACCCTTGTTGCCCCGGTACTTGCCGACCAGGGCGGAGTGGTCGAACTGGGCACCCGAGTCGATGCTCGCGATGACGATGCGCTCGCCCCGGTCGCCGTACTCGGACCACACCCGGGGTGCCTCGATGTTGGTCAGACCCCACTCGGGCCCGGCCTGCGTGGCCTTGGCGGCCTTCTTGGTCGAGACCGGGTCGATCAGGGCGTAGGACTTCACCGGCTCGATCCGGGCCACCTCCTTGCGGGCGGCGATCGAGTCGATGAGGGCCTTGTCGCCCGTCACCTGTAGCGCGTTGGCGATCCAGAAGGACGTGTAGGCGGCCTTCTTGGCCCGTAGCTGGCTGCGCAGCCCCGCCTGTGTCCGGTCCGCGGTGTCGGTGAGCTGGCGGTACACCGCAGCGCCCTTCGCGCCGCGATCCCGCACCTTGGCCGCACTGTCCAGCTTGGCCTCTTCGCGCAGGTAGACCATGAAGGTGGCACTACCCTTAGCGCTGGCTTCCTGATATACCTGCGCGTCCACCGTGGCGCTCGCTGGCGCCGCCATGGCGAGCACGGGCTGCGCCGTGACGCCGACGACCGCCGCCGTCAGGATCGCGACCGTCTGCCCGAGCCTGAGGCGGCGTACGCCCCAGCGCGATTGTCGTACTGGCACTCTTCCTCCCACTTCAGCCGGCGCCCAACGGTTCGGGGCACCGCAGTGGCGGCATCGGGATCTCCGCGCCGCCGGTCGGTGGGAGCGCTGTCATCGATCGGCAGACGCCCCCGCGCAACCGTGATCATGCTTGTGGGATGCCTGTTAACGATCAATACAAGTTCACGGTCAGTATCAGGGCAGATACCACGAGCGCCGGCTCCGCCGCACTCCGGTAACCCCGGGACCAAGTGATTGCACCCGTCACGTGAACAGGGCGTGGCCAGGTCGCCACGGCCCGGCCACCAGGGATTTCGTGATCTGCCGCGCTGGTTCGGCGTCTTTCGGGCAGAACATGGGCAGACCCCGGCCGGATACAGGAGCGTCAGACCATTGACTAAGCGGTCAAGACAGCGTTGTCTTTCACTGGCTCCAGGGAAGGAGAGCAGTGGTCGACGACGTGTCCCTCGTGTTCTGCGTAAGCGCCGACGTGTCGGTGCGCGAGCGGATGGTCCGGCGCCTGGACGGCCTCGGCACCCTGGTGATCTGCACCGATCTCGCCGAGCTGCAGGCCATGATCGGCCCGCCCCAGCTCGGCGCACCGGCCCCGCTCGTCCGGCCCACGACCGCCTCCGTTCCCAGTCCCACCGCAGCCGCAGCAGCTCCCGCCGACACCGCCGCCGACGCGGGCGGCCAGATCAACATCGGCGACCTCACCATCGACCCGCTCGACCATCTGGTCACCTGGCGCGGACAACCGCTGCCCCTGACCCGACTCGAACGGGACCTACTCACCCACCTCGCCACCGCGCCGGTCGGCGTGTGGACCTACGAGAGACTCTTCGAGTCGGTGTGGGGCTGCGCGTACCTCGGCGACACGTCGATTCTGCACTCGGCGGTGAAGCGGTTGCGCCGCAAGCTGCGTTGCGCCGGTGACGAGGTGCGCGTGCACACCGTGCGCGGCATCGGCTACCGGCTCAGCCTGACGTGAGCGTCGTGGAGTGCGGCCAGGGGAAACCAGAACGGCTCGTTACCGAAATTCCGGTAACGAGCCGTTTGCCTTCTGGTGGGCGATACTGGGTTTGAACCAGTGACCTCTTCCGTGTCAAGGAAGCGCGCTCCCACTGCGCCAATCGCCCGTGCTTGTTGCCGAGGTGGGGACGGGATTTGAACCCGCGTGGACGGCTTTGCAGGCCGTTGCCTCGCCTCTCGGCCACCCCACCGAGCTTGCCCCCGTCGTGCGTGGCGGCATATCCGAGCGGACGACGGGATTCGAACCCGCGACCCTCACCTTGGCAAGGTGATGCGCTACCAGCTGCGCTACGTCCGCACGCCCCCGGACGTTCCCGGGTGACGGATGAGAACTTTAGCCGAGTAGGGGTTTGACTGCCAAATCGGGGTCGCCTCGGCGCGTCCCGCAGTGGATCGAACCACCACCCGAAGGCTTCCTAGGGGGCTGAGCTGATGTCTCGAACCCCTAGCGGCCGTCACACTCCGACATCACTCGGCAATGATCGTCATCACCGCGTCGCATCCGCGCTCGTCAACGTCTCCGCACCCCACCACCGGGCAGCGGACCTCGACGAACACTTTCCGTGGACCCACCAACAGCACCCTGGCGGAAGTGTCCGGCTTCCGACTGTCACCGCGCCGATCAGCGCGTGGTGGTAACTGTTCGTGTTCAGTCGGATGGGCTACGGTAACGGTCGTGACGAGACGTGCGGCCGAGATCCGCCTGGATGCCCTGCTGCGCACCGCCTGCGACGTGATCGTGGAGCGCGGTCTGGCCAACACCCGGACGGCGGACGTGGCGAATGCCGCGGGCGTGAGTCAGGCGTTGGTCTTCTACCACTTTGCCACCAAGGAGCGGCTGCTCGCGCAGGCCTTCGCGTACGCGGTCGAGCAGGATCTGGCCCGACTGGACGCGGTGACCCGCTCCTCGGCCCCGCCACTGACCAAGCTCCGCCGGATCCTCAAGCTCTACACCCCAGCCGGACGGGCGACCTCCTGGTCGATGTGGATCGACGGCTGGTCCGAGTCGCTGCGCACCCCGGAGCTGGAGAAGGTCTCCCGCAAGCTCGACCTGCGCTGGCGGCAGGACCTGGCCGCAGTGATCTCCGCCGGGGTGGCCGAGGGCACCTTCCAGTGCGCCGACCCGGACGGGGCCGCCTGGCGGATCAGCGCGGTGATGGACGGCCTCGCCGTCCAACTCGCCGTGCACGACCGGGTGATCTCCCGGCGGCAGTTCGGCGAGTGGGTCCGGCTGGTCACCGCCCGAGAGCTCGGCCTGGACCCGGCCGACCTGGACTAAGCCCAGTAAACAGCACCGATCCCGCATAAAACGGCTCGGCCCGCCCCGTCGACCGGAACAATCGGCAGCATGGATCTACTGGAGGCGTACCGCCGGAGCCTGGCCGAATTCATCGACCGGGTGGACCAGATCGAGCCCAGCCAGTGGTCCGACCCGACACCCTGCGCGGACTGGGACCTGCGCACGCTCGTCAACCACGTGGTGACCGAGGATCGGTGGAGCGTTCCACTGCTCGCCGGCCGGACCATCGACGAGGTCGGCGACCGGCTCGACGGCGACCAGCTCGGCGCCGACCCGATCGCGACCGCGCGGGAAGCCGCCGCGCAGGCCGAGATCGCCGCCACCCACCCCGGCACGGTCGACCGCACCGTGCACCTCTCCGGTGGCGACGCCCCGGCCACCGAGTACCTCCAGCAACTCCTCGCCGAGCACCTCATCCACGGCTGGGACGTGGCGGTGGCGATCGGCGCACAGCCGCGACTCGACCCGGACGCGGTGCACGCCGCCGCCCAGTGGTTCGCCGGTGAGATCGACGCCTACCAGCGCAACAACCTGGTCCAGACCGGGGTGCGGGTGCCCGACGACGCCGACGAACAGGACCACCTGCTGGCCGCCTTCGGCCGCGACCCCAACTGGGTGCCGAGCGCCTGACTCATGCGGCGCGGGACCTTGCCGTGACCTCGGGAGACTGATATCCACAGATGCGCATGCGTCACCGCGTATCTGTGGTCGGCGACTCGCCGGCCATCCCGCTCCCACGAGGAGGTCCCGTGCCACAACCGGAGTGGTCACCCCCGATGAGCCGGCGTCGACGCCGGCTCATCGCCATCCTGGCGACAACGGCGACGGTCGCCGCGCTGCTCCCCACCGGCGTGAGCACCGCGGCCCCCACCGGCGGCGCGGCGTCCGCCGAGCGCCGGTCCGGCCCGTTCACCGAAGGACACGAGCCCGCCGACGCCGACAACCGCACCGGTACGGCGGCACCCGACGCCCGCCAACGCGGCCTGGCCCGCGCCGTCGACCCCGACGTCCGGTGGAACCGGCTCGGCACCCCGCAGGCGCTCGGCCCCGGTCGCACCCCGCTCGCCAGCGGGTTGCCCGCCGACCCGGAGGCCGCCGCCCGCGCCTACCTGGCCGCCAATCGCGACCTGTTCGGCATGGACGCCGCCGCGGTGGCCAGCATGGAACGGGTGCTGATCCGGCCGATCGGCAGCGGCACCGTGGTCACCCTCCGGCAACGCTTCGGCGACCTGCCCGCCGGGCCGGAGGGCCTCGTCACCCTCGCCATCGCCGACCGGGCGGTGCTCTCGGTCAGCTCCTCGCTGGCCCGCGACACCGCCGCACCGGCACCGGCCACCCGCACCGCCGAGCAGGCGTACGCCGCCGCGCTCGCCGACGCCAAGCTGACCGCCAGCGCGGTGGCCAGTCACACCATCCGGCCGGTGGCCGTGCCCACCCCGCTGGACGGGCCTCGGGCCGCCTACGAGGTGACCATGATCGGCGCGGACGCCGAGCACCCGGCCGCGTTCACCAGCTACGTGGACGGCAGCACCGGGCAGGTGTTGGTCCGCGAGGACCTCGTCGACTACGACTCCGACAACCCGAGCTGGGCGGTCTTCCCGGCCACCCCACCGCGCGACCTCGGTCCGGGGCAGGACCCCCGGGTGCGCTGGTGCGCTGACCCGGCCCCCGGCTGCCAGGCGGCCTCGCGTGACCCGGCCACCGGCCAACCGTGGGACGTCGACGCCGCCACCGGCACGCCGACCTTCACCTCGCGCGGCAACTCGGCCAACACAGTGCTGTCCTGGGGTGCGAGCACCCCGATCGTGCCGGCCCCCACCAGCCCGGAACGCCGCTACGAGTACCCCTTCACCGACCAGTGGCACCAGGCGAAGTGCAACCCGGGGGTGTTCACCTCCGCCCAGCGCAACGACGCGGACGCGTCGATCGCCAACCTCTTCGCCATGCACAACCGGATGCACGACTGGTCGTACCAGCTGGGCTTCACCGAGTCGGCGTGGAACCTCCAGGCGGTCAACCTCACCCCGGCCGGGCTGGGCGGTGACGCCGAGCAGGGCCGCGCCCAGCAGGGCGCGCTGACCGGCAACCGGAACAACGCCAACCAGGGCACGCCGCGCGACGGGCTGCCGCCGACCACAAACATGTACCTCTGGCAGCCGCAGGCCGGCGGGCCGTACCCGCCGTGCGTGGACGGCGACTACGACATGACGGTGATCGGCCACGAGTACACCCACGCGATCACCAACCGGATGATCGCCGGCCCGGACAGCGGGATCGGCGGCCACCAGGGCGGGGCGATGGGTGAGTCGTGGGGCGACCTGCTCGCCGCCGAATACCTCTTCCAGCACGGTCTGCGCGCGCCCGGCGAGACGCCCTTCATCACCGGCGGCTACGTCACCGGCAACCTGGTCAGCGGCATCCGCAACTACGACCTGAGCCGCAGCCCGCTCAACTACTCCGACATCGGCTACAACACCGCTGGCCCGGCCGTGCACGCCGACGGGGAGATCTGGGGCGCCACCAACTTCCGGGTCCGCTCCGCCCTGGTGAAGCGGTACGGCCTCGGCACGCCGCAGCGGCAGCTCGACTGCGCGCAGGGCAAGGTCGCGGCCGACCAGTGCCCGGGTAACCGGCGCTGGTCGCAGTTGGTCTTCGACTCGTTCCTGCTCCAGGCCGCCAGCCAGGTCAGCATGCTCGACATGCGGGACAACATGCTCACCGCCGACCTGCTCCGCTTCGGCGGCGCCAACCAGGACCTGATCTGGGCCGAGTTCGCCCGCTCCGGGATGGGCCGGGACGCCGCCACCTTCGGTGCCGGCGACACCGACCCGACGCCGAGCTTCGCCTCGCCACGCGGGGGCAACGCGACGCTCACCCTGCGCCCGCGCGGGGACAGCGCCAACGCGCCGATCCGGGTGTACGTGGGGGCGTACGAGGCACGGGCCGTGCCGGTGGCCGACACCGACCCGGCGACCCCGATCCCGGACACCGTGGAGCTGGTGGCCGGCACGTACGACCTGCTCGCCGTGGCCCCCGGCTTCGGGCACCAGCGGCTCAGCGTGGTCGCCAAGGCCGGGCAGGACGGGTACGTCGACCTGCGGATGAGCCGCAACCTCGCCTCCACCACGTCCGGTGCCACAGTCACCGGCGACGGTGTCAACCTGGACCAGGTCGTCGACGACACCGAGGCGACGAACTGGGCCTCCCTGGACGGAGTCGCCGGCCGGCAGCTCACCGTGGCGCTGCCGGGAGGCACCCCGCAGACGGTCAAGCGGGTGAACGTCAGCGCGATGCTGCGCCCGGCGATCACCGGCGACGCCGACACCGGCGCGCAGAACGCGCTAAGTGCCCTGCGCTCGTTCGCGGTGTCCGCCTGCAACGCGACGACCACCGACTGCGCGGACCCGGCGCGCTGGCAGCGCATCTACACCAGCGCGGGCGACGCGTTCCCCGGCGGGGCGTTCCGGGCGTACAGCCGCGACATCAACCTGCGGACGTTCGCGGTGCCCACCACCCTCGCCACCCACCTGCGCTTGGAGGTGCTGACGAGCCAGTGCACCGGCGGCCCGCACTACGCGGGTGAGCAGGACGACGACCCGGCCACCACGACGGACTGCGCGACCGCCAGCCCGGCTCGGAGCCAGGTCCGGATCGCCGAGTTCCAGGCGTTCTCGAAGTGACGCCGTGGGGCCGGCGGGCATCCGTCGGCCCCACGGCCCCCGATCAGCGGCGGGCCGGTCGCCAGGGGTCCGCGGCGACCGGACGCTCCCAGCGCCGGTCCACCGGTGGGTCGTCGGCCTCGTCGGCGTCCCCGGCCGGGGCCCGGGTCAGGTGCCGCAGCCGCAGCAGCAACCCCACCCCGAGGAAGAGCAGCAGCCCGCCGAGCAGGAACGCGGCCTGCATCACGCCGAACGCGCCGGACTGCGCGACCGGACGGTTGGCTGCCGGTGGCGCGGCGTCGGCCCCGTACTCCTCGACCGGCTCCTCCGTCGCCGTGCTCTCGTCCTCGGTCGGCGCACTCGCGGATTCGGTGGGCTCCGGCGGTGTCGCCGTCGGCTTCGGCGTACCGGTGGGGACACCGCCCACCCCCACCACCGAGCGGGTGGCGGTCTGCCGGGCCAGCAGGCGCAGGTTGGCGTCGTACGCCTCGGCGGCGAGGGTGACCCGCCCCTGGGTGACGTCCTCGGCGAAGGCCACCCGGTAGCGGGCCGTGACCGTGCGGCCCGGGCAGAGCGTGCCCGGGTCGAGCTGCCGGTCGGTCAACCGAGCCACGTCACCGTCGGTACGGATGTCCAGCGGAAAGTCGCCGGCCTCCTCCACCCGGTCCATCTTCACCTGGTCGAGCCGGATGCCCTGCACGCTGAGCACCATCGACCAGCGCACCTTCGCGCACCCGCCGCGCCGATCCGTCTGGGAGACCACCGCGGAGATCGTCCGCACCTGCTCGCCGGCGGTGAACCGTCCCGGCAGGCCGCTCAACTCGGTGGTGAAGGCCGCCTGTGCCGGGCTGGCCACCGCCAGCTCCACCCCGCTCAGACAGGCCAGCACCACCCCTGCCCTCAGCGCATACCGCCACACCGTCACCACCGCCACCCTCCGTTCGGTCGCCTCCACCCCGCAACGCTAGAAGCGGGACACCTGCCCGACCAGACGGGTGTGTTCGCACCGGGCGGCAAGGGAAGGGTGGGTTTTCACCGACCGTGGTGAACCGGTCACCACTCCCCCGCGACACGCCGGGAGTCGGGCCGCTGGGAGAATCAGCCGGTGTCCGAGCTCTCCAGCACGTTCGTCCGGCTGCACGCCCGACTGACCCCCGTCCCCTTCGTTCCCGAGGTGCGGCTGCACCAGGCGGACGAGCCGATCGGGCTGTGGGAGCTGACCGAGGGTGAGTTCTCCACCGACCGGCCGCCGCCGTTCTGGGCGTTCGCCTGGGCCGGCGGTCAGGCGCTCGCCCGCTACGTGACCGACCACCCGGAGCTGGTCGCCGGCCGCCGGGTGCTCGACCTCGCCTCCGGCTCCGGCCTGGTGGCCATCGCCGCCGCCCGCGCCGGCGCGGCGTCGGTGCGGGCCGTTGAGGTGGACGAGCTGGCCGTGGCGGCGGTCGCCCTCAACGCCAAGGCCAACGGGGTACGCGTCGACGCCGAGTTCGCCGACATCCTCGACGGCGACGCCGGGGACGCCGAGGTGGTGCTCGCCGGAGACGTCTTCTACAGCGACGCGATGGCCCGCCGGGTCCTGCGGTTCCTGCTCCGCGCCGCCCGGGCCGGCGCGCCGGCGTTTGTCGGTGACCCCGGCCGGGCGTTCCTGCCCCGGGACCGCTTCGACGAGTTGGCCGCGTACGACGTGCCGGTGCCGGAGGCGCTGGAGAGCGTACGGGTGAAGCGCACCACCGTCTGGCGGCTGCGAGCCGGTCTGCCGGGGGCCTCCGGCTAGCGTGTCCGGGTGCTGTTCCGCAGCTGGGCGCAGGTGGCCGACCCCGCATGGCCGGACGTGGCCCGGGTGCCGGACCACGTCGGCGGCACCCACCTGGTCGTCACCCGGCACGCGCTGGTCCGCCAGGTCCTCGCCGACCCGGTCACCTACCGGCCGGACAACGCGCTGGACGCGGTGACACCGATGCCGGTGACCGCGCTGCGGCTGCTCGCCGGGCACCGGTTCCGGCTGCCGCCGACCCTGGCGAACAACTCGGGCGCCAGCCATCCGCAGATCCGGGCGATCGTCGCGGAGGCGTTGCACCCCGCCCGGGTCGCCGCGCAGCGGCCCTGGCTCACCGCGCTGGTCCGGGACCGGGTCGCCCGGATCGAGGCCACGCTCGACGCCGGTGAGCCGGTCGACCTGTACGCGGACCTCGCCGCCGACCTGCCGCTGCTGGTGCTGGCCCGGCTGGTCGAGTTGCCGGACGCGCCGGTCGGCGCGGTCAAGGAGTTCGCCCGCGCCGCGCTGGAGTTGTTCTGGGCGCCACTGGACGCCGACCGGCAGGTGGCGCTCGCCGCCGAGGTGGGCCGGTTCCACCGCGTACTGCGTGACTTCGCGGCCACCGGCGGCGGGTTGGCCGCCGAACTGCGCGCCGCCGGGCACCCGCCGGACGTGGTGGTCGGCGCGCTCTTCTTCCTGCTGGTCGCGGGGCAGGAGACCACCTCGCAGTTCCTCACCCTGCTGCTGCACCGGCTGGCCGGCGAGCCCGCCGTACGGGCTGGCCTGCGCACCGGCGAGGTCGCGGTGGCCGACGTGGTGGAGGAGGGCCTGCGGCTGGAACCACCGATCGTCACCTGGCGGCGGGTGGCGGCGACGGAGAGCACGCTGGGCGGGACGCGGGTGCCGGCGGGCAGCAGCCTGGTGCTGTGGCTGGGCCGCGCCGGCCGCGACCCGGCGATCGTGGAGTCGCCCGACGAATTCCGTCCGGGCCAGCGTGGATCGCGCCGCCACCTGGCGTTCGGGGCGGGCGCGCACCGCTGTGTCGGGGACGTGCTGGCCCGGATGGAGGCAGCGGTGGTGGTGGCCGAGGCCGCGCCGCTGCTGGACGGCGTGACCGTGCTCCGCCCGCCCTGGTGCCCGGACAACCTCACCTTCCGGATGCCGGACGCGTTCGTGGTCCGCCGCCGCTCGCACACACCGGGCTGACCGGAACCTGACATCCGCTCGGTATGTTTCCGGGCGTGTCAGCCATCCCCACTCGTCGGATCCCTGTCGTCGTAACGCTTCTGGCCCTGCTGACGTTGACTGCCTGCGCAGTCCGCCCTGGCCACACGACCCACGCCCGGCAGATCACCATGGCCCAGCCGACCCCGTCCGCCCCGGTCCCGACCCCGTCGGCCTCGCCGTCCGCGTCCGCCTCGCCGTCCGCGTCCGCGAAGCCCGCGTTCAAGAGCCTGGCCTGGTACGTGGCCCAGGTGCCGACGTTCCCCGAGGTGCCGCTGCCGCAACCGGTGGCGCTGCCCGCGACTGGGTCGGCCCCGTTCTGGCACCGCCTGCCAACCGACCAGAAGGTCGCCTTCATCACCATCGACGACGGTGGGCTGGCCCGCCCGCCGGGGGTGATCGACTTCATCTGGGAGGCGCGCATCCCGGTCACGATGTTCCTCAACTCACCGGCGGCGGCGGAGCACACCGACTACTTCCGACAGATCGAGGCGGTGGGCGGGATCGTGGAGAACCACACCATCACGCACACCTCGCTGGCCGGCCGGTCGTACGACTATCAGAAGCAGGAGATCTGCGGTGCCGCGGACAAGCTGGAAGGGCTCTTCGGCAAGCGGCCCACCCTGTTCCGCCCGCCGTTCGGTGAACACGACAGCACCACGCTGCAGGCCGCACACGACTGCGGCGCGAAGGCGGTCCTGCACTGGACCGAGACCGTCCACGAGGGGAAGGTGCGCTACCAGACCCCGGAGAAGGTGGTCCAACCCGGCGACGTGCTGCTGATGCACTTCCGGCCGGCGCTGATGGACGACCTGCTCGCGGCGTTGAAGGCGATCCATCGGGCCGGGCTCACCCCGGCGCTGCTGGAGCAGTACGTACGGTGACCTGACGAAAGTCAGGGGTAGGTGGTGCCGTTCGGGCGCGGTGGCACAGTGGGCCACTCGCCTAGCGTCAGCGCATGATCACATTACGTGGGTTGACGAAACGGTTCGGGTCGACCGTCGCGGTCGACGCGTTGACCGTCGACATCGCGCCTGGGCGGGTCACCGGCTTCCTCGGCCCCAACGGCGCCGGCAAGTCCACCACCATGCGGATGATCCTCGGGCTGGACCGTCCCACCGCCGGGCAGGCCCTGGTCGGCGGGCGCGCGTACCGGGAGTTGCGCCGGCCACTGCACGAGGTGGGCGCGCTGCTCGACGCCCGGGCCATCCACCCGGCCCGGTCCGGCCGGGCGCACCTGCGGGCCATGGCGCAAAGCAACGGCATCCCCGCCCGCCGCGTCGACGAGGTGCTGGACACCGTCGGGCTGGACGCACGGGCCGCCGGTAAGCCGGGGCGGACGCTCTCGCTCGGCATGGGCCAACGGCTCGGCATCGCCGGCGCGCTGCTCGGCGACCCACCGGTGCTGATGTTCGACGAGCCGGTGAACGGCCTCGACCCGGACGGGGTGCGCTGGGTGCGGGAGCTGACGCGCTCGCTGGCCGACGAAGGGCGGACGGTCTTCGTCTCCAGCCACCTGATGAGCGAGATGCAGCTCACCGCCGACCAGCTCGTGGTGATCGGCCGGGGGCGACTGCTCGCCGACGCGCCGATCGACGAGGTGATCGCCGGCAGCACGGTCGTGGTCCGGGTCCGCAGCCCGCACCCGGACGGGCTGGCCACCCTCGCCGCGCGCCTCACCGCCGCCGGCGCGAGCGTCGAGGCGGCCGACCCCGACGAGCTGACCGTCACCGGCGTCAGCGCAGACCAGGTCGGGGACCTGGCACACGAGCTGGGGGTACGACTGCACGAGCTGAGCGCGCACGCCGCGTCGCTGGAGCAGGCGTTCATGGAGTTGACCGCCGACAGCGTCGAGTACGCCGGCGGCCCGACCAGAGGTGGCGCGCGATGAGCACCGGCACCAGGCACGGCGCGGTTGCCGCCGAGTGGACCAAGCTCTCCTCGGTGCGCAGCACCTGGTGGACGGCGCTGGCCGGGCTGCTGGTGATGGCCGCGAGCGCCGGCCAACTGGCCATCTACGCCGCGAACGACAACACCAACGACGACCCGGCCGACGACCTGGGGATCGTCACCGTCGGCAGCGTGCTGATCGACTCGGTCGAGCTGACCCAGTACGTGGTGCTGGCGCTCGGCCTGCTGGCGATCACCGCCGAGTTCACCAGCGGCACCATCCGGACGACGTTGCAGTGCACCCCGTCGCGTGGTCGCGTACTGCTGGCCAAGGCCGCGGTCACCTTCGCGGTCACCTTCGCGCTCGGGCTGCTGCTCGGCGGCGTCGGCGTCGGAGTGGCCCGGCCGGTGCTCGGCGAGTGGGGCAGCGCCCCGGCCGCCGGCACGCTCGGTGACATCGTGGCGGTGGCGGCCTACCTGGCGCTTGTCGGCGTCCTCGCCCTGGGTCTCGGTGCTGCGCTGCGCAGCGCGGTGCTCACGCTCACCGTGCTCCTCGCCACGCTGATGATCGTGCCGCTGTCCCTCCAGGAGCCGGACATCGACGTGCTGAACCGGATCGCCGACGTGTTCCCCGGCGTGGCCGGCGGGCACTTCCTGGCCGGCGACACCGAGCCGTACCCGAGCCTGGTCGGGCTGGCCCTGCTCGCCGGGTGGGCCGGCGCGGCACTGCTGCTGGGCCGCACGGCACTGCGCCGCCGCGACGCGTAAGCAGACGGCTGAGCGGGGGCCTGGGGGAGCCCCGCTCAGCCGTCGACCAACCCCGCCTCGTACGCGAGGATCGCCGCCTGCACCCGGTTACGCACATCCAACCGGGTGAAGATGCTGGTCAGGTAGCTCTTCACGGTGCCCTCCACGAGGTGCAGCCGGCGGGCGATCTCGGCGTTGGAGAGGCCCGCCCCGACCAGCGCCAGCACCTCCCGTTCCCGTTCGGTCAACCCGGCCGTCCGGTCCCGGGCGGCGGGTCGGCGAGCCAGCCGGCCAGCGCCCAGCTCGATCACCCGACGGGCCACCCTCGGCGACAGGTACGCCCCGCCGTCGGCGACCGCGTGCACACCGGCGAGCAGCTCACGCGGGTCGCCGGCCTTGAGCAGGAACCCGCTGGCACCGTGCCCGAGCGCCCGCGCCACGTGGTCGTCCTCGCCGAACGTGGTCAACATGATCGTCGCGGTCTCCGGCACGACCCGGTGGATCTCGGCGGCGGCGGCCAACCCGTCCAGCCGCGGCATCCGGATGTCCAGCAGCGCGACCCGGGGTCGGTGCGCACGGACCAACTCCACCGCCGCGTGCCCGTCGCCGGCCTCGGCGACCACCTCGATGCCGGGGTCGCTGGCGAGGATGGCCCGGACACCGGCCCGGATCATCGCCTCGTCGTCGGCCAGCACGACCCGGACCGGCGGTACCCCCGTCGTGTCGGTGTCCACTAGGCGATCCACTCCTTACTGACCAACCGGCCATCGGTGAAACAGAGCCGCCAGGTCGGCTCCGCGAGGGGGAAGTTGCCGTCGGTGTAGTACTCGCAGCCGGCCCGGTCGACCGCCGCGGGGCGTTCCAACTGCCGCCGGGGCAGCCCGACCAGCTCCGACCGGGCCGCGCCGACGCGCAGCTGGTCGAAGGTTGCCCGGTCCAGCACCGTCCCGGCGGTCGCCACCGGGTAGTAGACGAACGAGAGCACCAGGGCGAAACCGACAGGTGCCACGAGCGCCACGAGCAGGCTGCGCCGCACCCGCCGACGAGCGTCGTGCAACCGCCGTTCGGCATCCACCGGCCGCTCCGCCGGACCGGGTCGCTCGTCGGACCGTGACGCCAGCCCGGCCTCGGCCGGCGACCCGATCGCCTCGGCCGGCGGCGCCGTGGCCGGCAACACCGCCCGTACCGCGAAACCGCCGTCGGCCCGGTGGCCGGCGTCGAGCGCCCCACCGGCGAGGCGAACCCGCTCGGCGAGGGCGAGCAGCCCACTGCCCTGTGACGGCGGGGCGGGCAGCGGCCCGGCCGGCGGAGCGTCATTGACGACGCTCACCTCGACCCGGTCACCGTCACGGGTGAGGCGTACGTCGACCGGGGCACCCGGCGCGTACCGGGCCGCGTTGGTCAGCGCCTCCCGGACGATCCGGTGCGCCGCGTGACCGGTCATCGCCGGAAGGTCCGCGAGCGCCGGGGCGGCGTCCAGCCGTACCGCCATGCCGGCCTCCCGAGCACCGTCGACCAGGTCGGCGACGGTCTCCCCGCTCGGACGCAGCGACGCGCCGCCCTCCTCACGGAGCACCCCGATGATCTCGTGCAGTCGCTCGGTGGCGGCGGAGACGCTGGCCCGCAACTCCCCCGCCGCGGCCCGGTGCCGGTCGTCCAGGTCGGCGGCGACCTCCAAGGCGGCGGCGCGCAACGCGATCAGGCTGAGGTCGTGACCGAGCGAGTCGTGCATCTCCCCGGCGATCCTGGCCCGCTCACGCAGCCGGATTCGCTCGGCGGAACCCCGCTGCTCACGGGTCAGCGCGTCGACGTGCCGGCGACCGGCGTCGGTCAACTCCTGCTGCTGACGGCGGTACCGGCCGACCAACCAGGGGAACACGGCGGCGAAGAGCAGCACCGAGGCGAGCAGGAACCAGGTGGCCGCGCCGGCACCGAGCAGCCCCAGGTTGAGCGCCGTGCCACCAGCCGTGATCAGCACGAAGACCATGATCGCCGGACCCGCGGTGGCGCTACGCCGTCCGGCGAGATAGCTGAAGACCGGAATGGCGAACACGAAGTTGCCATCGACCAACGACCCGAGCACCGCCAGCACCAGGGCGACCAACGGCTGACGCCGACTCGCCACAACCGCCACACCGAGCAGCAGCAGTTTGCCGACCAGCAGCGGCAACGCGTACCGCGGATGGGGCGGGCTGACCCCGGCGTAGCCGACCGGGGCGGCGACCACCACCCAGAGCAGCACGTCCAGCAGCAGGCGACGCCGCCGGTGCGGCCAACCCGGCGGCGAGCAGTCGAGAATCCGCACGGCGGTCAGGCTACCCACGCCCGGCCTGGGCGGACACCGACGAAAGTCAGGTGTTCAGCCGCTCTCCTCGGCCCAGACCCGCCAGTCGTCGAGCACGCCGTGCAGGGCCGGGGTGAGCCAACCCGGGGCGGAACGCCGGAACACACCCGGGTCCATCGCGCCCGCGCCGTCCGGCAGCGCGCCGAGCAGGTTCGGCACCAGGTCGGTGAGGTTCGTCCAGTGCACCAGCTCCGGCCGCGCCGGCCAGGCGCCGATCACCACGCCGGCCGGCACCGCCCGACGATCCAACGCCTCCAAGGTCAGCGCGGTGTGGTTGAGCGTGCCCAACCCGGCACGGGCGACCACCACCGCGGGTACGCCCAGCGACACCGCCAGGTCGGCCATCGTCCACGGCTCACCCGACGGCCGCAGACCCATCGGCACCAGCAGCCCACCCGCGCCCTCGATCAACACGAGGTCGTGCTTTTCAGCCTCCTCGCGGACGGCATCCACCGCGGCGTACAACTCCAACGGGGGCAGGTCGGCGACCCGCGCGGCAGCCAACGGGGCGAGCGGATCCGGATAGCTCGCCAGGGTCCGACCGGTCAGCGGCGCGGCCAGCCGGTTGACCGCGTCCACGTCACCGGGCTCACCCCCGGCCGTACCGGTCTGGCCCGGCTTGACCACCGCCACCCGCAGCCCGGCGGCCTGCGCCGCAGCCGCTATCGCCGCCGTCACCACCGTCTTGCCGACCTCGGTGTCCGTCCCGGTAACCAGAACCGACCCCGACCACCCGGTCACAGCGTCTTCTCGGTTCGCGACTGCGGGGCTCGCAAACCCGGCTCACTCCTCGCGCTCACGGTGCCGTCTCCACTATGACGTCCAGCGCCCGCTCGAACGCCGCCCGGGGCACCCCCGCGCTGACCGTGAGGCGCAGGCGGGAGCGGCTGTCCGGGGTCGACGGCGGCCGGAAACAACCCACCGCGACGCCTCGGTCCCGGCAGTCCGCGGCCCAGGCGGTCGCCGCCTCCGGCCCGGGGGCGGTCACCGAGATCACCGCCGCGTCCGGGGCGGAGACGGTCAGCCCGGCCGACCGCAGGCGGCCGACCGCGAACCCGACCCGGTCGGCCAGCTCGGCGCGCCTGTCGTCGCCGGCCTGGGCGAGCCGCAGCGCGGCGTGCACGCCGGCGGCGATCGCCGGCGGCAGTGCCGTGTCGAAGATGAACGTGCGCCCGGTCTCGACCAGATGCCGGACGAACTCGGCCGGGCCGGCGACAACGCCACCCGCGCCACCGAGCGCCTTGGACAGGGTGGCGGTGACCACCACGTCCGGTTCGCCAGCCAACCCGACGGCCGCCACCGCCCCCGCGCCGGCCGGGCCGGTCAGGCCCAGCGCGTGCGCGTCGTCGACCAGCAGCAGCGCGCCGTGGCGACGGGCCACCGCGTGCAGCCGGGCCAGCGGGGCGAGGTCACCGTCGACCGAGAAGACCGACTCGGTCACCACCACCGCCGGGCGGCCGGGGGCGGCCGCGAGCGCGGCGGCGACCGCGTCGACGTCGGCGTGCCGGGTGACCACCGTCTCCGCGCCGGAGAGGCGGCAGCCGTCGATCAGGGACGCGTGGTTGTGCGCGTCGGAGACGAGCAGCGTCCGAGGTTGGACGAGCGCTCGCAGCGCACCGAGGTTGGCCAGGTAGCCGGAGGAGAAGACGAGGGTGCCGTCGGTGCCCAGCCAGCGGGCCAGGTCGTCCTCCAGCGCCCGGTGCGCATCGGTGGAGCCACGCACCAGGCGCGACCCGGTCGCCCCCAGCCCGTACGCCGACAGTGCCGCCGTGGCCGCGGCGGTGACCTCCGGGTGGGTGGCCAGGCCGAGGTAGTCGTTGCCGGCCAGATCGATCATCTGATCGTCGGCCGGACGCGAAATCAGTCGCCGGGTGAGCCCGGCCTTCGCCCGCAGCTGGGCACGGCGGTCGAGCGCCGCCAGCCAGTCCGCCACCGTCACCCTCCCCCGCTGTGCGTGCCGGTCAGCCCGACACCCGCCGGGCGAAATTACCACCCGCCGCCACCGGCCCGACGAATCCACTCGGTGCGAGCTGTCCACCAACTGCCAGGGCATTCCGGCTGATCGGGGCGCCCAAGGCCGGTGCCAGTGCCCTGGCCGGCCTGCGTCGGGCCCAGACAGCGACCAGCCGCGTTGGATGTTTGTCGGGATACAACACCGGTATCCCGACAAACATCCGCCTTGCCGGACCGCCGCCTGGACTCCGCCTCGGCTCGACCGGGGGCTCTGGCACCGGCCTTGTAGGGTACGAGCCATGCCAGAGATCCTCGACCAGGCCCGGACCCAGGTCCTGGGTGACGGTGTCGGCCTCGATCAGGCCGGCATCCTCGCCGTGCTGAACCTGCCCGACGAGCACCTGTCCGCCGCCCTCCAGCTCGCTCACGACGTGCGGATGCGCTGGTGCGGCCCGGAGGTCGAGGTCGAGGGGATCGTTTCGCTCAAGACCGGCGGCTGCCCGGAAGACTGCCACTTCTGCTCGCAGTCGGGCCTGTTCACCTCGCCGGTGCGGTCGGTCTGGCTGGACATCCCGTCGCTGGTCAAGGCGGCGAAGCAGACCGCCGCCACCGGGGCGACCGAGTTCTGCATCGTCGCCGCGGTCCGCGGCCCGGACGCCCGGCTCATGAAGCAGATGCGCGAGGGCGTCGCCGCCATCAAGGCGGAGGTCGACATCCAGGTCGCCGCGTCGCTGGGCATGCTCACCAAGGAGCAGGTCGACGACCTGGTCGACATGGGCGTGCACCGCTACAACCACAACCTGGAGACCTGCAAGTCGTACTTCCCCAACGTGGTCACCACGCACTCGTGGGAGGAGCGCTGGGAGACGTTGCGGATGGTGCGCGACTCCGGCATGGAGGTGTGCTGCGGCGGCATCCTCGGCCTCGGCGAGACCGTCGAGCAGCGGGCCGAGTTCGCCGCGCAGCTCGCCGAGTTGAATCCGCACGAGGTACCCCTCAACTTCCTCAACCCGCGTCCCGGCACTCCGCTCGGTGACCGCCCGGTGGTGGAGGGCAAGGACGCGCTGCGGGCCATCGCGGCGTTCCGGCTGGCCATGCCGCGCACCATCCTGCGGTACGCGGGCGGCCGCGAGATCACCCTCGGTGACCTCGGCACCCGCGAGGGTCTGCTCGGCGGCATCAACGCGGTGATCGTCGGCAACTACCTGACCACGCTGGGTCGACCGGCGACCGCCGACCTGGAGCTGCTGAACGAGCTGAAGATGCCGGTCAAGGCCCTCTCTGCCACGCTGTGACGACCATGACGACGACGCAGCTGTGGTGCGATCGGTGCGGTGAGTCGGCGACGGCCACCGCCCACCCGGCCTGCGCGTCCGCCCGCCAGTTGGAGCCGCCCCGGTTCTGCCCTGAGTGCCGACGCCGAATGAAGGTGCAGGTGCTGCCGGTGGGCTGGTCGGCGGTCTGCGTCGAGCACGGCGAGATCCAGGGCTGAGCCGATGCTGCGAGGGCGGGCGGTGACACTGCGACCGGCGACGGTCGCGGACGTGCCGGCCCTCGCGGCGATCCGGGCCGAACCAGAGGTACGCCGCTGGTGGCGCGGCGGCGACGACCTGGCCGATTCCGTGCGCGCCGACCTCGCCGACGACGACCTGCAGGTGTACGCGATCGAGCACGACGGCCGGGTGATCGGCGCGATCCAGTGGTATGCCGAGCCGGACCCGGATTACCGGCACGCCAGCCTGGACGTCTTCCTCGCCCCGGCGGAGCGTGGCGCGGGCCTCGGCGGTGACGCCATCCGCACCCTCGCCCGACACCTGATCGACGAGTACGGCCACCACCGCTTCACCATCGACCCGGCCGCGGCGAACAGCGCCGCCATCCGGGCGTACGCGAAGGTTGGTTTTCGCCCGGTGGGGGTGCTGCGCCGCTACGAGCGCGGCGCGGACGGTCGCTGGCACGACGGCCTGCTGATGGATCTGCTCGCCGACGACCTGGTGGAGTGAGCGGCCGCAGATCTTGGACAGTTACCGTCCGCACGGAACGGTAACTGTCCAAGATCTCGCCGTGTTTCGGGTCAGGCGATGGTGCAGGCGGCGTTGTTGAGGGTGAAGGCGGTCGGTTTCGGGTTGGCGCCGCTGTGGGTGCCGTTGAAGCCGAAGCTCAGCGACGCGCCCGGCGCGATCGTGCCGTTGTAGGACAGGTTCGTGGCGGTGACCGCCGCGCCGCTCTGGCTGATCGCCGCCGACCAGCCCTGGCTGACGCTCTGCCCACCGGGGAAGCTGAACCGCAGCGTCCAGCCGTTGATCGCGGTGGTGCCGGTGTTGGTGATCGACACGTTGGCGGTGAAGCCGGTGCCCCAGTCGTTTGTGGCGTACCCCACCGTGCAGGTCCCGCCGACCGGCGGGGCCGCGGTGGTCACCGCGACCGGCGCGGACGCCGCGGAGGTGTTGCCGGCCGCGTCCACGGCCACCACGTAGAACTGGTACGCCGTCGAGGCGGTCAGCCCGGTCACCGCCTGGGTGGTGCCGGTCGGCGAGGCGACCAGCACGTCGGTGGCGCCGGCCTCGCGGTAGACCCGGTAGCCGGTGACGGCCACGTTGTCGGTCGACGGGGTCCAGGCCAGGGTGAGCCCGGTGGCGGTGACCGCCGAGGCGACCGGCGTGCCGGGTGTGCTCGGCGCGGTGGTGTCGGCGGTGCCGGCCGGCGGCGTGGTCACCGTGAGCTTCGACGAGGCCGCCGACGAGTTGCCCGCGTTGTCGAGCGCCACGACTGTGTACTCGAACGTCCGCTCCGGCAGCAACGTGGTGATGGTGATCGAGTTTCCGGTGACCCGCCGGGTCACCACCACGTCGTTGCCGACCATGAACTCACGGACGTCGTAGCCGGCGAGGCCGCTGCCGCCGCTGTCGGTGGACGCCGCCCAGGTCAGGGTGACCGAGCGCGGGCCGAGGTTGGACGCCACCGGGGTGCCCGGGACGGTCGGTGCGGTGGTGTCCGGTACGACCGGGCCCGGCTCCTCGCCCCAGACTCGGGTGGTGCCGGAGTAGAGCGGCACCTTCCGGTTGGGCCCGGCGGTGGCCTGGTACGACGGGTCGTTGGTCGGATCCCAGGTGCCGCCCTCCGGCACGCCCACCTTGAACTGGACCTCCATCCGGTGCTGCGACTGACCCGCCGGGGCGATGGTGTACCCGGTGCAGTCCACCTCGACGTACCAGATGTCGCCGCTGAACTGCTTGGCGGTGGTCGGGGACGGGCAGCCCTGGGTGTAGCCGGCGGTGACCTGCACCGGGCCAGTGCCGTCGGGCCGGAAGTAGTAGCGGAACCGACCGTCGGTCAGCGCGCGGGCCGGGAACGCCGACTTGTTGTAGACCATCACCTTGAGCCCGGTGGCCCGCGGTTCGGCCTGCGTCACGGTGGTCTCCACGGTCAACTCGTCGATGTCCGGCACCTCGGCGACCGGGAAGTTCGCCAGCGGCGTGCCGCCGTACTCGGAGGTCAACCGGACCAGCGCGGAGGTGAAGCCGGCGTTGTAGTCGGTGGCCACCTCGTTCATCACGTAGTCCGACCGGCTGTCGCTGTAGGCGTCGTTGGCCGAGGACGGGCCGCCGACGAGCGCGCCGTAGAGGGTGTGCCGGGTCTCGACGGGGACGGTCTGGCTGTCCCACCAGGAGCCGTGTGCGGTGCGGTGGTGCGGGTTGCGCGGCGAGTTGGCGCCGAACCCGATGACGTAGCTGGAGTTTCGCGGGTTGTCGCCGAGCGCGTAGTTGATCTGCCGGACGGCGAAGTCGTGGTAGCGCGCCTTGCGGGTGGTGTCGGTGGTCTTGTCGCTGTAGACAAGCGCGGCGAAGGAGGTGTTCGCGGCGTAGCGCAGCGCACCCCAGGAATCGAGCACCGCCATTCCGCCTGGTGAGTAGGGAACCCGCTGCCCGTTCACCCCGACGGTCCAGTAGTCCAGCCACCGGTTGGCGTCGTCGACGTACTTCTGCTTGCCGGTCAGGTTGGCCAGCAGCACGTACGCGCCGAACTGCTTGTTGTCCCAGGCGATCGTCCACTTGTAGGAGCGGGTGGTGGACTGGTTCTCGGTGCCGAGCTTGTCGTACTCACTCTCGGCCTTGGCCAGGTAGCTGGCCTCGCCGGTGGCCCGGTGCAGCCAGATCGCGGCCCAGACCAGCTCGTCCTGCCAGCCGCTCCACGACTTGTAGAACGAGGCCGCGTCGGTGATGCACTCGCTGTAGGCCTTCCGCACCGTGTCGGCGAAGGTGTAGAGCTGCCGGGCGTGCCCGAGCAGCTTGTCCGCGTAGGTCGCGTCGGTGGGCCGGAACACCATCGAGGACGCGGCCATCGCGGCCGCCGTCTCCCCCGCCAGGTCCGCGCCGCCACAGCTCGCATCGATCTTGTACGCGGGCCGCGCCATCGGCATCACCTCGGCCGGACCCCACCACTTGTGGTCGTCGTCGCCCTTGCCGACCTGTCCATACAGGACGTTGGCGGACGGGTGCGCCTTGATGAAGTAGTCGTTGACGAAGCGCAGGTTGTTGAGCAGGTGCGGCAACTGCCCGGACGCGGTGTAGCCGCTGCGGTATTCCACCGCACCCCAGGCGAGCATGGTGGCGCTGAACGCCATCGGGAAGCCGAACTTGACGTGGTCGCCGGCGTCGTACCAGCCGCCGGTGAGGTCCACCCCCGCGCTGGCGCCGTCGGTGAGCGCGCTGTCTCCGCGCCAGGAGACCCGATTCCAGTCGGGTAGTCGGCCGGACTGCTGCGCCTCGTAGAAGAGCAGCGACTTCTGCAACGCCTCGGCGTAGTTGTAGGTCGCGGCCGGCGCGGCGGAGGCGTGCCCGGACGGCGGCGCGGTCACCGCGAGGGACGCGCCGGTGAGCAGCGCGACGCCGACGGCCAGCAGCCGCCTCGGCCAGGGCTGGTCGGCGACCGGTGACCGACCGGGGTGGCCGCTGGACGGCCGGGTCAGGTGGCGCATGGCGGGCTCCTGTCGGAGGCGCCGCCGGCGGTCGCACCGACGCGGGACGGCGTACGGGCGGCACGGCCACCGGCGACAGCGGGGTGGCGGTGTGACCACGGGCCGTGGAAGCGCTCCCATGGATAACCGACAATGTAATGGGCCAGCCGACGATTGGGAAGCGTCTGTGCGCCGGCACCGGCGGCTACGGTCGAGCAGCCTCGTCCGCCAGGGCGGCGACGGCGAGCGGGACCGTCACGGTGAGCAACCCGCCATCGCGCTGCACGGAGCTGGGCCGGTCCAGCCGGCGCAGCGTCCGCAGCATCGGGTCATTCGTGGCCTGGACGTGCAGCACCAGCGCCGCGTACCCGGACCGGTCGGCGTGCTGGGCCAGCCGGCGCAGCAACGCCGACCCCAGCCCCCGCCGCTGCCAGTCGTCTCGCACCAGCAGCGCCAGCTCGGCCTCGTCGCCCTCGCCGAGCAGGTTCGCCATGGCAACCGCCGACTCGGCCGGGCCATCGGCGCCGGTGGTCGTGGCGATCAGCGTCAGCCCGCGACCCGGCTCCAGCAGCCGACGCAGGCGGGACGGCTGCGGCAGCGCCGCCCCACCCAGGTAACGCCGCTGCCGGCTGCGCGGTGAGCACGCCTCGTGCAGCTCCCGTACGCCGGACAGGTCGTGGGCGCTGGCCGGCCGGACGGCCACCTCCGCGCCGTCGGGCAGCACCAGGGTGACCTGTTCGGCGGCGCGGCGTGCCACGGTGGCGGCCAGCTCCACCAGGGCCTGCGCCCGCGCGTACTCCGCCGGGGTGAAGTCGGGCGCGGCCCGGCGCAGCGCGAACGAACCGCCCGCCGGGTCGGCCAGCAACATGCTGGCCCCGGTGATCCCCCGTTCGACGCCTACCGACGCCGGTCGCCAGCTGACGATGTCGGCGGCGAGCAGGGTCCGCAACGCCTCGCCCGTCGCGTCCGGGTCACGGACCAGCCGATTGGCCAGCCCGAGCATCCGGGTGGGCTGGTCGGCCAGACCACGCGCCTCGCTGCGCGCCACCCAGCAGTCCCGGCCCCGACCCCGCTCGACGGCGGCGATCAGCTCGGCCTCGTCGAGCGCGTCCGGCGCGTCGACCAGGAAGTCGTCCACCGCACCCTGCTCGGTGGGCTGCACCTGCACGGTGAGGATGTTGACCCCGCGCAGCGCGAGGCTCGCCGTGAGCACCGACAGGTAGCCCGGTCGGTCGTCCACCGTCGCTCGGATCCGCCACAACGTCATGGTTGGCTCCCTTCCCCGGTAAGAGCCTCACCCCCGCCTGTTGCCGCCCGGTTGCTCGGCGGTGTCGGCCCGGGAACTCCTCGGGCCGCTCAGGGGCCAGCGACCACCGGCGGCGCACCGACGAGGTCCAGTCGGTCACCGAGGATCACCGCGCAGGCGCGGACGAGCTGGGTGAGCCGATCCACCTCGGTGCTGTGGAACGCCGCGGCGGAGAGCGTCTCGCTGTGGTCGCGGGCCGCCACCAGCACCAGGCCCGCCCGGCCGAACGGCGCGATCGCGTGGTGGGTGCCGTCGGGCGTGGTCATCGACCGGCCGCGCAGCGGGGTCACCTCCGGCAACCGCAGGGGTACGGGAGTACGCCAGCTCGCGTGCCCCACGGTCGCCCCGCCACCGCCGGTACGCGACGCCCAGTCGACCGGCACCACGGCGGCGACGGCCCAGTCGGCGGCCAGCAGGCCGGGCACCGCGTCGACCAGGGTCGCCAACCCGTCGGCCGGATTGGCCGCGACCTGAGCCAACAGCTCCGCGTCCTGCCCGGTGGTGGTGGGCGCGCCGATCGCCCGCCACACGCCGTCCACCCGCACACCCGGTATCGCCGCGAGGCCAGCCAGCAGCCGCTCCACCCGCGCCGCACCCGGCCAGACGACAGTGAAATCGTCCACCGCGCGCCCGCCGAGCCGTTCGAGGACCACCACCTGGACGATGTCCGCCCCGGAGACGCCCAACGTGCGAGCGACCTGACCGAGGGTGCCCGGACGGTCCGGCAGGGTGACCCGAACTCGCAGCAACATGTCTGTCCCTCCGCTCGGCGGGCCGGCGAGAGAGAGCGGCCGGCAGGCTGCTCCCAGCCTGGTAGTTGACCATTTCGTCCCTGTTGCAGGGGCATGTCCCGAGGGGAAAATCTGACCTTGACAACGTGAGCGGGCTGCCATCAACTAGTCGAATGAGCGATCCGGCCGTCGATGCGTCGCGGCCGGGGGCCGTTTCCCCCGCAGGGCTGGCCCTGGACCGACTCGCCGACTACCTGGCGGAGCACCGACCCGAGCTGGCCGTCGGGCCGCTGCGTGCCCAGTTGATCGCGGGCGGCAAGTCCAACCTCACCTACCTGCTGCGCCTCGGCGACCGCGAGGTCGTGCTGCGCCGTCCCCCGCTGGGGCATGTGCTGGCGACCGCGCACGACATGGCCCGTGAGTTCCGGGTCATCTCGGCGCTGGCGCCGACCGAGGTGCCGGTCCCGGGCGCGCTGCTGCTCTGCACCGACCCGGAGGTGATCGGCGCACCGTTCTACCTCATGGAGCGGATGCCCGGCGAGGTGTTCCGCACCCGCGCACAGACCGACCCGCTGGGCGACGAGCGCCGCCGGGCCCTCGCCATGGCGATGATGGACACGCTCGCCGCGCTGCACAGCGTCGAGCCGTCCACCGTCGGGTTGGGTGACTTCGGCCGTCCCGAGGGCTACCTGGCCCGACAGGTCCGCCGCTGGGCCGGGCAGCTCGACCGCTCCCGCAGCCGCCCACTGCCCGGCATCGACGAGCTGCGTGACCTGCTCGCGGCGACCGCCCCGGAAGGCGCGAACGCCGGCCGGATCGTGCACGGCGACTACCGGCTGGACAACCTCCTCGCCTCGGCCAACCCGGTCGCCGTGCACGCGGTGCTCGACTGGGAGATGGCCACCCTCGGCGATCCCCTCGCCGACCTGGGGCTGCTGCTGACCTACTGGGACGTGCTCGGCGGCAGCGACACCGCCGTGGGCAACCCCGTCGCCGACGGGCTCGGCCCGCGCGCCGGTTTCCCCACCGGCAGCGAGCTGATCGACAGGTACGACAGACGCGCCGACGTGGACGTCGGGCCGCTGCACTGGCACGTGGCGTTGGGCTGCTTCAAGCTCGCGGTCATCTGCGAGGGCATCCACTACCGCCACACGCTCGGGCAGACGCTCGGCGAGGGCTTCGACCGGATCGGCGAGATGGTGGCACCGCTGGTCGCGCACGGGCTGACCGCCGCCAGGGAGCGGTGATGGACTTCTCATACGACAGCCGGACCGAGGAGCTGCGCGACGAGCTGACCCGGTTCCTGACCGAGCACGTCTACCCGGCCGAGGCAGTGCACGCCGAGCAGGTGGCCGCCGGGGACCCGTGGTCGCGTACCCCGGTGTTGGCCGAACTGAAGGCCGAGGCCCGCAAGCGCGGCCTGTGGAACCTCTTCCTGCCCGACCCGCGCTACGGCGCCGGCCTGACCAACCTGCAGTACGCGCCGCTGGCCGAGCTGACCGGGCGCAGCCCGCACCTCGCGCCGGAGGCGGTCAACTGCGCGGCACCGGACACCGGCAACATGGAGCTGCTGGCCGAGTTCGGCTCGGAGGCGCAGCAGAAGCGCTGGCTGATGCCGCTGCTGGAGGGTGAGATCCGCTCGGCGTTCTGCATGACCGAGCCGGACGTCGCGTCCTCCGACGCCACAAACATCGCCACCCGGATAACCCGCGACGGCGACGAGTACGTCATCAACGGGCGCAAGTGGTGGTCGTCCGGGGCCATGGACCCACGCTGCGAGATCTTCATCGTGATGGGCAAGACCGACCCCGACGCCGACCGGCACCGCCAACAGAGCATGGTGCTGGTCCCCCGAGACACTCCCGGCGTGCAGGTCCGCCGGGGCATGACCGTCTTCGGCTACACCGATGGCTCACACGGCGGTCACGCCGAGATCGACTTCACCGACGTCCGGGTGCCCGCGGAGAATCTGATCGGCGCCGAGGGCACCGGCTTCGCCATCGCACAGGCCCGGCTGGGTCCGGGCCGGATCCACCACTGCATGCGATTGATCGGAATGGCTGAGCGGGCATTGGAGCTGCTCTGCCGCCGCGCCAACGATCGGATCGCGTTCGGCCGACCGCTGGCCGAACAGGGCGTGGTCCGGGAGTGGATCGCCGAGTCCCGGGTCCGCATCGAGCAGGCCCGGCTCCTGGTGCTCAAGACGGCCTGGCTGATGGACACCGTCGGCAACAAGGGCGCGCACACCGAGATCCAAGCCATCAAGATCGGCACGCCCGCGATGGCGGAGTGGGTGATCGACAAGGCCATCCAGGGATACGGCGGCGCCGGGGTCAGCCAGGACACGCCACTGGCCGCCCTCTGGGCGCAAACCCGCACCCTGCGCCTCGCCGACGGCCCCGACGAGGTCCACCGCAACTCCCTGGCCAAACGCGAACTCCGCCGCTGGGCCCTGTAACCCCGCCCTCGTTGATCATGAAGTTATTGCCCTCCACGTCGGCGTGTCATGGCAATAACTTCATGATCAACGGCGACGCCCGCGCGGGCACGCGGGGGCGGAGGGTTAGGCGGAGGCTCGGTGGACCAGTTGGGTGTCCAGGAGGATGTGGGAGGCGGGTAGCTCCTCGCCACGGATCCGGGCCACCAGCAGGCGGGCCATCTGCCGGCCCATCTCCTCCACCGGCTGGAAGACCGTGGTCAGCGGTGGCTCAGCCTGTCGGGCGATGGTCGCGTCGTCGAAGCCGATCACCGCGACGTCCTCCGGCACGCGCCGGCCGGCCTCGCGCAGGGTACGCAGCGCGCCGAACGCCATGAGGTCGGAGGCGACGAAGACCGCGTCCAGGTCCGGGCAGGCGTCCAGAAGACGGCGCATTCCGGCTGCGCCGCTGCCCTCGCTGAAGTCGCCGTACGCGATCAGGTCGGGGTTGACGCTGGCGCCGGTGGCCTTCACCGCGTCGGTGTAGCCGGCCAAGCGGGCCAGGCCGGCACCCATGTCCTGCGGACCGGCGATGGTGGCGACGCGTCGCCGCCCCTGCCTCGCCAGGTACTCCACCGCCTGCCGGGCTCCGCCAACGTTGTCCACGTCGACAAACCAGGCCGGTTGGGCGCCGGGTTGCAGCATGCGGGCGGGACGACCGCCGAGCACGGCGGGCAGGCCGCGCTCCTCCAGCAGCGTCGGCAGTGGGTCGGAGTCGTGCAGCGACAGCAGCAGTACGCCGTCGACGTGCTGGTTGGTGAGGTGGTGCTCGACCCGCTCCCGCTCCACCGGCGACTGTGCCATGGCCAGCCAGAGCTGCATCGGCGTCTCCAGCAGCCCGGAGCTGATCCCCCGCACGATCGAGGCGAAGAACGGCTCGGTGAAGACCCGCTCGCCGGATTCGGACACCACCAGCGCGACGGAGTCGGTCCGCTGGGTGACGAGCGCACGGGCGGCCCGGTTCGGCACGTACCCCAGCTCGGCGATGGCCTGTTGGACCGCGGCCCGGGCCTCCGGGCTGACCTGGGGCGAGCCGTTGACCACGCGGGAGACCGTGCCCCGACCGACGCCGGCACGCGCCGCGACCGCGTCGAGGGTCGGGCGCCCGAGCGACCGGGTGCGCTGCGTTGTCATCGTCTGCTCCTCCGACGGCGGGCGGACCCGGCGCCACCTGCGGGAGGTGGACGCCGGGGCCGTCCTGATGGCTGGCCCGAGCCTATTGTGCGGCCAGACCGTTGCGCCGGATCACCGAGGCGTACCACTTGGCGCTGGACTTGGGGGTGCGGACCTGGCTGTCGTAATCGACGTGGATCATGCCGAACCGCTTGGTGTAACCCCAGGCCCATTCGAAATTATCCATCAACGACCAGGCGAAGTATCCCCGCAGGGGCACGCCGGCGTCGATCGCTTCGTGCGCGGCGCGCAGATGGGCGTCGAAGTAGGCCAGCCGATCGACGTCGTCGACCTCCCCGTCGACAAGCGAGTCGACGAACGCCGAGCCGTTCTCGGTGACGTACAGGGGCAGGTCGGTGTAGCCGTGCACCCGGCGCAGCGTCTCGACCAGGCCCGGGGCGTCGATCTCCCAGCCCATGTCGGTGACCGGGACGCCCCGGGTGACGAACCGGACGTCCTCGCTGCCCGGCCAGCACGAGGGGGCCGGGTCGGCCGCGACGCCCTCGACCGGTGCGGCGACCACGTGCCGGCTGTAGTAGTTGACCCCGACCAGGTCCAGCGGCGTGGAGATGGTCGCCAGGTCGCCGTCGCGCACGTGGTCGAAGTCGGTCACCGCGCTGAGGTCGGCCACCAGATCCTCCGGGTACGCCCCGCGCAGCAGCGGGTCCAGGAAGAACCGATTGGCCAGCCCGTCGATCCGCCGGGCGGCATCGCGGTCGGCGGGCGCGTCGCTGGCCGGGTCGACCGGGTAGAGGTTGACGGTCACGCCCACCTCGGCGGCCGGCCGGGCGGCCCGCAGTGCCTGCACGGCCAGACCGTGACCGAGCATCAGGTGGTGTCCGGCGCGCACCGAGTCCGCACCGTTGGTGCGGCCGGGGGCGTGCACGCCGGAGCCGTAGCCGAGAAACGCGGAGCACCACGGCTCGTTCAGCGTGGTCCAGTAGCGAACCCGGTCACCGAGCGCGTCGGCCATCAGGGTGGTGTAGTCGGCGAAGCGGGCTGCGGTGTCCCGGGCCGGCCAGCCGCCAGCGTCCTCGAGCGGCTGCGGCAGATCCCAGTGGTAGAGGGTGAGCCACGGCTCGATGCCGTTGGCCAGCAGCTCGTCGACCAGTCGCCGGTAGAAGTCCAGGCCCTGCGGGTTGGCCGCGCCGACGCCGCCGGGCTGCACCCGAGACCAGGAGACCGAGAAACGGTACGACTTGAGGCCCAGCTCGGCCATCAACGCGACGTCGTCGCCGAGGCGGTGGTAGTGGTCGCACGCGACGTCCCCGGTGTGCCCACCGACGACCCGACCCTCGGTGTGACTGAAGGTGTCCCAGATCGACGGGGTGCGGCCATCCACGGCCGCCGCCCCCTCGATCTGGTACGCCGCCGTCGCGGCCCCCCAGAGGAATCCGGGTGGAAAGGTCAGCCCGGAGCGCTCGTCGAGGACATCGACAGCGGTTGGGCTGGCAGGGTTGCTCACGACTTGACGGCACCTTCCATGATCCCGCCGATGATCTGGCGGCCGAACAGGAGAAAAACGAGGACCAGGGGGATGGTGCCGATCGCCGTGGCGGCGAACACCTGGGAGTAGTCGGTGTAGTAGGCGTACGAGAGGAAGGAGAGCGAGACCTGCAGGGTCGGGTTCTCCGGGGAGAGGATGGCGTACGGCCAGAGGAACGAGTTCCAGGTCTCCATGAAGGTCAGCAGACCGAGGACGCCGGCGGCGGGACGCAGCGCGGGCAGCACGATGCTCCAGTAGATCCGGAACGTGCTGGCACCGTCGACGCGACCGGCCTCGATCAGCTCGTCGGAGATGGCCTGGCTGGCGTACTGCCGCATCATGAACACGCCGAAGGCGCTGACCAGGAACGGCACGGTGACCGCGTAGAGGGTGTCGTACCACCCCAGGTCCTGCATCATGGACCAGAGCGGGATGAGGCCCATCTGGGTCGGGATCATCATGGTGACGATGATCGCCAGCAGGAGGGCGTTGCTGCCCCGGAACTTCAGCTTGGCGAAGGCGAACCCGGCCAGTGAACCGGTGAGCACCACCGACAGGGTGACCACCGAGGAGACGATGATCGAGTTCATCATGCCGGTGAGGAAGTTGGCGGCGTCGTTGTCGAGCACCCGCCCGAAGTTGTCACCGAACGCTCCGCCGGGGGTTACCGGTGGCGGCACTTCGTTGATGGAGTCCAGGCTGCGAGTGCCGATCACCAGCATGTAGTAGAACGGGTAGATCGACAGCAGCGCCGCCAGGACGAGCGCCACGTAGGTCAGCGGGCTGGTGCGCCACAGGCGCTGGGAAGCCGAGGTCATCGATCTCTCCTCACTTCGCCGAGCGGCGGACGAGTAGGAAGTTGAACAGCGACACCAAGACGATGATCATGAAGATCGCCCAGGCGACCGCGGCTCCGTAACCGGCGGAGTTCAGGTTCACGATGCCCATCTCGTACATGTACATGGCCAGCGTCTGGAACTCCCGCTGGCTGCCGCCGAGAATGTTGCCGTTGGCGAAGAGCAGGGGCTCGGTGAAGAGCTGCATGCCGCCGATCGTGGACAGGATGACCACGAAGATGAAGGTGGGCTTGAGCATGGGCAGGGTGATCTGCCAGAACTGCCGCCACGGGCTGGCGCCGTCGATCGCCGCGGCCTCGTAGAGATCCTTCGGGATCGCCTGCATGCCGGCGAGCAGGATCAGCGTGTTGTACCCGGTCCAGCGCCAGTTGACCATCGAGGAGATGGCGAACCACGAACTCCACCGCTGCCCGTCCCAGTCGACCGGGTCGACACCGACGAGGCCCAGCAGCCAGTTGAACAGGCCGAACTCCCGCTGGAAGAGCATCCCGAAGACGATCGCGACCGCGGCCACCGACACCACGTTCGGCATGAAGATGGCCATCCGGAAGAAGGTCTTGGCGCGCAGGAAGGTCCGGTTGAGCAGGTTCGCCAGGAAGAGGGCGAGCAACAGCTGCGGGATGGTCGACAGGGCGAAGATGCCGAACGTGTTGACCAGCGCGTTCCAGAAGTACTCGTCGGAGAACAGCCGGGTGTAGTTGTCGAAGCCGATGAACGAGTGATCGCCGATCATGTCCCAGTCGTGCAGCGACATCCAGGCGGTACGCACCATCGGATACAACCCGAACGCACCGAAGATCAGGAAGAACGGGGCGATGTAGAGGTACGGCGAGTACTTGACATCGAGACGGTTGAGTAATCTTCCCCGGTTACGTCGGGAAGAGACGTCGGGAGAAGGCGGTGCTGCTGGCGACGGCGGTGCCGTCGTGGCCGACAGGCTCATGCGAATTTCCTTTTCCGGCGAGGCCCGGGGGCCCTCGCGCAGGGCGCTACGCGGAGGGGACCGGCCGGTGGCGTCCGGGAAGCCCCGAACGCCACCGGCAGGGAATCACTCAGAAGGCACCCTGAGTCTTGGCATCCTTCGTGAACTGCTCCCAGGCCTTCGCCTTGTCGGCCTGCCCGCTCTCGAACGCCCGCAGGGCCGGCTCGAGCGCGTTCTCCTTGACCGCCTGGTGCTTCGGGCCCAGGTGGGTCGGCTGGATCTTGGCGACGCTCTCCCCGAAGATCTTGCCGGTCGGCGCGTTGCTGAAGTACTCGTTGGTGTAGCCGATGAACGCCTCGTTCTTCAGCGCCTCCAGGTTGGTGGGCAGCGGGCCCTTGGCCTTGAAGGCCTCCACCTGGCTCTTCGCGTTGGTCAGGTACTCGGCGAGCTTCGCCGCCTCCTTCGGGTACTTGCTCTGCGCCGGAACCGCGAGCCACGAGCCGCCCCAGTTACCGCCGCCACCCGGCACGGACGCGACGTCCCACTTGCCCTTGTTGGCCGCACCGGAGTTCTCCGACACGATGCCGAGCATCCAGGACGGGCAGAAGGTCGCCGCGAAGGTGCCCTGCTTGAAGCCGCCCGACCACTCCGGCGACCAGGTCTGCGCCTTGGCGGAGATGTCCGCCATCGAGGTGGCGGTGTCCCAGGCGTTCTTCACCGCGGGGCTGGTGTCCGCGATGATGTTGTCTTCCTTGTCGTAGAACAGGTCACCGTTGCCCTGGAACATCACACCGTTGGAGACGGCGGTGATCGAGTCGATGAACGCCTTGCCGCCGCTGCCCTGCTTGTACTTCAGACCGGCGTCGTGGAAGCCCTTCCAGTCCGGCCAGAGCGCCGACACCTGGTCGCGCTCGGTGGGCAGACCAGCAGCCTGGAACAGGTCCTTGCGGTAGCAGACGGCGAGGCTGCCGACGTCGGTCGGGAGGCCGATCAGCCGACCGTCCGGCGCCTTGCCCAGCTCCCACTTCCAGGGCAGGTATTCCTTGGAGTGGTCGGCGACCAACGGGTTGAGGTCGGCCCAGTTGCGCGCGTTGGGCTTGAACTCGTTGAGGATGCCCTCTTCCAGGGCGGTGACGTCCGCCGCGCCCTTGCCGGTGGCCAGGTAGCGGACCAGCTTCGGCCGGTACTCGGCGAGCTGCGCGGTCTTGCGCAGCTCGACCTTGATGCCGGTGTCCTTCTCGTACTGCTTGACGAGCTCTTCGTAACCGAATTCGCCGAAGGTGTCGACGACCAGCTTGGCCGGCTTCTCGCCGGCCGCCGGCTTGTCGTCGTTGCCGCAGGCCGCGAGACCGCCGATTGCGGTGATCGCGGCCAGGGAAGCGGCCGCCAGGCGGGTACGCCGCGTGGTGACACTCATTCGCTGACCCCTCTTTCCGGTGGTGAGGCTTGATGGGTGTGGTGGGGGGGTGCTCATCGCGCCAGGCCGGGGTCCGTGAGTGACACACACCACCTCCGGGAGCGCTCCCATGAGATTGCCGGCGGGTAACGGGGGTGTCAATAGGACGATGGGAGCGTTCCCAGATCGTTACCGCCAACCACTCCCCAAGCACCCACCGGGCGGGGCCGGTTCAGCAGAAGCGGCGCAGGAGGGTGCTGACGCCCTCGGGGTCGAAGCGGGACGGTTCGAAGGTGGAGCCCGCCCAGTCGCGCAACAGCGCGTGGCTAGGGCTGACGAGGTCGGCCGGGACGGTCGGGGCCTCCAGGAGCACCTGGTAGCCCAACGGCCCGCCGATACCCTCCGGCGGGCAGGCCCGCTCGCCGGCCAGGCAGACCGGGTACCGCTCGTCGGGGTCGGCGGTCAGCGCGTCCTCCACGACCAGGTCGTGCTCCCACCAGTCGCCGAAGTCGTACGTGTAGGAGAACCTGCTGCCCTTGCCGAGCACCGCGTCGAGCCGCACGTCCAGCTCGTCGTGCAGCGCCAACTCCCCACCCGGGTCGGGCTCGCCGTACTGCACGGCGTCGATCTCGAACGAGTGCAGGTGGCAGTCCCGCCAACCCATCGCGTGCTGCACCACCCGGTGCAGCCGGTCCAGCGTGTAGCCGGCGGGCACGAGCACCCGGCGCCACACCGGCGGGCGGGTCCCGGCGAGAGACATCTTCAGCTGGAAGATCTGACGCGGCATGCTGTCCTGTCCTCCCGCGGCTTAGGCTGCGAGCATGATCTGCCGAGCGTGCCGGGCCCGGCGACACGACGACTGCCCCGGCCGGAACTGGTGCGACTGCCAGCACCGTACCGCCCAACCCACCCCTCCGGTCACTGGTCCGGCCGGCGAATGACCGTCGGAATCCCGATCCGACGGCTCTGGCCGGAGCCGTCCACGCAGTCGCTCGACGACGCCGCGCTGACTGCTCTCTACGGCCGGGCCGACGAGCCCCGGCTGCGGGTCAACTTCGTGGCCAGCCTGGACGGCGCGGTCGCCGTGGGCGGCTACTCCGCCGGGCTCTCCGGCGAGCCGGACAAGCGGGTGTTCGGCCTGTTGCGGATGGTCTGCGACGCCCTGGTGGTAGCCGCCGGCACGCTCCGCCACGAGGGGTACCGGGCGGTCCGCCTCGACGAGCGTCGCCGCGCCTGGCGCCGCGACCACGGGCTTGCCGAGTACCCGACGCTGGTGGTCGTCTCCGGTTCACTCGACCTGGACCCGGCGCAGGCCGCCTTCGCCGACGCGCCGACCCGCCCGATCGTGCTCACCCACACCGACGCCGTTCCGCCGAACGGGCTGACCGACGTCGCCGACGTGCTGCGCTGCGGCACCGAGCGGGTCGACCTGGCCGCCGGCCTCGCCGAGCTGCATCGACGCGGGCTGACCCAACTGCTCTGCGAGGGCGGCCCGCACCTGTTCGGCGCGCTCACCGCCGCCGACCTGGTGGACGAGCTGTGCCTCACCGTCTCGCCACTGCTCGCCGGGCCCAGCTCGGGTCGGATCACCGCCGGCGACGCCGCACCGCCCCGGCACCTGCCGCTGCGGCACGTGCTCGCCGCCGAGGACGGTGTCCTCCTGCTCCGCCACGCCCGCCGGTAACCGGCCGTCTCCCGGTCACACACCCACCGTCGTGGCTGTGACGGCGCATGGTGTCGTCCGCCGCGTCGCGTGGCGACCTGTCGTACTCCTCGGGCAGGATGCACAGCATGGTTCCCGAGCGTGCTGCCCGACCGACCCGAGTCGCCCGATGACCGACGCCGACCTCGACAGCCCCGGCGAGGCGGTCGGGCGGGTGCTGGGCACCGCCGACGCCACCCCGTTGCAGTTCTGGACCGCCGTGGCGCCCGGCAGCTACCTCCAGCTCGACGACGTGGTGGTCACTCGGCGGGAGCTGCCGGACCGGGAGCCGGTGACGATCGCCGGGGTGGTCACCCAGGTCCGCGCTCGGCACGAGGGCGCCCAGTTCGACTCCGACGTGTTCGCCATCGCCGACGGCACCCTGCCCGCGCAGGTGCAGGAGGCCGCCGAGATCACCACCACCCGGGTCGATCCGGAGCTGTACGTGCCGCCGACCCCGGGCGCGGTGGTGCACCGGGCCGAGGGCGACGCCCGAGCGCGCGCGCTGCACTTCGACCGGATGGAGCGGCGCATCCCGATGGGGATGGGTCGGGACGGCGTCCCGGTCTATCTCAACGCCGACTTCCTGGACGGCAGCCGAGGCGCGCACGTCTCCATCTCCGGCATCTCCGGGGTGGCCACCAAGACCAGCTTCGCCACCTTCCTGCTCTACTCGGTGTTCCGCTCCGGGGTGCTGGGCGGCGACGCGGTCAACGCCAAGGCGCTGATCTTCAACGTCAAGGGTGAGGATCTACTCTTCCTGGACCACCCCAACACCCGCCTCGACGAGCCCACCCGCGCGGCGTACGCGAAGCTCGGGTTGAGCGCCGGCGCCTTCCCCGATGTGCGGGTGTACGCCCCGCCGCGGGTCGGTGACCCGGCCGGCACGCCCGATGTGAGCAGCCGGCTGACCGGGGTTGATTCGTTCTACTGGACGCTTAGCGAGTTCTGCACCGACCGCCTCCTGCCGTACGTCTTCGCCGACGCCGACGACGAGCGCCAGCAGTACACGATGGTGGTCCACTCGGTGGCCGCGCACCTGGCCCGCTACGCCCAGCCGGCCGACGGCGGGGTGAGCATCGACGGGGTCCGGCTCGGCTCCTACGGCGATCTGGTCGACCACATCGTCGATCAGCTCAACGACGACGAGACCCGCTCCGACTGGGCCGGCAGCGCGGTGGGTCTGGGCACCGTCAACGCGTTCGCCCGGCGGCTGATCGGCAGCAAGAAGGACCTCGCCCGACTGATCCGCGGCGACCTCGCGACCCGCCGCCCCCACTCGATCAACACGAGCGAGTCGGCGCAGGTCACGGTGGTCGACCTGCACAACCTGCCGGACCGCGCGCAGCGGTTCGTGGTCGGTGTGACGCTCAAGAGCGAGTTCGAGCGCAAGGAGAAGTCCGGCACCGCCAAGCCGCTGCTCTTCGTCGTCCTGGACGAGCTCAACAAGTACGCCCCCCGGGAGGGCTCCTCGCCGATCAAGGAGGTCCTGCTGGACATCGCCGAGCGGGGCCGCTCGCTCGGGGTGATCCTGATCGGCGCGCAGCAGACGGCGAGCGAGGTGGAGCGACGGATCGTCACCAACTCGGCGATCCGGGTGGTCGGCCGGCTCGACCCGGCCGAGGCCTCCCGCCCGGAGTACGGTTTCCTGCCGCCCGCGCAGCGCCAGCGAGCGCTGCTGGCCAAGCCGGGCACCATGTTCGTCAACCAGCCGGACATCCCGGTGCCGCTCTGCCTGGAGTTCCCGTTCCCGGCCTGGGCCACCCGGGTCTCCGAGGCGGGCCGGGCACCATCGGAGACGCTGCGCTCGATCACCCAGTCCGCCGACCCGTTCGCCGTGGTGGGCTCCGGCGGCGGCACCGACGACGACATCCCGTTCTGAGTAGGGGCCAGCACAGGTGAGCGCGAGGAGTGAGCTTGCGAGCCCCGCAGTCGCGAACGGAAGGCCAGCACAGCCATGAAGATCCTGCACACCTCCGACTGGCACGTGGGAAAGGTGCTCAAGGGGCAGTCCCGGGCTGACGAGCACAAGGCCGTGCTGGCCGGGGTGATCGACATCGCCCGTGCCGAACAGCCGGATCTGGTGATCGTCGCCGGTGACCTCTACGACACCGCGGCGCCCAGCTCGGAGGCGACCCGCCTGGTCACCCGGGCGCTGACCGCGCTTCGACGCACCGGCGCGGACGTGGTCGCGATCGGCGGCAACCACGACAACGGCCCCGCGCTGGACGCGCTGCGCCCGTGGGCCGAGGCCGCCGGCATCACGCTGCGCGGCGGGGTGCGGGAAAACCCGGACGAGCACATCATCGACGGCACCACCGCCGGTGGTGAGCGGTGGCGGTTGGCCGCGCTGCCGTTCCTGTCCCAGCGGTACGCGGTGCGCGCGCTGGAGATGTACGAGCTGACCGCCGCGGAGACCAACCAGACGTACGCCGACCACCTGGGCCGGGTGCTGGATCGACTGACCGAGGGTTTCGACGAACCGGACCGGGTGCACCTGGTCACCGCGCATCTGACGGTGACCGGCGCGGCCACCGGTGGCGGCGAGCGTGACGCGCACACCGTGTTGGGCTACGCCGTTCCGGCCACCGTCTTCCCGGCCACCGCGCACTACGTGGCGCTGGGTCACCTGCACCGGGCGCAGCAGGTCTCCGGCCCGTGCCCGGTGCGGTACAGCGGCAGCCCGCTCGCGGTCGACTTCGGTGAGCAGGAGAACATCCCCTCGGTGACGCTTGTCGAGGTGACGGCCAGCACCGCCGCCCGGGTGCGGGAGGTGCCGGTGACGGCGGCGAGCGCGCTGCGGACGGTGCGGGGCACCCTGGCCCAGCTCGCCGAGATCGAGGCACCGGACGCGTGGCTCCGGGTGTACGTGCGCGAGCAGCCCCGCGCCGGCCTGCGCGAGGAGGTCCAGGAGCTGCTCCCCCGGGCCCTGGAGATCCGGATCGATCCGGAGCTG
The DNA here is from genome assembly GCF_000718555.1 of Micromonospora chokoriensis. Classification (GTDB taxonomy): domain Bacteria; phylum Actinomycetota; class Actinomycetes; order Mycobacteriales; family Micromonosporaceae; genus Micromonospora; species Micromonospora chokoriensis_B. The sequence goes on from NZ_JOAN01000008.1 coordinate 181,751, forward strand.
TTGGCCGCCCCGGGCAGTGGCGCGCGCATCGCTCAGCGGTCAGGACGTTCACCTCGGGAGTTGTTCGCCGACTACCTGGACAGCCGGGGCCACGCCGACGAGGGCGTCCGGGAGCTCTTCGACGAGCTCTTCGAGGAGGTCGAGCACTGATGCGTCCGATGCGCTTGGACATGGCCGGGTTCACGGTCTTCCGGGACGAGACCACCGTCGACTTCACCGACGCCGACTTCTTCGCTCTGATCGGCCCGACCGGTTCGGGTAAGTCCACAGTGTTGGACGCCATCTGCTTCGCCCTCTACGGCATGGTGCCCCGCTGGGGTGGCCCCCGAGGGTTGGCGAACGCGCTCGCGCCGTCGGCGACCGAGGCCCGGGTGCGGTTGGTCTTCGAGTCCGGCGGCGCCCGGTACGTGGCGACCCGGGTGGTCCGCCGGGACGGCCGGGGCAACGTCAAGACCGCGAACGCCGGGTTGCAGCTGATGCCGCCCGGTTTCGACGTGACCAAACTGGACACCGGGTTGAGCCCGGAGGACCTCGGCGAGGTGGTGGCCGGCACTCCCGCCGAGATGGAGCAGGCGGTGCTGGAGGCGGTGGGGCTGCCGTACGAGCAGTTCACCAGCTGTGTGGTGCTGCCGCAGGGGCAGTTCGCCGACTTCCTGCACGCCAAGCCGGCGACGCGGCAACAGATCCTGGTCAACCTGCTGGGCCTGGGCGTCTACGAGGACGTACAGAAGAAGGCGACGGCGCGCGCCGCGCAGGCGGAGGCCCGGCTGGAGGCGGTCGACCAGGTGCTCGCCGGGCTGACCGGCGTGGACGACGAGGCGCTGGCCGAGGCCGACGCCCGGGTCGACCGGATGGCCGAGCTGGCGACTGCGGTGGCGGACGCGGTGCCGGAGCTGGCGGCGGCCCGGGCCACCGCACGGGAGGCTGCGGCGGCGCTGACCGCCCTCGACGACGAGCTGGCCGTGCTGACCGGGGTGCGCGCGCCGGGTGGGGTCGCCGAGGTCGCTCGCGCGGTCACCGCGGCGCGGGCCGAGGCCGAGGCGGCGGCGACCGCAGTGTCGCTGGCCGAGGAGCGGGAGGAGAAGCTGCGCGGCGAGCTGGCCGCCGCCGGTGACGAGAGCGCGCTGCGACTGCAACTGCGGGCGTACGACGATCGGGATCGACTGTCCGACGAGGCCGACACGGTCCGCGCGGCGGTGCGCGCGGCGAACGACGAGCACACCGCGGCGGTGGCGGCCCTGGCCGCTGCCCGCGCGGTCGCCGAGCGGGCCGACCTCGAGTTGGAGGCGGCTTTCCGGGCGCACGAGGAGGCGAAGGCCACCGACCTGGCGGTGAGCCTGCGGGTGCACCTGCACGCCGGCGCGGCGTGCCCGGTGTGTGAGCAGCCGGTGGCCGAGGTGCCGGCGGTGCCGGCCGATTCGGCGGTGGCGGCCGCGACGGCGGCCGGCAAGGCGGCGCGGGCCGCGACCAAGGCCGCGCAGGCGACCGTGCAGCAGCGCGACGGCGCGGCGCGTGAGCTGGAGCGGCTGCTGGTGCAGGCGCGAGCCCGGCAGGAGCAGGTGGAGGCCCGGCTGGCCGAGCTGGACGGGCAGCTCTCCGGGGCGGCCGAGCCGGCCGTGCTGCGCCGGGAGCTGGCCGAGCACGCCCGGTTGCGGCGCGCGTTGGAGGAGGCGGCGACGGCGGTCCGGGCCGGCCGCGAGACCGCCCGCCAGACCCGGGCCGGGGTGGACGCCGCCGAGGAGCGCCTGCGGGCGGCGTGGCGGGCCTTCGACACGGCCCGGGACGGGCTGGCCCGGTTCGGTCCGCCGGCCACCGACCGGGACGACGTGGCCGTCGCGTGGGCGGCGCTGACCGGCTGGGCGACGACCGAGGCGGACCGCCGCCGCGCCGACCGGGCCGGTCGGGCCGTCGCCGTCGCGGAGGCCGAGTCGGTGGCCGACGGGGTGCAGCGAGCCATCGCGGGCGTCTTCGCCGCCGCGGATGTGCCGGTCGGGGACGACCCGGTGCACGCGGCGACGGTGGCGGTGGAGCGCGCCGACGCCGACCGACGGCGGCTGCGGGAGCGTCGCGAGCAGGCCGGCACGCTGCGCGAGCAGCGGGCGGGGCACGAGCGGGAGGCGCAGGTGGCGCGCGCGCTCTCCGGGCACCTGCGGGCCAACAACTTCGAGCGGTGGTTGCTGGCCGAGGCGTTGGACCTGCTGGTCGACGGCGCGTCGGGGATCCTGCGGGAGCTGTCCTCCGGGCAGTACGAGCTGGTGCACGACAAGGGCGAGTTCGTGGTGGTCGACCACCACGACGCGGGGCTGCGGCGGGGCGTGCGCACGCTCTCCGGTGGTGAGACGTTCCAGGCGTCGTTGGCGTTGGCGTTGGCGCTCTCCGAGCAGTTGGCCGGGATGTCCACCACGGCGGCGAGCCTGGAGTCGATCGTCCTGGACGAGGGTTTCGGCACGCTCGACGCCGCCACCCTGGACACGGTGGCGGCGACCCTGGAAAACCTGGCGGCCCGGGGCGATCGGATGGTCGGCGTGGTCACCCACGTTCCGGCGTTGGCAGAGCGGATCCCGGTGCGCTTCGAGGTGCGCAAGGATGCGCGTTCGGCGCGCATAGAGCGGACTGGCCGGTGAGCGCGAGGAGTGCAGCGCAGCGGAGCCCCGCAGTCGCGAACGAAAGGCATGCTCCGTGAGCGCGAGCGACCCCGCGTTCTTCGTCGATTCGTGGGATCCGGCGTACGGGGCGTCGTTCGAGGCGTCCGCGGCCGGGCCGGCCGCGCCGAGCAGCGCGCAGGTCGACGCGGACGTGGAGGTGCCCGCCGTGGACTGGCGGGCGATCGGGGTACGTCCCGGGGTGCGGGCGCCTGACGTGGTGTTGCTTGTCGACGGGGTTCGCCGCATCGACGCGAGCATCTGGACGGCCGAGACCGACGGTGTGTCGTTCCCCGGTTTGGCCGCCTCGTACGCGGCCGGGGTGGTCCGTTGCGACCTGGGCCGGGGTGCGGCGCAGTTGGCGGGCACCCGGGTCGGCCGGGGCCTGTTCACCGCGAGCCCGTCGGCGCGGGATGTGGTGGCGGGGGCGATCCGTTACCCGGTGCACCGGGTGGGTGGCAACGGTGAGCTGGCGAAGTTGCCGGCGGCCGTGCAGGCTCCGCTGACCGCGTTGGAGGTGGCGGTCTCCGATGCCGCCCGGGTCGACGGTGACCTGTTGGTGGTGGACGGCCCGTTGCGTAGTCGCCGGCAGTTGCCGCGCACCCTGGGCTACATCAAGACGCAGCACAGCCAGTACCTGGATGCCCGGCTGACCGCGGTGGTGACCGGGATGGCGTCGGGGGAACGCTCGCCGGTGTTCCGGCTCGGCACCGCCTGGGGTGGTTGGTCGTGGTATTTGCGACTGCCGGTGGCGATCGGCGCGCCGTGGGCGGGCATCGTCCGGGTGGAGTGCTCCGCCGACCTGCCCGTCGAGGCGGCGATCGAGTTGGCCGACCTGTCGCTGGCCACCCTGCCGCGCTTCGCGTCCACCCCGTACAAGGATCCGCGGGCCCCGCAGAACCTGATCCCGATCGCCGGCCTGGAGCGCCGACTGCGTGCCCTGCTCGGCGATTCCCGGCTGCTGCACCGCGCGTTGACCGCCGCGGCCCGCGCCGCCCGATGAACGCGGATACTGGTTTCAATGGGGCGTAAACGGGCGGATGACCGGGTGGTCGAGCAGGTGGACACCGGGTTGGCGGAGCTCGTCCCGGCCCCGGACCGGGCCGGCTCGTGGACGCTGCTGCTCGACGGCGCGCCGCAGTCGCACGTCGACCTGACCGACCCGACCCACCTGGAGTTCGAGTACGTGCGCCGGCTGGCCGCCGCCGTGGATCTGATCGCACCGGCTGGGCAGCCGCTACGGGTGCTGCATCTGGGTGGTGGCGCTTTGACCCTGCCCCGATACGTGTCCGTCACCCGGCCCGGGTCCACCCAGCGGGTGGCCGAAGTGGACGGTGCGCTGGTGGAGTTGGTCCGCCGGGCTCTGCCGTGGCGCTCCGACGCCCGGCTACGGGTCCGGGTCCAGGACGCGCGAGCGGTGTTGGCCGCCACCCGGGACGCCAGCTACGACGTGGTGGTCGCCGACGTGTTCGCCGGTGCGCGTACCCCGGCCCACCTCACGTCGGTGGAGTACGCGGCCGAGGTGGCCCGAGTGCTGCGCCCCGCCGGTTGGTACCTGGCGAACCTGGCCGACGGGCCACCGTTGCGGCACGCCCGTGGGCAGGTCGCCACGGTCCGTTCGGTGCTGCCGCAGGCCTGTCTGGTCGGGGACGCGGCGGTGCTGCGCGGGCGCCGGTACGGCAATTTGGTGCTGGTCGCTGGGCGGTCCACACCACCGGTGCCGGAGCTGACCCGGCGCGCTGCCGGCGACTGGTTCCCCGGCCGGGTGGTGGCCGGCGACGAGTTGGACCGCTTCGCGGGCGGCGCGCAGGTCGTGCGGGATGCCGACGCGACCGGCTCCGATCCGCCACCGCCGGGGCTGTTCTCGGTCCGCCGCTGACCGTCCACTCGACACCGTGCGGAAATTTCTTCGCCGGTTGTTGATCCGCTGGGACCGCTGGCGCGTACCACCGGGCGGCCCGCTTCGTGGGCCGGTGGTGGTCACGGAGATCCCGGAGGTCTGCATGCACGCGGTGGCGGCCGGTTGGCATGGCGACGCGGTACGCGCTGACTGGTTGTCGGCGCGACCCTCGTCACGGTCGACCTCGTCTGCCCGAGGGGTCGACGCACGCGCGTCGACTCGCCAGAATGGTCCGGTGACGCCGCGACCGGCGCCCGGACGCCATCAGGCGACAACAACCGAGGCCAGCCACTCCGACCAGTTGATCCGTCAGCTCTACGCCGAGCACGCCGGTCCGTTGCTGATGTTCGTCATGCGCCTCACCGGGGGGGACCGGCAGCGCGCGGAGGACATCGTCCAGGAGACGCTGCTGCGGGCCTGGCGCAACGCACACCGCCTGGGCACGCAGGGACAGGGCTCGTTGCGGCCGTGGTTGGTCACGGTGGCCCGCCGCATCGCCATCGACGAGCACCGCAGCCAGGAGGCCCGGCCGCCGGAGACGTACGACCGGGACCTCACCGCGTTCGCCGAGGCGGACAGCACCGACCGGGTGCTGCGCACCATGACGGTGGCGGACGCGCTGCGTACGCTCAGTCAGTCGCACCGAGAGATCCTGATCTCGACGTACTTCCGGGGGCGGACGGTGCCGGAGGCGGCCGAGGAGTTGGGCCTGCCCCTCGGCACCGCCAAGTCGAGGGTCTACTACGCGCTGCGCGCGCTGCGCACGGCTCTGCAGGAGCGGGGGGTGACAGAATGAGCCGGCCGGACCACATGGACGTCGCGGCGTACGCGCTCGGCGTGCTCGACGAACAGGACACTGAGCGGTTCGAGGAGCATCTCGCCAGCTGCTGGGCGTGCGCGGCCGAGTTGGAGACGATGGTCCCGGTGGTCGGGCTGCTCTCCGACATCGACGGCGAGACGATGATGGCGCTGGAGCAGACGGCGACTGATCCGGCCCTGCTGGACCGGACGCTCGGCGCGGTCCGGGCGGACCGACGGCGTACCCGGTTTCGTCAGCTGCTCGCGACGGCCGCCGCGGTGGTGGTCTTCGGCGGTCTGAGTGGGTACGGCTTCGTCAGCGTGGCCGGCAACGATCAGCCGCCGGGGGTCCTTGCCGACTCGACGCCGAGCGCACCCAACAACCCGCCGACGAGCGGGCCGACGGCCGCGCCGAGCGGCCCGGGTGTGGGCGGCACCGAGGAGGAGGGCGACCAGGTCGAGGCGACCGACCCGACCACCGGTGTGCAGACCACTATGTTCCTGGTGACCAGGGAATACGGCACCCGGATCAATTTCAGCCTGCGGAAGCTGCCCGGCCCACGCATCTGCCGGTTGGTGGTGGTGCGTAAGAACGCCAGCACCGAGGTCATCTCGACCTGGTCGGTGCCGGAGGGTGGTTACGGCACCAACACCCGACCGCAGGGTCTCGAGTTGAGTGCCTCGACGTCGGCCCTGGCCGCCGACATCAAGCAGCTCCAGGTGCAGTCGGTGGATGCCAACGGTGTGGCGAGTCCGCTGGTCACGGTGCCAATCTAGGTTCGCTTGCCGCATCGGCGCCGGTCATTTCACAATGGCCGGCGCCGATTTGTCGTTACCGGAGGTGGCCCTTGCGGGGGCGTACGCACCAAAGCCGAAAACGGTTCAATCAATTCAGGTGAAATTGACCACTGTTACTACTTCAACCTTGACAGCCTGCCCCCCGTACCTATGGGTGAGTTACCAAGAATGAGGAGGGCACGTGGCACAGATGAAGCGGACCGTCATCGTCGCGAGCGCGATGGTCGCACTAACGGCCTGCGCTCCCGCGGGTTACGACGGGGCGAACTCGAGCGCGGCCGAGCCGGTCGCCGTCGCCGCGGCCGAGCCCACCGCGACAGCTCAACCCGAGGCCTCGGCGTCCGCGGACGCGCCGGCCGCCGACGCCCCGCCGGCGAACGTCGACCTGACCGAGAAGTTGACCGGCAAGAGTGTCGACCGAATGGGCAAGGTGGTCATCGACCAGGACGGCTGGATCCTGTACCGCTTCGACAAGGACACCGCCGACCCGCCGTCGTCGAACTGCGTCGACAAGTGCGCCGAGGTGTGGCCCCCGGCGCTGACCGACGGCAACCCGCAGCTCACCGGGGTCTCCGACGACAAGGTCAGCAGCGTGACCCGGCAGGACGGCACCCGCCAGATCACCATCGGCGGCTGGCCGGTCTATCGCTACATCGGCGACAAGAAGCCCGGCCAGTGGAAGGGCCAGGCTGTTGGTGGCACCTGGTTCGTGGTCCAGCCGGACGGCAAGAAGAACCTCAGCTGCCTGCCCACCTCCACCCCGAAGGCCGTCGCCCCGCCGTCGGACAGCGGATCGAGCGACGCCGGAGGCTCGGGCTACTCGTACTGAGCCCCGCACGGCACTAGGACACGGTGGTCGGTCGCAGCCGGGGAGGGCGCGGCCGGCCACCGTCGTACCCGGCGGTGGTCGGCCACTGTCGTGACCTGGCAGAGTGGCGGGGTGACCGAGACCGAACCCACCGCGACCAGGGTGCTGCACCCGCCGGTCGGCTACCGGTTGGCCGCTTCGGTCCGCGGGCTCACCTTCAGCCCGTACGACCCGTGCGCACGGGTGGCCGCCGGCACGTTCTGGTGGGCCACCCGCACCCCGGACGGTCCGGCCACGCTCGCGCTGCGGCCGGCGGGCGGCGAGTTGCTCGCGGAGGGTTACGGCCCCGGCGCCGAGCACGTCCTGGCCCGCGCCGACGCGATCGCAGGGCTGCGCGACGACCTGACCGGCTTCACCGAGTTGGCCGCGGCGCACCCGCTGGTCGCCCGGCTGGCCCGGGAGCACCGGGGGCTACGGATGCCCACCACCGGGCAGGTCTTCCCCCGGCTGCTGCGCGCCGTCTTCGAGCAGAAGGTCACCGGCAAGGAGGCCTACCGGGCGTACGCGGCGACCGTGCGGCACTTCCGGGAGCCGGCACCCGGCCCGCTTCAGCCGCTGCTCCTGCCGCCCGAGGCCGCCGCGGTGGCCGCCACGCCGTACTGGGTGTTCCACCCGTTCGGGGTGGAGCAGCGTCGGGCCGACACGCTACGTCGCGCGGCAGCGCTCGCCGACCGGTTGGAGCGCAGCGCCGACACCGCCGAGGCGACCCGCCGGCTGACCGCGATCCCGGGCATCGGGCCGTGGACGGCCGCCGAGGTGGTCCGGATCGCGTACGGCGACCCGGACGCGGTCAGCGTCGGCGATTACCACATCCCGAACACGGTGACCTGGGCGCTCGCCGGCGAACCGAGGGGCGACGACGCCCGGATGCTGGCCCTGCTGGAGCCGTTCCGGGGTCACCGGGGCCGGGTGTGTCTGCTGCTGGAGGCGGCCGGCATCCGGGCGCCGAAGTACGGCCCGCGAGCCCCGATCCGCTCGTTCGCCCGGTTCTGAGCTGCGGCGGCGGTGCGAGTCGGCGTTCAGCCGCCGGCGCAGAGTCGACGCAGGGTGCGGCCGAGCCACCAGGCGTACGCGTGCTGCACGGCCCGGACCGCCGGGCCTGCGACGCGGGTGAACCAACGGTCCGGCAGGCTGAACGCGCGTACCTCGAACCAGACCGCGTCGGCGTCGTCGCGGACGACCTCGAACGCCTCCTCGCCCCGCTCCGGGTGCCCGGCCAGGGTGCCGTAGCCGAAACCGGCGAGCGTGGGCGAATCTGCACTCCAGACCACCTGGCACGGGCCCCAGAGGCGGGCCGGGCCGACGCCGAGCCCAGCGGTCACCAGCACACCGTCGGTGGCCCGCGGCGCGTCGGTGCGCATCCGGACGCCGGCGGCGCGGTGCAGCCGCCAGCTCAGCACCGCCTCGGCCGCGGTCTCGAAGCAACCGCCGGGCAGCGGATACCGGTGGCGCAGGTGGTGGTACCCGCCGGGAAGCGGCCCGTGCCGGGTCGACCCCACCTCCGGGTACGTCAACTCGGCCACCGTTGCCCCCTCCACCTCGACGGACACGGGCCAGGGTACGGCCGGCGTCATCGGGCCGCCCGTCGGTGGTGGCGACGGCTGTGGTGTGCTGCCCCGATGAACGTCGAGGCGAGCATCGTCCCGGCCGGCGTCTTGGACGCCGGCGAGATCCTCACCGTGCAGCGCGCCGCCTACCTGAGCGAGGCGCAGCACTACACCGACCCGTTCCTGCCGCCGTTGACCGAAACGTTGGACGAGGTCGTGGCGGTGCTGGCCGGACCGAGCATCGTGCTCGCCGCACGGCTGGAGCACCGGCTGGTCGGCTCGGTGCGGGCCCACGTGGACGGCGACACCGCGCACGTCGGCCGCCTCTCGGTCGCCCCGGACCAGCATGGGCGGGGAGTCGGAGGGCGGCTGCTCGCCGCGATCGAAGCGGCCTGCGCGGGGCGGGTGGCCCGGTTCACCCTGTTCACCGGCGCGGACAGCACGCGCAACCTGCGGCTGTACCAGCGGCACGGCTACCGGATCGTCGCGCACCGCCCCGACCCCAACGGCATCCCGTTGGCCGTGCTGGAGAAGCCGGCCGTCAGCCCTGCTCGCAGCGACGCCTGAGCCCGTCGGCCTCCATCCGCACGTAGCGGCGGAGTAGGCCGCCGTACAGCCAGCCGATCAGGGGGGCCAACGGCCCGGACTGGTCGATGACCAGCTCGACGCGGGTCCGCCCGTCGGGCAGCGGCAGCAGTCGGTGCTGCCCCGTGGTCCGCACACCCGGCGCGTCGGAGACCCAGACGAACTCCTGCCGCTCGGTCAGCGTGGTGACCCGCCACACCGCCGGCCGCAGCTTCGGCTGGGTCAGTCGGGCGGTCGCGCCGACGGCGAGCGGCCCCGGCTCGCCCCGTTCAGCCCGGGTCATCGAGGCCGTCCACTCGGGCCAGCGGGGCACGTCCACCAGCACCGCCCAGACCTGCTCGGCATCGGCGGCGATCTCGGTATCGGCCTCGAACCGCATCACGTCCCCTCCCCGGCGGCGCCGCGCGGCACCACCCCGGGTGCGGACGAGGCCGCCGGAAGCAGTGTGACACCGACGCTCAACCCACCACCGCCGTGTTCCTCAGTGGACGTTTACCGGGTCAGGCGGCCTCGTGCAGGTCGGCCAGGGTGAGCGGGGTACGCCGACGCAGCAGCTCCTCCAGCTCCGGCACCGACCCGACCTCGCCGAGCACGTTCCGGCCACCGCCGAACCGCTGCGGGTAGCGGCGGGTCAGCCGGAAGCGGTAGCGGCCCCGGATCAGCTCGACGCTCACCCGCCACCGCCCGCAGCAGTCACAGACCCACTCGGACACCTCGCGAAAGTAGCTCTGAACTGGGGTTATCTGATTCGCCCGGTCGGGACGAGCGACGCGTAGGCGGACACGCCACCCCGGCATCCACGGTGATCTGCCTCACGGCTGTCGGTACCGTCTGATTGACTGGGCGGCGTGGACCTGCCGATCAACCCGCCGGTCGAGCCGATGCTGGCCAAGAGCGTTCCCAAGCTGCCCACCACGCCCGGGGTGACCTACGAGCCCAAGTGGGACGGGTTCCGCTGCATCGTGTTCCGCGACGGCGACGAGGTCGAGTTGGCCAGCCGGGGCGGCAAGTCGATGACCCGCTACTTCCCCGAGGTGGTCGAGCAGGCCCGCCGGCAACTGCCGCAGCGGTGCGCCATCGACGGAGAGCTGATCGTGATCCGGCGCGACGGGCCGACCAGCCAGCCTCGGCTGGATTTCGAGCTGCTGGCCCAGCGCGTGCACCCGGCCGCGTCCCGGGTGAAGATGCTGTCCGAGACCACCCCGGCCGACTTCGTCGCGTTCGACCTGCTGGCCATCGGTGACGAGGCGCTGCTCGATCAGCCCTACCCGCGCCGCCGGGAGCGGCTGGTCGAGGCGCTGGCCGGGGTGCGCCCGCCGATGCACGTCACCCAGGTCACCACCGATCCGGACACCGCCCGCCGCTGGTTCGACGTGTTCGAGGGCGCCGGGCTGGACGGTTTGATCGTCAAGCCGGCCGACCTTCCGTACGAGCCGGGCAAGCGACTGATGTTCAAGGTCAAGCACACCCGCACCGCGGACGCGGTGGTGGCCGGCTTCCGCTGGCACAAGTCCGGCCCGGTGGTCGGCTCGCTGCTGCTCGGCCTCTACGACGACGCCGGGGTCCTGCACCACGTCGGTGTGAGCGCGTCGTTCAGCATGGCCCGCCGCGCCGAGTTGCTCGACGAGTTGGCGCCTTACCGGGACACCGGCGGCGAGCACCCGTGGGTGCATGGCGACCACGAGCGCGGCCAGCGCATCCCGGGTGGGGTGAGCCGGTGGACCGGCACGAAGAACCTGGAATGGGAGCCGGTGCGCCCGGAGCTGGTGGTCGAGGTGGGCTACGACGCCATGGAGGGCGAACGGTTCCGGCACACCGCCCAGTTCGTTCGGTGGCGCCCGGACCGCGACCCCCAGTCCTGCCGCTACGACCAGCTCGACCGGCCGATCCGCTTCGACGTGGACCAGGTGCTGCGCGGCGACCCGATGGCCACCGTGGACCGAGCCGCCACCGGCCCGGCGTAGCCTGGCCGTCGACCCGATCCCGGAGGACCATGTGACCCGCACCGTCGATCAGCCTCGGATGACGACCAGCCACCGGGCCCGTCGCAGCCTGGCCGCCTTCGGCGTCGCCGCGCTGCTCACCGCCGGCTGCACGCTGCCGGCGTTCGCGCCACGCACCGAGGTGGAGGGTGCGGCAGCACCGACCGGCAGCGCCGCGAACTGGCGGCCCTGCCCCGAGGTGCCCGACGAGCTGGTCGGGCGGGGCGCACCGGACATGCGCTACGAGTGCGCCCGGATCGCGGTGCCCCGGGACTGGGGCACCGGCGGCGGGGCGAGCGCCGGCCCGGGTGCCGGGCAGACCTTCGAGATCGCCCTGCTGCGGGCACGGTCCACCAAGCAGCGCGACCGGGTGGGCTCACTGGTGGTCAACCCGGGCGGCCCGGGCGGCTCCGGCGTCGACACCGCCGTCTACCTCTCCTTCGGCCCCCAGTTCGGTGGGCTGCCGGCGTCGATCACCGAGCGCTTCGACATCGTCGGCTTCGACCCGCGCGGGGTCTCCCGGTCCAGCCCGGTGAAGTGCATCTCCGACGCCGACCTGGACGCCAGCTTCGGTTACGACCCGGACCCAGCGAGCCAGTCGGCGTTCGACGGCTTCGTCGGCCTGAGCCAGCGGATCGGGCGCGGCTGCGGCGATCGTTACGGCGACCAGTTGCCGCTGTACGGCACTGAGCAGGCCGCCCGCGACATGGACGCGGTACGCGCGGCCGTGAACGACGACAAGCTCACCTACCTGGGCTACTCGTACGGCACCCTGCTCGGCGCCACCTACGCCCAACTCTTTCCGCAGCGGGTGCGGGCGCTGGTCCTCGACGGGGCGGTCGACCCGCAGCAGCGGCTGGTCGAGGGCTCGGAGAGCCAGGCCCGCGGCTTCGAACGGGCCTTCACCAACTTCACCCGTTGGTGCGCGGCGAACGCCGGCCGCTGCCCGATCGCTCCGGACGCGCGTGCCGCGGTCACCTCGGCCATCGACAAGGCCAAGGTCTCCCCGGTACGCGGCGCCGACGGGCGGGAAGCCACCGCCGGCTGGGTTTTCTACGCGGTCATCTCCTCGCTCTACACCGAGTCCGGCTGGCAGGAGCTGGCCCAGGCGATCGACCGGCTGGCCGAGGGCGACCCGAAGGAGGTGTTCCGGCTCGCCGACTCGTACGCCGGCCGCGCGGACGACGGGCACTTCTCGAACCTCTTCGACGCCAACCTGGCCATCAACTGCGCCGACGAGTCGGAGAAGCCGAGCCGGGAGCAGATCCGGCAGTTGCAGTCGGAGTGGCGCGGGAAATATCCACTGTTCGGGCCGGCGTTGGCGGTCGGCATGCTGAGCTGCGTCGAGTGGCCGGGCGGGCGTGACCCGTACCCGACCGGGAAGGCGAACGGCGCACCGCCGATCGTGGTGGTCGGCACCACCGGCGACCCGGCGACGCCCTACGAGCAGACCGCACGGCTCGCGTCCATGCTGGGCGTCGGTCGGGTGCTCACCTGGGAGGGCGAGGGGCACACCGCGTACCCGCAGACCTCCTGCATCACCAACGCCGTCGACGCGTACCTGCTCAACCTCACGGTCCCTCGGGAGGGCCTGCGCTGCCCGGCCCGCTGAGGGCTGTGTCAGTCTGACCGGCATGACCGACGTGATCTTCCGGGAGGCGGTCCGGGCCGACCTGCCCGCCGTCATCGCCCTGCTCGCCGACGACGTCCTGGGCAAGGCCCGCGACTTCACCGAGGTCGACGAACGCTACGAGAGGGCGTTCGCGGCCATCGACGCGGACCCGCGCAACCAGCTGATCGTGGCCGAGCAGGCCGGCGAACTGGTCGGCTGCCTGCAGATCACCTACATTCCGGGCCTCGGCCGGCACGGCAGCGAGCGGTCGCTGATCGAGTCGGTCCGGGTCCGCTCCGATCGGCGTGGCCAGGGGCTGGGCCGGGAGCTGATGACCTGGGCGGTCGGCCAGGCCCGGCAGCGTGGCTGCGCGCTGGTGCAGCTCACCACGGACAAGACCCGCGAGGACGCGCACCGCTTCTACCTGGGTCTCGGCTTCGTGGCCAGCCACGAGGGCATGAAGCTCGCGCTCTGACCGGCGGCCGGTGCGCAGACGCTGTGGAGCTGATGTCGTAGCCGAGTCACCGTCCGGCGATTCGTTTACGACATCAGCTCCACAGCGAGCGGCGGACCATCATCCGCCGAGGGCCAGCCCGCCAGCAGCCAGCCCGCCGAGGGCCAGCCCGCGCCGGCAGCAGTCAGCCGTCAGCCGTCGACCAGGCGGCCGTCGCGCAGGGTCAGCACCCGGTCGGCGAGGTCGATCAGGGTCGGGTCGTGCGTGGCCACCAGGGCCGTCATGCCACGGGCATGCACCACCGCGCGCAGCAGGTCCATGATGGAACGGCCGGTCTCCGAGTCGAGCTGGCCGGTCGGCTCGTCGGCGATGAGCAGGTCCGGCTCATTGGCCAACGCACGGGCCACCGCGACCCGCTGCTGCTGGCCGCCGGAGAGTTCGTACGGCCGCTGTGCCATCTGCCCGCCCAGGCCAACCATCTCCAGCAGCACCGCGACGCGCTCTTCCCGCTCCGCGGCCGGCACCTGTGCCAGCCGCAGCGGCACGCCCACGTTCTCGGCGGCGGAGAGGATCGGCACCAGCCCGAAGGTCTGGAACACGAACCCGACCGTGCCCCGGCGCAGCCGCAGCAGCTCCGCTTCCCCGGCCGAGGTCACGTCGTGCCCGGCCACCACCACCTGACCGCTGTCCGGCCGGTCCAGCCCGCCGACGAGGTTCAGCAGCGTGGTCTTACCGGCGCCGGACCGACCTCGGATGGCGACCAACTCGCCCCGGTTTGCCGTGAACGACACGTCCTGCACCGCGTGCACGGCGTGCTCACCCCGGCCGAAGGTCCGGCTGACCCCACTGACCCGGACCACCTCGTCGGGCTGCGTCGCGGGCGCACCACCGGACCCGGCCGCGCCGATCACCACCATGTTCTGCTGGCTCATGCCCGCGCCTCCCGCTCCTCCGAGGCCCGGTTGCCGGGCCGTACCTGCACATGGTCCGGCTCCAGGTCGAGCCGGACCCGCTCCTTCAGCGCGAGCGCGTCGACGAACGCAGCCGGCAGCTGCATCCGACCGTTGCGGTCCAGCACCGCGTACTCCTCGCTGACCAGCTCGGTGTTGCCGTCCGCGTCGATCCGCGCGGTCCGGCGTACCTCGGAGGCGGTCCGGCCGTCGCGGATCGCGACGGTCCGGCGGACCTGCGTGGCCACGGCGTGGTCGTGGGTGACGACCACGATGGTCACGCCCAGCTCGGCGTTGATGGTGCGCAGCGCCCCGAAGACGTCCGCGCCGGTCGCCTCGTCCAGCTCACCGGTCGGCTCGTCGGCGAAGAGCACCTCCGGGTCGTTGGCCACCGCCACCGCCACCGCGACCCGCTGCTGTTCGCCACCGCTGAGCTGCCCCGGCCGGCGGTCGGCGCAGTAGCCCACGCCGACCATGTCGAGCAGTTCCCGGGCCCGCGCCCGGCGGGCCTTGCGGCTGCGCTTGCCGGCCAGCTGCATCGGCAGCTCGACGTTCTCCAGCGCGTTGAGGTACGGCAGCAGGTTGCGGCCGGTCTGCTGCCAGACGAACCCGACCAGCTCCCGCCGGTAGCTCAGCCGTCGCTTGGTGGAGAGCGAGAGCAGGTCGTAGTCGGCCACCCGGGCGATGCCGGCGGTCGGCGTGTCCAGCCCGGAGAGGATGTTGAGCAGGGTCGACTTGCCCGACCCGGAGGCGCCGACGATCGCCACCAGCTCACCCCGGTCGATGACCAGGTCGAGCCCCTGTAGGGCGACCACCTCCACCCCCTCGGTCTTGAAGATGCGCACCAGGCCGTCGCAGACGATGTGTCCGCGCAGGCGGTCCTGCCCACCGGCCCGCTCAGCGGCGCGTTGCGCTGCCCGCTGTTGCAGGGCGGCCAGGTCAGGCACCAGTGGAGTCTGGGCGGTAGCGGTCATCTCAGCTCTCCTCTCCGAGCCGAAGCACCTCTCCGAGGCGCAACCGGCGGTTGTTCAGGGCTTCGACGGCGACCGCGAAGCCGAGGGCGACCGCCCCGAGCGCGAGCACCGCGGCGACCAGGCTGGGCTCGAAAGCCACCCGGACCGGCACACCACTTGTGAACGCGGACAGGCCGAGCACCGGGTTGAGCAGCAGGGGCAGCACCGCACCGACAAGCGCGCCGGTCAGCACCGACACCGCGACCAGCGGGGTCAATTCGATCAACAGCAGCCCTCGCCACTGCCCACGGGACAGGCCGAGGGTGCGCAGCCGGGACAGCACCTGGCCTCGGGCGCGCGCGCCGGCCAGCACGGTGAACGCGATGGCTATCAGCCCGAGCACGGCGCCGCCGACGGCCCCGGCCACGAACCCGAAGGCCAGCACCCCATTCGCCCCGCCCTCTTCCAGAGAGCGGCGGACGTCCGCGCGGGTGTCGACGGTGGCTCCGATCGTCGGGGCCCGACCGGTGACCGCGCCGCTCTGCTGGAAGCGCTCCTGCCCCTGGTCGCCGGCGACGCGCAGCGCCTCCGCGTTCAGCGAGTCCCCGGCGAGGAGCAGGCTGGTCGGCGCGGGTGTGGTGGTGCGCTTCGGCAGGGCCTGCCAGGGCAGGATCACGAACCGATTGGCGGTCGTCGCGAGCAGCGGGAATGCCTCCTCGGTGCCGGCCACCCGGAACTCGTAGCGCTGGCCCTGCACCAGGATGAAGGCGGAATCGGCCAGCCCGGCCTTGGCCAGGTCGGCGGCGACCGCCGGTGAGACGATCGCCGGCAGCGGCCCCGGGCCGGGCCGGGCGCTGAGCAGCGCGGCCGGAACCGGCGGGTCCACGTGGGAAGCGCGGGCCACCGTGTTCATTCCCGGGCCGTCGACAAGCAGCACGTCCGTCTGCCCGGCCCCGGCGTCGGTGCCGACCTCGTCGGCCGCAAACCGCTCATCGGCCTGGTACAGCACCGGTGTGACGGCTCGGACTCCCGGCATGCGGCCCAACTCGTCAATGGTGTCGGGGGCGAAGCGCTCCCCGCGGATCACCGCGTCGGCGGGCACGATCTGCGCGGCGGCCCGGTCGCGGCTCGCATCGATGCCGCCGGCCACGACCGCGCAGAACGCCGCCGTGCTGATCGCCAGCACCACCACGACCAGCGGGGCGGCGACCGTCGAGCGGCCGGCACGGGCCGTGCCGAGGAAGGCCACGCTGCCCCGGGTCCGCGCGGCCAGCCGGCTGACCAGCAACAACGGCCAGGGGTACGCCCGCAGCGCGAGCACCGCCGCGGCGACCGCAAGGAGCACCGGCACCGACACGAGCAGCGGGTCCACCTCGCCAAGGGTCAGGCCACGCTGGCGCAGCAGCACCATCGCGAGCCCGGCCAGGAGCAGCAGGGAGACTTCGGCGGTGAGCCGACGGGCCGACGGGCGTACCTGGATCAGGTCACTGCGCTCGGCTCCGCTGGCCGGTACGAGAAGCGTCGCCACCGGCAGTGCCAGCGTGACCAGCACGGTCGCCCCGATGAGGTACGGCGTGACCGAATTCGGGACGCCGGGGAACAGCGTGCCCAGCCACCAGCCCAGCACGGCGGCGACCGGCACCACCAGAACCGACTCGGCGAGGCTACGCCGGGCACCGGCGGTGGCCGCGCCACCACGGGCACGCAGCAGCACGAACTCCGAGCGACGCCGTCGGATGGTGAGGTTGGCCGCGAGCACGATGAGCCCCGCCAGGGTGGCCAGCATTCCGGCCGCGATCACCGCGAGCAGGGTCCGGGCAGCGTTGATCTGGGCGGCGAAGGCACGGATCGGAACGTCGACGCCCTGAGTGAACGTGAGGTCCGGCGGCTGGTTGCGTTGCATCGCCTGCAGGCCGTCGACCATCTGGTCTAGCTCACGTGCGTCGATCTGGTCGGCGCCCAGTCGGAATCGCCAGCTGGACTGGACCGGCCAGCCCTCCACGGCCCGCTTGTTGAGCACCGACGGCGCGACGACGCCGATCATGATGAACGGTAAGCCGTCGCCCTGCGAAGGTATGACCTGCAGCAGCTGTGGCAGCCCGTCCCAGATGCCGCCCGCGCGGTCGGTGGGGCGGAACAGCCCGGTCACCGTCAGCGGGGCAGCTTGCGCAAGTCCGCTCTCTTCGGGCTTGCCGATGCGTAGTTGGCTACCGGCGCGCAGGTTGAGCTTGTGGGCCACGTCGACGTCGAGCGCCACCTCGATCGGCCGGTCGGGCACGTACGTCTCGCTCGGCCACGCCCCCTCGACGAGGGTGCTCGCGCGCTGAATGTCGGGCACGGTCCGTAGGCCCAGGTCGACAAGCAGGTTGCGGGCCGCGAGATCCGGTCCGACCACGCGGGTCGG
This sequence comes from Micromonospora chokoriensis, assembly GCF_000718555.1. GTDB lineage: Bacteria > Actinomycetota > Actinomycetes > Mycobacteriales > Micromonosporaceae > Micromonospora > Micromonospora chokoriensis_B. The sequence goes on from NZ_JOAN01000008.1 coordinate 199,244, forward strand.
CGGGCTCTCCACGGAGAACCACCGCTCCGTCACCGCCGAGCGCACCGCCGGCGGCATCTCCGCGGCCAGGGCGTCGAGTCGGTCGGCGGCGCTGCCCACGGCATTCACCTGCGACGCGGCGGGCTGCTCGCCGGTGGTGTACGCGAGGTCCCGGCGGGCGGCCGGCTCGCTGTTGAGTTGCGCCCGCAGCCCCTGTTCGGCCAGCCGGTTGACCAGCCGGGGCACCCCACTGATCAGCAGCGTGACCACCAGGGTCAACACCGCCAGCAGCAGAAACTGCCCCCCGTACGCCCGGACCCGCCGGACGGCTGCCCCGACGCTCATCGTTCTCCCCCGATTCGCAGCTGCGCCGCCGCCACCCGCTGACGGATGCCGGTGGCGATGAACGCGCTGAAGGCGAGCGCCGCCAGCAGCAGGCCGACCGCGGTCAGGCCGATTGGCACCCAGGGCAGCACGAACGCCGCCGGGGGAATCGGCCGGTCGGCGGCCGGGGTGAGGATGACCTGTGGGGCCATCGTCGCGCCGACCAAGGTGCCGAGTAACAGCCCGACGCCCACGCCGATGCCGGCGAGGAACGTCTGTTCGGCCAGCAGCGCCCGAGCCATCAGCCGGGGCGTGGCGCCGAGGGTGTGCAGGACCGCGAACTCGCCGAGCCGCCGCCGGGCGGTGGCCCACATGTCCACCATCAGGCCGACGAGGGCGAGCAGCACCGCGCCGAGCGCGGCGGCGAGCATTCCGGTACGCGAACCGCGCCAGTACGGGTCGTCGGCGGCCGCCTCGATCGCCGCCTCCCGGTTGCGCACCGTGACGCCCGGCAGTTCGCTGGCCGCCTGGGCGGCGGCCGTCGCATCGGCGGCACTGATCCACCATTCCGGTACGGGTCGCATCATCCCGTCGGTGTGGATCAGTGCTTCGACCGCCGCAGGCAGGTCAAGCAGTACGCCGGCCGCAGTGGTGGTCGGCACGGCGTTCAGCTCACCGACCAGGCGCACCGGCACCGTCGCCCCGGAGAGCGTGAGTTTGGCGGTGTCACCAACGTGCAGGCTCAGTGCCTCACGTACCTGGGGGGTCATCAGCACCGGGGCGGCCTCGATCGCGGCCGGCACGACGACGAACCGGGTCATGGCCTGCTCGAAACGCGCTGCCTCCGGCCAAAACTCCGCCGGACGGTCGGCGACGAGTCCGCTGGCGCTCGACTGCACAGCTTTGCGCGGCGCGTCAGGCCAGATCGCCACCCACTGACCAGTGAAGTCGGCTGGGCGAGCCTTACCTGCTGCGTCGACGAGCTGCATCGCTGTCACCTGGAACCCGTACGAGTCGCCGGCCGCGTGCCCGCCGTCGACCTCGAAGCCGGCCACCCGCAGCCGTGCTCCACCCGTCTCCGGTAGCTGGACCGTGAAGGGGGTGGCCCGCCCATCGCTCGGGGCGGTGACCGCCGGCAGCCGGAAGGTGGCGCCCTGAGAGCTGGTGACCAGCAACGTCACCGCGATCTGGTGCAGCTCGATGGACCGTTGCACGGGCGTGCGGACGGTGCCGGTGAGAGTGCGGGTGCCCTCGGGTAGCTCGACGCCCCCGAGATCCCCCCGTGCCCCGATCATCCGCTGGTACTGCTCCGACACCGGCTTGTCGCTGAGGCGGTCGGCGAGGCGGACGACGTCGGGGGCGCTGGCCGGGTCGACACCGATCACTGTCGCCTGCAGGTCCTGCCGGCCAAGTCGTACCTCGTCCCGCCATGCCGGCAGCACCCGGGTGACACCCGGCAGCGCGGCGAGTTGACTGGCCCGGGTCGGCGGGGCGACGCCGTTGCGTTCGGTAACCCGAACGTCGGCACCGACCGTGTATGCGGCCTGCTCGACCTGGGACCGCTCTCCGGTGCTGATCAGGGACCAGGAGAGGGTGCTGCCCCCGACGGCGAGAGCGAGCAGCAGGACCGGGCCGGCGTGCGGACGCCGGCCGGCCTGCCACATGCCAAGCATGGTGGCGGTCCAGGGCCGCCGGTCGACGAACCGCTCCGCGAACCTGCTGAGCGGCGGGAGCAACCGCAGCGCCAGCACGGCACCGGCCAGCACGCCGAGCGTCGGGGCGGCGATCAGCAGCGGGTCGAGCCCGAGTTGGCCGCCCGCGCCAGCCACCGGGGAGGCGTACCGGCGCAGCTGCACCCAGGCGAGCACGGCGAGCGCCACGAGCACCAGGTCGATGCTCGCGCGTTGAACGTTCGCCGCCCGATTCGGCCGGGACCGGGCCGCCATGTCAGCGACGTACGTGCCGGCACCGCGCAGCGTCGGGAGGACCATGACGACGAGGCAGCCGGCTGCGGTGGCCGCTGCCGCCGCCCAGACCAGGGTGGGGTGGCCACCGGCGGTGGCGAGGTCGTCCGACCCGCCGGGTCGGACGTAGCGCAGCGCCACGCTGGCGATAAGCGGACCGAGCACGGCGGCCGGGGCGACCACCAGGGTCGCCTCACGGGCCGCCAAGCCGGCCAGCTGCCGACGGGCGGCGCCACGGGCGCGCAGGAGCGCGGTCTGCGGGCGGCGGTCCTCGTTCAGCAACGCGGCGACAAGCACCAGCGCGTACCCGCCGAGCACCAGGATGAGCAGCAACGGGGTGGCCAGCGAGGAGCGACCCACCAGGTCGGCCCGGGCGATCCGGTCCAGCAACTTCTCGATCTTCGTCGCCGCCCGCCCCGAGCTGCCCAGTTGGGCGGCTTCCGGCACGGCGGTGACCGCCTCGGTGAGGGCTTTGCGAACGGCGGGCAGGTCGGCGGTGTCGACGCCGCCGAGGTCCGGCTGGGCCAACCAGGACACCGACACCGAGCCCGGGAAGGCGGCCACGAAGTCGGCCGGGTCGAGCGCGAACGGCCCGTACGAGGTGCCGGAGCCGACACTGCCCGCCCCGACACCGGGTGCCAGCAGCCAGTACGTCTCCGCCGGGTCGCGGGGCCGCCAGGTGCCGGCGAGCACCAGCTCGCTGCGTCGTTCGGTGGCCCGGTCGCGCACCGGGACGCGTTCGCCGACGGTCAGGCCGAGGGCGCTGGCGACCCGCTCGGGCAGGCTCACCTGGACCGGATTCGCCCCGGGAAGAGGCCAAGCTCCGCTGGTCAGCTCCGCGTGGCCGGCGAGGTCGTCGAGCGTCGCCAGGCTCGCGAAGACCGGTTCGCCGGCCGGGCGCGGGGCCTGCCCCAGGTCACCGGTCAGCTCGCGGCCGGTGCCGTAACGGCCGGCGACGACACTGACTGGGACGCCGCCGAGCCCGGTGCCGAACTCAGCTCGGACCGCCTTGTCCCGGGTCGCGAACTCGGCCGCGTCGCGCCCACCCGAGCCACTGACCAGGATGCCGCGCTCCTCGGCCGGCGAGGCGGCCACCAGAGCTCGCTGCCCGGCGTCCACCGCTCGGCGGTTGTAGTCGGACAGCCCGGTGACCAACGCGACGGCGACGAGAGCAGCGATCACCGCCGCAAACAGCAAACCGCGCGCCTCTCGGGCCCGCCTCCACACCAGCTTCATCCGACGCCTCCCCTGGCCCTGGCGGGCCGACGACCATCAAGACAGGCCATCCCCCGGGAAAGGTTCGCGCCCGTTACATGATCGTTATTGCGGGAAGAGTCGGCGAGGGCTGGCCCGCGCCGAGTGGGCGGCTAGCTGCCGCCTCGAATGTTGCGGACACCGAACGCCACGGCGCCGAGCACGAGCACGACGCCGAGGAGCTGAAGACCGGGCGAGTCGTCGGCCTCCCCGAGCACGATGCCGGCGACGCCGAGCGCGACCCCGAGCACGGCGACGACGGTCAGGACGTACCTCATGGGGTTTCCTCCTCGACCCACTCCAGCAGGTCTCCGGGCTGGCATTCGAGCACCCGGCACATCGCTTCGAGGGTGCTGAAGCGGACCGCCTTGGCGCGGCCGTTCTTCAGCACCGCCACGTTGGCCGGGGTGAGCCCGACGCGCTCGGCGAACTCACCGACGCTCATCTTGCGCTTGGCCAACTCCACGTCGATGCGGACGACGATGGGCATCAGATCACCGCTTCCATGTCGGTGCGCAGCGTGGTGGCCTGCCGCAGCAGCGCCCGCATCACCACCATGAGCAGCCCCAGCACACTGACGCCCACGGTCAGCAGGAACAGCAGCAGTGGCAGCCCCGGGTCGTCCGCGTTGAACCCGACGTAGAGGAAGACACCCACGAGCACCACCCACGCGGCGGCGATGGCCCACACGATCGCGTCCACCCACTTCAGGGACGCTTCGGTGAAGATGCGGTCGTTCTTGACCAGGCTGAGCAGCTTCCAGGTCGAGACGATGACCACCTGAACGCACAGCACCCAGAACACCGCCACGACCGTCGCCGGCCACCGGAGGTAGGCGTCCTGCGGTGACTCTGCGGCCATGTGGGCGAACTGCCCGGGCAGCGAAAACGTTTGAAACAGCACCAGGACCCCGAACAGCACCACGAGGAAGACTCTGAGAGCGGCAACCGCTCGATGCTCTGTAACCATGCATCGAGTTTCGCTCGCTACCTATCGAAAGTCAATCGGTCGACTGAACGTCGGCGCTCCCTCACGACTGCGTCGGCCCGGACACCGGCCTCGCCTTCTGCGGGTAGATCACCTCGTGGCGACTCAGCATGGCGACGAATTCGCCGATCTTGCGCTCACGAGTCTCCGCCCGCTTGACGGAATTCAGGCGGTGGATGAGAGCGAACCGGTTGGTCTTGGTCAGCACGTCGAACATGGCCTGGGCGGCGGGCTCGGCAGCGATGGCGGCAAGGAGGTCGGCGGGAACCTCAGCCTCCGACGACGGGGCGTACGCGGCCGCCCACCGCCCGTCCGCCTTGGCTGCCTCCACCACGGCGCGGCCCGCCGGCGACATCCGCCCCTGCTCCTCCAGCCGGGCCACGTGGGCGACGTTGCGCTGGGACCAGGAGCTGCGGGCTCGACGCGGGGTGAAGCGGATCCACGACGTCTCCGCATCCCGCTTACGGGCCTGCCCGTCGATCCAGCCGAAGCACAGGGCCTCGTCGACCGCCTGCTGCCAGGTGAGCGTCGTGACCGTGCCACCCTTCTTGGTCAGGGCGAGCCAGACGCCGGGCGACGCCGCGTGGTTGGCCGACAACCAGGCACGCAGGGCGTCGGCGTCCGCGACGATCAACTCATCCAGCTCCGCACTCGCCATGACGGCAGGCTAGCCGCTGGGTCACGGCCGCCGCTGGCCCCCGTGGCTGGCGATCAACGCGTCCACGACGACCGCAGCGTCGGCGTCCGCCACGTCCGCTGGGTACTCCGGCAACAGGTCGTCCCAGGGGACCAGCCACGACCCGAACAACTGAGCCTGCCCCTCGGGCCGAGCGAAGAACCAGATGTGCAGGTGGGCGCCGCCATCCCCGAAGCGGTAGACGTGGGCTCGCGAGATGTGCGGCAGCGCCTGCACGTGGCGAGCGATCCGAGTGCTCAGCAGCCCTAGTTCGGCCGCCAGCTCGTCGGGGAGATCCTCCATGTCGTAGTGGTCGCGGGGCAACAGCATGAGCACCAGCGGGACGCCCACGCGCGGGATTCGGATCAACCGCCAACGCTCGTTGAACCAGATCCCTTCGTCCCGCTTGCGGCAGGTGTCGCAGTCTGCCGGATCCTCGCCGTGCCGCGCCGGCTCCGGGAGCACCGGCGGCCGCAGCGGCGTCACTCGAAGTCCGTCCTCCTGGAACGGACTGATCTCCCACCCGGTCATGCGCGCCAAGGGAAGGCGGCGCTCATCGTCCGCGGCGGCGACCGCGTGGTCGTAGAACTCGTCCGGTCGCATGGCCATGCGGCACAGACTAGTACGACAAGATCGACATTGGTGGGCGGCAGATCGTCGTAAGGTCGTCTGGCATCAGATGATCTGAGGTCGTACGATCGGGTCATGAGATCCCTCCCCAACCCCGCTCCGTGGACGGCTGCCCTTCCCGAGGCGACGCCGCCGCCGGGCATGGCGATCTACCAGCTCCCCACGGGCACCTACGAGACCCGGGCGGCGTTTGCCATCCGGGGCGGCTCGTTCCGGGACAAGCGACAGTTCGCCGCCACCGCCATCCTCGTGCGGCACCCGAAGGGCGACTTCCTCATCGACGCCGGCTTCGGGGCCAACGTCGCGGCGCACGTCGCCATGCAGCCGCGGTTTGCCCGTGCCCCTTTCCAGAGCGCCCGGACGGTGCGCGAGCAGCTCGACGACAGCGGTTACGACCACACCAGGCTCAGCGGAGTGTTCCTGACGCACTCGCACTGGGACCACGCGAGCGGCCTGGACTCGCTCGACCTCCCGGTCTGGATGAACAAGGGCGAGCTTGAGTACGCGGCAAGCGACGGTGACGGAAAGGTCTTTCGCGCCGTCTCGCCCGGCCACGAGATCCGCGAGTACTCCTTCGACGGCCCCGCCTATCTCGGCTTCTCCGCGAGCTTCGACGTCCACGGCGACGGGTCACTGGTGCTGGCGCTGGCCGGCGGCCACACAACGGGATCCGTGGTCGCGTTCGTCACCCTTCCGTCGGGGAAGCGCTACGCGTTCATCGGCGATCTGACCTGGCAACTGGACGGCGTCCACCGGAGAGTGGAACGCCCCTGGCTGCTCCGGGCCCTCGCCGACAGCGACGCCGAACAGGTGCGACAGGGCATCCTGCGATCGGCGGCGTTGACCGAGCTGATGCAGGTCGTCCCCGCCCACGACGGTCGCGCCTACGACGGAATTCCGCTGCTGTCGGGTGCGGCGCGATGACGGAAGGACCAGCGCCGTCGCTCGACTCCGAGATCACCTGGCTGTTGCATCGCGCCGCCCAACGGATGCACGTGGTGACCGGCGAGCAGGCCGAGAAGCACGGCCTGCACCTGCGGGACTACATCGTGCTGAGCGCGCTCGACAAGACACCCGGGCTGACCCAGGTCGAGCTGGCCAGGGCGCTCGGGCTCGACAAGACGACTCTGATGTCTCAACTGGACCGACTGGAGCAGGGCGACCTCGTCGTACGCCACTCCAGCCCCCACGACCGCCGGCTGCGCATTCCGGTGATCACGACCGCCGGCGAGGAGGTACGGGCGCGGGTCGCCCACGCCAGCGAGGAGGCGGAGCGCAGCGCGATGGCCGGTTTCAGCCAGGCCGAGGTCGACGTGTTCCGCCGAATGCTGTTCGCGATCATCGGCACCACGGTGGACCCGGGCTCATGCCTGTGACGTTCGTTGGTCAGGCGCTCTCGGCCACGGCGAACGCGCAAGGCCACCCGTTCGACGCAGTCACCATGCTGCGACACCTATGCCGGCGGGTGACACAGGCAATAGCTGGGGCGGGTGACCGCACCGACCCGGCCTACGTTCGTCGGTGGTAGTGGTTGCGGCGCGGAAGCTGGCCGGGGTCGAGCCAGGCCGGCGGCACGAACTCAGGGCGGCTGTCGCCGCCCAGCCGGACCACCCACTCGGTCTGGTGGAGGTGCCGGTGGTGGTGGCCGCAGAGCAGCACCGCATTGTCGAGGCTGGTCGGGCCGCCGTCGGCCCAGTGGCGGATGTGGCGGGTGGCGCACCAGCGGGGTGGTCGGTCGCAGCCCGGGAAGGCGCAGCCGCCGTCGCGCAGCACCAGCGCCCGCCTCAGCGGCCCCGTGATCAGGCGGCGTTGCCGCCCCACGTCTAGGACCTGCCCGGCGCCGCCGAGCACGGCGGGCAGGACGGCGGCGTCGCAGGCGAGCCGGCGCACCGTGTCGGGGGTGAGGTGGAGGCCGAGGTCAAGCGCCCCGGCGCCCACCTGACCGGCCAACGCGTCGTAGCTGGTGGTGACGACGACCTGAGCCGGGTCGCCGCCGCTCTCGGGCAGTTCACCGGTGCGCAGGGCGAGCCGGCACACGTCGGCGAGAGCGTCATGGCGGCGCTGGCCGGCGCAGCGGGTGTCGTCGGGGCCGGCGGGCGTGCTCAACGGGTCGATGGCGGCGCGCAGCAGGGCGGCAGACTCGGCGTCGAGGGTGCCGGTAAGTCGCAGGCGGCCGTCGGTCTGGGTGGAGATGGTGACGTGCCGATCGCGGGCCGCGCGGGCGGCCTCGGCAGCCAGGGCCGCCGCAGCGGCGGCGTCGGCCAGGTCGGGGGCGACGTGGTCGAGGATCCGGCTGCCCATCCGACGCAGCAGCGTGGGGTCGAGCTGTTCGGCCCACTCGACCAGCACGCCAACGGCCTTGTCGGCCACCTCAGCGCCCGCCGAGGCCGACACCGTGGCGGCCGTGTCGGCGATGGCCCGGGCCTGCTCCACGCTGACCGCCCCACTCGCCAGGGCAGCACGCACGGCGGGCGGGGCCACATCGACGGAGGCAGCGAGACCGACCAACCGGCGGGCGGCAGAGACGTCGAGTCGTAGACGGTGACGCAACCACACCGCTGTCGAGGAGGCACCCTGCGCGACCGCGGTGCCGCGACCGTCCAACTCCCGCACGACCGCCAACTGCACCGCCGCCAGCCGCTGCTGAAGCCGGTGGGTGGCGTCGAGCACCGCGATCAGATCGTGCTCGGAGTGGGCCCAGGCGGACGCATCGGCGCAGGTCGCCACCGCGCTCTCCGCCCGCGTCAACTCATCGATCACAAAGAAACTCTAGAACAGGTGTACGACAAGCTTCAGTCACGCCGAACCGCCCCACCCAGGGGCGTCATCAACCCTCGGCCAACTCCGGCCGGTGCTCCCGAATCCAAGCCACCACGTCCGACCTCCGCCAGACCTTCCCCTGCACCAGATCCGCCACCGGATCCGGGAAGTTTCGATGGCTGGTGATCACATAAACCCGCTGCTTGCTGATGCCACCGAGCATCGCGCGAATCTCCGCAGCACCGACCAGGTCCATATCGCGGACGCTAGACACTTGACCCGACTCCTTGACCCGGGGCAACTCATCGGTCACCGTAAAGGGCATGCCGGAGTCGAACGAACACCTTGCTGATCGCGCTCCCCTGAGCGGACTGCACCCGGTGCATCAGCACCTACCACGCCGACCCTCGTGGCTCTGCCGGGTGTGCGCTACCACCTGGCCGTGCCCGCTGGCACGGATGTTGCTGCGGGTGGAGTACGGGACCAACCGGGTGGCGTTGTCGATCTACATGGCGAGTCAACTCTTCGACGCGACGGCCGACCTGCTCAAACTGAACCCCGAGCCGGCACCCGACCCACGGGAACTGTTCGACAGGTTCCTGGCCTGGACGGCCCAGCCGCGCCTATGACGGCCGGAGGTCGGTCACGGGCGCTCCGGGGGGCGCTTGGCGCGGCTGGGCTGCACGCGTTTGGGCTCGCCGGGCATCTTCGGATGGTCCGGCGGGTACGGCAGGTCACCCTGGCCGGCGGCGGCGTCGCGCTCGGCCCACTCCAGCAGCGGGGTGATGTCCCACGGTGCGTCGTCGATGCCGGCGTGCGGATCACCTCGCTCGGCCAGCCGGGCCGGCACGGTGCGCAGGTCGAAGTCGTCCGGGTCGACGTCGGGTAGCTCGTCCCAGCTGACCGGGGTGGAGACGGTGGCCCGCGCGTTGGCCCGCAGCGAGTACGCGCAGGCGATCGTGCGGTCGCGCGCCATCTGGTTGAAGTCGACGAAGACCCGGGTGCCGCGCTCCTCCTTCCACCAGGCGGTGGTGACCAGGTCGGGATGGCGGCGTTCCACCTCCCGGGCCAGGGCGATGGTGGCCCGGCGCACCTCGGTGAACGTCCAGCGGGGCTGGATGCGCAGGTAGACGTGCACACCCCGGCCGCCGGAGGTCTTCGGCCAGCCGGCGACACCTAGCTCGTCGAGGAGCGCGCGAACCTCACCGGCGGCCCGCGCCGCGTCGGCGAAGTCGGTGCCGGGCTGCGGGTCCAGGTCGATGCGCAGCTCGTCGGGGCGGTCGACGTCGGCGGCGCGCACCGGCCACGGGTGGAAGACGATGGTGCCCATCTGCGCCGCCCAGGCCACGTGCGCCAGATCGGCCGGGCAGAGCTCCGCCGCGGTCCGACCGCTCGGGAAGGTGATCTGCGCGGTCGTCACCCACGGCGGCACCCCTCGGGTGGGCACCCGCTTCTGGAAGAACGCCTCACCCTCGACGCCCTCGGGGAAGCGCTGCAGGGTGGTGGGCCGGTCCCGCAGGGCCCGCATGATCCCGTCGCCGACCGCGAGGTAGTAGTGGAAGACGTCGGCCTTGGTGAACCCCCGCTGCGGGAAGATCACCCGATCCGGACTGCTCAGCCGTACGCTCCGCCCGGCCACCTCGACCTCGGTGACCGCTGCCTTGGTGCCACCCATCCCGCGACCCTATGCCACGCCTGCGACCTTCGACGTACCGTTGACGGGTGAGTCTTGACGACAACGAGCTGCCCCAAACCGACGACGAGTGGCGGGTCCGACTGACCCCCGAGGAGTTCCACATCCTGCGGGAGGCCGGCACCGAACGCCCGTGGACCGGCGAGTACGTGGACACGAAGACCCAGGGGGTCTACCACTGCCGCGCCTGCGGGCTGGAGCTGTTCTCCAGCGACACGAAGTTCGACTCGCACTGCGGGTGGCCGAGCTTTGACGACGCCATCCCGGGCCGGGTCAAGGAAATCGAGGACCGCAGCCTCGGCATGGTCCGTACGGAGATCCGCTGCGCGCGCTGCGACAGTCACCTCGGGCACGTGTTCCACGGGGAGGGCCTGACCCCGAAGGACACCCGGCACTGCGTCAACTCGGTCTCCATCAAGCTGGAACCCCGCTGACCCGGGCATTAGGGGCGTAACTGCGCTCAGGGCGTACCCCTGAGCAGCTCGACCTCGGCGGTCCGGGACTGTTCGATCCGCCGGGCCAGGTCGCGGACCTGCTCGTTGCGGCCCACGCCGACCTGGCCTCGGGCCAGGTCGGCCGCCGATTGCTGGTGGTCGGCGAGCACCTCGCGCAGCACCCGGTCGACGTCCGCGTCCGGCGCGGCGCGCAGCCGGTCGAGCGCGGCGTCGTCGCCGTGCCCGTGGTGGTGTTGCGCGGCCGCGCTGGCGCCCGGCCCGGCCGTCGGCAACCAGCCGCGCATCAGGGCCAACTCGTCGGCCTCGGTCGCCTCGACGGCTGCGGCCAGGGTACGCAGCGCCTCGTCGCGCACCCGGTCGCGGGCCAGGCGGACGATCTGCAGGGTGCGTTCGCAGTGCCCGACCATCGTGCTCAGGAACACCACGTCGATCCCGCTCATCGTCGCCGCGTCGATCGCGGAGGCGCCCGCCACGGACCCGGCCGCCGCCGACCCGGCCGGGGACGCGGGGGCCGGCTGCGGCATGACCGACGGGCTCGACGTGGGCGATCCGGCGCAGCCGCCGGTGAGCAGCAGAGCGACGACGAACACCAGAGGGGTACGGCGGGGCATGCCGGTTGCTCCGTTCACGCGAGAGCGGGCGACACGGGTGCGACCAGGGGCCGCACCCGTGCGGTCAGACCTGCAGCCAGAGCGCCGGTACGTTCGGCGGCTCCCAGCCCTGGATCGCGGTGTGCGCCTGCCGGCAGCGGTACGTCGCTCCGCCGTAGGTGACCTGCTCGCCGACCTGGTACGCCCGGCCCGCCGCCCAACTGCCGCCCTGCGCGGGTGGATTGGTCGGCGTGGGGGTCGGGGTGGGCCGCGGGGTGGGCGTGGGCGTCGGGGTGGGCGTCGGGTTCGACCCGCCGCCGCCGATCTGCACGTCGATGCAGGAGTAGAAGGCGTTCGCCGTGTCGGAGATGTTCCACACCGCGAGGATCTTCTGCCGGCCGGTGAAGCCGCCGAGGTTGACGTTGTGCGTCACCGTGGCTCCGGGCTGCTGGCCGTTGCCGTTGACCACGCCGACCCGGGTGTTGCCGATCCAGTACTCCCAGTTGCTGGTGGCGTGCCGGGCGGTGTTCACCCAGGTGAAGGTCAGCGAGCTGCCCACCGAGGTGGCCGGCCAGCCCCGACTGTCGTCGTTGAGGACGGCGAACTGGGCGATGCCGGCGTTGCAGCTGCGCAGGCCCTTGGGGCCTTCGACGCTCTGCGGCTCGTACTTGATCTGCCCGCAGTCGGGCACCCGGCCCTGCGCGCAGAGCGCCTGCCGGCTCGGCGGGGCGGAGACGTAGCCGTGCGCCTGCGCGGGGGCGGCGACGGTGAGGGTGGCGGCGACAGCACCTGCCGCCACCAGCGGGACGGTAATTCTTCGACGCATGGGGGCAGCTCCTTCTCCAGGTCCGGTGAGGTGCCCTCAAGGTAATTTAAACATTGTTAACAGTAAAGACTCTCATCGATAAATCCATCGATGGTGGCAGTTTTCTTCTCAGAGTCGGAGCAGGCTGCCCCGGTCGTCCACCTGGTCGGCGGAATCGTCGTCCAACCAGACTCCCCCGGTGCCGAGATAACGGAAGCGGTGCTCCCCCGGCGGCAGCTTCACGGTCACCGTCCTCGTGCCGTCGCGGCGGGTCACCAACTCGTGCCGACCCGGCTGCCAGCCGTTGAACGAGCCGACGACGCTCACCGGGCCGGGCGGGACGTCGCGGGGCAGGCAGAAGGTGACCCGGGTCTGGTTGCCGAAGAGCCTGTTGCGCTTGATCACTGTGATCCTCCGGGGGTTGCCGCGGTTCACCCGACATAACGGGCAACACGCCGACGCCGACACGCCGCCGGGGCGGCCAGGCACCGACGTTTCGCCGCACGCCGACGCGACCTGGGGGGATTCTGTAGGCACTTGTCCACGTAACGGAGGTTTTCGGTGGCAACCTGCGAGGTCTGCGGCAACGACTACTGGATGGCGTTCGAGGTACACACCGTCAGCGGTGACGTGCACACCTTCGACTCGTTCGAGTGCGCGATCCACCGCATGGCACCGATCTGCGAACACTGCCAGGTCAAGATCGTCGGGCACGGTGTCGAGGTCAACGGCCGCTTCTTCTGCTGCGCGCACTGCGCCCGCGCGGTCGAGGGCACGGTGGGCGCCGAGATCCGCGACGCCGTCGGCGCCCGCCCCGCCTGACCGCACCCGCCCGGCCACAGGCCCGACGCTGGACCGCCGATCTGGGGTACGGTCGTCGCCATGCGGCCATTCCTGGGCGTCCTGCCTCCACCGCGCTCCTGAACGGAGCGCCGCGCCTCACGCCGACCGGATGACCTGACCCGGCTCGGCCACCTCGCCGTACGCGCTCCGTAGACGTCGTCCCCGTCAACGGCTCACCCTTCGGAGCGCCTCCGTGTCCACCACCCGCACCGCGCCGCCGCGCGCCTCGGCCGCCCGCCACGCCGCCCGCAGCGGCCTGATCCAGATCACCGTCACCGGCGTGCTGTGGGGCACCACTGGCGTGGCGGTACAACTCCTGCGCGACAGCACCGGGCTCAGCCCGGTGAGCATCGGCTTCCACCGCCTCGCGATCGCCGCGCTCATGCTGCTGGCGTGCACCGCCGGCCGGCTCCGCACGATGCTGGCCGCCCTGCGCGCCGCACCCGTACCGCTGCTGCTCACCGGCGTCGGTCTCGGGCTCTACCAGGCGCTCTACTTCGCCGCAGTGGCCTGGGCCGGGGTCAGCGTGGCCACCGTGGTCAGCCTGGGCCTAGCCCCGGTGCTCGCCGCCACCTGGGAGTCGGCGCGCGCCCGCCGGCTCCCCGGCCCGCTGCGACTCGGCACGCTGGTCGCGGCGGTGGCCGGTCTCGCCCTGATCACCGGGGCCACGGCGGACCCCGGCGCGGCGACGCCCGCCCCGCTGCTCGGCCTGCTCGCGGCGGCCGGCTCCGGTCTCGGGTACGCGGTGACCACCCTGATCAGCCGACAGGTGTCGCAGCGCATCGCGCCGATGACGCTGACCACCATCTCCACAGCGGTCGGCGCGCTGACCCTGGCGCCGTTCGCCCTGGTCGCCGGGGTCAGCGTGCCGGTACGCCTCGACACCGTGGCACTGCTGCTGCACCTCGGCGTGGTCACCACCGCGGTCGCGTACGCGTTGTTCTACGCCGGGCTACGCACCACCGAGGGCAGCGTCGCGGCCGTGCTGACCCTGCTCGAACCGCTCACCGCCGCGGCGCTGGCGGTGGCGCTGCTGCACGAACCGCTCCCGCTGCCGGTGATCGTCGGCGGCGTTCTGCTGCTCACCGCCGTGGCCGCCACCTACCTCGCACCCGACCGGGCGGACACCACGTGAACCAGCCCGACCTACCATCGGTGGATGCCCCAGCAGACCACCGAGATCCGCACGGCCTCCTTCGCCGACCTGAACGCCCGCACCTTCCACGACCTGCTCAAGCTGCGCATCGACGTGTTCGTGGTGGAGCAGAACTGCCCGTACCCGGAACTCGACGGGCGGGACGTGGAGCCGGGCACCCGGCATCTCTGGCTCACCGACGGCGGAGCGCCCTTGGCGTACCTGCGAATTCTGGCCGAACCGGACGGCGCCGCCCGGATCGGTCGGGTGGTGGCGGCCCCAACGGCGCGCGGCGGCGGACATGCCAGCCGACTGATGACCGCGGCACTGGAGGTGGTGGGCAACCGGCCCTGCCGGCTGGAGGCCCAGTCGCACCTGGTCGCGTTCTACGCCCGGCACGGCTTCGCGGTCAACGGCCCGGAGTACGTCGAGGACGGCATCCCACACACGCCGATGCGGCGCGGGGCCATTGACGTGTGACGATTCGACTGGCATGGTGCCGGTAGCGCCGTCGCGGGAGCCAGCGATCAGGCACGGGAGTGGGCAACTCCCGGCGAGCCGGGTGTCGACGTCCGACCTCATCCCCCCGGGGGCTCCATGTCCACTCTCACTCGATCACGACGCGTGCTCTGGCTGTTCGCCCTCGCGGCGACCACCACGCTCCTGTTGACGACCGCACTGACCACCATGCTGACCAAGCCCGCCTCGGCGCACGGTTCGGTCGTCGACCCGGCCTCGCGCAACTACAGCTGCTGGCAGCGCTGGGGCGGCGACTTCCAGAACCCTCGGATGGCCACCGAGGACCCGATGTGCTGGCAGGCGTGGCAGGCCGACCCGGCCGCCATGTGGAACTGGAACGGCCTGTTCCGTGAGGGCGTGGGGGGCAACCACCAGGCCGCCGTCCCCGACGGCCAGTTGTGCAGCGGCGGGCGCACCCAGAGCCCTCGCTACAACGCGCTGGACACCGTCGGCGCCTGGAAGACCACCTCGGTGTCGAACAGCTTCCGGCTGCGCTTCTTCGACCAGGCCAGTCACGGCGCCGACTACATCCGGGTGTACGTGACCAAGCAGGGCTTCAACTCGGCCACCCAACCGCTCGGCTGGGGCAACCTGGAGTTGGCCGGCCAGATCGGCAACACCCCGGCCTCGCAGTGGAACCAGGACACCGGTGGTGTCTCGATCCAGATCCCGGTCAGCGCGCCGGGACGCACCGGGCGGCACATCGTCTACACCGTCTGGCAGGCCAGTCACCTGGACCAGTCGTACTACCTGTGCAGCGACGTCGACTTCGGCGGTGGGACGACCACCCCGCCGACCACGCCCCCGCCGACGACCACGCCCCCGCCCACCACGCCCCCGCCC
>NZ_JOAN01000009.1 GCF_000718555.1 Micromonospora chokoriensis
ATGGCGCCGCCGGTGAACGCGAGGCCAGCAGCGGTCAGTGCGGTCTTACGGATCAGATCGGTACGCATGATGGCGTGCTCCTCTGCATCGGGGGTGCCCGCGACGGCATCCGGGGGGTGGCCGTGCGGGGGAAAGTTCGAGGGGTGCCCGGCGACCCGTGAAGGGGGGTCGGCGTCGGGTCAGGGTGTAACGGTCTCGGCCGGCGGATCATTCCGCGTCCGGCGGGAGCGGTACTCGGTGGTGCGGGGTGTGTAACCGGGGCGGGCCAGCGGATCATTCGGCCGTGCGGGGTGTGTAACCGGCCGAGCCAGCGGATCATTCCGTGGCGGGAGCCGGTGTGGTGCTTGGCGGTGCGGGGGAGGTAACCGGGGCGGGCTGCCGGATGTTCCCGGCGGCTGCCACGCACCCGACCACCCCACACCAACGCTCAAACCGGACAACCCACCCCACCCGCGGCCCTCCGCCCCGCATGATCCACCCCGGTTCCAGGAAGTCGCGGTGTCCCACGGTCGAGGATGCCCCGACTTCATGAAACCCGAGCCGATCATGCCCAGCTGGGCTGATTGCGCCCACAGACCAGTCCCGGCCCAAGGGCAGCGCACCCGGGCTCCCCCGCAAGCCGCCAAACCGGACAGCCGGCCGGCGAGCACCGAGCACCGGACCGCGCACCAGGCAGGACCGCGTATCGGCCCGTGTACCGGACCGCGCACTGGCCCCAACGAGCACCGAACCCCTCCAAGATCGTGCTCGATCCAGGAAAGAGGCCCCTCACTGCGCGGACGAGGCCACTACAACAGGATCGAGCACGATCATGGGGCCGCGCGACCGGGTTGGAGGTCTAGCGCGTGGCGGGGTCGGTCTGTGGCACATTGCGCTGTGCCGGCACGGTTGGGGCGGTCGGCCAGGGGATCTCGGGCGCGTGGTGGAAGGTGACCCCGGCCGTGGCCCAGCGCGGGCCCTGGCCGGCCAGCCGGTCGCGGAAGGCGGCCCAGTCGTGGGTCGCCCGGGGCGACCAGCCAAGCTCGGCGATGGCCGGGAGGCGGGGCAGGAGCAAGAGTTCGATGTCGGCCAGGCTGGTGACCGATTCGGTCCAGAGCGGGGCCTCCACCCCGAGCACGGCCTCGGCGGGTACGCCGGCGACGTGCGTGCCCGGATCCCAGTCGTAGGCCTTTCGCACGTCGATGAGGCCGGCCCAGTCGTGCCCGATCGGGGTGTCCGGGGCGTACTTCATGTCCAGGTAGGCGTGGTTGCCGGGGGAGAGGATCAGTCGGGCGCCCCGGCGTACGGCGTCGACGGTGCTGGGGTCTTCGCCGTTCGTGCCCCACCACTGCAGGACCCGCCCGTCGAGGTGGGCGGCCGGTGCGAGTTGGTGCCAGCCGACGATGGTCTTGCCGAGGTCGGCAACGATGCGTTGGACCCGCTCGACGAAACCGGTGTAGACCTCGCCCTTCACCTTGAACGCCTCATCACCGCCGATGTGCAGCCAGGGACCGGGGGTGAGCGCGGCCACCTCGCCCAACACGTCGGCGACGAAGTCGTACGTCCGCTCATCGGTCGGGTCGACGTAGCTGAAGCCGACCTCGGTGCCGGTGTACGGCGGTGGCGCGACCTTGTCCGGTGCCAGCTCGGGGTAGGCGACAAGCGCCGAGTTGGTGTGTCCCGGCAGGTCGATCTCCGGGACGACGGTGATGTGGCGGGCGGCCGCGTAGGAGACGATCCGCGCGTAGTCGGCCTTCGTGTAGTGCCCGCCGGGGCCGCCGCCGACCTCGGTCGCTGCGCCGATGGTGGTCAGCTTCGGCCAGGAGTCGACCGCGATCCGCCAGCCCTGGTCGTCGGTGAGGTGCAGGTGCAGGTGGTTGAGCTTGTAGCGGGCCAGGTGGTCGACCACCCGCAGCACGTCCTCGACGGCGAAGAAGTGCCGCGCGACGTCGAGCATCGCGCCTCGGTAGGGGAACCGGGGTGCGTCGGTGATGGTCCCGCCGGGCAGCGCCCAGTGTGCGGTGACCGGTACGGGGCTTTCGATCGCCGCCGGCAGTAGCTGGCGCAGCGTCTGGACACCGTAGAAGAGGCCGGTGGCGGTGGCGGCGGTGACGCGTACCCCGGTGGTGGAGATTGCGAGCCGGTAGCCCTCCGCGCCCAGGTCGGCGGCCTGGTCCAGGACCAGCGCGATGCCGCCGGCGGGCTCCGGCGCGGTGGCGTCGGTGACCGGCAGCGGGTAACCGGTGGCCGGACGTAGGAGCTGGGCGAGCTGCTCGGCGACCGCCAGCGCGGCGGGGTCGGCGCTGACCACGATGACCGCTTCGGCCGGCAGCGCCCAGTTTTCCGCCGGGGCCGGCTGGACCTGCTGCGGTGCGGGGACCACGTCGGCCAGTAGGTGCGGGGCCGGCGGGGTGAGCACCTCGCCCGCCGCCCGCTCGGCGGCCCGGGCCAGCGTTGCCGCGTCTGGTTCCCGCGCCGGCAGCGGCACCGGGGCGGCAGCGGGGACGGCGGTGGGGCCGGGGGAGGGGGTGGTCGACACGGCGGCGACTCCGGGGGTGTATTCGCGTCGGTTATGGCAAAAGTGAGGTTCACCAGCTGGCGTGCCGTCAAGCGTACGGCGCTTGGCGGGCATGCGTGATGGTGCGCATGGAAGCGTTCCCAAAAACCGGTACGAACACGGATAGTCGTGATGGCTGTGCCAATTGTCACCGAACGGGCTCAGGTCGCTCGATGTTGGCTTAACCTTCGCCCACCGATCGGCGTCGACCCCGGGATTACCGGTGGTCCGTCCCGGGGAAGAAGAAAACTGAACCTTCGTTAAGTGTCCGTCCCGGCGCGCGTGTTGTGGAGGCTCTGGTGGCAGCGCAAGAGACCGTCGATCACAAGTACGTCTACGACTTCTCCGAGGGCAACAAGGATCTCAAGGAGCTGCTCGGCGGCAAGGGAGCCAACCTCGCCGAGATGACCAACCTGGGCCTGCCTGTCCCGCCCGGCTTCACCATCACCACCGAGGCCTGTCAGGCGTACCTCGCGACGGGACGGGAGCCGGACGGGCTCGCCGGTCAGATCGAGGCGCACCTGGAGGCGTTGGAGCGCGCGATGGGCAAGCGCCTCGGTGACCCGCAGGACCCGTTGCTGGTCTCCGTCCGCTCCGGTGCCAAGTTCTCCATGCCCGGCATGATGGAGACCGTCCTCAACGTCGGCCTCAACGACCAGAGCGTGGTCGGGCTCTCCGCGCAGGCGGGGGGCAACGACAGGTTCGCCTGGGACTCCTACCGGCGACTCATCCAGATGTTCGGCAAGACGGTCTGCGAGGTGCCGGGCGAGGAGTTCGAGCACGCGCTCGACGAGGCCAAGCACGCCAAGGGCACCCAGAACGACCTGGATCTGGACGCGGACGACCTGCGTGGGCTTGTCGACGCGTACAAGAAGATCTTCTTGAAGCACACCGGTCGGGAGTTCCCGCAGCAGCCGCGCGAACAGCTCGACCTGGCCATCCGCGCGGTCTTCGAGTCGTGGAACGCCGAGCGCGCGGTGCTCTACCGCCGCCAGGAGCGCATCCCGGCCGACCTCGGCACCGCGGTCAACGTGGTGACCATGGTCTTCGGCAACCTCGGCCCGGACTCCGGCACCGGCGTCGCGTTCACCCGTGACCCGGCCAGTGGCGCGCAGGGCATCTACGGCGACTACCTGGCCAATGCCCAGGGTGAAGACGTGGTCGCCGGCATCCGCAACACCGTGCCGTTACAGGAGCTGGAGCAGCTCGACAAGTCCTCCTACGACGAGCTGCTCGGCATCATGGCCCGGCTGGAGGAGCACTACAAGGACCTCTGCGACATCGAGTTCACCATCGAGCGCGGCAAGCTGTGGATGTTGCAGACCCGGGTCGGCAAGCGCACCGCCGCCGCCGCGTTCGTCATCGCCGGGCAGCTCGTCGACGAGGGCCTGATCGACCTGGACGAGGCGCTGCACCGGGTCAACGGCGCGCAACTGGCCCAGCTGATGTTCCCGCGCTTTCAGCTCGACCACGAGTTCCAGCCGGTCGCCAAGGGCATCGGCGCCTCGCCCGGCGCGGCGTCCGGCACTGTGGTCTTCACCTCCGCGCGGGCCGTCGAGCTGGCCGCCGAGGGTGAGTCGGTGATCCTGGTGCGCCGGGAGACCAACCCGGACGACCTGAACGGCATGATCGCCGCGCAGGGCATCCTCACCTCGCGCGGCGGCAAGACCAGCCACGCCGCCGTGGTGGCCCGGGGCATGGGCAAGACCTGCGTCACCGGCGCGGACGAGATCGAGGTGAACGTGCCGGCGAAGCGGTTCACCGTGGCCGGGCAGACCGTCAACGAGGGCGACGTCGTCTCGATCGACGGCACCACCGGCAAGGTCTACCTCGGCGAGGTGCCGGTGATGCCCTCCGAGGTCGTGCAGTACTTCGAGGGCAGCCTCGACCCCGAGCACATCGACAACGCGCTGGTTCGGGCCGTACACCGGATCATGACGCACGCCGACGGAAAGCGGCGGCTCGCGGTCCGCACGAACGCCGACACCGGCGCGGACGCGGCCCGGGCCCGGCGCTTCGGCGCCGAGGGCATCGGGCTGTGCCGCACCGAGCACATGTTCCTCGGTGACCGGCGGGAGCTGGTCGAGCGGCTGATCCTGGCCCGGGCCGAGGGCGAGCGGGAGGCGGCCCTGGCGGCGCTGCTGCCGTTGCAGCGGGCGGACTTCGAGGAGATCTTCCGCGAGATGGACGGCCTGCCGGTCACCGTCCGGCTCATCGACCCGCCGCTGCACGAGTTCCTGCCGCCGTTGGAGCAACTCGCCGTCAACGTGGCGGTCGCTCAGGAACGCGGCGAGGACGTGGCCAAGGAGGAGGCGCTGCTCGCCGCTGTCCGGCGGATGCACGAAGAGAACCCGATGCTCGGGCTGCGGGGCGTGCGCCTCGGCCTGGTCATCCCCGGCCTGTTCGCGATGCAGGTCCGGGCCATCGCCGAGGCGGCGGTGAGCTGCACCCGTAACGGTGGCGTGGCGAAGCCGGAGATCATGGTGCCGCTGGTCGGGGCCGTGCAGGAGCTGGAGACGGTCCGCGCCGAGGCCGAGAAGATCATTGCCGAGGTGGTCGGGGACAGCGGCGTCGAGGTGCTGATCGGCACCATGATCGAGGTGCCCCGGGCGGCGCTGACCGCCGGGCAGATCGCCGAGGCGGCCGAGTTCTTCTCCTTCGGCACCAACGACCTGACCCAGATGGGCTGGGGCTTCTCCCGCGACGACGTGGAGGGCGCGTTCTTCTGGCGGTACCTGGAACTGGGTATCTTCGGCATCTCGCCGTTCGAGTCGATCGACCGCGACGGCGTCGGCCGGCTGGTGCGGATCGCCACCGAGGAGGGCCGGGCCGCCCGGCCCGGTCTGAAGCTCGGCATCTGCGGTGAGCACGGCGGCGACCCGGACTCGGTGCACTTCTTCCACGAGGTCGGCTTGGACTACGTGTCGTGCTCGCCGTTCCGGGTGCCGGTGGCCCGGCTGGAGGCCGGTCGGGCGGTCGTGGAGAGCGGCGGGTCGGACAGCCGCTGACGCGCGCCGGCGGCGGCCCGGTCACCCGGCCGCCGCCGGTGCTCAGATCGGTGGACGACGCCAGGTAGGTCGGGACGAGCGGCGCAACTGCGCCGGCAGGGTCGCCATCGGGGTACGCGTGGCCAGCGGGGCGTGCGCGTCCGGCACCGAGGTTGCGCCCATGCTCGTGCCGCGAACGTCCAAGAAGGAGCCTGCCCGACGGGCCACGGCACGCGCCTCCTCGTGCAGCGCCTCCAGATCCCCCGGCGCCGAGACGGTGACAAGGGTCAGCAGGGCACTGCGCCCGACCGGGTAGGTCACCACGCAGCCGGCGGTCGTGCAGACGACCGACTCGCGGAACTCGCCTCGGCCGACCGTGTCGGACACCCGCTTACCGAGCCCGAAACTGGCCGCGGCGAGCGCGGCGAGATGGGTGGCGTCGGTGCTGGGCAGGTCGCTGGAGATGAGTAGCCCGTCGGTGCCGGCCAACACCGTTCCGGCGATCTCCGGTCGGCGTTGGCGCAGCCTGCGTAGCTCCGTCTCCACCACCGTGTCTGCGTCCACGAGGAGCACCCCTAACCGGTTGGGCTCTGCCTGTCAGTCGGCTGGTCACGTTCCGCGCTGGGAACGCTACCGGCGGCCACTTCCGTCCGCGAGCCCGTAACCCTCGGCAATCGGTTGACAACTGCGGGCCAATCGGTGGTTGTGTGCTTCTCGTCGATGCGTCGTGGGCGGGTCGAGTAGGGGCGGGCGTAATCTTGGCTCGCTCGCGCACGGCCGATTGGGCACGGCGCCGAACGGGAAGGGTGACTGCATGACAAGCGTCTGGGAGAGCCTGACTGTCGACGCCCTCGATCCGGCCCGACTCGCCCGCTGGTGGGCCGAGGCGCTCGGCTACCAGATCGTCACCGAGAGCCCGGACGAGGTGGAGATCCGCCAGTCCGCGGATCGCCTGCCCGGCCTGGTCTTCGTGCCCGTGACCGAAGCCAAGGAACGCAAGAACCGGCTGCACCTCGACCTGCGCCCCGCCAACCAGGAGGCCGAGGTCGAGCGCCTGGTCGACATGGGCGCCCGGCACGTCGACATCGGTCAGGGCGACGTCGAGTGGACGGTGCTGGCCGACCCGGAGGGCAACGAGTTCTGCGTCTTGCGTGAGCGCGAGGAGTGAGCCGGTTCTGCGAGCCCCGCAGTCGCGAACAACGGCGGCTGCGTGGAGAGTGAGCCGGGGGCGGCGGACGCCCGGTTGGTCGAGGAGCCGCCCAAGGGCACCGGGCATCGCCGGTCGCCGTACGAGCGCGACCGGGCCCGGGTGCTTCATTCGGCGGCGTTTCGCCGGCTGGCCACCAAGACCCAGGTGCACACCGCCGGCTCCGACGACTTCCTGCGTACGCGACTGACCCACTCGCTTGAGGTGGCGCAGATCGCCCGGGAGATGGGTGCCCGGCTGGGCTGCGACCCGGACGTGGTGGACGTGGCGGGGCTGGCGCACGACCTCGGGCACCCGCCGTTCGGGCACAACGGTGAGGCTGCCCTGGACCTGCTCGCCTCGCCGTGCGGCGGCTTCGAGGGCAACGCGCAGACCCTGCGGGTGTTGACTCGCCTGGAGGCGAAGGTGCTCGCCCCGGATGGCTCGTCGGCTGGGCTGAACCTGACCCGGGCGTCGCTCGACGCGATCGGCAAGTACCCCTGGCCGCGCCGGCCCGGGGAGCGCAAGTTCGGGGTGTACGCCGACGACAGAGCCGTCTTCGACTGGATCCGGGCCGGTGCGCCCGGTGACCGGCGCTGCCTGGAGGCCCAGGTGATGGACTGGGCCGACGACGTCGCGTACTCGGTGCACGACGTGGAGGACGGCATCCACGGCGGGTACGTCACGCTGCTACCGCTGCTCAGCGACGCGGACGAGCGGGCCGCGCTCTGCGCCGACGTGGCCGCCGTTTACTCCGGGGAGTCGGCGGACGACCTGGCCGAGGTGCTGGTCGATCTGCTGGCCGGCCCGCTGCTCGCCCCGCTTGCCGGGTACGACGGCAGTCATCGCGCGCAGGTCGCGTTGAAGGCCACCACCAGTGGGGTGACCGGGCTGTTCGTGTCCGCGGCGGTGGATGCCACCCAGGAGCGCTTCGGTCCCGGCCCGCACCGCCGCTATGCCGCCGACCTGGTGGTGCCCCGACTGGTCCGGGCGCAGTGCGCCCTGCTCAAGGGCATCGCGCTGCGGTACGTGATGCGGCGCAGCGGCTTCCAAGGGCGCTATGAGCGGCAGCGGACGATGCTGGCCGAGCTGGTCGCGGCGCTGGTCCGGCGTGCTCCGGAAGGGCTCGACCCGATCTTCGCCCCGCTGTGGCGGGCCGCCCCGGACGACACGGCCAGACTGCGGGTGGTGATCGACCAGGTCGCCTCTCTCACCGACCCGGCGGCGGTGACCTGGCACACCCGGCTGGTCGGCGCGGGTGCACCGCCGAGCGATCACGGGCCAGCTTAGGCTAGCCTAACTGGCATGACGGAACGCCCCAGGAACGTCACCTCGGCCCGGGTGCTGCGCACCGAGCGGCCCACCCCGCACCTGATCCGGCTCGTCCTCGGCGGGGACGACCTGGTGGGCCTGC
The DNA here is from genome assembly GCF_000718555.1 of Micromonospora chokoriensis. Lineage (GTDB taxonomy): Bacteria > Actinomycetota > Actinomycetes > Mycobacteriales > Micromonosporaceae > Micromonospora > Micromonospora chokoriensis_B. The sequence continues at coordinate 8,124 of NZ_JOAN01000009.1, forward strand.
CGGTGGGCGAGTTCACCGACCACTACATCAAGGTGGTGTTCCCGCAGCCGGGTGTCGCGTACCCGCAGCCGTTGGACCTCGCCGCGATCCGCCGGGACCTGCCCCGGGAGCAGTGGCCCCGGCTGCGCGCGTACACGGTGCGGCGCTGGGATGCGGCGGCCGCGGAGCTGACCGTCGACGTGGTGCACCACGGCGACGAGGGGTTGGCCGGGCCGTGGGCTGCCGCGCTGCGCCCCGGCGATCCGGTGCACTTCGTCGGCCCCGGCGGGGCGTACGCCCCGAGCCCGGAGGCGGACTGGCATCTGCTGGTCGGTGACGAGAGCGCCCTGCCGGCGATCGCCGCCGCGCTGGAGCGGCTGCCCCTGGGCGCCCCAGCCCACGTCTTCGTGGAGATCGGCGACCCGGCGGAGGAGCAGAAGCTGCTCAGCCCCGGAGCGGTCGAGCTGACCTGGCTGCATCGCGGCGCACGGCCGGTGGGCGAGGCGCTCGTCGCGGCGGTGCGGGCGTTGGAGTTCCCGGCCGGTCAGGTGCACGCGTTCGTGCACGGCGAGGCCGCCTTCGTTCGGGAGTTGCGCCGGCTGCTGCGCGGCGAGCGGGGCATACCCCTCGACCGGCTCTCCATCTCCGGCTACTGGCGGCGCGGCATGGACGACGAGGGCTGGCGCTCCACCAAGGCCGACTGGAACCGGCAGGTGACGGCCGATGACGAGGCCGTCGCGGAGGTTGTCGCGGCGGCCTGAGGGTCGTTCATCCCTCGGGTGGCCGGCTGGTCTCGCCGGCCCGGACCAGTCGCCGGCTGAGCAGTACGGCGTACCCGACGATTGCCGCGGAGAGCAGCCACAGCATCAGCCTCGGTTGGTGCACGGTCGCGCTGATCACGCTGACCGAGGCTGCCCCGTAGGCGGCGATCGCCAACCGGGCGGCGCTCGGGCGGGTCCACAGCCAGTACAGGGCGAGCCCGCAGGCTGTCCACAGCACCATCGAGGCGCCCAGCAGCAGCCGCAACTCCAGCGGCAGCCGGGTCGCGTTGTCGTCGACCAGCCGGACCACCTGCCCGAGCGCCCAGCCGAGCAGCAGCAGCGCGCCGCCGAGCGGAATGTGCAGGTAGCTGTATGCCTGGCCCCCGCGCAGCCGACTCTGGATCAGGCGGGTGGTGACGAAGGTGGTGTAGACCCACCAGACGGCCGCCGGGATCAGGAAGGCCATCGCGGCCGTGAGGATCATGTATGGCCTGGGGTGGTCCGGCACGGCGAAGAGCAGGCTGGCCAGCGAGCTACCCAGCACGATGATGGTGAACTGCCCGATCCGTTCCGGCAGGTGCCGGTTGTCCACCGGCCAGCGGTTGAGCCAGCGCACACCGACCCAGGGCGTGGCCAGCTCGACGACCATCGCGACGATCCACAGGACCGGGCGCAGCTCGGTGTGCACGGCCAGTGACACCAGCCAGATCAGCCAGCCCGACCCGAAGCCGATCAGGTAGACCGTCGTCACCATCCGGGCCATCGGGCTGGTCGGACGGGCCCGCAGGTACAGCAGGAGCAGCACGCCCCGCACGATCAGGTACCCGACCGGCAGGAGCACGCTCTCCGGAACCTCGTCGACCCCGAGGGTCATCGCACCCGCGCCGACCAACGCGACTAGCACCAGCAGTCGGTGCAGCGCGTCGTCCGGGTCGAACCGGGTGTCGTAGTAGACCTGCCCCAGCCAGGCCCACTGGATGACCACGAAGAGCCCGATCACGGCCAGCACGGCGCTCGGCGACGGGGTCGGGTCGTTGCCCAGCCGGCCCACCACCGCCGCCAGCGCGTACACGAAGATGAGGTCGAGGAAGAGTTCCAGCCAGGTGGCGTGGCGTTGGCCGGACTCGTCGGTCTGCGGGGCCTGCCCGGGTAGCCCTACCCGGCCGGTCAGCCATCTCGGCAGGCGGGGAGCTTCGGTCCGTACCCGGCGCATCTGGTCATGGTCCCCGGGCAAAGCCGGCCTGCGGGCCGGAACCGCCCAGCCGGCAGCGGTGGCCGCCACACCGGCGTCCCCCGGCCGGCGTGTCGTCGGTCCGGCAGGGCAGGATGTACGGCGAGGGGGTGGCGCATGGCTGGGCGGATCCGGGACGAGGACATCGCACTGGTCCGGGAACGCACCTCGATCGGGGATGTGATCTCCGAGACCGTCACCCTGAAGTCCGCTGGCGGCGGCAACCTCAAGGGCCTGTGCCCGTTCCACGACGAGAAGTCTCCGTCGTTCAACGTCTCCCCGGCCCGCAACGTCTGGTACTGCTTCGGCTGCGGGGCCGGCGGCGACGCGATCAAGTTCCTGATGGACGCCGACCACCTCAGCTTCGTGGAGTCCGTCGAGCGGCTGGCCGGCCGCGCCGGCATCCAGTTGCGCTACATCGAGGACGACAAGGGCACCCCGCGTCCCCGCCCGCAGCAGGGTCAGCGGCAGCGCCTGGTCGCCGCGCACGCCGCCGCCGTCGAGTTCTACCGGGCGCAGCTCGGCACCGCTGGCGCCCGACCGGCCCGGGAGTTCCTGGCCCGACGGGGCTTCGACCGGGCCGCCGCCGAGCGCTACGGCTGTGGCTTCGCGCCGGAGGGTTGGGACCCGCTCACCAAGCACCTGCGCCAGCAGGGCTTCACCCACCAGGAGCTGGTCACCGCGGGGCTGTCCCGGGAGTCCCGCTCCGGCACCCTGATCGACAGGTTCCGCCGCCGGCTGCTCTGGCCGATCCGCGACCTCGCCGGGGACGTGATCGGCTTCGGCGCGCGCAAGCTCTTCGATGACGACGACGGCCCGAAATACCTGAACACCCCCGAGACGCCGATCTACAAGAAGTCGCACGTGCTCTACGGCATCGACCAGGCAAAGCGGGAGATCGCCAAGCAGGGCCGAGCGGTGATCGTCGAGGGTTACACCGACGTGATGGCCTGCCACCTCGCCGGGGTGACCACAGCGGTGGCGACCTGCGGCACGGCCTTCGCGGCGGACCACATCTCGGTGCTGCGTCGGCTCCTGTTCGACAGCGACGAGGTGGCCGGCGAGATCATCTTCACCTTCGACGGTGACGCCGCCGGGCAGAAGGCCGCGCTGCGCGCCTTCGAAGACGATCAGCGCTTCGTCGGGCGCACCTTCATCGCGGTCAGCCCGGACAACATGGACCCGTGCGATCTGCGGCTGGCCAAGGGCGACCTGGCGGTGCGTGACCTGGTCGCCCGCCGCGAGCCGCTCGTCGACTTCGCGCTGCGGCACGTGATCGGCCGCTTCGACCTGGACACCGTCGACGGCCGGGTCGAGGCGATGCGCCACGCCGCGCCACTTGTCGCGCGACTGAAAGACCGGGAAAAGCGCCCCGAGTACGTCCGCAAGCTCGCCATGGACCTTGGCATGGAGATCGAGCCGGTGCAGCGGGCGGTGCTCGCCGCCGCCAACACCCCGCCGCCCGGTGCCCGCGACGCCGCGCCTGCCGCCCGGCCCGCTTCTGCTCGCCCTGAGCCGGTCCTGGACAACCCGCAATCGATGGTCGAGCGGGAGGCGCTGAAGCTCGCCCTCCAGCAGCCGGTCCTGGCCGGGCCGATGTTCGATGCGGTCGAGGCCACCGAATACCGCCACCCGGTGCACGTCGCGGTGCGTACGGCCATCGCGGTGGCCGGCGGGGCCGTGTCGGCGACCGGCGGCGCGGTCTGGATCGAGTCGGTCCGCGACGCCTGCGAGGATCTGGCCGCGGCGGCGCTGGTCGGCGAGTTGGCCGTCGAGCCGCTGCGGATCGACGGCGAAGCGGACCCGCGCTACGTGTCGATCACCATGGCCCGGGTGCAGTTCGGGTCGGTGACCTCCCGGATCCGGGACCTCAAGTCACGCATCCAGCGGATCAACCCGGTCAACAACAAGGACGAGTACTTCGCCGCCTTCGGCGAGTTGCTCTCCCTGGAGCAGCACGCCCGGGCGCTGCGCGAGCAGGCTGCGGGAGGCCTCTAGATGGGACTGTTCAGCCGCAAGCCCAAGCTGCCGCCGGCCGACCGGCCGCCGCTGACCGCCGACGAGCGGGTGTTGGCCTGGGCGGCCGCCGGCAACGGCGAGGGCGACGGGGTGGTGGTCGCCACCAACCTCGGGTTGTGGCTGCCCGGTCGAGGGCACCGGCTCGGCTGGCACCTCATCCTCAAGGCGGTCTGGTCCGGCCGCGAGCTGGCCGTCACCCCCGCCGAGCCCGTCGTCGAGCGGGACGGCTACACGCTGGTCGCCGACTGTCCGGCCGAGACGTACCTGCTGCTCGACCCGGGGGAGCTGCCGCACCAGGTGCGGGCACGGGTGACCCGCTCGGTCGCGTACACCGAGCACCAGCCGGTGCCCGGCGGCGCGGCGCGGGTCGCGGCCCGGCGCGTGGCCGGGGTCGACGGTCTGACCTGGACGGTCCGACTCGACCCCGGCACGCCGACAGACGACGAGGCGGTGCTCGCCGAGACCGACCGCCTGGTCGGCGTGGCCCGCGCCGCCACCGCGCCGGCCGACGGCTGACTCGGCCGGGTCAGTTGGCGCCGAGGTCCTTCAGCGCCTTTTCGGCGCCGCGATGCAGCGGCACCGGCTCGGTCTTGCGGGCGGTCTCCAGCGAGATGCCCCGGGCGGCGGGATTCGCCTGGGCCAGCGAATCCCGCTTGTCGAAGACCGTCTTGGTGATCGCGCAGGCGACGTTGGCGTCGAGGTCCTTGCGGACCAGCAGCACGTTGGGTACGACGATGGTCGGGGTGTCGGTGGCCGTCCGGTACGCGTCCCGTCCGATCGTCCCGGCCTGGTAGGCGGGGCTCAGCTCGGTCATCTTCGGCAGCAACGGCGAGATGTCGACGAACTTCACCGCGTCGCCGGCGGTGGTGAACAGGTCGGTGACGCCCCCGGTGGGCAGACCACCGGACCAGAAGAAGCCGTCGACGCTGCCGTCCTTGACCCCCTCGACCGTCTTGGTCAGGTCCAGTCGCTGCGCCCGGACGTCCTTGGCCGGGTCGAGGCCGGCGGCCTCCAACAGTCGGTTGGCGATCACCTCGGTGCCGGACTTCGGTGAGCCGGTGGAGATCCGCTTGCCGCGCATGTCGGCCACCGAGGTGATCCCGGAGTCCTTACGGACCACCACCTGGGTGTAGTTGTCGTAGATGCGGGCCAGCGCCTGCACCGGCTGCGCAGCGGTGAAGCTGCCCTTGCCCTGGACCGCGTTGACCGCCGTGTCGAAGAGCGAGAACGCCACGTCGTACTGGCCGCCGACCAGCTGCTCGACGTTCTGCACCGAGGCGCCGGTCTCGGCGGCGGTGCCGGTGAGCTTGCCGCCGGTCGCCCCGGACAACTGCCCGGCCAGGGCGTTGCCGACCACGTAGTAGACGCCCGTCGCATTGCCGGTGGCGATGCCGACGCGGGTCGCCTGGGCCACCTCGCAGGTGACCTCGCTGGCCGTGTCGTCAGTGGCCGCGCCGCCCTGCTGACCTCCGCAGCCGGTGACGAGGGCGAGCACGCCCAGGCCCGCCGCGAGCCGTACGTCGATTCGTCTCACAGTTGTTCCTCCACAGGATTGGCTGGTGATCCGGACGATGGCCGAGCGGCGGTTGCGCGTCGGATGAACACGCCCACCGCCGCCACGGCGGCCAGCGCCGCGCCGACCGTGACCGGCACGGGTTCGAGCCAGAGCAGGGTGACTCCGGCGACGGCACCGATGACGCGTTCCGGTGCGCCGGCCGGGCCCACACCGGGCAGCCAGCCGCCGGCGGCGACGGCCAGCACCGCCACGCTGAGCGCGGTGACCACGGCGGCGAAGGCGATCCGCTGGACGCCGCCGATGCCGAGCAGACCGAGCCCGGCCGGCGTGATGACGAACGCGATCGGGGTCAGGTACGCCGGCAGCGCGTACCGCAGGGTCTGCCACATGGTCGGCACCAGCCGGCCGCCGGTGACCGCGGCGGCGGCCACCGCGGCGAGCGCGGTCGGTGGGGACACCTCGGACAGGACCGCGAAGTAGAAGACGAACATCGCCGCCGCCGGTGCGGTCACGCCCAGGTCGAGCAGGGCCGGGCCGACGATCACCCAACCGATCACGAACGAGGCGGTGACCGGCACGGCCAGCCCCAGCAGGGTGAGTGCGGCGGCGGCGAGCAGCGCGGTGAGCACCAGCACCAGCGTCGGGTCCGAGGTGGCCGCCTTCGCCCCGCCGATCAGCAGCGCCGCCGCCTGCGGCCCGAGGCCGGTCTTCGTGGTGGTCGCCGTGATGATGCCGGCGGCGGCGCAGACCGCGGTGACGGCGAGGACGCCGCGTACGCCGGTGCCGAGCGCGGTCACCAGCCGGGCCGGGGTGAGCCAGTGCGCACGGCCCTTCGTGCTGTCCAGGAACGACAACGCGACGGTGAGCACAATGGCGAAGACGACCGCCTTCGTCGCGGACACACCGACCGCGAGGAAGACGATGATGGCGACCAGCGAGGCGAAGTGGTAGCCGAGCCGGGCCAGCAGACGCCAGGGTGAGCCGACGTCGATCACGACGGGGCGTACCCCGGAGCGGCGCGCATCGATCTCCACGGCGAGCAGGATGCCGAGGTAGTAGAGCACCGTCGGGACGGTGGCCCAGCCCAGCACCTGGAGGTACGAGACGCCCAGGTACTCGGCGATGATGAACGCCGCCGCACCCAGGGTGGGTGGGGACAGGATCGCGCCCACCCCGGCCGCGGCGAGCATGCCGCCGGCCCGCTCCGGGGGGTAGCCGGCGCGACGTAGCAGCGGCCAGGTGACCGCGCCGATGCTCACCGTCGTCGCCGCGCCGGAGCCGGAGACGGTGCCGAGCAGGAAGCCGGAGGCCACCGCCGTCCGGCCGGCGGCGGTCCGTGAGCGCCGGAACGCCGCAGCCGACAGCTCGACGAAGAACCGCCCGGCCCCGGACAGCTCCAGCGCTGCGCCGTAGATGGTGAACAGCACGATGTACGACGCGGCCACGTCGAGCGGCGTGCCGTAGAAGCCGCTGTCGGAGTTGTAGAACGCGTCGACAAGTTGACTGAAGTCGAGCCCGGCGTGGGCGACCGGCCAGGACTGCGGCAACAGCCCGCCGTAGTAGCCGTAGCCGAGGAACAGCAGGCAGACCGCGGGCAGGACCCAACCGGTCGTACGCCGGCAGGCTTCGAGCAGCAGGAGCAGGAGCACCGTGCCCAGCACCAGATCGGTCGGTGCCAGCAGGCCCTGCCGATCGAGGAACGCGTTGTAGCCGCCCCCACCGCTGCCGATCCGCACCGGCAGGACGGGGTAGAGGCAGGCCGCCACCGCCAGGGCGACCAGGACCCAGTCGGTCACGGTGGGTCGCGTCGACGCGGGCGTCTCGCTGGCGCGGCGACGCCGGCTGCGCAGGCGGGCGGGGAGCCGCAGGTCGGCCGGGTAGGCGAGGAAGACCAGCGGGAGTACGCCGGCCAAGAAGATGATCAAATAATATTTGCTGCCCTGCGACAGGGGTCGGAACACCTGCCAGAGGGCGAGGGTGCCGACCGCCAGCGCCGCCGTGGTGAGGAGCAGGCCCGCCGGCCCGGACAGGACCCGGCCGGGCTTCTCCTCCTCGAACTGTGCGGCCAGGTCGCGGGTCGCCCGCTCGGCGTCGCCAGGTGCTACCGGGTCGGCTGCTGTACGCGGTCGGGGCGGCCTGCCGTCGGGGCCTGCGGTAGGCCCGCCGTCGGGGCTCGTTGGGGGCCTGGCGTCGGGGCTCGTTGGGGGCCTGGCGTCGGAAGAGTTGGCTGGTCGGGCGGGTGATGGCGAACCATCGGGCGAGCTGATGGACGACACGAAAGGACGATACACGTCGATTGGCTGACGGGTAGGGCATCGACCGGCGTTTCGCCGTCGCTGGTCCGGACGCCGACGGCGGCCGGTCGTACGCGCGTATTTGCGTGGAGGGCTGTCGGACCTGGCGGCTAGGGTCGGGCGGTGACTTCGGGGCGACCACTGATTCAGGCGCGCGGGTTGGTGAAGCGGTTCGGTGACTTCACCGCCGTGGACGGCATCGATGTCGAGGTGCGCCCGGGTGAGGCGTTCGGCTTCCTCGGGCCCAACGGCGCGGGCAAGTCCTCCACCATGCGGATGGTCGGCTGCGTCTCCCCGCCCAGTGGGGGTGAGCTGCGCATCCTCGACATGGATCCGGTAACTGACGGGCCGGCGATCAGGGCGCGTCTCGGTGTCTGCCCCCAGCTGGACAATCTCGACCCGGAGCTGACCGTCCGGGAAAACCTGACCGTCTACGCCCGCTACTTCGGCATCTCGCGGCGGGCGGCCCGGGAGCGGGCCGCCGAGCTGCTCGACTTCGTTCAGCTCACCGAGCGGGCCGACAGCAAGGTCGAGCCGCTGTCCGGTGGGATGAAGCGTCGGCTGACCATTGCCCGCGCTCTGGTCAACGATCCGGAGATCGTGCTGCTCGACGAGCCGACCACCGGGCTCGACCCGCAGGCCCGGCACCTGGTGTGGGAGCGGCTGTTCCGGCTCAAGCAGCAGGGCGTCACGCTGGTGCTCACCACCCACTACATGGACGAGGCCGAGCAGCTCTGCGACCGGCTGGTGGTGATGGACGGCGGGCGGATCGTCGCGGAGGGCTCGCCCCGGGCGTTGATCGAGCAGCACTCGACCCGCGAGGTGGTCGAGCTGCGCTTCGCCGCCGAGTCGCAGGAGCCGTTCGCCGGCAAGCTCGACGGGCTGGGGGAGCGGGTCGAGGTGCTGCCCGACCGGGTCCTGCTCTACGTGGCCAACGGCGACGCGGCGGTCGCCGAGGTCGCCGCGTTGGGGCTCCAGCCGGCTAACGTGCTGGTCCGGCGCAGCGGCCTGGAGGACGTCTTCCTGCACCTGACCGGCCGCACCCTGGTCGACTGACGGGCACCGGCTGATCGTCGGCAGTGTCGCACCGCTGATCTGCCGGCGGTCGCCGCTCAACGGGCTCTGGCCCAGGTGCGGTTTCGCCACATGGTGAAGCTGGTGGACCCGTGCGCCTCGACCGTTCATAGGCGGCGGCGCGTGAGCGGTTCGCCGGGTCGGCCCCAACGTGCCGGTGCCTGAGTCCGCTGCTCATGTCGCGCGCGATCTGCAGGGGACCGACTCGGTTTTCTGTGCGCCGGGGTAGCCCGGCGCTGCGGAGACCTCCGAGTCGATCAACAGGGCGGCTGCGGCACGGCCACGGCACGGTCCGAATCCAGGTAGTTCCGATCCCCGCCGGTGCTTACGCTGGGCTCGGGGGACCGTTCGTGATCGCTAGTTCGTCACAGGGAGAAGATCTTGTCTATCTCGCTGGCCAGCGTCACGGGCAGGTCATCGACCGCGCCGACTACGTCCGTCAGATGGTCGAGGTGTGGGAGTCGATCCGGGGTGAGGCACTATCGCAGCAGCAGTCCCTCGACCTGATCGCGGAAGTGGCGGAGACATGGAGCTGAGCGGAGCCCGGTGGCGCAAGAGCACCCGCAGCAACGGCAGCGGCGGTGCCTGTGTGGAGGTCGCTGCCAACCTGGCTGGGCTGGTGGCCGTTCGTGACTCCAAGGACCCGACCGGCCCCGTGTTGGTCTTCCCGCCCGACGCGTGGCGCGTGTTCGTCGGTTCCGACGCGTTGTCCAGGTAGATAGCGGCCGCACTGTCTAGATCCACTCGGCTTCCAGGAAGTCGCGGCATCCGGGCGGCTCTGACACCGCGACTTCCTGAAAACCGAGTCGATCAACGAGCGGGGCCGGGTCGATCAACGAGCGGGGCCGGGTCGATCAACGAACGGGGCCTAGGGCTGCGCGGCGAAACCCGGGCGACACGGCGACGAGGTCGTCGTAGGGTGACCGGCGTTCTGTCGTACCCCAGGGGTAGGAAGGTCGGGACGGGGGTGGTCGTGTGAGTGTGGCGAGATCGGCGCGGTTGCCGTGGGTGCCGGCGTCTGCGGTGTTCGAGCACTACCTGGTGGGTCTGCGGCGCACCTGGCGGGCCGGGGTGTTCTCCTCGTTCCTGCTGCCGGTGCTGACCGTGCTCGGCTTCGGGTTCGGCGTCGGCGCCTACATCGACCAGGGCGTCGGCGGGGTGCGTTACCTCGACTGGCTGGTCCCCGGGCTGATCGCCTCGACCGCGCTCCAGGTGACCGTCGGTGACTCGACCTGGCCGGTCTTCAGCAACTTCCAATGGATCAAGACGTACTTCGCGCAGGGCGCGTCGCCGCTGCGGGTGGGTGACATCGTGGCCGGGCACCTGGCCTTCGTGCTGTTCCGGGTGCTCACCACGATCGCGGCGTTCCTGCTGGTCACCGGGGTGTTCGGGGCGTTGCGGTCGCCGTGGGCGGTGCTCACCCTGCCGGTGGTGGCGTTGTTGGGGCTGGCCGTCGCCGCGCCGACCTTCGCGTACGCGGCGTCGGTGTCGAGCGACAGTTGGCTCGGGATGCTGTTCCGGTTTGCGGTCATTCCGATGACGCTCTTCGCCGGGGTGTTCTTCCCGGTCGAGTCGTTGCCGGACGCGCTGCGGTGGCTGGCGTACGCGACGCCGCTGTGGCACGCCGTGGACCTGTGCCGCGCGGCCACGCTCGGCGTCGCCCCCGAGTGGTCGATCGTCGGGCACCTGCTCTACCTGACCGCCTGGGCGGTCGCTGGCTGGTTCCTGGCGCTGCGCGCGTTCCGTCGCAAGCTCGTCGTCTAGCGAGCCAGAGATCTAGAGAGGCTGTCGTGGTCACGCTGATCCTGCCCCGGCTGGTCGATGTCGCCGCCGCGTCCCGGCGGTCGGCGTCGGTGGTCGGGCGCAACGTCGCGGCGTTGAAGTCGGTCTACTGGCTGCTGCTGATCTCCGGCTTCGTGGAGCCGCTGCTCTACCTGTTCTCCATCGGGGTGGGCGTCGGTGCGCTCGTCGGTGACCTGCCGCTGCCCGATGGGCGGCTGGTCTCGTACGCCGCGTTCGTGGCCCCGGCGATGCTCGCCTCGTCGGCGATGACCGGGGCGCTCGCAGAGAGCACCTTCAACTTCTTCGGCAAGATGAAATACATGAAGCTGTACGACGGGATGCTCGCTACCCCGGTACGGCCGTTCGAGATCGCCATGGGCGAGTTGAGCTGGGCGATGCTGCGGGGCAGCGCCTACTCGGCGGCGTTCCTCGGGGTGATGGTCGCGCTGGATCTGACCAGCGTCGCGCGTGCGTTGACCGCCCTTCCGGCCGCAGTGCTTGTCGGCTTCGCGTTCGGGGCGCTCGGCATGGCGATCTCCACCTTGATGCGCAGCTGGCAAGATTTCGACCTGGTGGGCTCCGCGCAGTTCACGCTCTTCCTCTTCTCCGGCACCTTCGTGCCGGCGCAGGCCTATCCGACCCTGCTGCACTGGCTGGTCGAGATCACCCCGCTCTACCGCTCGGTGCACCTGGTCCGCGGCCTCGCGCTGGGTGACGGTGGGTGGGTCTGGCTGCTCGACGTGCTCTACCTACTGGCGATGATGGCCCTCGGCCTGCTGGTGGCCTCGCGCCGAATGGGCAGGTTGCTCTACAAATAGGGGTTATCGGCGCCCGCCAACGGGGCATGTCGGAGGTGAGACCACCGACGATGAGGAGGGGCGATGACCTCTGACGAGTCTGCCGCCCGCCGGGAGCGTGCCGATGCCAGCGTGCCGGTCGGGCCCGACGCCGGGCCGGACAGCCCCACCGATCTGCCCGGCAGCGGCTGGAAGGCGGCGTTGCGGCGCACGGTCACCGAATTCCAGGACGACAGCCTGACCGACTGGGCGGCGGCGCTGACCTACTACGGGGTGCTCTCCATCTTCCCCGGCGTGCTGGTGCTGATCTCGATCCTCGGGCTGCTCGGTGAGAGTGCCACGAACGGCGTCCGGGACACTGTCAACCAGGCGGTGCCCAACGACAGCGTCCAGCAGATCATCAACGATGCGATCCGCACGGCCCAGGAGAACGGCGGGCTGGCCAGCCTCGCGGCGATCATCGGTGTGCTGGCCGCGTTCTGGTCCGCGTCCGGCTACATCGGCGCGTTCATGCGGGCCTCGAACACCATCTATGACGTGCCGGAGGGTCGGCCGATCTGGAAGACGCTGCCGATCCGCCTCGGCGTGACCGCGGTGATCGGGGTGCTGTTGCTGGCCAGCGCGGTGATCGTGGTCTTCACCGGCCGCCTGGCCGAGGCGGTGGGTGACGTGGTCGGCCTCGGCTCGACGGCGGTCACGGTGTGGGGCATCGCCAAGTGGCCGGTGCTGCTGATCCTGGTCAGCCTGATGTTCGCGATCCTCTACTGGGCCTCACCGAACGCCCGGCACGGCGGTTTCCGCTGGGTCAGCCCGGGTGGGGTGCTGGCCGTGGTGATCTGGCTGGCGATCTCCGGCCTCTTCGCCTTCTACGTGAGCAACTTCGGCTCGTACGACAAGACCTACGGGGCGCTCGCCGGCGTGATCATCTTTCTGGTGTGGCTCTGGCTGAGCAACATCGCGATCCTGCTAGGGGCCGAGCTAGACGCCGAGTTGGAGCGGGGTCGGGCCATCGCGGCCGGGCACGCCGTCGACGACGAGCCGTACGTCGAGCTGCGCGACGATCGCAAGCTCCGCAAGAAGCGCAACTCCGCCGGCCGCCGCTGATCGCGCCGCGCCGTACCGACCGCCCCACCACCGAGGACCGGCTGGTGGGGCGGTTTTGTGTCCGTCGATGGAACTGCCGGCGAGCGGACGCGGGCGGCCCGTAATCCTTTTCTTGATCGACTAGTAGCTTTTGTTCTTTCGGACAAAAGTTCATCTCGGAACGGTTGAAGCTCTGGACACGCGGTGCAGAGCGCTCCTACTGTGTCGGACACAACACCTCGACGTTGCGTCGATGTGAACGTTGCCAATGAATAGGGGCCTCCTGGTGCGCACCGTCGACCCTCTGCACGTGCGACTGTTGCGGTTGCTCCGCGACGAGGGCGCCGTGTCCCGGGCCGAGCTGGGCGACCGCCTCCAGATGCCGCGCCCGCGCATGCTGGCCGAGCTGGATCGCCTGGTAGCGCTGGGTTACGTCGCCGAGGCGGGGCTCGCCGCGTCCCGGGGTGGGCGTCGCTCGACGCTTGTCGAGCTGAACCCGAAGCTGCGCTTCGCCGCCGTCGACCTCGGTGCCAGTTCGATGGATGTCGAGGTGGTTAACGGCCGTCTCGAACCGGTGGCCCACTACGCCGAGACGGCCGACATTCGCAACGGCCCGAAGGTGACCCTGCAACGGGTCAACGAGCTGCTGCACAAGGCCCGGGTCGACGGCGCGTACGAGCGGCTGGACGCGGTGGGCATCGGCGTACCCGGGCCGGTCAGTTTCCGCGACGGCACACCGGTGTCTCCGCCGATCATGCCGGGCTGGGACCGGTTCCCGGTGCGCGAGCTGCTCAGCCGGGAGCATGGCTGCCCGGCGGTGGTCGACAACGACGTCAACATCATGGCGATCGGTGAGCGGCACGGCGGGGTCGCGCACTCGGTGGACGACTTCCTCTTCATCAAGATCGGCACCGGCATCGGGTGCGGCATCTACCTCACCGGCGAGGTCTACCGGGGCACCGACGGCTGCGCTGGCGACATCGGCCACATCCAGGTCGACTCGCACGGTCCGATGTGTTCCTGTGGCAACGTCGGCTGCCTGGAGGCGCTGTTCAGCGGTGCCGCGTTGGCCAAGGACGCGGCGGCCGCCGCCCGCAGTGGGACGTCGCCGGCGCTGGCCGAGCGGCTGGCCCTGCGTGGGGTGGTCACCGCACTGGACGTCGCCGAGGGTGCCGTCGAGGGCGACGTGACCTGCATCCAGTTGATCCGTGACGGCGGCCGGCGCGTCGGCGGGGTCCTCGCCGGCCTGGTCAGCTTCACCAACCCGTCGATGATCGTGATCGGCGGCGGGCTGGCCCAGCTCGGGCACATCCTGCTCGCCGAGATCCGCAGTGTGGTCTACCGCCGGTCACTGCCACTGGCCACCGGCAACCTTCCCGTCGTCCTGTCCGAGCTGGGCGGCCGTGCCGGTGTCACCGGCGCTGCGGTGCTCGCGAGCGACGTCGCCTTCGGGGAAGCCGCATGAAGCTGTTCGGAATTCCGTCGTGAGCGAGGAGGAGACTGTGGCCCTGCCCGAGGATGACCCCGCCACCGCGTCGGCCGAGGCCGTCGCCGAGGCGCCGCTGGTCGAGGCTCCCGCCGACACCGTCGCGGGCGAGGTGGTCCTGCGCCTCACCGATGTGGTCAAGACCTTCCCCGGCGTACGCGCGCTCGACGGCGTGCAGCTGGAGGTGCGTGCCGGCGAGGTGCACTGCCTGCTCGGGCAGAACGGCGCGGGCAAGTCCACCCTCATCAAGGTGCTCGCCGGGGTGCACCAACCGGACTCCGGGCAGGTGGAGTGGCGCGGCGAGCCGGCCACGTTCGCCAACCCGCAGGCCGCCATGAAAGCCGGTATCGCCACGATCTACCAGGAACTCGACCTCGTCGAGGATCTGTCGGTGGCGGAGAACGCGTTCCTCGGGCACGAGTACCGCAGCTTCGGGTTCGTTCGGCGCGGCCGGATGGCCCGACACACCCGGCAGATCCTCAGCCGGCTCGGCCACGGTGAGATCCCGCCCGGGCGGATGGTCCGGTCGCTGCCGGCAGCCGGTAAGCAGATCGTCAGCATGGCGCGGGCGCTGTCGCACGAGGCCCGACTGATCATCATGGACGAGCCGAGCGCGGTGCTGGCCCACGACGAGGTCGGCAACCTGTTCCGGATCATCCGGGAGCTGACCGCGCAGGGCATCGCCGTCATCTACATCTCGCACCGGCTCGAGGAGATCCGCGAGATCGGCGACCGGGTCACCGTACTCAAGGACGGCCGGACCACGGCGGCGAACCTGCCAGCGCGGGACACCCCGACCCGCGACCTGGTGAGCCGGATGACCGGCCGCACCATCGAGTACGTCTTCCCGGACCGGCCGACCGACGACTCGGTCGGTGCTGACCTGCTCCAGGTGGAGGGGTTGACCCGGGCGGGTGAGTTCGCCGACGTCTCGCTGAACGTGCGGGCCGGGGAGATCGTCGGCATCGCGGGGCTGGTCGGCTCCGGTCGTTCCGAGCTGTTGGAGACGATCTACGGTGCCCGCCTCGCGGAGGCCGGCACGGTGCGGATGGACGGGAAGGCGCTCCGCGCCGGCGTCGGCGCGGCGGTGCGGGCCGGGATGGGGATGGCCCCGGAGGAACGCAAGAGCCAGGCGCTGCTGCTCGGCGAGCCGATCTACCGCAACGTCACGCTGGCCACCTTCGGCCGGTACGCGCGGCTCGGCTTCACCAATGCCGCCAAGGAACGCGCCGAGGCGGACCGGATCGCCGAGACCCTGGAGCTGCGGCCCCGGGACGTCGACCGGCCGGTACGCACGCTGTCCGGCGGCAACCAGCAGAAGGTGGTGGTCGGGCGTTGGCTGCTCGGCGGCACCAAGTTGCTGCTTCTCGACGAGCCGACCCGAGGCGTGGACGTGGGTGCCAGGGCTGAGCTCTACCAGGTCATCCGGGCATTGGCCGCTCAGGGCGTGGGGGTGCTGCTGGTCTCCAGCGAGGTGCCCGAGGTGCTGGGTCTGGCCGACCGGGTGCTGGTCATGCGGGAAGGGCGGGTCGTCCGCGAAGCCGCGGCCGGCGAACTCGATGAGAACACTGTGCTTGACCTCGTTATGGCGGGGTCCTTGATGGAAGGCGCACCGGCATGAGCGACGCGACTCCCACTCCCACCGCGACACCGGAGCGCCCGCAGCTTCCGGCGCAGTCGCCGCCGGTGGACCCGGCGGAGACGGCGGTGGCCAGCGATAAAGCAGCATCCACGGGCAAGCTCTCCTGGTGGCGGGGTGACGGTGGCGACGGCGCCAAGCGCAACCTCGGTCTGGTCGGGGTGCTGGCTGCGCTCATCCTGGTCGGCGCGGTCACCAAGCCCGACCTGTACGGCGACCCGAACTGGGTCTGGAACAACGTCCTGGCCATCCTTCAGTTGGCCTCGGTCGTCGGTGTGGTCACGGTCGGCATGACCTTCGTGATCATCGGCGGCGGCATCGACCTGTCGGTCGGTGCGATCCTCGCGCTGGCCGGGGTCTGGTGCACCACGGTGGCCACCCAGAGCTACGGCGCCGCCGGCATGATCTTCACCGCTCTCGTGGTCGGCATCTGCGTCGGCCTCGTCAACGGGGTGCTCATCTCGTACGGGCGGTTGGTCCCCTTCATCGCGACGCTCGCGATGCTGGTGGCCGCACGTGGTCTCGCGGCGTCGATCTCCAACAAGCAGACCCAGGTGTCGAGCAGCACCTTCATCAATGACATCGCGGCACGCAAGGTGATCGGGATCCCGATCCTCGTCTACATCCTCGGCGCGGTCGTGCTGGCCGGGTGGGTCGTGCTCAACCGCACGACCTTCGGCCGGCGGACCATCGCCGTCGGTGGCAACCCGGAGGCGGCCCGGCTGGCCGGCATCAACGTCCGCCGGCACACCATGCTTCTCTACGCGCTCTCCGGTCTCTGCTGCGGCATCGCCGCCATCATGCTCACCTCGCAGGCCACCTCGGCGCAGGCGGCGATGGCCAACCTGTACGAGTTGGACGCGATCGCCGCGGCGATCATCGGCGGGACGTTGCTCAGCGGTGGTCGCGGCACGATCGTCGGCTCGCTGCTCGGCGTCATCATCTTCGCCACGATCACGAATCTCTTCGCCATCAACGGCCTCTCCATCGAGGCACAGAACATGGTCAAGGGCGGCATCATCGTCGCCGCCGTCCTGGTCCAGCAGTTCCAGTTCAAGTCAGTCACTCGGCTCCTCGCGCGGAACAGGGTCACCACCGCAACCTGACGCACCGCACCGTTGTCCTGGCAACGTCGAGAAATTCGACGGTGGCCGGGTCGCGCACACCCTCATTAAGGCAAATCCCGCTCCCAGGAGGTCATTCATGACCCAGCACAGTCGCGACCTGTCGCGCCGCCGGTTGCTCTTCGGTGGAGCCGCAGTGGGCGCTGCCACCCTCCTCACCGCCTGCACCAGCAACGAGACCCCGGCCGCCAGCACCCAGACCAAGGCCGCCGGAAACAGCGAAGGCAACAACGCCCCGGGCAAGAAGGTCGTCATCGGCTTTTCCGCGCCGGCCGCCGACCACGGCTGGATGGGCGCCATCCACGCCAACGCCAAGGCTCAGGCCGCGGCCTACTCGGACGTGGAGTTCAAGGAGGTCGACGGCGGGTCGAACTCCGAGGCCCAGCGCTCCACGCTCGGCACGCTGATCGCCCAGAAGCCGGACATCATCGTCGTCCTGCCGCACGACGGCAAGGAGGTCAACGCCGTTGCCCTCCAGGCGATGCAGGCGGGCATCCCGATCGTGAACCTCGACCGGGCGTTCCCCGACGCGCTGGCCTCGCGGCTGGTCATCAAGGGCGACAACTACGGCATGGGCGTCTCGGCCGGGCACTTCATCGGCAAGATGCTCAAGGACAAGGGCGTCGCCAACCCGGTCATCGGTGAGATCGCCGGTCTGGAGATCCCGCTGACCGTCGAGCGCAGCGCCGGCTTCAAGGCCGCCCTGGCGACCTACGGGTTCACGGTGCGGAACCGTCGTTCGGCCGAGTTCACCTCGGACAGCGGTCAGCGCGAGGCGGCCCAGCTGCTCCAGGCGCTGCCGAAGATCGACGCTATCTGGAACCACGACGACGACCAGGGCATCGGCGTGCTCGCGGCCATCAAGCAGGCCAACCGGTCGGAGTTCTTCATGGTCGGCGGCGCGGGCTCCAAGCTCGCGATCGACGCGATCAAGGCCGACAACTCCGTGCTGAAGGCCACCGTCACCTACAACCCGTCGATGGCCTCGTCGGCGGTTTCCCTCGCGCGGCTCATCGCGCAGGGTCGGGGTCTGGGCGACCTGACGGAGCTGCAGGTGCCCAAGGAAGTGACCCTGGCCTCGGAGACGATCACCAAGGAGAACGCGAGCAGCTACGACAAGCTCGGGTTCTGACATACCGGGGGGAGACCCACCTTGTCCACGAAAGACAAAGAACTGCGGGTCGGCATGGTCGGCTACGCCTTCATGGGCGCCGCGCACTCACAGGCGTGGCGCACCGTGAACCGCGTGTACGACCTGCCGGCGCGGGCGCGGATGTCGCTGATCTGCGGTCGAGACACAGCGAAGGTGGCTGACGCCGCCGACACGCTCGGCTGGGACGCGTACACCACGGACTGGCGTGACCTGATCAACTCCGACGACATCGACGTGGTCGATATCTGCACCCCGGGCGACAGTCACGCCGAGATCGCCCTCGCCGCGTTGGCTGCCGGCAAGCACGTCCTGTGCGAGAAGCCGCTGGCCAACACGGTGGAGGAGGCACGGGCGATGACCGCTGCGGCGGATGTCGCCCGGGCCGCCGGAGTGCGGTCGATGTGCGGGTTCAACTACCGCCGGGTCCCCGCGGTCGCGATGATGCGCCAATTGGTCGCCGACGGACGACTCGGGGTGATTCGACACGTCCGTGCGACGTACCTGCAGGATTGGATCGTCGACCCGCAGTTCCCGCTGGTCTGGCGGCTGCAGAAGGACAGGGCGGGCTCCGGCGCGCTCGGTGACATCGGTGCGCACATCATCGATCTCACCCAGTTCGTCACGGGTCAGCGGATCAGCGGGGTCAGCGGGGTCACCGAGACCTTCGTCAAGGAGCGGCCGTTGCCGGCCGAGTCGAGCGGCCTGGCGGCCACGGTGGACGGCGGCACGTCGCCCACCGGGCTGGTCACCGTCGACGACGCCGCGGTCTTCGTGGCGCGGCTCGACGGTGGCGCCCTGGCCACGTACGAGGCGAGCCGGTTTGCGACCGGTCGCAAGAACGCGCTGCGTGTCGAGATCAACGGCTCGCTGGGCAGTCTGGTCTTCGACCTGGAGCGCCTCAACGAGCTGGAGTTCTACGACGCGACCCGGCCGAGCGTGGAGCAGGGCTTCAGCCGCATCCTGGTGACCGAGAGCGAGCACCCGTACATGTCGGCGTGGTGGCCTCCGGGCCACATCATCGGCTACGAGCACTCGTTCACGCACGAGATGCGCGACTTCATCGAGGCGGTCGCCACCGGCGTCGACCCGACTCCCTCCTTCGCCGACGCGTTGCAGGTCCAGTTGGTGCTGGACGCGGTGACCCGCTCGGCGGAACTCGGCTCCTCCTGGACCGAGGTCGAACCGACGCTGACCGCGGCGGCTGTCTGACCATTGACCATCCGCGATGGCGGTGTTCGTGCCGCCATCGCCCGACCGGCTCTCCGAAGCCGACCGGCGAGGGACCAGCCGCGGATTGCGCCCCGTGGCCGGGACAGAGGTCGGCATCGGGAAGCGTGCAGCCGGGCCGTACGGCCCGGTGGCGCACGAGCAGGACGGTCGTCCGGTGCGACCGGACCGGGATTCCCCGGCCGCACCGGAGGACCGCCACCACCGGGAAAGTTCCGGAGCACGTGATAGCACCGCCCGCTGCGGCGGCCTGAGACGCCCAGCCGGGGCATGCCAACGCCCCGGTTGGACGGATGCGGGGGAGGCAGGGTCGAGACGCCGACCCGACCCTGCCTACCAGCCCCGTCTGCTCGCACCCGTACTGGGAACCGGTCCGGCGTCGTCGCCGCCGACGCCGACGTCGGAAGCCGGTGCCGTTCTGGTGTGGGGCGGGCGGACGGGGCCCATCCACCCGGCCGAAACTTTCCGAAACCTGGCCGTATCTTTCCGAAACATATTCTGATATTCCTATATTTAGCGGTACCGACGGTTCCTCGTGAATGGGGAAGGAGCACCATGCGAACAGGTGTCTGGCTGGTAGGAGCGCGCGGTTCAGTCGCGACCACCAGCATCGTCGGGGGGCTCGCGCTGCGGGCCGGCCTGGCCGGGCCCACCGGCTGCGTCACCGAGCTTCCCGAGCTGCGCGGCCCGGCCCTGCCGGCCTTCGCCGACCTGGTCTTCGGCGGGCACGACGTGGCGACCACCCCACTGTGCAAGCGCGCCGAGGCCCTCGCCGACGCCGGTGTCATCCCCTGGCGTCTGGTCGCCGCGCTCCGCGACGAGCTGGGCGTGGTCGATCAGGAGCTGCGCCCCGCGCCGGCCGGCACCACCCAGGCCGATCGGGCCGCCGCCGTGGTCCGCGACCTCACCAGCTTCCGCGAGCGGCACGAGCTGGACCGGGTGGTGGTGGTCAACGTCTCCGCCACCGAGCCAGCCCCTGCACCGCACCCCGGGCACGCCGACCCGGCCGCGCTGCGCGTCGCCCTCGACGGTCCGGACGAGGTGCTGCCGGTCAGCTCCCTCTACGCGTACGCGGCACTGCTTGCCGGCTGCCCGTACGTCGACTTCACCCCGTCCACCGGGCTGCGGCTGCCGGCGCTGGCCGCGCTGGCCGACGAGGCCCGACTGCCGTACGCCGGGCACGACGGCAAGACCGGGGAGACCCTGGTCAAGTCGGTGCTCGCGCCGATGTTCGCGATGCGCAACCTGGCCGTGGGCTCCTGGTCCGGGGTCAACCTGCTCGGCGGTGGCGACGGCGCCACCCTCGCCGACCCGGCCGCGAACGCGGCGAAGGTGCAGAGCAAGCAGCGGGTGCTCGGCGAGACGCTGGGCTACGTCCCGCAGGGCGGCACCCGCATCGAGTACGTCGAGGACCTGGGCGACTTCAAGACCGCCTGGGATCTGATCACCTTCACCGGCTTCCTCGGCACCGGCATGCGGATGGAGTTCACCTGGCACGGCTGCGACTCCGCGCTGGCCGCGCCGCTGGTGCTCGACCTGGCCCGGCTCACCGCCGCCGCGCACGCCGCCGGGCTGGTGGGGCCGCTGGCCGACCTGGGCTTCTTCTTCAAGGACCCGCTCGGCTCGCCCACCCACTCGCTGGGCGAGCAGTGGGCCCAGCTGGTCACCTTCACCCGGCAACTGCACGACGGCGCGGACGGTGCCCATGACAACGTTGGCTGATCTCGCCGAGCTGGTTCGGGCGCCGGCCGCGCTCTCGGTGCCCGGTGACGTGATCGCCGGGGCTGCGGCGTCCGGCGCGTTGAGCCCGCGTACCCCTGCCCTGGCCGGCGCTTCGGTGCTGCTCTACTGGGCCGGCATGGCCGCCAACGACTGGGCCGACCGACGCCTGGACGCCGAGGAACGGCCCGAGCGGCCGATCCCCAGCGGTCGGGTCACCCCGGCCGCCGCGGTCGGTCTCGCGGCTGGCCTCACGGCCGCCGGCGTGGGCCTGGCCGCCGCCGTGGGCGGTCGCCGCGCCGCCGCGCTCGCCGTGCCGCTGGCCGCCACCATCTGGGGGTACGACCTGCTGGCGAAGAACACCGCCGCCGGCCCGGCCGTGATGGCCGCCTG
The DNA here is from genome assembly GCF_000718555.1 of Micromonospora chokoriensis. Taxonomy (GTDB): domain Bacteria; phylum Actinomycetota; class Actinomycetes; order Mycobacteriales; family Micromonosporaceae; genus Micromonospora; species Micromonospora chokoriensis_B. The sequence continues at coordinate 29,401 of NZ_JOAN01000009.1, forward strand.
CCGAGGGCTGGACGTGCTGCTCGGCGCGTCCGGCGGCCGGTTGACCCGGGCGTTGCCGGCGGCGGCAACAGTCGCCGCGCACACCTGGACGGTCACCGCGCTGTCCCGCCGCGAGGTCACCGGCGCCGACGCCGCCCTGCCGATGCGCACCCTCGCCGGCACCGCCGTGGTCGCCGCCAGCGCGGCCGTCACCGCCCCTCGGCGGGTTGGGGCGCTGCCCGCCGTGCTGGCCGGTTGGTACGCCGCTCGGTACGGCGCGGCCCAGGTCGAGGTTGTCCGGGACCCGTCTGCCGGGCGGGTCCGTGCCGCCGTCGGCGCCGGGATCACCGGGTTGCCCGCCCTGCAGGGGGCGCTCACCGCGCGAGGTGGAGCAGGTCTGCTCGGGGTGGCCGTCGCGGCGGCCGCGCCGCTGGGGCGACTGCTGGCCCGGAAGGTCTCGCCGACATGAGCGTCCCCGCCCCCCGGTCGGCCGCCGACTCCACGACGCTGCGCTTCGGGTACGGCACCAACGGCTTCGCCAACCACCGGCTCGACGACGCGCTCGCCGTCATCGCCGATCTCGGCTACGACGGGGTGGCGCTCACCCTGGACCACGACCACCTGGACCCGTTCGCGCCTGGGCTGACCCGCCGGGTCGCTGCGGTCGGTAAACGGTTGGCATCGCTGGGCCTGGCGGTGGTCATCGAGACCGGGGCCCGTTACCTGCTCGACCCGTGGCAGAAGCACGCCCCGACGTTGCTGCACGACGACCCGACCCGGCGGATCGAGTTCCTGCGCCGGGCCGTGCGGATCGGGGCCGACCTGGGCGCGGAGGCGGTGTCGTTCTGGGCCGGTGTCCGTCCCGAGGCGGTGTCACCGCAGTGCGCCTGGGACCGGCTGGTGGCCGGCTGCGCCACAGTGGTCGACGCGGCCGAGGCTGCCGGCGTCACCCTCGGCTTCGAGCCGGAGCCGGGGATGCTGGTGCAGGACATCGCCGACTGGCGTCGGCTGCACGCCGCACTCGGCAACCCGGCCCGGTTCGGCATCACCCTCGACATCGGCCACTGTCGGTGCCTGGAGCCCTGGCCGGTGCCGCAGTGCGTCGCCGAGGTGGCCGGGCACCTGGTCAACGTGCAGATCGACGACATGCGCCGAGGCGTGCACGAGCACCTGGAGTTCGGCGTCGGCGAGATCGACTTCCCGCCGGTGCTGGCCGCGCTGCGCGACGCCGGCTACCGCGGCCTGGTCGCCGTCGAGCTGCCCCGGGACTCGCACGCCGCGCCTGCCGTGGCCGCCCGGTCGATCGAGTTCCTGCGCGCCGCCGCGACCACCGATTGCCACCCTGCCAGCACCCTTTGCTCTGCACCCGCCGAGGCGACACCCGCCGAAGGGGCCCCGGTGCAGATATAGGTGCAGAGCAAAGGGTGGCGGGGCACCGGCGAGCAGCACAAGGGGAGGAGACGGGATGACACCGGATTCACTACGGGCCGCGCTGCGAGGCGTACCCGATCCCGATTGGCTGGACACGGCGCTGCGCCGGGTCGCGGCCGAGCCCACCGCGATCACCCGGCTCTTCCCCACCGTCGGCCGGCGCTGCGGTCGGGCCGCGCTGCCCGACGCCCCTGGCTGGACCGCCGACGACGCGGCCCGGGTGCTGCTGCTCACCAGCCTGCCCGACGAGCACGCGACATACGCCGAGCGCCTCTACCAGCACGGTGACGCGGCCGAACGACGAGCCGTGCTGCGGGCCCTGCCGCTGCTGCCGATCGGCGCCGCCGGGGTTCCGTTGCTGCACGACGCGATCCGCACCAACGACACCCGGCTGGTCGCCGCCGCACTCGGGCCGTACGCCCGGCACCTCGACCCGGCCGCCTGGCGACAGGCGGTGCTCAAGTGCGTGTTCAGCGGCGTACCCCTGGCCGCCGTCGCCGACCTGGACGCCCGGGCCGACGGCGAGCTGGCCGCGATGCTGGCCGCGCTGGCCGCCGAACGGCACGCTGCCGGCCGGGATCTGCCCGCCGACGCCACCGACCTGCTCCACCGGCTCACCGCCGCACTGCCCCGGGAGGCGTGAATGCGCATCTTCGACCCCCACATCCACATGACCTCACGCACCACCGACGACTACGAACGGATGGCCGCCGCCGGAGTACGCGCGGTGGTGGAGCCGGCGTTCTGGCTGGGCCAGCCGCGCACCAGCGCCGCCTCGTTCACCGACTACTTCGACTCGCTGATCGGCTGGGAGCCGTTTCGGGCCGGGCAGTTCGGGGTGCGGCACTTCGCCACCGTGGCGCTGAACCCGAAGGAGGCCAACGACCCGCGCTGCCGCCCGGTCCTCGACCTGCTGCCCCGCTATCTGGACAAGGACGCGGTGGTGGCGGTCGGCGAGATCGGGTACGACTCGATGACGCCCGAGGAGGACGAGGCGTTCGCGGCGCAGCTCGCCCTCGCGGTGGCGTACGACCTGCCGGCACTCGTGCACACCCCGCACCGGGACAAGGCGCGCGGCTGCGAGCGGACCCTCGCCGTGGTCGCCGAATCGGGCATCGACGCGGGCCGGGTGGTCGTCGACCATCTCAACGAGGTGACCGTCAAGCTGGTCCGCGACAGCGGCTGCTGGCTGGGCTTCTCCATCTACCCGGACACCAAGATGACCCCGCAGCGGATGGTGGAGCTGCTGCGCGAGTACGGCACCGAACGGATGCTTGTCAACTCGGCGGCCGACTGGGGGCGCTCCGACCCGCTGCTGACCCGGGCCACCGGCGAGGCGATGCTGCTGGCCGGCTTCAGCGACGACGACGTCGACAAGGTGCTGTGGCGAAACCCGGTGGAGTTCTACGGGCAGTCCGGGCGGCTCGACCTCAGCGACCTGGACGTCGCCGTCGCCGTGGACCCGCAGACCGGCAACTCGATCCTGCGCGGCGGCAGCTGATGCGGCTGCGACATCCCGGCGGCGACACCGTCCACCTCGGCTACTGCACAAACGTGCACCCGGCCGAGGACCTCGCCGGCATCCTTGGTCAACTGGACACCTACGCCGTGCCGGTCCGCGAGGCGCTCGGCAGCGACCTGCTCGGGCTGGGCCTGTGGTTGGCCGCCCCGGTCGCCGCCGAGTTGGCCGCCGACCCGACGCTGCGCCGCCGGTTGCGCACCGAGCTGGACGCGCGCGGGCTGGAGGTGGTCACCCTCAACGGCTTCCCGTACGCGGCCTTCCAGGCGCCCGTGGTCAAGCAGGACGTGTACCACCCGGACTGGACCACCGAGCAGCGCCTGACGTACACCCTTGATCTGGCCCGGATCCTCGCCGACCTGCTGCCCGACGACGCCGCCCGGGGTTCGATCTCGACCCTGCCGCTGGCCTGGCGTCAACCGTGGGACGCCGGCCGGGCCGACGCGGCCCGCCGCCGGCTGGACCAGTTGGCCGCCGGCCTGGCCACGGTGCAGAGCGACACCGGCCGCGAGGTGCGCATCGCCTTCGAGCCGGAGCCCGGCTGTGTCGTGGAGAGCACCGGTCAGGCCGCCGAACTGCTCTCCGGGATGGACACCGATCGCCTCGGCGTCTGCCTCGACCTGGCCCACCTGGCCTGCGCGTGGGAGGAGCCGGCCGAGGCGCTGCACCGACTGCGGGCGGCCGGGCTGCCGGTGGTGAAGGTGCAGGTCTCGGCCGCCGTCGAGGCCGCCGACCCGGAGGGTGGGGCGGAGGCGTTGCGCCGCTGGGTGGAGCCCCGTTTCCTGCACCAGACCCGGGGCGCCGGCTGCGCCGGTCTGGCCGACCCGGCCGACCCGGCGTACGCGGCCGACGACCTGGACGAGGCGCTGGACCGGGCGTTGCCCGGCCCGTGGCGGGTGCACTACCACGTGCCGCTGCACGCCCCACCCGAGGAACCGCTCGGCTCGACTCTGCCGGTGCTCCGCGCGGCCCTGAGAGCGCTCTTCGACGGGCCGACCGCCGGCTGCGACCACCTCGACGTCGAGACGTACACCTGGGGGGTGCTGCCGGCCGCACGACGGCCCGGCACCGACGCGGAGCTGGCCGCCGGCATCGCCGCGGAGCTGGCCTTCGCCCGAGACGAACTGGTCGGCCTCGGCCTGACCGCGCAGCGATCCGCGACGATGGGGGTGACCCGATGAGCCGGCGACTGGTGGTGCTCGACGTGGTGGGGTTGACGCCCCGACTACTGGCGCACATGCCGCGACTGCGAGGGGTCGCCGACGGCGGCTTCCGGGCCGAGCTGGGCACCGTGCTGCCCGCCGTGACCTGCTCGGTGCAGTCCACCTTCCTCACCGGCGAGCCGCCCAGCGGGCACGGGATCGTCGGCAACGGGTGGTATTTCCGGGAGTTGGGTGAGGTGTTGCTGTGGCGGCAGCACAACGCGCTGGTCGGCGGGGAGAAGCTCTGGCAGGCGGCCCGCAAGGCCGAGCCGGGCTACACCGTCGCCAACGTCTGCTGGTGGTACGCCATGGGAGCGGACGTCGACTGGACGGTCACCCCCCGCCCGGTCTACTACGCCGACGGGCGTAAGGAACCGGACTGCTACACCGACCCGCCGGAGCTGCACGACGCGCTCACCGGGCGGCTCGGCACGTTCCCGCTCTTCACCTACTGGGGGCCGACGGCCGGGTTGCCGTCGTCTCGGTGGATCTGCCAGGCGGCCGAGCAGCTCCTCGCCGACGTGTCGCCCGACCTGACGTTGGTCTACGTTCCGCACCTGGACTACGACCTGCAACGCTTCGGTCCCTCGTCGGCCCAGGCCGCTGCCGCCGCCGCCGAGCTGGACGTGGTGCTCGGCCCGCTGCTGGACGCCGCTCGGGCGCGGGACGCCACGGTGGTGGTGCTCTCCGAGTACGGCATCACCGACGTGTCCCGGCCGGTCGACGTCAACCGGCTGCTGCGCGCCGAAGGGCTGCTGCGGGTGCACACCCAGGCGGGCATGGAATACCTCGACCCGTGGACGTCGAAGGCGTTCGCGGTCGCCGACCACCAGATCGCGCACGTCTACGTCAAGGATCCGGCCGACGTGCCGGCGGTGGCGAAGCTCTGCGCCGGTCTGCCCGGGGTGGCCGAGGTGCTCGACGCCGACGGCAAGGCCGCGTACGGGCTGGACCATCCGCGCGCCGGTGAGCTGGTGTTGGTGGCCGAGCCGGATGCCTGGTTCACCTACTACTACTGGCTGGACGACGCCCGGGCACCGGACTTCGCCCGGCTCGTGGAAATTCACCGCAAACCCGGTTACGACCCGGCCGAGCTGTTCTTCGATCCGGCCAATCCCGGTGCCGCGAAAGCTCGGGCCGGGGTGGCCCTGGCCCGCAAGAAGCTCGGCATGCGCTACCTGATGAGCGCGGTCGGCCTGGACGCCGGCGCGCAGGCGGTGCGGGGCTCGCACGGGCGGCTGCCGGACGATCCGGCGGACGCGCCGGTGCTGCTCTGCTCCGACCCGGCGGCGGCCCGGGACAAGATTGCGGCCACCGAGGTCAAGGCGCTGTTACTGGAGCTGGCCGGGCTGAGCCCCGGTGGCGCGGGCGGGTCGGGGGAGGTGGCATGACGGTCGTCGTCGCGCCCACCGACGCCAGCGAGCTGCGGGCGCGCTTCGACGCGGAGCTGGCCGGGTTTCTCGACCGGCAGGGCCCGGACTGGCCGGACGGTGCGCCGCGCGGGGTGTTCACCGCGCTGCAACGATTCGTGCTGGCCGGTGGGAAGCGACTACGACCGCTCTTCTGCTACTGGGGCTGGCGCGGCGCGGGGGCGGCCGACGGCACCCCGATCGTGGTGGCGGCGGCGGCCCTGGAGCTGTTCCACGCGTTCGCGCTGATCCACGACGACATCCTGGACGGCAGTGACCGCCGTCGGGGTGAGCCGTCGGTGCACCGGCTCTTCGCCGACCTGCACGCCCGCTCGTCGTGGCGCGGTGACCCCGAGGCGTACGGCCGCAACACCGCGCTGCTCTGCGGGGATCTCTGCGCCGCCTGGTCGGATCAGATGTTCCACGAGTGCGGGCTGAGCACCGAGGAGGTGCACCGGGGGTACAGCGTGTTCGCGCTGATGCGTACCGAGGTGATCGCGGGGGAGTACCTGGACCTGGTCTCGGGCGTGGGTGACGGCTCGGTGGCCAGCGCGCTCACCGTGATCCGGATGAAGGCTGCCAGGTACACGGTCACCCGGCCGTTGCAGATCGGCGCGGCCCTGGCCGGCGCGGAGCCGGAGCTGATCGCCGCGCTGGGCGAGTTCGGTGACCCGCTGGGCGACGCGTTCCAGCTCCGCGACGACGTTCTGGGCGTGTTCGGCGACCCGGCGGTCACCGGCAAGTCTGTCCTCGACGACCTGCGTGAGGGCAAGCCCACGGTCATGATGGCGCTGGCCCGCAGCGCCGCCGACCGGCCGCAGACCGTCCGGTTGCGGGAGCTGTTCGGCAACCCGGCGTTGGACGCCGAGGGCGCGGCGGAGCTGCGCGACATCATCGAGACGACCGGCGCTCGGGACCGGATCGAGCAGATGATCCGGGTCCGGACCGAGGCCGCGCTCTCCGCCCTGCAGAGCGCGATGGTGGGCGACGAGGCGCGCGCGGCCCTGGTTGCGCTGGCCGGGCAGGCCATCGACCGCCGCGCCTGACCGGCGACTTTCGATCAGATCGACAAAAGTTGATGCTGAACCACCGGAAGGTATGGACACATCGACACATGCGACTTAGTGTCGTGACCAACACGACAATGTTTCGTCGAGGTGAACCGGCGGCGCGGTAACCCATCGACCCCCACCATCACCGCTACGGCATCCGGCGCGACGGCGCGCGCCCGCCTGGCAGTCATTCGTCAGGAAGGGGCAGCAACGATGTCCATGAAGGACGCTCCCACACATCGATCCCGACGATGGTTTTCGGCCGGATCAGCGCTGCTGCTGGCGGTCGCCGCCGGCACTGTCGCACTCGCCGCCGGCTCTGCTCCCGCACAGGCGCACACGATCGTCGCCACCGACTTCCAGCAGGTCGAGCTGGCTCGTGGCGTGTCCGACATGGGTGAGCCGATGTCGCTGGCGGTGCTGCCGGACCGCTCGGTCCTGCACACCGCCCGCAACGGCACCCTGCGCCGCACCGACGCGAACGGCACCACCTCCGTGATCGGCACCCTGTCGGTCTACACGCACGACGAGGAGGGGTTGCAGGGCGTCGGCGTCGACCCGGGCTTCGCCACCAACCGCTACATCTACCTCTACTACGCCCCGCCGCTCTCCACCCCCGGCGGCGACGCGCCGGCTACCGGCACCGACTTCTCGGCCTGGAACGGGGTGAACCGCCTCTCCCGGTTCACCCTCAACTCCGACTTCACCATCAACCAGGCCAGCAAGGTCGACGTGCTCGACGTCCCGGCCAACCGCGGCCTCTGCTGCCACGTCGGCGGGGACATCGACTTCGACGCCGCCGGCAACCTCTACCTCTCCACCGGCGACGACACCAACCCGTTCGAGTCGGCCGGCTACTCACCGCTGGACGAGCGGACCAACCGCAACCCCGCGTACGACGCGCAGCGCAGCGCCGGCAACACCAACGACCTGCGCGGCAAGATCCTGCGGATCAAGGTGAACGCCAACGGCACGTACTCCATCCCGTCGGGCAACCTGTTCGCGCCCGGCACGGCCCAGACGCGCCCGGAGATCTACGCGATGGGGTTCCGCAACCCGTTCCGGATCAGCGTGGACAAGGCCACCGGGGTCGTCTACGTCGGTGACTACGGGCCGGACGCCGGCTCCACCAGCTCCACCCGTGGGCCGTCCGGCCAGGTCGAGTTCAACCGGGTCGCCGCGCCGGGCAACTACGGCTGGCCGTACTGCACCGGCACGAACACCTCCACCGAGACGTACAACGAGTGGGACTTCGCCAACAACAGCAGCGGCGCGAAGTACAACTGCACCGGCGGGCCGACAAACAACTCGTTCCGCAACACCGGCCGTGCCACTCTGCCGCCGGCCCAGCCGGCCTGGATCCGGTACGCCGGCGACGCCGGCACCCCGACCGAGTTCGGCGGCGGTTCCGAGTCCCCGATGGGCGGCCCGGTCTACCGGTACAACGCCTCGTCGACCTCCACCACGAAGTTCCCGCAGTCCTTCGACGGGCAGTTCTTCGCCACCGAGTTCGGCCGAGGCTGGATCAAGCCGATCCACGTCAACTCCGACGGCTCCCGGGGCGCCATCGACACCTTCCCCTGGGTCGGTAAGCAGGTGATGGACTCGGCGTTCGGCCCGGACGGCGCGTACTACGTGCTCGACTACGGCACCGGCTACTTCAACGGGGACGCCAACTCGGCGCTCTACCGCTTCGACTACGTCGGCGGCGGCAACCGGGCGCCAACCGCGGTGGCCAGCGCCAACCGCACCTCCGGCGCTGCCCCGCTCGCGGTGACCTTCTCCTCGGCCGGCTCGTCCGACCCTGAGGGCGGCACGCTGACGTACTCGTGGGCCTTCGGCGACGGGACCACCTCGACGGCGGCCAACCCGACGAAGACCTACAGCACCAACGGCACCTACACGGCCACGCTGACGGTTCGCGACCCGCAGGGCGCCACCGGCAGCAGCAGCGTGCAGATCAGCGTCGGCAACACGGCGCCCACGGTGACCATCAACAACCCCGGCAACGGTCAGCTGTTCAGCTTCGGCGACACGGTGCCGTTCAGCATCACGGTCACCGACCCGGAGGACGGCACGATCGACTGCACGAAGGTCAAGATGACCTACGTGCTCGGGCACGACCAGCACGGGCACCAGATCACCTCGCAGACCGGCTGCTCGGGCTCGATCACCATCCCGGTCGACGGTGAGCACGACGACGCGGCGAACATCTTCGCGATCTTCGACGCCGAGTACACCGACGCCGGTGGGCTGACCACGCACACCCAGCACACGCTGCCGCCGCGGCACCGCCAGGCCGAGTTCTACGGCACCTCGTCCGGGATCAACGTGTTCAGCAAGACCCCGGCCGAGGGCGGCAAGACCGTCGGCGACATCAACAACGGTGACTGGATCGCGTTCCAGCCGTACCGGCTGGGCAACGTGACCTCGTTCAACGCCCGGGTCTCCTCGGCGGGCGCCGGCGGCACCCTCCAGGTGCGGGCCGGCTCGGCCACCGGCACGGTGCTCGGCTCGGCGACGGTCCCGGTGACCGGTGGTTGGGAAACCTTCACCACGGTGACCGGAACGATCAGCAACCCGCCGACCGGCACGACCACGCTCTACCTGACCTTCGCCGGGTCGGGCACCGGGGCGCTCTACGACCTGGACGCCTTCACCTTCGTCACCGGGACGCCCCCGGCCGGTGGGGCTGGGCCGATCAAGGGCCTCGGCGGCAAGTGCCTGGACGTGCGCAGTGCCGCCACCGCCGACGGCACGCAGATCCAGATCTACACCTGCAACGCCAGCGCCGCGCAGACCTGGGCGGTCACCCCCAACTCCACGATCAAGTCGTTGGGCAAGTGCCTGGACGTGTCGGGTGGTGGCACGGCCGACGGCACCAAGATCCAGCTCTGGACCTGCAACGGGACCGCAGCGCAGAACTGGGCCGCCCAAGCCGACGGCACGCTCCGTAACACGTCGTCGGGTAAGTGCCTCGATGTCTCCGGCAACAGCTCCGCCGACAGCACGGTGGTCCATCTCTGGACCTGCACCGCCGCCGCCAACCAAAAGTGGATCCTGCCCTGAGCTGGCGGGAGGGGCCTCTCGGCAACGCCTAGTGTGATGCGAGGGGCCCCTCCTAACCGCAATTAGGAGAGCGATATGCGCAGACGCCTGCGACCCGTCCTCGGTGCGGCCATGGCCGCACTCGCCGTCATCGCCTGCACCACCCCGGCCACCCCGGCCAGCGCCGCCGACGCCCCGTACGACGTGTTGGTCTTCTCCAAGACCGCCGGTTTCCGGCACGACGCGATTCCGGTCGGCATCCAGACCATCCGCGACCTGGGCGCGGCGAACAACTTCACAGTCACCGCCACCGAGGACGCCGCCGCGTTCACCACGAGCAACCTCGCCCAGTACGAGGCGGTCGTCTTCCTCAACACCACCGGCGACGTGCTGAACGCCAGCCAGCAGACCGCCTTCGAGTCGTACATCGGCTCCGGTCGTGGGTACGTGGGTGTGCACGCGGCCGCAGACACCGAGTACGACTGGCCGTTCTACGGCAACCTCGTGGGCGCGTGGTTCGCCTCGCACCCCGCGATCCAGCAGGCCAACATGAAGGTGGAGGACCGGGGCCACGCGGCGACCGGCCACCTGCCGCAGACCTGGACCCGCACCGACGAGTGGTACAACTACCGGACCAACCCCCGCTCGACCGCCCACGTGCTGGCCACGCTTGACGAGTCGTCGTACTCCGGCGGCGGGATGGGCGCCGACCACCCGCTGAGCTGGTGTAAGAGCTACAGCGGTGGCCGGTCCTTCTACACCGGCGCGGGGCACACCCAGGCGTCGTACGCGGAGTCGGGTTTCCGGAACCACCTGCTCGGCGGCATCCGGTACGCCTCCGGTCGGAGCAAGGCCGACTGCCGGCCCGAGACCGGCTACACGCCGATCTTCAACGGCTCGACGGCCGGCTGGTCGCAGGCGGGCCCGGGCAGCTTCACCAACTCCGACGCCACCCTGACCTCGGTCGGCGGCATGGGGCTGTTCTGGTACAACACGAAGCAGTTCACCAACTACTCGTTGAAGCTGGACTGGAAGCTGGCCGGCGACGACAACTCCGGCATCTTCATCGGGTTCCCACCGTCGAGTGACCCGTGGTCGGCGGTCGACAACGGTTACGAGATCCAGATCGACGCCACCGACGCGGCCGACCGCACCACCGGCGCGGTCTACACGTACAAGTCCGCCGACATCGCCGCTCGCGACGCGGCGTTGAACGCGCCGGGGGAGTGGAACACGTACGAGCTGCTGGTTGAGGGTGAGCGGCTACAGATCTTCCTCAACGGGGTGAAGATCAACGACTTCACCAACACCGACCCGGTCCGCTCGCTCGCCGGCCACATCGGCATCCAGAACCACGGCACCGGTGACGACGCCCTCTTCCGCAACATCCGGATCAAGGAGCTGGGCACCACCCCGCCGCCGACCGGGACGATCCAGGCCGAGGCCTTCAGCTCGGCCAGCGGCGTCTCCGCGTTCACCAAGGCGGGCGCCAACGGTGGGCAGACCCTCGGCTACATCGAGCCGGGTGACTGGGCCGCCTACAACGGGGTCAACCTGGCCGGCGTCACCTCGTTCACGGCGCGGGTCGTCTCCGGCGGCGCGGGTGGTGCCATCCAGGTGCGCACCGGTTCGGCCACCGGCCCGGTGCTCGGCACGGTCGCCGTGCCCAACACCGGTAGCTGGACGACCTACGCCAACGTCACCACCGCGCTGTCCAACGTCCCGTCCAGCACCCAGAACCTCTACCTCACCTTCACCGGTAGCGGCACTGGGCTCTTCGACCTGGACGACTTCACCCTGGTCAAGGGCGGCGGCAGCACCGGGGTCGGCCCGATCAAGGGTCTCGCCGGCAAGTGCCTGGACGTGCGCAGCGGCGCCACCGCCGACGGCACCCAGATCCAGATCTACACCTGCAACAGCAGTGCGGCGCAGACCTGGACCGTGACGCCGAACTCGACGATCAAGGCGCTCGGCAAGTGCCTGGACGTCTCCGGCAGCGGCACCGCCGACGGCACCAAGATCCAGCTCTGGACCTGCAACGGCAGCGGCGCCCAGAACTGGGCGGCCAATTCCGACGGCACCCTGCGCAACCCGTCGTCGGGCAAGTGCCTGGACGTCTCCGGCAACAACTCCGCCGACAGCACCATCGTGCACCTCTGGACCTGCCTCAACGCGGCCAACCAGAAGTGGACCCTGCCCTGACCGACTGAGCCGGGAGAGGCCCGCGGCTCTGGCCGCCGGCCCCTCCCGGCCCTCTGGCCTGAGCGCCGACGAAGTCCGGCCGATCTGCCCGGCCGACCGGTCGGAACGGCAAAGCGCTACGAGCGGTATCTCCAACGAGCGTGATGTCTCTGAGTCATCTTGATGACTCAGAGACATCACGCTCGCACCAGGTCATCGGCTGTGCCGCCGCGCCGCGCTGCTGCCGTGAACATGCCGGCGTATTGCGTGGACGCCGTGGACCGGTGCACAGCCGGCTGCCGTACCTTGACCTGCATGGAGCGGTTCGCGCAGTGGCGCGGGATGGTGCTGGCGCGAGGCCACCAACTGCTTGGTGGGCTGGGCGGGGCCCAGGAGCCTGACGACCCGGCCGACGGCCCGACGCCCAGCCTCAACCGTCTCGACGCCCTGGTGGAGGGCTTCGCCGCCGGCCAGCCGGTGCGATGGACCGTGGCCGGGCAACCCCGGCCGCTGCCCGGCCCGGTCGACGTGGTGGCGTACCGGATCATCGAGGAAGCACTTACCAACGCCGACCGGCACGCCCCGGGCGCCGCGGTCGGGGTCCGCCTGCGCTACGACGCCAAGGGCATCACCATCGAGGTCCGCGACGAGGGCGGTGGTCCCACGCCGTCAGGCGGGGGCGCCCAGGGTGCCGGGCGGGGTCTGCTCGGGGTACGCAGACGCGCCGAGCGGCTCGGCGGCACGCTCTCCGCCGGCCCACGCGCCGGTGGCGGCTTCACCGTCCGGGCCGTCCTGCCCGCGCCGGAGGAGATGGCCGAATGATCAGACGACTGCGGGGCTTCCCCGATGGGGTGCCACGGAAATAAGGTGGGGGCGGCGACCGTGCTGGTGGCCGGTGACCCGGTGGGAGGCGCAACCCGTCGGGCCCAGGTGTGTTCCGCACCCACCGGTGACCGCTCCGGTGCCGCGTACGTCCGATCACCCTCGCCTCGGTCCGCACATGGAATCCCCATCACAACAGGGGAGAAGGACAATGGCGCGACCCATCACGCTCTTCACCGGCCAGTGGGCCGATCTTCCGTTCGAGGAGGTCTGCCGGCTCGCCTCCGAGTGGGGCTACGACGGTCTGGAGATCGCCTGCTGGGGCGACCACTTCGAGGTCGACAAGGCGCTCGCCGACGACTCGTACGTCGAGCGCAAGCGGGAGACTCTCGCGAAGCACAACCTTGAGGTCTTCACGATCTCCAACCACCTGGTCGGTCAGGCGGTCTGCGACCACCCGATCGACGAGCGGCACCAGGACATCCTGCCCGGCCGCATCTGGGGCGACGGGGAGCCCGAGGGGGTTCGTCAGCGGGCCGCCGAGGAGATCAAGGACACCGCGCGGGCGGCGGCGAAGCTCGGGGTGAAGACGGTCGTCGGCTTCACCGGTTCGTCGATCTGGCACACCCTCGCGATGTTCCCGCCGGTGCCGCCGTCGATGATCGAGCGCGGCTACCAGGACTTCGCCGACCGGTGGAACCCGATCCTCGACGTGTTCGACGAGGTGGGGGTCCGGTTCGCGCACGAGGTGCACCCGAGTGAGATCGCGTACGACTACTGGACGACGAAGCGGACGCTGGAGGCGATCGGCAACCGGCCCGCGTTCGGGCTGAACTGGGACCCGTCGCACTTCGTCTGGCAGGAGCTGGACCCGGTGAACTTCATCTTCGACTTCGCCGACCGGATCTACCACGTGGACTGCAAGGACGCGAAGGTGCGTACCGGGGATGGCCGGCGTGGCCGGCTCGCCTCGCACCTGCCCTGGGCCGACCTGCGTCGCGGGTGGGACTTCGTCTCCACCGGCCACGGCGACGTGCCCTGGGAGGACTGCTTCCGCGCGTTGAACGCGATCGGCTACACCGGCCCGATCTCGGTCGAGTGGGAGGACGCCGGAATGGATCGGCTGGTTGGCGCCCCGGAGGCGCTGCAGTTCGTCCGTCGGCTCGCCTTCGACGCACCGAGCGCCGCCTTCGACGCGGCGTTCAGCAGCAAGGACTGACCGCAGCGCGGACAGACCACGGGCCGGTCGCCCTGCGGCGACCGGCCCGTCGACGTGCGATGGGTCAGAGCGTGCTGGCGTTCGTGCCCGAGCCGGACGGCTTGGTGCGGGGGCTGGTGGACGACGGCGACCCGGAGGTCGTGCCGACCGTGCTGGTGCCTGCCTTGGCGCCCACGGTGGCGGGCGTGCCGGCGAACGCGTCGTCGGCGGCGGTCAGCTCCTGCTTGCCGGTGCTGCCGTTGCCGTTGCCCAGCTTCTCGCCCAGTTTGGTCTGGCCGAGCTTGTCCTTGCCCTCGCTGTAGAGCTTGTTGGCCTGGGCCTGCGCGACCCCGGCCGCCTCCTGGACGGTCGGGTGGTCGAGCACCTTGCGGCCTCGGACCACGAGCTCTTCGTACTTCTCCCGGCCGGCACGGGCGCCCAGGACGAATCCCGCAGCCAGCCCGCCAAGAAACATGATCTTTCCGCGCATGGCGGCTCCTTCCGTTCCTGACGCGCCGTCACCCCGGCGAGTTGCCCCGTCGGAAGGCGACCAATTCGCGCCTGCGTCCTCTGTCCGCAGCTAACTACCCATCCTGCTCTTCACTCAAGCATGCTTGTGCCAGGATGGCGATTTACCCGAATTGTGAATGCGGCGATGGGGGAGGGAACCCACTGGACCACCACCCCCGGAAGTCCTGTACTCTTGTCCCGTCGCACGGCGTCGGGGAAATCCGAAGCCGAGCGGAGCACGATCCCCTGTAGCTCAATTGGCAGAGCAGCCGGCTGTTAACCGGCAGGTTATTGGTTCGAGTCCAATCGGGGGAGCTTCTCCACCCAACGCCCGTCGGCGCACTACGCCGACGGGCGTTTTCGTGTGCGTGGCCCGGTTTCGCCCTCCCTCGACCTGCTTGCCCGGCAGGATGGCCGATGTTGACTCGGGTTCAGCTGCGTCGACTTTCGCGTCGACTCTTGGGGTGAGTGCGGATGTCCGGACGAGGCGGCAAGGCCACGCTGATCGCGGTGGCGGTCGTCCTGGCCTGGTTGGTGATCGGCGGCGTGGCCGGACCGTACGCGGGGCGTCTCAGCGAGGTCGCCACCAACGACAACGCCGCCTTCCTGCCCACCGACGCCGAGGCGACCCGCGCCCAGGACCTCGCCGGTGAGTTCGTCGACCGGGAGACCATCCCGGCCCTGGTCGTCTACGAACGGCCCGCCGGGATCACCGACGCGGATCGGCAACGGGTCAGCGCCGACGCCGCCCGATTCGCCAAGATCCCCGGAGTGGTCACCCCACTGCCCCCGCCCATCCCGAGCGAGGACGGCCAGGCACTCCAGATCGTCGTACCGGTGGACGACGCCGAAGGCGAGGAGATCGGCACGGTCGTCGAGCAACTCCGCGACATCACCGGCGGTGACCGGGACGGGCTCACCGTGGACGTCGCCGGCCCGGCCGGGCTGCTCGCCGACCTGATCAAGGTCTTCTCCGCCATCGACGGGCCACTGCTGCTGGTCACCCTGGTCGTGGTGCTGATCATCCTGCTGGTCGTCTACCGCAGCCCGGTCCTCTGGATCTTCCCGCTGCTCGCCGCCGGCATGTCGTACGCGCTTGCCTCCGTCTTCGTCTACCTGCTCGCCGACGCGGACGTGGTCAAGCTCAACGGGCAGGCCCAGGGCATCCTCACCGTGCTGGTCTTCGGCGCCGGCACCGACTACGCGCTGCTGATGATCGCCCGCTACCGGGAGGAGCTGCACCGGCACGACCGCCCCTGGGCCGCCATGAAGACCGCCTGGAAAGGCGCCGCGCCGGCCATCATCGCGTCCGGCGGCACGGTCATCGTCAGCCTGCTCTGCCTGCTGCTGTCCAGCCTCAACTCCAACCGCGCGCTCGGCCCGGTCGCCGCCATCGGCATCGCCGCCACCCTGCTGGTGATGCTCACCTTCCTGCCCGCGCTGCTGGTGCTCGGCGGCCGGTGGGCGTTCTGGCCCCGACGGCCCCGAGCCGACCAGGCCGACCCCCGGGCCGAACACGGCATCTGGAGCCGCGTCGCCGGCTTCGTGGCCCGGCACGCCCGGCCGATCTGGCTGAGCACCGCCGTCGTGCTGGCCCTGTTGACACTCGGCCTCACCCAGCTCGGCGCCACCACCCTCGGCCAGTCCGACCTGTTCACCCAGCGCACCGACTCGGTCGCCGGCCAGGAGGTGATCTCCCGGCACTACCCGGCCGGCACCGGCAGCCCGGCCACCATCTTCACCACCGAGCAGACCGCCCGGCAGGTCGCCCAGGCGGCGAAGGACGTGCCCGGCGTCGCCGACGTCCGCCCGCTCACCACCGGCCCACAGACCGGCCCACCCGAGGGGAACGCCGCCCCGAAGGTCGTCGACGGGCGGGTGCAACTGGAGGCGACCCTGGCCGACCCGCCGGACAGCAAAGGCGCCGAGCGGACCATCCGTGAGCTGCGGGTGGCCGTACACCAGGTGCCCGGCGCGGACGCGGTGGTCGGCGGCTTCACCGCGATCAACGTGGACACCTCGGACGCCGCGAAGCGCGACCAGAACGTCATCATCCCGGTGGTGCTGGTGGTCATCGCGGTGATCCTGGCCCTGCTGCTGCGCGCACTGCTCGCCCCGGTGCTGCTGATCGCCACCGTGCTGCTCAGCTTCGCGGCGACCCTCGGCCTCTGCGCGCTGCTGTTCCGGCACGTCTTCGACTTCCCCGGCGTGGACTCGTCGTTCCCACTGTTCGCCTTCGTCTTCCTGGTCGCGCTCGGCATCGACTACAACATCTTCCTGATGAGCCGGGTCCGCGAGGAGTCGGTCAAGCGCGGCACCCGCGCCGGAGTGCTCACCGGCCTCGCCGTCACCGGCGGGGTGATCACCTCCGCCGGCATCGTGCTCGCCGCGACCTTCTCCGCCCTTGCCGTCCTGCCACTCGTGGTGCTTGTCGAGTTGGGTACCGCGGTCGCGATCGGGGTACTTATCGACACCATCATCGTCCGGTCGTTGCTGGTGCCCGCACTCGCGTACGACATCGGGCCGAAGATCTGGTGGCCGGGCCGGTTGTCCCGGGCGAACGGTGAGCGGGAGGCGCGCGGTGCTGGCTGAGACCGATGTGGTCATCGTCGGCGGTGGCCTGGCCGGCCTCGCCGCCGCCCGCCGGCTGCACCGCGCCGGCGTGCCCTGGCGACTGGTGGAGGCCGGCGACCGGCTCGGCGGCCGGGTCGCCACCGACATGGTCGACGGCTACCTCATCGACCGGGGCTTCCAGGTGCTCAACACCGCCTACCCCCGGCTCGGCACGTTGCTCGACACCAACCGGCTCAACCTCGGGTACTTCACCTCCGGGGTGCTGGTTCGCAAAGGCGACAAGCTGCTGCGGATGGTCAACCCGCTGCGCGAGCCGACCGGCGGCCCCGGCACCGCGCTCGCCGGGGTCGGCTCGCTGCTCGACCGGCTGCGCTTCGCCGCGCTCGCCACCGGCTGCGCGACCCTGCCACCGTCGCGGCTGCTCGCCGCGCCGGAGACCAGCACCGAGACCGCGCTGCGCCGCGCGGGCCTCTCCGACGCGATCATCGAGGAACTGCTGCGACCGTTCCTGTCCGGTGTGCTCCTCGACCGGGAACTCGCCACCTCCAGTCACGTCCTGGCGATGGTGCTGCGCTCGTTCGCCCGCGGCCGGATCGGCCTGCCCGCCGAGGGGATGGCCGCGCTGCCCCGGGCCATCGCCGCGCCGCTGCCGGCCGACCTGCTCGACCTGGACACCCCGGTCGCCGAGGTCGCCCCGGGCCGGGTCCGCACCCAGGCCGGCGACATCCGCTGCCGGGCCGTCGTGGTCGCCGTCGACCCACCCGCCGCGTCCGCGCTGCTGCCGGCCCTGGCGACGGTACGCATGCACAGCTACACCACCTACTACCACAGCGCAGCCGAGCCGCCGCTTGCCGAGCCGATCCTGCTGATCGACGGCGATCGACGGGAGATCGTCGCGAACACGGTGGTGCTCAGCAACGCCACCGCGACGTACGCACCCGCCGGCCGGCACCTGATCGCCACCTCGGTGGTCGGCCCGACGGCCCCGCCCGAGCCGACCATCCGGGCCGAATTGACCCGGCTGTACGGCCGCTCCACCGCCGACTGGACCCACCTCACCACAGTGGCCGTGCCGCAGGCGCTACCCGCCGCACCGCCACCGCAGGGCCGACTGCGCAAGCCGGTGGCGCTGGGGGAGTGCCTGTTCGTAGCCGGTGACCACCGGGACAGCCCATCGATCCAGGGTGCTCTCACCAGCGGCTGGCGCGCGGCCGGCGCGGTGCTCGACGAGCTGCGCGCCGGCTGACCGGCGTACCCGAGCACGCTGTTATATTCCTGTTGCCCATCGTGCTGGCGTAGGCGGCGGGCACCGGCCGGCTCAGTGCTGGCTGCTGATCGCCGAGCGGGATAAGATCCGGCGCGGTGTGAGGGGCGGTAGCTCAGCCGGTTAGAGCAGGGGACTCATAATCCCTCGGTCGCGGGTTCGAGCCCCGCCCGCCCCACCAACCGTTTGCCCTGGTCAGCGCCAGCCGCCATCGCGAGACTGGCCGCCGTGAGTGTGGCTACGTCAGGTCCGAAGATCCGCCACGTCTGCCATCACGTGGCCGATGCCTGACGAGGCCGAGTGCGAGGAACACGAGCGCCAAGCCCGCAAGCGTCCACGTCGTTGCGGGTCCGAACGCGCCGATGAGCCGGCCGAGGTACCCCACTGCGAGCAACAAGAAGGCGAGCCCAGCGCAGAGGAACCACATCCCTGCATCGACCGGCCGCCTCCACCTTCTCCGGGTGAAAGGCGACATGCGGCCAGTCAGCAGGAGACGAACACCGTAGCCGGCAAGGACCAAACCGCCGACGCCCAACAGCATTTGGAACAAGGTTCGGGGGTCCATAGATCTGCCTCTACCCGGGGGGCCTGGTCAGCAACCAGGTCGACGCAAGGCCAGGCCGTCCTGGCCGCAGCGCAGTCCGCAAGAGGTCGACGGGTGATGGGGATGCGACTCTCCGGTCGGTGAGGCCTCCTCGTGGTGGCTGTGACCGGGTAGGGATCAGTCGTACAGGCGTCCCAGCAGGGCACCCTGGCCGGATTGGAGGATGTGGGCGCCCTCCAGCGGGATCCAGAAGCATTCGAAGTGCGTTGGCTCCTGCTCGCCGTCGTGGTCTTCCTGGCTCATCCACCGCTCCGACGTCGGCTCGGTCAGTTCCAGGTGGAAGACGTGCCGGCGCTGCAACTCGAACCGGTACGGGCTGATGTCGTACTCGGTCTCGCCGAGCTTTCGCACGATCTTGAAGTCGTTCAGGCCGGTCTCCTCGCGGGCCTCGCGCAGCGCCGCCGCCTCCGGCGTCTCGCCGACGCGGATGCTGCCGGCCGGAACCTGGATGCCGACTTCCTCGTAGCTGTAGTTGGTGTGCCGGAAGACCAGCAGTTTGCCGTCACGTACGACGTAGCAGAGAACCTTGTCTTTGATGACCCGCTCCGGCATGCCGAACCCCTCTTCAACCGACGCCCTCGGTCCGCTCGCCGAAGCGCCGTAGTGCGTCGGACCGCGGCCTACTCCGTCTGCCCCTAGCCTGTTTTCATGAGCGAGAGGCGGAACAGCCGGAGCGTACGTCTATCCAAGATCAAACGCCCCGGCGGTGTCTTCTGGTTCGATCTCGAACTGGTCGGTCAGGACCGTGACGGGACCTGGCTGCGAGGCCCCGTTGGTTCACCGCGAGGTGCTCCGCATGACAGCGGCACTCTTTCGATGCCGGTCATAGTTCTCCTCACCGCGGGTCGCCCCTGGGTGGCGTGGTGGGTCGGCGACCCCACTGATCGGCGCCTTGAGATCGACGTGTGCCTCCCGCCGGAGCGGACCGAGGCAGGGTGGCGGTATATCGATCTCGAACTGGACCCAGTGCTCCACGAGCGAGATTTGCGTGTCGAGATCGAGGATTGGGACGAATACGAGCAGGCGCTCCGCGACGGCTGGATGAGCCCGGATGACGCCAAGCTCGCGCAGTCCACGGCCGAAGATCGGGCCGAGGCGCTGCGGTGCCGGGACGAGCCTTGGCAAGAGCGCGGATGGCAACTGCTCTCCCAATAGGCCTGCGGCCCCGATCCCACACGCTCGCCTCCTCCGCCGAACATCGGTAGCCGATCGGCGCTCGTCCGGCCCTGACCAGCCAGACCCGCAGTCTCCAACCCGACAGAACCTGGCCCGGCCGCTCTGGCCCGGCCAACATCAACACGCCAGAATCCACGTGGGGAGCACACCTTGACCGACCCGTACCAAGCCCAGCAGCCGCAGCAGCCCTACCAGGAGGGCGGCCCTGTCTACCCGCCGCAGCAGTACCAGCCCCACCTGGCCGGGCAGCGGGACCCTGGGTTCGGCCAGCCTGAGCAGGCGCCACCCCCGCCGGCGGCCGCGCCAAGCCGTAAGCCGCTGCTGTTCGCAGCCCTGGCATTCGTTGCCCTCCTGGTGCTCGCGACCGGCGGGTACGCCGTGTACGACGGGTTCATCAAAGAGGACTCAGGGGTTGCCGCGTGCAAGGCCATGGCCGATGGCAAGAAAGCTGACGGTACGGCCAAGGACTCTGGTGACGACAAGCTGACTGAAGCGGAGTATCGGAAGGCGCGGAAACTATTCGAAGACTCCCGGCATGAGGACCTTCGCAAGCACGGCACCGCGCTGATCGATATCGCGTGGCAGATGTCGCAACTGCCGGAGGGTCAGGAGATGGGTGCGTTTGCGTTCATTGCCCCGATGGGGACCGCGATTGCGGGTTTCCAAACGGCATGCGCTGACCAGGGTGTGATCGTCAACCTGAGCACCAACTAGCGTTGGCTCAGTCCGACGGCCGCTGTCAGCCGGGTCACGTCGGCGGCCGTCGGTCCGGCGCGGAACACCGCCGTCAGCGCTGCCCGGGCGACGGGCGAATGCGCGTCTCCCAGGTGGTGATCCGGTCGGCGGCGAGAAGCGCCCGGCCGGCGGCGTGGGCGTCGCCGAGGTCCAAACAGGCGTTTCCTTGAGTCGAGCCGTGACCTGGCGCGGCTGTCGGCGGCGTACGACAATCTGAAGACGTTGGCGCGGTCACCCGTCGAGTCGATCAGGTTCATCAAGGAGCTGAGTAAGCATGGAACGTAGCGCCTGGCGCACGTCGAGCCGTTCCGGCAGCAACGGCCAGTGCGTTGAGGTGCGCGACCGGCGCGTCCAGGTCGACGTTCGCAACTCCAAGGCGCCCGACGCCGGGATGCTGAGCTTCGCACCCGCCGCCTGGGACGCGTTCGTCGACACGATCAAGACGAACACCTGCCGCCCCTGACCTGGCAGGACGGTGGCATGGTTCAAGGCACCCGCGATGAGCTGCTCGTACGCCTGGCTGAGGCAGTTGGGTCCGTCACGGTCGCTCACCCGACGCGGGTTGCCGTCGACGGAGCGCCCGCCGCCGGCAAGACCACCCTCGCCGACGAGTTGGCCGTCGTCTTGCGCCAACAGGGCCGCGACGTCATCCGCGCCACGATCGACGACTTCCTCTTCCCCCGGGCGCAGCGTTATCCACGCGGCGAGTACTCGGCGGAAGGCTGCTACCACGACGCCCACGACCACGAAGCGCTGAACCGGGTTCTGCTCGATCCGCTCGGGCCGGGCGGAGATCGACGATTCCAATCCGCGGTCTACGACCGCACTGTGGATGCCGCCCTGTCTCCGCCGGTCGCGACAGCTCCGGCCGACGCCGTGCTCGTCTTCGACGGCGTCTTCCTCCTGCGCCCGGAACTGATTGACCGGTGGGACCTGCGCATCTTCGTTTCGACGGCACTGGAGAAGACTGTGGAGCGTGCCGTGACCCGAGAGCAACGGGTGTCAACTCGGGCCGACGTCGAACGGCGCTGGCGCGAGCGATACATCCCCTCGCAGCAGCTCTACTTCGCTACGGCCCGCCCAACCCAGCACGCCAACATCGTCGTACACAACGACGAGCCCCAGCGGCCGGTCTGGGAGACCAACGCAACTGTCGCAGTCGATGAAGGAGCCACGCCTATGGGTGGTGCGTCCGCACCCAGGGCGAGCTGCATGTCGCCTTCGTCGAGTTCATCGAGTCCATGAGCGCTGGTTGGAAGATTCGTGTGACGGTCTGGCCGGGCACGGCGAGCTGACCGGGTGGGCGGTCCGGTCTCCCCGACAGGTGGTGCGTCGCCGCTACCTTGAGTGCGTCACACCATCGAGGAGCGCCGCATGATCGCCGCATCCCGAAAGGCTCTACGCCGTAGCCTCATCGTTCTTCTCGTTCTGCTGGCGGTCTCCGGCTGGACCTATCTTGCGATCGGTGACCGGTGGAAGAGCAACGTCGCCTTCTTCACCCTTGACGAGGGCGACAACTATCGGCTCCGGGTTACCGGATCGTTCGATGTCCGCTGCGCCAAACTTGAGCGGGAGACGTTCTCCGACCCGTACGTCAACTGGCGAGAGGCAGGCAAGGACTGCGTCTGGCCCCGAGTGGCCGACGGCGACGGCTGGCTGGCCGGTGGGCGGGTCGAGCAGGTCAATTCGGAGCGTCTGGGCAGGCGCCTGCCGGAGGTGATCCTCTATGGCATCGTGCCGGCCGCCGCCACGTCGATTGAGATCATCCTTGACGATGGGACGCCGCGCGAGGCGGCCACCATCGCGTCGGGGCACGACGACTACCGGGTCTACGCCGTGTACGTACCCGATGTCGGCGACCGGGTCGAGGTTGTGTCGCTACGGCTGCACGACGAGCAAGGCGGTGATCTGGTTGTCTACTAGCCGTATCCGTACCTTGGTGGCCGTCGTGGTGGTGTTCGGTGGGCTCGCCGTGGTCGGCGGCCTCAACTGGGAGGGCTGGGACGGGCGGCGGCCCAGCGTCACCGGCCCCCGGCTACTCACCGAAGGCACGACCGGTGGCGTGAAATGGTCGGTGGTCCAGGTTCGGGAAGACACCTGGGGCGAGTGTCTCTACCTGCGTCAGGACGGCGCGACCGTGGAACGCACCTGCACCGAGTCCGGAGTTCTGCAGAACTACGAGATCAGCGTCCGTACGCTCCGCGGCGCCACCGCCCCGATCCTCTTCGGTGTACTTCCCGCGGCGGCGGCCCGAGCCGAGGTGGCCGCGGACGGCGGCGATGTCCAGGCCCGGTTCCGCAAAGCCGACCTGGTGCCCCTCGAGGTCCGCGGCTTCGACGGGTCCGGGCGCTTCGTGGTGCAGGCCGCACCACCTGGCCCGGGCTGGGCTGGCAAAAATACCGTGCCAGTCGCCGTCCACGACGCGGCCGGTCGGCCGCTCACCCCCCGCGACAGACGGCCCCGGTAGTCGGCGGGCAGCCGGGACGTTTGTCCAGTGCGCGACGAACAGATCGAGCTTGCCGTGCTGCGGATTTAGCCTGATTCGGTGATATCGACGGCTGGTACGGGCGTGCGCGTCAGGCTGCTCGGGCCGGTGGAGGTGGTTGTCGCCGACGGCCCACAGCTGGTCAACGGCGTACGCCGCAAGGCTGTCCTGGCGACGTTGGCTCTGCAATTGGGCCGGGTCGTGAGCGTCGATCGGCTCATCGATGTGGTCTGGGGCGAGGCTCCACCGGCCACCGCGACGAACACGCTTCAGCGCCACATCTCCTACCTCCGCGGAGTGCTCGGCGAGCCCGGATCGATAGTGGTGCGCCCGCCCGGTTATGTGCTCAACACCGGGCCGGAGTCCACCGACGTCCAGGCCGCCGAGCGCCTCCTCGAACTGGCCCGGCGAACGGCCGACCGGAACGAGCAGGTGGATCACCTGACAGCGGCGCTGGCACTGTGGCGCGGGCCGCCGCTGGCCGACGTGGGCGGGTCCGCCTGGCTTGAGGAGCAGGCCGAACACCTGACCCGCCTGCGGTTGGAGGCCGAACGAGCGCTCGCCGACGCCCGGTTGTCCGTCGGCGAGCACGCGCGGCTCGTCCCCGGGTTGGAACGGCTTGTCCGACAGCACCCCTTCGACGAACACCTGCACGCACAGCTGATGCTCGCCCTTTACCGCGACGGCCGACAGGGCGAGGCGGTCGCCACGTACCGGCGGCTGCGCGACAGCCTGCGGGAGAACCTCGGCATCGACCCGAGTCTGCGGTTGCGGGATCTGGAGCGCGCCATCCTGCGCCAGGACACCGCGATCGCCGCACCCGCCCCGGCTGCGCGCGCACAGGTGGCGGCGCAGCTGCCTCCCTGCGTACCCACCTTCACCGGGCGCGATGCGGAGCTCGCCGCCCTCGACGCGCTCGTCGACCGGGGCGGCGCCGTGGTGGTGTCCGGGACCGCCGGCGTCGGCAAGACCGCGCTCGCCGTGCACTGGGCCCACCGCGCGGCCGAGCGTTTCCCCGACGGGCAGCTCTACGTCAACCTACGCGGCTTCGACCCGGCCACCACCCCGACCGAGCCGGCGCGGGCGCTGCACGGGTTCCTGGAGGCGCTCGGCGTTCCGGCCGCACGGATGCCCAGCGAACCAGACCTGATGGTGAGCCTGTATCGCACGACGGTGGCCGGTAAACGGCTGCTGGTGGTGCTGGACAACGCGCGCGACGCGGAGCAGGTCCGGCCGCTGCTGCCCGGGTCACCCGACTGCCTCGCGATCGTCACCAGCCGCGACCAGCTCATCCCGCTTGTCGTCACCGAGAGCGCCCAACCGGTGCCCCTCGACCTGCTGAGCCCCGACGAAGCCCGCGACATGCTGGTCCGCCGGCTCGGGGCGCGTCAGGTTGCCGCCGAACCCGCAGCGGCCGACGACATCGCCGACAGGTGCGCGCGGCTGCCTATCGCCCTGGCCATCGTCGCGGCCAGAGCCGCCAGCAACCGGCGCTTCTCGTTGGCTGCGGTCGCTGGCGAGCTGGGCGATCTGGATGCCTTCCGCGGCGGCGACGAGGCCACCGACGTCCGGGCGGTCTTCTCCTGGTCGTGTCGAACACTCAGCCCAGCCGCGACCCGGCTGTTCCGGCTGCTGAGCCTGCACCCCGGCCCGGACGTCTCCGCCCCGGCCGTGGCCAGCCTGGCCGGCGACACCGCGCAGGCGATCGGCCCCCTGCTCACCGAGTTGACCCGGGCGAACCTCTTCACCGAGCACACCTACGGGCGCTATGCGTTCCACGATCTGCTGCGCGCGTACGCGGCCAGCCTCGCCGACGAGGCTGAGCCGCCGGCCGAGCGCCGTGCCGCCGTCCACCGGCTGCTCGATCACTGCCTGCACACCGCGTACGCTGCCGACCTCGCGCTGCACCCGCACTTCAGCGCGATCAGCCTTCCGTCACTTGCGGGCGGCGTGACGCCGGAGAGCCCCAAGAACCGGTCGGCCGCCACGGCGTGGTTCGCTGCCGAGGTCCCCGTCCTGCTCGCTGCAGTACCACTCGCGGCGCGGTTCGGGTTCGAGGGACACGCCTGGCGGCTCGCCTGGGCCATGGGCGGCTTCCTGCACCGGCAGGGGCACTGGCAGGACTGGCTCGGCACGCAACAGATCGCGCTGGCCGCCGCGTCCCGGATCGGGGACCAGGCTGGGCAGGCCCACGCGCACCGCAGCCTCGGACTCGCCTGCTCCCGGCTGCGCCGCTACGAGGAGGCAGATGACCACCTACGGCGGGCGCTCGACCTGTTCACCGACGTCGGCGACGACGCCGGGCAGGCACACACCTGCCTGAACCTTGGTCAGCTTGCCGAGCGGCGGCGGGACTACCACCAGGCACTCGACCACTCCCGGCGAGCGTTGGCGCTGTTCGGGAGGGCTGGCAACCGGGCCGGGCAGGGGTACACCCTCAACGCGGTCGGTTGGCAGGAAGCGCTGCTCGGCAACTATCAACGTGCCCTCGAATCGTGCGGCGAGGCGCTGAAGATGTTGCAGGAGGTGGACGACGTTCAGGGGCAGGCCGACACGTGGGACAGTCTCGGCCACGCGCATCACCAACTCGGGGACGACCGGCGCGCGATCGCCTGCTACGAGCACGCACTCGAACTCTTCAGGCAGGTCAACGACCGGTACGCCGAAGCGAGCACGTACGTCAATCTCGGCGGCAGCCACCGGGCCCTCGCCGACCTCGGTGCCACCCGGGCCGCCTGGCGTCGAGCCCTGACCATCCTCGACGAGCTCGGCGACGCCGACGCCGACTCGATCCGCGCCGATCTCGAACAGCTCGACGCCATGCGGTTGCACTGACGGACCCGGCTTTCAGCGCCGTTTCCGGGCCGCTTCAGCGCGGCCCGGCACTCTTCGGACACCAGTCTCTTCCGCATCAGGAATGGAGCGTTCGATGAGTCGTTTGGCACACCGCCTCGCGGTGATCGGGGTGGTCAGCGGGACGGTGCTGGCCATGTCCTCCGCCGCCGTGGCCCAGACCGACAAGCCGCCGCAGAAGGGCGTCGACTGCGTGGTCCAGCACGTCGACGACCGCGGCAAAGTCGTCCGGACCGAGACCGAGCCCGAAGGCCGGGAGTACGGCCAGTTCCGCTGCGTCGCCGGGCAGTGGGCGTTCGCCTGGGCCCCCTTCGTAGCGGACGACATGATCAGGGCCAACGAGATCCAGATCAACCCGGCGGGTGCCGTGTCGGTCCGGCGGTTCACCGGCCCCGCGCTCGGCAACGACCTCACGGTGGGCGAGATGGCCGGCATCGCCCAAGCCGTCAGCGGCAGCCGAGAGGTGCTGATCGACCGCGCGATCGTGGCGGTCGACGACGGCAAGGAGCGGACCCCGGAGCAGGTCGAGGCGCTGCTGGCCGGCAAGGACAACACCGGCGTACGGGTGCTGGACATCATCGAGAAGCCCCATGCCGCCATGTCGACGAAGGATGTCATCGACGAGGCCGGCGGCACCCCGGAAACGACAGTCGTCTACTTCAGCATCTGGGGTGCGATCAAGTCGGCGATCGCCTGGATCGTGGACACGATCGGCGACATCGGTGAGTGGATCGACGACCACTGCGACCTGGGGTCACCCAACGACGTGGGCGACATCGTCACGTGTCGCTGGTAGCCCGCCCGAACCCGCCGACACCGATCACCGAGATGAGGACAGGATGACAACTCTGCGGGACATCACCAGGCGCGTCACTATCGTCGCCGCCGCCCTGATCGTCGGGCTGACCGCTTCGTACGCCCCGTCGCAGGCCGCCGAGGGGGAGGCCCGAACGACGATCACCGACCACCCCGGTGCCCCGGGCGTGATGCTTCAACGACTCGAGGACCTGACCGGCCGGCCCGTCGGCGACCTGGACAAGGTGCTGGCCGTCGACACTGGCGGCCGCAATCTCACCGGCGACCAGCTCGAAGCGCTCGCCGCCGGTAAGGACGTCGACGGTGTCAAGGTCGTCGGCACGATTCCGGGCAGCCGGGAGGTCCTCGGCACGACCATGGCCGACCTCGCCGACGGGGCGTACGACGGCAAGGGCGACAACGCGACGGCGACATCCCTGCTCTTTGCCTCGTCCACCCGCGACGGCCGCGAGTGGTGCCTGACCATGTGCGTCGCCTCAGGCAAGTCCATCTGGGAATGCCTGCTGTCGAGCCGGACGGGTGAACTGATCCTCACCCTCGACCTCGCCGGCGGCACCACGGTGGGCGCAACGAAGGCGGCCTTCGAGAAGGCCAACGGCGTCGCCGTCGACGGCCCGTACTCGGTGGAGACGCTGATCGGCGACGGCGAGCCGTCGGCAGACGAGATCAAGACGCTGCTCGACGGCAAGGACATCGAGTCGCTGCGCCGGGTGGCGACAGTGGATGGGCCGGACCCTGGATGGGCGCTGGCCGACATCGCCGATAAGTCAGGCGTTGTCTACGCGAAGACCAAGGCCCACATCTTCACCCTCAGCCTCCCGTTCCTCGGCAAGCTCCTCGTGGTCTGCATCTCGCAGGATGGCGGGAAGACCTGGAAATGCTCGGCCCGCCAATGGGATGGGTTCTAGCGGGTAGGCAGCAACCGTCGACGGTCCCGCTCCGCATCGACCTCCCCGGTCGGTGCGGAGCGGGATTCCACGCTTGCTGCCAGGACTACGAAGTGCCGTCCTTCGCGCATCCGCGTTCGGCAGCGTCGACAGGTGCGCCGAGACGGTAGCGCAGGACGCGCGCTTGGCCGATGGACAACACCATTTGGTCAGACGCCGATAGCTCTGGCGGAACGCGTCCCTGATACTCGTCAGGTGATCAGCAGCGACCCTCGCGTCCCTTGGCCGCCTCGTGCGTCCCACCCGACAGACAGTTC
The DNA here is from genome assembly GCF_000718555.1 of Micromonospora chokoriensis. GTDB lineage: Bacteria > Actinomycetota > Actinomycetes > Mycobacteriales > Micromonosporaceae > Micromonospora > Micromonospora chokoriensis_B. Next base: position 57,463 of record NZ_JOAN01000009.1, read on the forward strand.
AACACTGCCGCTCTACATGGTCTTCTTTTTTCTTCTGGGCGTCGTCGGCTTCGCGACCTACGGACTGAGCGACGGCGAGGGAGCGCTCGTTCTCGCGAGCATCATCTCGGGAGTGTTCTTCGCGTGCTTCCTGATCCTTTTCGCGATCTACTGGATCGGATATCTGCTCAAAGGACACGCCATCTGGCAGGCCGAGCGCCAGGCTGAGTCCGATGGGGCGTCGATGGGTCAGCAACCAGAGGACTGAGCCCGGCGACCTGCGTGGAATCGTGAAACGCTATTGGCATGGCGAAGATGAGCGAACGGACCTGGTTCCGGATGACTCGGAGGCAGCGAGCGATCTTCGTCGTCGGCGGCTGCGTCGCGTTGGTAGGGCTGGTGCTGGCTCTGACGGTTCACACCGCGCTCGGGTCGATCATCGTGGCGGTCGCCGGGTTGACCATGATCGGTGCCCAGATATTCGCTCCGCCCGGGTAACCACTTGCAAACCCGGATTTGTCCGGTGGGGTTTTGGAGGACCAGCGCGGCGACAGGTTGCGCTTCTGGGTGGCGACCGGGTGACGCGGCGCCGCCATGGCGGTCTCTAGGATCGACGGTCTTGACGGCGAAGACGGCTGCTGGAGCACAAGGTGACGATCGAGGCAGAGCGGCCATACGACCGGCTTGCCGACATTCTCGAGCGGGCCGAAGTCGTACTCGTCGACTTTGATGGTCCGATCTGCCGCCTGTTCGGCAGCAGGGCCGCGCCGCGCGTCGCCGCCGACCTGCGTCGGCTGATCCTCAGCCGGGGCGTCGTTCTGCCCGACGAGCTGCGCGACGGCGACGACCCGTTGGAGCTGTTCCGCGCGACCGCTGTGTTCGCACCCGAGCTGGTCGGCGTCGTCGGTGCGGCCTTGGAGGCGGCGGAGATCGAGGCAGCGGCGTCCGCGGAGACCACGATCGGCGCCTTCGACGTGGTCCGGGTGTGCGTCCTCGGCGGGCGACCCCTCGCCATCGTCAGCAACAACTCCGGCGCCGCCATCGGAGCGTTCCTCGGGCGTCGCGACCGTGCCCGCTACTTCGCCGCCGTCATCGGGCGAGGCGAGCATCCTGGACTGCTGAAGCCCAGCCCGGTGCCGGTTGTGCAGGCCCTGCAGGCGTTGCAGGTCGCACCCGATGCCGCGGTGCTGGTCGGTGACTCGATCGCCGACATCGCAGCCGCCAAAGCGGCCGGCGTCGCCTGTATCGGGTACGCCAACAAGCCCGGCAAGGCCGAACGCCTCGCTGCCGCCGGCGCCGACGCGATCGTGACCGACATGACCGACCTGGCCGGCGTCCTCGCTCGTACGCGTCTGCCGGTCAGTCTGCTGCCGTGGGTCGAATCTGGCGGCGGGCCGCTCATCGTCGTGCCGTCGTCGGCGCTCACCGAGTGGAAGGGCGCGTCGGTCGACGAGCCGGATTCCTGGGGTGACTACGACCGGGCCTGCCGGGTCGACGGTGACGTCGGGGTGGTGGACGTCGGCGACGAGCAGGCGCTCGTGCTGGCCGACGAGCCGGCCTCCACCACCTACCTCCCGGACCGGCGGATCTTCGTGCGGTGGCTCTGCGCCAACTCCGAGGCAGATGTCGTCCGCCTCGTTCCCCGGGCGGTCGAGATCGCTGACTGGGAAGACGCGGGTACGTGGACGACCAGCGGGCCAGCCGAGTTGTTCGACTCCGCCTATCACGGCGGTGGGCTGGAGTACACCACCCACCTCGCTGTGGACCTGGCTCGTGGCACCTACCTGATCCGCACCGCCCACGTCGAACCGGACAACGAGACAGCACTGGTAATGGTTCACCTGGTCGAGCTGCCGTCGTCGGCGTGAACGTCGAACGGTCCGACTGAGGTACAATTTTCTGTACCTATCCGGAGGTGATCATGCGGACTGTGAATTTCACCCAGCTTCGGCAGAACCTGGCAGCCGAACTCGACAGCGTCATCAACGATGCCGAGGAAGTGGTCGTGACCCGCTCAGGTCACGAGCCGGTGGTGATCGTGTCGCTGGCGGAGTACGAGTCGATGAAGGAAACCGAATACCTCCTGCGGAGCCCCAGCAACGCTGCAGCCCTGCGCCGATCGATGGCAGAGCTTGAGGCGGGTGACGCGGTCGAGCGTGACCTGATCGACCCGACCGCCGTGCGAGACGTCGCATGAGGTTGGTCTTCACGGCGACTGCGTGGAGCCAGTACCTCAGCCACACTGACCGTAAGCTGGTCAAACGCATCAACGACCTCATCGCGGACGTGATGCGCAACGGTTACGAGGGCATCGGTAAGCCCGAGCCCCTCCGGGGGGAGCTGTCCGGCTTCTGGTCCCGCCGAATCGATCGTGAACACCGGCTGGTGTACCGGGTCTCCAAGGACGACGTCGAGATCATCGCCTGCCGTTACCACTACGGGGAGAGCTAGCGGCTTCGGAAGCAGTCGCGCGGATCTCCGATCGAGTCACGGCGATGCGGTGGCGGCGGACCGGGTACAGGATCGGGTGCGCGAGGCTCCAGGCCGCGCCGGTGCAGACGAACTCCTTGTAGCGGGCCGCCAGCCTCCCCGTGAGCAGGGATGGCTTGGCCCGGTCGTCGGCCGTCACGTACTGGATGATGCCGTCGCGGCGGCCGAGGCTGATGCACTGGTTGAAGTAGCGCAGCGGCGCCTTGGGGAACTTCGCCCGGCCGGTCAGGCGTGCGGCGATGGCGTCGGCGGCCTGCCAGGCCATCGGGATGCCCGAGGCGCAGGACATCCGCAGCGGCTTGCCGCCCGGTCCTGCGGCGATCGCGGCGTCGCCGACGGCGTACACCTCGGGGTGTGAGACCGACCGCATGGTGGCGTCGACGATGATCTGCCCGGTCTCCGCGACCGCCAGGGTCGTGGCGGCGGCGATGGGGTGCACGGCGAAGCCGGTCGTCCAGACGGTCACCTGGGCAGGGATCTCCCGACCGTCGCGGGTGAGGGCACCGGTTGCCTCGACCCGCGCGATGTCGGCGTGCTCGTGGACGGTGATGCCGAGCCGGTCGCAGACGCCACGCAGGTGCTGCTGCGCCTTGTCGTTGAGCCAGTCGCCGAGACCGCCGCGGGCGGCGAGCGCGACGTCGAGGTCCGGCCGGGCCTCCGCGATCTCGGTGACCGCCTCGAGGCCGGTGAGGCCCCCGCCGACGACGAGGACGGTCCCGCCGGCCGCGAGGTGGGCGAGGCGGTCGCGCAGCCGCAGCGCCGACGGCCGGCCGGCGATGTCGTACGCGTGCTCGGCGACCCCGGGGACGCCATGGTCCGCGGCGGCGCTGCCCAGGGCATAGACGAGCGTGTCGTACGCGATCTCGTCGGTGCCGTGGTCGTCGGCGACCGCGACGGTCCTGCGGTCGGCGTCGACGGCGGTGACCCGGGCCAGTCGAACCTCGACGCCCGTGCCGGCGTAGATGCTGGTCAACGGACGGCGCTTGAGGTCCTTGCCGGCGGCGAGTTCGTGCATGCGGACCCGCTCGACGAAGTCGGCGTCGGCGTTGACGACGGTGATCTCGGTGTCGTCGGCGTGCAGCCGCTTGGCGACGCGACCGGCGACGGTGGCTCCGGCGTAGCCGGCTCCGAGAACGACGATGCGGTGCTTCATGGTGGCACTCCTGTCTCGGTGGTGGTCGCTCCCTGAACCGGACAGCGACGCGATTCCTGACAGGAGTGGGCTATGACCTGGGTCACCAGACGTGGAGTGCGGGCTCCCCGTGCTCGGAGGCCGACCACCTGCGGGTGGCGCGGACGAGCTTGTCCGGGTTGACCTGGCTGTGCAGGGCCGCTACCCCCTCGGGCGTCACCTGCACGGACATGACGCCGACGACCCGGTCGTCGATCACGACCACCACCGCCGGAGCGCCGTTGGCGGCGGCGATGTGCACGGCGGGGCTGCCCCCGACCAGGTCCCGCTTGACGTCGGCGGGCTTGAACAGGCCCCGCAGGAACTTCGCCACGGCCAGCGCGCCGACGATCGGTGTGGTCCGAGCCGGGATCTTGCCGCCACCGTCACCGATGCTCGTCGCGTCGCCGGTCAGCAACTCGACCAGTCGCTGGATCTCGCCGTTCTTGGCCGCCGTGAGGAACTCCGCGACGATCTTCCGGGCGGTCGCCTGGTCGACCTCGGCGCGGGCCCGCTCGGCGGTGACGTGCTGCTTGGCACGTCGGTAGGTCTGCTGACAGTTCGACTCGGTGATGCCGAGGATCTCGGCGATCTCACCGTGCGAGTAGCCGAACGCCTCCCGCAGCACGTACACCGCGCGCTCGTTGGGCGACAAGCGCTCCAGCAGGGTGAGCACCGCCATCGAGACCGACTCGCGTTGCTCGGCGGTGTCGAGCGGGCCGAGCATCCGGTCCCCGGCGAGGACCGGTTCGGGCAGCCAGGTCCCCACGTAGGTCTCTCGCCGGGCCCGCGCCGAGGTCAACTGGTTGAGGCACACGTTGGTGAGGACCTTCGTCAGCCACGCCTCGGGCGTCTCGACGTGCGCCCGGTCGGTGCCCTGCCAGCGCAGAAAGGTGTCCTGGACGGCGTCCTCGGCGTCGCTGGCCGAGCCCAGCAGGCGATAGGCGATCGCCTCCAGGCGGGCCCTGGAGTGCTCGAACAGCTCGACCTCGTCCGGACTGAGCGGCATGGTTCGATAGTCAACCACGCGCGCGACCTCGCCGACCGATCGACGGTGTACGCCGACACAGCCCATCCGGTCACGTAGACCGCGCTCTCAGGGCTGCGCCGTCGACGTCCCGGGCGCTTCCGTCGGGTTCGGGAGCCGGACCATGAACACGTCCACCGGGTCCTCGGATTCCAGCGTGAATCCGTGCCGCTCGTACAGCCGCCGGGCCGGGCTGCCCTGCAAGACGTTCAGCCGGACCAGGGTGCCGTCGCGATCGCAGCGGTCCAGCAGCTCGCGCAGCACGGCCGTGCCGATGCCGCTGCCCTGTAGATGCGGGGCCAGGTAGAAGTGCTCCAGCCAGTGGCCGTCCGCGCCGGGCCGCAGCGCCACGCAGCCGGCGAACGCGCCGCCCACCTCGACAACCCAGGTGTACGCCGGTGCGAACCCGTCCCGCAGGCGCTGCCGGACCCGCTGGTCGTCGTACCGCCCGAGCCGCTCCAGATCGGCCCGCAGCACCACCGCCCGCAACTCGGCCACCGCGTCGACGTCCGCCGTCGAGGCTGGCCGAATCTCCCAGTCCGCCATGATCAATAAGCTATCGCGCGCCGGTCAGACATGAGGCCGTCAAGATCGAGAAACACATAGGACACCCAAGATTGTCTATGATCTTGCGGGCTCGTCAAGATCGCAACAGGGTCCCTTGGCGCCCCGGGTGGGGGACGGATTGCACGTCTCGCTGGCTGCGGCATCCAAGGGCCGGGCGAACGGCGGGTAATCCGAGCATCGTGGAAGGGAAACAATGGAATCCACCCGATGGCCACGTACGCGCAGAGTGGTGACCCTGCTCGCCGCGAGCGTCCTCGTCGCCGGATCCTCGGCGACCTCAGCTCACGCGAACGGACCGGCCGAGCCCCAGGCGCGGGCCCTCGCGCAGATCGCTGAGTTGCAGCGACTCAAGAAGTCCCTGTCGGCGGTTGAACGAAAGCTGGACAGCCGGCTCGCGATCGAGATGCGTAAGCGCAGCAACAGGACGGCAACCGACGCGACGCCGAAGCTGCGAACCGGGGTCCAGATCTCGGCGAACGGCACCACGCCGGTCGTCATCCACGCCGACAAGGTCGACGATGGTCTGCTGCGACGGCTGCGTGGGGTGGGTGCGACCGTGCGCTACCCGTCGCAGCGCACGGACACGGTCTTCGTCGACGCTCCGGTGGCCCAGTTGGACGCCATCGCGTCCTGGTCCGAGGTTGGGCGGGTCACGGTGCCGTCCGGCTTCCAGACCTCCCGTACCGATGCGCCCGGACGCCGGGTGGAGATCGGGCCGGCGGCCAAGAGCGAGACCGCGGAACAGGTCGCCAGCGCGCTGCGCTCCGCCCCGGTGTCGGCCAACGCCGTCGGCCAGGGCGCTGTGGTCTCCGAGGGTGACCGCGCGCATGCCGCCGATACCGCCCGGAGCAAGTACAAGGTCACTGGTGTCGGTGTGAAGGTCTGTGCCATCTCGGACGGGGTGCTGTCACTCAACAACTCCGTCGCCGCAGGTGAGCTGCCGGGCGACGTCGACGTGTTGCCTGGACAGGCCGGCCAAGGCGACGAGGGCACCGCGATGCTGGAGATCATCCACGATCTGGCGCCCTCCGCGAAGCTCGGCTTCGCCACCGCGTACGAGACCGAGGAGAACTTCGCCGACAACATCCTGGCGCTGCGCTTCAGCGCGCGTTGCGACATCATCGTGGATGACATCCTCTACTACCACGAGGCCGCTTTCCAAGATGGGCTGGTCGCCCAGGCGGTCAGCCAGGTGATCGCCGATGGGGCGTTCTACTTCAGCTCGGCCGGCAACGACGGCAACACCATGGACGGCTCCACCGGCAACTACGAGGCCGACTTCGTCGACTCCGGGCGGAGCGTGGCCAAGTTCGTCGGCAAGGCGCACGACTTCAACCCCGGGTCGGGTGTCCAGATCTTCAACCCGCTGTCCGCCAGCAGCACCGGCAAGGCGGTCACGCTCTGGTGGAACGACCCGCTCGGCGCCTCTGCCAACGACTACGACATGTACGTGGTCGACGCCGACGGCAACGTGGTGACGGCCTCGCAGGACACCCAGGACGGCGACGCCGACCCGTTCGAGTTCCTCGGGACCGAGTACGCGGCCGGGCAACGGCTGGCCGTCGTCAAGTTCTCCGGCGAAGACCGGTACTTCCAGCTCAGCGCGTTGCGCGGCCGGTTCGCCGACACGACGGACGGGTTGAAGGCATACACCACGCCGGGTGTGACCCGTGGGCACAGCGCCGTGCAGCAAGCGTTCTCGGTCGCGGCCGCGCCGGCGAGCGTGGCGGCGGGCCAGTCGGAGCCCGGCGACCCGGCCAGCCCGGCCGGCCCGTACCCGCAGACGTTCACCCGCACCTCATCGCTGGAGCGCTTCACCTCCGACGGTCCGCGCCGAATCTTCTTCCAGGCGGACGGGACGCCGGTCACCCCCGGCAACCTCACCTCATCCGGTGGTGAGGTCCGCCAGAAGCCCGACATCGCCGCGGCCGACGGGGTGGCCACCTCCGTCTGGGGATTCCAGCCGTTCTTCGGCACCTCCGCAGCCGCACCGCACGCCGCCGCCATCGCGGCCCTGACGCTGTCCGGCAACCCGGGAATGACAAACGCCGAGCTGCGTACGGCGATGACCCGGACCGCGCTCGATCTTGCCCCGGCCGGCGTGGACGCCCGCTCGGGGCACGGCATGGTCCGGGCCGATCTGCTGCTCAAGGACACCGGGGCGACGCCGCAGCCGCTGGTGCAGGTCGGCAAGCCGATCACGACGCCGAAGTCCGGCGACGGTGACCCGTACCTGGAGCCGGGGGAGAAGGCGACGGTGTCGCTGCCGGCGGTCAACGTCGGCGATGGCAAGGCCACCAGCGTCAGCGTCACCCTCGCCACCGACGATCCGCGTGCCAAGGTGACCGCCCCGCAGCGGTACGGCACTCTCGCACCGGGGGCCAGCAAGTTCATGGGCTTCACGCTGACGCTGGCGAAGGACTATCCGGTGGGTCGACCGGTGACCCTCACCGCCAAGGCCACGTTCGTCGGAGTGCTGTCGCCGACGACGGGAAGCCAGTTGGTGGCGACGGGCCAGGTGTCGACCGAAGACCAGGTCTTCGCGTACGCCGGGCCGCCGGTTGCGATCCCGGACAGTGACCAGACCGGTATCACCGCCACCATTGACGTCACCGGAGTCGGGTCGGCGGCCGACATGACCTTCTCGATCGACGGCACGGAATGTTCCAGGGATCCCGAGTCGACGACCGTGGGCCTCAGTCACCCGTACATCGAGGACGTCACCGCCATCCTCACGGCGCCGAACGGCACCAGCGCGCGACTCTTCACCGGGGTCGGCTTCGGCGGCGCGAACATGTGCCAGGTGGTCTTCGACGACAGTGCCGACCAGCCGATCACCAAGGTGCAGTCGGCCCAGGCGCCGTTCACCGGCAGGTGGCGACCCGTCGCCCCGCTCGCGCCGCTCTACGCCGCACCCGTGGATGGCACGTGGACGCTCTCGATGACCGACACAATCGGCGGCTTGGCGGGGACCCTGCGGGCCTTCTCGCTGCACTTCAAGACGTACGAGGCCTGATCCTGACCACCCGCACCGCCCCGAGGTGCCGCACCTCGGGGCGGTGCGGAACCCGGCCGCCCATACCGGTCGGCCTGCCCTGTCGCAAACCGGACAAGACGGTAAAGCCCCTGGTAGAGCACTCTTAGGGCAGGTGGAGGTAGACGGGTGGCGGGCCACATCCCGATCCTCCGGCCCGGTGGGGACAACATCGTCCCTACCGGTGCCGCCCTCACCCAGCCCGGCCTTGATGCCGCGGCGGTCATGGCATAGCTGCCGTGCCGAGCGCGCACACCACAGGCCACGGCTGCCAACGACACCCTGCGGGCGCCCGCAGCGGTGCCTCCGCCCACCGGGACCAGGACGTCAGCACCGTCGGCAGTCAGGCGACGCCGCCCACCGGCCGTGCCATCCGTCCCCGTGCCCCGCCGGCCTTTCGCACTGTGGACCCCGCCGGGGTCCGGCGTTGCTCGACCGCGCGCCGAGCCCTGGCGACCGAGCCAGAAAGGGCCCGACATGGCCGCTCCCACCGCAACCGCAGCCTTGAACGCATCCGTCTTCGCGCCGGGTGACCAGATGCTGCTGACCGTCACCTACTCGGACGCCGACACCAAACCGTTGACCGTCACCATCGTGGTCACCGACGCGCAGGGCAACAGCAGCGCGCCGGTCAAGGTCACCGCGGTCATCGACCCGCTCACCGTGACCATCAGCGACAACTCCGGGCGTACCTGGACCCGGGTCTCCGACAACGGCTCGGTGGCCGTGTACCGGTCGGTGGCGTGATGCCCCGGGTCACCGTCCAGGTCCGCGACGCCGCCGGCAACACCGCGACGGCAACCGCCGACTACAGCCTGGGCCAAACTGTGCTCGGTGGCTACTACCTGTCCGGCGGCGCCGATCCGAGCGCCGACATGGCCGGCGGCAACTTCCGGTCGCTCACCCAGTACCGCAGTTTCGCCGACGGCTACATCTTCCCCGGCTACAACCGGCCCTGGCTGGTCAACCTGGGTAAGGCCGGGGTGCAGATGAACATGGTCCTGGAGTTGAAGAGCTACGGCGCCCCCAACTACGGGCCGCAGAGCTTCGCGGTGGACGGAGTCAGCTACACCGTGCCGGCGCCGTCGATGACCATCCAGCAGCGACCTGGCACGACCTGGCCGAAGGCGTACGGGTACGGCCAGGTGATCAAAGGGCAGTGCGACGGGCTGTTCGCCCGCGCTCTGTCGCAGTACCGGACGCTCGGTTTCGGGGTGAACATCCAGCTCGCCTCGGAGTTCGACACCGACCACGAGTTCGGCACCACCGAGGACGGCAAGGCGTACAACTGGGCCGAGTCGGACGCACGAGCGGTGCAGGCCGTGAACTACATCCTCACCTGGTTCAAGGCGCGCACGTTGCCGGCCGGGACGACGTTCTCGGTGGGGCTGGGCGGCTTCGACCGGGCCTGCTTCCAGCGCACCCACCCGGAGTCGTTGATGTCCCGACTCGACTACCTCCAGTGGAACGCGTACGCCACCAACGCCAGCCACACCGCGCTGGCCCGGTTTCGCCGCACCAAGGACTGGGCGGTGGCGGATCTCGGCCCGGTGGCGTTGTCCCGGCCCGTGATCATCGCCGAGTGGGGGGTGCGGGTGGCGGAGATCCCGAACCAACCAGCCTGGATCGCCACCGTGCCAGCGGCGATCGCCCAGCTCAACGCCGAGGGTGGGCCACGGATCGTCCGCACCAACTACTTCAACTCCGGGTGGGGCACCCTGACGCCGAAGGCGGCCGGGTTGACCGCGCTCCGCGAGGCGTACGCCAAGCGGCCGTACGTCTGAGTGACGCTGGCGGCCCGGTCGGCACGCCGCCGACCGGGCCGACCGGGGAGGAGCACCTCGCCGTCTACGCCGATCCCCAGCAGGGCGCCACCGGTCAGGCCCGGTGCGCGCCCGTCCGGACCGCGTGCGGGTCGCCCAGCACGGTGTCCAGCCGACCGTCGCGGTCACTGTCCACGTAGGTGATGTCCGGGATTCCGTCACCGTCCACGTCGATCTGGACGACGTCGGCGACACCGTCACCGTCGAGGTCGGTGACCACCTCCACCGAACCGTCCAGGTGGCGGGTCACGATCGACTGTGCGCCGGGCGCACGCGGCGGCGGCCCGGGCGTCGGCACCGGCGTCGGGGCCGGCGCGGGAGCCGGCGTGGGTCGGGGACCAGGCGTGGGCGACGGGTGGCTCGGCAACCCGCCGACCGGCGGCGCGCTGGCCTGCTCGACCCCGGTGCCGGTGGGGTCCAGCTCCTCCTCCGACGGGAAGACGTCGCCCCGTGGGGCCGGATCACGGTAGCTGCTCATGGGCGTAGGGTTCCCCGACGATGACGAGAACAACCGTGCCCGATCGACCGGTGTCCTCGGTGCCCGGTTTGGTGGAAGATGCGGGGACCGTCGCCACGGTCATGAACGGGGGTCCGAGCGTGGAATTGCGCCGGAATCGGGGATCCCGTGCGCTCGCCTCGGTGTGCGTACTCGGTGGGGTGCTCTTGTTGGTCTATCCCAGCGACGGCGCCCTGCTTCGGACGGTCATCGCGGTGGGGGCGATCGCGCTCGGCGCGGTGGCGCTGGTCAGCGCGGTGCGGCCGTTCCGGTTCGGGATTCACGCGGAGGGGCTCAGCATCCGGCGGCCGGGCCTGCGCCGGGAGATCCCGTGGGCCGAGGTGGACGTGCTGGTCCTCGACGAGCCGCCCCGACGCGACGGCTACGCGAAACCGCCGAGGCTGCTGCTGGTGCCGGCGCAGGGCGTGCCGCGTGAGCTGGTGACCGCCCGTCACCCGCTCGACGGCCGCCCGGCCATCGAGTTGCTCGTCCTCGACCAGGTCCGCGAGCAGCCCGAGCAGGTGTCCGCCGCGCTCACCAGCTGTGCCGGAGACCGGTTCGTCGACCTACTCGCTCTGCGTCGCGCCGCCTTCGACGCCCCGGACCTTCCGGTTGGCCTGCGTGGCTACCAGATGGACCGCATCGACCGGTTGATCCGACGCGGCCAGGACGCCCTGATGTCCGGGGACGCGTCGACCCGGCAGGCGGCCCAGGGGGAGATCGAACGCGCCACCGCAGCCGGTCTGCCGATCGCCCAGCGTGGCTACAACACGTTCCAGACGGATACGGTTCTGGGCGCCCTCGTCGCCGCGTTGGCCGACGAGCAGACCACCGATCGGGAGACCGCCACATGACCGCGCAGGGACCGAACGCCACGTCGGCCGAGGTGCCGCGCCGCAACTGGGCCGGCAACGTGCGGTACGCCGCGAAGGCGTTCCACCGGCCCACCTCCGTTGACGAACTACGCCGACTCGTCGCCGGCAGCACCCGGATCCGGGCGGTGGGCAGCGGGCACTCCTTCAACCGTTTCGGCGACACCGACGGTGACCTGGTCAGCCTCGCCGGGCTGCCCCCGGTCGTCGACGTGGACCACGAGCGGGGGCAGGTCACCGTCAGCGGCGCGCTGCGCTACGGCGACATCGCTCGACAGCTACACACCCAGGGGTACGCGCTGGCGAACCTCGCCTCGCTGCCGCACATCTCGGTGGCCGGCGCGGTGGCCACCGCCACCCACGGCTCCGGCCCGGCCCACGGCAACCTGGCCAGCGCGGTAGCCGGCCTGGAGCTGGTCACCGCCGACGGCGAACTGGTCCGGGTCGACCGCGACACCGACACGTTCGCCGGCATGGTGGTCGGGCTCGGCGCGCTCGGCCTGGTCACCCGCGTCACCCTGGACGTCGTACCGACCTTCGAGCTGCGCCAGTACGTACGCCTCGACCTCGACCGGGCCGCGCTGGACGAGGCGCTGGGCTCGGCGTACAGCGTGAGTGTCTTCACCGACTTCCGGACGCCCCGGCTGCGCGAGGTGTGGCGCAAACAGCTGGCGGATCAGCCGCCGCCCTCGGCGGACTGGCTCGGCACCACCGCCGCCGACCAGCCCCGGCACCCGGTGCTCGGGATGTCGCCGGAGAACTGCACCCCGCAACTCGGCGAGCCGGGCCCGTGGCACGAGCGGTTGCCGCACTTCAAGCTCGGCTTCACCCCGAGCAGCGGCGACGAGTTGCAGTCCGAATACCACGTCGCGCGTACGGCGGCGGCCGACGCGCTCGCCGCGCTGGACGACGTGGCGCACCTGATCGCTCCGGTGCTGCTGGTGTCCGAGCTGCGTACCGTGGCGGGCGACGAGTTGTGGCTCAGCCCGAACTACCGGCGGGACAGCTTCGTGCTGCACTTCACCTGGGTCGACGACACCGAGGCGGTGCTGCCGGTGGTGGCCGCGGTGGAGGAGCGCTTGGCGCCCTTCACGCCCCGCCCGCACTGGGGCAAGGTCTTCGTCACCGACCCGGCCGAGCTGGCCGCCCGCTACCCGAGGTACGCCGACTTCGCCGGCCTGCTGACCCACCTGGACCCGACCGGGAAGTTCGGCACCGAACTGCTGGACCACTACCTCCCCCGCTGACCGCCCTGGCCGACCAGGGTGCTGCGTTGGACGGCTCGGCTGATGTCGCTGGGGGAGACGATGCCGGTCAGGTGGCCGTCCTCGCTCACCACCAGGGCTCGGCCGTCGGCGCACTCGGTGAGCCGGGGGAGCAGGTCGTTGAGCTGTTCGTCGGGCTGGGCCAGCACCAGTTGGTCAGCTCGGCAGGCCACCTCGGCCAGCGTGGTCGACGACCGCCGCTCGGCTGGCACGCCCCGCACCCGGTCGACGGTGACCAGGCCGGTCGGTCGGCCGTCCTCGGTCAGCGGCAGCGCCGAATGCCGGTACGCGAAAAGGTAGTGGTCGACGAAGTCCGCGACGGTCATCTCCGCCGAGGCGGTCTGCGGCTGCGCGGTCATCACGTCGCCCACCCGAATTCCGCGCAGCGCGTTGCCGGTGCGGGCCTGCCGCTCCTCCGTCCCGGCCGCGCCGATCAGGAACCAGCCGATCAATGCCAGCCAGAGCCCACCGAAGCCGACCCCGGACAGGAACTGCCACAGCCCCAAGCCGATCAGCAGCACACCCAGCACCCAACCGGCCCGGGCGGCGACCACGGACGCGCGGGTCCGGTCGCCGGTGGCCTTCCAGACCGCGGCGCGCAGCAACCGACCACCGTCCAGGGGTGCGGCCGGCAGCACGTTGAAGACGGCCAGCAGCACGTTGATTCCCGCCAGCCAGGCCACCGCCCCGAACAGCAGACCACCCTGCCCGGCCAGTGCCAGCAGCGCGGCGATCGCGCCGAATAACGCCCCGATCAGCAGGCTGACCAGCGGGCCGACGCCAGCGATCCGCAGCTCCGCGCCGGGGTCACGCGGCTCGCCCCGCAACTCGGCCACCCCGCCGAACAGCCACAGCGTGATGCCGTCGACCGTCAGCCCGTTGCGCTTGGCCACCACCGCGTGCGACACCTCGTGGGCGAGCAGCCCGACGAAGAAGACCACCGCCGCGACCAGCCCGGCGATCGCGTACGCCACGGGAGAGCGGTCGGGGTACGAGCGGGGAAACTGGTTGGCGGCCAACCCCCAGGCGATCAACGCGAAGATGACCAGAACGCTCCAGTTGACGCCGACCGGCACCCCCGCGACCCGGCCAAGCCGGAAACTGGCCCTCATCCCGCCGAGATACCCCGCTAGACCGTGGGCATGCCGAGGATCAGCGCACCGTGTGATCAGTCGGCGGTGCCCGGCGGGACGACCCAGGCACTGGGCGATATCAAGATGGCGGGTTTTTGATATCACGCCTCGCCGAGTCTCGCCCTGCTGCTCGAGGGGATGCGGGAGAACTCGCCGGGGTTCAGCGGCGGGGGGCTCCGCTGGCGATTGTCGCTTCTCGGGGTAGCGCCGCCGCTCTGAGCGCCCAGTCCAGCGCGTAGTCGGCGATCCTCTCCCAGCCGTCCTGCCCGACGGTGAAGTGTGATCGACCGGGGAACTCCTCGTACGCGGTGAGGGCGCGGGACTTCTGGTAGAGGCTGGCGTTGGCGCGGACCACCGACGCCGGCACCACGTGGTCGACCTCGCCGGCCATCAGCAGCAGCGGCGCACGGTTGTCGCGCCCGACGTCGACGCGGGCGGGTGAGCGTGGGTCGAGGTTGGCGAACGCGCCTTCGAAGAGCACCCGCCCGGCACCCGGGACGGCGTAGCGCTGCCAGGCCCGATCGGAGTCCTCGCGGCTCATCGCGTTGCCGAAGGCGTAGGCGAAGTCGTCCTTGGTGAACGGGACGGCCTTGTGCCGGTTGGCTGGGTTGCGCAGGATCGAGAACCCCGAGCGCAGCGTGCTCAGTGGCACCTTGAGCACCCCCTTCACCGCCGCGGGGTGCACTCCGACGGCCGCCGCGCCGAGGCCCCGGTCGACGAGGATCTGGGCGAAGAGGCCACCGAACGAGTGCCCCATGATGATCGGCGGTCGGGGCAGCGCCCGGATGATCCGGTCGTAGTGCGCGACGATGGTGGCGATGCTCTGCTCGGCGATCGGGCTGGGATCGTCGCGCAACTGCTCCACCGACTTATCCATACCGGGCCAGGCGGGGGCGATGACGTGCATACCGCGCTCGGTGTACCGCTGGGCCCAACCCTCCCAGCTACGTGGCGTCATCCAGAGCCCGTGGATCAGCACGACCGTGTCGACCCGGCCCTGCGGCGTGGCACCCATCGCGTCCTCCCGGTGTCGCGGCGTTCGGCCGAGCGGTTACCCGCTGCCGCGCCGGGAATTCCTTCGCCGCTGGCTCGACTCGGCGGGTCGCGCTCGGGGGCGGACGTGGCAGTGAGCGTGATGACTCAGGGGCATCGTGATGACTCAGGGACATCACGCTCGTCGCGGTGTTGGCTCGCAGGGAGGTCACTCTCCGTGGCGCCTGGCCCCTGACAAATGTCACGGCCGGGAGGTGACGGCCGCTCCGGGCATCGGGGTACGCGCCGCCGGAGCATTGTCGACATGACCAGTACCCCTCCGGCTGTCGAGTTGGACGGCCTCACCAAGAGCTTCGGCGCGGTCACCGCGGTCGACGGGTTGAGCCTGCGGGTGCAGCCCGGCGAGGTGGTGGCGTTCCTCGGCCCGAACGGCGCGGGCAAGACCACCACCATCGACATGCTGCTCGGTCTGGCCCGACCGGACGCGGGCACCGTCCGCGTCCTCGGCGGGACTCCGGACGACGCGGTGGCCCGGGGCCGGGTCGCCGCCGTACTCCAGACCGGCGGGCTGCTCAAGGACCTCACCGTGGGCGAGACGGTGCAGATGACGGCCCACTTCTACCGGCACACCCGCCCGGTGGCGGAGGTGCTGGAGCGGGCCGGTATCACCAACATCGCCGACCGGGTGGTCGGGCGCTGCTCGGGCGGTCAGCAGCAGCGGCTGCGCTTCGCGCTGGCCCTGCTGCCCGACCCGGACCTGATGGTGCTCGACGAGCCGACCACCGGCATGGACGTCGAGGGACGGCGGGACTTCTGGCAGTCGCTGCGCCGCGACGCACGGGGCGGACGGACCATCATCTTCGCCACCCACTACCTGGACGAGGCGGACGCGTATGCCGACCGGATCGTGCTGGTCCGGCAGGGGCGCATCGTCGCCGACGGCACCACCGCGGAGATCAAGAACCTGGCCGCCGGCCGTACGGTGCGGGCCACCCTGCCCGGTGCCGACCAGGCCGCGCTCGCCGCGCTGCCCGGCGTTGACACCGTCGAGGTACGCGGGGACAGCGTGCTGGTGCGGACCGCCGACTCGGACGGGATCGCCCGGCACCTGCTCACCCGGACCGCCGCCCGGGACGTCGAGATCACCTCCCGAAACCTCGAGGACGCCTTCCTCGCCCTGACCACCGAGCAGACCGGAGCCTGACGATGACCACCCTGAGCGGGTTCTACCCGGGCGTCCTGCGCATCGAGCTGCGTCGGGTGCTGCGAAACCGCCGTACCCTCGCCTTCACGCTGATCATGCCGGGTGTCTTCTTCCTCATCTTCGGCCTGCCGCAGGGCGGGCAGAGCCTGGACAACGGCCGGCCGGTGACCGCGTACGTCATGATCAGCCTGGCGGTGTACGCGGCCATGGTGGCGACCACCAGCGCGGGTGGCGCGGTCGCCACCGAGCGCGCGTTGGGTTGGAGTCGCCAGTTGCGGCTCACCCCGCTGCGCCCGGCGGCGTACGTGGCCACCAAGCTGGTCACCGCGATGTCCCTCGGCCTGCTCGCGGTCGTCGTCGAGTTCCTGGTGGGCGCCGCCGCCGGGGTTCGCATCCCGGCGTACGTCTGGCTGCTGGCCGGGCTGGCCGCCTGGGTCGGCTCGCTGGTCTTCGCGGCGTTCGGCCTGTTCATCGGCTACCTGGTGCCGGCCGAGAACGTCATGCAGTTCATCGGCCCGATCCTGGCCGTGCTGGCCATGTTCGGCGGGCTGTTCGTCCCGGTCGAGGTGCTGCCGGACGTCCTGCAACAGGTCGCCAAGTTCACCCCGGTGTACGGCATGGGTGTGCTGGCCCGCGCTCCACTGACCGGCGAGGGGGTGAGCCTGGCGGCGGTGGCCAACCTCGTCGCCTGGACGCTGGTCTTCGGCGTCGGCGCGGCCCGGCTGTTCCGCCGGGACACCGCACGGGTCTGAGCGTCCGGGCCGCTAGCGTGAACCCGATGGACCTTCCGACCGGGCAGCCCTGGCCGGTGAGCCGCCGTTGGCGGTTCACCGGCTGGCTGCTGGCCGGCGTGTGGCTGTTCTTCCTCAACGTGCCGCTCGACACCGCGCTGCACCAGCCGGAGCCGTGGCGGCGGGCCGTCGGCGTCGCCACCCTGTCCGCCTTCGGCCTCGGCTACGTGGTGTTGTTCCAGTGGGCACGTCACCTGCGCGAACACCTTCGACCGATCCCGCAACGCCGGGCCGGGATCGCGCTGCTGGGGTTGGTCGTGCTGGGGCTGGCCGGCATCCCGGGCACCGCCGGGGACTGGACGGCCACGCTGGTGTTCGTGGCCGCGTCGGCGGTGTTCCTGCTGTCGGCGACGCAGGCGCTGATCATCGTGGCGCTCTGCGCGCTGATCCCGCTCGTGGGGGCCTGGCTGGTGCCGACCTGGACGCAGGAGAGCACTGTCACGTTCGCGGTGCTGCTCGCCTCGTTCGCCATGTTCGGGGTGTCCCGGTTGGCGCAGCGCAACAGTGAGCTCCGGGCGGCCCAGCAGGAGATCCGCCGGCTCGCGGTCGCCGAGGAGCGGGCCCGCGCCGCCCGCGACCTGCACGACATCCTCGGGCACTCGCTGACCGTGGTGGCGATCAAGGCCGAGTTGGCCGGGCGGCTGATCGAGGTGGACCGGGACCGGGCCGCCGTCGAGATCGCCGAGGTGGAGGCGCTGGCCCGGGCCGCGCTGGCTGACGTACGGCAGACGGTCGGGGCGTACCGGGAGGTCACCCTCGGCGCGGAGCTGGCCGGCGCGCGCTCCGCGCTGGCCGCGGCGGGCATCGCGGCGGACGTGCCGGACCAGGTGCCGGACCTGCCGGAGGAGTGGGACCAATTGTTCGGTTGGGCGGTACGGGAAGGGGTGACAAACGTGGTCCGGCACAGCGGCGCGCGGTGCTGCGTGATCCGGGTACACCCGGATCGGGTCGAGATCAGTGACGACGGTCGTGGTCCGTCCACGCCCGACGCGAGCGGGCACGG
The DNA here is from genome assembly GCF_000718555.1 of Micromonospora chokoriensis. GTDB lineage: Bacteria > Actinomycetota > Actinomycetes > Mycobacteriales > Micromonosporaceae > Micromonospora > Micromonospora chokoriensis_B. Next base: position 75,311 of record NZ_JOAN01000009.1, read on the forward strand.
GCTGGTTGGCCTGCGGGAGCGGGCGCAGCGGCTGGACGCGGTGGTGACCGTCGGCCGTCGACCGGAGGGCGAGGGCTTCCTGCTGCGGGTGCACGCGCCGGGGGAGGCCCGGTGAGCGGCGGGTCCGCGCCGATCCGGCTGCTGCTCGCCGACGACCAGGCGCTGGTCCGGGGTGCGCTGGCCGCCCTGCTCTCGTTGGAGGAGGACCTGACCGTGGTGGCCGAGGTGGGCCGGGGCGACGAGGTGGTGCCCGAGGCCCGACGCAGCACTCCCGACGTGGCCCTGCTGGACGTGGAGATGCCCGGCCTGGACGGGATCGCCGCCACCGCCGCGCTGCGGGCCGCGCTGCCGACCTGCCGGGTGCTGGTGGTCACCACCTTCGGCCGGCCCGGCTACCTGCGCCGGGCGATGGAGGCCGGTGCGAGCGGCTTCGTGGTCAAGGACACCCCGGCCCGGCAACTCGCCGACGCGGTCCGCCGGGTGCACGCCGGCCTGCGGGTGGTCGACCCGACGCTGGCCGCGGAGACGTTGGCCGCCGGGGTCAGCCCGCTGACCGAGCGGGAGACCGAGGTGCTGCGCACGGCGCGGGGCGGGGGCACGGTCGCGGACCTGGCCAGGGCGCTGCACCTGTCCGAGGGGACGGTACGCAACCACCTGTCGGCGGCGATCGGTAAGACCGGCGCGCGCAACCGGGCCGACGCGCTCCGGGTCGCCGAGCAGAACGGCTGGCTGCTCGGCGAGTGACAGTGCGCGGCGGCGCTCAGGCGGTCGGCGGCGGGGCGGTCAGTTGATCGACCACGACGACGCTGCTGCCGGGGCGTACCTCGGCCAGTAGTTCCCGCTGACCGCTGCGGGTCAGCCGGATGCAGCCGTTCGTGGTGTTCTCGCCCAGCTCGTCGTCGTGGTGCCAGGTATGCACCCCGATGTGCGCGCCGCGCAGCCCGGACGGCACCGACTCCGGGTCGTCGGGCACCGAACCGAGGGCGTAGATGTCCACCCCGCCGTAGACCTCCTCCGGCGGTGGGGTGCGGCCCAGGATGAAGGTCCGCCCGAGTGGGGTTTCCTGCCCCGACTGGCCGAGGCTGACCTCCCAGGAGCGCACCGCCTTGCCGGCCCGGTACCAGGTGAGCCTGTGGACCTTGCGTTCCACCACGATCTGGTCGCGCAGCGGCACGGTCTCGAACCCGCCGGGAGGCAGCCAGGCGAGCTGTCGGTTGGCCGAGGGCAGCAGGACGGCGGTCCAGCCGGCACGCCGCTGGGCGATCGGCATGGTCAGCTCGACACCGCGGATCGTCGGTTCGAGGAAGGCGCGCGGACGACCGCCCGGCGCGTCGTACGCGGCGATCCGTCTGGTCGGGTGCGCGCCATCGGTCAGCGGCGTGACGTCCATGGTGGCTGGATCGGCGGGGAACCCTGCGGGTGCCGGGTCGTAGTCGACCACCGGTAGCCCGTCCGGGGCGGGTGCGGCAGGTGGGACCGACTCCTCCGGGCTCTGGTCCACACTGCTCGGAGTCGGGTCGGCTACCACCACGTTGCGGTCGTCGGGGGCCGTCGAGCTCGGGGTGAGGGCCTGGCCGACCAGCAACGCGGTCACCAGCAGCGCGGGTACGCCGATCGCGGCGGCGACCCAGACACCGCGACGACGGTACGGAGTCTTTCGGTCAAACGGCACGAAACCACTCTATGGTGGCTGGCGCTTCGGGGCCCTCGGTTCAGCGAGACCCGCCGTGCGGCTTAACGCCAACGCACGCCCACGCCCCTCGGTTCGATTTCGGCCCAGAAATTTTTGTCGGGTAGTGATCCGCGCGCGCCGCCGGTCCGTACTGGATGGGGGAGCAGGGGTCGGCCGGTGGTACGCCGCCGCGAGACGATCGAGGAGCAGATGGCCCGGGCACAGCAGGACAAGAAGGCGGCGACCGTCCGGACCAGCGCCAGCAGTCGGGGGGTGCGCACCCGGTCACGGTCGGCGACAGCCCTGCTGATCGCGTCGGTGCTCGCCGCGCTCTGGGCGGCGATCATGCTGACCGGCGCCGGCCAGACGGCGTACGCGTACGGCTTTTTCTTCACCGAGTTCTTCGCCGGGGTGGTCTCCCTGGTGTCGTTGAGCCTCACCGTGATGCTCGGTCTACTCGCCACCGACCGGCTGGTGCTGCGCATCTCGCACCGGGTGCTGATGCAGTCGGCGCACCGGGCCACCGGCGTGCTGGCGGTGGCCGGGCTCGGCTTCCATGTCCTCACCAAGGTCGCCACCGGGCGGGCGGGGGCGACTGACGCGCTGGTGCCGTTCGTCGGCGGCCGGGGGCTCTACGTCGGGCTCGGCACGGTGGCCGCCCTGCTGATGGTCAGCGTGATCTGGACCGGCATCATCCGGGCCCGCTTCGCCGGCGTCGGTCCGAAGTGGCTGTGGCGCACGCTGCACTCCACCGCGTACCTGGCCTGGCCGTTCGCCATCCTGCACGGCCTCAACGCCGGCCGGGCCGCGAACTCCTTGGTGGTGCTCAGCTACCTCGGCTGTGTCCTGCTGGTGGTGCTGGCCCTGCTGGTCCGGTTCTCGGTCACCATCGGTCGGCGCAGCCGCGAGCAGCACCAGGCCGCGGTGCGCAACGCGGCGCTGGTCGGGCGGGCCAATGAGACGAGCCGTGGCCGAGCGCTGCTGGCCGGGCTGACCCGACGCGGCAAAGCCGACGCCGACAAGCGACCCGCCTGGGCGAACACCACCACCGCCACGTGGGCCGCGCCGGCCGCCCGGCGCGACCCCGAACGGTTCACCGTCCCGGTGGTGCCCGAGCCCGGTTCGCTCGTTGAGCCGACCCGGCCCAGTCGACGTCGGCGGGAGGAGGAGCCGGCGGCCCGCCGCGACACCGAACGGTCCTCGCGCAGCCGACGCGCGGAGGAAGAGCTGGAGCCGGTGACCCGGCGGCGCGGCTCGCGTAGCCGGGACGAGGCGGTTCCGACCGGCCGGCGACGCGCCGATGAGCCGGCCACCGAGCGGTCTCGCCGCCGGTCCCGCAGCGAGGACGACGGCAGCCGCTACTCGGCGCCTCCACAGCCGACCCTCGACGAGGCCGAGGAGCCGTGGGACAGCCCGCGCCGCTGGCAGGCCGCCGAGCCGATCTCCGCCGGCCCGGTCTCCGCCGAGCCCATCTCGGCCGGCCCGGTCTCCAGCAGCCCGATCTCGTCGGCGCCGCGCAGCGGCAGCGGCCGGCACAGCGTCGAGGACGACCTGCCCGAGGAGCCGGACTACTGGCGCCCGCCGGCCCGGTATGTGCCGGACGAGGTGGAACCGCCGGTCGACGACACCCCGACCCTTGTCGACCTGGCATCCCGCCGGGCCAAGCGGGCCGCCGGCGAGGGCCGGTCCGCCAAGCGCCGCAAGGCCAGCGCGGACGCGGTCGACGGGGCGTACTGGGCGGGTCTGCGGGGTGAGGCGAAGTGATGCGGACCGCCGTGCCACCGGTCGCCTGCGTGGGCGAGCCCCGGCTGACCGCCGGCTTCGCCGAGTACGGCCGACTCGACCTGCTCGCGCACGAGGAGGTGCACGGGCCGATCGGCCCGATGGAGCCGGCGCAGCTGCTCCGGCTCGCCGAGGGCATGCAGCTCAAGGGCAAGGGCGGGGCGGGTTTCCCGTTCGCCCGCAAACTGCGCGCGGTGCTGGAGTCCTGCGAGCGGCAGGACCTCGCTGCCGTGGTGGTGGTCAACGCCACCGAGGGGGAGCCGGCCAGCTGGAAGGACAAGGTGCTGCTGACCCGAGCCCCGCACCTGATCCTGGACGGCGCGGCGCTGGCCGCGTACGCGCTGGACGCCGACGAGATCGTCATCGGTGTGGCGGACGACGGGGTCGGCCGGGACTCGCTCATGGAGGCTCTCGAAGAGCGCCGGATGCCGGTGCAGACGACAATCGTCACCGTGCCGCACCGGTTCATCTCCGGCGAGGGCGGCGCGCTTGTCAACGGGATCAACGGGTTGCCGCACATCCCGCCCGGCACCAAGAAGCGCTCCAGCGACTCCGGGGTCAGCGGCCTGCCCACCCTGCTGTCCAACGCCGAGACGTACGCCCAGCTCGCCATCGGTGCGCGACTCGGCCCGTACGAGTACGCGGCGCTCGGCACCGACGACGAGCCCGGCACCGTGCTGCTCACCGTGACCGGCGCGGCGGGGCGGCCGGCCGTGGTGGAGTGCACCGCCGGCATGCCGCTGCGCGACGTCCTCGACCTGTGCGAGGTCCCGGAGACCCAGGGCATCCTGATGGGCGGCTACCACGGCAAGTGGATCACCGCGGAGGCGGCGGAGACGGCCGAGGTCTCCCGCAAGGGCCTGGCCGCGGTTGGTGGCACCCTCGGCGCGGGCATCATCGTCCCGCTCGGTGTCGACACCTGTCCGCTCGGTGAGGCCGCCCAGGTGGTGCGCTACCTGGCCGGCGAGTCCGCCGGCCAGTGCGGACCGTGCAAGATGGGCCTGCCGGACCTGGCCCGCGCCGTGGACCTGGCCGTCGCCGGCAGTCAACCCGCGGACGTGGTGCGAGCCGCCGCCGGCGAGGTGAAGGGCCGGGGTGCGTGTAGCCACCCGGACGGCACCGCCCGGTTCGCGCTCTCCGCGATCGAGGTCTTCGCCGACGACCTGCGGCTGCACAGCACCGGCGACGGCTGTGGCCGGCGGGTCAAGGGCGTGATGGGGCTGCCGGGCGCACCCGACGCGAACCCGCAGAAGCTCACCCTGGACTGGTCGCGGTGCGACGGGCACGGCCTGTGCGCGCACGTCGTACCGGACTTCATCCGGCTCGACGCGAACGGATACCCCGCCTTCCCCGCCACCCCCGTGCCGACCTGGTTGCGGGAGGGTGCGCTGAAGGCGGTCAAGGTCTGCCCGGAGCTGGCGCTGCGACTCGCCAAGGCCGAGTAGGGCTCAGGTCCAGGAAGGTCCCTTCCGGACCGGAAACGGAGATGCGGATGGGCATGGCGTGGACAGGGGCCGGGCGACTGTGCCGCGCCGCCACCGCCGGGGCGCTCGTGGTGGCCCTGTTCGGCACTGCCGCCTGCACCGGCACCGCGCCGGGCGGGCCCGCCGCCGGCGGGTCGGCCCCGGCCTCGACCGGTGCGCCGCTCACGCCGACCGGGGCACCGACCGGTGCGCCGCCCACGCCGACTGGCGGGCCGCCCGCCGCCCCGGCGCAGGTCCCGGACGTGCTGCGCTTCACCGGGACCACTCTCGGCGGAACCCGGTTCGACGCGGCGCAGCTCGCCGGCAAGCCGGTGGTGCTGTGGTTCTGGGCGCCGTGGTGCCCCACCTGTGCCAGTCAGGCCTGGACGGTGGCCGAGATCGCACCCCAGTACCGGGACACCGTGCCGATCGTCGGCGTCGCCGGGCTAGGTGAACAGCGGGCCATGAAGGAGTTCGTCACCGAGTTCGACCTCGGCGCGACGCCACAGATCAACGACCGCGCGGGTGCGATCTGGAAGCGGTTCAAGGTGACCGAGCAGAGCATCTTCGTGATCATCGACCGGAACGGCACTCTGGTCTACCAGGGATTCCTGGACGGTGAGGCGCTCACCGCCCGGGTCGCCGCCCTGGCCCGGGCATGAGGGCCACACTGCTGCTCGCGCTGACCGCCGGCATGCTCGGCGCGGTCAACCCGTGCGGCTTCGCGCTGCTGCCCGCGTACCTCTCGCTGTTGGTCGCCGGGAAGTCGGACACCCGCGGCGCGGTCGGCCGCGCGCTCACCGCGGCGGCCGGGCTGACCCTGGGGTACGTGCTGGTCTTCGGCGCGTTCGGCCTGGCGCTCGCGCCGCTGGCCGGCTGGCTGCGCCCCCGGCTGCCGTGGCTGACCGTGGCGCTCGGCGTGCTGCTGGTGGTGGCTGGCTGCTGGCTGCTCGCCGGTCGACGGCTGCCCGCCCCCGGCTGGTCCGCCCGGGCACCCCGGTTGACCCGATCCTGGCCGTCGATGGCGTTGTTCGGCGCGGCGTACGCGCTGGCGTCGCTCGGCTGCGCCATCGCGCCGTTCCTGGCGATCGTGGTGACCAGCCTCCAGGCCGGCACGACCGGCCAGGGGTTGGCGCTGTTCGGCGCGTACGCCCTCGGGATGGGGTTGGTGGTCGCGGTCGCCGCGCTCGGCGTGGCGCTGGTGCGCGACGGCCTGGTGGCCCGGCTGCGGGTCGCCGGCGCGCTGGTGCCCCGCCTCAGTGGCCTGGTGCTGCTGCTCGCCGGCACCTACGTGGCCTGGTACGGCTGGTACGAGCTACGCCTAGCCGCCGGCCGCCGAGACGCCCGCCAAGACCCGGTCATCCAAGCAGCGTCAAAGGTGCAGCACACCATGACCAACGCCCTGGACACGGTCGGCCCAGCGTTGCTGCTGACCGCCCTCGTCCTGCTCGCCGTGCTGGGCGTGTGGATGCGTCGACGGGGGCACGGGGTGGACCCGGCCCCCGTCGAACGACCCGGTTAGCGGGGGGTCAGGCGGTCGGTGCCTAGGCGGTCTTGGAGGACCTCGGGGACCAGGACGCTGCCGTCGGCCTGCTGGTACTGCTCCAGGATGGCCGGGAAGAGCCGGCTGGTGGCCAGCGCCGACCCGTTGAGGGTGTGCACGAACCGGGTCTGCTTGCCGCCCGGCTCGCGGTAGCGGATCGCCGCCCGACGCGCCTGGTAGTCGCCGGCCCAGGAGACCGACGACACCTCCTTGTACTTGCCGGTGCTCGGCATCCACACCTCGATGTCGAGCGTCTTCTTCATCGAGGCGCTGGCGTCACCGGCCGAGAGCAGCGTGCGCTGGTAGTGCAGACCCAGCCCCTCGACCAGACCCTCGGCGTGGGCGAGCATCTCCTCCAGCGCCGCGTCGGCCTGCTCCGGCAGGGTGAACTGGAAGATCTCCACCTTGTTGAACTGGTGCCCCCGCACCGTGCCGCGCTCGTCCGAGTGCGAACCGGCCGACTCCCGCCGGTAGCACGGGGTGTACGCGAAGGCCTTCAGCGGCAGCTTCGGGGTCTCCAGGATCTCGTCCTGGTATGCCCCGAGGATCGCCGTCTCCGACGTGGGCAGCAGGAACTGACCGCGCGGGGCGGACGCTGAATCCAGGTGGTAGACGTCGTCGTAGAACTTGGGGAACTGCCCGGCGGCGAAGCCGGCCGAATCCAACAGCAGGTGCGGCGGGAGCAGGAACTCGTAGCCAGCCTTGATGTGCTGGTCGACGAAGTAGTTGAGCAGCGCCCACTCCAGCCGGGCGCCGATCCCCGTGTAGATCCAGAAGCCGGACCCGCCGAGCTTGACGCCCCGCTCGTAGTCGACCAGGCCCAGCGCGCGGCTCAGCTCCACGTGGTCGCGGACCTTCTCGATCACCGGAGGCGCACCGAAGGTCTTCACGACCTGGTTGGCTTCCTTGCCGCCGGCCACGACGTCGTCGCTGGGCAGGTTGGGCAGCTCACTCATCGCGTCGCGCAGCCGAGCCTGCACCTCGTCCAGCTGAGACTCCAGCTCGGCGAGCTGCTTACGCTCGGCCTCCGGCGCGGCGATCTGCGGCTCCTCGCCGGCCCGCTTCGCCTGCGCGTACGCCCGGGCCTCGGCCTTGCGGCGCTGCCGCTCGGCGTCGATCTCCGTGATCAGGGCGCGGCGTTCCTGGTCGAGCCGCTGGATCTCGTCCAGCGCTCGGGTGACCTCGGCGGGATCCAGACGCTTCGCCAGCGCGGTTGCCACCGCCTCGCGATCCTTCCGGATCAACTCCATGTCGAGCATGCTGCTCCGTACGCCTCCGTCCGGGGTTCACTGGTGAACCATCAGATGTTACCGTCGCGCACGTTTCCACCCCGGGACGGGGAGCGCGAGGGATTTCTACAGCCGGATCGGCATGAGCACGGAGTAGGTGTCCGCGTCGTCCGGTCGTCGTACGGCCAACGGGGCGATCGGCCCGTCCAGCTCCAGCACCAGTTGCGGCGCGCCGGCCGCGTTCAGCGCGTCCAGCAGGTAGCCGCCGTCCACCCCGACCCGCAGCGCGTCGGTGCTCACCTCGGCGGCGGGGAGCAGCCGCAGCCCGCCCTCATCGTCGACGCCGAGCACGGTGACCTCCCGGGTCGTGCCGTCGTGGTGGCAGGCGACAGTGGGGGCCGCCGGGTCGGCAAGCGCGGCGCGCAGCGTCGCCACGTCGACCGGGATCCGGCGTGCCCGGGGACGCTCACCGACGGAGCTGCGCAGCAGCCGGCGGTAGTCCGGGAAGTCGTACGGCAGGGCGGTGCCGGTGAGCGTCCGGTCGGCCACCCGCACCCGCAGGTCCGCGCCGGCCAGGCTCAGCCGTACCGGCCAGGGGTCGGCGGTGTCGAGCAGCGGCCGGAGCTGGTCGACGAGCGCCACCGGCACGAAGACCCGCACCGGCGGCCCGTCGACGTCGGCCCCGGCCCGTGCCAGCGCCAGCCGGAACCGGTCGGTGGCGACGAGCCGGACGCCGTCGGGCTCCACGTCGAACAGCACGCCGGCGAGCATCGGCAGCTCCGGGTCGACGCCGACGGCGAAGCGCACCGCGTCGAGCGCGGCGGCCAGGGCGGCGGGGGAGAGCAGGAGCGTGGTGGCCGCCGGCTGGGCCGGGGACACCAGGGCCCGGAGCCGGTCGACCTCGCGGCGGGCGTCGCTGAGCCCGTCGGCGAGCCGCCGCAGGTGCGCGTCGAGCAGCTGGTGCACCGCGGCCGGCTCGGCGCGCACCGCGGCGGCGATCTCCGGCACCGGCATGCCGATCCGGCGCAGCCCGGCCACCAGCCGGGCCGGGGCGATCTGCTCCGCCGTGTACCAGCGGTAGCCGGTCACCGGGTCGACAAGGGTCGGCGTCAGCACCCCCGCCGAGTCGTAGAAGCGCAGGGCGCTGACGGTCAGGCCACTGGCCCGGGCCAGCTCGCCGATGCTGTGCAGGTCGCTCACGCTGGGCATCCTCCCCCCTCGACCCGGTCGAGGGTCAAGCCGAGCGTTCCAGCACCCGGAAGGTGAGGCCGGCCCGGATGAGCCGGTCGAGCAGCGCGTCACCCATCGCGGCGACCGGAGTCAGCTGCCCGGTGGTCGGCGGCAGCTCGTCGAGCGCCAGGCACAGCGCCGACTCGGCGAGCATCTTCGCCGTCTCGTCGTAGCCCGGGTCACCGCCGGCGACCTCGGTGACCACCCGCTGCCCGCCGCCGGTGCCGACGAACCGCACCCGGAACCAGGACGCCGCCCGCTGCTGCGCGGTGGGCCCCTGCCCGGAGGTGAGCCGGCCGAGCAGCCAGCGTCGGCTGGGTGGCAGCTTCACCAGCCCGATCAGCGCGCCGAGCCCGGCCGCGCCGGCCAGCACGGTGGGCAGCCGCTTCACCGCGGCGAAGTGCCGGTAGCGGAAGTCCGGGCCGTACTCCGGGCGGGCCGCCGCCGAGCGACGGACCACCTGCGGGTCGATTGTCGGCAGCGGCACGGTCCAGATGCCCAGCTCCGCCGAGCGGGCCAGCCGGCCGGGCACCGCCCGGACCCGACGGTCGGTGGGACGCGGCTCGACCGCCCGGCGCTCCCGGGCGGCCTGGCTGGCCTGCGTCGTACGGGAGAACGCGGTGAGCGCCGAATGGTAGGTGCCGGCGGAGAACCGGCCGCCGGCGCGCACGTACCCGTCCACGGTGATCGGGGCGTCGGCGGGCAACTGCTTGACGGTGAACCAGGCGCCCAGGTCGTGCGGGACGGAGTCGAAGCCGCAGGCGTGCACCAGCCGCGCGCCGGTGCGGGTCGCCTCGGCGTGGTGGCGCACGTACATCAGGTCGACGAACTCCGGCTCGCCGGTGATGTCCAGGTAGTCGGTGCCGGCTCGCGCGCACGCCGCGACCAGCGGTTCACCGTGGTGGATGTACGGGCCGACCGTGCTGGCCACCACCCGGGTGCTCTCGGCCACCGCCCGCAGCGAGTCGGCGTCGGTCACGTCGGCGGTGAGCAGCGGCAGCTCGGCCCAGCTCGGGTCGATGGCGGCGAGCCGATCCCGTACGGCGGCGAGGCGCTGCGGATTGCGCCCGGCCAGCGCCCAGCGCAGCCCGGCCGGCGCGTGTCGGGCCAGGTACTCGGCGGTCAGGCCGCCGGTGAACCCGGTCGCCCCGAACAGCACCACGTCGTACGTTCGCTCCCCAGTCATCCTCGGAGTCTGCCATTCGTGGTCACCGATCGCGCTCACGAGTTGGGCGTCACGGCGTGAACACGGCCCGTACGCAGCCGTCGGCCCGGTCCCGGAACAGCGCGTACCCCTGCGGGCCCTGCGCCAACGGCAGTCGGTGGGTGGCCAGGTGTTCGGTGCGCAGCTCGTCGCGGGCCATCCGGTCGAGCAGCATCGGCACGTCCCGCAGATCCGGTCGACGGGCGCCGCGCAGCGTGAGCCGTCGCTCGGTCATCGTGCCCAGCGGGAACGCGTCGACGAACCCGTCCGTCCCGCCGAGCACCACCACCACGCCGCCCTTGCGACATGCGTGCACGGCTTCCCGTAGCGCGTCCGGTCGGTCGGCGTACTGGCCACCGAACCGATCGAGCGCCGACCGGGCCGGCGGCGTGCCGACCGCCACCACGCACACGTCCGGCCCGCGTCCACCGCTGCGGTCGCTCAGCTCCGCCGCGACGTCGGTGCGGCGGTAGTCCAGCGGCTCGGCGCCAGAGTGTCGCTCGGCCATCCGCAGCCGCTCCTCGTGCCGGTCCACGATCAGCACCCGGGCGGCACCGCGCAGCTCGGCGGCTCGGGCGGTCAACTGACCCACCGCCCCGGCGCCCCAGATCGCCACCACGTCGCCGGGGCGCACCGCACCCAACTCGGCGGCCAGCCACCCGGTCGGCGCCGCGTCCGCGGCGAAGACCGCCCGGTCGTCGTCGACCGCGTCCGGCACCCGGAACGCGCTCACATCGGCGTACGGCACCCGCACGTACTCGGCGTGACCGCCCGCGAAGCCGCCCGCCGCGCGGGGCCGACCGAAGCAGCCGCCGTCCGCGCGGGCCCAGTCGGGGTCCGCGCTCGCCGGGTCGGCATGGGCGTTGTCGCAGCAGGAGTGCAGGCCCTGGCGGCAGTACCAGCAGCCACCGCAGGCGACGCTCGCGCCGACGACCACCCGGTCGCCGGCGCGGTGTCGGCGGACAGCGGGGCCGACCTCGACCACCTCGCCCAGAAACTCCGCGCCGAGCACGTCGCCGGCCCGCAGCAGCGGGTGCCGGCCGGCCAGCAGCGGCAGGTCGGCGCCGCAGGTGGCGCTGCGGCGGACCTGGACGATGACGTCACGCTCGTTGCGCAGCTCCGGGTCGGGCACCTCGCGTACCGCTAGCTCGCCGGCGGCCGCCCAGCACAGCGCTCTCACCCGCGGGCCCCGGGACGGTCCAGCGCCGAGCGGTCCGCGCGCAGCACCTCACCGGCCTCCACCCGCTGCTTGACCTGGCGCAGTGTCCGGCGGACCAGCAGACCCGGGTCGTCGCCGACCAGGTGCGCGGCGAGCCCGGTGGGCGGGGTGCGGCCGGCCAGCGGCCGGGCCGCCAGCTCGGTGCCCCGGTCGCCGGGGGCCGGGCGGACCCGCACCTCGACCGCGCCGTCCAGGCGGCGCAGTGGCTCCGGCCAGCGTCCGTCGGGAAGCACCTGCTCCGGGGGTCGGTCGACGGTGACCACCTCCCACCGGGCCGGCGCGGCGGGGTCGCCGTCCGCGCCGGTCGGGCCACCCCACCGGGGTACGCGCAGCAACCGCGCCCGCGCCAGCCGTCGCATCGGTACCACCCGTCCTCCCGGTTCACGTCCCCCGATCGTCGGTCGCGCCCGGGTGAAGCGCGCTCGCCCGGAAGGGGTGAACCGGCCCGCGCCGGGTAACCGCTCGCCGACCGGGGGCGGAACGTGGTGGGGGTGGGGCTGGGTGCCGGAACAGAATCGCGTGCGGGTCGAGCCGGCACCGGGGCCACTGCTGTTGGCGTCCCGGCTGACCCCGGCCGTGCCGCCGGAGCCGGTGGTGGCCCGGCCCCGCCTGCTGCGCCGGTTGGACGAGGGCAGTGCGGGCCCGGTCACCCTGGTGGCCGCCCCCGCCGGCTGGGGCAAGACCACCCTGCTCGCCTCCTGGGTACGGCTGGGCGGCGCTCCACCCGACGTCGAGCCGGGTGCGGTCGTGCCCGACTCCGGCGACCTGTCGGTTTCGTCCGCTGCCGACCCGGTCTCGGCGTGGATGTCGGTGGAGGCCGGCGACGACTCCGACCGCCTCTGGGCGTACCTCGCGGCGGCGCTGCGATCGGCGACCGGGTCGGCGGGCGGGTTGGAGGGCGGGCCGGTGCCCGACCGGCCACCGCGGCCCGACCAGCTGGAGGCGCTGGCCGCCACGCTCGCTGCCGCCGACCGGCCGGTGCTGCTGATCCTGGACGACCTGCACCGGGTCGCCGACCCAGCGGCGCTTACCGGCCTGGAGTTCTTGCTGCGCCATGCCGAGCAGCGGCTCCGCCTGGTGATCGGCGCGCGGGCCGGGCTGCACCTGCCACTGCACCGGCTCCGCCTTGCCGGCGAGCTGACCGAGATCGGCCCGGACGAGCTGGCGTTCACCGACGACGAGGTGGCCGACCTGCTCACCGCGCACGGCGCGGCGCTGCCGGCGACCGCCGTGCACCGGCTACGCGAACGCACCGGCGGCTGGCCGGCCGCGCTGCGCATCGCGGCCCTGGCGGTACGCGGGCAGCCCGACCCGGAGCGCTGGGTGGGGCAGTTCGGTGGTGACCAACCGGAGATCGCCGGTTACCTGCACGAGGAGGTGCTGGCGACGCTCGACCCGGCCCAGCAGGACCTGCTGCGCCGTACCGCCCTCGTCGACAACGTCTGCGCCGACCTGGCCGAGGCGCTGACCGGCCGCGCCGATGCCGGGCAGGCGCTGGCCGACCTGGCCGGGACCGGTGGTCTGCTGCACCGGGAGGACACCCGACCGCCCTGGTACCGCTGCGACTCACTCCTCGCTGACCTGCTCCGCGCCGACCTGGCCCGGCTGCCCGTCGACGAGCTGCGTGAGCTGCACGTCCGGGCCGCCGACTGGTACGCGGGCGACGGCCGACCCGCCGACGCTCTGCGGCACGCGCTGGCCGCCGGCCGGTGGGACCTGGCCGGCGACCTGTTCGTCGCGCACTGGCCCGAGTTGACCCACTACGACCGTGACCCGGTGTACGCCCCGGCACCCGCGCCGCCGCCAGCGGAGGTGATCCGCGCCGACCCGGAGGTGGCGTTGGCCTGCGCCGCCGAGCGCGCGTACGCCGGTGATCTGCCGGCCGCCACCGCCCACCTGCACGCCGCCGCCGGGCACGCCCCGGGCCTGCCGGTGCCGCGCCGGGATCGGTTCCTGCGGTTGGTCGCCGCGCTGGAGCTGACCGTGGCCCGCCTCGCCGACGACCGCGCCGAGGTGCGGGCCGCCGCCGCTCGACTGCTGCGCACCCGCCCGGCGCAAGCCTCACCGACCGGGGCTCCGACCGGGCTGGCCAGCTCCGCCCCGACGGCCGGGGGCGGCGGCGCGGCCGACGATCTGGACCTGCGGGCGTTCACCGGCACCGCGCTGGGGCTTGTCGAGTTGGCCGACGGCCGGTTGCCCACCGGCCGGTTCGTTCGGGCCCGATCGGCGGCTCGGGCGGCCGGCCGGGCCCGCACTGAGCTGGTCGCTGCCAGCCGCGCGGCGCTGCTGCTCGCGGTGCGCGGCGAGCTACGGGCGGCCGAGCAGGCGGCCCGTGACGCGCTCGGCATGCCACCCTGTCGAGGCTGGTCCTGCCGGCTCGACTGCGGCTACGCGTACCTGGCTCTCGCCGTGGTGGCGCTGCTGCGCGACCAGCCTGAGGAGGCCACGACCAATCTCGCCCTCGCCGTCGCGGCGCTCGACGTCGCCGGCGGCTGGGCCGGAAGCCCCGACGCGGGCGACGACTGGCTCGCCGCCGCCTCCAGCGAGCCGGTGGCGGTGGCGGTGGCCGCGCTGTGCCGAGCGCAGCTACGCCGCGACTCGGGTGACCCGGCGGCCGGCCAACGGCTGCTCGTCCGGGCTCGGGAGGCGCTGGCCGACCGGCCGTCCGCCGCCGAGTTGACCGACCTGCTGCGAGCCGCCGAAGCTCAACTGCGGGCCGAGCGGGGCGACCTGGACTCCGCCCGTGACCTGCTGGCCGGCGCCGCCGACGACGGGGCCGACCCGGCGCTCGCGGTGACCTTGGCGAAGGTGCAGCTGCTGGCCGGCGACGCCGCCGCCGCCGAACGGACCCGGCCAGACTGGCAGGCGCCGACCGCCACGGACTGGCCCCTTCCGGTACGCCTGGACGCGGGACTGCTGGCCGCGGTGCTGGCCGAGCGCGCCGGGGACGGACGTCGGGCGGGCCGGATCCTGGAGCAGCTCCTGGACCTGGCCGGCCCGCAGGGCTGCCGAAGGGTCTTCACCCGTGCCGAACCGCCCGTGCGGGACCTGCTCGCCGCGCACCTGGACGCGGGCACCGCGCACTTCGCGCTCGTCGGCGACCTGGTGCGGGGTGCGGGGCAGAGCACAGCCGGGCCGGCTGCCGGGCCGAGGGGCACGCTCGACGAGCCGCTCACCGAGCGGGAGCTGACCATCCTGCGCTACCTGCAGAGCATCCTGTCCAACGTGGAGATCGCCAGCGAGCTGTCCCTCTCGGTCAACACGGTGAAGACCCACGTCCGCAACATCTACCGCAAACTCGACGCGACCCGCCGGCGCGAGGCGGTCCGGCGGGCGCGCGAGTTGCGGCTGCTCTGAGCAGCGTGGCGATCAGGCGTTGGCGGCGGCGTCCGCGGCGGCCAACAGATCGGGCAGGTCGTACCCGCCCTCGTGCCGAACACCGTTCACGAACAGGGTGGGGGTGCCGTTCACCCCGCTCCGGATGCCCCCCACGAAGTCCCGCCGCACCCGGTCCGCGTGCGCACGGTTCTCCACCTCGGCGTTCAACTCGTCCGGCGGCAACCCGACCTGCTCGACACCGAGCGAGAGGTGCACCGGGTCGAGCTGGTCCTGATGCTCGTAGAGCCAGTCGTGCATCTCCCAGAACCGGCCCCGGACGGCGGCGGCCTCGGCCGTCTCGGCGGCGCGTTCGGCGTACGGGTGCACGTTGGCGATCGGGAAGTAGCGGTAGACCAGCCGCACGGTGTCGGCCCGCTGCCGCAGCAACTCGTGCAGGTTCGGGTACGCGGCACCGCAGAACTGGCACTGGAAGTCGCCGTACTCGACGATGGTCACCGCCGCGTCGGCCGGCCCCCGGATGTGGTCCGCGGTGGTCACCGGGTCCCGAAGTCGGGCGGTGACCTGCAGTGGCGTGGTCATCCGGCCATCACCTTCCGATCGGCGGCGAGCTGGTCCAGCGCGTCGAAGATGCCGTCGGCACCGGGGTTGACGTCGGGCGGCGACAGGTAGCTCCAGGTCACCGTCCCCGCCGGGTCGAGCACCACCAGCGCCCGGGCCGCCTCGCCCTGTGGCAGGTACGCGCCGTAGCGGCGAGCCACCTCGCCCTTCGGCTCGAAGTCGGCCAGCAGCGGGAACTCGATGCCCCGGCTCTCGGCGAACGCCCGGTGCGACCAGATGCTGTCGACCGAGATGCCGAGCACCACCGCCTGGTACTGGGCGAATACGGGTGCCGCCGACTGGTAGAGCGACATCTGGTCACCGCAGACCGGGCTCCAGTCGGCGGGGTAGAAGGCGAGCACGACCGGCCGGCCCCGGAACTGCTCAGGCCCGATCAGACCCCCGTCCGGGGTGGCCGGCAGGGTGAAACCGGGTGCGGTACGCCCCGGTTGGATCAGCCCGTTCGGATCACTCATGCCACCAGCCTGCTCCCGGGGTGGGTGAGGCGGGCTCACCCACCCCGGGTGGTTCCGCGCTGGCTGGTTCCGCGCGCTGGCTGGTCCGCGCTGGCTCAGCGCAGCACCGGGGCGACCGCGATGTGGTTCTGCACCTCCCGGATGCCCGGCGCGGACCAGGCCACCTGCTCCACCTCGGCCCGCTCGGGCATCGAGTGCACCAGCCCGGCGAGAATCGCGGTGTCACCGTGCACCCGGACGCTGATCCGTTCGGCGTCGGTCGCTCCGGCCCGGGCGAGGGCGTCGACGATCCGGTCGGCCAGGTTGCGCCCGTCCGGTGCGGAGACCGGCCGGACGGTGATGCCGTTGCTCACCCCGCGTACGCCGGTCAGCCGAGCGACCGCGCGTTCGGCGGCCCGGCGCTGGTACTCCCACTCGACGTCGCCGTGCAGCGTCACCCAGCCGGCCGAGACGGTGACCTGGAGCTTCTCGATGGGCACGAACGCGTCCCACTCCAGCCCGTGGCTGGCCGCAGCGGCCAGGTCAGGGTCGGCGCGCTCGGTGCCGCTGGTGAGCTGAACGGCCACGTCGTTGGCGACTGCCCGGACCGAGGCGACCCGGTGGGCGGCCCGTTCGGCGGCCCACTTCTTCGCGTAGCTGTCCACGCGGCCGGTCAGGGTGACGACGCCCTCGGCGACGGTCACGCCGATCTCGTGCGGCTGCACCCGCGGTTCCCAGGTCAGCTCGTCGAGGACGGCGGACTGGATGTCCTGGTCGGTGCGGTTGATCTCCGCGATGGCCATCTGTCCCTCCTCCGCTGTTGCGATGGCGGACCGGGTGGCTGCGCCCCAGGTCTGGCCGCTGCCGAAGGTCCGCCGTGCTGCGATCCTGCCGCCGCCCGGGGTGAGCCGCCCTCGCCCGGACCGGGTGGGGACGCCGCCGCCAGTCTCGCTCCCGACTCCGCAGCGGTAGATCTTGGAAGAATTCGGCCCCTCCAGGGGCATTTTCCTTCCAAGATCTCTTGGCGTTCACGGCGGTTGAGTGGGCAGGCGTACGGACGAATATCGATGATGGGAGCGCTTCCAAAGCGAGCGACTTTCGGCTACGGTTAGTTGCGTTCCTCGATCGCGGGAGCCGTCGCGTCGGGTGGTGGGGCCAGGGCAGCTCCAACCGTCCCCGTCGTCGTGCTCGTCCCCCGGGCCACGGCGTCAGCCCAGACGATCGACCCCGTCCCCCGGGGTTCCCTCCCGAGAGGAACCGCAGATGCGGAGACTCAGTCCGGCGGCCTCCACCAGCCCCGACGTCCACCTCGGCCACCACGGCCTGCCCCATCGACCGACAAATTCCGAGCACTCCGCCGATAGCCACCCAGGCCTGGATACCAGCACCTGCGCGAGCCGCTGAGCAGGTGATCCGGACGGGACCCCCGGATCACCCACATGCACCGGTCCGCCGGGCCGCCTGAGGGGTCCGGCACCCGGCGGACCGGCCCACCCCCACTCCGATGTGGGCGAAGTGGGGTGCGCGACGAGGCCCCGCTCTACCTCTGGGGTCGAGCGGGGCCTGTGGTGGTGCTGCCGTTTAGACGGCGGGGGAGTTGGGGCGGTCGACGTCGACGAACTCCACGTCGTCGATGGCGGGGTCGTCCCGGCTGCCGGCGGCTCGCGCGGCGGAACCGACGGCCCAGCCGACCGCCGCGCCGACGAGCGCCGCGCCGATCAGGAGCGTCCAGGGCAGTGCCGGCTGGCGGCCGGCGAGCGCGTCGAAGGCCAGTGAGGCACGACGTCGCGCCTCGTCGGCGGCGGATTCCACCAGGTCACCGGCCCCGTCGGCGAGGTCGCTGCTGTTGCGTCGGGCTGAGCGGGCGGTGTCCCGCACACTGTCTCCGGCGGTGCTGACGGCGGAGAGCAGGTGCTCCCAGGCTTGCTCCGCGATCCGCTCCGGCTTGCTGCGGCGGTCCAGCAGGTTGGTTCCGAACATCGTGGTTACCTCCTCGGGTGCCGAAGCCGCCGGCCACTTCGGACTTCGGCGTCTTTCCAGCGCGTCACGGTTTCGCCTATCCCGCAGTGCCCCGCGTCGGCCGGGCGCAAACCCGACCTCGCGGAGCACCTGCAGCTCAGCGCACCGCTGGCTCAGCGCACCACGGTCACGGCGATGCCCCGGGCGAAGTCATCGTCGTCATCATCGTCATCGCCCCCACCACCGAAACCGCAGGCCAGGACGAGGGCGAGCAGAACGCCGACGCCGGCCAGCCCGGCAAGTCGCTTGATCATCGAAGATCCTCTCCGTCATGGGGTGTCCCGGCCGATGCTAGGGCGCGTCGGCAACCGTGGGCATGGGCTCGCACCGGCCGGCGGTGGGCGACACGCCGATGGCGCGCGGGGCCGGCGTACGTCAAGGGCCGGTTGTCGGGTGCACCGGCTTCGGACCGCTACCCTGGTTCGGCGGCGCGTCGGTCACGACTGATCGCCGATGGTCAGATAACAAAAAGTCTTGAGTAATCAGATACTGAAAAGTGCGGATATGGGCGGCTTTGTGGGTCGGGATCCGCGAATTGCTCATCCCGAGGGGTGGCGACCGAGGCCGTCGGAGGAATACTCTCGGTCGCGGCCCGCGTACTGATGAGGCGCCCGGGGGACGGGCGGGTGGAGGTGCTCGCGTGAGCCTGTCGATCGTGAAGTCGGTTCTGTCCGGTGGTGTCGTGGAGATCGCCCCGCGGGGCGAGATCGACGTCGACACAGCGTACGAGGTGCGCGAAGCGATCGCGGAGGTGCTGGCCAAGGGCCGCCCGCTGCGCATCGAACTCAACATGAGGCTGGTCACCTTCATCGACTCGGTCGGCATCAGCGCCATGGTTGCCGGCTTCCAGACCGCCGAGGTCAGCGACGTCAAGCTGGTGGTCACCGAGCCGAGCCGGTTCGTGCACCGGCAGCTCTGGGTGACCGGCCTGCTCGGCCTGTTCGGTGCCCCGGAGCCATACTTCGCTGGTGCTGCCACCCCCGAGGTGCTGCCCGGCGCCTGAGCACGCCCGGCACTCGTCACGGCTGCTCGTCCAGTCCGGTCAGGTCGATGTCGGTCGCCTCGGTGACCGCTCGGATCGCCGTCACCGACGCGTACCCGGCGGCCAGCAACGCCACGTCCGTGCCGGGCTGTGCGGCCTGCCCCGGCTCCTCCAGCGAGGTACGGACAAAACCGTGGCCGGATTCGGCCACCGTCATCTGCACCTGACCGAAGCTGGCCAGCGTGCCCCGACGCACCCCGCGCAGCTGCCCGTGCGGAAGGTCCGGGGCGTTCACGTTGAGCACGCTCTCCATCGGCGCTGAGGTCAACCGGGGGAGCAGGTCCAGGGCAACCCGCGCGGCGGTGCTCCAGTGCCGCTCGGCGTCGCGTACCCGGGCGGCGGCGTCCACCGCGGCGCCACCGCTCGCTGCCGTCGCCTCGCCGGCCGAGAGCACGTCGAGGGAGACCGCCATCGCCCGGCAGCCGTTCGTGGCGGCGGTGAACGCGGCGCCCACGGTCCCGGAGTGCAGCACCGCACGGCCGGCGTTGGCACCCCGGTTGACGCCGGAAAGCACCACCGACGGCGGGGGGCCGAACGCCCCGTGCAGGGCGATCAGCGTGATGAAGCCGGGGGATCCGGCGACCCCGTACGCCGGCACACCCGGCAGGTCCGGCAGCGGGTGGTCGTTGACGACGACCCGCCCGTCGCGTTCTACGGCGCTCATCGCGGCGCTGGTGCCGCTCGCCTCCTCCATCGGCGCGGCGATCACCACGTCCAGGCCCCGCTGCGTGGCCGCCCAGGCCAGCGCCTGGATGCCCGGCGCGGCGATCCCGTCGTCGTTGGTGATCAGCACCCGCAGTGTCATCGCTCGGCTACCCGGTCGGCCAGCTCGTCCGGGGTGGTCCGCTCCTGTTGCCGGCTGTCCGCCGGCACCAACTGGACCCGGTCCACCAGGCCGGTGATCGAGTCCAGCCGCCCGGTGCCCAGGCCGTGCCGGGTCACGTTCAGCGCGCCAGCGGCAGCGCCGGTGCGGATGGCGGTCCGGATGTCTCCACCCTTGGCCACGACGGCCGCCACCCCGGCGGTCATCGAGTCGCCCGCGCCGCGCGGGTCGGCGGCCTCCAGCCGGGGCATCTCGACCTGGAACAGCTCCCCGTCGATGAGCGCCAACGCCGGTTGGTCGGCGCGGCTCACCACCACCGTCTCCGCGCCGCCGGCGTGTAGCTCGTACATGGCCCGGGTCAGCTCCAGGCTGTCGTCGCTGCGGGCGCGGCCGTCGCGGATCAACTCCTCGTGACTCACCTTGAGGAAGAACACCCCGCTCTCCAACACCGCACCGAGGTGATCGCCGGAGAGGTCGACCACCACCCGGCCGCCGTTGGCGCCGAGGTCGGCGGCGAAGCGCCGGTAGAGGTCGGCCGGGACCAGCCACGGCTCGTTCGGCCCACTGAGGATGCTCACCGCGGCCCGCAGGCCCTCACCGAGGGCCAGGTTGTACAGCTCGTCGATCTCGTGGCGGCTCAGCGGTTGCCCGGGTACGTCGGCGATCTCCTGCCGGGAACCCTCCCGGCGATCGTGCACGTACCCGCCGCTGCCGGAGTCTCGGACCACCGCCTTGAGGTCCACGCCCTCGCTGATCAGCAGCGGCTCCAGCACCTGGCCGATCTCGCCACCGAGGGCGGCACAGAGCACCACGTCGACACCGAGGGAGATCACCATCCGGGCCTGCCAGACGCCCTGCCCGCCGGGGTGCAGGTGCAGCTCAGGGTGGTCGTTGGGCTGGTCTAGGGTCACCGTCAGCTGTGGTGTTGGCGCGAAGACCATCACGTGCCCACTCATCGTTCGTCGTCGCCGTTCATGCTGGCCGCCCTCCGGCACCGTCCGGTTAGTACTAACCGACCTTAATGGGACAGATAGGGCCAGGGCATGCCATCGGCCCGGTCCGTCGCGACGCTGGGGGGCCGTCGGGCGTTGCCAGCAAGACATCGGTACGGGACGATCGTGCGACCAACGACGGCAGGAGACGGTGTGCTCAGCAGCGATACCTTCAGCTACACCGTCCAGGCCCGGTGCTCACTCGGCGAGGCGGCGGCGCTGCTCAGCGACCTGACCCGGCAGGGTGAGCTGCACCCGCTGATCGTCCGGGTCCGCCGGGTGCCGCCCCGGCCCGGCGCGCAGGCCAGCTACACGATCAACGACCGGTTGGCAGCAGGCCCCCTGCGCTTCCGGACCACCTACCACGCGGACGTGCTGATCAACGAGCCCGACGAGATCGTCATGGTGGCCCGCCAGTGGCCAGCCACCACGGTGCGCAACCACACCCGGCTGCGCCCTGAGCCGGACGGCCTGGTCCGCATCGACGTCGAGATCACCCTGACCGCGCCGACCCCGCTGTTCCGTTACGCGTTCCGCCAGGCCCGGGCCGCTCACCTCGCCCTCGCCACCCGGCTGGGCGCAGCCCTCGACCGCACCGACAACCCGCCACCCCCCGCCTGACCCGCCTCACCCCACGCCGTCCCGCTCATGGTTCGTGCGGACGGGTCTGGCTGTGCGCCGTCGGCCCCACGGCTTGTACGTGGACAGCACCGTCGCAATGATCATCAGGCTGGTCGACACCGCCGGCGCGATCACCAGGTCGGCGCGCTCCCGTGCGGGCAGGGCGGCACCCACCGCTGCGGCGTGCCGCAGGTTCGGGGTGAGCAGAAACAGCACCAACCCGACCATCACCGTGGTGAGTACGAGCTTGACCAGCACCCAGCGGTGGCGCAGCAGGCCCCACGGGGTGAGCAGCGAACTGGCGACACCGATCAGCCAGACCAGGACGCTCAGCGGCGCGAACAGCACCGTGCCGACCAGCGCCATGACCGGATAGACCACTGCCGGGTCGGCGCCGCGCTGCACGGCGAT
The DNA here is from genome assembly GCF_000718555.1 of Micromonospora chokoriensis. Taxonomy (GTDB): domain Bacteria; phylum Actinomycetota; class Actinomycetes; order Mycobacteriales; family Micromonosporaceae; genus Micromonospora; species Micromonospora chokoriensis_B. Next base: position 96,952 of record NZ_JOAN01000009.1, read on the forward strand.
GCCGAGGGTGAGCAGCACCAGGTCGGCGCCGAGCCAGCCGAGCGAGGTGACGAGGTGCAGGGTGAGCAGCGCCTTGCGGGCGGTGGGTCGGATCCGAGGCATGCCGCGATGCTGCCCGCCGGTCGCTGCCGGGTCGTCCGACCGCCGACGACATCAGGGGTACGCCCGGCGACGTAGGCCGGCCCGGACGAGCGTGATGCCTGTGAGTCATCACGATGACTCACAGGCATCACACGCTCTGGGGAACGGGTGGGGTCAGTAGACCGACAGGTGTACGTGGTTGGTGTGGTCGGTGGACGGGGTGCCGTTCGCCCCGCTGTACGACTTCCACCCGCTGCTGGGCAGCCAGATCTGCCGGTACCAGATCACGTAGAGCACGGCGAGCCGGTCCGCGTTGCGGATGAAGTACGCCGCCAGGTTGTTGCCGTACGTCTTGTCGCCGCCGGTGGCGTTTCCGCCGAAGCCGCCCTTCTGCGCCGCGAAGTCGCAGGCCCGACCCTTCGGGTGTTCACCGGAGCCGCTGGGGCGGTGGCAGGAGACGTAGCGGGTGAAGCCGGCGGCCTTGGCCTGGTTGAGCGCGTGCAGGGTGCGCGGGGTGATGCAGCCGCTGGCCGGTGTGGGGTCGTTGACGCTGCACGACTCCGATGGCCAGGAGCCGTCGGAGTTGCGCGGCGCGGCCTGCGCGTTGACGGCGGAGGTGCCCCGGTTGGAGTCGGTGTCGGCGGTGGTGGTCTGCGGCTTGGGTGTGGTGGCCACGGTCAGGGCCCGTTCGGCCTGCTCCTTGCGTTTGGCCATCACCGCGACCTGCTTGCGTTGCTCGTTGATCTCGCCGTTCAGGGCGACCTGGGTGCGGTTGGCCTGTTCCTTGCTGTTCAGCAGGTCGCGCAGCGCCCGGTCCTCGTTGGCGGCCACCGCGTCCAGTGCCCTCGCCCGGTCCATGAAGCGTTCCGGGGTGTTGCTGTTGAGCAGCGCCGACATCACGCCGAGCCGGCCGGTGCGGTACGCCAGTTCGGCGATCTCGTCGACCTTGCCGTTGCGCTGGGCGATCTCGACCTCGATGGTCTTCAGCTGGGTGGCGAGCTGCTGCTGCCGTTGCACGGAGGTGTCCAGGGCGCGTCTCGCGTCCAGGTAGCCCTTGCTGGCCGCCTCGAGTTGGGCACGCAACGCCGGGGTGCCGCCCTCTTCGTCGGAGTCGGGTGCGGCGGCCCGCTGGCCGGTCGGGGGAGCGGCCGAGGCGGTGCCGGCCGGGAGCGCGACGCCGAGGGCGAACATCGCGACGATCAGGGCCGCCAATCGGGCGGCGGGTGGTCGTGCTGGTGCCACTGCGCATGTCCTTCCGTCAGCCGCCGACCGGGTTAGCTGACGGGTTCGGGACGGAAGATCCCTACCGCTGACGCGGATGCACCCCAGGAACATGGTTCCCCGGTTCGCCCAGGTGGGCGATTAGGCGGCGACCGCCACCGGCGCCGGGAGGGCGCCGCCTCGTGGAGGCCGGGACCGAGCTTACCGGTGCCGGTGGGGCGGCTGCAGCGAATGTGACGGACGGTGCGTGCGTCGTCACGAAAAATGACGGCACTCCGTCACCACTCGATGGAGCCGCACGCCCCGGAGGCGGCGCCGGGCTCGATCTGCAACGTCGCGTGCTCAATGCGGAAGTCGTCGTGCAGGGCCGTACGCGCTGCGGTGAGCACCGCGCCGACCTCCGCGCCGGGGGCCATGGTCAGGTGTGCGGAGGCCACGTCCATGCCCGAGGTGAGCGTCCAGACGTGTAGGTCGTGCACCTCGACGACACCGGGGACCGCGGCCAACCGGTCGTGCACGGCTGTCACCTGGAGGTGCTCCGGGGCGGCCTGCACCAGGATGCGGACGGCGGCGCGCGCCAGCCGCCAGGTGCGCGGCAGGATGAACACGCCGATGGCGACGGCGACCAGGGGGTCGGCCCACCACCAGTCGGTGACGGTGATGAGCAGCGCCGCGCCGATGACGCCAAGCGAGCCGAGCAGGTCGCCGAGCACCTCCAGATAGGCGCCCTGGAGGTTGATGCTCTCCCGGGCCCCGGCGCGCAGGAGGGCGAAGGCGGCGACGTTCGCGAGCAGGCCGAGTACGGCCACCGCGAGCATCGGGCCGGCGATGACCTGGTGTGGGTCGCCGAAGCGGCGGATCGCCTCGATCACCACGTAGATCGCGACGCCGGAGAGCAGAACGGCGTTGGCCAGCGCGGCGAGCACTTCGAGTCGATAGAGCCCGAAGGTGCGCTGCGGGTCGCCGGTGGCCCGCCGGGTCGCGGTGATCGCGGCCAGCGCCATCCCGATGCCGAGCACGTCGGTGAACATGTGCCCGGCGTCGGAGAGCAGGGCCAGCGAGCCGGTGTGCAGGGCGACCACCGCCTCGACCACCATCAGGGTGGCGAGCAGCGCGAATGCCGCCCAGAGTCGACCCCGGTGCTGGTGTGCGGCATTGGCGACGGACCCGTGGTGGTGGTCATGACCTGCACCCACGAGAATCACCTTCCGCCGCTGGTCGGGGCCGGGTCAAATGTATGCTCACATCGCTATGTGTGCAAGTGTACGTGCTGCGCCTCTCGCGGGCGGCAGTCCGCGCAGATCAGCCCGTCGGATCGATGGTGGTGAGCCGCTGGGTGGCCCGGGACAGCGCCACGTACAGCGTGCGTACCCCGGCACCCGGATCCGCCCGGATCTCGCTCGGAGCGACGAGCACCACCCCGTCGTACTCCATGCCCTTGGCCTCCAGGCTGGTCACCACCTGCAACCTCGGCGCGTCGAGCGCGTCGAGCCAACCGGCGACCTCGTCGCGGCGGGGGACCGGCGTGATCACGCCGACCGTGCCCTCCACCTCGGCCAGCAGGCTGGCGGCCGCCTGCACGGTCGCGGTCTGCAACCCCGTCGCGGGCACCACCAGCTCGACCGGCTCGACCCCGGTGGAGCGGACGGCGGTCGGCAGTGGCAGGTCGGGGTAGAGCCGGCGGATCTCCGCCGCCGCCACCGCGAAGATCTCCGCCGAGTTGCGGTAGTTGGTGGTGAGCGTGAAGTCGTGTCGCTTGCGCCGGCCCAACGCCTGGTCGCGGGCTCGGTTCAGCTCCTCCGGGTCACCGGTCCACGCGGTCTGCGCGGGGTCGCCCACCACGGTCCAGGAGGCGAGCTTGCCGCGCCGACCGATCATCCGCCACTGCATCGGCGAGACGTCCTGGGCCTCGTCCACCACCACGTGCGCGTACTCCCGGTAGTCCTCCGGGCGTTCCCGGGCCGCCGCGCGGGCGGCCCGCTGCCGGTCGCCGAGGGTGCTCAGCTCGCGGACGCCGCCCGCGAGCTGGAACGGGTCGCGTCGCGCGCGGGCCGGCTGCACGGGCTTACCGAGCAGCGCGTCCAACTCGTCCAGCAGCGCCACGTCGGCGATGGTCAACCCGACCGAGTCCAGATTCCGGTACGCGGCGTTGAGCAGTCGGATCTCCGCCGAGGAGAGGATCCCCCCGGCGTACCGGCGCAGCCGGTCCGGCTGCGCCAGCCAGCCGAGCACGTGTCGGGGGTGCAGCCGAGGCCACCACGCCTTGAGAAACTCCCGGAACTCCGACCGCTCGGCGATCTCCGCCTCGAAGGCCGGCTGCTCCGGCAGTCGGACGCCCACCTCCCGGGCCTGCGCCCAGAGCGCGGCGAACACCCCGTCGAACCCGGCCCGGCGCACCTCGTTGCGCCGTCCGCCACGTTGCAGCACGCGGTCCCGGATCCGGTCCAGCGCGGCCCGGTCCAGCCGCAGCAGCGTGCCCCGGTAGAGCAGCCGCAGCTCACTCGGGCCGCCCGGCACGGCGTCGCGGGCCGCCCGTTCCAGCACTCGGCGCATCCGTAGCGAGCCCTTCACCGCCGCCACCTCGGGCGGGTCGGGGCGGGTGGCGGTCATCCCGGGAAAGAGCGTGCCCAGCGAGTGCAGGGTCGCGGTGTCCTCACCGAGCGACGGCAGCACGGAGCCGATGTACTCGACGAAGACCGACGACGGGCCGACCACCAGGATGCCGCCGCCGGCGTAGCGGCTGCGGTCGGAGTAGAGCAGGAACGCGGCCCGGTGCAGGGCGACCGCGGTCTTGCCGGTGCCGGGGCCGCCCGCGACGATCGTCACCCCGGAGCCGGGCGAGCGGATCGCCTCGTCCTGCTCCCGCTGGATGGTCGCCACGATGTCCCGCATGCCCCGGCCGGTGGCCTTGGACAGGGTGGCCAGCAATGCGCCGTCACCGACGACAGTCATCCCCTCCGGGGCGGCGGTCGGGTCGAGCAGGTCGTCCTCGATCCGGGTGACCCGCTCGGCGCGGGACTGGATCGTGCGGCGCCGCACCACGTCCAGCGGCTGCGCCGGGGTGGCCTGGTAGAAAGCGGCGGCGGCCGGCGCGCGCCAGTCGACGACGAGCGTGGTGGCGTCCTCGTCGCGGATCCCGAGTCGCCCGACGTGCAGCACCTGACGGTTGTGCAGGTCCAGCCGGCCGAAGACCAGCCCCTCATGCTCGGCGTCCAGGATGTGCCGCCGCTGCGCCGCGTGGAAGACCATCGCGTCGCGCTCGACCAGCGCGCCGTGCGTGCCCACCCGGGCCATCCGGTAGCCGTCGCGTTCGGCGCGGACGGCCGACCGCCGCAACTCGGCCAGTCGGGCGTACACCCGGTCGAGGTGTCGTTGCTCGACGGCGATCTCCTGCTCGAGGCCGGTCTGGTCGGTCAACGCACGCTCCTTCAAAGGTCGCCGGCAGGCGGCGGAAACCGCGCGGGCCAACCGCAGAAGGGTACGGCCCCGGGCCCGACCCGCCGCGCCCGAGGTGCGGGAACGCGCTCAGGCACCCGTCTCGGCGGGTGTTCCGGCACGCTGGGTCGGCGGCGTTTCGGTGAGCACCCGCCGCACCACGCCGGTGAGCGCGGCATTGACCTCGTCCGGGCGTTCCATCATCAGCATGTGCCCGGCACCTGGGCAAACGGTCAGCTCGGTGGCCGGCAGAGCGGCCGCGATCGACTCGGCGCACGGCGGTGGGGTCAGTCGATCCCGGTCGCCGACCAGCGCGGCGGCCGGCAGGTGGGCCAACGCCGCGAGGGTGTCCAGACGATGTTGGGTGCCGATGGAGGCGCGGAACCCGCCGATCGAACGCAGTGAGGCCCGGGCCACCGCCGACGTCACCAGGCGGATGTCGGCCGGCTCACAGCGGTCACCGAAGAGCATCCACCGGATGCTCGGCTGCAGCGCGTTCAGCAGTGCCCGGGGCGCCCGCCACGAGCCACACCGGGCCAGCACGCCGGCGCCTGTCGTCTCGGCCAGCCGGATCAACCGGGCGATCCGCGGTGAGAGCCCGTAGACGGTGTGCGCGTGCCCCTCGGCGGTGGTCGAGACGAAGACCAGCCCGGCGGTACGGGCGGCGAAGTGCGCGGGGTGGCGGTGGGCGTACTCCATGATCGTCATGCCGCCCATCGAGTGCCCGACCAGCACCACCGGGCCGGTCGGCGCCACCGCGTCGAGCACGGCGGCCAGATCGTCGCCCAGCTGGGCCAGGGTGGCCGTGGGCAGCGCCATGCAACTGGAGCGGCCGTGCCCTCGCGCGTCGTAGGCGACGACCCGCACCGCCGGGCCGAACGATGCGCCGGTGAGCGCGTCGACCTGCCGATGCCAGGCGCGCCGGTCCAGCGTCCAGCCGTGCAGCAGGATGGCGGTGACCTGGGCGTCCGTCGGGCCGCTCGCCTCGACGTTGAGCCGTACGCCGTCCGGCAGGCCGACCTCGAACCGCTCTGGCATCGCCACCTCCCCAGGGCCGCCCGGCATCACCAGCACCTCCGATACCCGCCGGTAACACCGGCTACCCGTCATGACACCACGCCAATCGCGCCGTGGCGAACATTCCCGACCGCGCCCGTGCTGGGCGGCGGCGGGCCAAGCTGAACGGCATGGGGTCGTCGGGAACGCCGATGGGTGCGACGCCGGGGCAGGAGCGGCAGGCCGGCGGTACGCCCCGCGCCGCGCTGGCCGACCTGCTCGCCGGTAATCGGCGGTTCGTGAGCGGCCGACCGGTGCACGGGCACGACGTCACAGCCGCGGCCGCGGCCTCCGGTGACCAGCAGCCGTACGCAGTGGTGCTCGGCTGCATCGACTCCCGGGTGCCGCTGGAGGCGATCTTCGACCAGACGTTCGGCGCGATCTGTGTGATCCGTACCGGGGGGCACGTGCTCGATCGCGCGGTGTGCGGCTCGATCGAGTACGTGGTCGGGCAGCTCGGCGTACCGCTGGTGATGGTCCTCGGCCACGAGCGGTGCGGCGCGGTGGCTGCCACCGTGGAGGCGCTGCGCACCGGGCAGCGTCCCGGGGGGTCGCTGGCGCACCTGGTGGACGAGATCGCCCCGGCGGTGACCGAGGCGGGGATCGACGATCCGGCGGTGCAACCGCTGGCGATTCGCCGGCACGTCCGGCGCACGGTGCGCATCCTGCGCGAGGACGATCTGCTGGCGGGGCCGGTGGCCGCCGGCCGGGTGGCCGTGGTCGGCGGCCTCTACGACCTGGCCACCGGCGAGGTCGCCCTGCTCGATTCGGGCTGAACCGGCGGCCCTGGACGCGCGAAACCGCCCGCCGGGAGATCCCGACGGGCGGTTTCAGGTGATGCGGTGGGGGAGGGCTCAGCCCTCGAAGACACCGGCCGCGACCAGGCGCTTCTCGGTGGCCTCCCAGCCGTCGCCCGGGTAGGACGCGGCCAGGTTGTTGATCTCCGCCCGGATCTTGGCGGCGTGGCCGGCGGCGGCCAGCACGCGGATCTCCTCGACGAAGGCGTCGGAGTCCGTGCGCAGGTGCGCGGTCTTACCGTTGGTGAGGTTCCGCACGTAGGCGTGCTTGCCGCCGTTGAGCGGGATGAGGTACTTGAACTCGCCCAGCACGCTGAGGGCGCCACCCTGGCCAGCCTGGCCGGCCCGGACGGACGCGCGCGCGGTCTTAGAGGTGTTGCTCGCCACGGAGGTACTCCTTGCAAGACGTACGGGAGGACTGGACGTCCGGGGGCTGTGTGCGGGTCGTACTTGACTCGACCCGCGAAGGTGTAACGCGGCATAAGCCGCCGGTGGAACTGTACAGGACCACGACATCATGCTGGTCGTCGCGGTGTCCTGAGGGGTAACCGCAGCCACCCGTCCGGCTATTCCACCCGGCGTTTTTTCCGATTCCCTGGCGCACCACGCGTCACACAAGTCATCATGTGTTGCAGCAGCCACCTGGGTGGACGAGGTCGTAGGGGAAGACGCACCTCGCTCTCCCGGGAGGTCACCGTGCCAACGCGTGGCGTCGTATACGTCCACTCGACCCCGCTCGCCGTGTGCTCACACGTCGAGTGGGCGATCGCGCGCGTCCTAGCCGCGCCGGTCAACCTGCAGTGGACGGCTCAGCCCGTCGACCCCGGCGCCCGCCGGGCCGAATGCGGGTGGACCGGTCGTCCGGGGACGGGCGCCGAGCTGGCTGTTGCCCTCCGGCAGTGGCCCATGATCCGTTTCGAGGTCACCGAGGAGCCGAGTCCCGGTGCCGATGGTGAGCGCTTCATGTACGTGCCGGCCCGTGGCCTGTTCCGGGCCACCGTCGGCGTGGCCGGTGACATCCAGCTCGGCGAGGACCGGCTCCGGGCGCTGATGGCGGCCTCCCGGGCCCCGGAAGCGCTGGCGCACGCTCTGGACAAGGCGCTCGGCACGGCGTGGGACGCTGACCTGGAGCCCTACCGGTACGCCGGCGACGGTGCCCCGGTGACCTTGCTCACTCGGGTTGGCTGATCCGACGGCCGGCGAGTTGGGTGACGTGCACGCGCGCCGCCGATGAGGTGTGCGGGCGGAAAGGTCAAGTTGCCCCGATAAGGGGGAACTGATGGGATAGGCGGCGTGTCGAATCGCCCGTGGCGAGCCTGTGTCGCTGTCGCCGCCCTGACCGCCCTGCTCGCCTCCGGCTGCACGGGCGGCTCGCCCCGCAACGCCCCGACGCCCAGCCCCGGCGCCACCTCCGCCGGCCCCAGCGTCCCTGCCGCGCCGCCGGCCGGCGACCCCGCCAGCCGCGCCGCCGCGCTGGTGGCGACGCTCTCCGACGAAGACCTGGTCGGCCAGGTGCTGATGCCGTACGCGTACGGCGACTCGGCGACGAAGGTCTCCGCCGGCTCGGCGGCCGGTAACCAGGCTCTCGCCGGGGTCGACACTCCCGCCGACATGATCACCAAGTACCGGCTGGGTGGCCTCATCCTGGTCGGCTTCAGCGCCGACGACCCGACCAAGGGCAACCAGGAGACCACGAACGTCGACAACCCCAAGCAGGTACACGAGCTCACCACCGGGCTGCGTACCGCCGCCGGCCGGCTCGCCGCCGGTCCCGCGCCGCTGCTGATCGGCACCGACCAGGAGTACGGCGTCGTCACCCGGGTGACCGACGGGGTCACCGTGCTGCCCAGCGCCCTCGCGGCCGGCGCGGCCGGCGACCCGAAGCTCACCGAGGCCGCCTGGCGGGCCGCCGGCGCCGAGTTGGCCGCGATGGGCATCAACCTCGACTTCGCCCCGGTAGCCGACGTGCTGGCCACCCGCAGCACCGTGATCGGCTCCCGGTCGTACGGGGCCGACCCGAAGCAGGCCGCCGCGCAGGTCGGCGGCGCCGTCCGTGGCCTTCAGGCGGTCGGGGTCGCGGCCACCCTGAAGCACTTCCCCGGCCACGGCCACAGCGCCGACGACTCGCACCAGGATCTGCCGGTGCTCACCCAGTCCGCCGCGGCGTTGCAGAGCGGCGCGTGGCCGCCGTTCACCGCCGGAATGGACGCGGGGGCGATGGCGGTGATGTCCGGTCACCTGGACGCGCGCGCGATCGACCCGGGGACCCCGGCGACGTTCTCGCACAAGCTCCTCACCGACGTGCTGCGCGGCCAACTCGGCTTCAAGGGCGTGGTGATCACCGACGGGATGAACATGCCGCCCGCGAAGCGCTGGGCTCCCGGCGAGGCGGCGGTCCGGGCGCTCAACGCCGGAAACGACCTCATCCTGATGACCCCGAACGTGGGTCAGGCGTACGACGGGCTGCTCGCCGCGCTGCGCGGCGGATCGCTGCCCCGGACCCGGCTCGTCGAGGCGGTCACCCGGGTGCTGACCATGAAGTTCCGGCTCGCGGAGTCGCCGGTGGCGCCGATGTCCACGCTCAACACCCCGGAGCACCGGGCGGCGGCCGACGCGCTCGCCGCCGCCGCCGTCACCGTGCTGCGGGGCGCCTGCGGGGCAGCGGTGAAGGGGCCGGTCACCGTCACCTCGTCCGGCGGTCGGGACGGCACCCGAGCCACCCTCACCGCCGCGCTGACCGCTGCCGGGGTGCAGGTCAAGCCCAGCGGCGGCACGATCGTGCACCTGGTGGGCTACGGCGACGCCGCCAGCGACCTGCGACCCGACGCGGCGGTCACGGTCGCCATGGACACCCCGTACGTGCTGAGCGGAGCGAAGTCACCGACCCTGCTGGCGACGTACTCCTCCAGCCGGGCGTCGATGACCGGCCTGGCCGCCGTGCTCGCCGGCAAGACCCGGCCGGGCGGCCGGTCCCCGGTGGCCGTCCCCGGCCTACCCGCCACCACCTGCCCCAGCAGCTGACCGTCTGCGCGGATCGCGTGCGATCGAAATCCCCTCGCCTCGCCCCTGGTCGGTCTGCCAACCTGCACGGATGGGAGCGGCAGAAGGATTCCGGCACGTGCAACGGGCGGACGGCACGGTGGTGATCACCCACCACGGACGGGTCGCCGGCACCCTGCGCGGTGCTCGGGCAGCGGAGTTCCTGGCCGAGGTCGACGACGACCCGCAGTTGGTGATGGCCCGCTGGACCGGCAACTACCGCCACGGCAACGAGCGCACCGCGAAGCAGCACCCCCGCAACCGGGGCTGAACGGCGAAAGGCCCCTCCTCGACGAGGAGAGGCCCTTCGCGCAGGAACTCAGGGGCGGGTGAAGACGAGCGCCACGTTGTGGCCGCCGAAGCCGAACGCGTTGTTCAACGCGGCCGGGATCTCCATGTGGCGAGCCTTGTGCGCGGCGACCTCCAGGGTGAGGCCCGGCTCCGGGTCGTCCAGGTTGATCGTCGGAGGAACGACACCGTCGCGGATCGCCAGGATGGTGGCGATCGACTCCAGCGCGCCGGCCGCACCGAGCAGGTGACCGGTCATCGACTTCGTCGCGGCCAACACCGGGTGGTCGCCGAGCGCCTTGTGCAGCGCGCCGATCTCCAGCATGTCCCCGACCGGGGTCGAGGTGGCGTGCGCGTTGACGTGCACGATGTCCTGCTTGGCCACGTCCGCGTCGGCGATCGCCTTGGCGATGGCCCGGATGGCGCCCTCACCCTCGGCGTGCGGCTGCACGATGTCGTACGCGTCGGAGGTGACGCCGGCGCCGGCGAGGCGCGCGTACACCCGGGCGCCCCGGGCGGCAGCGTGGTCGGCCCGCTCCAGCACGAGAACGCCAGCGCCCTCGCCGAGGACGAAGCCGTCCCGACCCTTGTCCCACGGGCGGGAAGCCCGCTCCGGGTCGTCGTTGCGGGTCGACATGGCCCGCATCGAGCTGAACCCGGCGATCGGCAGCGGGTGGATGACCGCCTCGGTGCCGCCGGCAACCACCACGTCGGCGCGGCCGGAACGGATGATGTCCAGGCCCAGGGCGATCGCCTCGGCGCCGGTGGCGCAGGCGCTGGCCACCGCGTGCACGCCGGCCTTGGCGCCCAGCTCCAGCCCGACCCACGCGGCCGGACCGTTCGGCATCAGCATCGGGATGGTGTGCGGGGAGACCCGCCGCGGCCCGGACGCCTCCAGGATGTCGTCCTGGGCGAGCAGGGTGGTGGCACCGCCGATGCCGGAGCCGACACTGACAGCCAGCCGCTCCCCGTCGAGGTCGGAGCCGGCGAGGCCGGCGTCCGCCCAGGCCTGCTGCGCCGCGATGATCGCGATCGCCTCGGAGCGATCCAGGCGGCGCAGGCGGATCCGGTCCAGCACCTCGGACGGCTCCACAGCCAACTGGGCGGCGATCCGGACCGGCAGTTGCTCAGCCCACTCCTGGGTGAGGGCACTCACCCCGGAGCGGCCGGCGAGCATTGCGTCCCAGGTGGACGCGACGTCCCCGCCAAGCGGGGTCGTCGCGCCGAGCCCGGTGACGACGACGTCTGGACGAGTCATGATCAGGACTGCGCCGCGATGTAGCTGACAGCGTCACCGACGGTCTTGAGGTTCTGCACCTCGTTGTCCGGGATCTTGACGCCGAACTTCTCCTCGGCGGCGACCACGACCTCCACCATGGAGAGCGAGTCGACGTCGAGGTCGTCGGTGAAGGACTTCCCCTCGGCCACGTCGTCCGGGTTCACCCCGGCAACCTCTTCGAGGATCTCGGCGAGGCCGGTGGTGATCTCGTCACGGGTCATTGCGGTTGGTTCCTTTCATCGGGGTTCTCCGGCGGACGGCGTCGCCGACCGCCACTCCTCGACGCGTACGCGCCCGAGGGGGTCATCAGGGGCAGCGGACGACCTGACCGGCGTAGGTCAGGCCACCGCCGAAGCCGAACAGCAGCACCGGTGCGCCCGAGGGCACCTCCCGGCGCTCGACCAGCTTGGACAGGGCCAGTGGCACGCTCGCCGCAGAGGTGTTGCCGGACTCGACGATGTCCTTCGCGATGATCGCGTTGGGGATGTTGAGTCGCTTGGCGATGCCGTCGATGATCCGGGAGTTCGCCTGGTGCGGCACGAACGCGGCCAGCTCCGACGGGTCGACCCCGGCCCGCTCGCAGGCCTGTAGCGCGAGCGGTGCCAGCGCGGTGGTGGCCCAGCGGAACACCGCCTGCCCCTCCTGCTGGATGTACGGGCGCCAGCCCTCGATGCGGACCGCGTCGCTCTTCTCCGGCACCGAACCCCAGACCACCGGGCCGATCCCGGCCGGCTCGTCGTCGGCGGTGGCGGAGACCACCGCGGCGCCAGCCCCGTCCGCGAAGATGATGCAGGTGGAGCGGTCGGTCCAGTCGGTGAAGTCGGAGAGCTTCTCCGCGCCGATGACGATCGCGTTGCGCGAGGCCCCGGCCCGGATGGCGTGGTCGACGGTGCCCAGCGCGTACGCGAAGCCCGAGCAGGCGGTGTTGACGTCGAACGCGCCGGGGGCGGTGATGCCCAGCTTGGCGGCGACCCGGCAGGCCACGTTGGGGCTGCGGTCGATGGAGGAGCAGGTGGCGACGACGACCAGGTCGATGTCGGCGGCGGTCAGGCCCGAGTTCGCCAGCGCCTTGCCGGCGGCTGCGGCGGCCATGTCGGCCACCGTCTCACTGTCGGCGATCCGCCGGCTGACGATGCCGACCCGGTCGCGGATCCACTCGTCGTTGGTGTCGACGAGCTTGGCGATGTCGTCGTTGGTCACCACCCGGGAGGGCTGGTAGTGCCCCATCGAGACGATGCGACTGCCAGTCATGAACGACCTCCGATGCGGGCGATCAGGTCCCGTGCGGCCGGCAGGTCGTCCGGGGTGTTCAGGGTGACGATCTCCGGGGCGCCGTCGCCCTTGAGTTCCCGCTTGACCAGGCCGGCGAGGGTGCCGGCCGGGGGCAGCTCGATCACGCCGGTGACCCCGAGGTCGGCCAGCGTACGCATGCACAGGTCCCAGCGCACCGGCGCGGTGACCTGACGGACCAGGCGCTGCACCATGGCCGGACCGTTGTAGACCGCGGTGCCGTCGAGGTTCGACAGCAGGGTCCGGGCCGGGTCGGCGGGGGTGATCTGCGCGGCCTCCGCGGCGAGCGCGGTCTCGGCCGGAGCCATGTACGGGGTGTGGAACGCGCCCGCCACCTGGAGTCGAATGATCCGGGTTCGGGCGGGCGGCGCGGCGGCGAGCTTGTCCAGCCCGTCCAGGGCCCCAGCGGCGACGATCTGCCCGGCACCGTTGCGGTTGGCCGGGTAGAGCCCGTTCGCCTCGATCGCGGCGATCACCTCGTCGGGATCGCCGCCGAGCACCGCGGCCATCCCGGTCGGCTCCAGCGCGCACGCGGCGGCCATCTCCCGGCCGCGTACACCTGCGAGGGTGATCGCGGCGTCGGCCGTCAGCACACCGGCCAGGGCGGCGGCACCCAACTCGCCGACGCTGTGGCCCGCGGTGAGCGAGACGCCGTCCAGCGGCAGGTGCTCGGCCGCGAGCAACGCCGCGGCGACCAGCAACGGCTGGGTGCGGGCGGTGTCCTTGATCTCGTCGGCGTCGGCGGTGGTGCCCAGGTGCAGCAGGTCGACCCCGGCCAACGCCGACCACTCGCGCAGTCGCGCCTCAGTGCCGGTCAGGTCGAGCCAGGGGGTCAGGAAGCCGGGTTTCTGAGAACCCTGGCCGGGACTAAGTACGGCGAGCACACCTATGACTCTCCCGGATGCGGGCTGGTAACGCTGTGCCGCCTTCGACCAAACCGCACTAGAACCTTTAGAGGTTTCCTACAAAGATCGGCGGGGATCATCCTCGGTTTGGGGGGATTTCCGGGTGGCCGGGGTCATTGTCTGAGTCGGGACGGTCGAGGTGAGCGGGGCGACCGGATCCAACCGGCCCACGGTCAGCGCGACCTGAAGGGCGAACGCGTCCCGGGGAGACAGCGGCGAGAACCCGGTCACCTCGGCGATCCGGCGCAATCGGTAACGCACCGTGTTCGGGTGCACGAACAGCGCCCGGGCCGCGCTCTCCAGCGTGCCACCGGCAGCCAGGAAGGCGTCCAGGGTCGCCAGCAACTCCCCACCGGCGCGCACAAGCGTCGCGTACACATCATGGCGTAGCCGCCGCCGGGCCTCCGCGTCGCCCGCGAGGGCCCGCTCCGGCAGCAGGTCCGCGGCCGGCACCGGCCGAGGCGCGCCGGGCCAGGCCGGCGCGGCCCGGAAACCGGACAGCGCGGCCCGGGCCGACTCGGTCGCCTCGTCCAGGCTCGGTACGGCCGGACCGACCACCACCGGGCCGTCCCCGAACGCGCTCAGCAGCTTCGCGGTGGCGGTCAGCGGGTCCGGTGCGCCGCCCAGCACGATGACCAACCGGTCGCCGTGCACGCCGCCGATCACCTCGACCCCGATCCGGCGAGCCTGCCGGTAGACCACGTGCAGCACCGCGGAGACCTCGCCGCCGGGCGACCGGCCGACCGCCACCGCCACCGGCGGCGCGTCCGTCCAGCCGAGCGCGGCGGCCCGACTGGCCAGGACGTCCGGCGAGTCACCGCGCAACAACGCGTCGACAAGCAGCGCCTGCAACCGGGCGTCCCAGGCGCCGCGCGACTCGGCGGCCCGCGCGTACACCCGGGCGGCGGCGAACGCGATCTCCCGGGAGAAGCGCAGCACCGCCTCGCGCAGCTGCTGCTCCTCGCCTTCGGCGGCCAGTTGCGACACCTGCTCCTCGACCACGTCGATCATCACTTTGATCAACGCCACGGTCTGCTGGAGGGTGATCGACCGGGCCAGCGCCTGCGGGGCGGCGTCGAAGACGTCGTCCGAGACCTCCTGGGTGCTGTCCGCCGTGCCGCCGCCATCGCGCAGCCACTGCACCAGCGACCGGGCGCCCGCCTGGGCGACAAGCATCACCCAGGAGCGCTGATCGGCCGGCAGTGCCCGGAACCACGGCAGCGTCTCGTCCATCCGGGCCACGCTGGAGGTGGCCAACGCCCCCGCCGATCGTTCGATTCGGCGCAGCGTGGCCGACAGCTCCCCACCGCCCGGCGTGCTCACCGTCCTAGCCTGACACGTCGTGAGCAGGCCATCCACGTCGGCACCGGTCAGCGCGGCGAGCCCAGCGGGTCGGTCTCACGGGTGCGGGGGAGTGGGCAGGCCCAACTCCTGGGCCAGGATCGCGGCCTGCACCCGGCTGCGCAGGTCCAGCTTCGCGAGGATCCGGCTCACATGGGTCTTGGCGGTGCTCTCCGCCAGCGTCAGCCGATCGGCGATCTGCTGGTTGGAGAGGCCCAGCCCGAGACAGGCCAGCACATCCCGCTCGCGCGGGGTGAGGGTGCCCAGCGCGGCCCTGGTGTCCGCCGAGGCACCCGGCGCGGTGGCCGCGAACGCGGTGATCAGCCGGCGGGTCACCGCGGGGGCGATGAACCCGTCGCCCCGCGCCACCGTCCGCACCGCGCTCACCAGGCCGTCGGCGTCGGTGTCCTTGAGCAGGAACCCGGCGGCACCGGCCCGCAACGCCCCGAAGACGTACTCGTCGAGGTCGAAGGTGGTGAGCACCAGCACGTCGGCGAGGCCGTCGGCGACGATCGCCCGGGTCGCGGAGATCCCGTCTCGGCGGGGCATCCGCACGTCCAGCACCGCCACGTCCGGGCGCAACTCCCGACACAGTCGCACCGCCGCGTCGCCGTCGGCCGCCTCGCCGACCACCTCGACACCCGGCGAGCCGCTCAGGATCAGGGCCAGACCGGCCCGTACCGCCGGTTGGTCGTCGGCGAGCACCACCCGTACCGTCGCTGAGCTTGCGTCGCGCGGTGGCCGCGCCGGCCCGGTCACCCGCCCTCCCCGGTGGGCAGGGCGGCCCGCACCTGCCAGCGGCCGTCGCGTGGCCCGGCGGTGAACCGGCCGGCCAACAGCGTGGCCCGCTCCCGCATACCGATCAGCCCAGCCCCGGCGCCCGGCAACCCGGCCCCAGCCCGGCGCACCGGGTTCTCCACCGTCAGCACCACCTCGGCCGGCCGGTACGCGATCGTCAGCTCCGCCTCACCCGTGCCGTGCTTGAGCGCGTTCGTCAGCGACTCCTGCACGATCCGGTACGCGGCGAGGTCCACCCCCACCGGCAGCTCCCCCGGCGTGCCGTCGGTACGGACCCGCACCGCGAGGCCGGCCGCCCGGATCCGCTCGACCAGTCCGTCCGCCTCGGCCAGCCGGGCGGTGACCACCTCCGGCGCGGCCGGGCCCGCGCGGGTCCCGGGCTCCCGCAGCACCTCGATCATCTGACGCATCTCCGCCAGGCCCTGCACGCTGCTCTCCCGGATCACCCGCAACGCCGACTCCACCTGGATGCGATCCAGCCCGGGTACGGAGAGCACGGCGGTGGCGTGGATGGCCACCGCGCTGAGGTGGTTCGCGACGACGTCGTGCAGCTCACGCGCCATCCGGGCCCGTTCCGCGCTGACCGCCTGCCGACGGTCCAACTCGACCAGCCGGGCGGTCTGCTCGGCCCGGGCCCGCTCGGCGGCGGCCTGGTCGCGGTACTGCCGCACACTGATGCCGGTCAGGACCGGCAGCACCCCGGCGAGCACCACCAGCACGCCGAGCGCCGCTCCGCGCCATTGGCCGTACCCGACCACGCCGACGACCACCCCGGCCAGGCTCAGCGCCACGGTGACCCGCAGCAGCCACCGCCACAGCCGGGGCGGTCCGTACACGCAGGCGTCGTAGAGCACCTGCGTGTAGACCAGGACCGTGCCCAGCGAACTGCCCAGCACGGTGTCGACCACCAGCGCGCCGGTCCCCACGGCCAGGCTGGCGCGCGGTGCGACCCGCCGCAGACCGACGGCGACGCACACCGCCAGCAGCGGGGGCAGGAACAGCGCCGACGGCACGTCCGCGTTCGGCCGGACCTGTGGTTGCCAACCCAGGGCGTACAGCACCAGGCCGCCCGCCAGCGACGCGCCGGCGAGCGCGACATCCCGTGCGAGGGTGCCGGAACCGAGCCATGGTGGCGGACGCATGCCCCGATCCCACCACAACCGCCAGCCCTCGGACTCCGACCGGAGGAGGACCTCGACGGCACCGCCATGCGCCGAAAGGGGTACGCGCAGCGCAGCCCCAGGCAAGCAAGAATGATCATCATGACTGATCTGGAGACCTTGGCCGCGCTGGCTCGCGAGATCGACACCACCTGCCGACTGACCGGCACGTTCGTGCTCCGCTCCGGGCGGACCGCCGACGAGTACTTCGACAAGTACCGCTTCGAGGCGGATCCCCGTCTGCTGGACCGGGTGGCAGCCCAACTCGTGCACCTGGTCCCGCCGGGCACCGAGGTGCTGGCCGGGCTGGAGATGGGTGGCATCCCGGTGGTGACCGCGCTCAGCCGGCACACCGGGCTGCCCTGTGCCTTCGTCCGCAAGAGCGCCAAGCCGTACGGGACGGCCCGGCTGGCCGAGGGGGCCGAGGTGGTCGGCCGGCGGGTTTTGGTGGTCGAGGACGTCGTCACCTCCGGTGGTCAGGTGGTCATCTCCACCGGGCAGCTACGCGATCTGGGTGCCCGGGTGGAGCACGCCCTGTGCGTCATCGACCGCGCCGAGGGTGGGGCGGAGGCGCTCGCCGGCCATCAAGTGGCGCTGCGGGCGCTCTTGCGCCGGGCCGACCTGGAGGCCCACCGCACCCACTGAGCGCCGGTGCGGGCGCGGAGGTGAACGGTGCGAAAAGAAGCTGTGAACTGCGCAACCGGATCCCGTGCTCAGGCCGTTCTTTGGGGACCGGCTGGCCCGGACCCCGGGTACGCTGCGCGCGGCCCGTCGGTCCCGGCCAGTACGGTGACAGGGGCACGTCGGGGGGACACCCGCGGGTGAGTGAGCGTGAGGAGACCGGGAATGGCGCACGGGGAGGCCGAGCACGGCTGCGCCCAGGGCGAGCCCTGCCGGCTGGGGCACCACGACCCGCAGGTGGCGGCTGGCAAGCCTCGCCGGCAGGTCGGTGGCGCGTCGGCGCACCCGATGGAGCCGCTCGCCGGGCGGGTCGACGACGAGCCCGTGCTTCCGCGTCAGCGTTCCGCCGAGCCCGACTCCGACGTTCCGGGTGGTTGCCTCAGCGAACTTCCCGGCTGGGCCGGGGGGCACCGGCACGGCGCGGTCCGGCCACGTCCTCGGGCCACCCGCCGGGAGCGCCCACCGCGCCGCTGGTGCTGACCACCTTCGAACAGCAGGGCGGCCCGCGAGCGCTGCCCGACCGGCAAGGCTGCCGACTAACGCCGACGCGGCGCTGACCAGCGAGTGCAGCGGGTCAGCGCCGCGTCGGCTCAGCGCGTGCGGCGGGTCAGCGTCAGCTCAGCGCGTGCGGCGGGTCAGCGTCAGCTCAGCGCGTGCGGCGGCGGATGAGCAGGGCGATCCCGGCGAGGCCGACCGTGATGGTCAGCATCACGCCGACGTTGAGCAGCAGCAGGCGTTGCAGGTCGCCGAGCGCCTCGTCGAGGTCCTTGGCCGGGTCGAGCGTGTCCTCCGGGAGCACCCGCTCGCCGCCGCCCGCACCGCCGCTGAGCGTGTCGAACTGCCGCTCCAGCGGCACACCGGCGGTGCGCAGGGTCTCGGACATGCTGAGCCGGCCCAGGAACCACCCGGCGCTGGTCTTGCGGCCGTCCGGCTGCTTCGCCGGCCGGTAGACGCGGGGGCCACCGACCGCCTTGGGATAGAGGTCGTACGTCTGCTTCGGCGTCTCGCCAGCGAGCACCACGACCGTGTACTTCGGACCGAGGCTGCTCGCCTTCGGGCCGGTCGGCATGCCGGTGCGAGCGAGGAAGTTGACCTGGTCGATGATCGCGCCCACGAGGGCGGGCTCATCGTCCTCGTGCATCCGCAGTGGCGTGGACAGCCCCACGCCGCTGATGTCCACCCCGGCGGGTGCCGGCTTCGGCGCCGCCGAGGCCGAGCCGGTGGTGCCGAGCGACAGCACAGTCGCCGCCAGCGTGCCCGCCAGCACGGCGGCCAACCGCCTCATGTGTCGGACCATCCCGCCTCCTCGCCCCGTTCGATGGATGGCTTCGTCGTGACGTCTGGACCGGCCTGCCGGTGCGGCATCGACCAGATGGTCGGGTCCACTCCTACAGACTCCGCAGAACATCGATGAGTTGCAGCTTTCGGAACAGTATTTGGAACTATCTGCGATCTCTGCTCGACTAATGAGGAGCCGTTTGATCAGCGGGCGGATCGTACCCTTACGGAGGGGTTCATGGGGGGCAGGGTTACACGTACGGTGCGGGTCGTGCCAGTGGTGCTCGGCGTGGCGTTCGGTGTGTCGTTTTTGGTGCCGGCGACACCGGCCGCTGCCCACAACGAGCTGACCGGCAGCAACCCACGCGACGGTGCCCGCGTGGCGACGGCACCGGCCCGGATCGAGCTGCGGTTTCTCGCCAAGCCGGCACCGGCTACGACGAAGATCACAATAACCGGACCGGACAATGTGGTCGCTGGCGGCCCACCCGCTTTCGACGGCAGTCGCGTCCGAGTGCCGTTCAAGCCGGCCGCCGCGGGCCTCTACATCGTCGGCTACCAGCTCGCGTCATCCGACGGGCATCCGGTGAAGGGGGAGGTGCGGTTCACCCTGACCACCGGCACCGCCGCCGTCCCGTCCGCCTCGCCGTCGGCCGTTGGCGCACCCTCCACCGGCCCTGCGTCGGCGACACCTGGCGGCTCGACGGCGTCCACCGTGCCGGCGTCCACCGTGCCGGCGGCGTCGGAGCGGCCAGACTCCAGCAGCCGCTGGTGGCTCTGGGCTCTCGGCGGCCTGGTGCTGCTCGCTGCCCTCGCGGCCGGCCTCATGTTCCGCCGCCGGCAACGGGTTCGGTGACCCTCTGACACTCACCGATCCTGGTGGGTCAGGTGTGCGGGTCATCCTTTGCTCTGCACCCGCGGATGCGACGGCTACGGTCTGTGACCGGTGCCTATTGGGGTGCAGAGCAAAGTCAGGGCGAAGCGGAGTTAGGCCGGCGACACGCTCGTGACGCGTCGACGAGCGACAGTCAGACCAGGCGCAGGCGGGCGGCGCGGATCCGGGCCAGGGTGCGCTCGCGGCCGAGCACTTCCAGCGACTCGAACAGCGGCAGACCAACGGTGCGGCCGGTGACCGCGACGCGTACCGGCGCCTGCGTCTTGCCGAGCTTGAGGCCCCGCTCGGCGCCGACCGCCTCCAGCGTCGACTTCAGCGACTCGGCATCCCAGGACTCCAGCGCCTCGAACGCCGCGACGGCGTCGTCCAGCAGCTCGGCGGAGCCGTCCTTCATCGTCTTGGTCCAGGCGGCCTCGTCGATCAGCGGCGAGGCCAGGAAGAGGAAGTCGACGTTCGGCACGATCTCGCTGAGGACCGCGATCCGGGTCTGGGCCAGCGGCGCCACGGCGGCGAACGCGTCGGCGTCGAACTCCTCGGGCTGCCACGGGGGCGGCGCGATGGTCCCGGTGCCGGTCAGCCAGGGCTGGCAGGCGTCGATGAACTCGGCCACCGGCAGCGCCCGAATGTACTCGCCGTTGAACGCGCGCAGCTTCTTCTCGTCGAAGAACGCCGGGGAGGGGTTGACCTCCTCCAGGCGGAACTCGTCCTCGATCACCGACCAGGGAACGATCTCCCGGTCGTTGGAGGGCGCCCAGCCGAGCAGCATGAGGTAGTTGCGCATCGCGCCGGCGAGGTAGCCCTCATCGCGGTACGCCTCCAGGGCGACCTTGTCCCGGCGCTTGGAGAGCTTCTGCCGCTTCTCGTTGACCACCACCGGCACGTGCGCCCAGATCGGCGGCTTGACCCCGAGGGCGTCCCAGAGCAACTGCTGCTTGGGGGTGTTGGGCAGGTGCTCCTCGGCCCGGATCACGTGGGTGATCCCCATGGTCATGTCGTCGACGACGTTGGCGAGCAGGAAGACCGGCGAGCCGTCGCCCCGGGCGATGACGAAGTCCTCGATGAGCTTGTTCTCGAAGGTGGGCTCACCACGGATGAGGTCGACCACCACTGTCGCGCCCTCGTCCGGCGTACGGAAGCGAAGCGCGTGCCCCGGGCCCGGGCCGAGGCCACGGTCGCGGTGGTAGCCGTCGTAGCCCTGGTGCTGCGAGCCGGTGCGGGCCTGCACGTCCTCGCGGGTGCAGTCGCAGTAGTAGGCGCGGCCCGACTCGTAGAGGCGTGCGGCGGCGGCCCGGTGCTCGCCGGCGTTCTCCGACTGGAAGTGCGGGCCCTCGTAGCTGCCCCGGGAGATCCCGATCCAGTCCAACGCGGTGAGGATGCCCTCGGTCCACTCGGGCTTGTTGCGTGCCGCGTCGGTGTCCTCGATGCGCAGCACGAACACGCCGCCCTGCTGCTTGGCGTAGATCCAGTTCTGCAGCGCCGAGCGGGCGCCGCCGACGTGGAACATGCCGGTCGGGGAGGGGGCGAAACGCACGCGTACTGTCACGTCCCCCAGCCTACGGCGCTGCGCGACCGGTTTCCGCCACGGCCCCCTGACTCACGGGACTGAGCGGATCTTGATGACCAGGGCGCTGCCGAGCAGGGTGACCACGGCGGTGACCGCGTAGAGCGTGGGATAGCCGCCCAGGTACACCACGAGCGGGGCGGAGAGCGCCGGGCCGAGCACCTGCGGCGCCGAGTTGGCGATGTTGATGACGCCCAGGTCCTTGGCCCGATCGGTGGCCCGGGGCAGCACCTGGGTGATCAACGCGGCGTCCACCGAGAGGTAGACGCCGTAGCCGGCGCCGAGCAGCAGCGCCGCGACGATGGCCATCGGCCAGACCGGCGCGACCGCGAGCAGCAGCGCCGCCACCGCCATGATCAGCCCGGAGACAATCACGTAGATCTTGCGGCGCCCGGAGCGGTCCGACAGGCGGCCGGCGATTACCGCGGTCAGCATCATCCCGAGCGTGTAGAGCAGGATCAGCACCAGCAGGCCGCCCTCGGGGTCGGGGTGGCGCACCCCGTCGCTGAGGAAGTACAGCAGGTAGAGGGTGCCCAGCGCGTTGCCGAGCTGGACCAGGAACCGGGTGATCCAGGCCCAGGCGAAGTCCGGGTGCCGGCGAGGGCTGATCCACATCGAGGCCAGCAGCGCCCGCGTCCGCAGCACCGGCCGATGGGTACGCGGCAGCGGCTCGTCGGGAGTGAGCAGCGCGAACGGCAGCGACAGCAGCAGGATGGCCACGGCGATGGCCAGGTAGCCCGCGCCGTTGCCGGTGACCACGGCGGTGACCAGCACCGCGCCGAGCACCAACCCGAGCGCCTGGGGGATGCCCACCCAACCCGAGACCCCGCCGCGCTGGGTCACCGGGACGCGGTCCGGGATGGCGGCGGTGAGGCTGGCCAGCATCGCGTTGAAGCAGACCTGCGCGGCGACCCAACCGAGGGCGACCCCGAGGATGGTCCGTTGCTGGGCCAGCAGCACCAGGGCCGCCGCGCCGAGCAGGGCCCCGCCCGCCGTCCAGACGTGCCGGCGACCGAACTCGCGGCCGGCCACCCGCAGGCAGGTCCGGTCGGAGAACGCGCCCGCGAGGGGGTTCGCCAGCACCGCGGCCAGCGCGCCGAGGCCGGTGACCACGGCCAGTATGTTCTCCTTGTCGCCGGGTGCGATCTGCTCGATCTGCTGTGGCAGCAGCACCTGGATGGGAGTGAAGAACGCCATCCAGACGCCCAGGTTCGCGGCGAAGATCAGACCGATCCAGCCGCGTCGCACCGGCACCGTCGGCTCGGCGAGCGCCGCCGGCAGCGACGACGGCGTCGGGTCGAGGGTGGTCACCGCGCCGACCCCGGCCGGCTGGCCGCGATCACGTCCCGCAACCAGGTGTACGACGACTTCGGCGTACGGGTCTGGGTGGCGTAGTCGACGTGCACCAGACCGAAGCGCTTGGTGAACCCCTCGGCCCACTCCCAGTTGTCCAGCAGCGACCAGACGAAGTACCCGCGTACGTCCACTCCGTCGTCGATGGCGGCCCGGACCGCTCGCAGGTGCCCGTCGAGGTACGCGATCCGCTCCGGATCCGCCACCTGCCCGTCGGCTCCCGGTGCGTCGTCGTAGGCGCAGCCGCTCTCGGTGATCTCGATGGGCGGCAGCGCGTCGCCGTAGGTGTCGCGCAGCCAGCCGAGCAGCTCGTGTAGCCCGTCGGGGGCCACCGGCCAGTCGAAGGCGGTACGCGGGTAGCCGTCGAGCGCAACGAGGTCGAACGGCAGGGGCGAACCCTCCTCGGCGGCGCGTACCCCGGTGGGGTTGTAGTAGTTGACCCCGAGCACGTCGATCGGCGCGGCGATCGTGTCGAGGTCGCCGGGGTGGATGATGCTCGGATCGAAGCCGGGCAGCTCCGGGTAGCCGCGGCCGAGCAGCGGGTCGGTGAAGAGCCGGTTGTGCAGCACCTCGTACGCCGCCCCGGCGGCCCGGTCGGCGTCGCGGTCGCCGAGCACCCGTACGGGCGAGTAGTTGTTGGCGATCGCCACCGGGCTGGCGGTGTGGGCCCGCAGCGCGGCGACTGCGAGCCCGTGCCCGAGCAGTTGGTGGTGGGCGACCGGAAAGGCGTCGAACAGCAGCGTCCGGCCGGGGGCGTGTTCGCCCGTGCCGTACCCGAGGCTCATGTGGATGAACGGCTCGTTGAGGGTGATCCAGAGCCGGACCCGGTCGCCGAGCCGGGCGGCGGTCTTCTCGGCGTACTCGGCGAATCGGGCGGCGGTGTCGCGGCGCAGCCAGCCGCCGTCGTCTTCGAGGGGTTGCGGCAGGTCCCAGTGGTAGAGGGTGGCCACCGGGTCGACGCCGGCGGCCAGCAGCTCGTCCACCAGGCGGTCGTAGAAGTCCAGGCCGGCGGCGTTGACCGGGCCGGCGCCGGTGGGCTGGATCCGGGGCCAGGCGATGGAGAAGCGGTACGCGCGGACGCCCAACCCGGCCAGTAGCGCGACGTCCTCGGTGTGCCGGTGGTAGTGGTCGCAGGCCACCTCGCCGCTGCTGCCGTCGCTGATTCGCCCCGGGGAGTGCGCGAACGTGTCCCAGATGGATGGACCGCGTCCGTCGGCCGTGGTGGCGCCCTCGATCTGGTGGGCGGATGTGGAGACGCCCCAGCGGAAGCCGGTGGGGAACTGGGGCATCGGTGCGGTCGACATGCGCCCTCCCGGTCAACATGAAACGTGTTCGGGACTTTAGAGCGCTCTCGATGAATGCGCCATAGGTCGGCCTGACGCATTCCGCAATGGTTGATCGGCGTGTCTTTTTCCGAACCCGTCCAGGTAAGTCCGATTTAGCGCATAGAGTGCCGATATCGTGGGATGTCCTCACCGGAGGAAAGACGGAAATGATCCTCGTGGAACGCAGTGCGCACGTGGCGGCGCCAATTGAAGTGGTCTGGGATGTCGTGCAGCGGGCCGAGCAGTTGCCGGCCTGGCTGGCCGGGGTCCGCGCGGCCGAAGTGCTCTCGGGAGAGGGCTTCGGGCGGCGACAACTTGTCCAGGCGGGGCGCGGCTCGGCGCATGAGGCCGAGGTGATCGCCTACCAGGAGCCGACACTGATCGGCTGGCGGGAACGGGCCAAGGGCGCCGGATCTCGGGCGGAGGCACGCACCGAGATCTACGTCCAACTCACCGGAGACGAGGAGGAGGGCGGGACCATCGTGCGGCTCATCGTGGTCCGCTGGCCGGCCGGCCCGGTCAAGGCTGCCCTGCTGCGCCTCGGACTCCGTCGGGTCGGCGCCGACCTGGAGGACTCGCTGGCCCGGCTCACCGACCTGGCCGCCGTCGGCTGACGAGCGCTCATCCTCCCGGCGTCACCCGCGACGGCGGTGGTCCGGATCCCCGCCAGGGCCCCCGGACCACCGCCGCTCCGTACGTACAAAGCAGGGCCCGGCGCGGGTGCGCCGGGCCCTGCTCAGTGGTGCGGGACTAGCTGTCGCCGCCGGTCTCGCCGACCGGGGCGGCGTTGACGTCGTCGATCGCGTACTTCTTGGCGGCCTCGGCCGGCACAGTGACCGCAATCGCGCCGCTGCGGGCGAGCTGCCGCAGCGTGGCCACCACGATCGACTCCGCGTCGACGTGGAAGTGCCGGCGCAGCGCGTGCCGAGTGTCCGACATGCCGAAGCCGTCGGTGCCGAGCGACGTGTAGTCACCGGGCACCCAGCGGGCGATCAGATCCGGCACCGCACGCATCCAGTCGCTGACCGCGACCTTCGGCCCGTCCGCGTCGGCCAGCTTCTGCTGGATGTACGGAACCTTCGCCTCGGCACCCGGGTTGAGCAGGTTGTACTCCTCGGTCTCCACCGCGTCGCGGCGCAGCTCGGTCCAGGAGGTCACCGACCAGACGTCGGCGGCCACCCCCCAGTCCTGGGCGAGCAGCTGCTGGGCCTTGAGCGCCCACTGCATCCCGGTGCCGGAGGCGAGCAGGTTGGCCTTCGGACCGTCGACCTGCGGTGCCGGCGCGAAGCGGTAGATGCCCTTGAGCAGGCCCTCCACGTCCACGTCGGCCGGCTCGGCCGGCTGCAGCGTCGGCTCGTTGTAGACCGTCAGGTAGTAGAAGACGTTCTCCTGCGCGTCCCCGTACATCCGGTGCAGACCCTGCTCCATGATGTGCGCGATCTCGTAGGAGAACGCCGGGTCGTACGCGACCACCGCCGGGTTGGTGGCGGCGATCAGCAGCGAGTGTCCGTCCTCGTGCTGGAGGCCCTCACCGTTGAGCGTGGTCCGACCCGCGGTGGCGCCGAGCAGGAAGCCCCGGGCCATCTGGTCGGCCGCGGCCCACAGCCCGTCGGCGGTCCGCTGGAACCCGAACATCGAGTAGAAGATGTACATCGGGATCATCGGCTCGTCGTGCGTGGCGTACGCCGAGCCGGCCGCCGTGAACGAGGCCACCGAACCGGCCTCGTTGATCCCCTCGTGCAGGATCTGCCCGGTGGTCGACTCCTTGTACGACAGGAACAGCTCCCGGTCGACCGAGGTGTAGCGCTGGCCGTGCGGCGAGTAGATCTTCGCGGTCGGGAAGATCGAGTCGAGACCGAAGGTGCGGGCCTCGTCCGGGATGATCGGCACCCAGCGCTTGCCGAACTCCTTGTCCTTCATGATGTCCTTGAGCAGGCGGACGAAGGCCTGCGTGGTGGCCACCTTCTGCTTGCCCGAGCCGCGCTTGATGTCGGCGAAACGCTCCGGGCCGGGGATGGCCAGCCGCTTCGTGCTGGTCCGCCGGGACGGCAGGTATCCACCGAGCTGCTCGCGCCGCTCCTTGAGGTACGCCAGCTCCTCGGACTTCTCGCCCGGGTGGGCGTACGGCGGCAGGTAGGGGTTCTCCTCCAGCGCCGAGTCCGGGATGTCCAGGTAGAGCCGGTCGCGGAAGGTCTTCAGGTCATCCAGCGTCAGCTTCTTCATCTGGTGGGTCGCGTTGCGGCCCTCGAAGTGCGAGCCGAGCGTCCAGCCCTTGATCGTCTTCGCCAGGATGACGGTGGGCTGACCGGTGTGCTCGGTGGCAGCCTTGTAGGCCGCGTAGAGCTTGCGGTAGTCGTGCCCACCCCGCTTGAGGTTCCAGATCTCGTCGTCGCTGAGCGGCTCGACCATCTTGCGGGTCCGTGCGTCACGGCCGAAGAAGTGCTCCCGCACGTACGCGCCCGACTCCGCCTTGTAGGTCTGGTAGTCGCCGTCGGTCGTCGTGTTCATGAGGTTGACCAGCGCGCCGTCGGTGTCCGCGGCGAGCAACGGGTCCCACTCACGGCCCCAGACGACCTTGATCACGTTCCAGCCGGCACCCCGGAAGTACGCCTCCAGCTCCTGCATGACCTTGCCGTTGCCCCGGACCGGGCCGTCCAGCCGCTGCAGGTTGCAGTTGATCACGAAGGTGAGGTTGTCCAGCTCCTCGCGGGCGGCGACGCCGATGGCGCCGAGCGTCTCCGGCTCGTCCATCTCGCCGTCACCGAGGAACGCCCAGACGTGCTGCTGCGAGGTGTCCTTGATGCCGCGGTGCTGCAGGTACCGGTTGAACCGGGCCTGGTAGATCGCGTTCAGACCGCCGAGGCCCATCGAGACGGTGGGGAACTCCCAGAAGTCCTGCATCAGCCGAGGGTGCGGGTACGAGGGCAGCCCGCCGCCGGGGTGCGACAGCTCCTGTCGGAACCCGTCGAGCTGGTGCTCGCTGAGCCGCCCCTCCAGGAACGCCCGCGCGTACATGCCGGGGGAGGCGTGACCCTGGTAGAAGATCTGGTCGCCACCGCCCGGGTGGTTCTTGCCCCGGAAGAAGTGGTTGAAGCCCACCTCGTAGAGCGACGCCGAGCTGGCGAACGTGGAGATGTGACCGCCGACGCCGATCTCCGGACGCTGCGCCCGGTGCACCAGCATGGCGGCGTTCCACCGGACGTACGCCCGGATCCGCCGCTCGACGTGCTCGTCACCCGGGAACCAAGGTTCGCGCTCGGACGGGATGGTGTTGATGTAATCGGTGGTGGTCAGGGGCGGAACCCCGACCTGGCGCTCACGGGCCCGCTCCAGCAGGCGCAGCATGACGTAGCGGGCGCGTTTGGCGCCGCGTTCGTCGATGACACCGTCAAGCGACTCGACCCATTCGCTTGTCTCTTCAGGGTCGATGTCCGGAAGCTGGCTCGGTAGGCCGTCGCTGATCACCGGGCGCTTGCGTTCCGTAGCCACAGGCGTTCCCTCGGTTGTGTGTGGGATAGGTCTCTAGCGCCATCCTGCCCCCTGGTGGCACCCGTCGTCACGTCTAGGTCCCCCCGACGCGATGCTGAACACAGGTACTCGCCGGTAACTTAGGGCGACGGCCGCGCGGACCCTGAGCTGTTTGACCGCCACTCCTACCGTCACAACCATGAACAGGGGCCATGTCGCGGTCGCCGCGAGCATGATCGTTATTGGGGTAGCGGGCCTGGTCATCGGCGGGGTCGCCCTCGCCTCGGGCGACCTGACGCTGGTGGGAGTGGTGGTCCTCGGCGCATTGGTGGTCGTGCTCGGGGCGGCCCTGCTGCGCTCGACGATCCGCGCGGCCCGGCTGACCGGCGGCTCCGGCCGTCGCCGCCGCCGTCCGGACTCGGACGGCGGCGGGTACACCGCCTACCCGGGGCCCGTCGGGGACGCCGGGAGCGGGCACCCCGGCCGCCAACGGGACGGCGACCACGACAACTCCGACGGTGCGGAACCGGTCGGCGGCAGCACCGGCGGCGACTCCGGTGGCGGCTGGTCCGGCTGGGGCTGGTCCAGCGGCGACTCCGGGGGAGGTTGGTCCGGTGGCGGCGGTGACTCCGGCGGTGGTTGGTCTGGTGGCGGCGACTCCGGTGGCGGTGGCGGCAGTTCCTGACCTCGCCCTGCGGCAGAATGCGATGCCCTGCGGCAGAATGCGACGTATGCGCAGCGACGTGATCACCGTCCAGACCGGGTCCCGGCCGACCGTCCGGGACATCACCGCGGAGGCCCAGCAGTTCGTCTCGACTGAGGGCGACGGCCTGCTGCACGTCTTCGTGCCGCACGCCACCGCCGGCCTGGCGATCATCGAGACCGGGTCGGGCTCCGACGACGACCTGCTCAGCGCGCTGGCCGACCTGCTCCCCGCCGAGGACCGCTGGCGGCACCGACACGGCTCACCCGGCCACGGCCGTGACCACGTGCTGCCGGCGTTCATCCCGCCGTACGCCACCCTGCCGGTGCTCGGCGGCCAGCTGGCGCTCGGCACCTGGCAGTCGATCTGCCTCGTCGACACCAACGGCGACAACCCGACCCGCCAAGTCCGCTTCTCCTTCCTGCCCGGCTGACCCGCGTACCCGGCCCGGCTCGCGCTCGCCCCGGCCACTACATCCATGTTCTTGCGCGAGGCGGAGGGGTGCGATCGGTTCTGGCCGTCCGGTCGGTCTGCCCGGACCTGATCGATGAGCTGCGCGAACGGCCCGCTACGTACGATGTGGTCGTGATGCGGCAGGTGGGTTCCGCAGTGGGCGGGCAGGTGGATCGGGCCGGGCTCGCCGTCGACGTGGTGCGCCGGATGGCGCACGTGACCGCTGCTCTGCGGCACCGGCAGGGGTCCGCGTTCACCGAGTTGGGCCTCACCCCGGCGGTGGCCCGGGCGCTGCACGAGTTGGACCCGGACCACCCGCTACCGGCCCGCGACCTCGCCGGTCAGCTGGGCTGCGACAGGTCGAACGTGACGGTGCTGGTCGACAAGCTGGAGCAGGCCGGGCTGGTCGAGCGCCGTACCGACCCGACGGACCGCCGACAGAAGACGCTGTTGGTGACCGAGGAGGGCCGCGTCGTACGGGCCCGGGTGGTCGAGGTGATGTCCGACTCCCGACTCCTGTCCGGTTTGAGTGACGAGGAGTTGAGCACCCTTCGTGACCTGGTGTGGAAGGTGTCCGACGGTGGTTGTCCGGAGCCCTGCGGGCCGGAGTGAGCGCACCCCCGCTGGCCGTGTCCCACTGGGCGAGCCGGGCTTCCGTCGGTAATGCTGTCCGACGTGACCACCCCGCAAGATCTCGACGACCGGTTCCGGGAGACGCTGGCGGCGCTGCCCGCTGCCCAGCGGCGGCGTGATCCCGCCGACCCGGTCACCGACGACGCCCCACTGACCGGCGCGCAGGTGCTGGACCTGTTCGACGCACAGGTGACCAGTCGACAGCTCGACCTGGCCGGCCGCTGGTTGCGTAGCTTCGGGGAGGGTTTCTACACCATCGGTTCGGCCGGGCACGAGGGCAACGCCGCGGTCGCCGCCGCGCTGCGTCCCACCGATCCGGCGCTGCTGCACTACCGCTCCGGGGCTTTCTACTGCCTCCGCGCCGCCCAGGCCGCCACCGACCCAGCGCTGACCACCGACCCAGCGCTGACTACCGACCCTGAGCCGGCCAACGACCCTGAGCCGAGCACAGCCCGCGAGTCG
Organism: Micromonospora chokoriensis; assembly: GCF_000718555.1. Lineage (GTDB taxonomy): Bacteria > Actinomycetota > Actinomycetes > Mycobacteriales > Micromonosporaceae > Micromonospora > Micromonospora chokoriensis_B. The sequence continues at coordinate 126,454 of NZ_JOAN01000009.1, forward strand.
ACCCCCGACCCCGCGCCGACCGCCGACCCGGAACTGTCCGAATCGGAGCGCCCGAGGCCCGAGCCGGCCACGACGGCCGCCAGCGGGTTCGCGGCGTACGCGGACGCGGCCCGGGACGTGCTGCGCGGGATGGTGGCGTCCAGCCTTGAGCCGATCGCCGGGGGCCGGCACAAGGTGTTCGGCCGGGCCGACCTGGCCATCGTGCCGACCACCTCCACCATCGCCTCGCACCTGCCCCGCGCGGTCGGCATGGGGTTGGCCGTGGAGCGGCTGCGCCGGCTGGACAGCGCGGGACGGCGTACCGGGGCTGGGGTGCGGGTCGGCAGCGGTGCCGGCGCCACCCACGCTCCCTGGCCACCGGACGCGATCGTGGTCTGCTCCTTCGGCGACGCCTCGGTCAACCACGCCAGCGCCACCGCCGCCTTCAACACCGCCGGCTGGTACGACCACGCCGGGCTGCGTATCCCGGTGCTCTTCGTCTGCGAGGACAACGGGCTGGGCATCAGCGTCCGCTCGCCCGAGGGCTGGGTGGAGGCGACGCTGCGGGCCAAGCCGGGCATCCGCTACTTCAGTGCGGACGGGGCCGACCCGGTGCAGACGTACGCGGTGGCGGCCGAGGCCGCGGCCTGGGTACGCCGCAACCGCCGTCCGGCGGCGCTGCACCTGCGCACCGTACGGCTGATGGGCCACGCCGGCGCGGACGCGGAGTCGGCGTACCGGAGCCCGGCCGAGTTGGCCGAGGACCTGGACCGGGACCCGGTGGCCGCCACCGCGCGACTGCTTGTCGACGCCGGTGTGGCGACCGGCGAGGAGTTGCTGGCCCGGTACGACGAGACCGGCTGGCAGGTACGTCGGCTGGCCGAGGAGGTGCTGGGCGAGCCGAAGCTGGCGTCCGCGGCCGACGTGGTGTCGGCGCTGGCGCCCCGCCGCCCGGTGCGGGTGGCGCGGGCGGTGGGGGACGCCGCGGCACGGGCCAGCGGGCCGGGCGCGGGTGTCCGGGCGGAGGCGTTCGGGGGCAAGCCGCCGGAGCTGGCGGGCCCGATGACCCTGGCGCAGAGCATCAACGCCGCGCTCGCCGACGGGATGCTCGACCACCCGCAGATGGCGATCTTCGGTGAGGACGTGGCAGCCAAGGGCGGCGTGTACGGGGTGACGAAGGGGCTGCGTGACCGTTTCGGGGCGGCCCGGGTCTTCGACACCCTGCTCGACGAGACGTCGGTGCTCGGGCTGGGTCTCGGTGCCGGGTTGGCCGGGATGCTGCCGGTGCCGGAGATCCAGTACCTGGCGTACCTGCACAACGCCGAGGACCAGTTGCGCGGTGAGGCGGCCACCATGCAGTTCTTCTCGCAGGGGGCGTTCCGTAACCCGATGGTGGTGCGGGTGGCGGGGTTGGCGTACCAGGAGGGGTTCGGCGGGCACTTCCACAACGACAACTCGGTGGCCGTACTCCGGGATGTGCCGGGTCTGGTGGTCGCGGTGCCGGCGCGGCCGGACGATGCCGCGCCGATGCTGCGGACCTGTCTGGCGAGCGCGGCGGTGGACGGCAGCGTCTGCGTGTTCCTGGAGCCGATCGCGCTCTACCACACCCGCGACCTGTACGCGGATGGCGACGGGGAGTGGCTGGCCAGCTATCCGGAGCCGGGCGCCTGGGTGGCGGGGCACGTGCCGATCGGGCGGGCCCGGGTCTACCGGGTCGGCACGGCGGAGGACCTCACCATCATCACCTTCGGTAACGGGGTGCGGATGTCGCTGCGGGCCGCGGCCGTTCTCGCCGAGGAGGGGGTGGGGACCCGGGTGGTGGATCTGCGCTGGCTGGCCCCACTGCCGGTGGCCGACATCATCCGGGAGTCCTCGGCGACCGGCCGGGTGCTGGTCGTGGACGAGACGCGCCGCTCCGGCGGGGTCGGCGAGGGCGTGATCGCCGCGCTGGTCGACGCCGGATATGTGGGTGCCGCACGGCGAGTGGCGGGAGTTGACTCGTTTGTACCATTAGGTCCGGCAGCACGCCAGGTACTGGTCTCCGCGGAAGCCATTACCGACGGTGCCCGTACGCTGCTGGCACGGTAAATTCCGATCCACCCGGTGCGCCACTTGCGCGCGGACGCACAACTGTGTGGACTTTGCCTGACGGCGTCGCACCGACGCCGCGAGCAGGGACGAGATGAGGAGGCACGCGACAGTGAGCGCGACCGCTGGTCAGGCCGCCGACGGGGTACGCAGCCTGGCGGACCGGTTCGGAATCGAACCGGGGATGGTCGTCATGGAGATGGGGTACGACGACGACGTCGACCAGGATCTCCGAGACGCCCTGACCGACCGCTGTGGAGATCTGGTCGACGAGGACACCGACGAGGTGGTCGACGCGGTGCTGGTCTGGTACCGGGACGGCGACGGCGACCTCTTCGAGCTGCTCGTCGATGCCCTCGGCCCGCTGGCCGACAACGGGGTCGTGTGGCTGCTCACCCCGAAGGCGGGGCGTGACGGGCACGTCGAGCCGAGCGAGGTCGCGGAGTCCGCGCCCACCGCCGGCCTTCAGCAGACCTCGACCGTCAACGCCGGCCGGGACTGGAGCGGCGCACGCCTGGTGCTGCGCCGAGGGGCCAAGGCCAAGAAGTAGCCAGCGCCGCTTCGCTCGCCCGGCGGTCCGCCCACCGCCGGGTGGCAGGCTGGTGCCGTCACCCGACTCGACCCGAGGAGAGTTCGTATGCCCATCGAGGTTGGCGCCCAAGCACCCGACTTCGTGTTGAAGGACCAGAACAACCAGGAGGTCCGACTCTCGGACTTCCGGGGCAGGCGCACCGTGTTGCTGGTCTTCTACCCGCTCGCCTTCACCGGCACCTGCCAGGGCGAGCTGAGCGAGGTGCGAGACAACCTCGACGAGTACGCGAACGACGACGTCCAGGTGCTGACCGTGAGCGTCGACTCGGCCTACAGCCACAAGATCTGGGCCGACCGTGAGGGCTACCAGTTCCCGATGCTTGCCGACTTCTGGCCGCACGGCGCCGTCGCCCAGGCGTACGGGGTCTTCAACGACGTGGCCGGCTTCGCCAACCGGGGCACCTTCGTCATCGACAAGGCCGGCGTGGTCCGCTTCGCCGAGATGAACGGCCCGGGCGAGGCCCGCGACCAGCAGGGCTGGCGCAAGGCCATCGCCGAAGCGGCCAGCTGACCGGGGTACGCCGCGCGTCCGGGTCGGTGGCGAGCAGGTAAGCTTGCCAGCCACCGGCCCGCCACACGGGCGATCCGGGCGCGTAGCTCAGTGGGAGAGCACCCGCCTTACAAGCGGGGGGTCGCAGGTTCGAAACCTGCCGCGCCCACCCTTCACCGTCTGCACCGACGTAGGCCCCCGAACGATCCGTTCAGTTTGCCGCACAGCGACGCCCCCGCGCCTGACCAGGCGCGGGGGCGTCGCTGCGTTCGGAGTTGCTCAGATTGCCGCGAGGGTGAATTTCTCCCAGGTTCCGATGGTCGCTCGGTTGGCGATGAGCGGGCCGTTGCCGGAGTCGGAGGCGCTGACGTACTGGCCGTTCACGTTCGCCCGGAGGCTCACGGTGCCGTCCGAGTTCCTGATCAGTGCGAACGTCTCCCAACCTGCGGCGGTCGCCCGGTTGGCGATCAGCGGTTGGGTGCCGGACTGTGCCGCGGACACGTACTGCTTGTTCACCTTGGCCCGCAGCGCCACGTTGCCGTTGCCGAGGTCCACCAGGTCGAAGCGCTCCCAGTCGCCGAGCGCGGTGACCCGGGTGACGAGGTTCCCCGCGCCAGCGTCCCACGCGCTGACGTACTTGCCGTTGACCACGGCCCGCAGCGTGACCGTGCTGCCCAGCGGCGGCAACGGCGCCGTCGGAGTCGGAGTCGGAGTCGGCTTGACCGTCGGCGTTGGCGTGGCCGTGGCCGTGGCCGACGCGGTCGGAGTCGGCGTGACCGTTGGCGTGGTCGTCGGCGTTGGCGTGGCCGACGGCGTCGCGGTCGGTGCCGGCGTCGCGGCCGGCGCGGTCGTCGGCGTTGCCGTGACGGTGCCGGTCAGGATCCGGAGCGCGTCGACCATTCCGAGGGCGGCGGAGCTCTTGTTGACGATCCGGATGGTGTGCGTGCCGCTGGTCATGCCGTACCGGCTGAAGACCACCTGCTGCACCTGGCGTCCGCTTGTGGTGTGCAGGTTGACGTTGGCCTGGAACACGCCGTCGAGGTAGACGTCGACATCACCCATGTCACCGTTGCGCTCGGAGATGTACTCCACTCCGGTGCCCTCGAAGGTGTACTGCGCGGCGGCGCCGACGGTGAGCGAGTAGTGCGCGTCGTCGTTGTAGTCACCGACGCCGCGGTTGTTGGTGGCGAGCCACCCGTTGTCGTAGCTGAGCGAGGTGTCGTTGACAGTGGTGCTGGTGACCGCGTCGGGGGTGCGCCCGTCGAGGTAGGCGACCGTCTGGGTGACGTTCAGACCGACCAGGTGCTGCATGTCGACCCGGCTGCGCTCCTCGGCGATCAGCTGCGCCAGCGTGGTCTTGCCGGCCTTGTTGGCGCTGATGATGAGCTGGTCGAACAACTTGTTGACATCGTCGATCATCTGCTGGGTGAGGAAGACCTGGTCGGCCGTGCCGGTCTGGATGGCGTTCAATACCGGTGCCATGGTCTGCACGGTCTGGATGAACTGGACCATCAGGTCGCCTTCTAGATGCAGCGTCGCATCGAGGTCCGGGCTGAAGGCGTAGTAGAGGTGCTCGTAACGGCTCAGGGCCGGCGATTCTCCAGACTCCATGACGTCGCGGACGTGCAGCAGCGAGGCGAGCACCTCGTCCTGAGCCAGGCCCGCAGGGTTCAGCCCAGCCGCGTTCTGCGTGATCACCTTCGCCGCGAGGCAGCCGATGGTGATGCCGCCGTTGGGGCAGCCCGCCGGGAAGGTCTCCTGCATGCCATCGAGCACGCCGACCGTGTTCCAGGCCTGGATCGTCGCCGCTTCCTGCGCGGATCCCTTGCCGAACAACTCGGTCGCTGACTGGATCCAGCCGATCCGGGCGGAGAGGAAGTTCGCGAACGAGGGCGTGCGGTACGTGAGGGTGCGGTACGCGATCTTGCCAGCCGCGTCGGTGCCGATCGCGTTCGCGAGGTTGTAGAAGGCGTAGTTGGGGATGCCGCTGTTCTTGTGCACGCCGCCGTGATCATCACAGGTCGACACGTAGTTGCTGTAGTTCGCCGGCTGGTTGTACGCGGTCGGGTTGGCCAGGCTGCGGCGGGTGCCGATGATGCTGTCGGCGCCGAGGAGCCAGTCGGTGCTGCCCTTGGCCGACTTCTCGACCATCTCACCGAAGATGTCCGAGTAGCTCTCGTTGAGCGCGCCGCTCTGGAATTCGTACTCCAGGTGAGCGCTGGTCTCCGTGACGCCGTGGGTGAGTTCGTGCCCGGTGATGTCCGTGGTGACCATCCCCGTGCCGAAGTTCATGGACTTGCCGTCCCAGAACGCGTTTCGGAAGTTGGTGCTGTAACGGACGTGTGCGATGAGCCGCGAACCCTGGCCGTCGAGGCCGTCGCGGCCGTGGTTCTTGGCGAAGTAGTCGTAGGTGGCGCCGAGCGCGTCGTAGGCGGTGTTCGCGTCGGCGATCGCGCTCGGTCCTTGACCTTCGAGCCGGACGATCTTGCCGAACTGCGAGGGTATCTCGTATGCGTCGTGGATCTCCCGGTAGAGCGCGCTTTCGATCATCGACTTGGCGGTGATGATGTGGTGATCCTGCAGGGCGTCCACGAAGTACCTGTTCACGGTCTCGCCGTTGTTGCCGCGCAGCTCTACCTGCCAGGTCAGGGCTGCCTGGCTGAGGAACCCCTCCTGCGGGCGTCCCGCGTAGATGATCAGCTTTGGCGTACTGACCAGCTCTCCGTCCGGAAGTGCCTTGCGGGCGGTGGCGACGGCGGCCTCGCGGGTCACGCTCGGCGTCGTCGTGGCGGGGAGTGCGAGGTCTGGGCGCAGGCCGTTGGCCACCGACGAGACGGTGCTGCCGTCCTTGTCGATCTGCACCTGGACCCGGGCGTTGTAGACCTCGACGCCACCATGCTGCTGGTCGAACGTGACGTGCCGCATGCCGAGGCTGTCGCGTTCGTCGCGGCTCTGCCGCAGCATGGTGGTCGGGTCAGCCACGCCGAACACCTTGGCGTTGGCCCGCAGCCAGCTGGGCAGATCCTTGCCCAGCGGGCTCCGCAAGGCCAACACCGACGGAGTGCCGGTGGCGGCGTTGCGGGCGACGGCGAACCGGTTGCCGGCCTCGACCTGCAGCGTGGCCAGCGCCTGCTCGACGCCGGCGGGCTTGAACGGCCGCGCCGACGGGCCAGGCGCGGGCACGGTCGGGGCTGCGGTCGGGGCGGCTGCCGCCGCGTTCGACAGCAGCAGCGGGAGCACGGCCAGCGAGGAGACCGCCACCATGCCGACCCGGCGGCGGCCGGTGGCCGGCTGGCGGGCTGCTGCCGGCGCGCGGAACGCGAGCAGCGCGCCGCCGACGAGCAGGGCACAGAGAGCCGACGCGACGCCGGCGAGCACGGCCGACGCCGAGAAATCGACAAGGGAACCCGGGGTGGGTCGCACACTGCCGAACACAGCGACGCCGGTCAGCGCGCCGTAACCGGCCGACGCGCCGGCCAGCAGCGACCACCGCGCAAGCGCGTACCGGCCGGCGGCGGAGCGGACCAGCGAGCCCAGCACCGCGGCACCGACGAGCGGCCCGGTCACCAGCAGCGCCAGCGCGGAGCCGTCCGCGATGACGTCGGCCGCCGTCATCCGGCCGGAGATGTTGAGCACCACTGAATGCCACTCGATCGGCACGCCGCTGGCGGCTGCCAACGCGGCCAGGACGCCAGCCAGGTCACGGCCGAGGAGCTGGGCGGCGAACGCGTCGAAGCCGCTGCTGACGGCGACCACCTGCAGCGCCAACCAGGTGAGGGCCAGCGCGGTCACCAAGCTGACCAGGCTGACCCCACCAATGACGCCGAGTGTTCTGCCGAATCGTCGGCCGAACACAGCACGCAGTGAACTCACAACACCTCCAGAACAAGGGGGGGCACCTGCTAGAGCCGCACACGAATACCGGATCGAAACGACCCGCTCCAGTCGTGCACCTGCGGCTCCGGGGCGAAAAGCGTGCGCATGTTATAACTTCGCCGACGCCCTGCTCAAATCCGCTTTAGTGAGTGTTCGCAGCATCACGGCGGGACGACTCCGGATGATTCCTGCCGCTACGGCTTCGGTGTTCCTGCAGGTGACGGCTTTGTCGGCATCGAGGAAATCCAGCCGCCGGGCGGGGTTGCTGGGCGATCTGAATCGATGCCTGACGAGGGCTCGTCACTGGGACGCAAGCACAGCGACGCATTCTTTCGGCTTCAGCGTCTCGGTTGTTCGAAAAGGGAAGTGGCTGTGCTTTCCCGCACAATGATCGGATCCAGAACGAGGGTGGCGGGCCGAAACCGGACGGCGCGGCGGTGGCGCTCTCCGGCAAGGTGAACCCCACATGGCGGGTAGGTGAATTCCGGAAGTTCGGCGCGCGATCCGGCGGCGACGCGCGTCGTGGACGAGGTCGGATCGGTAACGCCATGATGGGCGGGTGCAGGACACCGTCGCCGTCGCGCTGATCACGTCACTGTCCACGTTGGTCGCCGCCGCCCTGACCGGGCTGGTCGGCGCGCTCAGCACCCGTCGGCAACTGGCCCACCAGCTCACCCTCGTCCGCCACGAGAGCGTCGAGCGGCGGGCGACGCGCCGCGAAGAGCTGCGGCGGGACGCGTACGTCGGGTTCCTGAGCGCCTGCGACCAGGCGTACCGGCAGTTGGACCGGCGGTGGCTGGAGACCGGCGGGAGTGGGCCGGTGCCCGGCTACGACGAGGCGTACGCGGCGATGCGCGCCGTGGACGAGGCGTACAACCTGGTGTTGTTGGAGGGCCCGGCGGAGGTCGCGGCGGCCGGCCGGGCCGTGCTGACCAGCCTCACCACGGAGTACGCCGACCAGCGCCGGTTCGGCGACGAGCCGGGCGACGGCAGTGTGCCGCTGCGCGACCGGCATCGGGAGCGCTGGCTCGCGGCGATCGAGGTACGAACGGATCGCCGCATCGTGTTCGTCGACGCGGTGCGCCCAGTCTTGGACCCCGACGCCTGAGGTATCGGGCCTCGTGGGATCTTGCAGGTGGGGGAGTCTCGCGGGCGAGTAGACGAGGGAGCGTGGTCATGAGGCTGGCGGGCATTGGCGCGGTGCTGTTCGACATGGACGGCACCCTTGTCGACTCGGACGCGGCCGTCGAGCGGGCCTGGCAGCGATGGGCCGCCGAGTACGAGGTTGATCCGGCGGCGGCGCTGGCGATCGCGCACGGCAGGCCCGCCGACCAGACCATCCGCCGGCTGCTGCCCGCGCTCGACGACAGCGCGGTCGCCGCCGCCGCGGCACGACAGCTCGCGTTGCAGTACGACGACCTGTCCGACGTGACGGCCACCGCCGGAGCGCACGAGCTGCTGAGCACGCTGGCCCGGCTGGGGCTGCCCTGGGCGGTGGTGACCAGCGCCGACGCCCGGCTGGCCGAGGCGCGGCTCGGTGCCGCCGGCATCAAGCCGCCGGTGCTGGTCACGGTGGAGGACGTACGTGTCGGCAAACCGGACCCGGAGGGCTACCTGCGGGCCGCGGCGCTGCTGGGCGTCCCCGTTTCGCGCTGCCTCGTCGTCGAGGACGCCGAGGTCGGCCTGCGGGCCGGGCGGGCGGCCGGTGCGATGACCGCCGCGCTCAAGGGGCTCGACGGCGACCTGCGCCTCGACGACCTGGCGCAACTGGCCCGCCAGCTGGAGTCGACGCCGCCGGCACGCTGACCATCCAGGGGGTCGATGGCGGCGGTCAGCGGAGGCGGGCGGCGAGCCAGGGGAGCAGGGCGTCGGCCTGTGCCTGCTGAAACGCGCGGACGGTGGGTATGCCGGGCGGCGGCGGGCGCCGAGCGCTGTCGGCGAAGAAGCCGGCCAGCCCGGCGTATACCCCGGTGAGCGCGATCGGATCGACCTCGGCGGTGAGGGGGAGCCGGCGCAGCAGCGCCTCGGTGTCGTGCCCACCGTGTAGCCGGACGTTGACCAGCAACAGCGCGGTGTCCAGCCAGGCCGGCCCCCGGCACGCCCACGGCCAGTCGACCACGTTGACCGTGCCGGCCGCGTCGAGCAGCAGGTTGTCGGCCCGTACGTCCACGTGGCAGAGGGTGTCACCGGTCAGTGCGGCGACGCCCCGGTCGGCGGCGGCACGCAGTTGGTCCAGGTGTTCTCGGGCCCAGGGGTCCAGCAGGTCTGGCGGGTCGGCGGCGATCCGGTGCCAGCCGGCGAAGTCCTCGGCCAGCAGGTCGACGGCGGTTGGCACGTGCGCCACCGGGCTCGGGGTCAGCGCGGTGGCCATCACCTCCAGGGCGTTCAGCACGCGGGTCAGCTCGTCGACCCGCCACGGCGTGGCCGGGTGCCGACCATCCACGTCGGAGAAGACAAGCGCCACCCACTCGCCGTCGTCGTGGCAACCCAGCAGCCGGGGCGTCGGCACCGAGGCCGGCAGCGCGGCGGTGGTGCGGGCCTCCGCACGGTGCATGCCCGGGCTGTCCGTGTTCTGCGCCGGGCTGATCGCCTTGACGAACGCCCGCAAGCCGGTCACGGTGCGGACCCGATCCGCGGTGCCCGGCGAGTAGCCGCCCGGCTGGGACACCGCCTCGACGACTCGATCGCCGATGATCTCCTGCACCGACGTCCGGACCCGCTCCGGCAGGTCCGCCCACCCGATCCGGCCCGCAGTCCGCTCCACCATCTCCCCACCGTGTCCCGCCCCCACCCGACGGGCAACCAATTTCCCCACCCCCGCCCCAACCGGGCGCGGGGAACCGGGTGGCGTGGCCGGGGCGGATCTGCTGCACTCGTCGCCGATGCTTACGACGAAGGGGGAGACGCTGTGGAGTTGACGCTGACGCCCATGACGGCATCGGAGCTGGCGCGGCTGCTGGAGTCGCTGGAGCAGGGGTACGCCGAGGATCTGGTGGCGCACCGGGGGATGACCCCGGAGGCGGCCCGCGAGCGGTCGGTCACCCAGATCGGGGAGTCGCTGCCGGCGGGCGCAGCCACCGAGGGAGCGCTGCTGCGGCTGGCCCGGGTCGGCGACACCGAGGTCGGCTGGATCTGGGTGACCCTGCCGACGGCGGCCGCCCCACTCCAGGCGTGGATCCACAACATCGAGGTGCACCCGGCGCACCGGGGACGCGGGTACGCACGGCGGATGATCCAGCTCATCGAGGTCGAACTGGCCAACCTCGGCGTGCCCGAGCTGGGTCTGAACGTCTTCGGTACGAACACCGTGGCGATCGGCCTCTACCGCAGTCTGGGCTTCGAGGTCACCTCGCAGCAGATGGCGAAGCGGATCACCCAGGCGAGCTGAGCCGCCCGCGACCCAGGGACGGTCCCCCCGGCAGGACTGTTCAGCTGCCCAGCGGGAAACCGGCGCGGACCGCACCTGGGGAGGAGCGACGGATGACGCACGGCGCTGGACTGACCATTGGTGTGCTCGGCTCGTACGGTGGGCGAAACCTCGGCGACGAGGCGATCCTCACCGGCCTGCTCACCGATCTGCGGACGCAGGAACCGAATGCCCGGATCATCGTCTTCTCCCGGAACCCGGAGCACACCCGGGTCGCACACCCGGACGTGGAAGCGGTGCCCTGGGAGGGTGTGAGCCGTGCCGACTCGGCCCTGGTCCTGGCCCAGCTCGACCTGCTCATCCTGGGCGGTGGCGGCATCCTCTACGACCGGGAGGCCCGTCGCTACCTGCGGGTGGTCCGGGTCGCTCAGGAGCGGGGCCTGCCGCTGATCACGTACGCGGTGGGGGTCGGGCCACTCAGCGACTCGGTGGACACCGGCATGGTCCGGGAAACGCTCTCCAGCGCGACCCAGGTGACCGTCCGGGACCAGGAGTCCCGGATGGTGCTGGAGGAGGCTGGCCTGCTCAACCCGATCACGGTCACCGCGGACCCGGCGTTCCTCCTGCAACCGGAGGAGTTCCCGGCCCACCTGCTGGCCGAGGAGGGGGTGCCGGTCGGCAAGCGGTTGGTCGGGATAAGCGTGCGGGAGCCGGGGCGGGCCGCCGAACGCCTCGACGTGGATGGTTACCACCGGCTGCTGGCCCAGATCGGTGACTTCCTGGTGCACCGGATCGACGCGTACGTGCTGTTCGTGCCGATGGAGCGCGACGACATCCGGCACGCCCACGGGGTGCTGTCGCACATGGTCGCCGCCGAGCGGGGCCGGATCCTGCACGGCACCTACACTCCGCAGCAGGTGCTGGGGTTGATGCGCCACTTCGACCTGGCCGTCGGCATGCGCCTGCACTTCCTGATCTTTGCGGCGATGGTCGGTACGCCGTTCCTACCGCTGCCGTACGCCGGCAAGGTCTTCGACCTGGCCCAACGACTCGGCGTGCCGGCGCTACGCGGCGTGGAGCGGGAGGTCGAGGGGCCACTGCTGGCCGAGGTCGACCGGCTCTGGGACGAGCGGGAGCAACGCGCCGAGGCCACCGCGCGACGGGTGGCAGAGGTGTGCGACCAGGCGCGGGGCACCTCGGAGGTCACCCGCGGCGTGTTGGAGAGCCTGCGCAGCCAGACCCTCACCCGGGTCTGACCGGGCGGTCACACCGCGGGGCCGGTCCACCGGTAGCGCCACTCCCGGGCCTCCTCGCGGGCGGTCTCCAGCTCGTAGATCTGCGCGTCGGCCAGCCCACCGGAGCCGAGGTGATGGTGGGTCAGCGGTGGGCGGCCGTTGCTGTCGAGTTCGACGGTGATGGTCTGCCCGTCCGCCGTGCCGCCGACGAGAAGGATCTGCACGGATGAAGCCATGCGCCCATCCTGCCCGTCGTAGCGCCCGCTCGCAGCGGATAGCGGGCAGCGGGGGCCCAGCCACCCCGCCCCGCCGATCTTGCACTTCCTGTGCCGGCATAAGGCGCAAATCCGCACGCACCTCCGACACAACCCGCAAGATCGCGCAGGGGGACAGGTCGCGGGGGTGTGGGTGTGGTGGGGTGGTTCGCGGGGCCGCCTATCCTGGGCGCGGGCGGCGACGAGGGGGAGTAGGTGCTGGTCATCCACGGGCTGTGGCTGCCCGGCGACAGCTCGACCGGCGGTCTCGCCGTCTGGGCCGAGGACAGCGCCGCGCCACCCGCGCCGGTTCGTCCCGGCCGGCCGCCCCGGGAACGCCCACACCCCTTCGCCGCCGGGCACACCGAGCTGGCCGCCGTCCTCGCCGACGCCGCCGAGCCGACCCGCCTGGACAGCGCGCTGCTCACCCTGCCCACCCTGGCCGGCGCGCCGACCGACTCACCCGAGCTGATCCGGACCGCCGTCGCACCCGCGGCCCGCGGCCGGCTCACCCTGGCGCGGTGGCGGGTCCCCGTCCTGGTGTACGCCCCAGACGCCGCGCTGTCGTTACTGCGTACCCTCGACGACCTCCCGGCCGCACCCGGGGCCACCCTGCGGCACCTCGCCGAACTGGCCGACTTCGCCGCCGACCTGGTGACCCGTGGCCGCCTCCTCCCCGGTGTCCGCACGACGATCGGTGACCAGGCGCCCAGCGCTGGTGTGCCGGCCCCGTCGGGCGCTGCCGCGACGGTGCCCGCGCAGGCGGTCTGGCGTCCGCTGCTGACCGGCACCGACGCGGCCTGGGCGCGGGCGTTGGCGCTGGCCCTGCCACCAGCGGCCCGAGCCGCCGTCGTGCCGGCCGCCGCGTCGCCGCCGACCGCCGCACTGCCACCAGCCACCGCGGCTGCTCTGCCGCCCACCCCGGGCACCGCCCCGGCCGCCATCGCCCCGACTGCCATCGGCACGGCGACCCTCGGGTCGGACGGGCCCGAGCTGACCGCCGCGGTGCTGGTCGCGGATGCGCTCGACGCGTTGACCGATGCTGCCGCGCGGGCTGCTCTGGCGACCACCACGCTGGCCCGGGGGCTGCGCCCGGGTGGCCCGGCACCGGCCTGGTTGGCCGCGCTCGCCGGCCCCCAACGGGACTTCACCATCGACCCGGCTGGGCTGGCCACCCTGCACGCCGAGCTGGACGCCTGGCAACGTGACGCCGCCGGTGGCCCGGTGCGGGCCAGTTTCCGGCTGGTGGAACCGGCCCCCGACGAGGTCACCGAACCGATCCTGGCCACCCGGGCGCTGCCCGCCGACAGCGCGCCGGTGCCGGTCGAGTCGACAGGTGGCGGGCGCTGGCGGCTGGAGTTCGGGTTGCAGGCCGCAGACGAGCCCGGCCTGCACGTCGACGCCGGGCAGGTCTGGCGGGCGCCGCACACGCTCGGCGGCCTGGCTGGCCGTACGACCAGCCCGCAGGAGACGCTCCTCGCCGAGCTGGGCCGGGCCAGTCGGCTCTGGCCGGACCTGGACGCCGCGCTGCGTACCGCCGCCCCGGAGGCGATGGAGTTCGACGTCGAGGGGGCCCACCGGTTCCTGAGCGCGGGTGCCCCGGTGCTGCACGCGGCCGGTTTCGGGGTGCTGCTGCCGTCCTGGTGGCAACGTCCGTCGGCGCGGTTGGGCGCCCGGTTGCGGGCTCGCAGCCGCACCGCGCCGGGCACGGTGGGTGGCGCCGATGCCGGTGTCGGTCTGGATGCCCTGGTCGACTACCGCTGGGAGATCGCGCTCGGCGACCAGCCGCTCTCCGCCGAGGAGTTGGCGACGCTGGCCGAGCTGAAGACGCCGCTGGTGCGGCTGCGCGGCAGGTGGGTGGAGCTGGACCCGGGGCGGCTCGCCGCCGGTCTGCGTCTGCTCCGCTCGGCCGGCGAGTTGACCGTCGCCGACCTGCTCCGCCTCGGGCTGGCCGACGGTGAGGCCACCGGTGCGCTGCCAGTGCTGGAGGTTACCGCCGACGGAGCGCTTGGTGACCTGCTCGCCGGCGCGGTCGAGCGACGACTCGCCCCGCTCGATCCGCCGCCGGGCTTCCGGGGGACGTTGCGGCCGTACCAGCAGCGTGGGCTGGCCTGGCTGGCCTTCCTGCGCTCACTCGGCCTGGGCGGTGTGCTCGCCGACGACATGGGGCTGGGCAAGACGGTGCAACTGCTCGCGCTGCTCGCCGGGGACCCGCCGGAGGCCGGGCCGACCCTGCTGGTCTGTCCAATGTCGCTGGTCGGCAACTGGCAGCGGGAGGCGGCACGGTTCACCCCGGAGCTGCGGGTGCACGTACACCATGGCGCGGAGCGCGCGCGGGGGGCGGAGTTCACGGCGGCCGCACACGGCGCGGACCTGGTCCTCACCACCTACTCGGTGGCCGCCCGCGACGCCGCCGACCTGGCCGGCATCGACTGGCACCGGGTGGTGGTGGACGAGGCGCAGGCGATCAAGAACGCGTCGACCCGGCAGGCCGAAGCGGTTCGCGCGCTGCCCGCGAGGCAGCGGGTGGCGGTGACCGGTACGCCGGTGGAGAACCGGCTGGCCGACCTCTGGTCGATCATGCAGTTCGCCAACCCGGGGCTACTCGGGCCGGCGGCGACGTTCCGCAAGCGGTTCGCCGAGCCGATCGAGCGGCACGGCGACGCCGAGGCCGCCGAGCGGCTCCGCCGGATCACCGGGCCGTTCGTGTTGCGTCGGCTCAAGACCGACTCGTCGATCATCTCGGACCTGCCGGAGAAGCTGGAGATGGAGGTGCTCTGCAACCTCACCGCCGAGCAGGCCGCGCTGTACCGGGTGGTGGTCGACGACATGCTCGCCCGGATCGAGACCAGCGACGGCATCGAGCGACGCGGCCTGGTGCTGGCCACCATGACCCGACTCAAACAGGTCTGCAACCACCCCGCCCAACTGCTGCGCGACGGCTCGCCGCTGGAGGGCCGCTCGGGCAAGCTGGCCCGGCTCACCGAGATCCTGGAGGAGGTGCTGGCGGCGGGGGAGCGGGCGCTGCTGTTCACCCAGTACGCCGAGTTCGGTGCGATGTTGCGCGGTCACCTGTCGGCGCGGTTCGGCCGGGAGGTGCTGTTCCTGCACGGTGGTCTCGGCAAAGCCGAGCGGGACGCCCTGGTGCAGCGCTTTCAGTCGGCGCAGGGTCCACCGTTGTTCGTCCTGTCCCTCAAGGCCGGCGGCACCGGGCTCACCCTGACCGCCGCCAACCACGTGGTGCACGTGGACCGGTGGTGGAACCCGGCGGTCGAGGACCAGGCCACCGACCGGGCGTTCCGGATCGGGCAGAGCCGACGGGTGCAGGTCCGCAAGTTCGTCTGCGCCGGCACGGTGGAGGAGAAGGTGGCTGCGATGATCGCCGACAAGCGCAGCCTCGCCGAGCGGGTGGTCGGCACGGGTGAGCAGTGGATCACGGAGTTGTCCACCGGCCAGTTGCGGGACCTGTTCGCGCTGGAGGCCGGGGCGGTGGTGGAGTGACCGACTACGGGCGTCCCCGTCGGGTCGACGGGGGTCTGCGGGCCCGCAGCGCTCGAGGCGCGATCGGGCAATCCTGGTGGTCGCGGCGTTTCCTGGAGGTGTTGGAGTCGTTCGCGCTCGGCACCCGGTTGACCCGGGGCCGCTCGTACGCGCGGGCCGGTCAGGTGCTCAGCCTCGACATCGCACCCGGACAGGTCAGCGCGGTGGTGCAGGGCTCCCGGCCGAAGCCGTACCAGGTGTCGATCGCGCTGAAGCCGTTCCCGGCCGCGCTCTGGTCCCGGATCGAGAACGAGCTGGCCGGGCAGGCGTTCTTCAGTGCGCGGCTGCTTGCCGGGGATCTCCCCGACGAGTTGGAGGAGCTGTTCATCGCCGTCGGCGCGCCGCTCTTCCCGGCCGGCGTGGACGAGTTGACCCAGCGCTGCAACTGCCCCGACTTCGCGGTGCCGTGCAAGCACCTCGCGGCGACGTTCTACCTGCTGGCCGAGGCGTTCGACGCGGACCCGTTCGAGCTGCTGCACTGGCGCGGCCGGTCCCGCGCCCAGTTGCTCGACGAACTCCGCGCGCGACGGGCCGCGGCCACCGGCACCACCGGCCCGGTCGACGTACCGTCCGAACCGGACGGTGCGGTGTCGACAGTGGACTTTGTCGCGCCGGTCGGTGCCGCGCGTGCGCTCGCCGGGCTGTCGGCGACACCGCTTGCCGAGGCGGCAGACCGGTTCTGGTCAGCGCCGGTGCCGCTGCCGGATCGGCCGCCCCGACTGGTGACCGGCACCGATCTGCTGCTGCGCCAGCTCGGAGCGCCCGCCCCGGCCATCGGTGGGCCGGGGCTGCTCGAACGGTTGCGCCGCGCGTACCGGGCCTTCGGCCCGGCCGACCAGCGAGCCGTCACGTCCAGCGGTCGAGCAGTCACGTCCAGCGGCGGCGGAATCGCCACATGATCGCGGCGTTGGCCACCAGCACCACCGCGCAGATCGCGCCGGTCATTCGACCGGCGAACACGGCTATCGCCGGCAGCGACGCCCACAGCACGATGGTCAACAACATCAGGTAGCGGCCCCTGCGGGCCCGGACCCGGTGGTCCAACCGGGCGAAGAAGGCCGGGTCACTCTCCCGGAGCTGACGGGTGATCTGGTCGAATCTGCGCTGATCCTCTTTGCTGAGCATGGCGCTGCCTTCCCCTCACGCGTTCAGCGGTTCGGCGGCATACCCGCTGCGGTGGCGGCTCACGCTCGCACGCTGCTGCTACTTTTCCTCCACGCGAGGTCGTCTCATGTCCGGCTTACCCGAACCTTAAGTTTGCCTTTGGTGGTGAACGGCGCCGAAAGTGCCGCGTACGGCGGCGCGGTCCGATCCGTGCTCGGCTGCCGCGCGTACGCCCTGCTGAGGCGGTCTGCGTGCGGACCCGCCCCACCGCCCGCCGCCGATGTGGCGCTGAGCGCTGTCTTAAGTGCCCTCACGAGTGCGGTTCCGGCCGCCTTGAAGGGCCCTGGGGCCTTGGTTACCTTGCCGTAGCAACCCCCTCAGGCAAAGTCGCCGCACCTGCCGCACCTGCCCGGTAGCAGCTTCCGGCGCTCATCAGAAATCGGGATTGGTACATGGCCGACCAGAATGTGCCACCACGTCGACCGCGGGACGACCGCGGTTGGGACGGACACCAGCACCACAGCGCTGACGGTTACGGCGACCCCCACCCGCCCGCGCCCTACGGCTACGACTCGCCCCACCCCCACCAGGGCGGCTACGCCGCGCAGGCCGACCCGCGTGAGCAGTACGGCGACGGGTACGCGCACGCCGGGCAGCCCGCACCCGCCCCGCGCGGCCCGCAGTGGGTCGGCCCGGAGGGCCTGGGCCGCCCGGCCCCGGCGCGACCGGCCGGCACCGGACTGCCCACCCTCGACGATGACGATGAGCCGGGTCGCAAGGTCGGCCGACGCAAGGCGATGGTGGCCCTCGGCGGCACCGCCGCTGTCGTCGCCGGTGGCGCGGCGCTCGCCATGACCCCGCAGTTCCGTGGCCTCTTCGGCGACGAGGCGGCGGCTGGCGACGCGACCGGCAGCACGGTGACCGACGGCACCGCGGCGCGGCCCAGCGGCCAGCAGCCCAGCACGGTGCGGACGTACACCGAGCAGAACGAGAGCTACATGGGCTCCCGGGCCGGTGAGGCGCTGAAGAAGAACGCGCCGGCCGGTGGACGGACCTTCTCCGGCCCGGCCGCGGCCGCGGCGGCGACCCAGGTGACCGTGAAGACGGTGCTGGCCAAGGACCCGATCCTGCACCTGGCCCGGCGCACCACCTTCGGCGTGACGCCCGCCGTGGTCGCCGACATCAAGCGTGAGGGCATCGACGGCTGGATCCGGGCTCAGCTGGACCCGGGCAAGTTGGAGCCGAGCAAGGGCGAGCTGAAGCTCGCCGAGCTGCCCACCCAGAAACTCTCCGTGCAGCAGCTGCGCGACCAGCGGGACAAGCTCAACGAGCAGGACGCCCACCCGGAGCGGGAGATGGTCGACGCCACCATCGCCCGGCAGATCTGGTCCAAGCGCCAGCTGTTCGAGGTGATGGTCGACTTCTGGAACGACTTCCTGCACGTCGCGGCGGACTTCGACGGCGGCGAGGTGTACCGCAGCTCGTTCGACCAGGACGTCGTACGCAAGCACGCGCTGGGCAGCTACCCGGAGATGTTGGTCGCCGCGAACAAGCACCCCGCGCTGCTGATCTACCTGAACCAGAAGGACTCCCGCAAGGACGCGATCAACGAGAACCTCGCCCGGGAGAACCTCGAGCTCTACTCGGTCGGTGTCGACGGCGGTTACAAGGAGCCGGACGTCCGGCAGGCCGCCATGTTGCAGACCGGCCGCGGCGTCGACGACAAGGGCAAGTACGTCTTCCGCCCCGAGCAGCACTACGTCGGCAAGGTGAAGATCCTCGGCTTCAGCCACGCGAACAACTCGGCCGACCCGAAAAAGGCCGAAGCGGCGATCGACGCGTACATCACCTACATCGCGCTGCACCCGTCGACCGCGAAGTACGTGGCGCAGAGCCTGGCCACCCGGTTCGTCTCGGACACCCCGCCGAAGTCCCTGGTGGACCGGCTGGCCAAGTCGTACACCACGAACAACGGCATGATCAAGCCGGTCCTGATGACGCTCTTCTGCTCCTCGGAGTTCTGGGCCGGGGTGGGCCAGAAGGTGCGCCGGCCGATGGAGTACCTGATCGCCACGTACCGCACCCTGGGCGTCGCACCGGACGCGTCGCCGAAGCACAACAACGGCGACAGCAAGCGCACCCCGTACGCCCGGGGGTTGCGCCAGATCCACGACAAGCTGCGCGAGTTGGGCCACTACCCGATGGGTCAGCCCACCCCGGACGGCTACCCGGACGTCTACATCGCCTGGACCTCCGCCGGCACCATGGTCAACGGCTGGAACGAGGCGGGCGAGATCCTCGCCGGCTACCGCACCACCTTCACGTACACGGCGCCGGAGAAGCTGGTCGCCAAGGCGCCGGCGACGGCCGGGGCGTACGTGGACGCTCTCTCCCTGCGGCTGGTGGGCCAGAAGTTGAGCACGCGGGAGAAGAACCTCATTCTCGGCGTGGCCGGTGTGACGGCGACCGCCAAGGTCGACGCCACGTTCAACGGGGCCATCACCGCCGTCGCGCGGGCGATCCTCGCTTCCCCCCAGCACCACCTCCGGTGAGGCACCCGATGGAGAAGACTGTGTACAACTCTTTCCCCCTGCACCCCGAATGCCCCGACGTGCGGCGGCTGGCCGACAACCCGGCCGAGGCGTTGCTGCGCGCCGAGGCGGACATCGTCGCCGCCGAGAACGCCGCCGAGTTCGACCGCTACCGCACCCTGGAGAACCTGGAGGAGGCCCAGCAGGACGGTCGGGGCGTCACCCGACGGACCTTCGTCGCCGGTGCCGCGGCCACCGCCACCGCGCTGGCCACCGCCCAGTTCGTCACCACGTCGGCGTCGTTCGCGGCGACCAAGACCGGCACCCTGATCCACGTCTTCCTCTACGGCGGGCTGGACGGGCTGAGCCTGGTCGCACCGGACAACGACCCGGTGCTCGCCAAGGCCCGCCCCGACCTGCTGCTCGGTAACGACTCGCTGGCCCTGGGCCGCGGCTTCAAACTGACCAGCGCCTTCAAGCCGCTGGAGAAGTGGCTCACGGCCGGCCAGTTGGGCTTCATCCCGGCGGTCTCCGACGAGCGGCTGTCGCGCAGCCACTTCCAGGCCGCCGACGCCTGCAACCTGGGCGGGCTGCCGAACGAGACCGGTGGCCGGGGCTGGCTCGACGGGCTCGTCGACAACCTGGGCAAGGGCACCGCGTTCCGCAGCGTCGGCGTCGGCAGCACGCTGCCCCGCTCGCTGGTCGGCAACAACGGCGCGATCTCGCTGAACAACGTCGGGTCGCTGCGGCTCAACGGTGACGAGCGGTTCCGCGCCGCCACCGAGAAGGCCATCAAGGGGCTCTTCACCGGGATCAACCACCCGGTCGAGGAGGCCGTGCAGGAGGGCATGGGCGCGCTGGCCACCGCCCAGCGGCTCGCCGCCAAGCCGTACCAGCCCGTCGAGGGCGTCAAGTACGAGGGCGTCGGCAACGCGTTCCAGCAACTCGCCCAGCTGATCAAGGGCGGCGCCAACGTCCGGGTCGCCACCGTCGGCATGGGTGGCTACGACACCCACGAGAACCAGGGCACCCGCGAGGGCGGTCAGCTGCACCGCCGGCTCAACGAGCTGGCCAGCGCGATGGCCGCCTTCTTCACCGACCTCGGCCCGCAGGCCGCCGATGTGACGATCATGGTGTCCAGCGAGTTCGGCCGCCGGGTCGGCTCCAACGGCGGCGGCACCGACCACGGGCACGGCGGGGTCGTCACCCTGCTCTCCGGCAAGAAGCTGGCCGGCTCGCTGCTCGGCACCTGGAACGGCCTGGACAAGCTGGACTCCGGTGACGTGCCGGAGTACAACAACATGTTCAACGTCTACGGCGCGGTGGCGCAGGGCCGGTTCGGGCTCACCAACGCGGAGGTCGACAAGGTCTTCCCCCGCCAGAAGTACGCCCCGATGAAGCTGTACGCGTGACGCATCCGCACACCCACGCCGCCGGCCGTCGTACCGGGACCTCGTCCCGGCACGGCGGCCGGTCGGCTGCACCCGTACCCCCGCAGATCCCGGCCCGGCGCGGGCCCGGCGGCCGACGGCTACTGGGCGTGCTGCTCCTGGTTGGCCTGCTCGCCAGTGTGCTGCCGTGGTGGCTGGGCACCCCTGCCGGTTCGCTGCGCAGCACCGCCGCCACCGTCACGGCGGCGGGCCGGATCACCGGTCTGATCGCCGGCTACCTGCTGCTGGTGCAGGTGCTCATGATGAGCCGGCTGGCGGTGCTGGAACGGTGGATCGGCGGCGAGCACCTGGGTCGCTGGCACCGCGACATCGGGGCCACCCTGCTGGTCACCGTGCTGGCGCACATGTCGCTGATCCTCATCGGCTACGCCGACCTGCGGAACCAGTCGATCCTCGCCGAGGTCGGCACGCTGCTCGGCGACTACGAGGACATGGTCTCGGCGTTCGTCGCCACCGGCATCATGGTGCTGGTCGGGTTCAGCAGCGTCCGGGCGATCCGACGGGCGTTGCCCTACGAGCTGTGGCACCTGCTGCACCTGTCCAGCTACCTGATCCTGCTGCTCGGCTTCGGCCACCAGTTCACCCACGGCGCGCAGCTGTACAAGGCCGGTCCGGTGCGTACCGGCTGGATCGCGCTCTACCTGCTGGTGGTCGCCGCGCTGCTCTGGGGCCGCGTGATCGCGCCGCTGGCGTTCAACCTGCGCTACCGGCTGCGGGTCGCCGACGTGGTCGCCGAGAGCCCGGACACCATCTCCATCTACCTCACCGGCGAACGGCTCGGCCGGCTGGCGATGCTCGGCGGCCAACACTTCCGCTGGCGGTTCCTCACCCGGGGCTGCTGGTGGCAGTCGCACCCATTCTCCGTCTCCGCCGCCGCGAACGGCCGTTGGCTGCGGATCACCGTCAAGGTGGTCGGCACCCACACCGCGGACCTGCGCGACCTGGAGCCGGGCACCCGGGTCTGGGCGGAGGGCCCGTCGGGCACCTTCACCGCCGCGCACCGGCTCCGCGAGCGGGCGCTGCTGATCGCCGGTGGCAGCGGCATCACACCGATCCGGGCGATGCTGGAGGAGCTGCCGCCGGGCGCCGCGCTGATCTACCGGGCCCGCACCCCCGCCGACGTCCTGCTCAACCGCGAGCTGGACTGGCTGGCCCAGGAGCGCGACACCTCGGTCTGGTACGTCATCGGCTCCCGCGACGACCCCGGCCCCCGCCAACTGATGAGCCCGGACGGGTTGCGTCAACTGGTGCCCGACGTGGCCCGGCGCGACGTCTACCTGTGCGGGCCACCCGGTTTGGTGGAACAGTCGGTGCGTGCGCTGCGGCGCGCCGGCGTGCCCCGACGGCAGATCCACCTGGCCACGTTCGAGCTGTAGGAAGGGCATTTCATGCGTCGCGCGTTCCTCGCGATCACCGGCCTGGCCGCCAGCACCACCGCGTTGGTGGTGCTCAAGGGCTCGCCGGGCGCCACCCCGGTCGCCCAGAACGTGCCGACCGCCCAGCCGGTCAACCCCACCCCGCTGGGGGTCGACCCGAGCGCCGACCCGGCCGCCGGCCCACCGACGCCGTCGGTCGCCCCCACGGCGCCGACGTCGCCCAAGCCCGGCAAGACCACCACCCGCCCGTCGGGCACCAAGACGACCACGAAGGCCCCCAGCGCACCCCGGACCACCACCAAGGCGCCACAGTCGACCAACCGCCGGGTGACCGGCAACGGCTTCGAGAACGAGTACGGGTACGTGCAGGTGCAGATCGTCGTCTCGGGTAACCGGATCGTCGAGGCCGTCGCGCTGTCGCTGC
Organism: Micromonospora chokoriensis; assembly: GCF_000718555.1. Taxonomy (GTDB): domain Bacteria; phylum Actinomycetota; class Actinomycetes; order Mycobacteriales; family Micromonosporaceae; genus Micromonospora; species Micromonospora chokoriensis_B. Next base: position 148,760 of record NZ_JOAN01000009.1, read on the forward strand.
CCAGCGGGGGTGAGTCCGACATCCACAGCGGCGACGTCCGCAACCGCTACGACGGCAGCGGCGGCGAGGTGGTGCAGAAGCAGAACGCGAACCTCAACACCGTCTCCGGGGCCACCGAGACCAGCAACTCCTACAAGCAGTCGCTGCGCTCCGCCATCGAGCAGGCGTTCTGACGTGCGGGCCACGCTGACCCGACCCGGGCTGTGCCGGGTCGAACAGATCATGGGTACGGCGATCACCCTGGACCTCGCCGACGACCTGCCCCCGGCGACCCTGCGTGAGCTGGCCGATGAGGTCTTCGCCTGGATGCACGAGGTGGACGCGCGGTTCAGCACGTACCAGCCGGACAGCGAGGTGTGCCGCTTCGACCGGGGCGAGGTGCTGCTCTCCGAGGCGTCCGCGGACCTGCGGTTCGTGCTGGAGACCTGCGCCGACCTGTGGGGGGCCACCGACGGGTTCTTCGACGCGTACGCCACCGGTCGACTCGACCCGTCCGGCTTCGTCAAGGGCTGGGCGGCTCAGGTCGCCTCGGACCGCCTCGTCGCCGCCGGTGCCGTCAACCACTGTGTGAACGCCGGCGGCGACGTACGGGTGCGGGGGCTGTCGCCGTCCGGGGAGCCGTGGCGCATCGGCATCCGGCACCCGTGGGACGCGATGGCGGCCTGCCTGGTGCTGACCGGGACCGATCTGGCCGTGGCCACGTCCGGCGTCTACGAGCGGGGCCGGCACGTGCTGGACCCGCGCCGGGGCACGCCGGCCAGTGGGCTGCGCTCGGTGACCGTGGTCGGCACCGACCTCGGGGTGGCCGACGCGTACGCCACCGCCGCCCTGGCCATGGGCACTCCCGGCCTGGGCTGGCTGGCCCGCCTGGACGACCACACCCACGCGGCGATAACGGACAACGCCCGTCAGCACCACTCCGTCGACCTCCCGCTGACCGACTAGCGCAGCGGGCGGTGGGTGCCGGCTGGGCGGGAGCCGGTGGGGCGTGGGCGGCCGGGGCGGGAGCCGGACGGCCGGGTGCCGGCCCAGCGGTGCCGTGGGTGGCTGCGCCGGGGCGGCTCGGTGCCGCCGGGATGAGGCACCCTGTCGTTTGTGGACATCGTTCCCCCGTTCGTGGCGCGCGTTCGCACCGTCTCCCTGTCAACGAGGACCGACGCCCCGGCGACGCTGTCGGCCACCGGATCGAGTCGCCTGTCTCACATGCCTCGTCGAGGCAGCGGCAGATGGCCGGGGAGCAGGTCGGGGGCGAGCGTCACCCCGGTGGCCCGCAGCGCCCCGATCAACGTGTTCTGCACGAGGTACGAGTCTGGAAGCTGCCAGCGCGCCTGCTCCGGGGCGACCGCCCAGCGGACCGTGCCCTCCGGCAGTCGGGTGGGCGGCGCGGGGATCCACGAGCCCGGCCCGTGTCGGACCACGTGGAAGCAGTGCTCCAACTCCGGCCGGAGCGGGTCGCCGGGGCGGACCAGGAACATCCACCGCCCGGTGGGAGTGACAAGCACCGGCCCGCGTACGCCGGTGCCGGCCGGGTGGATCTGGACCGCGTCGAGCACGTGCCGGCCGAGGTGGGCGGGCACCTCCAGCACGTCGAAGGCCCGCCCGGTGGGCAGCAGCACCCCGTGCGGGCGGCTCCGCCACCAGGTGGCCACCCGGGCCGGGTCGGCGCTGGCGGCCAGCTCCCAGTTCTCCAGGGCGGGATGGCAACCCACGGTGGGACAGCCGGCCCGGCCGCAGACGAAGCGGCTGCGGGCCAGACAGGCGCCCGGGGTGACCTCCCAACCGTGTGCGGCGTACCGGATGGCGACCCGGCGCAGCCGGACCCGTTCCAGCGGCGACAGTTCAGCGACGCGCGGTCCGACGTTCCCCCACATGTGCGCTATCTCCTCTCGTCGGGCCCGGCGTTCGCCAGGTGGCATGTCGAGCACCGTCACTGCCGTAACCCACGATCGTTGAGGTTGACGAACGGCTCGTGCAACTTGCACGAAAAGTACGAGGACCAGCTGTACGGCTGACGTACATCCTGTGCGACCAGCGAAAACCTGAAAGTGAACAACGGCCGCCGCGCCCAGAGACATCGCCCCGACTCGATTGGTGTCGGCGGCAGGGGAGGATGGGGAGATGGACGAGCTACCCATAGGACGGCGAGTGGCCTACTGGCGAGGGCGACGCAAGATGTCGCAGCAGGTCTTCGCGGACCGGCTGGGCAAGTCCAAGAGCTGGGTGGACAAGGTCGAACGCGGCGTCCGTCGGTTGGACAAGTTCTCCGTCCTCTACGAGATCGCCGACATCCTCCAGGTGGATGTGCAACTGCTCATGGGCAAGGACCCCGAGCGCCGCACCGACGCGCTGAACTGCATCGACCAGGTCGAGGTGCAGGAGATCCGGGCGGCGCTGGAACGCTACGACTCGATGAGCGCGTACTTCGACGCGGTGCCGTTTCCGCCGCCACTGGACGACATGCGCAAGGCCGTCAACCACGCCTGGCTCACCTACCAGTACGGCCGTTACGGGATGCTCACCCGGGCGCTGCCCAAGCTGCTGCGTGACGCCCAGGCGGCCGACGCCGCCTACGGCGGTGAGCAGGCCGCCGAGGCGGCCCACCTGCTTGGGCAGGTCTATCAGATCGCCTCCTCGGTGCTGCGCAAGCTTGGCGAGTGCGAGCTCGCCTGGCTGGCCGCCGACCGGTCGATGGCAGTGGCCCAGCGGGCCGACGACCCCCTGCTGGCCGGGATCGCCACCACGCGCGTGTGCAATGCCCTGGTTGCGATGGGGCGGGCCCGTCCCGCGCTGGAGCTGAATGTCCAGATCGCCGGCCGGCTGGCACCGGGCGGGATCAACGAGCTGTCCCCGGCCCGGCTCTCCGTCTACGGGATGCTGCTGCTCCAGGGTGCGATGGCCGCTTCCCGCATCGGCGACTCGTCCAGCGTCGACGACCTGATCAACTGTGCGCAGGAGGCCGCCGACCTGCTTGGCGGCGACCACAACCACTACTGGACGTCGTTCGGCCCGACAAACGTCGAGCTGCACCGGGCCGCCGCCGCCGTGGAGCTGGGCGACGGGGGGCGGGCCGTGGAGGTGCACCAGCTGCGCATCGCGGAGCCCGCCTTCAACGCGCTGCTGCCCGAGCGCCGCGCCCACCACCTGCTCGACATCGCCCGGGGGTACGCCCAGATAGGCGACGTGGCCAACGCCGGCGAGATGCTGCTGCTCGGTGATCGACTCGCCCCGTCGGAGATCCGCTGCCGGCCGATCGCGCACGAGGTGATGTCCGACATCCTCCGTCGCACACGTGGTGCGCCGCCTTCTCCGATAGCGGAGTTGGCTGAGCACATGGGAGTAGGGGTATGAGCGCGGAGCCGGTGTGATGGCCGGTGCGACACGCAACAGCGGGCACCGCGAGGTGCTCTACGTCATCGCCTGCGGTTCGCCGCTGGCACGGCACGTCGGTCGTCTGGTCGACCTCGCCCAACACGATGGTTGGGACGTCTGCGTGGTCACCACGCCGGACGGCGCGAAGTTCGTCGACCAGTCGGCCCTGATTCGCCAGACCGGCCATCCGGTGCGGACGCACTACAAGAATCCCGGTGACCCGGACGTATTGCCGCCCGCCGACGCCATGATCGTCTGCCCGGCGACCGTCAATACGGTCAACAAGTGGGCCGCTGGGATCACCGACACCCTGGCGCTCGGGCTGCTGGTCGAGGCCCAGGGCAAGGGCGTCCCCATCGTGGCAGTGCCGTACACAAACGTGGCGATGGCCTGCCACCCGGCATTTCGGGCCGGGGTGTCCCGGTTGGCCGAGTGGGGCGTCACGGTGCTCTTCGGTGACGACGTGATCGCTCTGCATCCGCCCGGGACGGGGGAGCAGCACCTGCACGCCTTCCCCTGGGCGATGCCGCTGGCCGCGCTGCGCACGATCTCCTGGAGCGCTGCCTAGCGCTTCCGGCAGATCTTCCGCCCGACGCGGCCGGGCCGGGTGTCACCCTCCGGCGGCCTCCACGCCGGTAAGCTGGCCCGCCGTGAGCACAAGCGGATCCGCCCCCACGGTGGCCGACGTGGTGGCCGAGCTGGAACGGCGCTATCCGCCGGCCTGGGCGCAAGAGTGGGACCGGGTGGGCCTGGTGCTCGGCGAGCCGGCCGCCCCGGTCCGCCGGGTGCTCTGCGTGGTCGACGTGGTGCCCGAGACGGTCGCCGAAGCGCTGGCCGCCGACGCGGACATGATCGTCGCGCACCACCCCCTGCTGCTGCGGGGGGTGTCGTCGGTCGCTCCGACGACCTTCAAGGGGCGGATCATCCACCAGCTGATCCGGGCCGGGGTGGCGCTCTACGCGGCGCACACCAACGCCGACGTCGCCTCCCCGGGTGTCTCCGACGCCCTCGCCGCCCGGTTCGGGCTCACCGGGCTGCGCCCGCTGCAACGGCCCGCGCCTGGCTCGCCCGCCCACGGCGACGACCGGGGGTTCGGCCGGATCGGCGAGCTACCCGAGTCGATGACCCTCGCGGAGTTGACCCGGCACGCCGCCGCCGTGCTCCCCGTCACGTCCTGGGGAGTTCGCGCGGCGGGGGATCCCAAGCGTATGGTTCGTACCCTCGCCGTCAGCGGCGGGTCGGGGGACAGCTTCCTCGGCGCCGCGACCGCCGCCGGGGTGGACGCGTTTCTCACCGCCGACCTGCGGCACCACCCGGCCGGCGAGCACCTCGCCGCCGATGGTCCCGCCCTGATCGACGCCGCCCACTGGGCGACCGAACGACCGTGGCTGGATGACCTGGCTGCCCTCCTGCGGGAGGCGCTGGGCGTCGAGACGCTGGTGTCCGACCTGGACACCGACCCGTGGACCGTGCACGCCGCCGCACCCGTTGTGGACGACAAGGAGCCCGACCGTGAAGGCTGACCCTCAGGTGCAGCGCCGCCTGCTCGACCTCCAGGCGATCGACACCAACCTCGCCCAGCTCGCCCACCGCCGGCGGTCGCTGCCCGAGCGGGCCGAGCTGGAGTCGCTGGCCCGCGAGCTGTCGTCGATGGAGGACGAGCGGGTCCGCGCCCAGGTGGCGGTCGACGACCTGGACCGGGACATCGCCCGGTTGGAGAAGGACGTCGAGCAGGTCCGGGCCCGCAAGGAGAAGGACGAGAACCGGCTGGCCGCCGGCACCGGTCCCGCCCGCGAGCTGGAGGCGCTCCAGCACGAGCTGGTCTCGCTGAAGCGGCGCCAGGGCGACCTGGAGGACGCCGAGCTGGAGCTGATGGAGCAGCGGGAGACCGCGCAGGGCGTCCTGGACGGCGTCGAGCAGCGACTGGCCGAGACCCGGGACAAGCGGGCCGCGACCGAGCAGCGCCGCGACGACGCGCTGGCCGAGATCGCCAAGGAGGAGGAGTTCAAGCGGGGAGCCCGTCAGCCGCTCGCCGCCGACCTCCCCAGCGACCTGGTGACCCTCTACGACAAGATCCGCGCGGACACCGGGCTCGGTGCCGCACTGCTCACCGCGGGCCGCTGCGGCGGATGCCGGCTGGACCTCTCCGGCGCCGACCTGGCCCGGATCCGCAAGGCCGCCCCCGACGACGTGGTCCGCTGCGAGGACTGCCGTCGGATCATGGTCCGCACCAACGAGTCGGGTCTGTAGGTCGTGGCGCCGCGCGTGGTCTCCGTCGAGGCCGACGGCGGGTCCCGGGGCAACCCCGGCCCCGCCGGCTACGGCGCGGTGGTGCGCGACCCGGAGACCGGCGAGGTGCTCGCCGAGCGCGCCGAGTCGATCGGCATGGCCACCAACAACGTCGCCGAGTACCAGGGGCTGATCGCCGGATTGACCGCGGCGGCCGAGTTGGGCGCCGCCGAGGTGGACGTCCGGATGGACTCCAAGCTGGTGGTCGAGCAGATGTGCGGCCGGTGGCAGATCAAGCACCCCGGCCTGCGTCCCCTCGCCGCCCAGGCCGCCGCGCTGGTCGGCCGGTTCAGCATGGTCCGGTTCAGCTGGATCCCCCGCGAGCAGAACCGGCACGCGGACGCCCTGGCCAACGCCGCCATGGACGCCGCCGCGGGCCGTCCCCCGAAGGCTGCCACCGAGCAGCCGCCGGCGACGTCCACGACCGGCAGCGATCCGGCGACCGCGCCGGCCTCCTGGGAGCCCCGACCGAGCTTCACCGCCACCCGGCTGATCCTGGTCCGGCACGGCGAGACCGCCTACACCGAGCAGCGGCGCTACTCCGGCCGCGGCGACGTGCCGCTCTCCGAGCGTGGCCGGGCCCAGGTCAGCGCCACCGCCGCCCGGGTCGCCGCGCTGGCCCCGTCCGTCGCGGCGGTGCTCAGCTCACCGCTGTCCCGGTGTACGACCACCGCGGCGTCGATCGCGGCGGCGCTCGGTGACGTGCCGGTCCGCACCGAGGACGACCTGATCGAGTGCGACTTCGGCCAGTGGGAGGGGCGCACCTTCGCCGAGGTGCGCGATCAGTGGCCGGGAGAGATGGACGCCTGGCTCGCCTCACCCCGGATCGCGCCGCCGGGCGGGGAGTCGTTCACCCACGTCGCCGAACGCGTGCACCGCGTCATCGCCGGGCTGCTCACCGCGTACCCCGGGGAGACCGTGGTGGTCGTCTCGCACGTCTCACCGATCAAGCTGGTGCTGCGCGACGCCCTCGCGGCCGGCGACGGCTTCCTGCACCGGCTCTTCCTAGACGCGGCCGGCATCTCGGTGCTCGACATGTGGCCCGACGGTGGCGTGGCCGTGCGCACGGTCAACGACACCGCCCACCTCGCCGCTCTCTGAGCCGGCGCAGCTGAGGTCACCTGCCAAGCTGGTCGGCCGCGCCGTTCGGCGCAGCCGACCAGCCGTTCGGCGCAGCCCCCTCCGAACGGGAGCAGTGACCGCCATCACAGAGTCGTAGCCTCCGGCCGTTACATCGAGAGTCTCGACTCCCCGGAGGTGTGTCAGATGGCTGCACCGGAACCGGAGGCGCCCAGCGCGGCGCCGACCAGGGCGAAGGACCACAGCCCCTGGAACTGGTTGCTCTTCATCCCGATCGTGGTGCCGCTGATCCCGGTCTTCTTCAATGGCGACTCGCCCCGGGTCTTCGGCTTCCCGCGCTTCTACTGGCTGCAACTGGCGTACATCCTGCTCGGCGTCGCCACCACGACGCTGGTCTACCAGATGACGAAGAAGCGGGGTGGTTCCTGATGTGGCGGGACCATCTCACCGAGATCATCGTCTTCACGTTCCTCTTCCTGCTGGTGAGCGTGATGGGCTTCGTGGCCGCCCGGTGGCGGGCACCGAACGACATGGCGCACCTGGACGAGTGGGGGCTGGGCGGGCGCAGCTTCGGCGGCTGGATCACCTGGTTCCTGGTCGGCGGTGACCTCTACACCGCGTACACCTTCGTGGCGGTGCCGGCGTTGATGTTCGGTGCCGGCGCGGCCGGGTTCTTCGCCGTGCCGTACACCATCGTCATCTACCCGCTGGTCTTCCTGGTGCTGGTGCGGCTCTGGTCGGTGTCGCACCGCCACGGGTTCGTCACGCCTGCCGACTTCGTCCGCAACCGGTTCGACTCGCCGGTGCTGGCGCTGCTGATCGCGATCACCGGCATCGTCGCCACCATGCCGTACATCGCGTTGCAGCTGATCGGCATCGAGGCCGTGCTCAAGACGATGGGCGTCACCGGCGACAACGCGCTGGCCCGGCACCTGCCGATCATCATCGCGTTCGCGATCCTGGCCGCCTACACGTACCAGTCGGGGCTGCGCGCGCCCGCGCTCATCGCGTTCGTCAAGGACAGCCTGATCTACATCGTCATCCTGGTGGCGATCGTCTACCTGCCGTACAAGCTGGGCGGCTGGGGTGACATCTTCGCCGCCGCCGACGCGAAGTTCGACGCCTCACCCAATCCGAACGACGGCATCCTGCTCAACGGCAACAACCAGCTTCAGTACGTGACGTTGGCGCTCGGCTCGGCGCTGGCGCTCTTCCTCTACCCGCACAGCATCACCGGTGTGCTGGCCAGCAAGAACCGCGACGTGATCAAGCGGAACATGTCGGCGCTGCCCGCGTACAGCCTGCTGCTCGGGTTGATCGCGCTGCTCGGCTACATGGCCATCGCGGCCGGCGTGAAGCCGCTGCCCGGCGCCAAGGAGGGCACGGTCGACAACAACACCGTCGTGCCGTTGCTCTTCGACCAGCAGTTCCCGGACTGGTTCGCCGGTGTCGCGTACGCGGCGATCGGCATCGGCGCGCTGGTGCCTGCGGCGATCATGTCGATCGCGGCGGCGAACCTCTTCACCCGCAATATCTACAAGGAGTACCTGAAGCGGGACGCCTCCCCGGCCCAGGAGGCGAACGTCTCGAAGATCACCTCGCTGGTGGTGAAGGTCGGCGCGGTGGCCTGCATCGTCTTCCTCGACCCGCAGTTCTCCATCGACCTTCAGCTGATCGGCGGCGTGATCATCCTCCAGACGCTGCCGGCGGTGGCGCTGGGTCTCTACACCCGCTGGTTCCACCGCACCGGTCTGATCGTCGGCTGGGCGGCCGGCATGGGGTTGGGCATGTGGATGCTCTACCAGGTGGCCAGCCCGACCCGGAAGCACTTCGGTGGGTCGGCGTTCCCGCTGTCGGAGTTCGGGTTCGACACCACCCGGACGATCTACGTCGGCATCGTGGCGGTGGCGGTCAACCTGGCCGTGGCGGCGCTGGTGACGCTGGCGCTGCGGGCCGCGAAGGTCGCCGAGGGAGTCGACGGCACCGAGCCGGACGACTACTTCGCCGACGAGGGTGACCCCCGAGTCACCCCCGGCACCGAAAGCGACGCCGCGTCAGCCCGCGAGCCAGTCGCCTGACCCCAGGCAGGCCCGGGTGCCGACGTGGGTCGGTGCCCGGGCCTTGCCGGCGCTGCGGCCTCGCCGGCGTTTACCCCCAAGATCGTGCTCGATCATTGTTGTAGTGGTGTCGGACCGCCTGGGATGCCACTACAACAAGGATCGTGCGCGATCTTGGCGGTGGAGCGAGGCTGGTCAGCGGGGGCGGTTGCGGTTTATCAGGGCCTGGTTGAGGCGGCCCAGCAGGGCCGCCAGGGTCTCCCGGTCTTCGGGGCTCCAGTCGCCGAGCATGTCGCCGTAGAGGCGGGTGCGGGCGGCCTGCACGGCGGCCATCCGCTGAAGGCCGGCCGGAGTGGGGGAGATGACCGTGCCCCGACCGTCGGACGGGTCCGGGGTACGGGTGATCAGGCCGTCGCGCTGAAGCGCGGACACCTGTCGGGTGACGGTCGAGCCATCCAGGTTGAGCCGGGCGGCGAGCGCCGAGACGTTCTGCGGGCCGGCGTCGGCCAGGTGGCGCAGGATGACGTACGCCGCGCGGTCCAGCACCCGGTGCTCGGCGGTGCCGGTGGCCCGCCGAGTGGCCTCGCCGAAGCGCATCAACAGCGCCACCTCGGTCTCGATCCGGCCGAGGGCGCTCTCGTCATCGTCATCGCTCATAGCTGTATGATACAGAATAAGTACCTGTACAATACAGCTAACTGAGGAGTCGGAGTGGATCGGCGTTCCGAACCCAACCGCAGTGCCATCTACGCCACCACGCTGGTGGCCTTCCTCGCCATCGCCGGCATCGCCGTCGTCGACCCGATCCTGCCCGCCATCGGCGACGCGATCGGGGTCACCGCCTGGCAGGTCGAGCTGCTGTTCACCGCGTACATCGCGGTCATGGCCCTGGGCATGATCCCGGCGACGCTGGCCAGCGGCCGGTTCGGCTTCAAGCCGGTGCTCATCACCGGCGTCTCCGTGGTCGGCCTCGCCGCGATCCTCGCCTCGTTCAGCGACAACATCGTGCAGCTCTCCGTGCTGCGCGGCGTCTGGGGTCTGGGCAACGCGATGTTCTTCGCCACCGCCATGGTGGTGCTTGTCAACCTGGCCGTCGACCGAGAATGGGTGGTCGGCCTCTTCGAGACCGCCCTGGGCCTCGGCTTCGCCGTCGGCCCGCTGATCGGTGGCCTGCTCGGCGAGGTGACCTGGCGGCTGCCGTTCTTCGTCTGCGGCGTCTTCATGGTCCTCGCCCTCGGCGTGGCCTCCCGCAAACTCCGCGAGCCCACCAACCGGCAGGCCCCGGTACGCGTCGGCCAGATCTTCGCCACCTACCGCCGACCGGCGTTCATCGCCCTCTGCGTGGTCACCGCCGCGTACAACTTCGTGTTCTTCGTGGTGCTCGGCTACACGCCGCTCTTCCTCGGCCTCGACGTCATCCCGCTCGGGCTCGCGTTCACCGGCTGGGGTCTCGGCCTGGCCGCCGGCATCATGGTGATCGGCCACCGGCTGGCCCACCGCATCGGCGCGGTGCAGACCGTCGGCGTGGCCATCGCCGGGCTGCTGGTCTGCATGGTCCTCTTCGCCACCTCCACCAGCACCGCCGAGGCGCTCGTGGTGCTGGTGCTCGCCGGGCTCTGCATGGGGCTGGCCAACGCCAACCTCACCGACCTGGCGCTCGGCCTCGGCTCCACCGACCGGCGCGTCGCCACCGGCGCGTTCAACCTGGTCCGCTGGGGCGCCGCCGCGCCAGCGCCGATCATCTCCGGCAAGCTCGCCGAGCGGTCGCTGTCGCTGCCGTTCTGGGTCGGCTTCGGGGTGCTCGCCGTCGGCGTGCTCGTCTACCTGGCCTGCGCGCACCTGATGGCCGCCGGCTACGGCGAACGGGTGCTCTGGTCGCGCGGGAACCGCGCCGCCGCCGAACGCGAGCAGACGTGCTGATCGCCGGTCGGCCGGGTCAGCTCAGCGCGCGCCAGAGTAGGTAGACGCCGATCGTCGTACCGAACACCACGATCAGCGTCTTGAGCACCACCGGCGGCAGCCGGCGGACGAGCCGCGCACCCGCGTACCCCCCAATCAGGGTGGCCGGCGCGACCACCGCGACCGCCGCCCAGTTCAAGGGGCCGAACAGGGCGAACACCACGAGCGTCGTGAAGCCCACCACCGCGGAGAGCAGATTCTTGATCGCGCTCACCCGCGCCAGGGTCGCGTCCAGCACCAGGGCCAACCCGGCCACCAGCATCACCCCGAGCGCCGCACCGAAGTAACCGCCGTACACCGCACCCAGCGCGACCATCGTCTGCACCGCGATCGTCCGCTGGCGTGGCGACAGATCGCGGGGGTGACCGACCAGCCGGCGCAGCGGATCCTGGAAGGCCAGGACCGCGGTCGCGCCAAGAACCAGAAAGGGTACGACCAGCTCGAACGCGCGGGCCGGAGTGGCCAGCAGCAGCAACGCGCCGACGATCGTGCCAACAATTGTGGTGGGCACCAGCGTGGCAAGCGCGCGAGGCCGCGGCAGATCCTGCCGACTGCCCGCGACGCTGGCCAGGTACCCAGGGAAGACGGCGACAGAATTGCTGACGTTCGCCGGCACCGGGGGCAACCCGACCGCGATCATCGCCGGAAAAGTGATCAATGAACCGCCACCGGCCACCGCGTTGACCGTGCCAGCGGCGAGACCGGCGGCGAGCAGCAGCGCGGCGTGGGAGAGATCCATAGCCCCACGAGGCTAGCCCTCGCCCTGCGAGACGGATTCGCCGGACTGCCCTTGAGCTGCACGCTCTTGCCCAGGCGGGGTGGCAATACCGACAGCAGGCCCGTCGTTAGGATGAGAGCGCGACGGACGAGTCGACCGGGCGGCCGCGTCGGCGGGCTTCGGCCCGCCGCCGAGGAACGTCCGGACTCCACAGGGCAGGGTGGTTGTTAACGGCAACCCGGGGCGACCCGCGGGACAGTGCCACAGAAAACAGACCGCCGACCCCTTCGGGGACGGTAAGGGTGAAACGGTGGGGTAAGAGCCCACCAGCACCCCGGGTGACCGGGGTGGCTCGGTAAACCCCACCCGGAGCAAGGCCAAGCAAGGGCCGTCACCGCAAGATGACGACCCGGCGCAGACGCTTGAGGGCTGCCCGCCCGATGTCTGCGGGTAGGCCGCTAGAGCCTGTCGGCAACGGCAGGCCCAGATGGATGGCCGCCGCCGGCGCAAACCCTTTGGGGTACGCGCCGCGCACAGAATCCGGCGTACAGGTCGACTCGTCCGTCGCCCACCAGGTCAGCTATCCTTCACATGGTGGCTGACCTGCTGTTTCTTCGGGCGCTGCTGGTTGTCGTCGGTCATCCTTGGTCGTCGTTTGACGGCCCAGACGGCCCGAGGGCGGCCCGAACTCCACTCTGATCCACGCCGATGTCCCCGCCTACTCGCCCCCGGGCCAAGCAATCCTGTAGACACGCTGCTGATACTGGTGGGGTGAGATTCCCTCGACCGGGCAGCAAGCGCAAGAAGCGGCCGTCGCGCGCTCCAAGCGCGTACGTCACTGGGATCGTTAGGGGTGAAACTTCTTCGCTTCATGCCGAGAAGTGCCCGATCCCCAAAACGCATAACCGTATGCGAGATTGTCACGACCAATGGCACGCACTGACCCGCGAGTACCACCATCCGCAGCACTTCCGTCGCGAGCTGAATAGTCTCATACAGAGCCTCCGAAATGTGACTTTCATTCTTCAGGCCGAGAAGTCTGGGATTGAGAATTTCGACGCATGGTATGAGCCTTGGCGGGAACGAATGCGCGGAAACCCGGTTATGCGTTGGATTGTGGACTCGCGTAACCGTGTCGTGAAGCAGGGAGACTTGGATGCCAAGTCTGTTGCGAAGGCTTCACTCATCGCTGCCTACTGGTCAGGAGATCCGCCCGAGGGTTTCAACCGTGCTGCCGGTCCTGGCTCCGATGAGCAAATTGAGGTATCGGTCGATATGCCGCCTTCGGCGTCAACGAAGGAGCAAGTGCAGGACCTGCGGAAGATTCCTGATTTCTTCGTCCGTGAAGGTTACATCGAACTAACTCGGAGATGGGTAGACAGCGCACTCCCGGATCGAGAGGTGGCTGATGCTTGCGCCGAAGCCTTCGGCTTTATGTCTGTTATGCTGGATGACCTCCATCAGGCGTTGGGAATTGAGTCCGGGACGGCTTTGGCGCACCCAGGCGGCCATGTAGTTGTAGATGACCTCCCGAATGGTCGTCTACCCTGTATGGGCCCGATGGACTACGCCGTGCATCGGCTTAAGTTGTCAAACGGAGCAACGGATGTCGGCGGTACCCGCTATGCCTTCGCGTCCAGTGAGGAAGATTACCAGCGGTCGGCAAAGAGATACGGCATCCAAGTCCCTGAGCCTCAGACTTGGGACTCGGTTACGGGTCTTGCGGACTGGTGCATGAGCAATGCTCGCGCCATCCTTAAGAAGGATCGTTGGCATGGATGGTACGTAATGCTTTATAAGGGTAGCCAGCTCGTCAATATTGAAGCCCTGGAAGCGCGGGATCGTCCTGACAAGATTGTGATGATGCGTGAGCTCGCGGCAACGATCGAGCGGAGCGGCATTGACGGCATCATCGAGATCGGAGACGCCTGGTTCGGCAAGATCGTCCGTGACGATCAGGGCTTCGTGATTGCGCCGGCGCTGCTGCCGGATCGCATGGAGAGCCTTACTGTTGTCGCGGAGGACGCCTACGGAAACTATAAGAATCTGGTCTCGCCGTATACGCGAAAAGGTCAGAGAATTGAATTCTCGGACGAACCGATCGACATGAGTGAAACTTCGTTCGCAAACAATCTTCAGCCGATCCGCGATGCGTGGCGGCGTATGGGGTTCACGTCTACCGTGCGCCAACCCTAGAATGAGAGTGGCGGGTGACTGTCGGTGAGACCGTGTGCGGACAGCAGTAAATGCTAGGGCTGGGCAGCATTTGACAGCTTCTACGGGTATTTAGCGACCCTTGAAGGGCCCTTGGGCTCAGACTGCTTCCCGGTACGGTTCCTGCAAGTGAAAGCCTCAGTTCATTCCCTGTTCCCACATTTCGTATAGGTGAGTCTCGTGGACATCTAGCATGGTGAGCACTCCACCATGAACCATATCGAACGCCTCGCGGAATGCAGACGCAAGACGAACAACGTCGACCGCCGTTGCGTCCGTCTTGAGGTGGTTGGCGTATCGAAACGCCTCCCCGCTCGGATCGAGTTGGTGCAAGCGCATGAGCCAACGCATTGTCTCAGGCGGAAGGCTGCCCAACTGGAGCTGGTTGAGAAGCCCGGCGAGCTGCTCTGCTAGAGGACCTAGTCGGTGCCGCTGCTTGCTCTTGAGATGTGCCTCCAACTCAGAAGGCGTTGGGACACCATGATCTCGTCTAGCCATCTGCAGGCATTCCACTGCCTGACGGATCGCCTGCTTCAAGGCCAGTTCGATGCCATGGCGGTAGTTATAGATCATGGGTAGCAGCAGGGGATCGTTCGGATGGGGGCCGCTCTGCCACGCGGCCAGGACAGCATCCCCGGCGTCGGCGAAACCGCAGGCTAGACCCCTATCCCCGTCGTAGTAGCCCACCCATGCAATGTCCTGCCAATCGGACGGTTCTGGAAGAGAGCTGAGTAGGTCGCCCATGCGAGGATGATGCAGCATTAGGTGAGAGTTCGCCTGCCTTGACGTCCGACCGGCGCGTCACCCATCCGAACCTGGTCAAGCAAACCTTGACGCGATGCATGGCCCCTTGTTAAAGCGACGCGTTATCTGGTATTTGTCCATGCATGGCGAGTAGGTGGGGGCAGTGCACTGCCGCGACGGCATCTGGCTCGCGGTGTCCCAATGGCGCGGCGAGCGAATCAAGGCTCTGCCACATCCATGATCCTGCCCTGCCATGCGGCGCAATCGTTGGTCCCGGCACTCGGCGATGAACTGTCGCCACGGGTGGCTGCCAGTGCCTTCACCAGCAGGAGCCTGAGCAGGACACGCTGTTCTAGCAACGATGGAAATCGCGTCGGCGGGTAGCTGCGCGATGAGGCCGGGGCGGGGATGTGGCGCGCGCACCCCGGGCAGGCCCTGGCCTGCCGGCGACGCCGGCCGGAGGGGCGGCCCGGCACACTCCGCGCCGCATCCGGCCCCGGCCGCGGTGACTCGCGCTTTGGCGTGTCCTGCGACGGCCGCCGCGCCTCGGCCGGCTGCCGGCCCACGACCCCATCAGTAAAGGGTCTGTCGTTCTGCGGCGGCCCTCGGGGCTTCCCGCCTCCGTGCCAGCCGCTGGGCGTCAGGTGTGACGGCCGCAGAGCGCCAGCGGTAGCGGCCGGCGCACGCCCAGGCGGCGGCGCGTTTGGCCCGTTCAGGGCCGCCTTCAATGCGTACAGAAACTTTGAACGCAGCAGCCGGCCGGCAGCCGACTCCGGTTCTCGAGCATGGCCTGACCGCCCTTGCCCCCTGATAATGAGCGCTGTGGATGATCTGTACGCGGTCCGCTTCAGCCTGCCCGGAGGGGTGCCCCTCGACGAGTTGGGCAACGCCGAAGGTCCTGGCGAAGACGAAGATGAAGAGCCGGACGTCAAGACGACTTTTGCTCATTTCGGCCTCGCGTACTACCAAGCATGCGTCCTTGAGCACGAGATCGTGAACTTACTATCCGTGGCCAGGATCGTCGAGGCTCGACGAGACGCCGAGCGGCTCTTGTCGGATCCCTGGGATGAGAAGTTCAAGAAGACGATGGGGGCACTCATCAAGCAACTTGAGCCGAACCTAGGGGCTGATCCCGAACTTGCTGCCGATCTAACGGAAGCACTGCGGCAGCGCAACTACCTTGCACACACCTTCTGGCGTGAAAGGGCAGACGACTTTGCTGACGATTCAGGCCGGGCGCAAATGATCGCTTTCCTCATCGAAGCTCGCAGGACCTTCGAGAGCGTGAACGAGCGGTTGACGTTGGCACTTGGAACGCCCCTTCTACGAGAGTGGGGTGTGACGCCAGCGGCGGTGGATGCCTGGTATCGGAACACCATAGAGCGGGTGGTGCGTGGCGAGTTACGCGTGCCACGGGACACCATCGACTCGGTGCGCCGGTCGCTGCTGGACCGGATCGCGCCGCCGAGCTCCGACTAGTGGAGTGGGACTGTGGGTGATCCGTTCCGTCAGTACGCTGGCGGTATGTTCGCCCACGTCGATACCGCCCGGGAGATCGCCGGCTCAAGTTGGAGCCTGCTCTGCCTCGCCGTTGGATTCACGTCCAAGTGGTAGCCGCTGAGGCGCGACAAGTCGCCGCGGCTGTTCCCACCGAGGATGAGGACGTGTTCGTAGCTGCATGACGTGGGCTACAGCCCGGATCTCGTCAACACCGGCTTCCACTCCCTGGGTGGCGCCCGTTTGCCTAAGTGGGCCGTGATTAGTGGCTATCGATATTCGAACTTGGGTGATTCCTCGGTCAGGCGCTCCTCTTCGCGCAGGACATCAGTTAAAGGCGCTTGGCGATCTCAGCGACGAACGACCGCCAAGCCGTCGGACCGAACGTCAGGGCCGGACCGGAAGGGTCCTTGCTGTCCCGGACACCGATCACACCGGGCAGGTTGTCAGCGACCTCGATGCAGTTGCCTCCGGACGATCCGCTGCGCCGGGACTTGCGCCAGGTGGCGTTAGTGAGGTCCATGATCGCTGTGCACTTCCTTCATCAGCTCGTTGGACTGTCGACGCGGGAGTGCCTCGTTCCTCACGTTCTCCCACCTCGTCTGAAGAGTATGTAGCCCATCTTCGTTGTCGACCACGATCCCGCCTAGCTGATTTTCGAGGTGCCCGACCCAGGCCCCGTCGCCAGCTCGCGCCAGCGCGAACGGCCCGGACAGCCCGATGTGGAGGCCGGCACCCGCTGGGATCACGTGGATGTGAACGTGCGGCAGCTCGGCAACGGTGATGAGGTGGGCGACCTGCTCGGCCATGATGCCGGCGTGTTCGTCGCCCGCGCGACGAAGCGTGGATTCATCGAGCACGGCCACCACCTGCGGCGGCGTATCGCCGGTCAGGATCTTGTGTCGACTCATGCGAGCGCTTACCTGCTGGTCGACTTCGGTGGCGGACATGAGGTCGTTCAGGCGCATCACGACGCGGGCGTAGTTCTCGGTCTGGAGCAGGCCCGGGATCAGCAACGGCTCGAAGAGACGAAGCTGTCGAGCGCCACGCTCGGCATCCAGCCACGGCAGAAACCACGACGGTGCGCCGAGTTTCACCACCAGGCGTCCGAACAACCCGTCGTTGTTGAAGGCGCGGTCTGCTCCCCGGATGAAGTCCATTGTCAGCGCCCGAGTGCCGCTCTCCACGGCGCTGACGTGTGAGGCGCTGAAGCCCGCTGCCCGACCGAACGACTCTTGCGTCATCCCGGACGCCCCACGAGCGCGGCGGATCTCGCTCACGATGAAGTCCGCGAGAGGGCTCGGCACGTCAGCCATACAAGACTCCTCAAATCGGAGATCGACTACCCGAGGTGCCACACGCCTGGAGCCTGTTCTGCCAGCTCCGGCCCGGACACCTGGAACGCCTTCCGAGCGTAACGGTCTCCACAGCAGAGTGTCACCAGGCGGCGCGGCTGGTAGGGACCACGAGACCCGGCGGTCGCGTTCGTAGCGGGGCCGCTCCCGACGGGCGAGCACTCACGGGAGCGGCCTCTTCCCAACAGCACCAGGGGGAGACCGTGCCCGACGACAAACCCGAGAAGCCCATGAAGGCCGGCGACGTGATTCTCTTGACCACGGCGGCGAGCGTGCAGTTCCTGCGCCCGATCTTCGTTCGCGTCATCCGCGAGTTGCCCGAGCGGCACACGTACCACGGGTGGGTCTGGATTGAAGGCTATGAGCTGAACGCGGCGGGCCTCGCGGTCGCGCGGCGCGAGTTGTACGTGATGCGTGCGGGCGTGCGGCTGCAAGCCCTGCCCGTCGCACCGACCAGGCCAGCCAGACGCCGCCGAACGCCGGTGCGGGTCGGATGACCGCCCGCCCTCGCCCGCACCTGCCGATGCGCCCGGCGTGGCTGTGCCGCAACTGCGCCGCAGCCTGGCCGTGTGGCCCGGCGCAGCTCGCACTCGCGACGGAGTTCTACGGCCATTCGATCGCGCTGGCGTTCTACCTGGCCGCGTCGATGCAGGAGGCGATCGACGACGTGTACGGCCTGGGGATGCGCCCGGACCCGTCCGCGCTGCACGCCCGGTTCCTCGGGTGGCTGTCGCTGGCCCGGCGGCCTCGCCGACGCTGAACCAAAGGACGCCGGCCGGGTGGGTTGCCCCACCCGGCCGGCGTCTTGATCCCTAAAACCTCAGTGCTTCTTGAACACCGGCATGGTGTCAAGCGTGGTGGTGATGTCCTGCGTGGTGCCGCCCTTGTACGTCTTCCCGGTGAAGATGTCGGTCCAGCTGTTGCCCGGCGGGAACCACACCGACGTGGTGGCGGTGCTGCCCGGCGTCGTCACCGGCGCCACCAGGTAGTCCGGGCCGTACAGGTACTGGGAACCGGCGGTGGCGTACGCGGCCTGCTCATTCGGGTACGCCAGGTACATCGAGCGGACGATCGGCGTACCCGTGCGGGTGGCTTCCTTGGCTGCGGCGTAGGTGTACGGCAGCAGCTGCTCGCGCAGGTTCAGGAACTTCTTGGCCGACGCGTTCGCCACCGGGCCGTACTGCCAGGGCAGCCGGTCGCTGTGGTTGGAGTGCAGCCGGTCGATCGGCTGGAACGTGCCGAACTGGACCCACCGGGCGTAGAGGTCGTCGGGCAGCTTCGTGCTGCCCGGCTCGGTGCCCGGCTCCTGGAGGCCGCCGGTGTGCCCGCCGATGTCGTGGCTGACTGCGGCCAGCCCGGTCGCGGCCGACTCGCCCGGGGTGTAGCCGACCTCCATCTGCAGGGTCGACCAGTCGGAGGTGGTGTCGCCGGTGAAGTGCAGCGTGGTGCGCTTGTCGGCCCACGGGCCGGTCGACACCGGGGTCGGGCTGCTGTAGCCGCCGGCCTGCAACGAGCCGTACGCCCGGGAGAACGCGAAGCCGGTCTTGTCGGCGTACTGCTGGTTGATCCAGGCGTCCGCGGTCACGCCGGCGAGCGAGGACTTGGTGTTGTCGCAGCACCAGTCCAGCCACCAGAGGTCCGGGCCCTTGCTGCCCTTCGGGATCATCCCGTCGTGCAGCTGCATGTACGCCTTGAGCTGGTCCGGGTCGCCGAAGTCGAAGGTGTAGCAGTCGGGGCCGCCGTTGCAACCGACGCGCTGCAGCTTGCCCTTCGCGGTGGCCTGCGCCTGCGCGAACTTCGGGTCGGAGCCGAGGATGCTCGGGTGGATGTTGAGGCCGGTGTGCAGGCCCTGCTTCTTGGCCCAGTCGAAGAACGCCTTCGGGTCGGGGATCCGGGTGGGGTCGATGCTCCAGCCGTTCCACCTGTCCGGCGCCTTGACGTCGGTGTCGAGGACGAGCACGTCCATCGGCACACCCGCGGCCTTGGCCCGGTTCACCAGGTTCTGGAACTCGGTGGCGGTGCGGTCGTAGTACTCGGAGTACCACACCCCGTACGCCCACTTCGGCAGCAGCTTCGTGGGCCCGGTCAGGGTCGACAGGTCCTTCAGGGCACGGGTGAAGTCCTGCCCGTACGCGAAGACGTAGCCGTCCTGCTCGGGGGCGGGCCGGGGCTTGGTGTTGCTCAGCGCCGAGGCCGAGTCGTCGAGCAGGTACCAGCCGTCCTGGTAGAGCAGGCCCGGGGCGGTAAGTGCGGAGCCGGTCACGCCGTCCAGGCCCCGGCGGTAGCCACCGAGCGGCGCGTGCGGGGCGAGCAGCGGGGAAGCCTTGCTCGTGACGGCGACCGTGTCGACGTTGACGTTGCAGCTGGCGTCCGTGGGGCAGCCCAGCGTCACGGTGTTGGTGCCACGGTCGAGGTGGACCGGGACGGAGACGGTGTTCCAGTAGTCCCAGCCGCTGGTCGGCGGAAGGGTCGCCGTGACCGGTGCCGCCGTTCCCGCGGTGACCGACATGGTGCGCGACTGGACCGGCTGGGCGCCGGCCTGGCCGTTGGCGTAGCGGATCTGCACCTGGTAGTCACCGGCGGCCGGAACGTTCGTCACGGTGAGCGCCACGGCGGAGGTGGTGCTCTCCAGGCCGGCCAGGAATCCCGTACCGGAAGCGCCGTTGTGGTCGTTCGCGGGCCGCGCGCCGCCGGTCAGTGCGCCGGTCTCGGCCTCTCCCAGGGTGCCGAAGGGCAGGGGCTGCGGCTGGGGCGGGGCCGGCGCCGGGAACGGATCGCCCGGGTTGACCACTGCGAGGCTGTCCACGTTCACGTTGCCGGAGTCGTTGGGGCCCCGCACGACGCTGATCTCGTGCCGGCCCGCGGTGAGGTCGACCGGCACGCTGGCCAGGCCCCAGGTGTCCCAGTTCGCGGTGGGCGGCAGCGTCAGCGTGTGGCCGGCGTCGCCGTCGACCTGAACCGTCAGGGTGCGGGCCACGTTCTGGCCGTCGCCGCCGGTGCTGTTGGCGTAGCGGACGGTGAGCTGCTTCGTGCCGCCCTCTGCGGCATTGAGCGCGAACGTGGCCGAGTCGCCGGACGCGGCGAAACCGGCCGCGAAGCCGCGCCCGGTGTATCCCTGGTGGTCGGTGGCCACGCCAGGGCCGTTGAGCTGCAGCGATTCGGTCTCGCAGAGCGCGCCGAACGCGCAGTCCGGTGCGCCGTGGCCGGCCCAGGGCTGGCCCTGCACGATCTGCTTGCCGGCCTTGAGCTGCACGGTGAGGTTGTCGGCGGTGAACGTGCCCGAGCCGACCTGGTAGCGCAGCGTCATCGCGTCGGTCTCGATGACGAGCCAGCCGTGCTCGACGCGCTTCGTGAATCGCGTACGGGGGAAGTCGTCGCGCCCGATGGCGTTGAAGGTGGCGGCGTTGGTGAACTTGCCGTCCTTCTGGTACTCGGTGCGGATCAGGGTCGGGGACAGCACCTCGAAGCGTGCGTTGCCCGACCGTACGGCGTCGTCCTGCGCCTGGTGGTGGCTGGCCTGGGCCGGCGCGGACGGAGCGAGTGCAAGCCCCGTGATGAGGATGCCGGCTGCGGCGGCGGCTGTCGCGCTGCGGCGGCGTGAGTTCCGATAGAGCAAGATGCGCTCCTCGTCTCATATGGAGGAAATGAGTCGATGACAACGCTGTCACTCGACCGAAACACATGTCAACTGGCCCCGGAGAGTGTCCCTTCTCTCTTTCGTCAACAGCCGTACCGATGACGTTCGACCGCCGGTCAGCCCTTGATGGCCTGCGGTAGTCGGACCTGCCCGTCGGTTGCGGCCCTCTTTCGGGGAAGCGTGACGCGGACGGAGAGGCCGCCGCCGGGATGTGGCGCGGCGTCCGCGTCACCGCCGTGGGCTCGGACGACCGCACGGACGATGGAGAGGCCGAGACCGCTGCCTTCCGCGGTGCCGACCCGGTCGGTGAGGCGTCGGAAGGGTTCGAAGAGCGTGGGCACCTCATGGGACAGGATGACGGGACCGGTGTTCGACACCATCACCTCGGCGCGCTCGGCGTCGGCGCTCGTGCTGACCCACACGGTTCCGCCGAGCTGGTTGTAGCGGACGGCGTTGTCGACCAGGTTGTAGATGAGCTGCTGAAGCAGGAGCGGGTCACCGAGTACGGTCGCGGACCCCAGCCTGGTCGCGATCCTGACCTGCTTCTCTGCGGCGCGGGGCTCCACGGCCTGAGCGGCTCTCGTGGCGAGTTCAGCCAGATCAAGGTGCCCGGTGTTGGTGATCGTGTGTTCGGCGCGGGCGAGGGTGAGCAGAGATTCGATGAGCCGTTCGTGGCGGTGGTTGACGGCCAGCAGGTTCTCCCCGAGCTGGCGTAGCTCGACTGGGTAGTCGGGACGCCCCATCGCGACCTCGACGAGGACGCGGTTGACCGCGATGGGGGTCTTCAGCTCGTGGGCGGCGTTGGCGATGAACCGGTCCTGGCCGGCGAACGCCTCGTCGAGGCGGTCGAGCATCGAGTCGAACGAGTCGGCGAGGCTCTTGACCTCTCCGGGTGCGGAGTTGAGGGCGATGCGCTGGTGCAGCGTACGGCCGGCGATCCGGTGGGCGGTCGCGGTGATCATGTTGAGCGGGCGTAACAGCTGGCCGGAGACGAACCAGCCCACCGCGGTGCCGACCAACCAGACCACCACCACGGTCAACCCGCACTTGAGAAGCAGATTGCTCTGCATCGTATCGAGGATGACCTGCGGTGTCGGGTCGTCGGGTCGATACACGCGCCACTTGCCGTAGGCCACTGCCAGGCTGTATTCCATCCCGTTGTTGACCACGATCAGGGTTCCCCCCAGCACCGTGCTGCCGCCCAGCAGGAGCACTGCGGAGATGACAAGAGTCAGGCGGACCCGCAGGCTGCCGCGCCAGCTGCCGATCATCGCGGCCGGCACCCGACCGCGGTGGCGGTCTCGATCAGCTGCGGGTCGCCGAGCTTGCGTCGCAGATCGCAGATGGCGCTGAACGGATCCATGTTTCGTCGCAGACCTTCTCGAGCAGGGCGGTGTGGAGAGCGTTCGGCGCGCAGGAGTTCCGCCAGCAGCACGAACTCATTGCGCCCGGGACTGATGTGTCGTTGGCCTGCCGACGATCGCGATCACGACGGTGCCGCGATCGTCGGCAGGATCACCCATATGCGCGTCGGCGCCTCGGTCAGCCGGCCTTACCGTTGCCGGAATCCGGAAGCGGATACTGCTCCTCGCACGCCCGGGCGGCTGGCGCGAAGTTGGGCTTGTTGACCATCCGGTAGTGGGCCTCCTTCTCGCCTGGGATGCCTGCGGCGTTCGGGTCGGGGTCTTTGTATTCGGTAATTCCGTGTTCCCTCATGCACACGGCGAATTTCCTATCCCTTTCCAGCGCTTCCGCAAAAGCCTTGTTGTCGAGGTCTTGCACGGGCGCATCGGGCAGCGGGAACAGCGTCACGCACTCCTGTACCCGCGAGTCGTTGAGGTTGTCCGTGGGATAATCGCCAAGCAGTTGAGGTGCCCCACGTCCGTTGTAGCGCACAGTGGTGAAACCGCGGTCGTTCAGGCATTTCACGTGGTCGCGGAACTGCTTGTCGTACGCGGCCAACTCCGCGGACTCACCGGTTGACGCGGCGTCCTTTGGCTCCTCGGACGAACACGCCGCCATCGCCACCACCAGAAGGGAAAGGCAAGCGGCAACCGCTGCGTGCTGTCGCCAACCCCTCGAACGCATTTCTGGCCGCTGTCTGAGCAGCATGGTGCCTCCCCTGATCGGTGTTTCAGTAACGGAACTTCAGCAGTAGGTGCCGCGATCGTCGGCGGATCACGGGTGCGTGTCGTTGCTTTGGTCAGCCAACCCCGCCGCCGCTGGTCCGAGGCATTGGAAATTGCTCCTCGCACGCCTGGAGCGCGGGCGCCCAGGCCGGCTTGGCCTGCAACCGCAGGTAGCCCGCCTTCCCGCCCGGGTACTCTATGCCGCCGCCCGCTTCCGGGTCCGGAAACTCGGTGACTCCGTGTTCCCTCATACACACGGCGAATTTCCTATCCCTTTCCAACACTTCCGCAGAAGGCTTGTTGTCAAGGCCATGCACGGGCTCCTCCGGCACCGGGAACAGTCTTACGCACTCCAGCACCTTCGGATCGTTTGGCTGGTAAATGGGATAATCGGTAAGCAGTTGAGGCGCGTCGCGGCCGTTGTAGCGCACAGTGGCAAAACCGTGGTCGTTCAGGCATTTCACGTGGTCGCGGAACTGCTTGTCGTACGCGGCCAACTCCGCGGACTCGCCGGTTGACGCGGCGTCCTTTGGCTCATCCTCCGACGAACACGCCGCCATCGCCACCACCAGAAGGGAAAGGCAAGCGGCAACCGCTGTGTGCTGTCGCCAACCCCTCGAACGCATTTCCGGCCTCTGTCTGAGCAGCATGATGCCTCCCATGATGGGTTTTTCGGTAACGGATTTCAGCAATAGCGGCGTCAGCCGTCAGTTGATCGAACTCGAAAGATGTCGAGTCTCAGGAAGCGGCGAGGGCTTCCGTCGGGGTCAGGCGCGCAGCGCGTACGGCGGGGTAGAGCCCCGCGATCGCGCCGATCACCAGCGTGGCCGCGAAGGCTCCCGCTGTCGCCCAGATCGGCAGCGCAGCCGGCCAGTGGCGGGTAGCCGCGTAGGCCACCGTGACGAGGACTCCGATCAGGACACCGCCAATGCCGCCGAGCGTGGACAGCAGTAGCGATTCCATCAGGAACTGCATCAGGATCTGACTGCGAGTCGCCCCCAGTGATCGGCGTAACCCGATCTCGGCGCGACGTTCGAGCACGGAGATGACCATCGTGTTCGTGACGCCGATCCCGCCGACCAGCAGCGCCACCGCCCCAAGCCCGAGGAGCAGGCCACTGAGGGTGTCCTCAGTGATCATCTTGGCGGCCAGCGCCTCGGAGGGCCGGGAGACCAGTACCTCTCGGGGGGCCTGGGGCTTGACGGTCCGGGGCAGCAGGGTGCGTACGCCGGCCGCGGCGTTCTCCGCGGTACGGGTGTAGATCGTCGTGGCGATCCCTTTGAAGCCGAGGTACTTCTGTGCGGCCGACCAGCTGACGAACACGGCGTTGTTCAACTCGTCGGCGATCTCCACGGGCGCGAGGATCCCGACCACACCGAAGCGCTGTCTGCCGATCACCACCTGTGGCTGGGACTCGACGTCGTCGATCCCCAGACGCTGTGCCGCCGTCCAGCCGAGCACGGCGGTAGGGAACTCGTCGGTGGAAGCGTTGAGCCAACGACCGTCGACCGGGCTGAAGCCGATCGTCTCCGCCAGGCTCGCCTGGCTGGCGATCACGGCCATGCTTCCCGTCTCACCGGTCCCCACGTGTTCGTTGCGGTACACGTAGACGCCGTTCAACGACCCGACCGCCGCCACCGACTCCACCGCTGCCACACGCGAGATCATCGGAGTGGCTTCCTGCGGCAGTTGAGTCCGCTTGCCGTCCGGGGTCTTCCCTGGCTCGATCTTCAACAGGTCGGTACCAAGCCGATCCAGTTGCCGGTCAAGCTCGGCCTGGCTCGAACTTGAGATCCCCACGACGCCGATCATCGCGGCGATACCGATGGCGATGCCGAGGGCCGACAGAAGAACCCGCAGCCGCCGAGACCGCAGCCCTGCCGCACCGACCTGAAGCAGGTCACGCAGGGAAAGCTTGCCGGGGCGGGGAGGTGGGATGCTCATGCCGTACGCCCGATCACCGGAAGCACGACCGTACGGTCGGCCTTCTCAGCGGTGGCGTCACCCTGCCTGCTGCGCTTGCCGATTCCCGCGCCACTGTCGTGCGAGATCACACCGTCGGATATCTCGACCTGCCGCGGCAGACGTGCCGCCAGTTCGCGGTCGTGGGTGATGATCAGGACGGTGGTGCCGGCCGCGTGGAGGTCCGTCAGCAGGCCGAGAACGGTGGCGCCCGAGTTGGAGTCGAGATTGCCGGTCGGTTCGTCGGCCAGCAGCAGTGGCGGGTTGCCAATCAGGGCACGAGCGATCGCCACCCGCTGCCGCTCGCCACCGGACAGCTCGTGCGGCCGGTGGTGCAGGCGATGTCCGAGACCAACGCGTTCCAGGGCCGCGTCCGCACGTTCACGTCGTTCTCGGATGGCGACGCTCGAATACAGCAGCCCGTCGGCCACGGCGTCGCGTACCGGCACGCCCGACGTCAGGTGGAACTGCTGGAACACGAAGCCAATCGTGGTGGCCCGGAGCCCGGACAGTTGCCGGTCGGTGAGGGTGGCGACATCGTGCCCACCGATACGTACCTGCCCTGACGTCGGCTTGTCCAGGGTGCCGATCAGGTTGAGCAGGCTGGACTTGCCGGACCCGGAGCGGCCGACCACCGCCAGCGCCTCGCCGTACCCGACCGCAAGGGAGACGCCGCGCACGGCCTGCACCCCGCCGGGGTAGACCTTGGTGACGTCCGTCAGCTCGACCACGTTCACTGCGGCATCACCACCGTCACGCCTTCAGCAATGCCGTCGCCGCTGATCTCGACCTTGCCACTGGAGAAGAGTCCCGTCTGGACCGGTACCACCCGGCTGGTCGCGCCTTCCCGGATCTCGACACCGAAGCCACGGTCCCCGATCGCCAGCAGCGCGTGAACGGGCACCGCGAGAACGTTGGCGTGCTCTTCGGTGACGAACACGACGTCCACCCGCCCAGGCGGAAGCTCGCCCTTGTGTTGCAGGTTCAGCAACACCGTCACCTGCGGCTCGGCGTCGCCCGCAGGCGGCGCCGCCTGTTCCGACTCCTGGCCGCCGGGGGAGGGAGGCTCTACGACACTCGCGACGGTCGCCTGCACAGCGGTGCCGTCAGGCAGCGTGACGGTGGCTTTCGCCCCCTTCTTGGACAGCTCCGGCTTGGCTGCCGGCACCGATGCCGTGACGATCCGATTCGTCGGGCTAGCGGTGAGAACGTCAGCGCTGGCTGGCGTACCGAGTCGCGCGGAGTGCGAGACGACGCGGACAGCTCCCGGCGCCACGATCACCGTGGCCGGGTCGACCACGCCCGTCGGCTCCAGGCCAAGGTCGGTCTGCCAGCGTTTGACGGCCGCCGTGGTGGAGGCGGTGAAATTCTCGTCGGCGTCGAAGCCCGTGTAATTCAGGTCCCGCAGGTTGGTCTCCAACTGCCCGACATCCGGCCCCTTCGCGCCTACGTTGATGGGGCGGTAGAACGGCAGGTTGCCGTAGAGCAGCACGACCGGATTGTTGTCCGCGCGCAGCAGGGGCTGCCCCCGCTTGACGGTGCTGCCGACCGGTGCCAGCCAGGTCAGGGTGCCGGCAGCCCGTGAGGTCACTGGAAGCGGCTGCCCGTATCCGACCTCGCCAGTCGCGTTCACGGCCACGGTGACGGTGGTACGCGTCACCGTCGCGGTGCCGAGCGGAGGCTTGCCCCCAGTCTCTTTCGGGTCGCCACCGAACTTGAGGCCTCCGGACAGGGCCGCCGCCACTGCGGCGACCGCGACGACGCCAACCACCCCCAACACGACCCGCGGTTTCCCGCCCAATGCCCTGCGCGAGCCGCTCATCGAATTCCTCCATTGGTGGCGCGCGACTGCGGCAGCCACCGAGCGCATCCTGGCCGCGCCAGCACGGCGGTTGTCTGAGCTGCCTTGCCGTTCCGCGCAGCCCAGCCCAGGGTCTGCCCGTCTGGCCGACCATCGGGGCGGACTTCCAGCCCGGTGGTCGGCTCCGACCTGGCCGCGTGTTCACGACCAAACATCATCTTTTCTCCGAACTGACTCAGTGGCAGGCGCGCGACAGCCCCTCATCTGACCTGCACAGAAGGCGAGGGCGACGCAGGGTGTGTTCACGGATGCGATCCGGCGGTCGCTCTCGATCAACAGTTCAGCAGAGCCCGGGTATGGGGAACATAAGCGCGCCACCGCGAAGGACCCACCGGGTCGGCGTGGAAGGCGCTTTGACCCCGTGCTGGACGATGAGTTGGTGAAGGTACGGCGTTCGTACTTCGACCGTCTCGTCGTCCTGCTGTTTGGGATGCTGATGCTCTTCGGAGCTGTCTCGATCGTCTACACGGCGGTGACGACTGATATCGGCTGGGTCGGCCTGCTCCTGTTCGCCGGGGCTATGGCGTTCGGCCTGGCGCTAGGTGGCCAGTTGGTGCGGCACGCCGTGCTGCCGTTCCGCGTCGATGTCGACTCGCATGGGTGGTCGTTGCGGACCCCGAAGCTCAACCACCACCTGCGGTGGGACGAGGTTGACGCGGTTGTGCTGGCCGATGCTCCCGCAAACGCCGGCCAACGCATCCCGGCGGGTCCGCGGTTGCTCTTGGTGCCTGCGGTCGGAGTGGGCCTGGGCGTTCCGCTTCCTGAAGAGGTGGACGGCCAGGCAGCCATCGAACTGTTTCAGCTCGACGAGGTGGCCTGCACAGAGGACCAGCTCGTACGGGACGTGACGGTGCTGGCCGGCGACCGCTTTCACGATCTGCGCCGACGTCCGATCCCGCCGGCTGACGGGATCCCGTTGCGGCGCTTTCCCGACGAGCCGGACAGTGCCCGGTTGACGCGATGGCTGGACCGGCGTCAGGCCCTGCTGTTTGTCGGCTGGTACCTGCTCGTCCTTGTCCCTACGCTGACGCTCATCGTCTGGGCGGCACAGCGCAGCGAGTTGCTCGGCGTCATCGTGCTTGTCGTGTCCCTGGTGACGATCGGCACCGTCACCTCCAAGGTCCGGGCCACCGTTGACTGCTGCCGGGACCTGGTCGACAGGGCAGAGTCGATCAACGGCGCGGACCTGGTAATCAATCTTGAGATCTTGTCTGGCCGGACAAGCCTGCATTCTGGGATCGTCAGCGTGCTGCCACCGGGCTCGTTGAAGGGCTTCGGCAAGGCGTGGCTGCTCACGCAATCGGCAGACGATGGCGTTCCAAACCCGATCTTGCTTCTCAGCGACCCGCGCACCGGACGGGTACGCAGCCGGGACGACCTCCAGACACTGGAGGCGGTCCTGCGTGTCGCCCCCGACGAACGGTCACGGGCCGCAGGCCGGCAACTCGAAGAATTGGCCGTGCAGGCGTCGGCATCTGCCCTGTCGCCCCACACGCCCTCGTCAGAAGCTCCGCCAGCTTCCGCATACGCCACTGCCCTCTGGCAGGCATCGAAAGGTGTGGGGCGTGCTGTTGTGCTGCTCGGCGTCCCGGTCACCGTTGCGATCGCGGGCGGCTGGGTGGTCGAGAACTCGGCCTTCGTGGGGCCCGCCCTGATCATCGCCGCCGTCTGCCTGTTCGGCATCTGGATCTTCTACGCGCTGTACCGCGTACTGCGGCTGCTCGGGGCACTGTTCGCGATCGTCGCGCGCATGTTCCGCTAGGACGTCGACCACCGAGGCCGTCAATCGCGTGCGGTCAGCAGCGATGGCTGTCGAGCGGGGCGGCGCCGGCGAGGGCTTCGACTGTCGTCGTCGGTGCGACCGACTCCGTCGGGGTCGGCGAGGGCGGGGCGGCGCTCGCCGTGGGGGTCGGCGGGGCCGAGGGCGAAGCGCTGGGCGTGGGGGAGGTGTTGACCAGGGCAGCCGTGCTGCGTTGGACCTGCTTCGAGACCATCCGGATGGCGGTGGCGGTCGTCTGCTGTCCGTACACGTCGGTGACCCTGATGCTGTAGGGCCCGGGGCCGATCCCGTCCTCGACGGTCCAGTAGTTGTCGGTCTGGCGGGCGGCCTTGCGGAAGCCCCCGGTGGGGCCCTTAGCCTCGACCGCACGCAGCGGGTTGCCATGGTTGCCGACCTGCACCGCGAACCAATACTGCGATGCGCCGCTCTTCATCCGGAAGGTGAGGCCGCCGGTGATCGGCGGGTTCACCACCGCCCGGTACGTCACGGGTGCGATGCCCTGCGCCCGGTCGGCGATCCGGGCGAAGGCCTCGTTTGAGAGGTCGATCTTGCCGGGCCCGCAGCCGCCGCACTGGTCCATGACCATGACCCGGACCTTGCCCTTCGGGCCGCTCACGTCCAGGTAACTGCCGCAGGCCGCCGCCCTGGAGTATTCGGATGCGCCGAGCGCCACGTAGAGGCGGTCCGCCGGAGGGCTCGGGAAGGAGCAGGTGCCGCCCGAGCGGCCCGCGTCATAGAAGCTGGCCTTGCCCTTGTGGACGGTGTTGCCGGTCGGTGGCGCGGCGCAGGCCGGGGTGGCGCCGTCGCGTACGGCGAGGGTGATGCCGAGGACGGCGGCCAGGGCGGTGACCCCGGCACCGGCCAGCCAGTGTCTGACCCGCCGACTCGACCGGGGCGTGCCGTTGTCGCTGGCCGGGGTGTCGTTTTCGGGGGCCACGCCTGGTGCCGTCACGGCGTTTGATGTTGCCGCACCAGGCTGTGGCAGCGCAAAGCCGTCCCACCGATCGTCACTCGCCGGATCGGCGGGGGTGCAATCCGTTGAGGGCGGTGGCGATGACGCGGCGTGACTCGCGGCCCTCGCTCCGGCGGGTTTACCGCTCCCGCACCGAGAGGGCGGCTCGCTCAGGACGCGACACCGTCAATGCCGCGACATCCCGCCGGGAAAATTGCCCGGGGACGCTCAGTCCAGCCCTGGCGTTCGAATGGAAGTTGTTCAGAGCTTTCACCCACTCGTCGGCGAGAGCGTGCCACGTCTCGTCGTCTAGCTTCTTGCCCTGCCGGGCAGGCTGCTCAAGCTGCCAGACGGCGCGGTTCAGCTCGTGCGCCGCCTCGATGGTGGGCGCGTCGGCTAGTAGAGGTAGCGCTTCGAACGCTTCGGATCTGCGTAACTCGACGTCGGCGAGCTCTCGAAGCAACGCCTCAATGTCGCTCTCAGGTACGCCCTCTATGCGGCCTGCGTGAACCTGGTTCGCTCGAGTGCCGGCCATTTTTGCCGCTGAAACGTAGGACACGTAGGCATCCAGTCGACGCTGATCCCACCGGACCTGCAGCTCCCTGGCAAATCTGTCCCGGTCGGTCAGTCTGCCTACGACGTAGGTGCCGGCTGCTCCCGAAAGCACTGCGATCACGGCCGCTAACGCGGTGATTGCTTGATCCATCGTCGACGCATCCCTCCGCTCTCTGCAGACGGCACGCACGGTAGCGGCACAGGTCAAGTTCACCATCCGGCGATGCGGGCTGCCAGGACGGGGGCCAGGGGAGGAGGGTCGATGGTGCTTACCCTGTCTCGCCGGATCGGCGGGGGCGCAATCCGTTGAGGGCGGTGGCGATGACGCGGTCGGCGTACTCGGCGGTGAGCGGCCCACTGCGTTGCAGCCAGCGACTGAACAACGGCCCCCAGATCAGGTCCACCGCAACATCGAGGTCGACGTCGTTGGCGAGTTGGCCCGCCCGCTGGGCGCTGCGCAGGCGTTGCCGCTTTGCCTCCTTCAACGGCCCGTCCAACCGTTCGGCGTACGCCGCTGCCAGCTCGGGGTCGAGCGCGATCTCGGTGGCCAGCGCGCGCATCGGTTGCTCGTACCGGGGATCGTTCATCTCCGCGACCGTGGCGTGCAGCACCGTGGTCAGGTCCGCCGTCAGGTCGCCGGTGTCCGGCAGGGTCGGCGGCCCACCCTCGGTGGCTTCGCTGAGCATGAGGAACGCGTCGAAGATGACCGCGCCTTTCGACGGCCACCAGCGGTAGATGGTCTGTTTGCCGACACCGGCCCGCGCGGCGATGCCCTCGATGCTGACCTTCGCGTAACCGACCTCCTGAAGCAGGTCGAAGGCCGCGCTGAGGATGGCGCGTCGCGAGGTCTCTCTCCGGCGGGCCGTGTTGGGCGTCATGAGCGGTCACGATAGCAGTGGCGAGACGAACCGTCTCGTCTTGACGACGTCGGTGGAGAAGTCCTAGCCTTCCCTTCATGGCGAGACGGACCGTCTCGTCTCGGGTGAACCGAAGTGGAGACCGAGATGCGTACCTGGTTCATCACCGGCGCCAGTCGCGGCCTGGGCCGCGCCTTCGTCGACGCCGCGCTCGACCGCGGTGACCGGGTGGTCGCCGCCGCCCGGACCATCGCCCAGGACGACTTCGACGAGCGGCACAGCGACCGGCTGCTGGCCCTGACCCTTGACGTGACCGACCGGGCCGCGGTCATCGCCGCCGTGGACACCGCCGTCGAGCACTTCGGACGGCTCGACATCGTCGTCAACAACGCCGGCACCCTGTCCATGGGCATGGTCGAAGAGTTCACCGAGGCCGAGGCGCGTTCCCAGTTCGAGGTCAACCTCTTCGGCGCGCTCTGGGTCAGCCAGGCCGTGCTGCCGCACCTACGTGCCCAACGGTCCGGCCACATCGTGCAGGTCTCCAGCATCGCCGCCCTCGGCGGGTATCCGAGCACCGGCCTGTACAGCGCGAGCAAGTTCGCCCTGGAGGGCATGAGTGAGGCGTTGGCGATGGAGGCGGCGGCCTTCGACATCAAGCTCAGCATCGTGCAGCCGGGCGGGTACTGGACCGACCTCTACACAAGCGTGCGCGCCACCACCCCGATGGACGCCTACGCGCCGCTGCGCGCCGAGTTGGAGCGGCAGTGGTCGGAAGGCTCGATCGACAGCGAACCCCGGCTCGCCGCCGAGGCGCTGCTGCACCTGGTCGACAGCGACGACCCGCCGCTGCGGCTCCTGCTCGGCAGCATGGTGTACGACCTGGCGTTCGACATCTGCCGCCGGCGGATGGACACCTGGGCGAGCTGGGAGCAGGTCAGTCGAGCCGCCGAGCATGCCGTCGCGGCCCCCGAGGCGCACTGACGGCGTATCGCCACGGGTGCGGGGTGCCGCGTTCTAGGCTCCGAGATATGGCGGCGGCGTGCCCATTTCGAATTGGCACACACAAGTCCGGGCAGTGCGTTCACCCATGATTTCTCCTCGCGAGGCGCAAACCTAGACGGAGAGGAAACACGCATGGCTGTCAAAACCAAGACTCGTCCGGGCACCACGGAGATTCGGCCGTTCTCGGTCGACATTCCCCAGGCCGACCTCGATGACCTGAAGAGGCGCATCAAGGCCACCCGTTGGCCGGACAAGGAAACGGTGGACGACCAGTCGCAGGGCGTGCCACTCGCGACGATCCAGGCCGTCGCCCGCTATTGGGAGAATGAGTACGACTGGCGCAAGGTCGAGGCACGGCTGAATGCGGTGCCGCAGTTCATGACGACCATCGACGGGGTGGACATCCACTTCATCCACGTGCGCTCGAAGCACGAGGACGCGCTGCCGCTCATCGTCACCCACGGGTGGCCCGGCTCGATCATCGAGCAGTTGAAGATCATTGAGCCGCTCACCGACCCCACCGCGCACGGCGGGAGCGCCTCGGACGCCTTCCACCTGGTGATCCCGTCGCTGCCCGGTCACGGATTCTCGGGCAAGCCGACCGCGTCGGGCTGGAACCCGCAGAAGATCGCGACCGCCTGGACGGAGCTGATGCAGCGTCTCGGCTACACCCGGTTCGTCGCGCAGGGCGGCGACTGGGGTGCGGTCATCGTGGATCAGATGGGCATCCAGGCACCTGCGGAGTTGCTCGGCATCCACACCAACATGCCCGGTGCGGTCCCACCGGAGATCGACCTGTTGTTCCAGGGCGACACCACTGGCGCGAACAACGCCATGGGCTCGCTGCCATCCGGTCTCTCCGCCGATGAGATGCGTGCTGCCGAGGAGGTCAACTTCGTCTGGAAACACGTCGCGTACGCCCTCATGATGGCGACGCGTCCGCAGACGCTGACCGGGCTGGCGGATTCCCCGGTCGGCCTGGCGTCCTTCCTGCTCGACCACGACGCGAAGAGCCTGGCCCTGATCGCGCAGGTCTTCGACGGGGCCAAGGCGGGCCTCACCCGCGACGACATCCTGGACAACATCTCGCTCTACTGGCTGACGAACACCGCGGTCTCCGCGTCCCGCCTGTACGCGGAGAACAAGCTGTCGTTCTTCGCCGCCAAGGGCGTGAACGTCCCGGTCGCCGTGAGCGTCTTCCCCGACGAGTTGTACGAGGCGCCGCAGAGTTGGGCCGAGCAGGCGTACTCCAACCTCATCTACTACAACAAGCTCGACGTGGGCGGGCACTTCGCGGCCTGGGAACAGCCGAAGATCTTCTCCGAAGAGCTTCGCACCGCCTTCCGGTCGCTTCGCTAGATGGCCGTGCACCTGCCCCCGCTGACCGGGGCGGCCGAGTGGCTCAACTCCGAGCCACTCGGCCCCGCCGACCTGGGTGGGCGCGTCGTCCTGGTGAACTTCTGGACGCTTACCTGCATCAACTGGCTGCGTCAGGAGCCGTACGTGCGTGCCTGGTCGCAGGCGTACCGCGACGACGGGCTGGTAGTCGTCGGTGTCCACACGCCGGAGTTCGGGTTCGAGCACGAGATTGACTGGGTGCGGCGGGCGGTCGCGGCCCGCTCGATCGACTACCCGGTCGCGGTCGACAACGACTACGCGATCTGGAGCGCGTTCGACAACCACTACTGGCCGGCGCTCTACTTCGTCGACACCTTGGGGGTCATCCGCGACGAGCACTTCGGCGAGGGACGCTACGAGCAGTCCGAGCGGGTGCTCCAGCAACTGCTCGGCATCGAGCGCGACCCCGTACCCGTCAAGGGGGTCGGCCCGGAGGCGGAGGCCGACTGGACCAACCTGCGTACGCCCGAGACGTACCTCGGTTTCAGTCGGGGCGAACACTTCGCGTCGCCGAACGGCGCCGCGCTCGACGAACGTCGCGTCTACCAGGTGCCGGAGCGCCTGGGCGTCAACCAGTGGGCCCTGGCGGGGGAGTGGACGATCGGGTCGGCGAACGTCGTGCTCGACCAGGCCGGCGGTGGTATCGCCTTTCGGTTCCACGCCCGCGACGCGCATCTCGTGCTGGCCCCCGGGGCGGGAGCACCGATCCCGTTCCGCGTGCTGCTCGACGGCGCGGCGCCCGGCCCGTCGCACGGCGTCGACGTCGACGAGGACGGCAACGGCGTACTCCAGGACGGCCGCCTCTACCAGCTCATCCGCCAGGACGGCGCGGTCGGTGAGCGGACCGTGGAGATCACGTTCGGCGAGCCCGGCGCCGAGGCGTACGCCTTCACCTTCGGATAACGCGCAGATCGACCGTGCTCACCGTGCCCGAGACCGGTGAGATGCTGCGCACCTGATCGCCGGGACGTAGGCGGGCGTCGGTCGCGTACCGGTCGGTGAGTGCCTTCTCCGCGGCCTCGTCGCCGTCGTCGGCGGCGAGTAGCAGGGCGGCGATCTCGTCGACGAGCGTGAGGTCGGCGTCGGCGAAGTCGTCGGTCATCGCGCCGAAGCCGTCCCACAGCAGCAGTTCGTCCTTCTGCCGGTGGGCGAGTTCCTGCAGGACATAGTCGTAGATGAACCAGGCGCCCCCGATCGGCGATTCCGGGGCCACGCCGTAGACGTCGGGGTCGATCGCCCCGGCCCGGTACGCCGACCACACCCGTGCGGCCGAGTCGAAGAGCCCCGCCGCCGGGTCGATGTCGTAGCCGTCGAACCGCCAGTCGCCGGCCGGGTCGATCTCCGGGTCGGCCCAGACCCAGCGTTCGCCGTTCCAGTGCTCGACCAACACATGGTCGTGGTGCCAGCCGGGCGTGAAGTAGGAGGCGAAGCCGATCCGGCTGCGGCTGGGGATGCCGTGCTGACGGAGCACCGCCACCGAGAGCAGCGAGTGGTCCCGGCAGCAGCCGGCCACCCGTTCGACGGCAGGGCGCTCGGCGCTCAGCGGCAGGGGAAAGCGGGACTGGTCCGTGTCGAGGATGCGGTCCACCCAGCGGCAGTTGACCTCGTCGAGCCGGTCGGTGGGCAGCTCGACGCCCCCGGCGCGGTAGTGGACGATCACGTTGCGGGCGGTCGCGGCCACGGTGGCGAAGTCGGCGGGCACATCATCGAGCAGTGTGGCGTGCCGGCCGGGGTCGCTGTAGGGGGAGTGTTCGCGGTAGTCATCGAGGTCCATGAGGCCAGTCTCCGGCCCGCCACCGTGTCAGGGTCAAGGCGCTTTTCCCGATAGTGTCGACTGCTGTGACAACGCCTGAGATCACCATCGCCACCCCAGCAGACCGCTCTGCGGTGGTCGGTTCGCTGGTCGCAGCGTTCGTCAAGGATCCGATCCTGCGGTGCCTCTTCCCGGACGAGGAGACCTATCCGCGGTACGCGGCCGCCTTCTTCGGGCACCTCTTCGACAAGCGGGTGCACCAGTCGTCGATCTGGACGATCGGCGGGGGCGCGTCGGTCGCCATCTGGGAGCCACCGGCGGGGTCGCTGACCGGGTCACCGGAGGGCGGGCTGGCGGCTCACTACCCCGCCGACGTGCTGGCCCGGGTTCAGCGCTACGACGACGCCGTGCACGCCGCCCTGCCGACGTTCCCGTTCTGGTACCTCGGCGTCCTGGGCACCCACCCGGACAGCGCCGGACGCGGTTGGGGCCGTGCCGTCATGCGGGCCGGGCTAGTCCGTGCCGCCGCCGACGGACTGCCGGCGATCCTGGAGACCAGCAACCCGGCCAACGTCGAGCTGTACCGCCGCGCCGGTTGGGAGGTGGCGGGCTTCCTGTCGGAGCCCGTGCCCACCTGGATCATGCAGCAGCCGCCGCGCTGAACACGCTGATGCGCTCACCTGAGGGTGAGCGGGACCGGTTGCCCTTGGCGTATCTCGAGGACCGGTCGCTTGCCCAGCGGTTGGGCCAGATTGAGGGTCGCGCTACGCGGAGAGCCCGCAAGGGAGCACACTTCGCCGCTGTTGTGGTGCTGCGCGATGACGATGACCACGCGTTCGCGTCGGTGTCGCAACCAGCGAGCATCGCCGCCGCCGCAACCCCGACGACCCAGTGCCATCGCACCATCGAAGACCCCTTTTCCCGGCAGAGTGACCGCCAGGCTAGAAAACGACGATAGGTGCGGCCCCACCCGACCGATGCGGGCATCGGATGTCGGGAGGGCCACCACCCCTGCGACCTAACGTCGGTGCTCGAAAGGGAAGGAGATCCGAGTGCTGGATCGGCTCAACGAGGCCATGGCGTACATCGAGCGGCACCTCGACCAGAAGATCGAGGTGGCCGAGCTGGCGCGGATCGCGCTGACGTCGGAGTACCACTTCCGGCGGCTGTTCTCCGCACTGGCCGGCATGCCGTTGTCGGAGTACATCCGGCGGCGTCGGCTGACCGTCGCCGGTGCGGACGTACTGGCGGGCGAGCGGACGTTGCTCGACGTCGCGGTGCACTACGGCTACGGGTCGGCGGAGGCATTCGCCCGGGCGTTCCAGGCCGTGCACGGCGTGGGGCCAGGAGTTGCTCGGCGTACGGGGGCAGCGCTGCGTGCCCAGCCCCGGATGTCCTTCCGACTCACCGTCGAAGGGAGCGGCAGCATGGAGTACCGAATAGTCGACAAGGACGCGTTCGCGTTGGTGGGGCGCAAGGCCCGGGTCCCGCTGGTGCACGAGGGGATGAACCCGGCGATCGTCGCGTTCATCCGGAGCATCGACAAGGAGACGACCGGGCGGATCGAGGCGCTCTCCGATCAGGAGCCGAAGGGGATCGTCAACGTCAGTGACAACCTCGCCGACAGTCGGCAGGAGGGCACCGAGCTGGACTACTGGCACGGTGTGGTGACCGGTGCCGCGCCGCCGGAGGACCTGGACGCGCTGCCGGTACAGGCCGGGTCGTGGGCGGTGTTCACCAGCTCCGGTGCGTTTCCGCAGGCGGTGCAGTACCTGTGGCGTGACGTGTTCACCCAGTGGTTTCCGTCCAACCCGTACCGCAGCCGACCTGGACCGGAGATCTCCCGGGTGCGGGTGTCCGCGGACGGCACCGAGGCGGACGCCGAGCTGTGGATCCCCGTCGAACGGGTACCCACCCCTATGTAGAGTTCCGATATAGTGGCGGGATGCGGATCACCATTCCGGTCGCGAAGGTGCTCGCGGCGCTGCTCGCCGAGCCCGACGAGCAGCGCTACGGGCTGGACCTGATGCGGTTGACCGGCCTGCCCAGCGGCACGCTCTACCCGGTGCTGCACCGGTTGCAGGGTGCCGGCTGGCTGACCGCCGACTGGGAGGCGATCGACCCGGTCACGGCCGGTCGGCCGGCTCGTCGCTACTACTGCCTGACGGCTGTCGGGGTGGCGCAGGCCCGCCAGGCGCTCGCCGACCTGCGGGCCGCGATCCCCGACGGTCGTCCCTCGTGGGGCGGCACCGAGCCCACCGGGGCACCGGCGTGGTGACCCGCCGGGCCGCCGAACTGCTGTTGGCGTTGGCCGCGCGCCGCTGGCCGATCGAGGTTCGCGACGATCTGCGCCGCGAGTGGGCCGCCGAGCTGCACGTCCTCGCCGAGAGTGGTCACCGGACGAAGATGCTCGGCTTCGCGGTGAGCCTGGCCGTCAGCCGGGCCGGCGCCCCGATCGTCGACCGCACCCTGATGCGCGGTCGAGCCGGCCGCACCGTCGCCGCACTACTGCTGTCCCCGATCGCCTGCGTCGGGATCGTGCTCGTCAGCGCGTTCGCTCTCAACCCGATCGAGCGCATAGTGGCCGAGAGCTGGTCGGAGCGGGCGCAGAAGCCGATCTGGACGGCGCTCACCCTCGGCTTGGCGGTGTTGCTGGCGGTGCTCGCCGCACGTTGGGCCCGGCACACCGCACTCGACGGCCCGCTGCGCATCGCGCTCGGCGTGGTGCTTCCCATCGGCGCGGTCGCGGTCGTGTTCCTCTCTGCCATCTCCCCGGACGACATGGTCACCTTCGTACCCGGGCTGCTGCTCTGGTTGGTCGGCCTGACGCTGGCCCTCTGGGCCGCCGCGCGCCTCGCCTCCCGCAATCGCCTCCGTGCGGCCTGGTGGGTGGGCGTCCTCGGCGCACTCGCCGCCGCCGACCTCGCGGTGATTCTCGCTGTCGTTGACGTCATCGGGGCGGGCGGTCGAGCCGGCCCGGTCAGCGGTCCGACGCCTCTGGACGGCGTCGACCAGATCTCCGCGCCGCTGTGGCTCCTCGTCGCCTGGACGGACTGGAACGTGGGCTTACCCCGGCCCACCATCCCATGGGAGATCTTCCACATCATCACCAACGAGGTGCTGGCGGAACCCATGCTCTACCTGGCCTGCATGCCGTACGCGCTCGCGTACACCATCCGGGCGGCCCGGTCCGCGCCCGCCGCGCCGGTCGTCCTCGCCGAGACGCCGACCCTGGTGTGAGCCTCAGTCGGGTACGTCGTCCCAGGTCGTGCCCGGCTCCAGATAACCGGTCAACGTGTTCTCGCGTAGCGCGTAGGCGATGACCAGCAGGGCGTGCTTGTCCAACTCAGGCAGCCGATCCAACGGAAACCACCGCACGTCCAGCGACTCGTCGTCGTTGACCCGGGCGGTGCCGGCCACCACCCGGCACAGGAACCCCAGGTTGAGGTATTCGCAGCGGTCCCCATTCGGGTACGTGTGCGGGTGCGAGACGGCGCTGGACATGCGCACCGGCACGACGTCCAGACCGGTCTCCTCGCGTACCTCGCGGACCAGCGCGGTGGCCGGCTGCTCGCCTGGCTCGACGAAACCGCTGATCACCGACCAGCGCCCGTCGTCGGCGCGCTGGCCGAGCAGCAGCTCACCGGCGTCGTTGCGGACGACAGCGCTGACGCTCGGCAGCCAGAGAAGGTCGTTGCCGACGTGCTTGCGCAACCCCACGATGTAGTCCGGTATCGCCATCCGGCGATCATAGATGTGCCCACAGCGAGGCTCACCTGCGCATCTTCTGGTGTTCCAGTCCCACGCGTTTCGCCATTTCGGCCCGACGATCGCAATGCATATCTACTGTGGAGATCGTCGGCGACTTGTGCGATCCGGTGGCGGCCGGCCGGTTCGCGGTGCACAGTGATTCCCATGAGCGACAGCGGACGTGGTGGGCAGTACTACTGGTGCACCCGGCATCACCGGGTCGAGACGGACGCCGACGTGTGTCCGGCGAAGCACGTCCTCGGCCCGTACGACTCGGCGGCCGACGCGGAGAACGCCCTGCAACGAGTGCAGGAGCGGAACGAGGCGTGGGATGCCGAGGATGCTCGTTGGGCTGGGGAGGACAAGTAGGCGGCGCGGGACGGCTCGCGCCGAGGCATTTCGTGCTCCGCGAGGACGCACGCGAGAGCACGTCCCCAAGGAGGGAACCACGATGGCCGAGACACAGCAGGCCACCACCCGCCCGGCCGCCCGACGCACC
This sequence comes from Micromonospora chokoriensis, assembly GCF_000718555.1. GTDB lineage: Bacteria > Actinomycetota > Actinomycetes > Mycobacteriales > Micromonosporaceae > Micromonospora > Micromonospora chokoriensis_B. The sequence continues at coordinate 188,177 of NZ_JOAN01000009.1, forward strand.
ACCGCGAAGAAGACCGCCGCGGCGGAGCGGAACACTGCGGCGAGCCGGACCACCCCCGTGCGCAAGTCCACCGCGGCTGCCGCGAAGGCACCGGCCCGCAAGGCCGCCGGCGGGGCGGGTCGCGCCCCGGCCAAGAAGACCACCACGGCGGCGAAGAAGGCCCCCGCGAAGAAGGCCACGACCAAGACCACCGCCGCAGCCAAGAAGGCGCCGACGAAGAAGACCACCACCCGGACGACAACCGCCACCGCGAAGCGGGCCCCGGCGTCCGCGACCCGCAAGACCACCACCGCCGCCGCGAAGAAGACCACGGGTACGGCGAAGAAGACCACAAGCGCCGCCAAGAAGACCGTGAGCGCGGCGAAGAAGACCACCGCCTCGGCTGCGCGTAAGACCACCGCCTCGGCGGCCAAGAAGACCACCGCCGCGGTGAAGGCTCCGGCGCGTAAGACCGCCACCGCGACGAAGGCCCCGGCGCGTAAGGCCGCGACCAAGGCGTCGGCCGCCAAGAAGACAGCGGCGAAGACGACAGCGGCGAAGACGACAGCGGCGAAGAAGACGGTAGCGGCGAAGAAGACCGCGTCCACCCGCCCCAGCGGCGGTGCCCGCAAGGCTGCGGCCAAGAAGGCCCCGGCCGCGAAGGCGACGGGCACCTCGTCGACCACCGCCCGCAAGGCGGCGGCGAAGAAGGCCCCGGCGAAGAAGACCGTCGCGGCCAAGGCTCCGGCCCGCAAGGTGACCGCCCGCAAGTCGCCGGCCAGCCCGGCCGCCGCACGAGCCACCGCCCCAAGGAGCACGCGCAGCGCCGCCCGAAAGGCGACCGGCTGAGAGCGGGCCACCCCTCGCCGGGCGGATTTCTCGGCCGGTCACCGGAAGCGGATCACCCGTGGCGCTGTCAGGATTGAACCGTGGTCATCCGACGCGTACTCGCGCCCCGCATCGACTTCGGCGCGTTGCGCCGCGAGCTCGGCCTGCCCGAGGACTTCCCGGCCGACGCCCAGCGTGAGGCGGACGAGGCGGCTGCGGCACCGCCGCAGCCGCCCGTCGACCGTACCGACATACCGTTCGTCACGGTCGACCCCGCCACCTCCCGCGACCTGGACCAGGCGATGCACCTCGCCCGCCGCCCGGGTGGGGGCTACCGGGTGCGGTACGCGATCGCCGACGTCGCCGCGCACGTCACCCCGGGTGGCGCGTTGGAGGCGGAGACCTGGCGGCGGGGGCAGACCATCTACCTTCCCGACGGAAACGTGCCGCTGCACCCGCGCACCCTCAGCGAGGGTGCCGCCAGCCTGCTGCCCGACGATGACCGGGCCGCGGTGGTCTGGACCATCGACCTGGACGCCGACGGCGGCACCGTGGCCGTCGAGCTGGAACGTGCCCTGGTCCGCAGCCGGGCCAAACTCGACTACACCGGGGTGCAGGCGGCAGCCGACGCCGGGCGGCTCCCCGACCCGATCGCGTTGCTACCGGAGATCGGCGACCGACTGACCGCGCGCGGGTTGCGGCGCGGCGCCATCAACCTGCCGTTGCCCGAGCAGGATCTGGAGCCCGACGGTGAGGGTTGGCGGCTGGTGCTGCGGGCCCCGGCGACCATGGAAGAGCACAACGCGCAGATCTCCCTGCTGACCGGGATGGCCGCCGCCGACATCATGCTGGCCGGGCGGGTCGGCCTGCTGCGGACCATGCCGGCACCGAAACCGGAGGCGGTGCAGCGGCTCCGTGCCGCCGCCGCGCCGCTGGGCGTGCACTGGCCGGACGACGCGGGCCCGGGTCAGGTCATCGCTGGTCTGGACGCCGCCCAGCCGCGCGCCGCCGCGTTCATCGACCAAGCGGCCGAGCTGATGCGCGGCGCCGCGTACACCGCCTTCGACGGGGAGCTGCCGGAGCAGCCGGAGCATGGTGGCGTGGCTGCCGCGTACGCCCATGTGACGGCACCGTTGCGGCGCCTGGCCGACCGGTACGCCACCGAGGTCTGCCTGGCCCTGCACGCGGGCCAGGCGGTGCCCGACTGGGCCCGCGCCGCGCTGCCCCGACTGCCCGAGGTGATGGCGAGCACCGACCGGACCGCCTCGGCTGCCGCTCGTGGTGCCGTCGAGCTGGCCGAGGCAGCGGTGCTGGAGCACCGGGTGGGCGAGAGCTTCGATGCCGCCGTCCTCGACGTCGACGCCCCGCCCAACGGCAAGTCCCGGCCCCGACCACCCGGCGGCACCGTCGCGCTGGACGCCCCACCGGTACGTGCCCGCTGCCTCGGCCAACTGCCGCTCGGCGAACGGGTCCGGGTCCGCCTGGTCACCGCCGACCCGGCGGCCCGGACCGTCCTGTTCGAGCTGGCCTGACCGGGCTGCCCTGCCAAGCGGGGCGGTCTGCGCCGGCACGGGCAGCGGGGATTCTCACAGCGCTCGGCGCTGCTGCCGGGCCGAGCGGTTTGCGAGGATGAGGTCATGGCATACGACGCGAGCACGCTGCCCGACGTGTCCGGGCTGACGGTCGGCATCATCGGTGGCACCGGCGACCAGGGGCGGGGCCTCGCCTACCGGTTCGCGCGGGCCGGTCAGACGGTGCTGATTGGATCCCGGTCGGCCGAGCGGGCCGCCGAGTCCGCGGCCGAGATCGCCGCCCTGCCCGGCGTGCCGGCCAGCGGCAGCGTCACCGGCGCGACCAACGACGAGGTGGCGCGACGAAGCGACGTGGTCATCATCGCGGTGCCGTGGGACGGGCACGCCGCCACCGTCGCCGCCCTCGCCGAGCCGCTCGCCGGCCGGATCGTCGTCGACTGCGTCAACCCGCTCGGCTTCGACAAGCAGGGCCCGTACGCGCTGACCGTCGCCGAGGGCAGCGCCGTGCAGCAGGCCGCCGCGTTGCTGCCCGACTCCCGGGTGTGCGCGGCGTTCAACCACGTCAGTGCTCCGCTGCTGGCCGACCCCGAGGTCGACCGGATCGACCTGGACGTGCTGATCTGCACCGAGGACCGCGAGCTGGTCGACGTGGTCGGTGCGCTCGCCGCCCGGATCCCCGGCATGCGGGGCATCTACGCCGGCCGGTTGCGCAACGCCCACCAGATCGAGGCGTTCACCGCCAACCTGATCGCCATCAACAAGCGCTACAAGGCACACGCCGGCATCCGCGTCACCGACCTCTAGGCGGACGTGCCCACGCCCAGGGGCCGGCGAATCCGCCGGCTGACACGTACGGTCGGGCCATGAGCACCGACGACGGTGTGCGGGTCTGGCTCCGCCGGCAAGGAGCTGAGCGGATCGCGCACCCCGGGGGCAACCTGTACGCCCACCTGTGCCGAGTCAGTGAACGACTCGCGCTGCTTGGCTGCGGCAGTGACGTGCAGGCCGCGGGCCTGACCCATGCCGTCTACGGCACCGACGGGTTCGACCTCGCCCTGCTTGATCGGGCCGATCGTGCGGTGCTCCGGGATCTCGTTGGTGCCGACGCCGAGGAGCTTGTCTATCTCTACGGTGCCTGTGACCGTGGCCGCAGCTGGCGGGAGCTGGCACAGACCGGCCAGGTCTTCGACCGCTTCGTAGGTCAGGTGAGAACGCCGGATGCGGCTCACCTTCGGTCACTCATGGACCTGAGCATCGTCAACGAACTGGACGTCATCGAGCACGATCCCGCGGTGGCGGACCGGTACGGCGCCTACTTCCGGGACCTGTTCGCCTCCTGGGTGTCACTGGCCTCCGAGCAGGTCATCCGCGATGCGCAGCGGGTCTTGCGGCCGTGACACCCGAACCATCGGCAGGGCCACGTTCGTCGGCACGCACCCCCGGTCGCCTACTGGTGCGCGCCGTCTACCCCGGCAGCTTTGATCCCTTCACTCCTGGGCATGTGAATGTGGTGAAGCGGGCACGTGCCCTCTTCGATGAAGTGGTGGTGCTTGTCGCGGTCAACAGCGTCAAGCATCCGGACACCGACGAGGAGGAGCGCGCGGCCGCCGTCCGGGCCATTCTGCCGGTCGACTGGACCTCCGTCACCGTCGTGGCCTGGAGCGGGTTGACCTCCACCTACTGCCGACGCCATGACGTGGGAGTGATCGTCCGCGGCGTACGTAACACCACCGACCTTCAGGCCGAATACCAGCTCGCCGCGATGAACCAGTCGCTGGGCGTCCCCACGGTATTCCTGCCTGCGCAGGCCGACCTGGCCGCGGTGTCGTCGACTGCGGTGCGCGCGCTGAGGACGTGACCTTCGTCCACCCGGCCGCAGACCGCCGGACAGGGGAGAACCCTCACCGGCCACAGCGTGCGGTCATCGGTTGCTGAGTCCGGCCTTCATCGTCGAGGTCGGCCTCCATCGCCGTAGGGGCAGGACGGGTGGTCGGTGACCGCGGCACCTTGCTGCTCGACGCTGGCCCGGCGTGACCGGGCCGTCCCGGTGAACGCTGCACCGGTCTGACCAGGAGGAATGGTCGCCCCCGACGTGCTCACGTTCGTCGGTGGTAGTGGTTGCGGCGGGGGAGTTGTGTGGGGTCGAGCCAGGCGGGCGGGATGAACTCAGGGTGGCCGTCTCCGCCGAGTCGCACGGTCCAGTCGCTGTGGTGGAGGTGTCGGTGATGGTGGCCGCAGAGCAGCACCGCGTTGTCGAGGCTGGTCGGGCCGCCGTCGGCCCAGTGCCGGATGTGGTGGGCGTCGCACCAGCGGGGCGGACGGTCGCAGCCCGGGAACGCGCAGCCGCGATCGCGCAGGACGAGGGCGCGGCGGAGGGGCCCGGTGATGAGGCGTCGTTGCCGGCCGACGTCGAGTGGTTGGCCTGCGCCACCGAGGATGGCGGGGAGGACGGAGGCGTCGCAGGCGAGGCGGCGCACGGTGTCGGGGGTGAGCTGCAGGCCGGTGTCGAGGGCACCGCTGCCCAGCTGTCGGGTCAGCTCGTCGTAGCTCGTGGTGACGACGACCTGGGCGACGTCACCGCCGTGCTCGGGTAGGTCGCCGGTGCGCAGGGCGATTCGGCAGACGTCGGCAAGGGCGTCGTGGCGACGTTGGCCCGGGGTGCGGGTGTCGTCCGGGCCGGACGGTGCTGTCAGCGGGTCGATGGCGGCGCGGAGCGCGGCGGCGGCTTCGGTGTCGAGGATGCCGGTGAGTCGGAGTCGCCCGTCGGGCTGTTCGTTGAAGGTGACGTGCCGGTCGCGTGCGGCCCGCGACTCGGCCGCCCGCAGCGCGGCGTCGGCGGCAGCGTCGGCAACCTCGGGGGCGACGTGGTCGAGGATGCGGGTGCCGAGTTTGCGCAGCAGGCTGGCGTCGAACTGGGCTGCCCAGTCGACGAGGACGCCGACGGCCTTGTCAGCCGCTTCAGGCCCCGCGGTGGCGTGCACGGTGGTGACGGTGTCGGCGATGACACGGACCTGCTCCACGTCGACCGCCCCGCCGGTCAACGCATCGCGCACCCCGGGCGGCGCGGTGTCGAGGGTCGCGGCAAGCTCGACCAGGCGGCGGGCGGCACCGACCCCGAGACGTAACCGGTCGCGCAGCCACACTGCCGTCGAGGATGCGCCCTGCGCGGTCGCGGTGCCGCGGCCGTCCACCTCGCGTACCAGGGTCAGTTTGACCGCCGCGAGGCGTTGCTCAAGGCGGTGTGCGACGTGGAGCGCGGTGATCAGGTCATGCTCGGTGAGGGCCCAAGGGGCGGCACTGGTGCAGGCGGCGACCGCGTCGTCTGCCAGCGCCAACTCCTCAACCATGACCCGACACTAGAACAGGCGTACGACACTTTCAGTGGCCGAGATCGATTGATCCGCCGACGATCTCGGCTGGTTGGTAGGGCTCGCCGGCGTGATCCACTCCGGTTCAGTGATATCGGGGTGTCTCGGTGTCAGGGACACCCGGACTTCGGCAACACCGAGTGGATCACGCCGTGTGATCAGGCCGCTGTCCGGACTAGAAGGTGTGTTCGGCGGCGGGGAATTCGCCGCCGCGCACCTCGTCAGCGAAGCGGCGGGTGGCGTCGGTGAGGGCGCCGGCCAGGTCCGCGTACCGCTTGACGAAGCGTGGCGCCTTGCCCGTCCGTAGCCCGGCCATGTCCTGCCAGACCAGCACCTGCGCGTCGGTGTCCGGGCCCGCGCCGATGCCCACCGTGGGGATCGGCAGTTCGTGGGTGATCCGCTTGGCGACCTCACCGGGCACCATCTCCAGCACCACCGCGAACGCACCCGCCTCGGTCACCGCCCGCGCATCGGCGAGCACCTCCTCGGCGGCGTCGCCTCGGCCCTGCACGCGGTAGCCGCCCAGGGTGTGCTCGCTCTGCGGCGTGAAGCCGATGTGCGCCATCACCGGGATGCCGGCGCCGACGATCGCGGCGATCTGCGCGGCGTTGCGGCGGCCACCCTCCAACTTCACCGCGTGACAGCCGCCCTCCTTCATGAACCGGACGGCGGTACGCAGCGCCTGCGCCGGACCCTCCTCGTACGAGCCGAACGGCAGGTCACCGACGATCAGCGCCTGCCGGGTCGCCCGCACCACGGCCCGTACCAACGGAAGCAGCTCGTCGGCGGTGATCGGCAGAGTCGTCTCGTAGCCGAACACGTTGTTCGCGGCCGAGTCGCCGACCAGCAGCACCGGAACACCGGCCTGGTCGAAGATCGACGCCGTGTACTGGTCGTACGAGGTGAGCATCGGCCACCGCTCGCCACGCTCCTTGGCGGCCATCAGGTCGCGGGTGCGGACCCGTCGAGTGGCCGGGCCGCCGTACAACGCGGTCACCTCGTTCGGAGTGGACTCCACCATTTCTGTCTCCCTTCCTCGAGGCCGCCTGCGCGGTCCCCGGGTGCTGTCGCGATCGTCGCACCGCGGGACGGGGTGACGGCAGGGATCAGTGCAAGATGTCACTCCGCCAGCACGCGGCGGCCGCGCCGCGAGGGCACCGCGCGGCGGTGCCGGGCCGCGTCACCAACCCGGCACCCCCAGGTGTACGGCTCAGCCGTGCTCGCGCCACCGGTTGGTGATCGGCAGCCGGCGGTCCCGGCCGAACGCCTTCATGGAGATCTTCGTGCCCGGCGCCGACTGCCGTCGCTTGTACTCGGCGGTATCCACCAGCCGCAGCACCTTGTCCACCACCGCCGGGTCGTGACCCGACTCGACCAGCCCGTCGCGGCCGAGGTCACCGTCGACGTAGCCGATCAGGATCGGGTCCAGGACGTCGTACTCGGGAAGGTTGTCGCTGTCGAGTTGCCCCGGGCTCAGCTCGGCGCTCGGCGGCTTGCCGATCGAGTTCTCCGGGATCGGAGCGGTCTCACCGCGCCGGGCCGCGTCCGTGTTGCGCCACTTCGCGAGCCGCCAGATCAGCGTCTTCCAGACGTCCTTGACCGGGTTGAAGCCACCCACCGAGTCGCCGTACAGGGTGGAGTAGCCGACCGCCAGCTCGCTCTTGTTGCCGGTGGTCAGCACCAGGTGGCCCTCCTGGTTCGACAGCGCCATCAGGATCACGCCACGGACCCGGGCCTGCAGGTTCTCCACGGCCACGCCCGAGAGCGACAGGTTGGCCAGGAAGCCGTCGACCATCGGCTGGATCGGCTCGACGCGGTAGTCCAGGCCGGTGCGCTTGGCCAGGTCGGCGGCGTCCTCCCGGGAGTGCTCGGAGGAGTGCTGGCTGGGCAGCGACACCCCGACCACCCGCCCCGGCCCCAGGGCGTCGACGGCCAACGCGGCGACCACCGCCGAGTCGATGCCACCGGAGAGACCGAGCACGACCGAGGGGAACCGGTTCTTGTTGACGTAGTCGCGCAGCCCCAGCACCAGCGCCTGCCACACCTCGGCCTCGTCCGCCACCGGCTCGATCAGCCCGCCCGTGGCGGCCGGGCCGGACGGCGCAGACGGAATGCCGTCAAGCGTGCGGTGCACGATCCGCATCCCGTCGGCCACGGTCTCGGGGGACGGCGGGGCACCGGCGGCCGGCAGCTCGACGTCGTGCACGAGCAGGTGTTCGACGAACTGCGGCGCCCGGGTGAGCAGCTCACCGTCGGCGGTCACGATCATCGAGTCGCCCTCGAAGACCAGCTCGTCCTGGCCGCCGATCATGTTGACGTACGCGACGGTGGCGCCCGCCTCGGCGGCCCGGCGGCGGACCAGCGGCAGCCGGATGTCGTCCTTGTTCAGCTCGTACGGCGAGCCGTTGATGTTGACGACCAGGCCGACGCCCGCCCGCCGGGCGGCGGCGAACGGACCGCCGGCCTGCCACAGGTCCTCGCAGATGGTCAGCGCGACGTCCACGTCGCCGATCCGCACCACGGTCAGGGTGTCGCCGGAGACGAAGTACCTGTCCTCGTCGAAGACCCCGTAGTTGGGCAGGTGGTGCTTGAAGTAGCGGGCGGCCACTACGCCCCGGTGCAGCAGCGCGGCGGCGTTGCGGGCACCTCGGCCCGGCTCGGCGTCCCCGCTGACCTGCGGAGGCCCGTCGGCGTCCAGGTAGCCGACCACGACCGGCACCTCGCCGAGGCCGTCGGCGGCCAGGTCGGCGGCCAGCCGCTCGACGGCGGCGCGGGACGCGGCGACGAAGGAGCGCCGGAAGACCAGGTCCTCGACCGGGTACCCGGTCAGCATCATCTCCGGGAAGAGCACCAACTGGGCACCGGCATCGGCGGCCTGGCGAGTCCAGCTGCGGACCAGATCGGCGTTTCCGGCGAGGTCGCCGACGCTCGGGTTGACCTGGGAAAGGGCGAGACGCAGGGTGGGCATGTCCTCATCTTGCCCCAGCCCCCTCGGGAGAATTCGTACCCTCGGACGAGATTGCCGCCACCTGCGGTGGCAGGCGCTCGGCGGACGGGACGTGAGAGGACGGCCGGCGGCAGTTCGCGTAACGTCTGCGTAACCAGGCCCGGGAACACTGGGCGATCAGGCCGGGTGCAGCCCGGCCAAGACGGACAAAGAGTGTCGCGAGGGGTTGGGGAAGTGGACCGTCAGCAGGAGTTCGTCCTCCGCACGCTGGAAGAGCGGGACATCCGGTTCGTCCGTCTGTGGTTCACCGACGTGCTGGGCACGCTCAAGAGCGTTTCGGTGGCCCCTGCCGAGCTGGAGGCTGCCTTCGAAGAGGGCATCGGCTTCGACGGCTCGGCGATCGAGGGCTTCGCCCGGGTCTTCGAATCGGACATGGTGGCCATGCCCGACCCGACCACCTTCCAGGTCTTCCCCTTCGAGGGCGGGGTCAGCGGCGAGAGCGCGCGGATGTTCTGCGACATCCTGCTGCCCGACGGTGGGCCGTCCTGGGCCGACCCCCGGCACGTGCTGCGCCGCGCGCTGTCCAAGGCAGCCGAGAAGGGCTTCACCTTCTACACCCACCCCGAGATCGAGTTCTTCCTGCTGGAGAACGGCCCGCAGGACGGCTCGGTGCCCACCCCGGTCGACACCGGCGGCTACTTCGAGCACACCACCCACGCCGTGGCTCGGGACTTCCGCCGCCAGGGTGTGCTCGCACTGGAACGGATCGGCATCTCGGTGGAGTTCAGCCACCACGAGGTCGCCCCCGGCCAGCAGGAGATCGACCTGCGCTACGCCGACGCGCTGACCACCGCCGACAACATCATGACCTTCCGGCACGTGATCAAGGAGGTGGCGCTCTCCACCGGAGTGCAGGCCAGCTTCATGCCGAAGCCGTTCACCGACCAGCCGGGCAGCGGGATGCACACTCACCTGTCGCTGTTCGAGGGTGAGCGCAACGCCTTCCACGACAACGGCGACCCGATGAAGCTGTCCAAGGTGGCGAAGTCGTTCATCGCCGGCCTGCTGGTGCACGCCCGGGAGTACACGGCGGTCACCAACCAGTGGGTCAACTCGTACAAGCGGCTCTTCCCGCAGGCCCTGCCGGACCGGATCACCGAGAGCCCGGCGTACGTCTGCTGGGGTCACCTCAACCGGTCCGCGCTGGTCCGGGTTCCCGCGTACGGCAAGCCGAACTCGGCCCGGGTCGAGGTCCGCTCACTGGACTCGGCGACCAACCCGTACCTCGCCTTCGCGGTGCTGCTCGGCGCCGGCCTGAAGGGCATCGAGGAGGGGTACGAGCTGCCGCCCGGCGCTGAGGACGACGTCTGGTCGCTGACCAGCGCCGAGCGGCGCGCCATGGGCTACGAGGCGCTGCCGGAGAACCTCGCCGAGGCGATCGACGTGATGGCCGAGTCCGAGCTGGTCGCGGAGGTGCTCGGCGAGCACGTCTTCGACTTCTTCCTGCGCAACAAGCGGGCCGAGTGGGAGCAGTACCGCCGCGAGGTCACCCCGTACGAGCGGCAGCGCTACCTGGCGCTGTAGGCAGGGGCTGACGCGGTTGCGTGCTGCCGCTATCGTCTCGATCACCGCGCCGGTACCCCTCCGGGCGGAGAGTCGGGAGGCAGTCGGTGCTGGAGGATCTGCTCAGCGGTGCCTGGCAGAGCATTGTGTTCGGGATCGTTGGCGTCGGGCTCATGGCGGCCGGCTTCGGGCTCGTCGACCTGCTCACCCCGGGCCGGCTACGGGACCTGATCTGGGTCGAACGCAACGCCAACGCGGGGCTGCTGCTCGCCGCCAACCAACTCGGCATCGCCGGGATCGTCTTCACCGCGATCCTGACCAGCTACAGCGACTTCGGCAAGGGGCTCGCCTCCACCGTGGTCTTCGGGCTGCTCGGGCTGGGCATCATGGCGTTGGCGTTCGTGGTGCTGGACCTGCTCACCCCCGGCAAGCTCGGCGAGGTCATCTGCTCGCCCGAGCCGCACCCGGCCGCCCGGGTCAGCGCCGCCACCCACTTCGGCGCCGCGCTGATCGTCTGCGCCTGCATCGCCTGAGGGCTGGCCTCCGGGCCCGTGATCGACACCGGATCGTTGATGTCGCGGTGTCCGAACGATCCGGACACCGCGACATCATGAAAGCCGAGTGGATCAAGCCTGGGCCGGCCGGGCTGGCCGCCCGGGTATGTCCCGGCTGGCCGGGCCGACCGGGGCTGGCTCGGGCTGGCTAGGGCTGGCCCTGCTGGGTCACTTGCTGGGCGTACCTTCGGGTCCGCCGTGACCGCCCGGCCAGCGGTGGCCGCCGGGGCCGGGGAAGACGCCGGCCTCGACGGCCTTGGTGATGGCGTCGGCCTGCTCCTGGGTGAGCTTGCCGTCCTTGACCGCCTGGTTCAGACGCTCCTTGAGCGCGGCCTGCCGGTCCTCGGCGGACGGCCACTGCGAGCGGTCGAACTGCCGGTGCGGGCGGTCGGTCGGCCGGTGCTGCTCACGAACCTTCTGCAGTGCGGCGGTCACCTTGTCGGTGGGCACGCCCAACTCCTTGGCGAGCGCTTCGGCGAACTCGCCCTGCCGGTCGGCCTTCGTGCCGGGAGCCGTGCCGGGGGCCGGGGCGGTGCTGGCGCTCGGTGTCGGCGTCGGGGTGTCCGCGGCGAACGCGATCGTCGGGGCCGCGATCCCGACGCCGAGGACGCCGGCGGTGGCCAGGCCAGCCAGCAGGTGCTTCCTACGGATGGTGCGGGACATGCTGTCCTCCAGAAGTTCGGTCGTCTTGCCCTGTCGTCACCGACAGTGACCGGGCAGTCTGGGTGCGAGCCGTGGCGAACCTGTCAGCGGGCTGACAATCGAGGCCGGCGGTGGCCGAAATCGGTTGTGTCGACGCTGCCCGACCGGTCAGGGTCGACGATCCGACGACGGGAAGGACACTCGGGATGACCGTCGAGATTCGGGAAATTCCACTCGTTGAGCTGGGCGCCGGGCCGTACGGGATCACGCCTGGCCCGGACGGCGCGCTGTGGCTGACGCTGGCCCATGCCGGCGGGATCGCCCGGTTGTCGCCCGACGGCGCGGTCCGGACCTTTCCGCTGGACTCGCCCGGCGGTCGCCCGCTGATCATCACGGCCGGGCCTGATGACGCGCTCTGGTTCACCTGCTCCGGGGACGACCGGATCGGTCGGATCACCGTCGACGGCGAGCAGCGCACGATCGCCCTTCCGGCCGGCACCGGGCCGGGAGGCATCGCGGTCGGGCCTGATGGCGCGCTCTGGTACGCCGGGATGACCTCCGACACGATCGGTCGGGTGGAGACCGACGGCACCCTCAAGGTGTTTCCGCTGCCGGTGACCGGCGGGTTCGCCTCGATGATCACTGCTGGCGCGGACCAGGCCCTCTGGTTCACCCTCAACCAGGCGAACGCGATCGGCCGGATCGACCTCGACGGCAGGGTGACGCTGCATTCGCTGCCTACCGTGAACGCGGGCCCGGTCGGCATCACCCTCGGCGCTGACGGCGTCATCTGGTTCGTGGAGATCGCCGCCGGCCAGCTCGGTCGGATCGACCCGGACGGCAAGATCGTCGAGTTCCCGCTTCCGGACCGCGCGGCCCGTCCGCACGCGATCGTGGCGGACCCGGCCGGCGGGGCGTGGTTCACCGAGTGGGGTGCCAACCGGATCGGTCATCTCGATCCCACGGGACGCATCGAGGGCTACGCCCTACCCACCCCCAACGCCGAACCGCACGGCATCACCCGCACCCCCACCGGCATCTGGGCCGCCCTGGAAATAGGCGCAATAGCCCACCTAACCCCACCCACCCCCTAACCCCCTGCTCCGGTTGATCAAGAGGTTTGCGTCAGGATCCGCCCCGAAAATGACGCAAACCTCTTGATCACCGGGGGCGGGGTGGGTGGGGGTGGGAGG
>NZ_JOAN01000010.1 GCF_000718555.1 Micromonospora chokoriensis
GGGGGGGGGGGTGGGGTGTGGGGGTGGGTTAGTGGACTGCGGGGGCTGTGGTGAGGGTGGCGGTGGTGGTGTCGAGGGTTGCTTCGGTGCCTACTGGGACTGTTAGTTGGTTGGGGCCGTGGCCGATGGGGAGGCCGCCGAGGACCGGTACGCCGAGGTCGCCGAGGCGTTCGGTGAGCACGTCGACGATCGTGGTGTCCCAGCCGTCGCCGCAGTCGGTGAACTGCCCGACCGCCACTCCGGCCAGTCCGTCCAGCGCGCCGGCCCGGCGCAGGTGGGTGAGCATCCGGTCGACCTTGTACGGGGGTTCCTGCACGTCCTCGATCAGCAGCACCGCACCGGTCAGGTCGGGCAGGTCCGGTGTGCCGATCGACGCAGCGATCATGCACAGGTTGCCGCCGAGCAGGGTGCCGGTGGCGCGACCCGGGACGCGTACGCCGAAGGTCTCCTCGGTGGGCACTGCGGTGATCGACACTGGTTCGGTCGTCATCAGCGCCGCGTGCAGGGACTCGGCGGAACGCAGCGGCGTCCGCTCGTCGCGCCAGGCCGCCCCCGGGCCGTGCACCCCGGCCAGTCGGGCACCCCGCCACAGTGCGAACTGCAACGCGGTGATGTCCGAGAAGCCGGCCACCACCTTCGGATCGCGGCGGACGGCGGCCATGTCGATGGCGTCGACGATCCGCTGGGCCCCGTAGCCGCCCCGAGTGCAGATCACTCCGCGGATCTCCGGATCGGCGAAGGCCGCGTTCAGGTCGGCGGCGCGCTGGTCGTCGGTGCCGGCGAGGTAGCCGTGGCGGGCGTACGCGTTCGGCGCCGGTACCGGGCGCAGACCCCAACCGGTGAGCAGCTCCATGCCCCGGGCCACCCGCTCCGGCGAGGTCGGCCCGGACGGCGACACCAGCAGCACCGGGTCACCAGGGCGCAGCACGGGCGGGCGGACGGTGGCGGTGTCCTCGCTGATCACAATCGAGGAGCCTAACGACCCCACCGTCGTCGGGAGGCCGCGCGGGCGGTGGGAGGCCGCGCGGGCGGTGGGAGGCCGCGCGGGCGGTGGGAGGCCGCGCGGGCGGTGGGAGGCCGCCCGGGCGGCATCGCTTGTGCCGGGGCGTGGCAGCGCGTGCCGTACCAGCTAGCCTCGACGGGTGGCAACCGCGCTGGTGATCGAGAACGACCCGACGGACGACGCGCGCCGGCTGGGTGAGTGGCTGACCGAGGCTGGGCTGGAGCTGTGGGTGGTTCGCCCGCACGCCGGCGACGAGCTCCCCGCCGACCTGGAGGGGTACGCGGCGCTGGTGGTGCTCGGCGGCGACCAACAGGCGTACCCGCTGCCGGACGGCTCGCCCGGCGCACCCTGGTTTCCCGCCGTGGAGGGCCTGCTGCGCAAGGCGGTCCGGCACCGGGTGCCGACCCTGGCGGTGTGCCTGGGCGCGCAGTTGCTCGCCACCGCGCACGCTGGGCTGGTGGAGCGCAGCCCGTCCGGGCCGGAGATCGGCCCTGGCGTGGTGGGCCGGCGCGACGCCGCCGAGGGCGACCCGTTGTTCCGGTACGTGCCGTTGATCCCGGACGTGCTCCAGTGGCACTCCGACGAGATCACCGAGCTGCCTCGGGCCGCCACCCTGCTGGCCGCGTCCACCCGCTACCCGCATCAGGCGTTCCGGCTCGGCGACCGGGCGTGGGGGTTGCAGTTCCACATCGAGTGCGACGCCGCGATGATCGCCGGCTGGGCCACCGACTCGACCCAACTCGCCGAGCTGGGCTACGACCCGGAGTTGGTGGTCGCGGCCTGCGCCTCGGTGCTGCCCGACATCGAGGAGGTCTGGCAGCCGTTCGCCGCCCGGTTCGCCGCGCTGGCCCTCGGCGAGTTGGACGACAGCACGATGCGGCGCGGCCTGCCGTTGCTCGGGCACTGATGAGCCGGCCGACCAGGGCACCGGGCCGGCTCGCCCGGTACGGCTTCGGCACCGCCGAAGGCGACGGCGGCGCACGCGCCGCGGACCTGCTCGGCCCGGATGGGCTGCGGCTGTGGCGGCTGGAGGAGCAGGAGCCGGCCGACGCGCTGGCTGCGGAGCTGCTCGCCGCGCTGTCCCGGGCCGCCGACCCGGACCTGGCGCTGCGCCAGCTACACCGCATCGTGGAGGCCGAACGCCGCACGACCGAAGGCAGCGGCGAGTCGCCGCTGCTTGCGGAGCTGCACGCCGACCCTGGCCTGCGGCGACGGCTGATCGCGGTGCTCGGTGCGTCGGCGGCGCTCGGTGACCATCTGGTGGCCCATCCTGAGCAGGCCTTGACGCTGCGGACCGCCCCGGACGGGCTCGCCCCGCTCGCCGAGGGGCGGCTGGAGCCGACCGACGGTGACAACCCGGTGGCGGCGCTGCGGACCGCGTACCGGTTGGCGCTGCTGCGGATCGCGGCGGCCGACCTGACCGGCGGGCGTGGCCTGGAGCAGACGATGGCAGCGCTCTCCGCGCTGGCCGACGCGACGCTCTCCGCGGCGTACGAGATTGCCGTCGCGGAGTTGGCGGAGGGCAGCGAACGGCCCCGGCTCGCGGTCGTGGCGATGGGCAAGTGTGGCGGCGATGAGCTGAACTACGTCTCCGACGTGGACGTTATCTTCGTGGCCGCCGAGGACGCGGACCTGCCCGCCGCGACCCTGGTGGCGACCCGGCTGATCTCCATCTGCGGGTTGGTCGCCTGGCCGGTGGACGCCGCGCTGCGCCCGGAGGGCAGCCGCGGCCCGTTGGTGCGGACCCTCGCCAGCCACCTGGCCTACTACCGGCGATGGGCGCGCACCTGGGAGTTCCAGGCGCTGCTCAAGGCCCGCCCGGCCGCTGGTGACCTGCCGCTGGCCCAGGAGTGGATCGACCAGCTCGCGCCGCTGGTCTGGCGGGCGGCCGAACGACCCGAGGCGGTCGAGGACGTCCGCGCGATGCGCCGCCGGATCATCGACCACATCCCGCCGAAGGAGCTGGAACGCGAGATCAAGCGCGGTCCCGGCGGCCTGCGCGACATCGAGTTCGCCGTCCAGTTGCTGCAACTCGTGCACGGTCGCGGCGACGAGACGCTGCGCAGCCCCGGCACCATCCCGGCGCTGCGCGCGCTCGTCGCCGGCGGCTACGTCGGTCGGGCCGACGGCGAGGCGCTGCTGCGCGGCTACCGCTTCCTGCGCAGCGTCGAGCACCGGCTGCAACTACAGGGCCTGCGCCGTACGCACACCGTGCCCGCCGATCCGGGCGCGCTGCGCTGGCTCGCCGCCGCGCTGGGTTTCACGGCCACGCCGGGGCGCAGCGCCGTGGAGAGCTTCCGGGCCGAGTGGGTCACCCACGCCACCGAGGTACGCCGACTGCACGCCAAACTGCTCTACCGGCCGCTGTTGGAGTCGGTGGCCCGGGTGCCGGCCGACGGGTTGCGACTCACCCCGGAGGCGGCCCGGAATCGCCTGGAGATCCTCGGCTTCGCCGACCCGGCCGGGGCGTTGCGTCACCTCCAGGCGCTCACCGGCGGGGTGAGTCGCACGGCGGCCATCCAGCGGACGTTGCTGCCGGTGCTGCTCAGCGAGTTCGCCGACGCGCCGGAGCCGGATCGAGGGCTGCTCAACTACCGGAAGGTCTCCGACAAGCTGGGCAGCACGCCCTGGTATCTGCGGCTGCTGCGCGACGGCGGCCCGGTCGCCCGTCGGCTGGCCCGGGTCCTCGCCCTGTCCCGGTACGTCGCCGACCTGCTCGCCCGCGACCCGGAGGCGCTGCGGCTGCTGGCCGAGGAGAACGAGCTGGTGCCACGCTCCCGCGAGGTGCTGCGGGAGGGGTTCCTGGCGGCGGCGGCCCGGCACACCGACCCGGTCGAGGCCACCCGCGCGGTGCGCGCGCTGCGACGGCGGGAGTTGGTCCGGGTGGCCTGCGCCGATGTGCTCTGCCGGGCGGGCGCGCTCGCACCCAGCCCCACTCGGCCGGACGGCGCGCTCGCTCCCAGCCCCACCCCGCCGGACGGCGTCAACCGACCGGCCCCCGGTCTGTCCGACATCACCGAGGTCGGTACGGCGCTCGCCGACGTCACCGACGCCACCCTGGCCGCCGCGTTGCGCGCCGCTCAGGCCAGCCAGCCCGCGCCGGCCGGGCTACGGTTCGCGGTGATCGGCATGGGTCGGCTGGGCGGGTACGAGTCGAACTACCTCTCCGACGCCGACGTGCTCTTCGTCTACGACCCGCCGCCGGGCAGCAGCGAGAGCGCCGCCAGCGCCGCCGCGCACGCGATCGCCGAGGAGCTGCGCCGACTGCTCGGCGTACCCGCCCCGGACCCGCCGTTGGGCGTCGACGCCGACCTGCGCCCGGAGGGCCGCCAGGGTCCGCTGGTGCGCAGCCTCGCGGCGTACGCGGCGTACTACGCCCGCTGGTCGCGGGTGTGGGAGGCGCAGGCGCTGCTGCGTGCCCGGTTCGTCTGCGGTGACGCCGACCTGGGCGCCGAGTTCGAGGCGATGATCGAGCCGGTGCGCTACCCGGCCGACGGGCTGACCCGCGAGCAGGTCATCGAGATCCGGCGGATCAAGGCCCGGGTGGAAAATGAGCGGCTGCCCCGGGGCTCCGACCCGGCCACCCACACCAAGCTCGGTCGCGGCGGGCTGGCCGACGTGGAGTGGGCGGTGCAACTCGTCCAGCTCCGGCACGCCGGGGCGATTCCGGCGCTGCGCGGCACGCGTACTCTCGATGCCCTCGCGGCGGCCGAGCGGGCCGGCCTGGTCGACCCGGTGGACGCCGCGGAGATGGCCGCCGGATGGTCTCTGGCCGCGCAGGTCCGCAACGCGTTGATGCTGGTCCGGGGCCGGGCCGGCGACCAGCTGCCCCGGCACGGGGTGGAGCTGGCCGGTGTGGCCCGGTTGCTCGGTCGAGACGATCCGGGGGAGTTCCTCGACGAGTACCTGCGCACCGGCCGCCGCTCGCGCGCCGCCGCGCAGCGCGTGCTGGAGGGGTAGCGGCGTCAGCTGCCGAGGGTGTATTCGCCGGGGTGGGGGACCACGACGGTGGTCCAGTCGCCGTCGGCGGTGACGGTGGCGTCACCGGAGGCGCTCAGCCAGCGGCTGTGTCGCACCCGGACCGCCACCGGGCCGGCGCTCGGGGCCCGGAAGGTCACCGTGGCGCCATCGAGGCGGACCAGCTCGGCGGGGGCGGCGACAAGTGGCAGCGGGTCGGCCACCGCCCAGACCCGCCAGTGTGGGCCGGACCAGACCGGCGTCAGGTACGGCAAACCGCCCTCGACCAGCTCCGCCTCGGCCCGTCCCACCCAGGACAGCGGGGCGTCCGGCAGCGCCACGTACTGCACTGCGTTGTCGGTCAGCCAGGCCCGGTAGCTGTCCGGGTTCAGTGGTACGCCGGTGCCGGTCGCGCCGGGCACGGTCGTGAAGAACAGCGGGTTGCGGTCGATGTCGGCCTGCCGCAGCCACCCCCGGGCCAACGGCACCTCGCCGAGCCGCGCCGCCTCCCAGTAGTTGCGCGTCGGGGGAACCTCCACCCGCCCGGTGAGCCGCTGCCCGGCCAGGAACGCGCGCAGCGGCGCGTGGTAGCCGGGCGTGCTGGTCGGGTCGCCGATCCCGCGCAGGTCGGCGGGGACCGCCGGCGGCTGCCAGACGCAGACCGCCGCCAGCAGCGCGGTCAGGCCGACCCCGCCGACGAGCCGGGCACGGGTGAGCCCGGCCGCCCGGCGGGTGAGCCAACCCGGCGGGCTGGCGGCGGCGGCCAGCACCGGCAGCGCGAACATCGTGACCAACCGGGTGGCGTTCAACCCCACCGGTGTGTGCACCAGGGCGGCGGCGAGCACCCCCGCCGCGCAGAGCAGCGCGCCGAACCGCACCGGCCGGTACGCGACCAGAGCGGCCACCACCAGAGCGGTCAGCACCGCGCGCAGCGTGTCGGTGCGGCTGATGTTCATCCAGCCGCCGTCGCCGAAGAGCAGCGCGGTCGCGGCCAGCGGCACGGCCGCCGCGACCCCGAGCGCCACACCGTCGGCGTACCGGCGGCTGAGCAGCAACGCGACCCCCACCAGGCCGACGAAGAGACCGGCCACCGGGCTCGTCGCCGAGGCCAGCAACGCGGCGACCGCGGCCAGCCCGAGCCGTGACAGCGTCCGCCCGCCCGTTCGCGCCTGTTCGGGGTACGCGGCGGCGTGGCTTTCGGGGTACGCGGCGGCGTGGGTTTCGGGGTGCGCGGCGGTGCGGCCGAGCGTGAGCGCGAGGAGGGCAGCCAGCCCGAACGCCACCCCCAGCGCATACGTGACCCGGCCGGAGACCAGGTTGCCGGTGAGCGTGACCACCCCGACCAGGCTGCCCAGCAGCGGCCGGGGCACCGGACTACGGGTCAGCAACGCGGCCAGCGCGGCAGCCGACGCCACCAGAGCCAATGCTCCGGTCACCCGGACGCCGAGCAACGCCATCACCGGCTGGGAGACCAGGCTGTAGCCGAACTGCTGCACCCCGCCGTACCAGCGCAGATCCACCGGCGTCGGACCGTGGGCGGCGAAGAAGTCGGCCCGGGCGACCTGCGCGGCGAGGTCCGAGCCCATCAGCGGCAGGGCCAGCCAGAGCGCGCCGAGCACGACGGCGGAACCGGTGGCCACCGCCACCACCCGACTGCGCCGCATGCCCACCTCCGTACCGCGACCACCGTACTGGCAGCATGTCCGGCGTGCCTCACCACCTCGCGCGTTGGACCGGACTGGCCGGCTCGGCGCTGCTCGCCGTCGCCGCGTTCCTCGGCGGTGCCCTGCCCGGGGCACCCCTGCGCCCCACCCCGGTCAGCATCTGGCAGGGCCCGAACGGGCCGCTGGTCATCGCCGCCTGGCTGGTCGGCACCGCGCTGATGGCGTACGCCTGGTGGTCGCTGCGGGACCAGGTGCCGTCGACGCGCTGGGCGCTGATCACCGTTGGGCTGTGGCTGCTGCCGGTGCTGATCGCGCCGCCGCTGGCCAGCCGCGACGTGTACGCGTACGCCTGTCAGGGCGCCAGCTACGCCGCCGGGATCAACCCCTATGAGCAGGGCGTCTCCGCGCTGCCCTGCCCCTGGCTGGACACCATCTCGTACATCTGGCGGGACACTCCGGCGCCGTACGGGCCGCTGTTCGTGGTGCTCTCCGGAGCGGTGGTCACCGCCACCGGCTCACTCACCGGCGCGATCGTGGCGTTTCGGCTGATCGCGGTGGCCGGGGTGGCGCTGACCGCGTTCACCCTGCCGGTGCTGGCTCGGCGAGCCGGCGTACCCGCCCCTCGGGCGGTCTGGTTGGCGCTGGGCTGCCCGCTTGTCGCCGTACACCTCGTCTCCGGTGCCCACAACGACGCGCTGATGGTCGGGCTCCTGGTCGCCGGGCTGGCGGTGATCGCCGCCCGGCCCGGCCGCACCGGGCCGCTGCTCGCCGGCGGCGCGCTGCTCGGGCTGGCCGCCGCGATCAAGGTGACGGCGCTGGTCGTGGTGCCGTTCGCGGCGCTGGCCGCCATCGTCGGCGGGTACTCGGTCCGGGCCCTGATCCGGTACGGCGGATGGGTGGTCGGCGGCGCGGTCGCCGTCGTGGCCGGGGTGACCTACGCGGCGGGGCTGGACTTCGGCTGGGTGAGCGGGCTGGCCCGAGGCAGCGACGTGATCGCCTGGACCTCACCGTCCACCGCCGTCGGGCAGACCGTCGGCTACCTGGCGGTGCCCTTCGGCGCGAACATCGACGCGTTGCCGGTGACCCGGGGCATCGGCATGGGGGTGCTGGCGCTGCTGCTGATCTGGCTCTGGTGGCGAGCCCGCACCCGCGATCCGCTCTGGTACGCCGCACTGGCGCTGGCCGCCACTGTCGCCCTCGCGCCGCTGTTCCACCCCTGGTACTGGATCTGGCCCCTCGCGGTGCTGGCGGCCACCGCCCGTCGGACCGGATGGTTCACCGTGGTCGCCCTGATCGCGTCGTTCCTGGTGCTGCCCGACGGCACCGGGCTGCCCCGCTACACCAAGACGGTCGGGGCGCCACTGATGACGCTGTTGGTGATTGTGCTGGTCATCCGGTTGGTACGGTCGGCTCGGGCGGCCCGTCAGCCGGTCGCCGCCGACTGAGGGAAGGTGCGCCGGTGACCGCTCCCGGCGCGTCGCCCCCACCGGCTGGTCGACGGGCCGGGCGTTCCGCCCGGTACCCGGGCCTGGCCGGCGCTGCCCGGTACGCGGGCCTGGCCGCGCGTCGTGCCCGGTACGCGGGCCTGGTTGGCGCGGTTTTGCTCGCCGTGGCCGGATACCTCGGTGGGGCGTTGCCTGACGCCCCGCTCGGCGCGACACCTGAGTCGATCTGGCGAGCCCCGGGCGGCCCCGCGACGCTTACCTGTTGGCTGGTCGGCACCGCGCTGCTGGTCGGGGCGTGGTGGTCGCTGCGCTGGGGAGTGCCGTCGACCCGTTGGGCGTACGTCACCGCCGGACTGTGGGCGCTACCGCTGCTGCTCGCGCCGCCAATGGGCAGCCGGGACGTCTACTCGTACGCCTGCCAGGGCTGGACGTACGCGCACGGCGTCGACCCGTACACCGTGGGGGTGGCAGCGGCCGGCTGCCCGTGGGTGGACGCGGTGGCGCCGATCTGGCGAGACACCCCGGCACCGTACGGGCCGGTGTTCGTACAGCTCGCGGCGCTCGCGGTGCGCCTCGGCGGCGGGCTCACCGGAACGGTCATCCTGCTGCGCGTGATCGCCGTGGCGGGGCTACTGCTGGCCGCGTTCTGCCTGCCCGCTCTGGCCCGGGCCGCCGGGATGGCGGATGAACGCTCTGCTGGGGTGTCGACGGGGCGTTCTCCTGGGGTGCCGACGGGGCGGTCTGCTGGGGTGACGGCTGGGGTGACGGCTGGGGGGTCTGCCGGGTGGGCGGGTGGTGTGCCGGTGCGGCGGGCGGCGTGGTTGGCGCTGGCCGGTCCGCTGATCGGCGTGCACCTGGTGGCCGGCGCACACAACGACGCGGTGATGCTGGGCCTGTTGCTGGCTGGGCTGCTGATCGTGCTCCGTCGACCAGGTCGGCCGGCGACGTTGCTGGTCGCCGGTGTTCTGCTCGGGCTGGCGGTGACGGTGAAGGCCAGTGCCGTGGTGGTCGCGCCGTTCGCCGCGTTGGCCGCAGTGCGGGGTCGTCACACCGTAGGGGCGTTGCTGCGCGACGGCGGCTGGCTGGCCGGCGGGCTGCTCGCCGCGCTGCTGGTCACCTCGGCGGTGTCCGGCCTCGGATTCGGCTGGGTGGGTGGGCTCACCCACAGCGGGGACTCCGAGCAGTGGACGTCGCCACCCACTGCCGTGGGCCTGGTGGTGGACTACGCCGGTGCGCTGTTCGGCCGGGATCCCGGGGCGGTGCCGGCGGTCCGGGCGGTCGCCCTGGTCCTGCTCGCCGGTGTGCTGGTGGTGCTCTGGTGGCGGGCCTGGCAGACACTGCGCGAGTCGAACGACGTCGGGCCGGGGATGGCCCAGGCCGAGACGAGGGCTCGCCCGGTGCAGCTTCCGCCTGTGCCGCCTTCGCCTGTGGCGTCCCCGTCGGTGGCTCAGGCACAGGCTCGGGTGGCGTTGCGGGGTGCGGCGTTGGCGCTTGTCGCCACCATCGTCCTGTCACCGGTATTCCACCCCTGGTACGCCACCTGGCCGCTGGCGCTGCTCGCGCTCACCGCCGCCCGTACGACATGGTTCGTGCTACCGACGGCGGTGGCGGCGTTCCTCGCCCTGCCCGACGGCACCAACCTGGCCCGCTTCACCAAGGCCCCCGGCGCGGTGGCGATGACCGCCCTGCTCCTGGGCGTGCTCGTACTCGCCACCGCACGCCTGCGGGGTCCAACCCGCCGCAAAGATCGCGCTCGAACGTGGATGTAGTCCCTGTCGCCCCTGGTGGCCGGCCCGTTGCGTTAGAGGGAATGTTCGCTCGTCAACCCGTTGCTGCTCCGTCGATCATGGAGCTGTGGTGGGCGACAAAGTACATTTATCACGCCAAACCAGGCACCATAACTCCATGATCGACGAGGCCAGGCCGCCCCTCCTGCGCGATCTTGCGGTTGCTGTGGCGACAAAAGTGGGCATTCCGCGCGCATCGGCGACCGAAACTGCAAGATCGACGGGGGTGGGGCGTTGGCGCAGCGACGGACCTGGGTGTTGGGGGGTGCCAGGGGGCCCCTTGACCTGGCCGACAATCGCTGACGCGACGGTGTTGCCATCCGGATTCGTGCACGATCTTGGTGGTGCACCCCTGGGAGGCGTTGGCGTGGGGCGGGAACGGGCCGGGCCGGCTCCGCGATGAGCGGAGCCGGCCCGGCCGGTGTTCGAGCGACTGCTCAGCAGTCGTCGTGCAGCTGACTGCTCAGCAGTCGTAGTACATGGCGAACTCGTGCGGGGTCGGGCGCAGACGCACCGGGTCGACCTCGTTGGCGCGCTTCCAGTCGATCCAGGTGGAGATCAGGTCGGGGGTGAAGACGCCGCCGTCGAGCAGGTAGTCGTGGTCGGCCTCCAGCGAGTCGAGCACGGCCGGCAGTGAGCCCGGCACCTGCTTGACGTCGCCCCACTCCTCCGGCGGGAGGTCGTAGAGGTCCTTGTCGATCGGAGTCGGCGGCTCCATCTTGCTCTTGATGCCGTCCAGGCCGGCCATCATCATGGCCGAGAAGGCCAGGTAGACGTTGGCCGACGGGTCCGGCACGCGGAACTCGACGCGCTTGGCCTTGGCGTTGCTGCCGGTCACCGGGATGCGGGTGCAGGCGGAGCGGTTGCGCTGCGAGTAGACCAGGTTGACCGGCGCCTCGTAGCCCGGCACCAGGCGGCGGTACGAGTTGACCGTCGGGTTGGTGAACGCCAGCAGCGACGGCGCGTGGTGCAGCAGACCGCCGATGTACCAGCGGGCCATGTCGGACAGGCCGGCGTAGCCGGTCTCGTCGTAGAACAGCGGCTCACCGTTGAGCCAGAGGCTCTGGTGGGTGTGCATGCCGGAGCCGTTGTCACCGAAGAGCGGCTTGGGCATGAAGGTCGCGGTCTTGCCGTTGGCCCACGCCTCGTTCTTCACGATGTACTTGAAGAGCTGGAGCTGGTCACCGGCGTGCAGCAGGGTCGAGAACCGGTAGTTGATCTCGGACTGGCCGGCGGTGCCCACCTCGTGGTGCGAGCGCTCCACGTTGAAGCCGGTGTCGACGAGCCGGCGCACGATCGAGTCACGCAGGTCGGCGTAGTGGTCGACCGGCGGAACCGGGAAGTAGCCGCCCTTGTACGCGGTCTTGTAGCCGAGGTTGCCGCCCGGCTCCTCGCGGCCGGTGTTCCACGCGCCCTCGACCGAGTCGATGTAGTAGAACGACTGGTGCGCCGAGGTCTCGTGGCGGATCGAGTCGAAGATGTAGAACTCCGCCTCGGCGCCGAAATAGGCGGTGTCGGCGATGCCGCTCGCCGCCAGGTACGCCTCGGCCTTCTTCGCGACGTTGCGCGGGTCGCGGCTGTAGGCCTCGCGGGTGAACGGGTCGTGAATGAAGAAGTTGAGCGCGAGAGTCTTCTGTGCGCGGAACGGGTCGATGAACGCGGTGGCGACATCCGGGAGCAGGAGCATGTCCGACTCGTGGATCGCCTGGAAACCGCGGATCGACGAACCGTCGAACGCGAGGCCGTCGGTGAAGAGGTCGTCGTTGACGGACTCGACCGGCAGATTGAAGTGCTGCATCACGCCGGGCAGGTCACAGAAGCGAACGTCGACGAACTTCACGTCCTCGTTCTTGAGGTATCGCAGCAGTTCCTCGGGATTGGCGAACACACATCCTCCTGGCACGTCCACGGGGTGGCTAGGCTTCTGGCGACGCTATGGCCAGGCGGTTGCCCGGCCGTGTCTCCGTTGTTTCTGCCGTGTTACGTCGCTCGCGGAGCGTCAGTGACGTTCCTGTCCACGTCTCCGGCCCGCCAGGAACGCCGTACCGACTGTGCCAGTGTAATGACATCTGATGCCTTTGGCCTGAATCGGCACACAGTGGCGACGGCACCCGGCGAGCCCTCATCCCGGCGCGGATACCCTTGACCGCTGTGACCAATCCGCACGCTCCGGCAGCGCCGGCCACCGACCCCACCTTCACTCCGCCGACCCTCGGGCGACGGTTCGGGGCGCTGATCAGCGACTGGGTGCTCTGCCTGCTGGTGTCCAACTTCTTCGCCGATCCGGTACGCGACGGCTGGGCGCCGGTGCTGGTGCTGGTGCTGGAGTACGGCATCTTCCTCGGCCTGTTCGCGCAGACGCCGGGCATGTACATCACCAAGGTCCGCTGCGTGAACTGGCACGACGGCGGCCGGATCGGCGTGCTCCGGGGGCTGATCCGTGGCCTGCTGCTGGCCCTCGTCGTCCCCGCGCTGATCATGGACGAGCACCGTCGCGGCCTGCACGACCGGCTCGCCGACTCGGTCATCGTCGACGCCCCCCGCGGCTGACCGACCCGGAACCCCGCGACCCGCGACCCGCGACCCGCGAGATCGCACTCGATCCGGGATGTAGTGGCATCCGCCACGCACGAGGCCACTGCATCAAGGATCGAGCACGATCTTGGTTGGTTCCGCGCGCTGGGGGCGGGGGCATGAGGGTGCCGAGGCGGCCGGCGCGCTGGGGCGGGTGGCATGAGGGTGTACGCAAAGGAGCCGGACCCGTGTGGGTCCGGCTCCTTTCTACGCGTACACCTGGGGTCAGCGGCCCCGCGACTGGCGGGAGGCGCCTGGCGGCCGCATGTTCTTCGGGATCGCGCCCTTGGGCATCTGCGGCCGGGCGGTGAGCGCCTTGAGTCGCTTGTCCAGCGAGTTGACGTCCTTGCCGGAGAGGGCGCGGGGCAGGCGCAGCAGCGTCGTCCGAAGCTTGCGGATCGGCAGCTCGCCCTCCTCCTGCCCGATCACGTAGTCGTGCAGCGGAGCGGAGCCGATGACCTTGGACAGCCGCCGCTTCTCCTGGCCGAGCAGGCCGCGCACTCGCTGCGGGTTCCCCTCGGCCAGCAGGATCACGCCCGGGCGGCCGATCACCAGGTGGACCATGTCCATCTGGGTGGTCGAGCTGACCGCCGGGGTGACTCGCCAGTCGCCGCGCATGTTCTCCATGATCTGCGCCGCCGCGCCGGGTTGCCCCTCGGCGGCGTTCATCATCGCCTTGTTGGACCGCAGGTTGAGCACGATCAGCACCGCGAGCAGGATGAACAGGATGCCCAGCGGCAGCCAGATCCAGCCCCAGAGGATGACGGCGACCACGGTGAGCGCGAGCGGGAGCAGCACCGCCGCGGCGACCAACGGCGCGAACCACCGGTCCTGCTTGGCGGTGAACTGGAACACCATCCCGATCTGCTTCAGCCGCTGGCCGAACGAGACCTTCTCCTGGGGCTTTGCCATGCCGCAGAGTCTAGTGGTCGCCGCTGGCCCCGTTGATCCGCGTCCGGGTGCCGGGGCAGCTGAGGACGACGACGCCACCGAAGGAGCCCGGCAGGTTCGGCAACGACGCTGATTTTCGAGGCCGCCGCGCGAAGGCTCGGCTACCGGATCAGCGCGGCAGGTAGATGCGCCAACCCTCGATCGTGACCAGGTCGAGGCTGCCCGGCGTGCTGCGCTGCCGTTCGTCGAGCACCTCCGCCAGCGGCGAGCCAGCCGGCGCGACCCAGGCCGGTGCCGTCGCGCTGTCCACCTCCCGCCGGTACGCGGGGTAGCGGTCGAAACCGGGGCGCAGGTTGTCGTCGACGACCGCGCAGACCACCTGCTCGGCGCTGGCGAAGGTGAGTCGGTTGCAGGTCCAGTAGCCAGCGCGCACGTGCCGTACGCCGAGTTGGCGCAGGGTGCTCACCAACTCGGTGTGCCGGGCCTCAGCGGCTCGGGTCGCCGGGACGGTCTCTGCTGCCCGCCAGGTGGCGTGGGCGGCGGTGCCCAGCGTGGCGGCGAGCAGCACCACCGCGACCGGGCGGGCCAGCGTCGACCCGACACCGCGCCGACCGGTCGCCGACCGGCGCAGACCGTGCCGGGCCGCCGCCCATACCGGCCAGAGCAGCGCCGGGAGGGAGATGAGCAGGCAGGACAGGTAGCGGGAACTCTCCACCGGGGTCAGCCCGGCGGAACTGCTCAC
Organism: Micromonospora chokoriensis; assembly: GCF_000718555.1. GTDB lineage: Bacteria > Actinomycetota > Actinomycetes > Mycobacteriales > Micromonosporaceae > Micromonospora > Micromonospora chokoriensis_B. The sequence goes on from NZ_JOAN01000010.1 coordinate 14,064, forward strand.
GGTGTACGCGCCGAGGGTGGCCACCGCGGCCAGCACGAGCGCCAGCCGGACCGCCGCCGAGACCCGGCCCACCGGGCCGGCAGGACCGGCAGCGTCGGAGGGGGGTCGACGCAGCGTGCGCCAGGCGGTGGCGCCGGCGATGGCCAGCAGCAACGGCAGGGCGAGCGCCCACCAGAGCTGCCAGGTGGCGCACTGCCCGGGAGCGCAGAAGCCCATGCCCAGCGACGGGCCGAGCACCAGGCCGCCGTGCAGCCGGTCCGCCCAGCCCGCGCTGGCGTTCGCACCGCTGGCGGCGAGCACGGCGTGCAGCGGATTCCGCCCGTTCAGCAGGCTGTGCAGCAGCAGCGGGGCCGCCCCCAGCACGGCCGCCGCACCGAGCAGGGCCCCGGCCGCCCCCCGTAGCTCCCGTCGGCAGAACCCGACGAGCACCGCCCCGGTCGCCACGACGTACGGCAGCACGAGCGGGTCGACCCAGAGCATCAGGCCGGCCAGGAACCCCCACGATGCCCAGCGCGCCAACCGCCAGCCGGGTCGCCCGCTGTCGGTCGACCGCCGGCCGGTGGCCAGGTCCACGGCGAGTACTGCCAGCGCCACCCCGGCCGCGTTCATCTCGGGGTAGCCGCCGCCGGCGATCAGCTGGTTCTTGATGATCCGGTCGGAGCCGAGGGCCAGCAGCGCCACCACCAGCAGCCCGAACCAGCGGTCCCCGGTCAGCCGCAGCGTCAACCGCCAGGCCAGCAGCAGGAACACCACGTACAGCGCGAGCGTGGGCAGCCGCAGACCGAGCAGTGACGGCCCACCGTTCAGGGCGAACACCGGCGCGGCCAGGTACGCCTCCAGCGTGCCCATGTAGTGCTGGCCGTAGAACCAGACCGGGAAGCCCTCGCCCCGGGCGATGTGCAGCGCGGCCAGCCCCATGGTGGCCTCGTCGCTGTTCGTCGGCGGCGTGGCGTGCAGCAGCAGCCAGAGGCGGTAACCCACCCCGGCGAGCACGGCCAACCCGGTGAGCCAGCCGACCAGACCGGGGCGTGCGCCGGGCCGCGGGCGCGGGGAGTCGGCGCCGCGCGGCTGCTCGCGTACGCCGACGGTCATCCCACGATCATGACACCCGGGCGCCGAACGGCCGTGCGGCGCTGCCGGCGGCGTTAGCTGGCGGTGACGACCGCGGCGGCGGCGCGGGCGTCGACGGCCTGCTGGTAGAGCCGACCGGCCCGGTACGACGAGCGCACCAGCGGCCCGCTCATCACCCCGGCGAAGCCGATCTCCTCGGCCTCCTCGCGCAGCTCCACGAACTCCTCCGGCTTGACCCAGCGGGTCACCGGGTGGTGTCGGGGGGTGGGGCGCAGGTACTGCGTGATGGTGATCAGCTCGCAACCGGCCTCGTGCAGGTCGCGAAGCGCCTGCGACACCTCGGACCGCTCCTCGCCCATGCCCAGGATGAGGTTGCTCTTGGTGACCAGGCCGTCGGCGCGCGCCTGCCGGATCACGTCCAGCGAGCGGTCGTAGCGGAACGCCGGCCGGATGCGCTTGAAGATGCGCGGCACGGTCTCCACGTTGTGGGCCAGCACCTCGGGACGGGAGCCGAAGACCTCGGCCAGCTGCTCGGGCACCGCGTTGAAGTCCGGGATCAGCAGCTCGACGCCGCAGCCGGGCTGCAGGGCGTGGATCTGTCGGACGGTCTCCGCGTACAGCCAGGCGCCGCCATCGGGCAGGTCGTCGCGGGCGACGCCGGTGATGGTGGCGTAGCGCAGCCCCATCGAGACCACCGACTCGGCGACGCGACGCGGCTCGTCGGCGTCGAACTCGGCCGGCTTTCCGGTGTCGATCTGGCAGAAGTCGCAGCGCCGGGTGCACTGGTCACCGCCGATGAGGAAGGTGGCCTCCCGGTCTTCCCAACACTCGTAGATGTTGGGGCAGCCGGCCTCCTGGCAGACGGTGTGCAGCCCTTCGCGCGAGACGAGCCCGCGCAGCTGGGTGTACTCCGGACCCATCTTGGCCTTGACCTTGATCCATGGCGGTTTACGCTCGATCGGCGTCTCGGCGTTGCGTGCCTCGATACGCAGCAGACGCCGCCCCTCGGGGGCCGCCGTTGCGGTGCGCGCTGCCTGGCCGGTCGTCGGCGCGGAGTGCTCGATCGTCACGAAAACGAGCCTACGCCGGACGGTGGGTGTCTATGTGCGTCAGGCGACCGGCGTCACGCCCCAGACGTTGTGACGCCGGACACCGGACAGTCGAAAAAGGGCGTCACAGACGGGGGAATCGGGTGCTAGGTTCTCCGCCAACAGCGACGACGGAGCCGAGTAGCGCCCGACCCGCCAGTGCAGAGAGCCGCCGGTGCTGAGAGGCGGTCTGGCGCCGGCGCGCGAAGACCCTCCCGAGCTGCGGGAAGAACGGTTGCGGGTCACCCGTGCCCAGTAGAGCCCGCCCGGCTGGCCCCGGTCATCAGGCGACGAAAGAGGCTCCCGCTTCGGCGGGGGCGAAGGTGTGGTGGCACCGCGAGGTTCCCGCTCGCCCACACCTCCCTGGGGCTGATGCGACGCATCGCTTCCCTAGGGCGGCGACGGCGTGGCGATCGACCGAGGAGCAGTACGCCATGCAACGAACCCTGTCCCACCAACTGCCCGCCCAGATCGGCACGACCGTGCGGATCGCCGGCTGGGTGCACCGCCGCCGACTGCTCAAGTCGGTGGCCTTCCTGATCGTGCGGGACGCCGCCGGCCTGGCCCAGGTGGTCGTCACCGACCCGGCCGTCCGCGCTGAGCTGGAGAAACTCACCGAGGAGACGGTCGTCGAGGTCACCGCGACGGTCACCGCGAACGAGACGGCGCCCGCCGGGGTCGAGCTGACCGACCCGACGGTACGTCCACTTGGGCCGCCCGCCGTGCCACCGCCGTTCGACCTGTACCGGCCGGCGCTCACCGCGAGCCTGCCCACCCAGCTGGACAACGCGTCCACCGCGCTGCGGCACCCGACCCGGTCGGCCGCGTTGCGGATTTCGGCGGCAGCGGTGGCCGGGTTCCGGGCCGCACTCGACGCTCACGACTTCGTGGAGGTCCACACGCCGAAGGTGGTCAGCTCCAGCACCGAGAGCGGGGCGAACGTGTTCGCGCTGGACTGGTTCGGCCGGCCCGCGTACCTGGCCCAGTCGCCGCAGTTCTACAAGCAGCTGATGGTCGGCGTCTTCGAACGCGTCTACGAGGTGGGGCCGGTCTTCCGGGCCGAGCCGCACGACACCGTCCGGCACCTCGCGCAGTACACGTCGCTCGACGCGGAGTTGGGCTTCGTCACCGACCACCGGGACGTGATGCGCGTGCTGCGCGACACCCTGGCCGAAATGCTGGACGCGGTGAGCGGGCGAGCCGGCGCGGCGCTGGCGACGCTCGGCGTCACGCCGCCGCAGGTGCCGGTCGAGATTCCGGCGGTGCACTTCACCGAGGCGCTGACGATCGCGGGTGCCCCCGCCGACGAGCCGGACCTCGCACCCGCCCACGAACGGGCGTTGGGCGAGTGGGCTCGCCGCGAACACGGGTCGGACTTCCTCTTCGTCACCGGCTACCCGATGGCGAAGCGGCCGTTCTACACCCACCCGGACCCGGCGCGGCCCGCGTACTCGAACGGTTTTGACCTGCTCTTTCGTGGTCTGGAGCTGGTCACCGGCGGGCAGCGGCTGCACCGGCACGCCGACTACCTGGCGGCGTTGGCGGCCCGGGGTGAGCCGATCGAGCCGGTCGCCGAGTATCTGGACGCGTTCCGGCACGGCATGCCGCCGCACGGCGGCTTCGCCATCGGCCTGGAACGGTTCGTGGCCCGGTTGGTCGGCGCGGCCAACATCCGGGAGGTCACCGCGTTCCCGCGCGACCTGCACCGGCTGACCCCGTGAGCAGAGCGGCCCCCGGCGTTGTCGCCGGGGGCCGCTGCTCAGACCTCGATGTCGCTCAGACCGCGATGAGGGTGGCGAGTCGGCGCTCGACCACCGGCAGCACGTCGGCGACGCTGATCGGGCGGCCCAGCTCGGCGGTGAGCGAGGTGACGCCCGCGTCCCGGATGCCGCACGGCACGATCCGGTCGAAGTACGTCAGGTCGCAGTCGCAGTTGATCGAGAAGCCGTGCAGGGTGACGCCCCGGGCCACCCGGATGCCGATGGCGGCCACCTTGCGGGCCGGCCCGCGATCGTCCTCGGGAACCCAGACCCCGCTGCGCCCCTCGATCCGGCCGGCGGTCAGCCCGAACTCGGCGCACACGTCGATGAGCAGCTCTTCGGTGCGGCGCACGTAGGCGACCACGTCCACCGGGTCGGGCAGCCGCACGATCGGGTAACCGACGAGCTGCCCCGGCCCATGCCAGGTGATCTTGCCGCCGCGGTCCACGTCGACGACCGGGGTGCCGTCCATGGGCCGGTCCCACGGTTCGGTGCGCTTGCCCGCGGTGTAGACGCTCGGGTGCTCCAGCAGCAGCACGGTGTCGCCGCGCTCGCCAGCCACCACCGACTCGTGCAGGCGCCGCTGCTCGTCCCAAGCGGCCTGGTAGTCGAGCAGGCCGGCACGGACGGCCGTCAGGCCGGGGGTCGTCGTTGTCACGGCGTCCAGCCTAGCCCCGCTACCGGGGATCTTCCCTGGTGAGCCGCCTCACCGCCGCTTCGCCCGGCTAGCGGTCGGCCGGCGGGATCCGCCAGAGCCAGACGTCGTCGACCCGTTGCGGCTCGCCGAACAGGGCGGTGCCGGTCCGCAGCAACGCCCCCTCGTCGATCTCGAACTTCGCGCCGTGCACCTCGTCGGCGAGCACCACCGTCTCGATCTGCCAGTGCCGCAGGTCCGACTGCACCTCCCGGATCGTGCCGTCGGTGACGATGGGGACCAGCCCGTCACGCCCGGCCTGGTCCATCAACGCGCTCAGGGTGCGTGGCACCGGGCCGATGCGACCCCGCCCGTCCGGCCCGCCGGGGCCGAGGAAGAAGCCGCCGGGGATCTTGAACTCGCCCTGCCGGTGCGACAACGCGTACGCCTGCCAGCGCTGGCCGTCCGGGTAGATGTCCACGGGCAGCGGCACCGGGGTCAGCACCCCGTCCGGTGAGACGTAGTCCCGCCACGTGCCGGAGGTGATGAACCGCGGGATCGGTTCCCGCTCGTCGGTCAGCAGCGGGGTGGGTAGCAGCGGCACCAGGGCCACCGCGAAACCGAGCAGCCAGGCCAACTCCGTGGAGCGGTGCCGCGGTGGTGTGGCGCGCAGTTGGTCGACGGCGTACGCCAGCAGCAGCCCGACCACCGGCACGACCACCAGCGCCAGTCGGGCCGGCAACGCGGCGTTCACCACCGGCAACTGTCCGACCAGGTCGAACGGCATGGGGAGGTCGGTGCGCCGCCCGTCGACCTTGGCGACCGGGCCGAAGGAGAGCACCGTGAAGATCAGCGCGAGAGCGCCCAGCGCCCAGAGGGTGGCCCGGCGGTGCGCGTCGGCCCGCCGCCAGAGCGCCACGAAGCAGACCACGGTGAGCACCAGCAGCGGGATGCCGAAGAACGAGTTCTCCTCGGTCGGATTCGGTGCCAGCGAGGTGCCCAATCCCGCCTCGCCGGCCAGCGAGCGGCGCGGGAAGGCGGCGAACGCCGCGATGTCCTCGGAGTGGATCACCGGGTCGAAGCCGGTGCCGTGGAACCGCTGCGGCCCGGCGAAGTGCAACCACAAGGGGTACGACAGCAGTGCGCCGGCGACCACGGCGGTCACCCCGAGCCCGCGCAGGAAGGTAGGCAGCGCGGTGCGTGCCTCGGCCCGGTTGACCGGGTGCAGCGCCCAGATGGCGACGAAGACCCCCAGCGCCAGCGCGGTGAAGAAGAGCCCCTCGGCGGCGATCGAGAAGGCCACCGCGACCAGCACGCCGAGGATCGCCCCGTCGCGCAGCCAGTGCCCGGCTCGGCGCAGCGCGAACAGCCGCCAGATCAGCAACGGCACCAGCCAGCCGGCGGTCCAGTTCAGGTGCGCGTTTGCGTGCGACACCATGCCGGGGGAGTAGGCGATGAACAGGGCGCCGACCCCGGCGGCCAGCCGGCTGCGGACCAGGCGCCGGGAGAGCAACCAGTACCAGACCAGCGCGGTGGCGAACAGGTTCAAGGTGAGGATGACCAGGAACGTCGCCGGTGGCCCGATCAGGTACGTCAGCGGGGCGAAGACCACCGCGTACACCGTGATCGAGGTGTTGACCGCGAGGTTCACCCCGTCCGGGACGTTGATCAGGTAGGTGAAGAGCGGGTTGTCCCCGTGGGTGACCGCGTGCCCGCCGAAGGCCAGCAGCCACTCGAAGAGCGCCTGGTCGCTGGAGTTGACGGTGATCGTGCGGACGTTCGGGTCCCGCCACAGCCCACTTGTCACCCACACGGCGAGCGCGAGCGCCACCAGCACGACGATCAGGTCGGCCCGGCGGTCCCGGACGACGCGCGGCGGTGACGTGGGTGCGGGCCCGGTGGCCAGCGACGGGGAGGACGGCACGCAGCGGACGTTACCAACCGGACCTGGACGGGCCGGTCAGACCGGCGGTTGTGGTGTGTTCCCCTTCCGGCGTACACAGCGTCCGTCGTAAATGTGTGAGCGTGCCCCATGTCATCGCGGTGACACATCGTCGTAACGTCCTGGCAATTCGACCGTGACCCAGTTCACAGTCTGCCCCTTCAGGAGGCCGCCGTGCGCCGCTCCTCGTCCATCCTCACCCGGCTGCTCGGTGCGGCCGCCGGGATCGCCCTCGCCGCCGCCGGCGCGGTCGCCATCGCCGCACCCGCGGCGGCCGCCACCCTCACCCAGGTCACCGGGTTTGGCTCCAACCCCGGCAACCTCGCCATGTACGCCTACCGACCGGACAGCCTGCCGGCCAACTCGCCCGCCGTCGTCCTGCTGCACGGGTGTACGCAGAACGCCTCCGGTTACTTCGCCAACTCCGGCTGGCAGAAGTACGCCGACCAGTGGAAGTTCGCCCTGATCGTCGCCCAGCAGCCCGCCGGCAACAACGCCAACTCCTGCTTCAACTTCTTCGAGTCCTCCGACACCACCCGAGGCCAGGGCGAGGCGCTGTCGATCAAGCAGATGGTCGACCACGCCAAGGCGAACTTCGGGGTGAACGGCTCCCGGGTCTTCGTCAGCGGGCTCTCCGCCGGCGGGGCGATGAGCGCGGTCATGCTGGCCACCTACCCGGAGGTCTTCGCCGCCGGATCGATCATCGCGGGGATTCCGTACCGCTGCGCCACCAGCATGGTCAACGCGTTCAGCTGCATGAACCCGGGTGCGGACAAGACCCCGGCCGCATGGGGTGACCTGGTCCGCGGCGCGTACTCCGGCTACACCGGCCCACGGCCCAGGGTGGCCATCTGGCACGGCACCTCGGACACCACCGTCACCCCGCTCAACGGCACCGAGTCTCGCGACCAGTGGACCAACGTGCGGGGCGTGTCGCAGACCCCGACCAGCACGTCGTCCCTGCCCGGCAACACCAGCCTGGAGGTGTACGGCAACGACGACGTGCGCCTCTACCGGATCTCCGGAATGGGTCACGGCACCCCGGTCGACCCGGGTTCCGGGGCTGAGCAGTGCGGCACCGCCGGGGCGTACTTCCTGGACACCATCTGCTCGACGTACCGCGACGCGCTCTTCTTCGGCCTGAACAGCGGCGGCACGAACCCCACCCCAACCCCGACGGCAACCCCGACCCCGACGGTGACCCCAACCCCGACCCCGACCACGCCGCCGACCTGCGTAACGGCCAGCAACTACGCGCACGTGGCGGCCGGCCGGGCGTACCAGTCCGGCGGCTACGCCTACGCCAACGGCTCCAACCAGCGAATGGGCCTGTACAACACCTTCTACACCACCGCACTCAAGCAAACCGCCCCGAACTACTGGGTGATCGGCTGCTGATCCCACCCCTGCCTCTGTTGATCAAGAGGTTTGCGTCATCCGGAAGCCGGAATCTGACGCAGACCTCTTGATCAACGCCAATGGTGGCGGGGGTCAGGGGGTCAGGGCTGCTTCTAGGGCTTGGGGGAGGGTGGGGTGCTTGTAGCGGTAGGCGGCTCGGGTGAGGACGCCGGGGAGGACTCGGGTGCTGGTCAGGGCTTCGTGGGCGAAGCCGCCGAGGGCCACCTTGAGCGCCAGGGCCGGGATCGGGATGACCGCCGGGCGGTGCAGTTGCCGGGCCAGTTCGCGGGTGAACTCGGCGTTCGTCACCGGGTTCGGTCCCACCACGTTGACCGGGCCGGCGATGTTGTCGTGCTTCAGCAGGAAGAGGGTCGCGTCCAGCCAGTCGGCCATCGAGATCCACGGCAGCCACTGTCGGCCGCTGCCCAGCCGGCCGGCGATGCCCAGCTTGAACGGCAGCAACTGCGGCTTGAGTAGGCCGCCGTCGCGGTGCAGCGGCAGGCCGGTGCGCAGCCGCACCACGCGTACCCCGGCGTCTTCGGCTGGCCGGGTCGCGGCCTCCCACACCCGGCAGACGTCGGCCAGGAAGCCCTCGCCGGCCGGCGCGTCCTCCTCGACGGCCCGGTCACCGGTGTTGCCGTACCAGCCGACCGCCGACGAGTTGAGCAGCACCGCCGGTCGGTCGGCGGTCGGTAGGCCGGCGAGGGTGGTCGCCAATGTCGTGGTGCTGTCCACCCGGCTGGTGCGAATCAACCGCCGGTAGTCGTCGTTCCAGCGCTTGTCGCCGACGCCCGCGCCGGCCAGGTTGACCACGGCGTCGGCCTCGGCGACCACGGCCGGGTCGAGATGCCCGGCGGCCGGGTCCCACTGGCGCTCCTGTGGCCCGCGCGGCACCCGACGGACGAGCCGGGTGACCTGGTGCCCGTCGCTGACGAGCCGGTCGGCCAGCCGGGTGCCGAGGAAGCCGGACGCGCCAGCCAGAAGGATCCGCATACCCCCATCTTCGCCCAAACCCTCGCCTCCGGATGCGCCCTGTGCCGCACCCCGTGCCTCACCCCGCGCCGATCTTGTACTTTGTGTTGCCGTTATACCCAGCTAAGTCCACTTTGTCGGGACAGTAAGTGCAAGATCGACGGGGAATGGGGTGGGGAGTTAGGGCCTTGGGGCGGGGCCTAGGAGATCCTCGGGCCTGCCGGGGCGGCCGGTGAGGGCGTTCAACGCGCTGACCAGCCGTTTCTCCTCGTAGCGGAAGTGTGACTCCAGCAGTGCGGCCAGCCCGTCCAACTCGGCGCGCACCTGGGCGACGGGCATCGCCGTGTCGTTGGACAGCAGCGCCTCGACCCGTTCCAGGATTCCCGCCACCACCTCGTGGTCGACGATCAGATTTTCGATGACCGGGCGCAGCTCGGGAACCTCGTCGGCCAGCAGCCGGAACGCGCCGGAGTCCTCGCCGGTGTGGTGTCGGCCCAGCGCGGCGCAGAAGGTCAGGCAGTGTGCCCGTAAGTCCCGGGACGGAGTGTCGAGGTTTTCCCGCAGGCGGGCCAGCTCCGCGCTGAGCCAGAGGTGGATCTCGATCATCTGATTGCCGACGGCGGCAAGCCGGCCGGCCGGTGAGCCGGTGGGGTGCACGTGCGTCCCCTTGTTGTCCGCGCGCCTCCATGCCCACGACGGCCTTCGTGCCGGGTGCACCGCGACGCTGCGCCGGATTCTAGCTGGCCATGATCACGGCGTGGTCGGCTCGTCGGGCTCCGGGACGTTGTGCCAGCGTGCACGCCAGGCTGCCTCGTGGGCTTCGTGGCTGGTCCGTTCCTGGAAGACGGCGGCCCGCAGCGCGTGCCGGGATTTCGACATCACCACCACCTCCACGGCCACCAGCGCCACGCAGATCACGGTCGCGAGGGTGAGCGCGCCCAGTGCCGGCAGGTGTTGGCCGACCGGGAGGGCTGCCGTGAGCACCACGATGACGCCGACGCGGGTCCAGCTGACGGTGTGCAGGGTGCGTAGCTGGAAGAGCATGTTGACGGCGAAGTAGCAGATCAGCCCGCCGAAGAGCATCGGCACCGCAGGCCCCTCGACCTTCTCGGCGATCCCACCGGCCGGATCGGTGATCTTGTGCAGGATCTCTTCGTTGCCGATCGAGAAGAGGATCACCCCGGCGATCATCGGCAGGTAGAGGTACGCGTACGCGTCGCGGGCCATCGCCACCCGGGGGGCGCCCTCCGCGGCGTGCAGGGCGATCCGAGCGGCCGGCCCGATGAAGTCGAAGTGCGCCCACCAGAGGGCGGCGGTGACCACGATGCCGAGCGCGGCGGCGGCCACCGCCGGCCAGGTGACCGGCTTGCCGAGCAGGTTGCCGCCCACCCCGGTGCTGATCACCGACTCGCCCAGCGCGATGATCAGAATGAGGTCGTAGCGCTCCGTCCAGTGCTCGGCGCTGGTCACCCCCCAGCCCCAGGTCCCGACGATGAAGCCGGTGGCGTACTGCACCAACACCACGGCGATCCACAGCCCGTCGCGGACGAGCGCCGCCCGGCCCGGGTCGTCGATCAGGGTCGGGACCAGCGCGGCGGCCAGCAGCAGGACGATGCTCGCCGCCAGTTCGGGGGCGAAACGGCGGAGCTGGCGACGCTCCTGCGGGCTGTCCCGGACCACGTGCTGATAGAGGGCCCAGTGGATGCCGCGGACCACGACGTAGCTGATGGCCACCAGCATTGGGCCGCCAGCGCTCCCCTTCGGGTCACTGAACGCCTGCGGCAGCGCCAGCGCGAACGCGAACAGGGCGACCATCGCGATCACCATGAGCACCGGGACGTAACCCTCGCCGAGCCGGACCCGGGTGGCGACCAGGCTGTGCACCACCCAGATCCACCAGAGCACGGTGAGCACCAGGCCGGCGTGCAGCAGTTGCCGGCCGGAGATGTTCGCGGCGGTCGCGCGGGTGATGATGAAGAACGAGAAGACGAAGACCAGATCGAAGAAGACCTCGAACTTGTCCACCCGGGCACCGGGAGCGATCGGGACTGCCGGCCCGAGCTGTCCACCACGCCGCCGGTAGCCGCCCACGACCCCACTCTGGCAGCGTCCGGCCTGGTCGGAGGCCCGAACGGCGATGGCGGCGGGTTCCAGCGTTACCTGTGCTCCGGGTCGGGGAAACACCCGGACCACGGCCTCCCGCAGGGGCCGGGCGGTGTGCCCAGACCGGACAAGGACGGATAATGACGACGAACAACCCAATCACGACTTCGTTCGCCCATAACTCCACTGCCATGGAGGTGATCCAGGGCGTGGACCTCGTCGGGCGGCGGGCGATCGTCACCGGCGGATCGTCCGGGATCGGCGTGGAGACCGCCCGCGCCCTGGCCAGCGCTGGCGCCGAGGTCACCCTGGCCGTCCGCAACCCCGACGCCGGCCAGCAGGCCGCCGACGACATCACCGGCAGCACCGGCAACGACCGCGTCCTGGTCGCCCCGCTCGACCTCGCCGACCAGGGATCGGTCGCCGACTTCATCGCCAACTGGGACGGTCCGCTGCACATCCTGGTCAACAACGCCGGCATCATGGCCGCACCCCTGTCCCGCACCCCGCAGGGCTGGGAGATGCAGTTCGCCACCAACCACCTGGGGCACTTCGCGCTCGCCACCGGGCTGCGTCGGGCGCTCGCGGCGGGCGACGGGGCAAGGATCGTCTCGGTCAGCTCCGCCGCCCACCTGCGCTCGCCGGTGGTCTTCGAGGACATCCAGTACGACGACCGCGAGTACGAGCCGTGGCAGGCGTACGGGCAGTCCAAGACGGCCAACGTGCTGTTCGCCGTCGAGGCGACCCGGCTCTGGGCCGACGACGGCATCCTCACCAACTCGCTGATGCCCGGCGCGATCCGGACCAACCTCCAGCGCTACGTCAGCGAGGAGGAGCTGAACCGGCTGCGCGCCGGGAACGCGGCGGCCTGGAAGACCGTCGAGCAGGGCGCCGCCACCTCGGTGCTGGCCGCCGCCTCGCCGCTGCTGGACGGGGTGGGCGGGCGCTACTTCGAGGACTGCCAGGAGGCCGCCCCCGCCCAGCCCGGCGGGCGGACGGGTGTCGCGGCGTACGCGCTGGACCCGGAGGCCGCCGAGCGACTCTGGCAGGTCTCGACCGCCCTGCTGAAGGGCTGAGACTACAAACGAAAGGGTGCCCCGGTCGACGACCGGGGCACCCATTCGGCGTTGCGGCTAGATCAGGACAGGCCCAGCTCCGCCTCGAAGTTGCCGGCCTCCAGCCGCTCCTTGACCGCAGCCAGGAAGCGGGCCGCGTCGGCACCGTCGATCAGCCGGTGGTCGTAGGACATGGCCAGGTAGACCATCTGCCGGATCGCGACGACCTCGCCCAGCTCCGGGTCGTTGACCACGACCGGACGCTTGACCACGGCACCCGTGCCGAGCATCGCGGACTGCGGCTTCGGCACGATCGGGGTGTCGAAGAGCGCGCCCCGGCTGCCCGTGTTGGTAAGCGTGAAGGTCGCCCCGGCGATCTCGTCCGGGCTGATCTTGTTGGTCCGGGTCCGCTCGGCCAGGTCGGCGACCCGCTTGGCGATGCCGCCCAGGTTGAGGTCACCGGCGTTGTGGATGACCGGCACCACAAGGCCCCGCTCGGTGTCCACCGCGATGCCGAGGTGCTCCGCTGCCGGGTAGGTGATCGTGCCGCCGTCCAGGTCCAGCTGGGCGTTGACGATCGGGTACGTCTGCAGCGCCTCGACGGCGGCGAGAGCGAAGAACGGCAGGAAGGACAGCTTCACGCCGTGCCGCTGCACGAACGAGTCCTTCGCCTGCGCCCGCAGCTTGGCGACCCGGGTGACGTCCACCTCGACCACAGTGGTGAGCTGCGCCATCTCGTGCAGCGACTCCTGCATCCGGGTGGCGATGGCCTTGCGGATCCGGGGGAGCTTCTCGGTGGTGCCCCGCTTGCCGCTCGGCTGCGGCTTGACGGCCGGCTTGGCCGCAGCCGCCGACGGTGCGGCGGCCGGTGCGGCGGCGGGAGCGGCCTTGGCGGCCTTCGCCTTCTCGGCGGCCTCCAGCACGTCCTGCTTGCGGATCCGGCCACCCACGCCGGTGCCGTTGAGCGCGGCCAGGTCGACGCCGTGCTCACTGGCGAGCTTGCGCACCAGCGGCGTCACGTACCCGGCGGCCTCCTCGCCGGCAGCCGGTGCCGGGGCGGACGGGCGCGGCGAGGTCGCCGCGGCCGGCTGCGCGGCCTGCTCGGTCTTCGCCGGCTGCGCCGAGCTCTCGGTCTCCGCGGCGGGCTCGTTGTACGAGCTGCCCGGCGTCGGCTCCTCGACCTTCGGCGTCGGCTTCGGCTCGGCCTTCGGCGCCGGCTTGGCCTCCGCCTTCGGCTCGGGCTTCGGCTCGGACTTCGCCGGGGCGGGTGCCGCGCCGGCACCGCCGATGATCGCCAGCTCGGCACCGACCGCAGCGGTCTCGTCCTCGGCGACCTTGATCTCCAGCACCGTGCCGGCGACCGGCGACGGGATCTCGGTGTCCACCTTGTCGGTGGAGACCTCCAGCAGGGGCTCGTCGACCTCGATGGTCTCGCCGACCTGCTTCAGCCAGCGGGTGACCGTACCCTCGGTGACGCTCTCGCCCAGGGCCGGCATCTTGACCGCGGTGCCCTCGCCCGACGAGGCGGCGGCCGGAGCCGACGCCTCGGCCGGAGCCTCATCCTGGGCGACCTCGTCCGCGGTGCCCTCGGCGGCGGCCGTCGGCTCGGTGGCCGGCTCGACCGCCTCGGCCGGGGCCTGCTCCTGCCCGGCGGCGGCCTCGCCACCACCGGTCGACTCGCCCTCACCGGCGATGACGGCCAGCTCGCTGCCGACCTCGGCGGTCTCGTCCTCGCCGACCACGATCCGGCTCAGCACGCCCGCCGCGGGCGACGGGATCTCGGTGTCGACCTTGTCGGTCGAGACCTCGAGCAGGGGCTCGTCAACCTCGACCGTGTCGCCCTCCTGCTTGAGCCAGCGAGTGACGGTGCCCTCGGTGACGCTCTCGCCGAGCCGGGGCATGGTGACCGATACCGGCATTTTCTGAGACTCCTTCATTCCCCTGGTGGGATCTTCGCCCGTCGCCGGACGCCGCGGTTTGGATGATCAGGCGTGCGCGTGCAGCGGCTTGCCGGCGAGGGCCAGGTGCGCCTCGCCCAGGGCCTCGTTCTGGGTCGGGTGGGCGTGCACGAGCTGGGCGACCTCGGCCGGGTACGCCTCCCAGTTGTAGATGAGCTGCGCCTCACCGATCAGCTCACCCACCCGGGCGCCGATCATGTGTACGCCGACCACCGGGCCGTCCTCGACCCGGACCAGCTTCACGAAGCCGGTGGTCTTGAGGATCTGGCTCTTGCCGTTGCCACCCAGGTTGTAGTTGTACGACTTGATCTTGTCGGCGCCGTACTGCTCCTTGGCCTTCGCCTCGGTGAGACCCACCGACGCCAGCTCCGGGTCGCAGTAGGTGACGCGCGGGATGCCGACCTCGTCGATCACGGCCGGGGTCTGCCCGGCGATCTCCTCGGCCACGAAGATGCCCTGCTGGAAGCCCCGGTGCGCGAGCTGCAGGCCCGGCACGATGTCGCCGACCGCGTAGACGTTCGGCACGCTGGTGCGCAGCCGCTCGTCGGTCAGCACGTAGCCGCGGTCCATCTTGACGCCCTGCTCCTCGTACCCGAGGTTGGCGGTGTTCGGGCCGCGACCCACGGCGACCAGCAGCAGCTCCGCCTCGACGGTCTCGCCGCCCTGGATCGTGAGCTTGACGCCGCTCTCGGTCTTCTCGACCTTCTCGAACGGCTTGCCGACCTTGAAGTTGATCTTACGCTTGCGGAACGCCCGCTCCAGCGCCTTCGACGACTCCTCGTCCTCGGCGGCGACCAGTCGGGGCAGCGCCTCGACGATCGTCACGTCCACGCCGAAGGACTTCCAGACGCTGGCGAACTCGACGCCGATCACGCCACCACCGAGCACGATCACCGACGACGGCACCCGGTCCATCGTGAGGGCGTGGTCGCTGGTGATGATCCGCTCGCCGTCGACCTCCAGGCCGGGCAGGCTCTTCGCGTACGAGCCGGAGGCCAGGACGATGTTGCGGCCGGTGTAGCGCTTGCCGTCCACCTCGACCACGTTCTTGCCGACCAGCCTGCCGGCGCCCTCGACGATGGTGATGCCCTTGTTGCCCTTCAGCATGCCCTGCAGGCCCTTGTACAGGCGGGAGATGACACCGTCCTTGTACGCGTTGACCCCGGCCATGTCGATGCCGATCAGCTCGGCCTTCACGCCGAACTGCTCCGACTCGCGGGCCTGGTCGGCGATCTCGGCCGCGTGCAGCAGGGCCTTCGTCGGGATGCAGCCATTGTGCAGGCAGGTGCCGCCGAGCTTGCCCTTCTCGACCAGCGCGACCTTCAGGCCCAACTGGACGGCGCGCAGCGCGGTCGCGTAGCCGCCGCTGCCACCTCCGAGAATGACAATGTCGAAGGTCGCTTCGTTCGGCTCGCTCACGTCCAACTCCCAGGTCGCGTCGCTGCATCGGGGGTCACGGGGATGTAACACAGACACACCCCACCTCGGTCATCTTGTCACCACTGAGCACAGGGTGCGTACTGAGGTGCCCAACGACACGTCATCGACACGTACCCTTGGCACCGTTGTCGATGACGCACGGTGGGGGAGAGAACCGGTGGGGTTGTTCCGGCGCCGCAAACAGACGGCTACGCCGAGCCATGACCGTGCCGCCGATCGGGGCGACCTGGTCCATCTGGAGAACTTCATCCGGAGCCGGCCCGGCGTCGAGGCGTACATCGAGCCGCGGACGACGGTGACGGAGACCACGGTCATCCTGATCGCCGACGACGGGGAGTGGACCCGCCGGCGCATCGACGGCCCGGACGGCGCCCGGCGCTTCGCGCACCGGATGGGCATCCCGGTGTACGACGTCCGGCTAATGGGCTACCCGCAGCGGATGCGCGACTTCAACGAACGCCGCAAGCGTCGCCCCGACCACTACTGAGATATGCCGAAGGGCCCCCTGCCAACGCAGGAGGCCCTTCCGCGCGATCCGTCAGCCGTTGGTGGCGACGTCCTCGACCAGCTGGACGAGGGTGCGGACCGGGACGCCCGTGCCGCCCTTGGTCCAGTAACCGGTCGGCTCGCCCGAGTGGTAACTCGGCCCGGCGATGTCGATGTGCGCCCAGGCCACGTCGTCGGTCACGAACTCGCGCAGGAACACGCCGCCCTGCAGCATGTGACCGGCCCGGTCCATCCCGGCGTTGACCTGGGAGATGTCCGCGACATCCGACTCCATGCCCTTACGGACGTCGTCGGGCAGCGGCATCGGCCAGGCCGGCTCGCCGACCGAGTCTCCGACGACCTTCACCCGGTCGCACAGCTCCGGGGTGCCCATCACGCCGGCCATCCGCTTGCCCAGCGAGATGACCTGGCCGCCGGTCAGGGTGGAGGTCTCGAACAGGTAGTCGGTGCCATCCGCGCAGGCGCGGGCCATGGCGTCGCCCAGGATCATCCGGCCCTCGGCGTCGGTGTTGAGCACCTCGACCCGCTTGCCGTTGAACATGGTGATCACGTCGCCCGGCCGGTAGCTGGTGCCCGACGGCATGTTCTCCGCCATCGGCAGGTACGCGCTGACCGCCACCGACGGCTTCAGCGCGGCGATCGCCAGCATGGCGGCACCCACCGCGGCGGCGCCCGCCATGTCGGACTTCATCTCCCACATGCCCTGCGCCGGCTTGATCGAGATGCCGCCGGTGTCGAAGGTGATGCCCTTGCCGACAAGCGCGACCCGCTTGCCGTTGCCGCTGCCCTGCGGGGTGTAGGTCAGCTTCACCAGCCGCGGCGGGGCCTCCGAGCCCTGCCCGACCGCGACGATGCCGCCGTACCCGCCAGCGGCCAGCGCCGCCTCGTCCAGCACCTCGACGCCGAGGCCCGCCTCGCGGGCGGCGCTGGCGACCGCGTCGGCGAACGACGGCGGACGCAGCTCGTTCGGCGCGCTGTTCACCCAGTCCCGGCTGAGCCGGACCGCGCTCGCCACCACCTGCGCCCGGACGACCTCCGCCTGGGCACCCGCGTCACCGGCGTCCGGCACCGCGATGAGCACCTCGGCGACCGGCTCCCGCCGGGTCGGCTGGGGGCGGGTCTTGTAACCGGTGAACCGGTACCCACCCAGCAGCGCGCCCTCGGCGACCGCGCGCAGCTCGGCTGAGGCGTCCGCGTCGTCCGGCAGCGGCAGCGCCAGTGCGACCTTGGGTGCGCCCGCCAGGGCACGGATCGCCGCACCGGCGGCCCGGCGCAGCGTCTCCGGGGCCGGGGCGGCACCCGACGGCTCCGGGCCGAGCCCGACCGCGGTGACCAGCGGGGCGGTCACGGTGCCCAGCGTGGCCAGCTTGATGACCTCACCCGGCCCACCGGTCGCGCCAAGCAGCGCGAGGGTCTCGGTCAGCTTGCCGTCGAACGCGGCCGCGATGCTCTCCGCGCCGCTGGCCAGCAGCAGGGTGCCGGCGAGGCCGCTGGTGGCGCCCTGCTCTCCGGTCTGGCTGTGCACGCCAATCACGATCGCGTCGACGGCGAGCTCGGCCGGGTCGGTGTCGACCAGGCTCAGGTTGGTGGTGCGGGGTGAAGTCACTGAAGCTACTCCGGGCGGGCCGGGCCGGTCGCGGCATCGCGTACCAGCGGTGATGGTCTCCGGCGGAACCTACCCGCCGGACGTCATGGCTGTCCCGCCGACAGCGCCAGCGGGTTCCCGCCGATGCTAACCAGCGACGTTGCCCCCGGTAAGTTGCCACCCATGACCGACGTGACCTCCGACGCCGCCGCGACCCGGCTGCGTCGTTCCCCGCTGCACGAGCGGCACCTCGCCGCCGGAGCCAAGTTCGCCCCCTTCGGGGGCTGGGAGATGCCGCTGGAGTACGCCGGCGGCGGCGTGCTCAAGGAGCACACCGCGGTGCGTACGGCGGTCGGGGTCTTCGACGTGTCGCACCTGGGCAAGGCCCGGGTGAGCGGCCCCGGCGCGGCCGACTTCGTCAACTCCTGCCTCAGCAACGACCTGGGCCGGATCGGTCCGGGCCAGGCGCAGTACACGCTCTGCTGCGACGACGCCACCGGCGGTGTGGTGGACGACATCATCGCCTACCTCTACGCCGACGACCACGTCTTCCTCATCCCGAACGCGGCGAACACCGCCGAGGTGGTGCGTCGGTTGCGCGCCGCCGCGCCCGCACAGGTGACCGTCACCGACGAGCACGAGGCGTACGCGGTGCTGGCCGTGCAGGGCCCCCGCTCGGCCGAGCTGTTGGCCGCCCTGGACCTGCCCACCGAGCACGGCTACATGAGCTTCTCCGCAGCGAGCCTGGCCGGGGTGGAGCTGACCGTCTGCCGTACCGGCTACACGGGTGAGCTGGGCTACGAGCTGGTGGTGCCGGCGGAGCACGCGGTGGCCGTCTGGGACGCGCTCTTCGCCGTCGGCGCGACGTTCGGCCTGCGGGCCTGCGGGCTGGCCGCCCGGGACACGCTGCGTACCGAGATGGGTTACCCGCTGCACGGGCAGGACCTCTCCCTGGAGATCAGCCCGGTGCAGGCCCGCTCCGGCTGGGCGGTCGGTTGGGACAAGCCGGCCTTCTGGGGCCGCGACGCGCTGCTCGCCGAGAAGGCCACCGGCCCCCGGCGTACGCTGCGCGGCCTGGTGGCCGTCGACCGCGCCATTCCTCGCCCCGGCATGACCCTGCACGTAGGCGACACTCAGGTCGGTACCGTGACCAGCGGCACCTTCTCCCCAACCCGCAAGCAAGGCATAGCCCTGGCCCTGCTGGACACCGACGCCAACCTGGCCGACGGCGACCAGGTAGAGATCGACATCCGAGGCCGTCGAGCCCCCCTGAAGCTGACGAAACCCCCCTTCGTAACCCCCTCAGTGAAGTAACCCCACCCCTCGGCGCCGGTGATCAAGAGGTTTGCGTCAGGTTCGGACGAGATTCTGACGCAAACCTCTTGATCAACTAGGGCGGTGGGTTGGGGGTTCGCCGGAATCTAGGACTGCTTGGGTCCAGCCGCCTTCGATGACGCCTGTCGCGTCCAGGACGGCCCAGTCGACTACTTCGGACGTTTCCACCACCACTGGGGCGCCGATGCGCACGCTCTGGTCGGTGTTGGCGTCGCTGGCGCTCACGCCGACGATGCGTTCCGGGGCTTCCCACGAGGTGACGCCCGCCCAGACGTACTCCGGGCCGTCGTCTCCCGGCAGGCCGTACTTCACCACCAACTGCGACTCGGCGGGGAGCTGGCCAGCGACGAATCGGGCCCGCGCGTCACCAAGCGCGGCCCGGGCGGTGGCGACCGCACGGCTCATCGCGTCACCGGCGCGGGCGTAGCGCACGTCCGGCTGGATCCCGGAGAACAGGGTCGCGCAGGCGGCGGCGTAGTAGCGCCCGTCCGGGCCGGGGTGCCCGGCCGGCGGGCGCAGGCTGAGGAACGAGTCGGCCTCCGGGTCGGTCGCCGGGTCCAGTTCGAGGCGCAGCAACACCGGGGCGGTGGCGCCGTGCTGCTCCGGGTTGCCGTACGCCACCGCGATGTCGTGCCCGGTGACCGTGGCCAGCACCGGCAGCTGCACGAACGCGGGCACCTCCTCGCCGGTGAGCCCGTCGGTCCAGTCCCGCAGCAGCCGTCGGGCCGCGCCGGTCATCACCGCACCCCAGGCGCGGGTGAGGTGGTCGGGCACCCCCTGGGTCTGCAACTCCAGCAGGCCGAAGCGGCGTAGCCCCTTGGTGGTGAACCACAGGCCCTCGGTGTCCGACGAGTACGGCACCAGCACCCAGTCGACCAGGCGGATGCGGCCCTGCTCGTCGGGGAGGGAACGCAGCGCAGTCGCCGGGTCGAGGAACTGGAGGCCGAAGACGTCCACCACGTCGCTGTCGACGGATTCCGCCACGGCGGCCGCGACCGCCCGTGCGGCCCACTCGTGCGCGGGCGGCCAACCGGGCCGGTACTCGGCCTGTACGACCACCAGGTGCGTCGCCGCCGCCAACCGGGCCAACTGCTCCTTCGTGGCGCCGAATGCGGTGAGCAAGTCCGGCGGCAGCTCGGGGAACTCGGCGATCGGCCGGGTGTCGACGCTCATCAGCGGGCTGTCGAGCATCTGCCGGGCCAGCCCGTGCACCGGCTCGGTGAGCCGGCCGGTCAGGGCCGCCACCGCGGTCTTCGTACTGACCTTCGGTAGCCCGACCATCGGCACCAGGTAGGTCGCGCTGAGCGACTCCGGCACCGGTACGGGCAGGAAGTCGTCCGTGATGAGCATGCTGGGGTCCCCCGGTGGCCGCGCCGGTGTTGTCGAGCCGAACGCTACCCGGCCCGCCGTGCCCGCTTCAGCCGGACAGCACCAGACCCAGGTAGACCAGCGTGGTGACCACCTCGACGGTCGCGCCGAGGACGTCGCCGGTGATCCCGCCGAGTCGGCGTACCACGTGGGTGAGCAGCAAGAGCGCGACGGCGAGCGCGGCGACGACGGCCAGCGGCCCCTGCCACGGACGGCCCGGCACCGCGGGTACCGCCAGCAGCACGACGGCGATCGCGCCGGCGGTCAACGCCACCGGGCCGACCGTGCCGGCCACCAGCGCACCCAGCCCATCGGGCCGGGCCGCCGGCACTGCCCGCCGGCAGGCCACCGTGACGCCGAACCGCCCGGCCGCGGTCGCCACGACCACCGCCGCGAGACACGCCAGCCAGGACCGCCCCGCCAGGTCGGCGAGCGCCGCCGCCTGCACCAGGAGTACGACCACCAGGGCGACCACTCCGAACGGGCCGACGTCCGGCTTCTTCATGATCTCCAGGGCGGCTGCACCCCGCCGGTACGAGCCGAGCGCGTCCACGGTGTCGGCCAGCCCGTCCAGGTGTAGCCCTCGGGTGAGCAGCGCGGCGACGCCGACGGTCACGCCGGCCGCCACCAGCGGGGGAGCGAGCGCGCCGGTCAGCAGCAGCACACCGGCCAGCACGGTGCCGAGCAGCGCGCCGACCACCGGGGCGAGGGCCATCGCCGTGCCGGCGACCGGGCGATCGATGCGCCCGGCGCGCACCGGCAGCGTGGTGAACGTGGTGACCGCCAGCCGGGCTCCCGCGAGGAGCGGCGACTCAGCCGGCACGCCAGCCCGACGTCGGCTGCTCGTCCGCCCCGGTGCTGGCCGGGCCCGGCCCGGCCGGCTCCGGCTCGGCGTAGTCGGGCTCAGCCAGATCCGCGTCGGCGTAACCCGGGTCGGTGGACTCCGCAGCCGGGTCGGTCTCGTCGCCGTCACCGAGTGACGGGTGGGCCGGCAGGGCGGCGGAGAGCGCCAGCACCGAGCGCAGCAGCGGGAGCGCCACCAGCGCGTTGGCGCCCTCGCCGAGATCCAGTCGTAGGTCGAGCAGCGGGGTGAGGCCCAGCACGTCGGCGGCGAGCCGCACGGCCGGGTGCCCGCCGTGATCGGCCAGCAGGCACCAGTGCCGTGCCTGCCCGGCCAGGTCACGGCTCACCATGCCGGCGGCCACCCCGACCGGCCCGTCGAGCAGCACCGGCACCCGGCGGGCAGTGGCGCCGAGCAGCACGCCGGTGGCCACGGCCAGGTCACCGCCGCCCAGCTCGGCCAGGATGTCCTTGGCACCGCGCGGCGAGCGGCGGGTGCGGTGCAGCGCGTCGCGTACCGCCGCGCAGCGGATCATCCACGCCGCGTCGTCGATCTCGCCGGAGTCGGTGATCACCCGGCCCAGCACGGCGGGCGGCTCCGCGCCCGCGGTTGCCGCGAGCACCGCCGCGGCCGCCGCCTCGGTGCCGGCTCCGCACGCAGCGAGCACCAGCAGTTGTACGCCGGCGTCGGCGGCCTGCTCGGCCAACCGCCAGCCGTAGCGCAGCGCGGACTCCACCTGCTCCGGCGTGAGCGCCGGCTGCTCCTCCATCGGTGCGGAGGCCGGAGTGTCCACCACCTGCAGGCTGGCGCCGCTCTCGGCGGCCAGCCGTGCCAATGCGCCCCGGCCGGCACGGGCCTGCGTGGCGCGTCGCTTCGACTCACCGGCCACGGTGCCCGCCGACGCCCCGCCGGCGTGGTCGCCGTGCAGCAGCAACACCCGCACCGAGCCCCAGGCGGCGGGGGTCGAGGTGCCCTGGGTGGCGGCGGCGAAGCCGACCACCCGGTCCAGCACGCCCAGCCCGGCGCCCGGTACGTCAAGCGTGGCCAGTCGGTCCACCGCCTGCGGGCCCGCGTACTCGTCGGGCATCGGCAGCTCCATGCCGGGCTGGATGACCAGCCCGGTGGCCACCATCGGCAGCGCCATTGTCGGTGCGGCCCAGGGGGTGCCCGACTCCTGGCTCGGGGCGGCCGGGGGCGTGTGGGTCAGCACGTCGGGCAGCTGCACCTCGGGGGTCGGCTCGGCGTCGGCCAGGATCGCCCGGATCGGCGCGGACGCGGTAGCGGGGGCGGCCGGCACGCTGGCGGTGGCTGCCGGCTCGGTGGCGGCCGGCTTGAGCCAGACCGGCTGACCGGCGACGACAAGCACCACCGCGTCGGCGGCGTCGGCGACCGCGCGGTTGGCCGCGCCCAACGCGTCGGTGAACGCCCGGCCCAGCGGGGTGGTCGGCACCAGCGACAGCCCCACCTCGGGGCTCACCAGCACCACCCGTGCCGAGCAGGCGCGGATCGCCTCGGCCAACTCGGCGATCGTCGCCACGTCGTCGGCGGGCTGGTGGTCCGGGTCGAGCAGCACCGTCACCCAACCACCCAGGTCGTCGACGAGCAGCGTCTCGTTGGGCTCGGCGGAGGCGAGCACGTCGGCCAGCCGGCGCGGGTCCTCGGTGGTCTCCTCGGTGGTCCAACTGCCCGGCCGTCGGGCGCGGTGCGCCGCCAGCCGGGTCGCCCACTCGGTGTCCTCCGGGTCGCCCTCCGGTGCGGTGGCGACGTAGCGGACCACCGGCGCGTCGGTGACCAGGGACTCGGCGAACTCGGACTTGCCGGACCGGATACCGCCGAGCACCAGGACCGTGTTCCACCCGTCTACGGACATGCCCGTACCTTAAGGCCGCCCAGGGTCGCGGTGCCTGCCGGCCCGGTGCTCTCGCCGTCGGTCAGTCGCAGTGCTCGAACCCGCTGCCGTAGCTGACCCCGCCGGTGGAGCCGCCCCACTTGACGCACGTCCCGGTGGCGCTGGCCTTCACCGGCCCGGCGTAGTAGTCGAAGGACCCGCTGTCGGTGCTGCGGGTTCGCCCCTTGACCTCCAGGTACGCCGAGGCCGCCGACTTCGTGCCGACTGCGGTGTCCTTGAGGGTGACCACGCAGTTGGTGCCGGTGCCTGCGTCGTACAGCAGGAAGACCCGGCCCTTGCGCTGCCCGTCACCGCCGGCCAGCGTCGCCGAGTCGATCACCTGGTAGCCGCTGCCACACGCCTGCGCAGCCGTGTACGGGTTGGGCCGGCTCGACGGGGTTCGGCTGGGCGTCGGCCGGCTGCTGGTCGTGCCGGTCGGCGTGCCGTCCGGCAGCTCGGTGCGGGCGGGGTCGCCGCTGGTGGTCGCGTCGGCGGCCGAGCCGGTCGGGTCGGCCGTCGCGGTGCGGGTGACGCCCGGCGTTGCGCTGGGCCGAGGCCCGGTGGTGGTCGTCGCGCCTTCGTTCGGCAGCGCGGCGTCGGTGGCTGCCACCGACGCGCCGGCCAGCGCGGCCGGCCCGTCCGCCGCACCGGAGTTGGTCTCAGGACGCAGCGCCACCACGACCACCGTGACGGCCAGCGCGACGAGGACGACCGCGCCGGCCCCGATCAGCAGCGATCGGCGGCGGCCCGCCGAAGCGGGCCCGAGCGCGTCCTCCCGGGTTGGCTTCGGCTCGGTCGTCGGTTCGACCGCGACGCTCGCCGGTGGACGCGGCGCGCGGACCGGAACAGCGGGGACCGGAACAGCGGGGGCAGGGACGGCGGGGGCAGGGACGGCGGGGGCAGGGACGGCGGGGGACGCCAGGGCCGGGGTGGGGGCGGCCAACGCCCACGGTGGGCGGGCGGAGACCGGGATGCTCGCCAGGGTCGCGTCGCGGACATCGGCGGCGGCAGCGGCCAACTCGGCGGCGCTACCGAACCGGTCCGTCGGAAGCTTGGCCAGCGCGCGGGCCACCACGGTGGCGACCGCCGGTGGCGTGTCCGCCGGCAGCGCAGTCGGGTCCTCCTGGGCATGCCGCAGCGCCACCGCGAGCGGATTGTCGCCGTGGAACGGCGGCTGCCCGGCGAGGCAGAAGTACGCCACCGCGCCGAGCGCGTAGATGTCGGTGGCGGCCGAGACGGGCTGCCCGGTGGCCTGCTCGGGGGACATGTACGAGGCGGTGCCGAGCACCATGTTCGCGGCGGTGAGCCCGGCCATGTCGCGGGACCGGGCGATGCCGAAGTCGACGAGCACCACCCGGCCGTCGGCCTTGACCAGCAGATTGCCCGGCTTCACGTCCCGGTGCACGATGCCGGCGAGGTGGGCGGTGTGCAGCGCGTCCGCGGCCTGCGCCAGCACCGACATGGTGGTGGCCGCATCCAGCCGCCCCACCGCGCGTACCCGGGCGGACAACGGCTCGCCCTCGACGTACTCCATCACCAGGTAGTCGACCTGGCTGCCGTCGTCGAGCGTGGCCTGCCCGACATCGTGCACCGGGACCACGCCGGGGTGCCGCAGCGCGGCCAGCATCCGCGCCTCGGCCCGGAACCGGGCGGTGAACTCCGGATCGGCGACCAGCGAGGGCAGCAGCACCTTCACCGCGATCTCGCGTTCCAGCAGCACGTCCGTGCCGCGCCAGACCGCGCCCATCCCACCTGTCGCCACTCGCTCGCCCAGCCGGTACCGGTTGCCGAGCAGTACCCCCCGCGTCAACACCGAGCCACCGTACCGGCCGGCGTCAATCGAATTGATCCACCCCGTGGATCCCGCCAGGGCGAGCGAGCGGCCGTTGCGCGCCGGGCCGACTACGCTGGCGAGGGTTCGTCCCACGGGGACTTCAGCGGCGAGGGGAGACGCGGCATGGCGTGGAGCTGGCGGTACGAGGGCACGGACGGCAAGACGGTCGAAGGGCCGGCGGAGTCGTTCAGCAGCCAGGCCGATGCCGAATCCTGGATCGGTCAGACCTGGCGGGAGCTCGCGGCGTCCGGCGTCACCTCGGTCGCGCTGCTGGAGGACGACCGGGTGGAGTACCGGATGAGCCTGCTACCCACGGCCGAGTGATGGCCTACGACCGGCCGGCCGGCGACGGGCTGGTCCTCGGCGTACCCAAGGCGGCGTTCCGGCCCAGCCCGGTCTTCCTCGGCCTGGTCGCGCTCTTCGCGGTCACCGGGGTGCTGGCCTGGAACGGCTACGGCAGCGTCCGGTTCAACGTGTTCCTCTTCGTGGTGTCCGGCTGGCTGGTGTCGCTGTGCCTGCACGAGTACGCCCACGCGGTGGTGGCCTACCGGGCCGGCGACCGGGACATCGCCCATCGCGGCTACCTGACGCTCAACCCGTTGAAGTACACCCACCCGTTGCTGTCGATCGTGCTGCCGGTGGTGGTGGTGCTGCTCGGCGGCATCGGCCTGCCCGGTGGCGCGGTCTGGGTGGACCGGCACGCCATCCCGGGCCGACTGCGGCACACCCTGGTCAGCCTCGCCGGCCCGGCGACAAACGTGCTGTTCACGCTGGTGCTGGTGGCGGCGGTACGGCTCGGCATCGCGTCGGGCGGGCCGGTGGAGTTCTGGGCCGGGGTGGCGCTGCTCGCCTTCCTCCAGCTCACCGCCAGCGTGCTCAACCTGCTGCCAGTGCCTGGCCTGGACGGCGGCAACATGATCCAGCCGTGGCTCAACCCGCAGTGGCGCAAGATGTACGACCTGTTCGCCCCGTACGGCTTCATTCTGCTCTTCGCGCTGCTGTGGAACCCGCGCATCGGTGGGTGGTTCTTCGACGCGGTCTTCGCGGTCGGTGACCTGCTCGGTCTGCCGTCGTGGCTCTACGCCACCGGCCTGGACCTGATCCGCTTCTGGCAGAGCTGAGCTGAGCGGCCGGCCGGCGTGGAAGACCCACGCCGGCCGGACCGCAACGGCGTCAGGGACGCTGCGCGGGGGACTCGGTCTTCGCCGGGTCCCGCTCGACGATCGGCTCGACGATGTCGTCGATCGCCTTGAGTAGGTCGGCGTCGAGCTTCACCCCGGCCGCCTTCACGTTGTCGTGCACCTGCTCGGGGCGGGACGCGCCGATGATCGCCGACGAGACGTTCGGGTTCTGCAGCACCCACGCCACGGCGAGCTGGGCCATGCTGAGCCCGGCCTGCTCGGCGAGGGGCTTGAGCTGCTGGACCCGGGTGAGCACGTCGTCGTTCATGAACCGGGAGATGAAGCCCGCACCCGACTTCTCGTCGGTGGCGCGGGAACCGGCCGGCGGCGGCTGACCCGGCAGGTACTTGCCGGAGAGCACACCCTGCGCCATCGGCGACCAGACGATCTGCCCGATGCCCAGCTCCTCGCTGGCCGGCACGACCTCGGTCTCGATGACCCGCCAGAGCAGCGAATACTGCGGTTGGTTGGAGACCAGCGGGATGCGCAGCTCCCGGGCGAGCGGGTGCGCGGCGCGCAGCTGGGCGGCGGTCCACTCGGAGACGCCGATGTAGTGCGCCTTGCCGGAGTGCACGACGTCGGCGAACGCCTCCATCGTCTCTTCCAGCGGGGTGCTGTAGTCGTAGCGGTGGGCCTGGTAGAGGTCCACGTAGTCGGTGCGCAGTCGGCGCAGCGAGCCGTTGATCGACTCCATGATGTGCTTGCGGGACAGGCCACGGTCGTTGCGGCCGGGGCCGGTCGGCCAGTAGACCTTGGTGAAGATCTCCAGGCCCTCGCGGCGCTCGCTCTGCAACGCCCGGCCGAGCACGTCCTCGGCCCGGGTGCCGGCGTACACGTCGGCGGTGTCGAAGGTCGTGATCCCCGCGTCGAGGGCGGCCCGGACGCAGGAGAACGCGGCGTCCTCCTCGACCTGCGAACCGTGGGTGATCCAGTTGCCGTACGAGATCTCGCTGACCAGCAGGCCGGAACGGCCCAGGTGTCGGAATTCCATGTACTGACCCTAGCTCCGGTGGATCACCGGTGGCGACCGGCGACTCAGAGCACCGGATTGGCATCGGTGAGTAGGCGGTCGATCTCCGCCAGCACCTCGGCGCGATCGCGGTGCACCAGGTCGATGAGCGGCTCGCCGCGCCGGTCCAGCGCACCCCACCGCCCGGCAGGGCTGCCGACCAGGAACGCCACCGGGTGGATGACAAGCATCGGGTGCGCCGGCGCGACCAGCACCGCGCCGGTGCGGTCCACCACGCCCCGCCGACCGGCCACGTCGACCACCGCGAGCCCTTCGTCGGTGAAGCCGTCGATCTGCTGGCCATCGGCCAACTCGGTGACGAAGCCGTGGTAGCGGGTGGGCACGACGATCCGGCCGGTCCGGTCGACCGCCCCCCACCCCTCGCGCCGCACCGCGGCCAGCCCGCGGCGAAACGGTCGTACCTCGGCGAAGTTGGGCGCGACCTGCACCGCGCCGGTCGCGTCGATCGCCGTCCAACCGCCCTCACCGACCACCCAGGCCAAGCCGTCGCTGAAGGGCCGCGCGGCCCGGAAGGAGGGCGGGATCACCGTCGTACCGAGCAGGTTGATCAGCGACCAGCGGTCGGTGTCCGGCCGGCGGACCCAGGCCAACCCGTCGTGGAAGGGCTGCGCCTCGGCGTACCGGGCGGGGATGACCGGGTCGCCGTCCTGGTTGCGGTAACCCCACAGCGGCCCGTCGCGGTCCGGCAACGGGGGCCGGTCCCGGTCGAGCACCTCGTCCCGACCCCGGGGGTACGCCCCGAAGCCATCCGCCTCGGCCCGGGCGGTGACCGCGTCGAGGGCCACCCGAACCCGGTCCAGCAGTTCGGCGTCGCCAGCGCCGCGCAGGTCGAGCGCCTTCTCGAAGTGCTGGCAGGCCTCCATGAGCCGTCCCTGGTCGTAACACGACCGCCCGGCGTGCTCGTGCAGCGCGGCCCGCAACCGATCCGGCAACTCGACCGAGTTGGCCTGGGCGAAGAGCTGGTCCGCCTCGGCGAAGTCGCCGCGCCAGCGCAGCACGTGGGCCAGCCGGGCCTGGGCCAGCGCGGTCCGGCGCAGCTCGCCGGTCGCCTCGGCGTAGGTGAGGGCGAGCCGACCATCGGCCAGCGCGTCGTCCAGGTCACCGAGAATCCGCGAGGCCACCGCCCGCAGGCTGAGCAGCCGGGCCCGGGTGCGGTTGTCGATCGCCGAGCCCAACTTCTCGGTCAGCCGTCGCCGGATGGCCCGCAGGTCGTCGGGCTCCGTCAGCTCCTCGCGCAGGGTGACCGGGTCCAACCGCCAGCGGTACGCGGCCAGCACCTGCTCCGGGTCGCCCTGATCGGCCAGGGACGGGCGGGTCGGTGTCGGTGTTGTCGGTGTCGGGGGAGCGTCGTTGGGCGGCGCGGACACCGGCACGTTCTCCTCGTCCGAGCCACTTCGTGGGCCGGGTACGGCCGAGGCGGGTGGCCCGGACGTCGGCACCGCCGACGCCGGTGGTGCGGAGACGGTTGCTGGTGGTGCGGAGACGGGCGCTGGTGGTGCGGAGACGGGTGCTGGTGGTGCGGAGACGGGCGCTGGTGGTGCGGAGACGGGCGCTGGTGGTGCGGAGACGGGTGCCGGTGGTGCGGAGATGGGCGCCGCGGCGGGCGGTGGCACCGACGCGGGTGGTGCGGAGACGGGTGCCACGGAGCGCGGCGGGGTCGACGCGGGCGGCGCGGACACCGGGGCCGCGGTAGGCGCTGGTGGTGCGGAGACGGGCGCTGTGGGCGGTGCCGCCGAGACCGGCGGCTTCGTGTCGTCCGTGAACGTTGCCGGCAGCGCGGCGTCGACTGACCACTCGTCGGCTCGCGAGTCATCCGCCGGGCCCGTGTCGGGATCGTCAGCGGCGTCCGCCGACTGGTCGTGTGGCGCGACCTCGTCCGTCGGGTCGTGCTCGACCGGATCGGTGTCCTCACTGGGCAGTGCGGCGGAGGGTTGCAGGTCGACCTCAACCTCGACCTCGACCTCGACCTCGGGGTCGGCTTCGGCCTGCTGGTGGGGCATCGCGATGGCAGGTGTACCGGAGACGGGCCGGCTGCCCTCCACCGATCCTGTGTCGAAAGCCGGCTGTGCGTCGTCGTCCAGGTCGTCCGCCCAACTGCGGGGGGCGCCGGAGACGGGGCGGGCGGGCGGCGCGGAGACCGGGGCGAACACGTCGTACGGTGTCGATTCGCCGCCGCGCTCGTCGGCCACGTCGAGGTCGGCGTCGGCCCTCGGGGGCGATGTCTCCCGCTCCGGTGTGGCCGGTGACGTGGCGAGGTCGGAGTCGCCGGCCGTCGACTCATCGTCGGCCGGGTCGAGCGACTGCTGATCCGTCGCCGGCTCGCCCTGGCCGGACTCGGCCGGCTGAGCGGGGCTGAACCACGCCTCCGGTCCGCGGGTGCCCGGAACATTCTCCGGCTCGCGAACGGGCGCCACCGGCTTTTCCGAGGCCGGCGGGGGTACGTAGCGGCGTGGCGTACCAGGGGCCAGCGGGAGCACCGGCGCGGCGTCCTCCACCGGCGGCCGCGATGCTGCCGGAGCCGGAGCCGGAGCCGGAGCCGGAGCCGGAGCCGGAGCGGCCGGAGCCGGGGGTGTCGGGCCGGGGACGGCCGGGGGTGTCGGGGCGGGGCGGGTCGCCGGTGGGTTCGGCATCTGCCAGGTGGGTGGCGGGGCGACCGGCGGGCGTGCGTCCGGGCCGGGGTAACGCGGCGGCGGGGCGGGGTGTGCACCGGCCTCCGACCGCTCGTCGGGGCCGGGCGGGTCCACCGGCGCGGGCAGGTACTCCAGCCGAAGGCGCGCGGCAGGTGGACCCGAGACGGGCAGGTCGGAGGCGGGCGAGACCGGGGCGGCGGACACCGGTCGGTTCCACGCGGGCGCGGCGGGGGAGACGGGCGCTGGCGACACCGGCCGCTCGGGGGAGGCCGGGGAGGTCGGGGCGATCGGCATGGCTGAGACCGGTCGGTTCCACGCGGGCGTGGCCGGGGAGACGGGTGCCGGCGACACCGGCCGCTCCGGGGCGACCGGTGGGACCGGCAGGGCGCGGCCGGACGTGGGCGCAGCCGTCGCGGCGGGGCGCACCGGCCGCTCGTCGTGCCGTGCCGGGGTTGCCGCCGGTCGCTCGTCGGGCCGGGACGGCGTGGCCGCGGGCCGTTCGGGCCGCGCGGTCGGCCGTGACGACGTGCCCGGCTCGGCGCTGCGGTACGGGTCTGCGGGGCGGTGCGGCTCGGCGCTGCGGTGCGGGTCCGTGGTGCGGTGTGGGTCGGGGCTGCGGCCCGGCTC
The DNA here is from genome assembly GCF_000718555.1 of Micromonospora chokoriensis. Taxonomy (GTDB): domain Bacteria; phylum Actinomycetota; class Actinomycetes; order Mycobacteriales; family Micromonosporaceae; genus Micromonospora; species Micromonospora chokoriensis_B. The sequence goes on from NZ_JOAN01000010.1 coordinate 44,311, forward strand.
CCGGCTGCGGTCGGGGGTGCGGTCCTGCCGCACCGGACCCGGCGGCGGCCAGGGCAGGCTGCCGTCCGACCGTTGGCTGGGCTGCGGCCGGGGCTCGCGGTACGCGTCCTCGCGAGGCGCGTCCTCGCGGTACCCGTTCTCGCGGTAAGCGTCCGGGCGGGCCTGCTCGCGGGGTCGCCGGTCCGGGTACGCCTCGGCGCGGGCCGCCGCCTCACGGGGCTGCTGCCAGTGCGGGTCGGTGTCGGGCCGCCGCCGGTCGTCGTCGAGTCGGGGCTGGTCGGGCGTCTCCGGCTCGGGCCGCCGCCGTCGCCCACCGTTGGGTGACTGCGCTGCGCCGATTCCTTCGTCCGCGCGGTAGCGCGGCTCGGGGCGGCGGGGGTCGTCGGCGGTCCGGTCCGGGTAGCCGTCGGCGCGGTATCGCGTGCGGCCGTCCACGGGCGCCCACTGGTCGGCGCCGTCGGCGATCCGGCCGTCGTGGCCACGGGTGGGTCGGCCGCCGTATCCGTCGCCGGGGTGCCGCTCGTAATCAGCGGCGGGTCGCTCCGGTGTGCCGCGCCGACGCGGTGCGTCGTTCGGCTCCGGCACCCAGCCGGGTTCGGGTCGGGGCACGGGGGAGACCGGCGGCGTGCCTCGGTAACCCCGATCCCGCTCGGTGGGCTCCTGCGGTGGACGACGGCTGTCGTACCGCTCGGGGGTGGGCTGGTCCCGGTGCCAGGCGGCTTCCCGCGCGGGGCCCCGTTCGTCGGCGGGGCGTCGGTCGGACCAGGCGGTACGCCGGTCGGACTCGGGGGAGCGGCGTTCGTCGCGGCGGGGCGGCTCGGGTAGCGGACGACGGTACGGCTCGTGGTCGTAGTGGTGGGAGTCGGCACTGTCGGGCCGGCCGTAGGTGGACGCGTCCGCTGAGCGCTCGTCGCCTCGGGGTCGGCCGTAGGCCGGGGTCTCGCCCGGCTCGTCGTCCACCCAGGACCAGCCGCGGGATTGCTGTTCCGCGGGTGGTTCGTCGGACCACGACCGGCCAAGGTAGGTGCCGTCCGGGCGGGTGGGCGCGAGTGGCGGCACCTCCGCGCGGCCGGTCACCGTCGCCCGGCCACGCGGTGGTGGCTGGTGCGGCATGCCGATGTCGCCGGCGTAGCGCTGGCCGGGGAACTGGGGGTGCCACTCGGTGGTCGGTTCGACCACCCAGGACGGTTCGTTCGGGTCTGGCCACCGGTCGGTGTAGTGGCCGCTCATCCGTCGAGCCCGTCGCCACACCCGGCCGCTGGGCCGATTCTCGCCGGGGGTGAGCTGTCCGCAGCCGCCGTCGGGTGACCGCCGGGCGTCCGGTCGCCGCCTGCCACGCTCCGGTGGCCGGCTCGCGTCCGCTCGCTCACGCGTTGTCACCTCGTTGCAAATTGTCGCGCTGGGGCCTCACGTGCCGGTCAGGTCGCTGCTCCCGCAGGCCGTGGCTGCGGATGGAGGGTAACGGCGTGGGCTCGCTCACCGCCACTGTGGCGCCGACCACCAGTGCAAACGTTATCCCATTGGTTTCGGACATTTAGTCCGATAACCGAATCTGGTCACTGGTTGGGCTGCCGATGCTGGTCAAGATCGGCGCAGGTACGGCGAAACTGCTGCCTCCGGGACGTTCGAGGCAGCAGTTTCGCTGATGTCGCGCAGATCGGGGAGGTGCGGAACCCCGGAGGTCAGACCTTGTCGCCCAGATTGACCTGGGGCGCCGGAGCGCGCATCCGCCGGAAGGTGATCGACCGCATGACGGCGTAGAGGAAGAGCGAGCCCATCCGCTGGTCGGTCTTCGGGAAGCGCTCCCGGACCAGCTTGCTGATCTTGCGGCAGATCAACACCGAGTCGACGACCACGCCCAGCGCCAGTGCGCCCCAGAGCACGTTGGAGATCAGCCGGACCAACGGTGGCATGGCTGCGTTCGACCCGACCAGCACGATCAGCGCGCCGCCGAAGAACCAGGTGCCGACGGTACGCCGGGAGTCGACCACGTTGCGGGCCAGCAGTCGCTCCGGGCCACGGTCGCGTGGGCCGCCCTCGCGGCGGAACTCCGACGCGGCCTCGGCGCGCAGTTGGCGGCGACGCTCCCGCTCCTCCTCCTTGGTGAGGGGGCGGCTGGGGCCGGCCGGGCGACGGCCGGCGGTCGGCCGCTTGGGCGTCTCCCGACCCTTGGCCGGGGTGTAACCCCGGGGACGCTCGGCGGTCTCGTCGGGGGTCACCGAGGAGACGGCCTCGTCGACGAGGTCAGTGGACTTGCGGCGAAAGAGCGACGGCACGCCGCAAGGGTAGCCAACGGTTAACGCCCGCTGCACATCGCGGTGCAATGCAGCGACGGCTTCGGGTCACCGCGGTGACCCGAAGCCGTCGTAACCGACGAGAAGTGTGTCGGGAGTTACGGACGCTCGACGTGCGCGCCCAGGTCGGCGAGCTTCGCCTCGAAGTCCTCGTAGCCCCGGTTGATCAGGTCCACGCCGTACACCCGGGAGGTGCCCTCGGCCGCGAGTGCCGCGATCAGGTGGCTGAACCCGGCCCGCAGGTCCGGGATGACCAGGTCGGCGGCGTGCAGCTTGCTCGGCCCGGCGATCACCGCGGAGTGCTTGAAGTTGCGCCGGCCGAAGCGGCACGGGGTGCCGCCGAGGCAGTCCCGGTAGACCTGGATGTTGGCGCCCATCGAGTTGAGCGCCTCGGTGTAGCCCAGCCGCTGCTCGTAGACCGTCTCGTGGACGATCGACAGGCCGCGAGCCTGGGTGAGCGCCACGACCAGCGGCTGCTGCCAGTCGGTCATGAAGCCGGGGTGCACGTCGGTCTCCAGCGCCACCGCGTTCAGCTCGCCACCCGGGTGCCAGAAGCGGATACCGCCCTCCTGGCCCGGGTCGCCCAGCTTCGGCGCGCGGGCGTCGGTGACCTCGTACTCGCCGCCGACCGAGCGGAAGATGTTCAGGAAGGTCATCATGTCGGCCTGCTGCGCGCCGAGCACCTCGACGTGACCACGGGTCGCCAGGGCGGCAGCGGCCCAGCTCGCGGCCTCGATCCGGTCCGGAATCGGCCGGTGGGTGTAGCCGTGCAGCTTCGGCACGCCCTGAATCTCGATCACCCGGTCGGTGTGGACCTTGATGATCGCGCCCATCTTCTGCAGGATGCAGATCAGGTCGATGATCTCCGGCTCCACCGCGGCGTTGCGCAGCTCGGTGACGCCCTCGGCCATCACGGCGGTCAGCAGCACCTGCTCGGTGGCGCCCACGCTCGGGTACGGCAGGGAGAACTTGGTGCCGTGCAGCCCGTTCGGCGCGGACAGGTGCAGACCCTCCGGCCGCTTCTCGACCGTGGCGCCGAACTCCCGCAGCGCCTGAAGGTGGAAGTCGATCGGGCGAGGGCCGATGTGGCAGCCGCCCAGATCCGGGATGAACGCGTGCCCGAGCCGGTGCAGCAGCGGGCCGCAGAACAGGATCGGAATCCGGCTGGAACCGGCGTGCACGTTGATCTGGTCGGTGCTGGCGCTCTCCACGTTCGCTGGGTCGAAGACGAGCTCGCCGTCCTCGGCGCCGTCGGTGACCTTGACGCCGTGCAGGCCGAGCAGGCCCCGGACCACCTCGACGTCACGGATCTTCGGCACGTCGAACAGTCGGCTCGGGCTGTCGCCGAGCAACGCGGCGACCATCGCCTTCGATACCAGGTTCTTCGCGCCGCGCACGCGGATCCGCCCTTCGAGCGGAGTGCCTCCATGCACAACCAGGACGTCGTCGGTCAACGCAACCTCCAGCGCGTCGGTGCTGCCGTGTTGATGGTGGGGCGCCTGAGCTTTCTCGCTACCCCGGATGCGGCCATATCGAAACGGCCCGCGTGTGTCGTCGCTTGGGCAGCATAGCCCTCGGTGACGAAAAAGGACTCGGTCACATCGGCGTGTGTGCCATTAATCGGTGATCCGGCACTTTTGCGTACCAAGAGCGCTACAGAACGTGATCAGGACACTGTCGGCGGCGGAGTGTCCGCGCCAGGCAGGGCGAGCATCTGGTCCAGCGCGACCCGGGCGTGATGCGCGGTGTCGGCGTCCACCGTGATCTGGTTGACGACCCGGCCCGCGACCAGCTCTTCCAGGGCCCAGACCAGGTGCGGCAGATCGATCCGGTTCATCGTCGAGCAGTAGCAGACGGCCTTGTCCAGGAACATGATCTGCTTGTCCGGGTGTGCGAGCGCGAGCCGGCGGACGAGGTTCAGCTCGGTGCCGAGCGCCCACGCCGAACCGGCCGGAGCCGCCTCGATCGTCTTGATGATGTATTCGGTCGAGCCGACGTAGTCGGAGGCCGTGACGACCTCGTGTCGGCACTCCGGGTGGACCAGGACGTTTACCCCGGGCACCCGCTCCCGTACGTCGTTGACGCTGTCCAGCGTGAATCGGCCGTGCACCGAGCAGTGCCCCCGCCAGAGGATCATCTTGGCGTCCCGCAGCTGCTCCGGGGTGAGCCCGCCACCGGGCTTGTGCGGGTCGTAGAGCACGCAGTCGTCAAGCGACAGGCCCATCTCCAGCACCGCGGTGTTGCGGCCCAGGTGCTGATCCGGCAGGAAGAGCACCTTCGAGCCCTGCTCGAAGGCCCAGTCCAGGGCGCGCTTGGCGTTGGACGAGGTGCAGACCACGCCGCCGTTGCGGCCGACGAAGCCCTTGATGTCGGCCGAGGAGTTCATGTACGTCACCGGCACGGTCTCGCCGGCGATGCCCAACTCGGTCAGGGTGTCCCAGGTGGCCTCGACCTGGCCCAGGACCGCCATGTCCGCCATCGAGCAGCCCGCCGCGAGGTCGGGCAGGATCACCCGCTGGGTGTCGGTGGTGAGGATGTCGGCGCTCTCGGCCATGAAGTGCACGCCGCAGAAGACGATGTACTCCGCGTCCGGGCGGGCCGCGGCCTCCCGGGCCAGCTTGAACGAGTCGCCGGTCACGTCGGCGAACTGGATCACCTCGTCGCGCTGGTAGTGGTGCCCCAGCACGAAGACCTTGCTGCCCAGCTTCGCCTTCGCGGCAGTGGCGCGGGCCACCAGATCGGGATCGCTGGGCGCCGGCAGGTCGCCCGGACACTCGACGCCGCGCTCGGTGTCGGGGTCGCTGCCCCGGCCGAGCAGCAGCAGAGCCGTCGCCGTGTTGGAGGGTTCCACCCAGGTCGAAGTCACGTAGCCAATGGTCCCACAGCGCGAGCGCGACGCAGCTCCGCTCGGTGTGGGCTGCCACACTGCTCGGCATGCGCGTGCTGCTCTGCCCGGACAAGTTCGCCGGCACCCTGTCCGCACCGGAGGTGGCCGCCGCGGTCGCCACCGGTTGGCGCACCGTCACCAGCGCAGACGAGCTGCTGATCCGGCCGCTCGCCGACGGTGGCCCGGGCTTCGTGGAGGTGCTCGCCGAGGCCCTCGGCGGCCGGCGGGTGCCGGTGTCGACGGTCGATCCGCTGGGCCGACCGGCGGCCGGTGAGATCCTGCTCACCGCCGACGGCGCGACCGCCTACCTGGAGAGCGCCCAGGCGTGCGGCCTGCACCTGCTCTCCGAGGCCGAGCGCGACCCGAAGACCACCACCTCGTACGGGCTGGGTTTGCTGGTGGCCGCCGCGGTGGAGAGCGGTGCCCGCACGGTGGTGATCGGGCTGGGCGGCTCCGGGACCAACGACGCCGGTGCCGGAATGCTCGCCGCGCTGGGCGTGACCCCACTCGACGGCACTGGTGCCGCGCTGCCGTACGGCGGGGCGGCGTTGGCCCTGGTCGACGCCCTCGACGGCGCGCCTCGGCTGCGCGGTGCCCGGCTGGTCGCGGCCACCGACGTGGACAACCCCCTGCTCGGCCTGCACGGCGCGAGCAACGTGTTCGGCCCGCAGAAGGGCGCCGACCGCGCTGACGTGCTGCTGCTCGACGCCGCCCTGGAGCGCTTCGCGGCGGTGCTGGAACGGGACCTGGCCGGCTGCCCGACCGGGCTCGGCGCGCTGCCCGCAGGCGGGGCCGCCGGCGGCATCGGCGCGGCGCTGCTCGCCCTGGGTGGGGAGTGCGAGTCGGGGATCGGTCTGGTGACCCGGGCCACCCGACTCGACGCCGCGCTGGACACCGTCGACCTGGTGATCACCGGTGAGGGGTCGTTCGACCACCAGTCGCTGCGTGGCAAGGTCGTCGCCGGGGTGGCCGGCGCTGCCCGTGACCGGGGAGTCCCCTGCGTGGTGGTGGCCGGGCAGGTGAGCACCGGCCGGCGGGAGGCTGCCTCGGCGGGGGTGACCGACGCGTACAGCCTGGTCGAGCACTTCGGCGGCGAGGAGGGCGGCGGGCTCGACGCCGCGCTGAGCCGGCCCGCTGCGGGGCTGCGTGACCTGGGCGCCCGGCTGGCCCGGCAGTGGAGCCGCTGAGCGTCTCGTCCGCGCGGTCGGCCCCGTCAGGACCGGGTCGACCTGCGGCGGGGGTCACGCCACGCGGGTGCGCCCGGCCGAGGCGGCGTACGATCGGCTGAGGACCACTACCGGGAATCACTGGACGGCGCGCGACGTTAGCCAGTGCGTCCGGACCCAAACCGCGCAGGGAGACTTCCACGTGACCACGCCAGCGCAGACCGAGTCGACCGAGGCCCAGGCCCCTACTTCCGTCGTCCTCACCGACGTCGCGGCGCAGAAGGTCAAGGCCCTGATCGAGCAGGAGGGCCGCGACGACCTGCGGCTCCGCGTCGCCGTGCAGCCGGGCGGCTGCTCCGGCCTGCGGTACCAGCTCTTCTTCGACGAGCGTTCGCTCGACGGTGATGTTGTGACCGATTTCGGTGGTGTCGAGGTCGTCGTCGACCGGATGAGCGCCCCGTACCTTTCCGGCGCGACGATCGACTTCGCCGACCGGATCGACGCCCAGGGCTTCACCATCGACAACCCCAACGCGGGCAGCTCCTGCGCCTGCGGTGACTCGTTCAACTGAGTCACACCACACAGACCAGCGACGATGGGGCCGTTCTCCGGGACGGCCCCATCGTCGTGCCGGTCACAGTGGCAACGGTCTCTACGTGGTCGGCGAAAGGTGGCCGTGGCGGGCTGGTTGCCGTTGTCCGACCGAGCGGTGACCATTGGGTTGCCGTGCCGGTAGGCTGACCGCGCCCTGCTCCCGACCCCGAGGGTTGACATGAAGATCGCCGTCACCGGCTCGATCGCCACCGATCACCTGATGAGCTTCCCCGGTCGCTTCGCCGACCAGCTCATCGCCGATCAGCTGCACAAGGTGTCCCTCTCCTTCCTGGTAGATGACCTGGTGCTCCGCCGCGGCGGCGTGGCGGCCAACATCTCCTTCGGCATGGGTCAGCTCGGGCTGCGCCCGGTGCTGCTCGGCGCGGTGGGGGCGGACTTCGCCGACTACCGCTCCTGGCTGGAGCGCCACGGTGTGGACTGCGACTCCGTGCACATCAGCGAGGTGGCGCACACCGCCCGGTTCGTCTGCACCACCGACACCGACATGTGCCAGATCGCGTCGTTCTACGCCGGTGCGATGAGCGAGGCTCGCAACATCGAGCTGGCCCCGGTCGCCGACCGGCTCGGCGGTCTCGACCTGGTGCTGGTCGGCGCCAACGACCCCGAGGCGATGCTGCGCCACTCGGCCGAGTGCCGCACCCGCGGGTACGCCTTCGCCGCCGACCCGTCCCAGCAGCTCGCCCGGATGGGCGGCGAGGACGTGGTGGCGCTGATCGAAGGCGCCGAGTACCTGATGACCAACGACTACGAGAAGTCGCTGCTGCAGAGCAAGGCGAAGCTCAGCGACGACCAACTGCTGGACCTGGTCAAGGTGCGGGTCACCACGCTGGGCAAGCACGGTGTGGAGATCGCCGGGCGTGGCATCGACCCGATCCACGTACCGATCGCGCGGGAGACCCAGGCGGTCGACCCGACCGGGGTGGGTGACGGCTTCCGGGCCGGCTTCTTCACCGCGCTCTCCTGGGGCGTCGGCCTGGAGCGGGCCGCCCAGGTCGGCTCGTTGCTCGCCACGCTGGTCCTGGAGACCATCGGAACCCAGGAGTACGACGTCCGCCGCGACCTGTTCATCAAGCGGCTGGCCGAGTCCTACGGCGACACCGCAGCCGACGAGATCCGCCCCCACCTCCTCCCGTAACCCCCGCCCCGCCCTCGGCGATCTTGCACTTTCTGTCGCCGTTTCGCGGCTTCTGCGCACCTTTGTCACCGCAGAAACTGCAAGATCGCCGGGGGACGGGCGGGGTGGGGTCGGGTTAGTGGGTGCGGCGGACGTCGTAGGCCGGGCCTTCGGGGCCGTTGACGGACCCCAGGTACTCGTGGCCGCGCATCCGGCACCAGGCGGGAATGTCGACCGCCGCGGCCGGGTCGTCGGCCAGCACCCGGACCACCGTGCCGACCGGCACTTCCGGCATCCGTCGCGCCGCCGCGATCACGGGCAGCGGACAGCGCTGCCCCCGGCAGTCGATCACCTCGTCCGGCATCGTCACAGCCCCACCACCCCGGCCTCGGCGCGCAGCCCGGCGACGATGCCCGGCAACTCGGTCAGGAATCGCTCCACGTCCGCCTCGGTCGTCTCCCGGTGCAGGCTGACCCGCACGTTGCCGTGCGAGAGCACCCCCATCGCCTCCAGCACGTGCGACGGACGCAGCGTGGACGAGGTGCAGGACGAGCCCGACGACACGGCGAAGCCCCGCCGATCCAGCGCGTGCAGCAACGCCTCCCCGTCGACGTACAGGCAGGAGAAGGTGACCAGGTGGGGGAGCCGGAGCACCGGGTCGCCGACCACCTCCACGTCAGGCACCTCCGCCGCGACCCGTGCCCGGATCCGGTCCACCAGCGGCTCCAGCCGGCTGGCCTCAGCGGCCGCGTCGGCCGCCGCCGCCCGCAGGCTCGCCGCCGCCGCCACGACCGCCGGCAGGTTCACCACCCCGGGGGTACGTCCGCTCTCCCGCTCGTCCGCCGGCCAGGGTGACTCCCAGCGAGTGCCCTTGCGGACCGCCAGCACCCCCACGCCGGGAGGCCCGCCCCACTTGTGGGCGCTCGCCGTGAGCACCGACCAGCCGGCCGGCAGCGGCACCCGGCCCACCGACTGCGCGGCGTCCACGTACAGCGGCACCCCCACGTCGGCGCACGCGCTGGCCGCCTCGGCGACCGGCTGCACGGTACCCACCTCGTGGCTGGCGGTGATCAACGCCGCCAGCGCGACCCCCGGAGCCCGAACGGCGGTCGACCAGGCGGTCAGGTCCAGCCGGCCCGACCGGTCGACCGGCACCGCCGTGGCGGTGCCGCCCCCCGCGACGTGTCGCTCTGCCGCATGCAGCACCGCCGAGTGCTCGATCGCCGAGTGCACAAGCGTCGACCCGACCCGGCGTCGCCCCGCCAGCCCTCCGAGCACCGCGCCGTGGGCTGCGGTCGTACCGCTGGGGGTGAAGGACACCTCGTCAGCGCGGACACCGAGCGTCAGCGCGGTGGCCTCGCGGGCGGCGTCGAGCAGTTGCCGAGCCCGGCGGGCCTGCGTGTAGAGCTTGCCCGGATCGGCCCAGCCGTCGTCGAGCGCGGCCAGCAGCGCCTGCCGCGCGACCGGATGCATTGGCGCGGCGGTAGCCGCGTCCAGGTAGACCGGGGATGCGCTCACAGGTAAAGACGGTATCGCGGCGGTATGGCTAGGAAGCCCCCGATGGGGGGTGGACAGCGACCCCACCACGGTCGAGTCCGTCATGGTCGAGTAATCTGCGACCGTCGGTGACGCCTTTGCCGCCGGTGCTGACGAAAGACGCACGGCGGCGCGCTAGGGAGGCAGGACCAGGTGGTCGCAAGGAGTTCGGAGGTACGGCCGTCGGCCGTACGGCACAGCGCTTCCCCGGGGGTTGGTGAACGCCGGGGGCGTGGTGCTGGTCGGTTGGCCGGGCTCGGTCTCGGTGGCGTGGCGCTGCTGGTCCTGCTCACGGGCTGTGACGTGGGTCAGACGTTCCACGGCTTCGGCTGGCCGCAGGGCGGCATCTCGCCGGAGTCCAAGCGGATGTACGACCTGTGGATCGCCTCCTGCATCGCCGCGCTCGCGGTCGGCGTCTTCGTGTGGGGCCTGATCTTCTGGTGCGTCGTGCGCTACCGCAAGCGTGGCAACGCGCTGCCGGTGCAGACCCGCTACAACATGCCGATGGAGTTCCTCTACACCATCGCGCCGATCCTGATCGTCTCCGTGCTCTTCTACTACACGGCGATCGTGCAGACCGACGTCGACAAGCTGTCGAAGAACCCGGACGTCACGGTCGAGGTCGTCGCGTTCAAGTGGAACTGGCAGTTCAACTACCGCGACGGCCAGGGCACGGAAGCCCGCACCACCGCGTCGACGCTCGGCAGCAGCGAGGTCATCCCGGTGCTGGTGCTGCCGACCAACCGGTCCATCCGGTTCGAGGAGACCAGCCGCGACGTCATCCACTCGTTCTGGGTGCCGGAGCTGCTGTTCAAGCGGGACGTCATGCCGGGCAAGATCCGCAACGTGTTCGAGGTCTCCAGCCTGGACGCCGAGGGTGCCTACGTCGGGCGCTGCGCCGAGCTGTGCGGCAGCTACCACGCGTTCATGAACTTCGAGCTGCGGGTGGTCTCGCCGGAGAAGTACGACCAGTTCCTGGCGGCCAAGCAGAGCGGCAAGTCCACCCAGGACGCGCTGACCGCGATCGGTGAGCAGCCGTACGCGCAGACCACGCAGCCGTTCGACACCCGGCGTACGCAGGACAACTTCAACCCGGACAAAGTTCCGGCCCGCACCGGAAGCTGAGGCAGCGGCATGAAGACCGAGTGGCGTATCTTCCTGATCATCGCCGGGTTCCTCTTCGGTGCCACCATCCTCTACGGCGCCTGGACCAACGGTGAGTCGGGCGGCGTCGAGTGGGTCGGCACCGTCGCCCTGCTGCTGTCGTTCCTGCTCTGCTCGATGTGCGGTGGCTTCTTCTGGTTCGTCTCCCGCCGCATCGACCTGCGTCCGGAAGACCGCCCGGACGCCGAGATCGCCGACGGCGCTGGCGAGGTCGGCTTCTTCAGCCCGGGCAGCTACTGGCCGTTCGGTCTGGCGCTGGCCGCCGCGATCGCCGCGCTCGGCCTGGTGTTCTGGCAGTACTGGCTGATCGGCGGTGGCCTGCTGGCCGTTATCTTCGCCGCCTGCGGGCTGCTGTTCGAGTACTACAGCGGCACCCGGCGTACCGCCGAGCACTGACCCACCCGGTCGCCATCGCGACCGACCCAGCACGACGAAGGCCCGTTCCCCGAGTAGGGGAGCGGGCCTTCGGTCATGCTCGACGCCGGATCGGCGGGCGGGCGGACGGCGCGTCAGCGGGTAGGCGTCGCGGTCGGGCCGCGCGGTGCGTGCTGCGGTTTAGGCGGCGCGGTGCGCATCGCGGGTTGGCCGCGCGGTCAGGCCGCGCGGCGGGCGGCCTGACCGCGGGCGGTCAGCCGGGTGACCGGGACGGCGAACGCGCTGACCAGCATGGCGGAGCCGCAGTCGGTGCAGATCAGCTCGGGACAGTCGGCGCCATGACCGTCGACGCAGGGCGGTGCGTCGAACAGCGCCGTGCCCTCGCAGACGTCGCAGTAGAGCTCGCGGTGCGACACGGGCGTCTCCTCTCGGACCAGGCGAACCGCCCCCGGATGCGACAGCGACGCACGGACGGAAGCGGAGAACTACTCAGCTGTAGTTTCCCAGACGGGTCCGACAAATCCCCGCGCACTGTCGCCGGGAGGGCCTCGCGGCGGGCTCGCGCCGGTGCGCGAGGCATGATCCACTCGACTTCATTGAAGTCGGGGTATCCGGGCTAGTCGGACACGGCAGATTCAAGGAACCCGAGTCGATCAACCGGGGACGCTGGTAGCGAGGCCAGGCGGTACCGGGGTCGGGTGGCAGAGGTCAGGCGGTGGCGGTCTGGATCCAGCGGTCCAGGGTCGCGGCAGCCGCGCCGGAGTCGATCGATTCGGCCGCGCGGGCCAGGCCGGCGCGCAGCGCCTCGGTCAGGTCGCCGTCGAGCGGGCCCTGGGTGGCCAGCGCCGCCGCCGCGTTGACCAGCACCGCGTCCCGGACCGGGCCCGTCTCGCCGGCCAGCAGCCGACGGGCCACGTCGGCGTTGTACGCGGCGTCACCGCCGCGCAGGTCCGCGAGGGTGGCCCGGGGTACCCCCAGGTCCGTCGCGTCCAGCACAGCCTCACGTACGGTGCCGCCCTGGGCCACCCAGACCCGGGTCGGCGCGGCGGTGGTGAACTCGTCCAGCCCGTCCTCGCCGCGCATCACGATCGCCGAGTCGCCGCGGGCCGCGAACACGCTGGCCATCACCGGGGCCATCCGCCTGTCGAAGCAGCCGACCGCGCCGGCGCGGGGCCGGGCCGGGTTGGTCAGCGGGCCGAGGAAGTTGAAGAAGGTGGGCACCCCCACCTCTCGGCGGACCGGGCCGGCGTGGCGCATTCCGGGGTGGAACCGGGCCGCGAAGCAGAACCCGATGCCGGCCTCCTCGACACAGCGGGCGACCTGCTCCGGGCCGAGATCCAGCGGAATGCCGAGGAACTCCAGCAGGTCGGCGGTGCCGCACAGGGAGGAGGCGGCCCGGTTGCCGTGCTTGACGACGCGGACGCCCGCGCCGGCGACCACCAGCGCCGTCATCGTGGAGATGTTGACCGTATGAGCGAGGTCACCGCCGGTGCCGACCACGTCGAGCGCGGTGCGGCGCAGCTCCTCGGGGAGCTCGACCGGGACCGAGCGACCCAGCATCGCCTCCACCAGACCGGCCAGCTCGGCCGGGGTCTCACCCTTGGCCCGCAGCGCCACGGCGAAGGCGGCGATCTGCGCCGCGCTCGCCGAGCCGGTCATGATCTCGTCCATCGCCCACGCGGTATCGGCGGTGGAGAGCTCCTCGCCGCGCAGCAGCGCGTTGAGCAGGTGCGGCCAGGTCCGATCGCCCATGGCGGGCCTCCCGAGCGTACGAAGTGCGGGTGGGCTGGAACCGGCGCCGAGAAGATCCGGCGCCGAGACGGTGCCGGAGGAGCGTGGGACGTCAGGCGGGTGCGTGCGTCCGCAGCAGCTCGGCCACCGTGCCGCCGGTGGTCACCGGGTCGAGCGGGTGCACCAGCGTCGCGTCGACCTCGGCGTACGCGGCGAGCCATCGGTCGGCGGCGCGGGCGATCACCAGGCAGGTCGGCGGGGAGTCGTCCCGGTCGTCCTTGATCTGCCGGGCGATGCCGATGCCGCCGCCCGGGCTCGCCTCACCGTCGAGCAGCAGGAGGTCGATCTCGTAGTCGTCGACAAGCCGGATGGTCTCCGCGTAGGTCGACGCCTCGACGAACTCGATCTGCAAGCCGGGAGCTGGGCGGGTGCCGACAGCCATCCGCATCCGATCACGGACCTGCTGGTCGTCGCTGTAGAGCAACACGGTGCAAAGACGATCGGTCATGCCGGAACTCCCACCTCGTAGCTGCTCGCAGATCGTACCGGTCGGCGTGACGTAGCCGACATCCCGCCCGGAGGCGCGCGTCGGGGCGTACCGTCCGGGCAGCTCAGGCGGGTGCGGCGTCGGCGGCGCGTTCGCGGGCCTCCTGGCGGTCCAGCTCGCGGTCCACCCGGCGGGCCTCCCGCTCGGACTGCTTGACCCACTGCACCACCAGCACCGCGAGCATGGTCACACTGACGAACTCGCCACCGGCCCAGAGGATGCCGCCGGCGACCACCTGGTCCTGCCAGGGGTCGACCCAGCCGAGGTTGAGCGACGGGTACCAGTCGCCGCCGAAGAGCGTGCTGCTCTGCATGATGGTGAGGCCGAGCACGGTGTGGAACGGCACGGAGAGCAGCATCAGCAGCGCGCGCGCCGGGTACGGCCAACGGCCGGGCAGCGGATCGAGGCCGAGCAGCGGCCAGAAGAACACGCAGCCGGTCATGATGAAGTGCGCGTGCACCAGCTCGTGCGCCCAGGCGTGTTCGAGGGTGTAGCGGTACAGGTCACTGAAGTACAGCACGAACGGGTTGACCACGAAGATGGCGAACGCCACCAGCGGGAAGCTGTAGACCCGGGCGACGCGGCTGTGCACGATCGCGAGCAGGCGCTTGCGCGGCCCGACCGGCAGGGTCCGCAGGGCCAGGGTCATCGGCGCCCCCAGCGCCAGGAAGATCGGCGCCACCATGGACAGCACCATGTGCTGAATCATGTGCACGGAGAGCAGCGCGGTGTCGTACGCGTGCAGCCCGCTGACCGTGACCAGCGCGATGCCGCCCAGCCCGGGGCCGATGAAGAACACGGTACGGGCGATCGGCCAGCGGTCGCCCCGCAGACGCAGGCGGTATACCCCGTAGAGGTACAGGCCGGCGGCGAGCACCAGGCCCAGGGCCAGCCAACTGTCCAGCCGGGTCTCGCTCAGCACCGCGCCGACGGTGAACGGTGGCGGGGCCGAGGTGGCGGCGAAGATCGGATCGACGTGCAGCACGCTTTTCAGGCTAGGCCAGGCGAACCGGACCCTGACGGTCGGGCCACGGAAGGCGCAGGTTTGGCCCCCCGCTGATCGCCGGCCCCGGTCAGGGGCAATAATGACGGCGTGACTGCGGCCCCAGCCATTGACAAGAGCCGGATCCACTCTCTGACCCGACCGAACATGGTCAGCGTCGGGACGATCGTGTGGCTCTCCAGCGAACTCATGTTCTTCGCGGCGCTGTTCGCGATGTACTTCTCGATCCGCGCGGCTGCGCCGGAGCAGTGGGAGAAGCACACCGAGGCGCTGAACATCCCCTACGCGACCACCTTCACGGTGATCCTGGTGCTGTCCTCGGTGACGTGCCAGCTCGGCGTCTTCGCGGCGGAGAGGGGCGACGCGCACGCGCTGCGGCGCTGGTTCACCGTCACGTTCGTGATGGGCCTGATCTTCGTCCTCGGCCAGCTGAACGAGTACCGGCACCTGGTCGCCGACGGCATCAAGATCAACGAAGACGGGTACGGGTCGGTGTTCTACCTGACCACCGGCTTCCACGGTCTGCACGTGACCGGCGGTCTGATCGCCTTCATCATCTTCATGGTCCGTACGACCATGGGCCGGTTCACTCCGGCGCAGGCGACGTCGGCGATCGTCGTGTCGTACTACTGGCACTTCGTCGACGTCGTGTGGATCGGGCTGTACGCCATGATCTACTGGCTCCAGTGATCTTGCGCGTCACATTCCGCGCTGCTGCTCCGTCCCCTGAGACAGGTCCAACCGGTTAAGGACACCGCTCATGACTTCTGACAACGACCGCCGACGCGGTCTGCTCGCGCGGTTGCGCGAGCGGCCCGCCGCGCGCAGCAGGGGCCGCCGCCGGCTGGGCGCCGCGGTCCGGCTGATCGCCGCGCTGATGCTGGCCGGCGGCGCATACACCGTCTTCGCCCCGGGTGCCCAGGCGCAGGACAACCCGCAGCTGACCGGCGCCGCCGCCGAGGGCAAGGCGCTGTTCGACGTGAGCTGCGTGACCTGCCACGGCCGCAACGCCCAGGGTGTCGAGGGCCGCGGGCCGAGCCTGATCGGCGTCGGCGCGGCATCGGTCGAGTTCCAGGTCAGCTCCGGGCGGATGCCGCTGGCCCGCCAGGAGGCCCAGGCGCACCGCAAGCCCCCGGTCTTCACCGACGAGCAGACCCGGCAGCTGGCCCAGTACATCCAGGAGCTGGGCGGTGGCCCGGTCGTGCCCCAGGGCGACGACCTCCACGAGGACGGCAACATCGCTGCCGGCGGTGAGCTGTTCCGGATCAACTGCTCGCAGTGCCACGCGTTCGGTGGCGGCGGTGGTGCGCTCTCCTCGGGCAAGTTCGCCCCGAGCCTGCACCCCGCCACCGACCGCCAGATCTACGCGGCGATGCTGAGCGGCCCGCAGAACATGCCGGTGTTCGGCGACAACCAGCTCCGGCCGGAACAGAAGGCCGACATCATCGCCTACATCCAGGAGACGCTGAAGCACGACCAGGACCCGGGTGGGTTCAACCTCGGGCGGTACGGCCCGTCCACCGAGGGCCTGGCGATCTTCTTGATTGGCATCGTGGCGCTCGTCTTCGCCAGCCTGTGGATTGCGGGCAAGTCGTGACCGAGCGGACCATCCGATTCAGTGCTGTGGTGCCGCTCGGCGCCACCCGTAGCGAGGTGACGGCATGAGCACCCACCCCGAGCACCAGGCCCTGCAGGGCCCGGAGCCGCTCGACGTGAACGACCCCAGGCTGACCCGGTTCGACATCGTTCGCGAGGGCGCACGCCGGGACGACATCGAGATCGTCCACTACGAGCCGCAGGTGCTGCCGGGCACCAAGGCGGAGCGTCGGCTGACCCGGGTGGTTGCCGGCTTCTTCCTGATCACCGGTCTGGCCGCGACGGCCTTCCTGGCCATCTACATCTGGTGGCCGTGGCAGTACGAGGCGGGCCGCGGCGGCGACAAGTTCTACACCCCGCTGCTCGGCTTCACCCTCGGCGTGGCGCTGCTCGCCGTCGGCTTCGGCATCCTGACCTGGGGCAAGAAGTTGCTGCCCAAGGAGGTCTCGATCCAGGACCGGCACGAGGGCACGGTGGACTCCGAAGGCCGCACCATCACCGGCCAGACCATGCTCTACATGGCCGACGAGCTGGGTGTGAAGCGTCGCCCGCTGCTCGGCATCTCGCTGCTGGCCGGTCTCGCGCCGGTCGCCGCGGTCGCCGCAGCGCCGCTGGTCGGCGGCCTGATCTCGCAGCCGCACAAGAACAACCAGATGTTCACGACCGGGTTCGCCACGCCTGAGGGCGGCCAGCGGATCCGCCTGGTCCGCGAGGACGGCCGGCCGATCCGCCCGGCGGACATCAGCACCGGTGGGCAGATCACCGTCTTCCCCGGCATCGACCACGGCGTGAGCAACAAGCACGCCGACTCGCCGACGCTGCTGATCCACCTTCGGGATTCCGACGCGCAGGAGTCGCGCCGGGCCAACGAGC
The DNA here is from genome assembly GCF_000718555.1 of Micromonospora chokoriensis. Taxonomy (GTDB): domain Bacteria; phylum Actinomycetota; class Actinomycetes; order Mycobacteriales; family Micromonosporaceae; genus Micromonospora; species Micromonospora chokoriensis_B. The sequence goes on from NZ_JOAN01000010.1 coordinate 61,212, forward strand.
GGGTCGGCCACGGCGACTACATGTGGGGCAACTACGCGGCCTTCTCCAAGATCTGCACGCACGCCGGCTGCCCGGCCAGCCTTTTCGAGCAGCAGACCAACCGGCTGCTCTGCCCGTGCCACCAGTCCCAGTTCCTGATCACCGACAACGCCCGGCCCGTCTTCGGCCCCGCCAGCCGGCGGCTGCCGCAGCTGCCGATCGAGGTGGACTCCGAGGGCTTCTTCGTGGCGAAGTCCGACTACACCGAGACCGTCGGGCCTGATTTCTGGGAGCGGCCATGAAGCGTCGAAAGTTTGACCTTGCGGCGACGCCGGGCAAGGCCGCGGTGGGAGTGGACGACCGCTTCCAGGTGGCCACGCCGCTGCGCAAGCTGCTGAACAAGGTCTTCCCGGACCACTGGTCCTTCCTGCTCGGCGAGATCGCGCTGTTCTCGTTCGTCGTGCTGCTGCTGACCGGCGTGTTCCTCACGTTCTTCTTCGAGCCGGCGATGACCGAGGTGGTCTACAACGGCAGCTACGCGCCGTTGCAGGGCACGCCGATGTCCGCCGCGTACGCCTCCAGCCTGGACATCTCGTTCGATGTCCGGGGCGGTCTGGTGATGCGGCAGATGCACCACTGGGCGGCGCTGCTGTTCATGGCCGCGATCGTCGTGCACATGCTGCGGGTCTTCTTCACCGGCGCGTTCCGCAAGCCGCGCGAGACCAACTGGATCATCGGTTCGCTGCTGTTCTGGGTCGGCTTCCTGGCCGGCTTCAGCGGCTACTCGCTGCCAGACGACGGGCTTTCCGGCACCGGTCTGCGGATCGCCTCGGCGATCATGCTGTCCATCCCGGTGATCGGCTCCTGGGTCACCTCGTCGATCTTCGGTGGCGAGTTCCCCGGCACGATCATCATCAGCCGGTTCTTCATCGCCCACGTGCTGCTGATCCCGGGTCTGCTGCTCGCGCTGATCAGCGTCCACCTGGGCCTGGTCTTCAAGCAGAAGCACACCCAGTGGCCCGGCCCCGGCCGGACCAACAACAACGTGGTCGGCGAGCGGATGTTCCCGCGGTACGCGTTGAAGCAGGGCGGCTTCTTCATGGTCGTCTTCGGCGTCATCGCGCTGATGGGCGGTCTGTTCCAGATCAACCCGATCTGGCTGTTCGGCCCGTACGAGGCGTGGGTGGTCTCGGCCGCCAGCCAGCCCGACTGGTACGTCATGTTCCTCGACGGGTCGACCCGACTCATGCCGGCCTGGGAGATCAACATCCCGATCGGTGACGGGTACGTCATCCCGCCGCTGTTCTGGCCGACGGTAGTGCTGCCCGGCATCCTGGTGGGCCTGTCGACGATGTATCCGTTCATCGAGGCCAGGCAACGCAAGGACTACAAGAGCCACAACCTGCTCGAGCGTCCCCGGGATGCTCCGGCCCGGACTGCGGTCGGCGCCATGGCCGTCGCGTTCTACATCGTGCTGACGCTCTCCGGCTCCAACGACGTGATCGCGGACAAGTTCCAGATCAGCCTGAACGCGATGACCTGGGCTGGCCGGATCGGTCTGCTGGTGGTCCCGCCGCTCGCGTACTACGTCACCTACCGGCTCTGCCTGGGTCTGCAGCAGCACGACCGGGAGGTGCTCGCGCACGGCGTGGAGACCGGCATCATCCGGCGCCTGCCGGACGGCCGGTTCGTCGAGGTGCACCAGCCGCTCAGCGCGTCGAACGGGCACGCGGACGGTCACGGCCAACTCGACTACGTCGGCTGGGTCGTGCCGAAGAAGATGAACCGGCTGGGGGCCCTCGGCCCGGCCATCCGGGGCTTCTTCTACCCGATCGAGAAGCCGGTCGAGGCGCCGGTCTCGCCGGGGCACCCGCCGGTCGAGGCTCGGCCCGAGCGCGAGGAGATCGGCAGCGGCGAGAGCCGCCGCTGACCGCCCGATCGCACCGTTACGTGGCGCCCGCCGGATTCCGGCGGGCGCCACGTCGTATCCGCACCCCCCGCCCATCCGACCAGGAGTCGGACGGCCACGGCGCGACCGGTCGACCCCGCGCGACGGGCGATCGCAGGAATAACCCCGGTGAGCCGGGTATCCGTGCGGTCCAACGTCTCAAGGGGGGGAAGCATGTTGGGTATCAAACGCCTCGGCCTGTTGGCCGCGCTGGTACTTGTCGGTGTCGCGCCGGCTGCGGCCGCGCAGGCCGCGGCACAGCCGTCAACGCAGGACACCCAGTACCTGCAGGCGGTACACCAGGTCAACCTGTTCGAGATCACCGCCGGTGACCTGGCCCAGCAGAAGGGTCAGAACCAGGGGGTCAAGGACCTGGGCGCAATGCTGAAGACCGACCACACCCAGCTGGACCAGACGGTGCAGCAGACCGCGTCCCAGCTCGGTGTGGAGCTGCCGAACGAGCCCAGCGCCGATCAGCAGGCGGTCATCGACAAGCTGAACAACGCCAGCGGCGCGGAGTTCGACCGGCTCTGGGTGACCAGTGAGCTGGCCGGTCACGTCCAGGCCATCCAGGCCACCCAGACGGAGATCTCGCAGGGCTCCGAGCCGTCGGTGGTCCAGTTGGCGCAGACGGCGCTTCCGACGCTGCAAACGCACTACGACGAGCTGGTGGCGCTGGCCAACAAGCTCGGCATTCCGGTTCCGCAGACCAGCGCCAGCGGTACGCCCAGCCCGGGCGGCACCGGCACTGAGTCGCCGGCTCCGGGCGGCACCGGCACCGAGTCGCCGGCTCCGGGTGGCACCACCGAGTCCCCGGCTGCTCCGGGCGGCGGTAGCACCGAGGTACCGGCTCCCAGCGAGAGCTGATGTAGCGACAGCAGACGGCCGGTCCACCCGGGTGGGTGGACCGGCCGCCGTGCGTGCGGTGGGCGGGTCAGTCGGAGCTGGCCAGGCCGATTGCGAACGCCTCCTCCAGGTCGTGCTGGGAGTACGCCCGGAACGCGATGTGCGACTCGGTGTTGAGCACGCCCGGCACCTTGGAGATGCTGCCCGCGATGACCTGGGCGATCTGGTCGAACTCGCGGACCCGGACGATGGCGATGAGGTCGACGTGCCCGGCCACCGAGTAGACCTCGCTGACACCGGGAAGGTTGGCCAAGGTCTCCGCCACCTCGGGGATCGCGTCGGTGGCGCAGTCGATCAGCACAATCGCGGTGATCACGGGGCGTTTCTCCGTTCGTCGGCGTCGTCGCCCATGCTAGATGTTCCGGCCCGAGCCCGAGGGCGGGAGCCGTCAGGGCTCAGCCCTGGGCGGCGCAGGGCACAGTCAGGTCACTCCCGGCCCGGATCACGTTGTGCAGCCGCTCGCCGGCCCGCACGACCGCGTCCGGCCACACCACCGTGCGGGACACGTCACCGTCCACCCGCGCGCCTGCGCCGACGACCGACTCCACGCAGCGCCCGGAGACCGTCGCGGACTCCTCGACGAGAACGCCGCCGGCTGCGGCGTGCAGGTTGGCTGCCAGGTAGTCGGCCGGGGTGCCGGTGTCGAAGAAGGTGCCCGGATAGGGCACGACCTCCAGGGCGCCCGCCGCCTCGGCCGGACGCCACACCGCACGGACCAGGTCCGAGAAGACGACCGGCAGGTCGCGGACCAGCCGCCAGGGCAGCAGCGAGAAGCCGGTGAAGCAGTGCCCGGCGAAGGTGCCCGGCGCCGCCGGGTCCGCGGCGGGCTGGCCGAGCAGGCGTACGGTGTGCCCGTCCCAGCCGTCGAGTAGGGCGGCCACGTCCGGGCCCGGAGGAGCAGCCGGGTCGGCGAGGTACGCGTCGGCGTTGCCGACCAGCACCGGCCGCCCGTCGATCCAGTCCCGCAGGTTGGCCACCCCGCCCGCGGTGCCCAGCGGGTCGCCCGGCTCCACCGAGAGGTGCGCGCGGTCGCCGACGTGCGCGACCACCTGGTCGCCGAGGTAGCAGGCGTTCACCGCGACCCGGTCCGGACTGGTCAGGCCGAGCCCGGCCAGCCGGGCCAACGCCCGGTCCAGCAGCGGCACGTTGCCCACCGGGCAGAGCGCCTTGGGAACCCGTTCGGTGAGTGGGCGCAGCCGCGTGCCCTCGCCGGCGGCGAGCACCACCGCGCAGAGCTGGGCCGGCACACCGGCCGCCCCGGTCATGGCATGTCGTCGGGCACCGGTGGCGGGAACTGCCCGGCCAGTGGCCCGATGTCGTAGTAGGCGAGCAGCCGGGCCGTCGGCCAGGTCAGCTTGGGTAGGTCGTCCAGGGGGTGCCAGGCGGCCTCGAAGACCTCCCCGCCGTCGACGGTCAGCTCGGTGCGCGACGCCGGCACCTCGGTCTCGAAGACCATGTCCACCCAGCCCTTGGCGTGCACGATCGCGTTCGGCACCGCCGGGCGCAGCCGCGACGGCGGGAGCCGGACGCCGGACTCCTCGAACAGTTCGCGGGCCGCGCCCACCACCGGGGCCTCACCCCGGTTGAGCAGGCCGGCGGGGAGTGACCAACCCTTGCCGGGCGGCTGGCGCAGCATCAGCAACCGCCCCGGGCCCGTCGCCTCGGCGTCGCGGACCAGGGTGACCGCGCCGACGATGTACTTGGGCACGGCCAGCCGGACCAGGCGTCGGCGCACCGGCAGCGGCAGCCGGTAGAAGGCCTGGTAGAAGAGGGCCCGACCGGTGGCGCGGGAGCGGGGGATCATGACTCCAGGCTAGTGGTCACGAATGTCCTTCGGACGCGCTGGGGCCGGGCCGGTCACTGTCGATGGTCGACCAGGTCGATGAGCTGGCGGACCACGGTGTCCGGTTCGATCACCCGGTCGAAGACCGCGACCAGCATGGTCTCCAGGTCGGGGTAGCCCAACTCCTCGGAGAGGCGCAGCAGCGGCAGATCACTGGCGAGGCCCCGGTTGTGCTGGCGCAGGGCGAGCCCGATGGTGGCCCGACCGAGCCGAACCTTGTCGCTGATCGTGATGCCCGGCTCGGTGTGCTCGGCGAACCACCTGTTGATCTGCATCTGCGCGTGCGGCGACTTGACGAAGCTCAGCCACTCCCGGCGAGGGCCGCGCGGTGCCACCCCGGCCTCGAAGCCGTTGTCGCCGTCGTTCTCGGTGAAGATCTCCACCACGTCGCCCTCGTCCAGCTCCGAACTCAGCGGGGCAAGTCGACCGTTGATCCGTGCGGCGAGGCAGTGGTCGCCCCGGTCGTTGCCCAGCTCGTACGCCAGGTCGACCGGGGTGGCGCCGGCCGGCAGCACGACCTGTCGCCCGTCGGCGAAGACCTGGATCTGGCCGTCGGCGAGGTCGCAGCGAAGCGACTCGTAGAACTGTGCCGGGTCGGCGGCGTCCGGCTCCCAGTCGAGCACCCGGCGCAGCCAGTCCAGTTTCTCGGAACGGGCCGAGGTGCTGCTGCCCGAGCGGGGGAACCGGAAGTCGGCGGCGATGCCGTACTCGGCCGCACGGTGCATCTCCTCGGTGCGGATCAGCACCTCCACCGTGCGGTCCTGCGGGCCGCAGACGCTCGTGTGCAGCGAGCGGTAGAGGTTGTTCTTCGGAGAGGCGATGAAGTCCTTGAAACGGCCAGGCACCGGTCGCCAGGTGCCGTGGATCGCGCCGAGCGCGGCGTAACAGTCGGTCGCCGGGCCGTCGACCACCACCACGATGCGGGGCAGGTCGTACGGGGCGGTGTGGCCGCCGGCGATGGTGTCCTTCCAGATCGAGTAGAGGTGCCGGGGGCGAGGGCTCACCTCGGCGTCGACCCGGCTGCGGCGCAGCGCCACCCGCGTCCGGGTGACCACCGAGTTGAGGTATGTGTCCCAGCCCGGCCGGTCGTGCACGTGCCGGGCCAGCCGGGCGTGCTCGTCCGGCTCAAGGTGCAGCAGCACCACGTCGTCCAGCTCACGCTTGAGGGTCTGGATGCCCAGCCGGTCACAGAGCGGGACCAGCACCTCCTGGGTCTTGCGGGCGATCCGTTCCCGCGACGACGCCGAGCGCACCCCGAGGGTACGCATGTTGTGCAGCCGGTCGGCCAGCTTGATGATCAACACCCGGACGTCCTTGGCGGCCGCGACGATCATCTTGCGGATCGTCTCCGCTTCGGCGGCCTTGCCGTAGAACGCCTTGTCGAACTTGGTCACCCCGTCGACCAGGTGGGCCACCTCGCCGCCGAAATCCTCGGAGAGCGCCTGGAGGGTGTAGCGGGTGTCCTCCACGGTGTCGTGCAGCAGCGCCGCGACCAGGGTGGTGGTGTCCATCCCCAGCTCGGCGCAGATCTGCGCCACCGCGAGGGGATGGGTGATGTACGGTTCCCCGCTCTTGCGGAACTGCCCGCGGTGCATGTTCTCCGCGATCGTGTACGCACGCCGCAGCACCGCCGGATCGGTGCCGGCGTGGATGCCCCGGTGGGTGCGGACCAGCTGGGTGACCGGGTCGGAGTCGGTGGTCGGCCAGCTGAGCAGCGACCGCAGCCGGCGGGCGAGCGGCAGCTCACCCGGCTGTGTCGGCAGGGCGCCCCCCAGGGCGGCGCCGTGTCCGGCGTCGACGTCCACGAGGGACACCTCCTCACCCCGGCTCCACCTCGCCGGAGCCCGGCGGAGGGGAGCAGGCCCACGAATCGGGCAGGACTGCACTTCTCTAACAGCCTAAGCGAGTCGACGTAGTCCGATCGGTCAGTTGGTCATGAGCGTTCGGTCGAGAGTTGGTGGGACGCTCCGCTCTCGGCCTTCGCCAGCAGGTCACGGAAGCGGCCCGCGCCACCCGCCGGCGACGACCAACCGGCGGACATCTCCATCAGTCGGGTCTCCGGTCGCTCCAACCAGGACAGGATCCGCTCGGACTCCTCGGCGGTGGCCGCCGGCACCGGCCCGTGCCCGCCCGACACCGTCTCGGCGGTGGCCCGGATGGTGGTCAACGTGGGCCGCGGGTGCACGCCCGGCGGGGACACCCCCGCCCCGGCCAGCCGGCCGTGCCGGACCAGCGCCAACTCCCAGCCGCCCCGGGCCGCCGGCCGGGCCGCGGCCAGCTCGGCGATCCCGGTCAGCGCGGCCAGCCGCTGCATCCGCACGGTGGCCCGCAGCACGGCGGCCAGCCGGGAACGCACCACGGCGGCCTCCTCGTAGCGCTGGTCGCCGGAGAGCACGTCGATCCGGGCGAGCAACGCGTCCACCACCGGCTGGGGGTCACTGGCCGTCGCGGCGCGGAAGGGGGCAGCGGCGCTGTCGTCGTACTCCTCGGGGGTGATCTTGTGCTCGCAGGGTGCCGGGCAGCGACCCAGCTCGGCCAGCGCGCAGGCCGGCGTGATGGTGCGCAGCGAGAGCCGGTGCGTGCACTGGCGCAGCGGCACCGCGTCGTGGAAACCGGCGGCGGCCAGCTCGGCGGCCCGGCGGGAGGTGAACGGCCCGAGGTACGCGGTGTCGGTGGGGGAGAGGTCGCGCACGATCGACAGCCGAGGGTACGGACCGTCGGTCAGCTTGAGCCAGAGCATCCGCTCCGGGTATTTGGACCGCCGGTTGTACGGCGGGGCGTGTGCGGCGATCAGCCGCAGCTCGCGGACCTCCGCCTCCAACGAGTGGGCGCACTCCACCGCCTCGACCCGCTCGGCCACGCCCAGCATCTCGGAGATCCGGGCGCGCTTCTCCCCGGCGGTGAAGTAGCTGCGCACCCGGGTGGCGATGTCGACCGAGGTGCCCACGTAGAGCGGCCGGTCGTCGGCGGCCCGGAAGATGTAGACCCCGGGGACCTTGGGCAGCCCTTCGGCCAGGTGCCGTTTGCGGCGCTGGGCCGGGGTGACCGCCCGGGCGAACTCGATGGCGTCGCCGACCGTGTCCACCCGGTGCCCACCGAGCCGACCGATCAGCCCGTGCAACACGTCGACGGTGGCCTTTGCATCGTCCAATGCCCGGTGGGTGGGCTGGACGGTGGTGCGGAAGTAGGCGGCCAGGGTGCCGAGCTTGCGGTTGGGCACCTCGTCGCGGGTCAGCACCCGGCGGGCGAGCGCCGCCGTATCCAGCACGCGGGGGTTGGGCCAGCGGTAGCCGTGCTTCACGCAGGCGGCCTTGAGAAAGCCCACGTCGTACGGGGCGTTGTGGGCCACCAGCACCGCGTCGTCGATGAACTCCAGAAAACTCGGCAGCACCTGCTCGATCGGTGGCGCCGGCACCAGCATGGCCTGGGTGATGCCGGTCAGCACGGTGATGAACGGCGGGATCGGCTGCCCCGGGTTGACCAGGGTCGCCAACTCCCCCAACTGCTCGCCGCCGCGCACCTTGACCGCGCCGATCTCGGTGATGCCGCCGCCGTCCGGTGCGCCGCCGGTGGTCTCCAGGTCGACCACCACGAAGGTGGTCGCGTAGAGCGGCAGCGCCGGGTCCACCCCACCCACCGCCGGGTCGAGACCGGCAAGTGACTCCTGGACGTACTCCGCCTGTGCCATCGGCGGCACGCTAGCGCGCCGGTCCGACACTCCCGTCACAGCCGTCCCAACAGTCACCATGGGGCTAGGATGAGAGATCGGCTCACTCACCGGGCGGTGGGCCCGGTCGCGGTGGGAGACTTGCCACATGCCCCTCACCGAGCCATCCGACGACCACCTCCCGCAGGAGGATCAGGTCGCGCTCGACGGGGTCCTGAGCAACCCGGACGACAACGTAGTCAGCGAGACATCCGGCCCATCCGAGCCGACCGCACCGGCCGACGCCCCCGCGGCCGAGCCGGAGCCGACGCTGCCCGAGCCAGAGCCGACGCTGCCCGAGCCGGTCCGGCAGCGGATCGTGGCGCTGACCGCCGCGGTGCTGCCCACCCTGCCCGCCGACGAGGTGCCGGTGCCATTGCGCCGAGTGGCCAAGTTCGCCCCCAACCGGCGTGCCCGGCTCGGCGCGCCGGTCATCGCCGCCCAGCTCACCGCCGACCCGCTGTTCCGGCAGCGGGTCACCGCGCGGGTCTTGGCCGACGCCGGTGACCTCGGTGCGGCCGTCGTCGAGGGCACCGCTCCGGCCGCCGCCGACCCGGTCGAGGTGGCCGCGCTGGCCTACCTGGCCCGACCCCGTGGCTGGCGCGAGCTGATCGACGCCAGCGGCGCGGCCGTGCGCGCCGAGGCGGACAGCGCCGTCGTCGCCGAGCTGGTCCGCGAGGCCGAGCAGCGGGCCACCCGCGCCGAGCACGACCGGGCGGTGGCCCGGGTCGAGGCGGAGAAGCTCCGCGATGAGCTGGCCCGCGTCCGCGAGGAGTTGGGTCAGCTCCGCGAGGAGTCCCGGCAGGTGACCCGCACCCTGCGCGAGACCCAGGCCCGCGAGCGCAAGGCCACCGAGCTGCTGGCCACCGAGCGCGGCCGGGCCGCGCGCGCCAGCGCCGACGTGGACGCCGAACTCCGCCGGGCTCGGGCCCGGCTCGCCGAGGCCGAGTCGGCGGCCGGGGTGGCCCGGGCCAGCGCCAAGGAGGCGCGCTCCGTCGACGACGCTCGGCTCTGGCTGCTGCTGGAGACCATCGGCCAGGCCGCCGTCGGGCTGCGCCGGGAGCTGGCGCTCGACCCGGTCGACAAACTGCCCGCCGACTTCGTCGCCGACGCGTTCGCCGAGCAGCCGGGCACCGCCCCGGCCGGCCCCGCCGCCCGTGCCCGCGACACCGACGACCCGGCCCGGCTCGACCAGTTGCTCGCCCTGCCCCGGGCGCACCTCGTGGTGGACGGCTACAACGTCACCAAGCGCGGCTTCGGCGAGATGTCCCTGGAGCAGCAGCGCAAACGCCTGATCACCGGGCTGGGCGGGATCGCCGCGCAGACCGGCGACGAGGTCACCGTGGTCTTCGACGGCGCCGAGCGGATGCATGGGCTACCGCCCGCGCCGCGCGGCGTACGGGTGCTCTTCTCCCGCAAGGGCGAGACCGCCGACGAGCTGATCCGGCGCCTGGTCCGCGCCGAGCCGTCGGGGCGGCCGGTGGTCGTGGTGTCGTCCGACCGCGAGGTCGCCGACGGGGTACGACGGCACGGCGCGTACCCGCTGGGCGCCGACTCGCTGCTGCGGCGCCTCGCCCGCTCCTGACGCCGTCGTCGGGCACGTCGGCAATGGCCGACACGATTTCCGTGATGTCGGGGTGTCCGACCGGGCGTGATGGACCGATTTCATGGAACTGGAGTGGATCTCGCACTCAAACGGCCGGTCGGACGGGGTTTCTGTCGTACCCGGTGGTTAGCGTCGATGTGACCGACGGTGCTTGGTTGGCGACGACAGGGCGTCGGCCGTACGCCGCGAGCCGATCAGGAGGTCGGATGCTTATCGACTGCGACGGGTGCGTGAGGCGGGATAGCGGCTGTTCCGGCTGCCCGCTGACCGCCCTGTTCGACGACACGTCCCCGGCGGCCGGGTTGGTCGCCGCCGAGGTCGAGGCCATCGAGGTGCTCGCCCGGGCCGGCTTCGACGTGGAGGTGCTGGCCGCGCCGGCCCGCCCGGAGACGGCTCGCCGCCGGGCCATCCGTCGGGTCGCCTGAGCGCGACACCGTGCCCGGAAGCGGGCTCCTGGCGGGCCATAGGATGAGCGGTCACGGCGGGAGGAGCGGCGCGATGAGCGGGACACGACAGGCGGTGACGCGGTGACCCCGCGCGGGTGGGCGCTGCTGAGTCTGGCCGGGCTGACCGTCGCGCTGCTGGTGGTCGCCGCGCTGTTCATTCCGTGGCACCGTCCGCCAGCGCCGCGGGCCGACCAACTCGCCGCACTTGGTGACCTGCCGGCCGAGCAGGTGGCCAAGGGGCGGGAGTTCCGGGCCGCGCTGCGCCCCGGCGGCTATGCCGCGCTCGCCATTGGGCTGCTGGTCGCCCTCGCGCTCGGGCTCACCCCGCTGGGCAGTCGCCTGGTCGAGCTGGTGGGTCGGCCGTTCGGTGGGCACTGGGCCGCGCAGGCGGTGCTCGGCGGGCTGGCGGTGGTGCTCGTCGCCGACCTGGTGACGCTCCCGTTCGCCGCCTGGCGGCAGAGCGTGCTCACCCGCTACGGGCTGAGCACCAACGGCTGGAGCGGGTGGACGGTCGACCTGCTCAAGTCGTACGCGGTCAGCGCGGTGATCGGCGCGGTGGCGCTGTTCGGCTTCTACGCGGTCATCCGGCTCGCGCCGCGCTGGTGGTGGGCGTTCGGCGCGGCCGGCGCGGCGGTGCTGGTGGTGCTGCTGTCGTTCGTGCTGCCGGTGCTGGTGGAGCCGGTGTTCAACCGGTTCACCCCGATGGAGCAGGGCCCGCTGCGCACCGAGTTGATGAGCATGGCCGCCCGCGACGGGGTGCCGGTGCGCGACGTGCTGGTCGCCGACGCCTCCCGCCGCACCAAAGCGGTCAACGCGTACGTCTCCGGTCTCGGGCCGACCCGGCGGGTGGTCGTCTACGACACGCTGCTGCACGAGGCGACCCCGGCCGAGGTGACCGCCGTCGTGGCGCACGAGCTGGGGCACGCGAAGGACTCCGACGTCGCGGTCGGCACGCTGACCGGGGCGCTGGGGGCAGCCGCGGCCGTGGTGGCGCTCTACCTGCTCGGCTCGTGGGGGCCACTGCTGCGGCTGGCCGGCGTCGACTCGGTGGCCCAACCGAGCGCGTTTCCGTTGTTGGTCGCCCTGGTCACAGTGGTCGGCCTGGTCGCTGCGCCGGTGCAGGCGCTGATGTCTCGACGGGTCGAGGCGCGGGCCGACGCGCACGCGCTCGCGCTCACCAACGACCCGGAGTCCTTCGAGTCGATGCAGCGCCGGCTCGGCTCGGTCAACCTCGGCGACCCCGACCCACCCCGCTGGGAATACCTCTACTCGGCCTCGCATCCATCCACCGTGGAGCGGATGGCCGCCGCCCGCGCGTACGCCCGGGAGGCCGGCCGATGAGCCGCACGCTGCTGATCACCAACGACTTCCCGCCCCGACCGGGTGGGATCCAGTCGTTCGTGCACAACCTCGCGGTGCGTCAACCGGCCGGCTCGGTGGTCGTCTACGCGTCGAGCTGGCGCGGGGCTGAGAAGTTCGACGCCGACCAGCCGTTCGAGGTGATCCGGGAGCGCACCCGGGTGCTGTTGCCCACCCCGTTGATCGCCCGCAGGGCGGCGCGGCTGGCTCGCGCGTACGACTGCGACACCGTGTGGTTCGGCGCGGCGGCCCCGTTGGGGTTGCTCGCCACCGGTCTGCGGCGACGGGCCGGCATTCGCCGGGTGGTGGCGCAGACCCACGGCCACGAGGTCGGTTGGGCGGCGGTGCCGGCCGCCCGGCCGGCGCTGCGGCGCATCGGTCGGGGTGTGGACGTGACCACCTACCTCGGCGAATACACCCGTAGCCGGTTGGCCCGCGTGCTGGACGGGGTGACCGAGCTGCGCCGCCTCGCCCCCGGCGTCGACGTGGACACCTACCACCCGACTGTGGACGGTGAACAGGTCCGGGCCCGGCTCGGGTTGACCGACCGGCCGGTGGTGGTCTGCGTGTCCCGGCTGGTGCCACGCAAGGGCCAGGACATGCTGATCCGGGCACTACCGGAGATCCGCCGCCGGGTGCCCGACGCGGCGCTGCTGATCGTCGGCGGCGGGCCGTACCGGGCGACCCTGGAGAAGCTGGCCCGCCAGGCCGGTGTGGAACGGGACGTGGTGTTCACCGGCACGGTGCCGTGGGCCGAGTTGCCGGCGCACTACGCGGCCGGCGACGTCTACGCGATGCCGTGCCGCACCCGCAACCGTGGTCTCGACGTGGAGGGGCTGGGCATCGTCTACCTGGAGGCATCCGCGACCGGTCTGCCGGTGGTGGCCGGTGACTCCGGGGGCGCACCGGACGCGGTCCGCGAGGGGGAGACCGGCTACGTCGTACGCGGTCGGGACGTCGCCCAGCTCGCCGACCGGGTCGCCCGGCTGCTCGCCGACCGGGACCTGGCCCGCGAACTGGGCGCGGCCGGTCGGGCGTGGGTGGAACGGGAGTGGCGCTGGGAGGCGCAGGCGGAACGCATGGCGGCACTGCTCGCCGGTTGATCGCCGCCGGCGTTCAGCTCTGCAGGGCTCAGCTCTCCCGGGCCGGCGCGTAGCTCGGCACGTACTCCTGGCCGGTGAGCTTCTGGATCTCCGCCATCACCTCGTCGGTGACCGTCCGGATGTCGCGCGGCCCGTTGATCCGGTCGGCGACCGGAATCGGTGGGCCGAACCGCAGGGTGACCGGGTGCCGACGGGGCAGCCGCGCGTCGACCGGCAGCACCTCGGCGGTGCCGAGCACGCCGACCGGGATGATCGGCACCCCGGCGTCGCGGGCCAGCCGGGTCATCCCAACGCGGCCCCGGTAGAGCCGCCCGTCCGGGGAACGGGTGCCCTCCGGGTAGATGGCGACCAGGCCGCCGGCGCGCAACACCGGTACGGCGGCGTCGAGGGCGCGCAGGGCCGCCCGGCCGTCGACGCGGTCGACCGGGATGGCGCCCATGCCGGCGACGATCCGCCGGTTGAGCCAGCCGCCCGGACCGCGCCCGTTGAAGTACTCGACCTTTGCCCAGAAGGTGACGTGTCGGGGCGTCGAGGTGACCAGAAACCACTCATCGGCGACGGAGAGGTGGTTGCCGGCGAGGATCGCGCCGCCGTGTCGGGGCAGATGCTCCAGCCCTTCCACGCGGGGCCGCCAGCCCAATCGCAGCGCGGCGCCGACGGTCAGCTTGGCGACGTCGTACAGCAGGGGCACGGTTCCTCCGGGGTCTCAGGCCAGCGCCGGGCCGAGGTGGGCTTCTAGCGTGGCGCGCAGCAGGGCGTCGTCGTCGGTGGCGCCGGTGGCCAGCGGTAGGCTGCCCCACGCCCAGAGCTGGGCTATGCCGTGCAGATTGGCCCAGAGCGCGCCGGCGAGCACCGCCGCGGGCGCGTCGGTCGGGCGGCGTACCTGCGCCACCAGATCGGCCAGCACGGCGAAGAGCGGCAGGCTCGTCTCACGCAGCCGCAGCCGGCCGCTGTCCAGCAGGTCGTGGCGGAACATCAGCTCGAACATGCCGCGGTGGGTCGCCGCGAAGTCCAGGTACGTCCGGGCCAGTGCGGTCAATCGGGTACGCGGGTCCGGGTCGACGTCGCGCATCGTCTGCTCGACGCGCGCGGTGAGGTCGGCGAAGCCCTCCCGGGCGATTGCGGAGAGCAGGTCGACATGGGTGGGGAAGTAGCGGCGCGGTGCTCCGTGCGAGACCCCAGCACGGCGGGCGATCTCCCGCAGCGACACCGCTGACTGGCCCTCGCGTAGCACCAGGTCCACCCCGGCAGCCACCAGCCGCCCTCGTAGGCCCGTCTCATCCGCGTTCATAGACACTGTCTACCAGTAGCCGTAGACGCTGTCTACCTCAAGGGTGTGGGCCTGCCGTGCATTGCCGGGATCAGTGTGATGTCTGTGAGTCATCTTGATGACTCACAGACATCACGCTCAATGAAGCGTCCGGCCCCGGGCTCAGCTCGCCCGCGCCGTCGACGATCCGGTGAGCTGGGCGTGGGCGGGAACGGGTTGGGCGATGGCTGGGCCCGAGGGGTCAGCGGATGCGGGCCAGGATGCGATCGGCGGGGGCCGGGCGGCCGAAGTGCCAGCCCTGGGCGGCGTCGCAGCCGATCGCGCGCAGCCGCTCGGCCTGCCCGGCGGTCTCCACCCCTTCGGCGGTGACGGTCAGGTCCAGCGCGTGCGCCAGCGAGACCAGCGAGGCGAGGATTCGCTCATCGGTGCGGCCGACCGAGGGCGACCGCAGGCCGGCCACGAACTCGCCGGCGACCTTCAGTTCGGTCACCGGCAGGTCTCGCAGGTACGCCAGGTTGCTGTAGCCGGTGCCGAAGTCGTCGATGGCGATGCGTACCCCGAGGTCGGCCAGCACTCGCAGGGCGCGTACCGGTTCCTCGGCGGTGCTCATCATCGTGCTCTCGGTGATCTCCAGTTGGAGCCGCTCCGGCGGTAGGCCGGTCTGCCGCAGCAGCGCCCGGACCTCCTGCACCAACCCGGGCCGGTGCACCTGCCGTACCGCCAGGTTGACGCTGACGAACGGCGCGGCGACACCTCCAGCCGACCACGCCTCCGCCTCTCGGCACGCCTCGGCCAGCACCCACCCGCCCAGCTGGACGATCAGGCCGGTCTCCTCGGCCAACCCGATGAAGCTGTCCGGCCGGAGCACCCCCAGCTCCGGGTGCCGCCAGCGGACCAGGGCCTCCACGCCGACCAGGCTGCCGTCGCGCAGTGAGGTCAGCGGCTGGTAGTCGAGGTAGAACTCGCCCCGCTCCAGCGCGGCCGGGATGGCCGCGGAGAGCGCGTAGCGGGCCAGTTCACGTTGGTTGCGTTCGGCGTCGTAGAGCGTCCAGCGTGCCCCACCGGCGGCCTTCGCCCAGTGCAGAGTGCTGTCGGCGGCCCGCATCAGGTCGGTGGGGTTGGCTCCGGCCACCTGGCGCTCGACGATGCCGATGCTCGCCGAGATCTGCAGCTCGTGCCCGTCGACAAGCGCCGGGGTGCGTACCGCGGCGAGCGCGGTCTCGGCAACGGCGACCATGTCGTCGGTGCCGCCGGTGCGCTCCACCAGGATGACGAACTCGTCGCCGCCGAGCCGGGCCACCAGGTGCTCACCCATGGCCTTGCGTAGCCGCTCGGCCACCGTGACCAGCAGCAGGTCACCGATCTGGTGCCCCAGGCTGTCGTTGACGACCTTGAAGCGGTCCAGGTCGAGGAAGCACACCCCGACCCGCTGTGCCCCCCGGCCTGGCTCATTGAGCGCGGCGGTCAGTCGTTCGGTGAAGAGCGTCCGGTTGGGTAGGCCGGTGAGCGGGTCGTGGGTGGCCTGATGCCGGAACCGGGCCTCGCTGGCCCGCAGCGCCCGCTCGGCCTGGGTGCGAGCACGCATCGCGGCCCGGCGGATCGACTCCTGCTCGTCGAGCGTCCGGTCGCGCAGAGCACGGGCGTAGCCGGTCGCCACGGCCGCCAGCAGCCGGGCCATCCGGTCCTCGACGTCCTCGGCCACCAGCCCCAGATCGCGCACCAACCGGAGCTGGATGACCTCGACGGTACGACCCAGCCCCTCAGCGGAGGCGATGTGCGCGGCGACCAACTCGGCGCCGACCCGATGCCCGGCACGCAGGTCGAACGGCTCGGTGAGCAGCGCGCCGGCCAGTTGCCCGGTGAGCCGGTCCAGCAGGGTCTCCAACTGGGCCTGGGTCATCGGTAGGTAGCTGGTGCCGGAGACCGCCTTCGCCCAGGCCCGGGCGAAGGTGCCCGGGTAGGGGGTCGCCCCGAGCGACTCAGCCACCGAGGCGCCCGACGCCGCCCATGAAGACCGCGCGCTCGGCGTCCTCGGCGCTCTCGGGAGTGTCCGGTCGCCACTGGGGCACCCAGACCACACCGGGGTCGAGCAGCTCGAACCCGTCGAAGAGCGCGGTCAGCTCGGCGCGGTCGCGTATCCACAGGGGGTTGTCGGTGCGCCGGTAGACCCGCTCGGCCTCGGCGCGTTCGTCGTCGCTGCGGCCGTCCTTGCTGGCCTGGGACAGCACCAGATAGCTGCCGGGGGCCAACGCGTCGCGCAGCGTCCGCAGCAGCTCCGCCGGCCGGTCGTCGTCGGGGACGAAGTGCAGGACGGCCACGACCATCACCGCCACCGGTTGGTTCAGGTCGAGCAGCTTGCGGACGTCCGGATGGGCCAGGATCGCCTCCGGGTGCCGCAGGTCCTCCTGCACCACCGCGGCCCGCTCGTTGCCGGCGAGGATCTCGCGGCTGTGCGCCACCGCCACCGGGTCGACGTCCACATAGACCACTCGTGACTGCGGGTCGAGCCGCTGGGCGATCTCGTGCACGTTGCCGACGGTCGGGATGCCCGAGCCGATGTCCAGGAACTGCCGGACCCCGGCCTCGGCGAGGTGGTGGACGGCCCGGCGTAGGAACGCCCGGTTGGCCTGGGCCATCAACGGCGCCTCGGGCACCGCCGCGACCATTGCCTGCGCCGCGGCCCGGTCGGCGGCGAAGTTGTGTGAGCCGCCGAGGTAGTAGTCGTACATCCGCGCGACGCTCGGGCGCTCGATGTCGATGGTGTCGGGTGCCCAATCCGGCCGCTGCATGCGTTCACCCCTCGAATCCGCGACGCGAGCGTCGTCGCCCGCGCGGGTATTGTGCACCCGCCACGCACGCCAGACCATAGCGCGCTGGAGGTTCTCCGCCGACATCGGTCGATGCGCGACGGTCCGCGTCAGCCGAAGCTGGCGCGGACCGTCGGTCGCGACGTCCCGCTCGACGAGCGGGAGGCAGGTCAGAACTTCGGCGCGTCCGGTGCCTCGAGCAGGCCGAGCCGGAGCGCGGTCATCAGGGCCTGAGCCCGGTTGGCCGCGCCGAGCTTCTCGTAGAGCTTGGAGATGTGCGTCTTCGCCGTGGACTCGCTGACGAACAGCTGCTTGGCGATGCCCGCCACGCTCATCCCGTCGGCGAGCAGCCGCAGCACCTGCCCCTCCCGCGGGGACAACTGCGGGCCGGACGGCGCGAGCCGGCGCTTCATCGCCTCGGCCAGGTCGGCCGCGGTGAACGCGCTGGGGGAGGAGGCGGCATGCCGTGCGGCGGCCACCACCTCGTCGGCCGGGGCGGTCTTCGGCACGAAGGCGCTCGCGCCGGCCTCCAGAGCGCCGAAGAGCTGGTCGTCGCCGGCATACATGGTCAGCACCACGATGCCCATCGACGCGCTGGACTTGCGCAGCGCGCGGGTGGCCTCCAGGCCGCTGCCGTCGGGCAGCCGCAGATCCATGATCACCACGTCCGGCTGCAAGGCGCCGGCCTGGCGTACGCCCTCCGCCGCCGTGGCCGCCTCACCGACGACCTCGAACTGGCGGTCGCGCTCGAAGGCGTGCCGCAGGCCCTTGCGAATCAGGTCATGATCGTCGACAAGGAGGACCTTGGTGCGGGTGGCCGGTATCGGACTTGTGGTCATCCTCGGGTTACTCCCCTTCTGGTGCTGCGCTGCCGCGCACGTTATCGCGCCGGGCCGAGGTGCCGAGAACCACCGCCACGGTTGTGCCGCTGGGTTGCCGCGGCCTGATCTCCAACCGGCCCCGGATACGTTCCGCCCTCTCGGCCATGATCGCAAGACCGTACCGTCCGTCGGGGCGCTGGTCAGCCATCCCCTGACCGTCATCCGACACTTCTATTTGCGCGTACGGGGGGTCGACCTCACACGTGACCCACAAATTCGACGCTCCGGCGTGCTTGCGCGCGTTGGTCACCGCCTCCTGCGCGATGCGCAGCAACTCGGCCTCCGTCGCGGCCGGCAGCCGGGCGGTGGACTCGTCCAGCGAGAGGTGCACCCGCAGCCCGCCGGACGCGCCCACGGTGCGCGCGTACTCCGCGATCGCCGCGGCCAGCCCACCTTGGCGGTCCACCTCGCTGCGCAGCTCGAAGAGGCTCAGCCGCAGCTCCTGGATCACCCGGGTCACCTCGCCGCGCAACGTACGCAGGGCCTCGGCGGTCTCGTCGGCGTCGTCGAAGACGGTGGCCAGGGCGTTGTCGATGCCGTAGCCGACCATCACCAGCTCCTGCGCCACCCCGTCGTGGATCTCCCGGGCCAGCCGCTGCCGCTCCTCGTTCGTGGCCAGCGAGCGCACCTCGTCGAAGAGCAGCGCCGCCTCCAGCCGCAGCGCGGCCGGGCGGGTCAGCGCGGTCACCCGGGACACCACCGGCGGTGGGTACGCGTGTGCGGCGTCGGCCTCCAGCACCACAAGCCCCACCGTGCGCACCCCGGCGAACAGCGGAACGATCAGCGCGGAGACGTCCCCGCCACGGTGCGAGCGGGACTGCGACCGCGCGGCCGTGGTGGCCTGCTGGCTGGCCCAGGCGTCGGCGATCGCCGAGTCCGCGTCCAGCGTCGTCTCCCAGTCCACCCGATCGACACCGGCCTGGGCGAGCACCACGAGCCGGCCGCCGCCGCTGGCCGACAGCACCGCGCCCCGGTCGGCGCGGGCCACCGTGCGCAGCTCCTCCAGCAGGTGCTCGGAGATGCCGCCCGGATCCAGCGTCGCCCCGGGAAGTTGCCGGGCCACCGTGCGCAGCTGGGTCAACAGCCGGGTGGCCTCGGCGTACGGCTGGGGTTTGCCCTCACCGCGGACCGCCATCACCCGGTGCAGCGTGCTGGCGGCGTAGAGCCCGAGCGCCGCCAGGATCAGCCACTGCGCGCAGACCGCGAGGTAACCCGGCTGGCCGAGCTGGCGCCCTCCGTCGACCTGGGTCAGCGCGCCGCTGACCAGCAGGGTGGCGGCGGTGACGACGAGCAGGGCGGCGCCTTCGCGGAAACGACGGCGCAGCGCGGTGACGGTCACCGGGACGGCCAGGTAGGGCAGCACCGCCGACGCGCCCAGGCCGTCGACCGTGCCGCCAATGGACGCGGCGGCGGCGACGTGGCTCGCGGCCAGCCCCAGGACCACCACCTCGGCCACCCGGCTCAGCGGACCGACCAGCCGGTGCTGTGGTGCCAGCAGCGACGGCAGCCCGGCCACCGCCAGCAACGCGATCCACCACAGCTGGGCGACGTCGTGGGTGGCGAAGAGGGTCAGGACGGCGACCAGCGCCAACATCACCAGGCGGGCGGCCGCGGCGAGGGGATGCGGGTGCGGTGCGGTGGCTGTGGATGCGGGCACGTGACGGATGGTAGTCAGCCTCGGTAGATATCGGCGATCTCCGCCGCGTACGTCTTGTGGACAACCTGGCGTTTGACCTTGAGCGACGGGGTCAGCTCGCCGGTCGCCTCGGTGAAGTCGCGGGGCAGGACCCGGAACACCTTGATCGCTTCGGCCTTCGAGACGGCCTGGTTCGCGGTGTCGATGGCGGCCTGGATCTCCTTGCGGAGGCCCTCGTGCTCGCGCAGCTGCTCGACCGAGGTGTCGAGGGGCATCCCGGCGCCTTCCAGCCAGGTCGGCAGCGCCTCCTCGTCGACGGTGACCAGCGCCGCGATGAACGGCTTGCGGTCACCGACCACGACGCACTGGCTGATCAGCGGATGCGCCCGGACCAGGTCTTCCAGCACGGCCGGAGCGACGTTCTTGCCGGCGGCGGTGACGATCAGCTCCTTCTTGCGGCCGGTGATGCTCAGGTAGCCGTCGGAGTCGAGCTGGCCCAGGTCACCGGTGCGGAACCAGCCGTCGGTGCTGATCGCCTCGGCCGTCGCCGTCTCGTTGCGCCAGTAACCCGCGAAGACCAGCTCGCCGGAGATCAGAATCTCGCCGTCGTCCTCGATCCGCACGGTCACGCCGGGCAGCGGGCGGCCGACGCTGCCGATCCGGGTACCGGTGGGCAGGTTCGCGGCGGCGGCGGGCGAGGTCTCGGTCAGGCCGTAGCCCTCCAGGACCGTCACGCCGATACCCCGGAAGAAGTGGCCGAGTCGGGCGCCGAGCGGCGCGCCGCCGGAGATCGCGTCCCGGCAGCGTCCGCCGAGCGCGGCGCGTAGCTTGCGGTAGACCAGCCGGTCGAAGACCACGTGCTGGGCGCGTAGCGCCAGCCCCGGCCCGCCCGGGGTCTCCAGAGCCTCGCTGTACGCGATAGCGACCTGCTCGGCGCGGGCGAAGATGTTGCCCTTGCCGTCCGCCTCGGCCTTCTGCTTGGCGGCGTTGTAGACCTTCTCGAACACCCGGGGTACGGAGAGCACGAAGGTCGGCCGGAACGCCTGCAGCTCGGCGACCAGGTTCTTGGTGTCGGCGCAGTGCGCCATGGTGGCCCGTGCCTGCACGACGCCGATCTGGATGAGCCGGGCGAAGGCGTGCGCCAGCGGGAGGAAGAGCAGGGTGCTCGCGCCGGCGTTGAACAGGTTCGGCAGCACCGGCACCGCGTTGGCGACGTCGGCGTACATGTTGCGGTGGGTGAGCACGCAGCCCTTGGGTCGGCCGGTGGTGCCGCTGGTGTAGATGATCGTGGCCAGGTCGTTGGCGCGGACGGCCTTGCGCCGCCGCTCGACCTCGGCCAGCTCGACGGCGGCGCCGGTCGTGACCAGCTCGTCGACCCCACCGAGGTCGATCTGCCAGACCTGGCCCAGCTCGGGCAGTCGGTGCCGGACACCGGCGATGAGGGCGGCGTGCGCCTCGGTCTCCACCACGACGGCGACCGCGTTGGAGTCCTCGAGGATCCACGCGGCCTGCTCGGCGCTGGACGTCTCGTAGATCGGCACGGTCACCGCGCCGACGGCCCAGATGGCGTAGTCCAGCAGGGTCCACTCGTAGCGGGTACGACTCATCAGTGCGACCCGGACACCCGGCTCGATGCCGGCGGCGATCAGCCCGCGGGCGACGGCGGCCACCTCGTCGCGGAACTGTAGGCAGGTCACCTCGGCCCAGGCGGTGGCGGTGCCGTCGGCGCTCGGGGTGGGGCGGGCGAACTGGACGGTGTCGGGCGCGACCTCGGCGTTGTCCCAGACCGGATCGGTGAGGTTGGCCGCGTCGCCAACGGTGACGATCGGCGGGACGGAGAACTCGCGCACCTGCACTCCTTCGTGCTCGCACTGGCCGGGCTGACCGCCGCCGTGGGCGTCGGTTGTGTCGAAACCTACCCGCCGCGCGGTCCGAGGGGGACAGGCAGGAGGGTCGGTGGGGCGGTGTGGCGTGCGAGCGGTACCCGCCGGGTAGCCTCCCCCCATGGCGGACTCCTCCACCCAGTCGATCATCATTGGCGCCGCACCGGATCGGGTGACGGCGGTCATCTGCGACTTCGCGCGCTACCCGGAATGGACCGACGCGGTGCGTCGCGCCGAGGTCATCGAGGAGTACGAGGACGGCTACGCCAGTCAGGTGCAATTCACCATCGACGCCGGGGTGATGGCCGACGAGTACGTGCTCGCCTACGAGTACGCCGAGGACCTGTCCCGGATCGAGTGGCACCTGATCGCCCCCTCGAAGATGCAGAAGGCCCAGCGTGGTTCGTACGACCTGGTAGGTAACCCGGACGGCAGCACGACGGTGACCTACACGCTGGAGGTCGACCTGTCGGTCGGAATGCTCGGGATGTTTCGGCGCAAAGCCGAGAAGATGATCATGGACACCGCGTTGAAGCAGCTCAAGCGCCGGGTAGAAGCAACCGGCGCGGCGCAGTGACGTGTCCGGTGGCACGGTAGAGGAGCCGACGATGGGCGCAACGGATCCGGGTTCGGCCCGGGAAGAGGCAGAGCGACTGGTCGCCACCCTGCTCGCGGGGGCACGACTGGCCTCGGTCGGCTCGGCGGGCGACGCGCTCGGCTCGTTGGGCGGGATGTTGTCCGGTGTCCTCGGTCACAGCGCCGGTCCGGACGGGCGCTCCGGCGTCGGCGGTGCTTTCGCCACCGGTTCGCCCGAATGCTGCGTCTGCCCGGTCTGTCGGGGCATCGCCGCGTTGCGCGACCCAAGTCCGGAATTCGCCGAACGCCTCGCGACCGGCGCGGGTGACTTCGCCGCGGGCGTGGCCAGCCTGCTCCGTGCGTTCTCACCGGCGGAACCGCCTGCGACGAGCCCGTTCGAGCCGGCCGCCGCCCCGAGCGCCCCGGCGTCTTCGACACCCGCCGCGAGCACCGACGACGTGCTTCCGGAGCCAACCCCGAGCGCCCCGTCCACCGGGGCCGGCGACGATCACGTGTGGCGCGATGCCACCCGCACCGGGCATGATTCTCAGCCGGCGCCGGAGCGGGATGTCTGGTCGGTCGCCACCCGGACGGCGGACCCACTCGCCCCGGCCGCCGTACCACCCGTCGACGAGGCCGGGTCGGCGACCGTACCGGTACCGACCACCCGTCCCGTGGTGCCCGCCTCGCGGGTGCCTGACGACACCGGCGCGCAAGCATCGGGCGACGGCGCCTGAGCGCGGGACACACCGATCCGGACCGGCACTGGGCCGGGACACGGGCCGGACAGCACAGCAGAGGGGGGCGGCAGCGGTGACGCTGACCATCGGAGTCGACGTCGGTGGCACGAAGGTGGCCGGCGGTGTCGTGGATGACACCGGCACGGTCCTCGTGCAGACCCGACGGGACACTCCCGCCGATGACGTTGCCAAGACCCGCGACGTCATCATCGAGCTGGTCGGCGAGCTGGCTGCCGGGCGGACGATCGAGGCCGTCGGCATCGGCGCGGCCGGCTGGATCGACGCCAGCCGTTCGACAGTGCTCTTCGCCCCCAACCTGGCCTGGCGTGACGAGCCGCTGCGCGAGTACGTCAGCGAGGCCATCGGGCTCCCGGTGATCGTGGAGAACGACGGAAACGTCGCCGCCTGGGCCGAGTTCCGCTACGGCGCGGCCCGTGCCGCCGACGACTCGATGATCATGTTCACCATCGGCACCGGCGTGGGCGGCGGCATCGTCCTCGGCGGCGAGCTGATGCGCGGCGCGCACGGCATCGCCGCTGAGCTGGGCCACATGCTGGCCGTGCCGGACGGGCACCAGTGCGGGTGCGGCCGGCTGGGCTGCATCGAGCAGTACGCCAGCGGCAGTGCCCTCGTCCGGTTCGCCCGCGCGGGCGCCCGGCAGGAGCCCAACCGGGCCACCGCTCTGCTGGAGCTGGCCGGCGGTGAGGCCGAGGCGATCACCGGCCCGATGGTGACCGCCGCCGCGCAGGGCGGCGACCCGATCTCCGCCGAGGCGTTCGCCCAGATCGGCCGGTGGCTGGGCACCAGCCTCGCCGACATGGCGCAGATCCTCGACCCGCAGACCCTGGTGGTCGGCGGCGGTGTGATCGACGCCGGTGACCTGCTGCTCGGCCCGACCCGTCGCTCGTACCTCGACGCGCTCGCCCAGCGTGGTCGCCTGCCGGTGGCCGAGGTGCTCCCGGCGAAGCTGGGCAACAGCGCCGGGGTGATCGGCGCCGCCGACCTGGCCCGCCGGATCTGAGGCGGTCGGCGATGGGCGTGCCGCTGCGGGTGGTGTCGTACAACATCCACAGCCAGCGCGACGACACCGCCGCGCTGGCGGCAGTGGTCCGGGCCGCGTCGCCGGACGTGGTGATCGTGCAGGAGGGGCCGCGCCGGTTCCGGTGGCGGCAGAAATCCGCCACGTTGGCCGAGTCGTTCGGGCTGGTGGTGGCCGCCGGCGGGCTGCCCGCCCTGGGTAACCTGCTCCTGACCAGCCTGCGGGTTCAGGTGCGGGGCACCCGCTGCCAGCGCTTCCCGCTGACCCCCGGCCGGCACCTGCGCGGTGCCGCGTACGCCGACTGCCGGGTCGGCGACGCCCAGTTCACCCTCGCCGGTTCGCACCTGTCCACCGACCCGGCCGAGCGTCCGGCGCAGGCCGCCGAGTTCAAGCGCGAGCTGGACTCGGCGACCAGCCCGGTGCTGGCCGGGGCGGACCTCAACGAGGGACCGGACGGGCCCGCCTGGGCCACCGTGTCGCGCGGGTTGACCGACGCCGCGGTGGCGGCCGACCGGGCCGAGCGGCTCACCTACTCCTGCGCCGACCCGCGTCGACGCATCGACGCGCTCTTCGTCGACCCGCGGATCACCGTGGTCGACTACGACGTGGTGGACACCCCAGAGACCCGCCGGGCCAGCGACCACTTCCCGGTCCTGGTCGACCTGCTCCTGCCCAGCACCGGCTGACCCCCGACCCTGGCTCTACCGTCGACGCGTCCGGCTCAGGACTGGACATCCGGCTCGGTTGTGGAGAGGATTTCGCGGCGACCGGCACGCCTGCCGTACCCAAAAGGAGATCCCCCCGGTGTCCACCTCCACCGACCACGGCCGGCCTGACCCGGAGGCGACCTCGTCCGCGGTGAGCGGCGACGGCCGCCCGGTCTCCGACCGGGGCGACACGGTCTGCGTCATCGGGGCCGGGGCCAGCGGCCTGACGGCCATCAAGAATCTGCGCGAGCACGGGTTCGGCGTGGACTGCTACGAGCGGGAAACCGGCATCGGTGGCGCCTGGAACTGGCGACACGACCGCAGCCCGGTGTACGCCAGCACCCACCTGATCTCGTCGAAGCCGTTCACCCAGTTCCCCGACTTCCCGATGCCGGACTCCTGGCCGGACTACCCGCACCACAGCCAGCTGCTGTCGTACTTCGAGCGGTACGCCGACCACTTCGACCTGCGTTCACACATCTGGTTCGGCACCGAGGTCATCCGGGTCGAGCCGGCCGAGGGCGAGCGGTGGGACGTGACCACCCGCTCCACCGGCGGGTACGGCCCCGAGCGCACCTCCCGGTACGCCGCCGTGGTGATCGCCAACGGGCACAACTGGTCGCCGAAGCTGCCCCGCTACGAAGGTCTCGAACAGTTCCGTGGCGAGATCATGCACGCCTCGTCCTACAAGGACCCGGCGCAGCTGCGCGGCAAGCGGGTGCTGGTGGTCGGTGCCGGCAACACCGGCTGCGACATCGCCGTCGAGGCCGCCCAGCAGGCGTCGCGCTGCTGGCACTCCACCCGCCGCGGCTACTGGTACGCGCCGAAGTACGTCCTCGGCCGCCCCGCCGACCAGGTGAACGACAGCCTGCTGGCGCTGCGGGTGCCGCTGCGGGTACGGCAGTGGCTCTACCACTGGACGATGCGGCTGACCGTCGGCGATCTGACCCGCTTCGGCCTGCCCAAGCCCGACCACCGGGTGTACGAGACGCACCCGATCGCGAACAGTCAGCTCGTCTACTACGTGGGCCACGGCGGCATCGGCCCGGTGCCGGACATCGCCCGATTCCACCCGTACGCGGTCGAGTTGGCCGACGGCCGCGAGATCGACCCCGAGGTGGTCATCTTCGCCACCGGTTACCTGCCTCGCTTCGAGTTCCTCGACGCGTCGGTCTTCGGTGACAGCGCGGGCGCCGGCCGGCCCACGCTGTGGCTCAACGCGTTCACCCCGGGGCACCCGACCCTGGCCGTCGCCGGCCTGGTGCAGCCAGACTCCGGGTTGTTCACCCTGTCGCACTGGCAGATGGTGCTCTTCGCCCGACTGCTGCGGGCCCGCCGGGACCGACCGGAGCGGGCTGCGG
The DNA here is from genome assembly GCF_000718555.1 of Micromonospora chokoriensis. Classification (GTDB taxonomy): domain Bacteria; phylum Actinomycetota; class Actinomycetes; order Mycobacteriales; family Micromonosporaceae; genus Micromonospora; species Micromonospora chokoriensis_B. The sequence goes on from NZ_JOAN01000010.1 coordinate 87,008, forward strand.
CGTTCGCCCAGCGGGTGCGGGACCGGGCCGGAGAGCGGTACTCCGGGCAGGTCAAGGAGAGCAGCCGGCACTGGTTCGAGGTCGGGCACGCCGACTACCTGCGCGCCGTCGAGCGCGCCCTAGTCGACCTGGAGGCCAAGTGAGCGCGAGAAGTGAGTTGCGGATCATGCGGGGCCGGGAGTGGTCTCGCCCGGTCCGGCCGGCCCGGCGGGAGGTGCTCAGCGCGATCCCCGAGCTGGAGGAGGGGCGTCCACCGCTGCTCTTCGTGCCCGGGTTCGGGCATGGCGCGTGGGCGTTCGCCGAGCACTGGTTGGGGCACGCGGCGTCGCGGGGTTTCCCGGCGTACGCGGTGAGCCTGCGCGGGCACGGTGGCAGCGAGCCGGCGCCGGAGGCGACGCTGCGCGCGTACGCCCACGATGTGGCCCAGGTGGCCGCGAGCCTGCCGCGGCAGGCGGTGCTGGTGGGGCACGGCGCCGGGGCCCTGGTGGTGGCGCACGCGATGGCGCGCTACCCGGCGCGCGGCGCGGTGCTGGTGGCACCGGTCTTCGGTGGTTGGGGCGTGCTGGGCGCGGCACTGCGCCGCAACCCCGGGGGTACGCTGCCGGCGGTGTTCGGCGGGCCGTTGCGGCTCAACCGGGGGCAGCTGTTCAGCCGCGAGTTGCCCGACGAGGAGGCCCGGCGCTATGTCGGACGCCTCGGTCGGGCGGGTCGGCGGGCGCAGTGGGCGCTGCTGGGTGAGCCGGAGGCCGAGCCGGCCGTGGGTGCCCCTGCGGTGCTGGTCCTGGGCAGCCCGGACGACCGGGTGGTGCCGGCGTCGACGTTGACCCGGGTGGCCCGCCGGTACGGTTCAGCGCCGCTGCTCTTTCCCGGGATGGGCCACGACCTGATGCTTGACGCGCGGTGGGCGGAGCCGATCGACGCGATCCTGGACTGGTTGGAGAAGGAGCCCGCGGCGCGCTGAGCGACGCGGGGCCCTCGGCGGTCAGCCGCTGGTCTGATGGGCTGCGGTGCCGGTCGGGGTGGTGGGCCGGGGCACCCGAGCGGCGCCGTCGGGGCCGGTGTCGGTGCTGGTGGTCAGGCGACTGATCAGGGCGCCGCCCTCGTCCAGGGCACGAAGGTAGGAGCGGGCCCAGGCCCGGATGTCGTGCTGGTGCAGGTGGGCTCGCATGGCCCGCATCCGCTCGGTGGTGTCGGCCGGGGTGGCCCGCAGTGCCGCGCGCAGGCCCTGCTTGAGCCCCTCCAGGTCGTGCGGGTTGACCAGGTACGCCTGGGACAGCTCGGCGGCGGTGCCGGCGAACTCGCTGAGCAGCAGGGCACCCGTGTCGTCGACCCGCGCGGCCACGTACTCCTTGGCGACCAGGTTCATTCCGTCGCGCAGCGGGGTCACCGCCATCACGTCGGCGACCCGGTAGAGCGCGGCCAGCTCGGCCCGGTCGAACGGCTGGGTGAGGTAGTGGATCGCCGGCTCGCCGACCCGGCCGAACTCGCCGTTGATCCGGCCGACCTCGCGTTCGATGCGCTCGCGCAGGATCTGATATTGGCCGACGCGCTCCCGGCTCGGCATGGCGACCTGCACCAGCACCGTGTCGCGGACCTTGACGTCGCCGCTGGCCAACAACTCGCTGTACGCCTTGAGGCGCTGCTCGATGCCCTTGGTGTAGTCCATCCGGTCGACGCTGAGGATGACCTGCCGGGGATCGCCGAGGTCCTGGCGTAGTCGGCGGGCTCGGGCGGCCACATCGGGGCGGGCGGCGAGCGCACCCATCTCGGCGGTGTCGATGGAGACCGGGAACGCGCCGATGCGGACCACCCGGTCGTCGACGCCGATCCGCCGGTCGGTGGCCGGCAGCTCCAGCACCCGGGTCACCAGTTGGGCGAAGTTGTGCGCCGCCTGCGCGCGCTGGAAGCCGACCAGGTCGGCGCCGAGCATGCCGCGGAGCAGCTCGGCCCGGCGGGGAAGCTGCATGAACAGCTCCGGTGGCGGGAACGGCACGTGCAGGAAGAACCCGATGCGCAAATCCGGACGGAGCGCGCGCAGCTGACCGGGGACCAGTTGCAGGTGGTAATCCTGCACCCAGACCACCCCGCCCGGCTCGGCCACCTCGGCGGTCGCCTCGGCGAAGCGCTGGTTGACCCGCTGGTACGCCTCCCACCACCGGCGGTGGTGCTGTGGCTGCTCCACGGCGTCGTGGTAGAGCGGCCAGAGGGTGGCGTTGGCGAACCCCTCGTAGTGGTCGCGCAGGTCCTCCGGGCTCAGCGCGACGGTGTGCATCCGCACGCCGTCCACATCCGGTAGGGAGGGGGCCGGACCGGTGCCGCCGGCCCAGCCGACCCAGGTCGCAGGGGTGTGCCGCAGGAGCGGGTGCAGGGCGCCGACCAGCCCGCCCGGGCTACGTCGCCACTCGCAGGCCCCGTCGGGCGCCTGATTGTCGTCGATGGGAAGGCGGTTGGCCACCACCACGAGAGAACTCTGTCGCATCTCGGGCATTCCGATCAGCAGAGGACTGACCGCCGCGAGCAAGGAAAAACCGGTCAGTCAGCGGGGGAAGTGACGTACAGCGGTATTCCTACTGACAGTAAGTTACACCACTGTTACGACCTCGGCGGGTCGCTGCTGTCCCGGGATGCGGGCCGAACTCAGACGACGGCGCCGTTGTCCGGGTCGTCCTCGTCCTCGTCGCCGGGGCGTAGCCGCCAGATCAGCGTGACGAAACCGGCCAGGATGCCGGTGAACCCGAACAGCGTGACCGCCGAGCGGTCCACCGGGAGCAGCCACGGGAAGAGGAACAACACGAACCCGACGACCACCCCGAGCGCGCCGACCACCGCGTACTTGCTGACTCGGGGCAGTGGCGGCGGTGGGGGCGGGTGGTACCCCTCGTCGTCCTCGTCGTCGGGTAGGTCGGCACCGAAGGTGTCCAGCCCGTCCAGCAGCGACGGCTCGTCCGGTCGGGTGCCGCGGCCCACGGAAATCCCGGAGATGTCGGTCGCGGACGGTAGCCGCCGGACGTCGGTGGCGGTCGGGCCGGGCTCGTCGGCACCGGAGCGGGTCAGCGGCCCAGCGGACGGCTCGTCCCGTACGTCCCGTTCGTCCACATCCTCCGCGGCTGGCCACGGGTGCTCACCAGTCGTGGAGGTGGTGTGGAAGCCCGCCACGATTCGTGCCCACTCGGCATCGATGTCCGGTTCGTCGCGAGCCGGCGGCTGCTCCCCAGTGGCCTCGTCGGCGAGCTGGGTCAGATAGTCGCGTGCGGTGGTCAGGTGCGAGCGGTCGACATAGAGCCGGTCGACCGGTCGGGCCGGCACGGTGGTGGTGCGGGTGACCGGGTTGAGATCGGCGGAGGGCTGGAGGTAGGCGGCGATCCCGCCGGCGGCCAGCACGTCGAGCAGGTGCTCACCGACGCGCGGATCGACGTCGCCGACGATGGCGTACTCGTTCGCGTCGAGCCCGTTGTCCCGCCGTCCCCGGCGGGCTCCACCCGCTGACACCCGGACATCCCCCTTAACGCGCCTTCCGGCGCGGCCACGCCCTGCCCCTCGACGCCCGTCCGCACGCCGTGCTCTGAATCGTGACACGTCAGGGCATGGTTCCGGGAGTGCGTTGTGTCGCGTCTTGCAAACTCACGGCTGCTGCCGCAGGTCGCGGCGGGGCTTCTTTGTCCGTTCTTGCGCGACAAGTGTGATCTCGGTGATCGTTGACGGCAGCCCTGTCGACCGCGGCCAATGCCCGGTGGTGGTGGGTGCGGGCCGGTGTCGATGCGTCAGCTCCGTTGTGGTGGCAGCGCTCGCTTCGTAGGCTCGTCGGCGACGACGGCGTTCCCTGGCCTGGCGCTGTCGCGGGCCCACCACGGGAAAGGACGCCGGTGCTCTACTGGCTGTTGAAGTACGTCATCCTCGGTCCGCTGCTCAAGCTGATCTTCCGCCCGCAGGTGGAGGGCCTGCACAACGTGCCGGCGACCGGTCCGGTGATCCTGGCGAGCAACCACCTCTCCTTCTCCGACTCGATCTTCACGCCCTTGATCACCGCCCGGAAGGTCACCTTCGTCGCCAAGGCCGAGTACTTCACCGGCAAGGGGATCAAGGGTTGGCTGACCAAGATGTTCTTCGTCGGCACCGGCACGATCCCGGTGGACCGCTCCGGCGGCAAGGCCGCCCGCGCCGCACTGGACACCCAGTTGCAGGTGCTGCGCGCCGGGGGAGTGGCCGGCATCTACCCGGAGGGCACCCGATCGCCCGACGGGCGGCTCTACCGGGGGAAGACCGGGGTGGCCCGGCTCGCTCTGGAGAGCGGCGCGGTGGTGGTGCCGGTGGCGATGCTCAACGCCGACGAGATCCAGCCGCCGGGCAAGCTCATCCCCAAGATCGACCGGGTGAAGATCCGGTTCGGCGCCCCGCTGGACTTCTCCCGTTACGTCGGGCTGGCCGGCGACCGGTTCGTCGAGCGCGCGGTCACCGACGAGATCATGTACGAGTTGATGGAGCTCTCCGGTCGGGAGTACGTCGACATCTACGCCCAGAAGCTCAAGGAGCCCGTCGGAGCGCCGCTGGCCGCCTAACCACCGCCCGTGCCGGCCCGGTCGGCGGTCAGGGCAGGTGGAGCAGGGCGGGGGCGTGGTGCCGGGTGGCGAAGTCGTGCAGGCGGGCGTGGACCACCGTGGCGGCCGGCGGGTCGGTCTCGCGCAGCGGGCCGTACGCCAGCGCCAACGTGATGATCTCGTCGGTCACGGCGGTCATCCGGGCGTAGCTCGCCGCCGCCGAGGCCAGCAGGTCCGCCGCGGTCGAGGCGTCCCCGTCGTACCGGGCCAGCGTGGCGTCGGCGACCTGACCGGCGGCGCGAGCCCACGGGGTCATCCGGGGCGCCCGGTCCAGCATCTGCCGGACCAGCCGGGCCGCGTCCGCGCCGAGCACCCCGGCGACGTGCCCGACGGCCGGCACCCACTCGGCGAACGGGATCATCCGGGTCCGTCGCCAGTCCTCGTCCAACTCGGTGAGCAGCGCCATCGCCTCGCCCCGGCGGCCCTGCACGGCGCGGCACAACGCCGCATGCGCCAGGGTGGAGCGCAGCACCCGATGGAATCCGCTGCGCCGCGCCGCGACCAGCGCCCGCTCGACCAGATCCGGGTCCGTGCCGTCCAACTCCGCAGTTGCGTCCGGCGCAGTTCCGTCCAGCCCGCGCATCCACTCCGAGATGGCCACGATGTGCAGGTCCCACTCCGCGGTCGGCCGTCGGGTCGACTCCGCCGCCATCGCCAGCGCGGCCGTCCAGTCGCCCGCGTAGTACGACCGTGCCCACTTGTCGGCGAAGCTGGTGGCCAGGCTGTGCTCCCCGCCCAGGTCGAGGGTGAGCTGCTCGTCGACCAACCGGGCCGAGCCGGCCAGGTCGCCCTCCTCCTGCAACGCCCAGGCCAGGTTCTGCACGGCCCGGCGTCGACTGGTCAGCCGCTCTACCCGGCAGTGCTCGGTTACCTCCGCCAATTCCGGGAACGCCGAGGCGGAGCCGGCCAGGTAGCGCGCGACGGCCAGGGTGATCCGCGCGTTGGCCTGGACCTCCCGCAGTTGGAGCCGCTCGGCGAGGGACTCCGCCGCCCGCGCCGCGGTGCACGCCGGGTCGGTCTCCGCGTTCAGCATGTGCACCCGGGCCAGCTCCAGCAGGGCGCTCGCCTTCTCCTGACTGTCCGGTAGGTCGCTGTAGATGCTGATCGCCTGGTCCAGGCAGTGCAGGGTCGTCGAACGGTCGGCCCGACTCCACGCGGCGGTGGCGAGCAGCGTCCAGGCCCGTGCCGCGCCCGTCCGGTCGCCGCTCGTGGTGAGCCGCTCGGCCAGCCGGGTGAGGGTGTCCGTGCCCCCCGCCACCAGGAAGGCGTCCCCGTCGCGATAGAACGCCAACTCGGCGTCGAACAGCTCCAACGCCGGGTCCGGCCCGACGTCCAGAGCCAGCGCCCGGCCCACCAGCGCGGCGGCGGTCTCCAGCGCGTGCAGCTCGTACGCCCGCCGGGCCGCCCGGTGCAGCGCGGCCCGTGCCGGCGGGGCGTAGGGGGAGGTGTCCAGCCCGACGGTACGGGCGATCTCGTGTGCCGCCCAGCGATGGTGGGCCAGCACCTCGGCCAGGTCGTACTGCCGGCCGTCGGTGAGCTGCGCCATCCAGTCGGCGGTGCGTTGGTGGCGCAGCACCCGCTCGGCCCGGGGCAGCCGCTGGTAGCAGACGTCGCGCACCAGGATGTGCCGGAACCGGTATTCGGACTGGCCGGGCATCGTCGACGTGCTCTGCTCGTACACCAGGTCGCGACGTTGCAGGTGGTCCAGCGCACGCTCCACCCACTCCAGCGGCCGCCCCAGCGCCATCGCCACCGGCGCGGCCCAGAACACCACGCCGACCACGGCGGCGGCCTGGAGCACCGCCCGGTCGGCCGGGTCCAGCAGGTCGAGCCGGTTGGCGATGACCGCCTGCACCGTGCGAGGCATCTCCGCGCCACCGTCGAGGTCGGGGCGGGCGGCCGGACCGACGGCGTCGAGCAGACCGCCGTCGAGCAGCATGCGGGCGTACTCCTGGGCGTAGAGCGGGTTGCCGTCAGCGAACTCGATCAGCGGGGTACGCGAGCTGACAGGCAGCGTCGCCTGCCCGAGCAGCAGCGAGTAGAGCGTGTCGATGTCGGTGTCGTGCATCGGCGGCACCGAGATGGACATCGCGCCACTTATCGTGCCGGTCCACGCCGGGTGCCGTTCCCGCAGCTCCGGGCGGGCGGTCGCGACGACAAGCAGCGGTACGCCGCGCGCCGTCGCCCCCAACTGCTCGACGAAGGCGAGCATCGACTGGTCGGCCCAGTGCATGTCCTCGAAGGCCAGCACGGTCGGGCCGGTGGCCGCGAGGGCGAGCAGGAACCGCCGCCAGGCGGCCTCGGTCTCACCGGGGGTGAGTCGTTCGCCGGGTACGCCGATCAGCGGCCCGAGCGCCTCGGCCAGCCGCGTCGCGTGCGGGTCGGCGAGCTGCGCCAGACGGGCCCGCAGCCGCTCGCGCAGGGCGACCGGGTCGTCGACCTCCGGCACGCCCACCCAGGTCTTCACGATGTCCGACAACGCGGCCCAGGTGACGTTCTCGCCGAACGGCGGGCACTGCCCGACGAGCCAGGTGATCGGCGGGCCGGGCACGCTGCCGGCGTGCCGGGCCAGCTCGCGCAGCAGCCGGCTCTTGCCCACACCGGCCGGGCCGAACACGGTCACCAACTGGGAGGTCCGCTCGGTCACCATGCGGTGCAGCGCGTTGACCAGCAGGCCGCGCTCGTGCTCCCGGTCCACCATCGGGGTCAGCTCGGCAGCGCGCGGGTCCCGGTGTGGTCGGACCTGGACGGCCAGCCAGATCCGGCTCACCGCGGACCGGCCGCGCAGGGTGACAGGTGGTCGGTCGGCGTACTCCATCTCGTGTCGGGTGGCCGACCAGGTGCTCTCGTCGACGACGACACCGCCCGGCGGGGCGAACCCCTGCAACCGGGAGGCCGTGTTGACCACGTCTCCGGTGACGAAGGCCTGACCGCCGTCGCGGGTTGCGGAGAGGTCCACCAGGGCCTCGCCGGTCGCGATGCCGACCCGGAAGCCGAGCGGCGGCTGCGGGCCGGCGGGCTGGCGGGCGAGGCTCCGTTGCAGCTCCAGGCCGGCACGGACACACCGCAACGCGTCGTTGTCGGTGGCCACCGGCGCGCCGAACAGCGCCATCGCCGCGTCGCCGATGTACTTCTCGACCACCCCGCCGTACTGGTGCACGATCCGTCGCACCGTGGCGAAGTAGGTCTGCTGGAGACTGCGGGCCTGCTCCGGGTCGGCCTGCTCCGCGTACCTGGTGAAGTCCACGATGTCGACGAAGAGGACACTGACCTGACGCCGGTCCTCCTGCACCACGACGACGTGGTCGCGCAGCGGTTGGCCGCAGCTGGTGCAAAAGTTGACCTCGGTGCTGTTGACGTGCCCGCAGTGCGCACAGTTGAGCCCGAGCGGCTGGCCACAGCCGCCGCAGAAGCGGTCGTCCGGCCCGGCCGCGCGGGCGCAGTGTCCACACTTGAGGTCGATGTTCAGCTCCGTGGGCGAAAGAGGGTCAGTATCCCGCTCGGCCTGGCCAGTCGGGTACCCGACGTGCGGATGGGCAACGTCATCGATCGGCCGGGGTTAGTGTTTCGTGCCAGGAAGTTTCATGTCAGGGAGAGTGCCGTGCAGGTACGACTGTCCGCCTCGTGGACCGATCCGGGTGGCACGCTGTGGGCTCCGGGCGACACGATCGACGTCGATGCGGTCACTCTCGCCGAACTTGAGGAGCAGGGCATGGTGGAAGAGCCTGAGGGTCAGTCGGGCGGGTCGGGGGAGACCACGACCACCTCGTCGAGCACGTCCACGGCTGGTAAGCCGACCGACCCGAAGAAGATCGGTCCGGGGCCGGGTGCGCCGCCGGCCGACAGCACGGAGAACTGATCGACCCGGTGCGGCCGGCGGACCCATGGGTCCGCCGGCCGCACTCGTCCACATCGGAAGTCTCACCGGCGACGAACCCGGAGCGGGGCCGGTCGGTCAGCGGTCGTTCATGCCGGCGCGGCGGCGCAGCGCGGCCACGTCGGTCACCACGATCCGGCGGCCCTCGGTACGCAGCCAGCCGCGGCTGGCGAACGAGCCGATCGCCTGGTTGACGCTCTGCCGGGAACCACCGGCCATCTCGGCCAGTTGGCTCTGGTTGAGCTCGATCGTGATCATCGGCGCCTGGCTCTCGCCGGCCAACCGGACCAGCGTCTTGGCCACCCGGCCGGGCAGGTCGAGGAAGACGTGGTCGGCGTTCTGCTCGGTGAGCCGGCGGATCAGCCCGCCCAGCGAGCGCATCACCGCGTCCAGGATGCGCGGGTTGGAGTGCACCAACTCCATGAACGCGCCCCGCGAGAGCGCGAGCGCCGCGCAATCCTCGATGGCCTCCGCCGAGGCGGACCGGGTGGACGCGTCGAGCAGGGAGACCTCACCGAGCACGTCCGGTGGACGGATAACCGACAGCACGGCCCGCTCGCCGGTGGGCGCGGTGCGGAACACGGCCACCGCGCCACGGCGCAGCACGATCAGCGACTCGCCGGGGTCGTTCTCCACGAAGAGCAGTTGGCCCTTGCGATAGGTACGCGGAACGGCGGCAGCGATGACGCGTTGCCGCACCTCGGGCTCCAGCCCGGCGAACATCTCGACACCCGTGAGCGCGTCACCCGGCTCTGGCAGGCGAACCTCCACGGCCCAACCCCTCCCCGGTCATGGACCACACAACTCGCTCACCGGGCGAACCTGATGGGCCCCGACTAGGTGAACTGACACCGATTCGGCGTCCGGTAGCGGTACACATCAGATCATGACGGTCCGGTCGCTTGCTGTACACCCCTCGAAGCACTTCCGTGACCGTCACGAGCTGTGATCTGTCGATTACCGAGGCGTCGGGGTGGCTCGACGCCTCCGTGGAGGTGGGCCCCGCCGGGCACGGCCGCGCGGCGGTGGGCGAAGATGCCCGGAATGGTCTACCGCTACTTCTACGACTGCGAGTTCATCGAGGACGGCACCACCGTCGACCTCGTCTCGATCGGTGTCGTCGACGAGTACGGCCGCGAGTTCTACGCGGTCTCCACCGAGTTCGACGACTCCCGCGCCGTGCCCTGGGTCCGCCGCAACGTGCTGGACAAGCTGCCCTCGCCGGCGGACCGAGCCTGGCGCTCGCGCGAGCGTATCCGCGACGACCTGTACGACTTCCTGGTCGAGCCGATCCGGGACCGGCCGGGGGAGCAACTGGAGCTGTGGGCCTGGTTCGCGGCGTACGACCATGTGGTGCTCGCCCAGCTCTGGGGTGCGATGCCGGCGCTGCCCCGGGAGATTCCTCGCTACACGAAGGAGCTGCGGCAGCTCTGGGACGACCGGGGTAGGCCGACGCTGCCAGACGCGGACGCGGCCCGGCACGATGCTCTGGTCGATGCCCGGCACAATCTGGCCCGCTGGCGGGCGATGACCGCCCGCTGAGTGGTGGCCACGCCGCCGTAGGTTTGACCGGTTCTGTCCCGGGCATCGGTTCGACCAGCCGAGCCAAGGGAGATTGCCATGAGCGACCAGCCGACCAGCGCCGCGCAGGCACGCGCCCGGGTCACCGAGCTGGCCCGGGCCGCGCGGATCTGCATGCTCACCACTACTGCTCTGGACGGGCGGCAGGTGAGCCGGCCGATGGGGCTCCAGGAGGCCGAGTTCGACGGCGACCTGTGGTTCTTCGCCTACGCCGACTCGGCCAAGGTCCGCCAGCTCCGGGTGAACCCGGAGGTCAACGTCGCCTTCTCCGATCAGAGGCACAACGCGTGGGTGTCGATCTCCGGCACCGCCACCGAGGGGTTCGACCGGGCCCGCGCCGAGCGGCTGTGGAACCCGCTGCTCAAGGCGTGGTTCCCCGACGGGCTGGATACCCCGGGTCTCACGCTGATCAAGGTGCACACCAGCTCCGCCGAGTACTGGGAGTCGCCGAGCAGCACCGTGGTGAACCTGCTCGGCTACGCGAAGGCCGCGGTCACCGGCCGACCTCCCAAGGCCGGCGAGAACCGCGGGGTGACGTACTGACCGGGGCGGGTGGCCGGGGCGCGCTGTCGCCGTACCGGCGGGCCGACTACAGTGCGCAGTGACGGCCCGCCCCGGGCCGGCAACGGCGCCGATGGTCTGACCTGACACATATCCTGGGGCATATCGGGCTTTACCTGATGCTCCAGGAGGATGAGCGGATCATGCGTATCGGCGTGCTCACCGGCGGCGGCGACTGCCCCGGTCTCAACGCGGTCATCCGGGCGGTGGTCCGCAAGGGCGTCGCCACTTACGGTCACGAGTTCGTAGGCTTCCGGGACGGTTGGAAGGGCCCGCTAGAGGGTCTGTCCCGGCCCCTGGGTATCGCCGACGTCCGCGGCATCCTGCCCCGCGGCGGCACCATCCTCGGCTCGTCCCGGACCAACCCGTTCAAGATCGAGAACGGCGTCGAGCGGATCAAGGACAACCTCGCCGAGCAGGGCGTGGACGCGCTGATCGCGATCGGCGGCGAGGACACCCTCGGCGTGGCCACCAAGCTCTACGAGCTGGGCGTGCACGTCGTCGGCGTGCCGAAGACGATCGACAACGACCTCGGCGCCACCGACTACACCTTCGGCTTCGACACCGCGGTCAACATCGCGATGGAGGCTATCGACCGCCTGCACACCACCGCGGAGAGCCACCACCGCACCCTGGTCGTCGAGGTGATGGGCCGGCACGCCGGCTGGATCGCCCTGCACGCCGGCCTGGCTGGCGGCGCCAACGTGATCCTGCTGCCCGAGCGGCAGTTCGACGTCGACCAGGTGGCCGGCTACGTCGAGAAGCGCTTCCAGCACCAGTACGCCCCGATCGTGGTGGTCGCCGAGGGCGCCCAGCCGCTCGACGGCCAGATGGTCCTCGCCAACCAGGAGCTCGACTCGTTCGGCCACGTCCGCCTCGGCGGCATCGGCCAGTGGCTCGCCGAGCAGCTGGAGGCCAAGACCGGCAAGGAAGCCCGCACCGTGGTGCTGGGCCACATCCAGCGCGGTGGCACCCCGAGCGCCTTCGACCGGGTGCTCGCCACCCGCCTGGGCCTGCAGGCCATCGACGCCGTCAACGACGGCGACTGGGGCAAGATGGTCGCGATGCAGAGCACCGACATCGTCCGGGTTCCGCTGGCCGACGCCACCCGCGAGCTGAAGACGGTGCCGCTGGAGCGGTACGCCGAGGCCGAGGTCTTCTTCGGCAGCTGATCGACGGTTGGCGGCGCGGCGGGCCTGCGGGTCCGCCGCGCCGCGACCCAAAGCGAGGGGGTACGGGCCGACATGTCAGCCGGGGTGCACACGGTCGCGGTGATCGGCGCGGGCAAGATCGGTGAGCTGATGCTCTCCGGGCTGCTGCGCTCGGGATGGCCGGTGGACCGACTACTGGCCACGGCCCGCCGGCCCGCCCGTGCCGAAGAGTTGAGCGCCCGCTACGGCGTACGGGTGGTCGACAATCTGACCGCGGTGGACGAGGCGGCGGTGCTCGCGGTCTCGGTGAAGCCGCAGGACGCCGCCGCGCTGCTCGACGAGATCGGCCCCAAGGTGCCGGCCGACAAGCTCGTCATCTCGCTCTGCGCCGGTCTGCCCACCAGCTTCTTCAGCCGCCGGCTGCCCGACGGCACCCCCGTGGTGCGGGTGATGACCAACACCCCGGCGCTTGTCGACGAGGCGATGACCGCGATCTCCGCCGGCGCGCACGCCACCGGGGCGCACCTGACGTTGGCCGAGGAGATGTTCAAGCCTCTCGGCCAGACGATCCGGGTGCCCGAGTCGCAGCAGGACGCGGTCACCGCGCTCTCCGGCTCCGGCCCGGCCTACTTCTACCTGCTGGTCGAAGCCATGATCGACGCGGGGATCCTGCTCGGCCTGCCCCGCCAGGTGGCGCACGAGTTGATCGTGCAGACCGCGATCGGGTCGGCGGTGATGCTGCGCGACTCTGGCGAGCACCCGGTCAAGCTGCGCGAGGCGGTCACCTCTCCGGCCGGCACCACCATCTCCGCCATCCGCGAGTTGGAGAAGCACGGCGTACGGGCGGCGCTGCTCGCCGCGCTGGAGGCCGCCCGGGATCGCGCCCGCGAGCTGGCGGCACAGGCCGACTGAGCGTTCGGGGCGGGTAGTGGGGCCGTGCGTGCCGCATACTGGCCCGGTGTTCACACTTGCCCAGGCCCGGCACCTGGTGGCCACTCTGCAGCCGCGCGTCGACGAGTTGATCCGGGTCCGAGCTGACCTGGCCGAGTTGCGCGCCGACCTGGCCGACCACGGCGTCAGCGCGCTCGGCGGGCTGGCCGAGGTGAAAGGGCTGGAGGCCCGGCTGCACGCCGTCGTCGACGAGCTGCACCAACACGAGATCCAGGTCAAGGGCATCGCCCCGGTGCTGCTCGACTTTCCCGGCGAGCGTGCCGGCCGTGCCGTGCTCTGGTGCTGGCTGGAGGGCGACTCCGACGTGCGCTGGTACCACCGGGCCGAGTGCGGCTTCGCCGGCCGCCGCCCCCTCTGACTCAACCTGCCGCAGACTCCGGCAGGCCCGGGGCGGGAGCATCGGTCACCGCGAACACCACCACGTTGTCGACGTAGTGGCCCCGCCGCCGGTCGAAGTCACCCCCGCAGGTGACCAGGCGCAACTCCGCCCGGGGAGTCGGCCCGTAGACCACGGCCGTCGGGAACCGGTCCTTGCGGGTACGCAGCGACCCGGTCACCCGGAACGACAACCGCTGCCCGCCGCGCCACACCTCCACGCGGTCACCGGGCCGTAGCTCGCCGAGCCGGGCGAAGACCGCCGGGCCGCGGCGTGAGTCCAGATGCCCAGCGAGTACGGCCGGGCCGGTGTCGCCCGGGGCCGGGCCGCCCCCGTACCAGCCGGCGGTGCCGAAGTCGGTCGGCGGGATCAACACGCCGGCCCGATCCAGGCCCAGCACCGTGAGCGGTGAGTCGACGCCGATGCGCGGTACGCGTACCCGAGTGGGTGGACCCTGCGGCGCGGGCGTGGCGGCCGCCGGCGGGCAGTCGTCGCCGCAGCCGGGGTGCCAGCTCGCCACCGGCGGTGGCGGATCGGTGGTGGCCAGCCCGACCCCGGTGCCGACGGCCAGGCAGACCGCCGCGCTGGCCGCGACCAGCGCGGCCAGCGGCACGCGGCGTTCGCGGTGCCGCTGGATCGACGGGTCCCTTCCGGCGCTCACCAGGTGGTGCGCCGCCGTCGCCGCCAGAGCAGCAGAGCCACCGCGCCGGCTGCCGCGGCCAAGGCGCCGGCCACCAGGGGGTACGCGTCGAACCCGGCCCCGGCGGTGCCACCGGCGCCGGTGTCCACCCCGCCAGCCGGGACGACGATGCCGCCCTCGGCGTCGCGGCGCAGTTCGGCAGTGAGCCCGCCCTGCTTCGCGTCGAGCACCAGCAGCGAGTAGACCGCGCCGCCGATGAGCCGCACCTCGGCGTCGGTGCTCGGCCCGCCGGCACCGGTGAGCTTCAGCCGCCAGTTGCCCGGCTCGACCTGCTGGTAGTCGGTCGTGGTGGCGAACTGCACCCCGTCGGCGATCATCGGGCCGTCGGCGGCGGCCACGTCGAGCATCGGAGTCCGCACGGACGCCTGCACGACCCGCACCTTGGCGCGACCGTCGGTGGGGGCGCTGAGATCGTCGTTGAGCACCCGCAGACCGAGGTCGGCGTGCCGGCCAACACCGGCCACCGTGTAGGCGTCGCCGCTGGTCACCGCGACCTCGGTGGTGAGCACCGGGGGATCGCTGGCGGGGGCGCCGGCCTCGCGCATGGCCACCGCGTACCGGCCCGGGGGAAGTTCGAGGTAGTCGGAGACCACGCCGTAACCGACCCCGGGGAAGACCTGCGGCTTCGCCGCGCCCGGCGCGGCCAGGTAGACGTCCACCGCCGGGGTGTCCGGGGAGAGGTGCGCGAGCCGCACGTATCCGACGGTGTCCGCTGCGCTGGCCGGAAGCGGAGTGGCAGCGGCGGCGAGGGCGGCGGTGAGCAGGAGCGCGCCGGAGCCGGCCAACAGCCGGCGGGGCACGGTGCGGAGCGTTTGCATGTCGCCTCCGGGGGCACGTTCGGTGAGCGGGCGGCAACCCAGAGAACAGAGTCTCGTGAACGGGACTACAGCGCAAGTTGCCAAGCCGATGTTTTTCTCATCTGTCGCTACCGCTCTGGCACCGGTGCCCGCGTCGCCGACGAGCCGATGCCCGACCCCATCAGCTGACCCGGCCGCCGCCCTCCGTCCGCCGGTTCGAGGCCACCGCGGACCGGCGTGCTCGCCTATCCTCGGTCGATGCGGGATCGCCGGGTGGCGCTGGCATGGGCGGCCTTCGTCGTCGTCGCGCTGGTGTCCTGTGTGCTCGTTCTGCGCCGTCCGGATCGCCTCTCCGACCTGCACATCTACTACGGTGCGCTGTCCGACCTGCAGGCTGGCAAGCCGCTCTACGGGTATGTGGCGGCCAACGGGGGCCCGTTCACCTATCCGCCGTTCGCCGCTCTCGTGCTGTGGCCGATCACCGCCCTCAGTGAGGGCCTGCTCCAAGGGATCTGGCTGGTGGCGACGTGCGCGGCGGTCGTCGCCATCGCCGGGTCGGTGGGTGTCGCGCTGACCACCCGACGGTCCCGACGCCCGCTCGTCGTGGCGCTGGCGGCCACGGTGCTGATGCTCTCCGCGCCGGTGCAGAGCAACCTCCGCTTCGGGCAGGTCAGCATCTTCATCGTGCTGATGGCCCTGCTCGACGGGCTGGGCATCGTCCCGTCCCGGCTGCGCGGGGCGCTGGTCGGGGTGGCCGCGGCTATCAAGCTCACCCCGCTGCTGTTCGTGGTCTACTTCCTGGCCGTCGGTCGCTACCGCGACGCCGGCCGCTCGGCGGCCACCTTCGTGGCCTGCGCGGGGCTCGCCGCGATCGTGCTGCCCGGGGAGAGCTGGGCCTACTGGACCGAGACCGTGCGGCAGACCTCGCGGATCGGCAACCTGGCCTCGCTGGGCAACCAGTCTCTGCACGGGATGTTGCTGCGACTCGGCGTCGGCGAGACGGCGCTGCCCCTGCTCTGGGCCGGCCTGGTGGCACTGGTCTGCACGGCGGCGCTGCTGCGGGCCCGACAGTTGACGCGGCAGGGCCGCCCCGGGCACGCCGCCGTACTCGTCGGCTGCGCCACCGTGGCCGCGTCCCCGGTCTCCTGGACCCACCACCAGGTGTGGCCGGTGCTCGCCGCGATGCTGCTGATCGGCGGGTCCGGTATCACCCAGCGGGCCGCCGGCGCGGCGCTGCTCGCCGCCATGGTCGTCTCGTTGGGCGCGGTGCTCAGCCCGGTCTCGGCGCGGCCGGGCGTGCAGTTCCTCTTCGAGAACGCCCGTGCCGTCGGGGTGGGCCTCCTGTGCCTCGTCGGCTTCGGCGGTGTCGCCGTGGCCGCCCAACGCACGAGCAGACGACCGGCCCCTAGGCGTGCCTGGCTGCGGGTGGGAGTCACCGCCACGGTGGCGCTCGCGTTCTTCGCCGTGCAGCCGCTGCCGGCCGGGGCCGACCCCACCTTCAAGGCGTACGCCCTCGACGACGTGGTCAACCCGCAATACTTCTTCGTCTGCCGTGGCCCAGCCGAGTGCGCCGCCTTCGGCACCGATGCGCCAGTCACCTTCGGCACCCGCGCCGAGAAGACCAAGGTCCGGGTCAACGGCGTGGTCTCCCCGCAGGTGACCCGCCTGGAGTACTACTCCGCCCCGGGCGGAGCGCCCAGGGCCATTCCGCTGCTCGCCGCCTACCCGGGTACGCGTACCTTTTCGTTCCGTGCGGCGACGATGGCCCAGGGTCGGCTCGTCGCGTACGCCTCGGACGGGCAGCCGATCGCCAGCTACGACGACGAACTGGCCGCCGCCCTCCGCACGGCCACCCGGTAGGCGACCGCAGGGAGGGCGGCGGCGATGCTCAGCGGGTGGCGGCGGCCAGGACTGCGCGCAGCTTCTCGACGCTGCCCGGGGCGGGGTGCTCCCAATCGGTCGGGCTGGCGGAGTAGATCGTGCCGTACGCCGGGGTGTCCGGCTGGTAGCGCCACCCCTCGGCCAGCGGGCCGACGTCCACCGCGTCGTAGCCGATCCGGTCCAGGAAGGCCGTCACCTCGGCCTTCGCGGCGGCGTCGTCACCGGCGATCGCGAGGGCGCTGCGGTCGGCGGCGCCGGACGGCCGGGCGAGCGCGGCCAGGCCCTTGAAGTAGATGTTGTTGAAGACCTTGACCACTCGCGAGTCCGGCAGGTGCCGCTGGAGCAGCTCGCTGCTGGTGGTCTCGCCCGAGTCCAGCTCTGGGAAGGTCCCGTCGCGCTGCGGGTAGTAGTTGTTGGTGTCGATGACGACCTTGCCGGCCAGCGGCTCGACAGGCACCGCGCGGTACGCCTTGAGCGGCACGCTGACCACCACCAGGTCACCGACCTGTGCCGCGTCCTGCGTCGTGCCGGCGCTGGCGTGCTCGCCCAGTTCGTCGACGAGGTCCTTGAGCGTCTCCGGGCCGCGCGAGTTGCTCAGCACCACGTCGTAGCCGGCGTCGACGGCCAGCCGGGCCACGGTGCCGCCGATGTTGCCACTGCCGATCAGTCCCACAGTTGTCATGTTCGTTCCCAACTCCGTCCACCCACGACGCATTCCCGACCAACCTGGTGGGTTATTTTGTCTCCCCGCCGTTACGGCGGGGGGGCGGGTGGGGCCCCGGCCCCCCCCCCCCCCCCCCCAGTCTCTCCGCAGGACGTGCCACTCGTCCGGTGACGATCAGTTTGCCAAACCGCACTGTCCCGGACTGTCCCGTCGATCATGGAGTTGTGGTGGGTGACAAAAGTGGCCGCACCAAGCCAAACCAGGCACCACAACTCCATGATCGACGCGACCAAGGGCGGCTCTGGTGAAGCCCGGGCGGCGCGTCAGGGGGTGGGGAGGGTCTTCTCGATGGCCGCGCGCAGGTCGTCGGAGTTGGGTTCGACCGTGGGGGCGAAGCGGGCGGCGACCGAGCCGTCCGGGGCCACCAGGAACTTCTCGAAGTTCCAGCGCACGTCACCGGTGTGCCCGTCGGCGTCCGGGGTGTCCACGAGCGCGGCGTAGAGCGGGTGCCGGTCGGGGCCGTTGACGTCGACCTTCTCGGTAAGCGGGAAGGTCACCCCGTAGTTGACCTGGCAGAAGTCGCTGATCTCGGCGGCGCTGCCCGGCTCCTGCCCGGCGAACTGGTTGCACGGCACGCCGAGCACCACCAGGCCCCGGTCGGCGTAGGAGTCCGCGAGCGCCTGGAGGCCGGCGTACTGGGGGGTGAGGCCGCACCGGGAGGCCACGTTGACGACCAGCAACGCCTTGCCGCGGTAGCGGGTCAGGTCGGCGGGGCCGCCGTTGAGGGCGTCGATCGGGATGTCGAAGACGGTCATGGGCCGAGGCTACGCGCCGACCGGGCGTCGGCCCGGGGTGGGCGCAGCGTACGCAGTACATGCACCAGGAGAAATCGAAACATGCACATCTTGACGAACTGATGACGCCGTGAGTACCGTCTCACCATCTCTTTTGGAAAGTTTCCTAACAGTTCGGGAGACGCCTCATGAAAAGATCGCTCCGCCGGGCCCTCTGGGCCGGTGCCGTGGTCGCCGTGACCGTCGCAGCGGTGCCGGTGACCACCGCGTTCGGCGCCGGCACGGTCACCACCACGTTCACCAAGGCGCAGGACTGGGGGACCGGTCACGAGACGAGGGTGACCGTCACCAACGGTTCCAGCGCCACGGTCGCCACCTGGCGCATCGAGTTCGACCTGCCGTCGGGCACCACCATCAGCAGCGCGTGGGACGCCGACGTCACCAGCAGCGGCAACCACTACGTCGCGGTCAAGAAGAGCTGGGCCGGTGGCCTCGCCCCCGGTGCCTCGTTCAGCTGGGGCTACAACGGCACCGGCGCCTACAAGGCGCCGCTGAACTGCACCGTCAACGGCGTCGCGTGCGGCGGCGGAACGACCCCGCCGACCACCACGCCACCGACCACCACCCCACCGACGACGACGCCGCCCACCACCCCTCCGCCGACCACGCCACCACCGACCACCAACCCGCCGAACCCGGGTGGCAAGAAGGTCGTCGGCTACTTCGCCGAGTGGGGCGTCTACGGGCGCAACTACCACGTCAAGAACATCCAGACCAGCGGCTCGGCCGCCAAGCTGACCCACATCCTGTACGCCTTCGGCAACACCACCGGCGGCCGTTGCGCCATCGGTGACAGCTACGCCGACTACGAGAAGGCGTACACCGCGGCGGACAGCGTGGACGGCGTCGCCGACACCTGGGATCAGCCGCTGCGCGGCAGCTTCAACCAGCTGCGCAAGCTCAAGCAGCTCAACCCGCACCTCAAGGTGATCTGGTCGTTCGGCGGCTGGACCTGGTCCGGCGGCTTCACCCAGGCCGCGCAGAACCCGGCCGCGTTCGCCGAGAGCTGCTACAACCTGGTCGAGGACCCGCGCTGGGCGGACGTCTTCGACGGCATCGACGTCGACTGGGAGTACCCCAACGCCTGTGGTCTGAGCTGTGACACCAGCGGCCCGAACGCGTTCAAGAACGTGATCAGCGCGCTGCGGTCGAGGTTCGGGTCCAACGCCCTGGTCACCGCCGCCATCACCGCGGACGGCAGCAACGGTGGCAAGATCGACGCCACCGACTACGCCGGGGCCATCGGCAACCTCAACTGGCTGATGCCGATGACCTACGACTACTTCGGCGCCTTCGCCGCCCAGGGCCCGACGGCACCGCACTCCCCGCTCACCTCGTACACCGGCATCCCGCAGCAGGGCTTCAACTCCGACGCGGCGATCCAGAAGCTCAAGAGCAAGGGCGTCCCGGCCAACAAGCTGCTGCTCGGCATCGGCTTCTACGGTCGCGGCTGGACCGGTGTCACTCAGGCTGCTCCGGGCGGCAGCGCCACCGGCGCGGCGCCGGGCACCTACGAGGCCGGCATCGAGGACTACAAGGTCCTCAAGAACACCTGCCCGGCCACCGGCACGGTCGCCGGCACCGCGTACGCCAAGTGCGGCAGCAACTGGTGGAGCTACGACACCCCGTCGACCATCAACGGCAAGATGACGTACGCGAACAACCAGGGCCTCGGTGGCGCGTTCTTCTGGGAGCTCTCCGGTGACACCAGCAACGGCGAGCTCATCGGCGCCATCAAGGGCGGTCTCGGCTGAGCCGACGTCCGACGCACCACCCACACGGCGGGAAGGGGCCCGCACCGCCCCTTCCCGCCCGTGCCACAGCGGCCCGGTCGACGCCCAGCGTCGGTCGGGCCGCCGCGGTCGGGTTCGGTCAGCCCGACGTGTCGGTCAGCTCGATGTGGCAGACTCGCGGCTCGGCACGTCTCGATCTCACCGTCCACGGAGGTGATCATGCGCCCGACCCGCCACAGGCTGACGGCGACCGCCGCCGGGCTGGTGCTGTTGCCGGTCGCCCTGGTCGGCTGCGGGATCGGCGGGGACGAGGACGAGTCCCCCATCGAGTCGGTGCGAGCTTTCGCCGCGCCGACCCAAGCCCTCATCGAGCCGGCGCGAGACCCCGCCGAGGAGGCCGCCGCCCGCTCCCGTGAGCGCGTGCAGGCGTACCTCGACGCGATGGCGGCCAAGGACGTCGCCGCCGGCCGCAGCCAGCTCTGCGCCGCGCTGCACGACGGCTTCGACCTGGGTGCCACCGGCCCCAACGGTGACTTCGCCGACCACTTCCAGGTGCCGGCGGCGGTGATCACCGACATCCGCTCCGGCCGGCTCGGGCAGGAGGTCCGCGTCTCGGTCTCGGTCGCGGTCGGCAAGCGCACCGTCGCCCGGCCGCTGGTCTTCACCGTCGCCCAGGACGGCGGCGACTGGTGCATCGCCGGGGAAACGCCGGGCGGCCCGCCAGCCGCCGCGAAGCCGACCGGCGTCGCCGCGAAGCCGACCGGTGCCGCCCCTACCTCCACGTCCTGAGCAGCACCCGGCGGATTGATCTCCCACCTGCCGGAACCATCCCCCTCGCTGCCCGGGCACCCCGGCCGTCGCCGTAGGCTTTCTGTCATGCGCCATGAGTGGCATCAGCTGAGCCATCCCGGGGTAGGCAGCCCGGGCCTGCAGACCAGCCGTCCGACCGTCGACTCCGCCGAGGATGCCGCGCTCGGCCTGGACCGATGGCGGGAGCTGCCCCGCGAGCAGGTTCCGCCGTGGTCCGACCCGGCTGCGGTGGCCGAGGTCTGCAAGGTCCTCGACACCGTGCCCTCGGTCGTCGCGCCCTACGAGGTGGACCAGCTCCGGCAGAAGCTCGCCCTGGTCTGCGAGGGCAAGGCGTTCCTGCTGCAGGGCGGCGACTGTGCCGAGACGTTCGTGGACAACACCGAGAGCCACCTGCTGGCCAACGCCCGCACCCTGCTCCAGATGGCGATCGTGCTCACCTACGGCGCGTCGCTGCCGGTGGTCAAGGTCGCTCGGGTCGCCGGGCAGTACACGAAGCCCCGCTCGCTGCCCACCGACGCCCGTGGCCTGCCCGCGTACCGCGGCGACATGATCAACGCGCTGGAGGCCGACCCGGCCGCCCGGGTCGCCGACCCGCAGCGCATGATCCGGGCGTACGCCAACTCGGCGGCGGCCATGAACATGCTTCGGGCATACCTCGCCGGTGGGCTCGCCGACCTGCACGCCGTGCACGACTGGAACAAGGGCTTCGTGAAGAACTCCCCGGCGGGGGAGCGCTACGAGGCGATCGCCCGGGAGATCGACCGTGCGCTGGCCTTCATCCGGGCCTGCGGAATGACCGACGACGAGGCGCTGCGTACCGTCACGCTCTACTGCTCCCACGAGGCCCTCGCCCTGGAGTACGACCGGGCGCTCACCCGGGTCTCCGACCGGCGGGCGTACGGGCTCTCCGGGCACTTCCTCTGGATCGGCGAGCGCACCCGGCAGATCAGCGGCGCGCACATCGACTTCATCTCCCGGATCGCCAACCCGATCGGGGTCAAGCTCGGCCCGACCACCTCCCCGGACGAGGCGATCGAGCTGTGCGAGAAGCTCAACCCGGACAACATCCCCGGCCGGCTCACGCTGATCAGCCGGATGGGCAACCATCGGGTACGCGACGCCCTGCCGCCGATCGTCGCCAAGGTCACCGCCGCCGGCGCCAAGGTGGTCTGGCAGTGCGACCCGATGCACGGCAACACACACGAGTCGTCCAACGGCTACAAGACCCGGCACTTCGACCGCATCGTCGACGAGGTGCTCGGCTACTTCGAGGTGCACCGAGGGCTGGACACCCACCCCGGTGGCCTGCACGTCGAGTTGACCGGCGAGGACGTCACCGAGTGCCTGGGCGGCGCCCAGGGCATCGAGGACCTCGACCTGCCCGACCGGTACGAGACCGCCTGCGACCCGCGACTGAACACCCAGCAGTCGCTGGAGTTGGCGTTCCTCGTAGCGGAGATGCTCCGTGGCTGACGCGAGGAGTGAGCTTGCGAGCCCCGCAGTCGGCAGCCGAAGGGATGACTGTGGCTGACCTGTTCGTGGACCTTCGGTCCGACACGGTGACCCGACCCACCGCCGGAATGCGGGAGGCGATGGCCACCGCCGAGGTCGGTGACGACGTCTACGGCGAGGATCCGAGCGTCAACGCGCTGGAGACCGAGGTCGCCGCGTTGTTCGGGCACGAGGCGGCGCTGTTCGCCCCGAGTGGATCGATGGCGAACCAGATCGCCCTGCAACTGTCGGTCCCGCCCGGCGACGAGATGCTCTGCGACGCCGACGCGCATGTGGTCACGTACGAGATCGGCGCCGCGGCCGCGTACGGCGGGATTTCCTCACGGACCTGGCCTGCGGTCGGCGCGGACATCGACCCGGAGGTGGTGGCCGGGATGATCCGGCCGGACGGCTACTTCGCCGTCCCCACCCGCGTGATCGCCGTCGAGCAGACGCACAACCGCGGCGGTGGCGGGGTGATTCCGCTGGCGACCCTGCGGGATCTGCGCGCGGTCGCCGACGGGGCGGGCGTCGCGCTGCACTGCGACGGTGCCCGGATCTGGCACGCGCACGTCGCCGACGGGGTGCCGCTGATCGAGTACGGCCAGCTGTTCGACACGCTGTCGGTGTGCCTCTCCAAGGGGCTCGGCGCGCCGGTCGGTTCGCTGGTGGTGGGCAGCGCGGAGAAGATCGGACGTGCCCGGCTGATCCGCAAGCGGATGGGCGGTGGCATGCGCCAGGCCGGCATTCTCGCCGCCGCCGGTCGGTACGCGCTCGCGCATCACGTCGACCGGCTGGCCGATGACCACGCGAAGGCGGCCCGGCTCGCCGAGGCGGTCGCGCCGTTCGGGGTGCTGGCCACCACGGTCCGTACCAACCTGGTCGCACTGGACCTCACCAAGCACACCCTGGACGCCCGTGCCCTGGCCGCCGCAGCTCGGGCCGAGGGCGTACTGATCTCGGTGCTCGGCCCCCAAACCGCCCGCCTGGTCACCCACCTGGGCCTCAGCGACGCGGACATCGACCGCGCACTGGCAGCCATACCCCGAATCCTCGCCGCATCCTAAAACCCCACCCCTGTTCACCTCGGTGATCAAGAGGTTCGCGTCAGATTCCGGTCGCCGGGTGACGCAAACCTCTTGATCAACAAGGTTGGGTCTTTAGGGGTGGGACAGGCGGGTCAGGGTGGTGATGTCGGCGGCGTGGCCTACGTGCTTTTCGCTGGGGGTTTCCACGACGATCGGGACGCCAGCGGTTGCGGGGTGGGCCATCAGTTCGGCGAAGGCGGGTTCGCCGATGGTGCCCTTGCCGATGTTCTCGTGCCGATCCCGGGTGGAGCCGCACAGATCCTTCGAGTCGTTGGCGTGGACCAGCCGCAGCCGGTCTGCGCCGACCGTCGCCACCAGGGTGTCCAGGGTCGCCGTCATGCCGCCCTCGGCCGCCAGGTCGTGGCCGGCCGCCCAGGCATGGCAGGTGTCGAAGCAGACCCCGAGCATGGGGTGCCCGTCCACCGCGTCCAGGTAGGGCCCGAGCTGCTCCACCCGGGAGGCGAGTGACCGGCCTCCGCCCGCGCTCGGCTCGACCAGCAACATCGGCCCGCCAGCGTCGGCGGCCCAGTCGAGCAGCGGCAGCAACTCCTGCCGGACCTGCCGCATCGCCGCCTCGGCGTGCCCCTCGTCGACCGAACTGCCCGCGTGGAACACCACCCCTTGCGCGCCGATCGCCACGCCCCGACGCAGCGCGTGCGCCAGCGTCTGGGTCGACTTCTCGACCGTGGCCGGGGTGGGTGAGCCGAGGTTGACCAGCAGCGCGGCGTGAATGAAGGTCGGGATGCCCCGCTCGGCGAAACCATCACGGAACAGGGCGTCCTGCGCGGGGTCACCGTTGGGCAGTGCCCAGCCCCGCGAGTTGGAGACGTAGACCTGCACCACCTGCGCACCGGTCGCGTCGGCATACGGCAGGGCCGCCTTCGCCAGCCCACCGGAGGTCGGAGTGTGCGCGCCCACCGGGCGCGCGGAGATCGCCGACATCAGAAGCAGGTCAGGGTGACCGGGGTGCCCGGCGGCACCTGCGAATTCTCGCCTGGGATCTGGATCCGGACCACGGCGTTCGGGTTGAGCGCAACAGTGACCGGGAAGCCCTGGCTCTCCAACGCCTGCTTGGCCTGCTGGCAGGGCAGGTCGATCACCCGGGGCATGACGATCGCCGGCGGGCCCTTGCTGACGTCCAGCTTGACCTGGGCACCCTTCTCCACGCCGGCACCATCGGCCGGGCTCTGGCCGAGGATCTCGTCCTTCGGCTTGTCGGAGTCCTTGTAGGTCTCCACCAGCTCCAACTTGAGCTGGGCCAGGGTCGTCCGGGCCTCGGTGAGGCTCTTGCCGACCAGGTTCGGCACCGTCACCGGCGCCCTGCCCCGGCTCATGATCAGGGTGATCTTCGCACCCGGTTTGACCTCGGTGCCCACCTTGGGGGAGCTGTCCACCACGACCCCGGCCGGCAGGCTGTCGTCGTAGCGGGCGGACCCCTTGGCCACCACCAGCTTCACGTTGAGCAGGTCCGCCTCGGCGAGCTCGTACTCCTTGCCGATCACGTCCGGCACGGGGAAACGCTCCGGGCCGAGGGAGAGGGTCAGGGTGACCGTGCCACCCTTGAGGATCTTGGCAGCGGACGCGGGGCTCTGCCCCAGCACGCTGTCCTTCGGGGCCTTCTCGTCGAAGCGCGGCTCAGCGTACGTGAGGACGAGCCCGGCGCGGTCGGCCTGCGCCTGTGCCTCGGCCTTGCTCAGGCTCACCAGCTGCGGAGCGTCCGTGTAACGGCCGACGCCGAACCACCAACCCCCGATCGCGGCCACCAGACCCAGCGCCACCACCACAGCCGCCACGGCCAGCCGGCCATGGGAGTTGCCCAGCATCGAGCTGCGCAGCGCGGCGAACCGGGCACCCAGGCCCTCCGCCGGCTCCGCGGCGGCCCGACGCCGGCCCGGCCCCTGCGTGCTGGCCCCCTCGGGCAGCCGCGCCCACGCCGGGCGGTTGGGCGGCTGGACCGTCGCGACCATCATGGTCGGCTGGGAGATCGGCGGTTCGTCGCTCACCGGGCGGAGGACCGCGGTGTGGCTGTTGGCGTCACCCAGGCGATCCCGGGCAACCTGCACCTCGGCCAACAACGCGCCAGCGTCGGCGGGCCGTGCGCCGGGATCGCGTCGAGTGGCCCGCTGCACCAGGTCGTCGAGGGCCGACGGCAGGCCCGGCACCAGCGTCGAGGGCGCCGGCACGTCACGGTCGACGTGCTGCCAGGCGACATCCACTGGACGGTCCCCGTCGTAGGGCACACGACCGGTGAGCATCTCGAACAACACGATGCCGGCCGAGTAGACGTCGGTGCGCGGATCGGCGCGGCCCTCGGTGACCAACTCCGGGGCGACGTACGCCACGGTGGCCATCAGTTGGTTGCCCTGCTCCTCGTCGGCGCTCGCCTCCACCGCCCGGGCCAGCCCGAAGTCGGCCACCTTCACGACGCTGTCGACCAGGTTGGCGACGCCACCGGTGGGTGCCTCCGCGACCAGCACGTTCTCCGGTTTGACGTCGCGGTGCACGAGACCGGCCCGGTGCGCGGCGGCGATCGCGGCGAGCATCTGCTCGGCGATGGCCAGGGCCTCGTCCGGGTTGAGTCGGCGCCGCTCGGCCAGCACGTCACGCAGCGTGCGGCCGCGGACATACTCCATCACCAGGTACGGCAGACCGGCGTGTGTGCCCTGGTCGTAGACCGCCACCACGTTCGGGTGAGTCAGTCGGGCGATGGTCTTCGCCTCGTCGGTGAACCGAGCCACGAAGTTCGCGATCCGAGCCCGTGCCTCGCTCGCCTGGGTCGGGTGAATGATCTTGACAGCGACGGTGCGCTCAAGGCGCTCGTCGGTGGCGGTGTACACGGTCGCCATGCCACCACGGGCCACGCGACCGCGAATGCGGTAGCGCCCGTCGATCAGCGAGCCCAGCAACGTGTCGGCGACCTGTGTGTCCATCGGCAGGCAGTCTATGTGTCCAGAGGGTGAAGGTTGAACAGGATGCTACAGCCGTACGCCGAACTGGTTCGTCCCACCGCGCTCGTCGCCCCTTATCCGCTGGTCAGCGGTGGTCGAGAAAGTGAGCACCGACAAGTAGCCCGGGGTGCCGGTGACTCGTCGCGGCGGCGGCGTGGCAGGGTGGTCGGGTGACCGAACCCGTACCCGACCAGGCCGCGCCCGGCCTGGAGCTCGCCGGACCCACCGACCCGGCCGGCTGGTTGACCCTGCCCGACGTCGCCGAACGCCTCGACGTGTCGATCAGCAAGGTGCACCAGATGATCCGTGACCGGGAGCTGCTGGCGGTCCGCCGCGACGGCGTCCGCCGGATCCCAGCGGACCTGGTGGCCAACCAGACCGCGCTCAAGCACCTGCCCGGCGTGCTCAACCTGCTCGCCGACAACGGCTACGACGACGAGGCAGTCCTGCGCTGGCTCTACGAGCCGGACGACACCCTGCCCGGCGGCACCCCAGCGGCAGCCCTCTCCGGCGACCAGGCCCGCGAGGTGAAACGCCGAGCTCAAGCCCAAGGCTTCTAACCCGCGCCAATCCCACCGCCCCCCGTTGATCATGAAGTTATTGCCACGACACGCCGAGCGAGCTGGCAATAACTTCATGATCACGCGCGGGGTGGGTGGGGTAGGTGGGGCGGGGTGGGTGGGTGTGGCGGGGTTAGTCGGCTCGGCGGGTTGCGGCTATGGCTAGGTCGACCAGGGCTTGTCGGGCCTCGGTGTCGAGGTCGACGGCGGTCAGTGCGGCCAGGGCGGCGTCGGTGAGTGTGACGATCCGCTGCTCGGTGCGGGCCAGCGCCCCGCTCCCCGAGATCACCTCGCGGAGCCGGGCCACCCCCTGCTCGTCCAGCTCGGGGTCGCCGAGCCGGCTGAGCAGCAGTTCGCGGCCTACGTCATCGGTGGCCTCCACGGCCGCCGCCACCAGATAGGTGCGCTTGCCCTCGCGCAGGTCGTCCCCGGCCGGCTTGCCGGTCAGCGCCGGGTCACCGAAGACCCCCAGCACGTCGTCGCGGAGCTGGAACGCCTCGCCCAGCGGCAGCCCATACGCCGAGTAGGCCGTCCGCACGTCCTCCGTCGCGTCGGCCAGCGCGGCGCCGAGCAGCATCGGACGCTCGACGGTGTACTTCGCGGACTTGTACCGGGCGACCTTGCTGGCCCGTTCCACCGAGGTGTCCCCGGTGGCCTGCGTCAGCACGTCGAGATACTGCCCGACGGTGACCTCGGTGCGCATCTCGTCGAAGACCGGCCGGGCCCGGGCCAACGACCACAGGTCCAGGCCCGAGGAGTGCAGCAACTCGTCGGACCAGACCAGGCAAAGATCGCCGAGCAGGATGGCCGCGGCGTCGCCGAAACTGTCCGGGTCGCCGCCCCAGCCGGCCTCCCGGTGCCGGGTGGCGAATCGCCGGTGCACCGCCGGCTCGCCACGACGGGTGTCGGAACGGTCCATCAGATCGTCGTGGATCAGGGCGCTGGCTTGCACGAACTCCAGCGAGGCCAGGGCGGTGAGCACCTGGTCGCCATCCACCCCGCCGGCGCCCCGGAACCCCCAGTACGCGAATGCTGGACGCAGCCGCTTGCCGCCGCCGAGCACGAACGCCTCGATCGCCTCGGCCACCGGACCCAGTGCGTCGTCCACGGCGGCGAGCCGGACCCGTTGGCCGGCCAGGAACTCGGTGAGAGCCTTGTCGACCCGCTGTCGCAGGCCGGCGCGGTCGACGGGGGACACGGGAGCAGCGTGGGTCACGCCCCGACGCTAGCGGGTCGCCCTGGTTCGTGCTCCACCGCCACGCGTAGTCCCGCCGGTGCGGCCGGGGCCCGTTCGCCCAGACGCTCGCGCGCCGGCCAGCGCGGCGCGGCCCGGCCCGGTGGCCCGTGTCGAGCCGGCCCGACGGGTGGCCGCGGCGGCCTCGGCGAGCGCCACCAGCGGCACGTCCAGGACGACGGCGAGCCAGCCGAGCCAGAACCCACCTGGCACGCGACGCTGTCGTTCCCACCGGGAAATCTCGTGCCGACTCAGCGTCGGCACCCCGGAGGCGGCACACAACTCGGCGGCGGCTCGCTGCTGGCTCCAGCCGTGGGCCAGCCGGCACCGGACCAACAGCGGCCCGAGCTGCGCAGGGCGCGGCGATGCGGACGAGATCATGGGTCCTCCTGGCGGGCGTCGGTGCGGTGACGACCCAGCCGCCCTACCGGACGGGACCGGCTCGTCATCGCTCGGTTGCTGACCCCCGCACGGGAACCGGGCCACCCCCGCCGCCCTCCCGCACTGCCCCTTTCTACCGTGGAGGTACGACGCCCGCCCGGTCGGAGCGCGCGGGGGCGGCATCGGCCGCTGGGTGGGAAGGGCCTGGGTCCTGGTGGCGTCGACCGCTAGAGTCGGGTCGTGGCGCTCGGTCTTCCCTCGATACTCCCCAATCCGCAGCCGGCGATCGGGGAGCTCATCCGTGAGCACCAGCCAACCTTCTCGTTCGAGTTCTTCCCGCCCAAGACCGAGACGGGAGAGCAGCTGCTCTGGCAGGCCATCCGCGAGTTGGAGTCGCTGCGTCCGTCGTTCGTGTCGATCACGTACGGAGCGGGCGGCTCGACCCGGGACACCACCGTCGCGGTGACCGAGCGGATCGCCACCGACACCACCTTGCTGCCGATGGCCCACCTGACCGCGGTCAACCACTCCGTCGCCGAGCTGCGGCACGTGGTCGGCCGGCTCGCCGGGGTGGGAGTGCGCAACGTGCTGGCCGTTCGTGGTGACCCCCCGGGCAACCCGGGCGGCGAGTGGGTCCGCCACCCCGAGGGCGTGGACTACGCCGAGGACCTGGTCCGCCTCGTGCGCGACGCCGGCGACTTCAGCGTCGGTGTGGCGGCCTTCCCGTACAAGCACCCCCGCTCGCCCGACGTGGCCAGCGACACCGCGCAGTTCGTCCGCAAGTGCCGTGCCGGCGCGGAGTTCGCGATCACGCAGATGTTCTTCGAGGCCGACGACTACCTGCGGCTTCGTGATCGGGTCGCCGCTGCCGGCTGTGACACCCCGATCCTGGCCGGCGTGATGCCGGTGACCCAGTTCGGCACCATCGAGCGGTCCGTGCAGCTGTCCGGTGCGCCGTTCCCACCGGCGCTGGCGGCCCGCTTCGAACGCGTCGCCGACGACCCGGAGGCGGTCCGCCGGCTCGGCATCGAGCAGGCCAGCGAGATGTGCCGCCGACTGCTGGACGAGGGCGTACCGGGAATTCACTTCATCACCCTCAACCGGTCCACCGCGACCCGCGAGGTCTGGCAGAACCTGAAGGCCGGCGCGCGGGTGTGAACGCGCCTGCGACACCTGATGCCCGATATGACGGTTGATCCGTGGTGGGCACACAGCTGAACTGGGATCAGTACGCCACGGCGTGGGCGCGGTTGCACGGCGGGTTCGACCCTCGGGTCGCGGCGCCGGTGGTACGCGCCTGGCTGCGGTTCGCCTACCACGTCGGGTATGTGCTGGGTCGGCTCCGGGTCAGCCCCACCGCGGTCACCGCGGCCGGGGTGCTGCTCTGCTTCTGCGTACCGTTGCTGGTGACCCGGCCGGGAGACGGGCCGTTCCTCGGCGCGCTGTTCGTGCTGCTCGCCGCCGTGGCGGACAGCGTGGACGGTGCGGTGGCGGTCGCCACCGGCCGCACCACCCGGCTCGGCTACGTCTACGACTCGGTCGCCGACCGGCTCGGTGAGGTGGCCTGGCTGCTGGCGTTCTGGCTGCTGGGCGCGCCGGGTGGGCTGGTCGTCGCGGGCGGCGCGCTGTCCTGGTTACACGAGTACGTTCGAGCGCGGGCGGTCGCCGCCGGTATGCGGGAGATCGGCGCGGTGACCGTGGGCGAACGTCCCACCCGGGTCTCGGTGGCGCTCGCCGGTTTGCTGGTCGCCGGGTTGGCCGGGCTGATCGAGCCGGATCTGGCCGCCGGCACCATCACCATGGCGACCGCGGTCTGGGTGCTGCTGGCCGGGTTCGGCCTGGGGCAGCTGCTCTCCAGCATCCGCCGTGCCCTACTCGACGCCGGCTGAGCAGGCGCCGCGGAAACAGGCTAGAGGCCCATCGGGTCTACCAGGCGGGGCCGATCTCGTCGGCGACGATCTGCGCGGAGAGGGTCACCATCGGCAACCCGCCGCCCGGGTGAGTAGAGCCGCCCACCAGCCACAGCCCGTTCGCCGGGCCCCGGTTGGCCGGGCGGAGCAGCCCGCCGGCGGTGCCGTAGATCGAGCCACCCGGCGCTCCGGTCGTCACGTCCAGGTCGGCGGGGGTGCGGATCTCGCGGAACAGCAGCCGGTCGCGCACGTCCACGCCGCGCCGCGCCAGCACGTCCAGGATCCGATCGGCGTACGCGTCGGCCAGCCCCGGGCGTCGCCAGTCGACCGCGCCTGCCGCGGTGCCGTGGCGAGGTGCGTTGACCAGCACGAACCACGCCTCGTGTCCGGCGGGGCGGACCATCGGGTCGTCGGCCACGGTGACGAACACGGCCGGGTCGGCTGCCGGCCGGGCCCGTACGCCGCGCCCGGGGTCGCCGAAGACCGCGTCGAACTCGGCGTCGTAGTCGTCCGGGAAGAAGACGTTGTGGTGGGCCAGCCCGGTGCTGCCGGAGACGCCGAGCAGCAGCACGAAGCCGGCGAGGCTGCGGTCGGTCAGCCCGGCCAGCCGACCCGGGTGTGGCAGCAGGTCACGGTAGACGGTCAGCGCGTCGGTGTTGGCCACCACCACGTCGGCGGGGACCGGCGCGGTGACACCGGCGAGGCGTACCCCGTGCACCCGGCCGCCGGTGGCGTCGATCCGGGTGACCGTGGTGTCGGTCTGCACGACCACGCCGAGGTCCAGGCAGCGGGTCAGCAGCGCGTCGGCGAGCGTGCCCAGCCCGCCCCGCAGGTACCAGCCGCCGAAGGCCAGTTCGGCGTAGGGGACCGCGACCAGCGCCGCCGGTGCCCGACGCGGGTCGGCGCCGGTGTAGGTGGCGTACCGGTCCAGCATCATCCGCAGCCGCGGGTCGGACAGGTGCCGGCGGCCCAGGCCGCGCAGACTGCGGCCCGGGGCGATGGCGGCCAGGTCGCCGACGCGCCAGGCCAGCGACGCGAGATCGCGGGGAGAATCGACGGTACGGCGCAGGATGTCCCGCGAGGAGGCCTGCCACACCCGCGCCGCCCGGCGCCACAGCCGCTGCCAGTCGGCTGCCGCCCGGTCACCGAAGGCGGCCCCGATCCGGGCGGCGAACTCCACCGGGTCGGCGCACGAGTCCAGGGTCGGGCCACCGTCTGGAAAGACGTGCCGGACGATCGGGTCCAGGGGCACCAGGTCCAGGTATTCGTCGAGCTTCGCCCCGGTCGCCTCGAACAGGTCGTGGAAGGCCTCGGGCAGGGTGAGCAGGCTCGGCCCGGTGTCGAAGTGGAACGACCCGGCCGGGGTGTCGTGCGCGTACCGGCCGAGCTTGCCGCCGACCATGTCGGCCCGCTCGAAGACGGTTACCTGGTGCCCGGTGGCGGCCAGCCGAGCGGCGGTGGCGAGACCACCCACCCCGGCGCCGACGACCACGATCCGCGCCATGCCGCGCCTCCCTAGCTGACCGGGCGACCCCGCCAGGTCAGACGGCGTCGCTTTCGCAGATGGTACGACCGCAGGGTCAGCCAACCGAGGACCACGACCGACACGGGGTGTGCGAGCGCGTCGGGCCACCACCGGCCTCCGGTCGCGCGGGCGGTGAGCACCCGCCCGGCCACCCCGAGCAGATAGCCGGCCAGCCCCACGGCGGCCACCTCCGGCGCACCGGTCGCCGCACCTGCCAGCGCGATCAGCGGTGGGGCGGTGTAGAGCAACAGCAGCGCCACCACCACGGCCGCCGCCGCGCCTGGGTGCCCGAAGGACGCCCAGAGCGACTTCGAGTACCCGTCGCGTAGTTGCGGCCAGTCGTCGTACATCCGGCAGGTGGCCAGCCGGGAGCCGTCGGCCAGGGCGATCCGCCCACCGGCCCGCTTGACCGCCCGGGCCAGCTCGACGTCCTCCAGGATCTTCTCGGCGACCGTGGCGTGCCCGCCGACGGCGGTGTAGCCGGCCCGGTCCACCACCAGGAACTGTCCGCCCGCCGCGGCCAGCGACGGCCGCGGCGAGCGTTCCATCGCGCGCAGCGGCAGGAAGGTCAGCCAGAGCCACTGCAGCAGCGGCTGCACCAACCGGTCGGCCGCCGTCGTCACCACGATCCGGGGGTACGGCGACAGCAGCGTCACACCGGCGGCGCGCAACTCGGTGACGGCAGCGGCCACGGCGTGCGGGGCGAGCACCACGTCGGCGTCGACGAAGACCAGCGCGGTGGCGCCCGGGTCAGCCTGGCTGGCTAGCTGCCAGCAGGCGTGCGGCTTGCCCAGCCAGCCCGGCGGTGGAGCGACCCCGGTGAGTAGCGTGACCCGGGGGTCGTCGCCGGCCACCGCGCGGACCACGTCGGCGGTGCCGTCGGTGGACCCGTCGTCGAGGACCACGATGCGCAGCCCGGGTACGCCGCGCTGGGCGAGCAGGGCGCGCAGGCAGGGCGTGACGCGGGTGGCCTCGTCGCGCAGCGGCAGCAGCACGGCGATCGGCTCATCGACGTCGTCGGGCCGGTCGGTGGGCCGACGCAGCCGGCGGGTGGCGTTGAGCCAGGTGTGCCCGGTCAACGCGGCGACAGCGACCAGCAGGGCGAGCAGGACGGTCATCGGGTCGCGTCGACGCCGGGGCGGTGTGGCTGATGGGCCTCCGGCCGGAGGTGGCGGCTGCGCTGGGCACGCAGCAGGGTCACCGCCAGGGGTACGGCGGTCACCGACATGCCGGCGGCGCCCCAGAGCGCCGAGGCGGGCAGGTCGAGGAAGACGGCGTGGGCCAGGATGCTGGAGAAGTACGTCCACAGGTAGAGCGCGATCATCGGGTGGTCCCGCCGGTCGGTGTGCTCGGCGGCAGGCCCGGCCAGCGGACGTAGCGCGCTCATCAGCAGCACCGCGAAGAGCAGCCAGCCCAGATAGTTGCTGACCGGGATGCCGGGCAGGCCGGGCAACGCGGGTGTGGCGTCGCGCCAGACCCAGTAGCCCTCGGCCACCATCTGCGGGTCGAGGAAGAGGTCCCAGGCGGCCAGCCCCACCGTGGCCAGCGCGATCCGCCCCACCCATCGGCCCACCGTCGGCCCGGTGCCGCCGGCTGTCGACCCGCTGCCGCCGGCCGTCGCGGTGCTGCCGCCGGTCAGTCGGACCGCGGCCAGCCAGGCCGGCCAGGCCATCCAGGTCCAGGCCAGCGGAATGATCAGCGGCACGCCGGCCAGCTTGGGGCCCAGCTCGCCGGAGTAGTCGTAGCTGCCGAACGGCACACCGGTGGCCACCCCGATCGCCTCGATCGCGAACCCGCCGCCGGTGGCCACCACGACCAGCGCCGCCGCCACCCGTAGGCCCCGGCTGAGCAGCGCGTGGCCGACTGAGAGCAGCCAACCGAGGACGACGGTGGCCACGGTGAGCCCGGCCCGGGTGGCGCCGGTGGTGAGCGGGTAGCAGATCTGGGCGAGCACCAGGACGGCGAGCAGCGTCCAGGAGATCCGCCGGGTCATGACGCCGGTGGCTCGAGTGGCAGATCCCGACCGAGTACGCCGAACGGTCGCTCGTCGCCGGGGAAGTGGAAGTCGCGCAGCACGTCGACGAAGCCGAACCGCCGGTACAACCGCCAGGCCCGCGAGGTCTGCTCGTCGGCCTCCGGGGTGGACAGCAGCACGGTGTCGCCCTCCGCCATGCCGAGCAGCGCGCGCAGCAGGCCGGCGCCCAGGCCGTGCCCCTGCGCCGGTGGCCGGACATGCAGCTCGACCACCTCGAAGCAGTGGGTGAGCCAGTGCTTGCTGGTCGGCGCGTCCAGCGCTCGGTGCACCTGGTCGTGCCACCACTGGCCGGAGGCGCCCAGGTAGCCGTAGCCGAAGCCGGCGAGGTGCCCCTCGCTGGTCAGGCTGGCGACGGCTCGGAAACCCGGCCGGCGGACGTGGGTGGCGATGTAGCCGCGCCGGGCCTCCAACAGGTCGGTGCGGTATCCCATCGCCTCGCCGTAGACGGCCACCACGTCGTCCAGCCGCCGGACGAGATCGTCCGGCGTCCAGCGCACCAACCTCATGCCCGTCCACCCTTCACCGTTTCCGGGCCGCCGTCGGCGACCCACCCGAGCACCGACCGGTCGCCGACCACGTCGCGCACCTCGAACCGGGCGAACAACTCCTCGGCGTACCAACCCGCAGTGGGGGTTCGCATGATCGCCGCCCGGTGCTCCGGGTGACGGTACGCGAACGCCACCAGGTCCGTCGGGTCGCGCCACACGCTCACCGTGCCCTGCCAGCCCAGCGGCGCCTCCCCGACCCCGAACCGGGCCAGCAGCCCGGGCGCGTCGCGCAGGGCGGCGGCCACCGGCGGGATCGCCCGCCAGAAGGTGGCAGCCCGGCGGGCCCGCAGCCGGGCTCGGGTCAGGGCCAGGACCGGGCCGGTGACCCGGCCGCCCGACGGGTCGCCGAACGGCCGCTGGCCGGACCACTCGCCCCGGCTGGTCAGCGGGCGCAGGTCGATCCGGGCCTGGGCGTGGGCGATGCGGGCCCAGGCGCGCCCAACCGACGAGTCGTCGAAGTCGGCCGCCGCGGCGGGGGAGTCCCAGACGGTCAGCGCCGCCCACCGGGTCAGGTCGGCGTCCCTCGGCCCGAAGTCGGTGCCGGTCCCGGTGCCCAGCAGCTTGCCGAACCGGGCGCCCGGGAGGGCCCGCAACCGGCGTGGGTCCACCGCCATCCGGGTCAGCGCCCGGGGCAGCGCGCCTCGGGAGGTCCGCCATACGTGCAGCGTGACCAGCTCCGGAGCCGTGCTGCTGTGCCCGCTGGGTTGCTTGCTCAGCTCGCTCACGCCACCTCGGCCGGGCTGCCGGCGGTGAGCGCGTCCGGCACCGCTCGTACGTTCGGGTGTGGCTGCATGTAGTCATTCTTCCCGGTTCGCCGGTGTGGGTTCACCCGGCCGGCACGCCCGGCGCGTCACACGTTGCATTTTCGTCGGAGGGGAGGTGTACTGTCAGCAGCAGTTAGAACGAGTGTTCGATTGCCTCGAACGCCCGTTCCAACCAGCCGGAGCGCGGCGTTTCGCGGCGCCACCTCCGGGCGGTGCGGCTCCGCGGGCCGCACCTGGGTTTCCGGGCAGTCGCGAGCCTGGTCCCAACAGGCAGGAGCGTTGCCCGCCGCCCACGACCCCCGGGCGGCGGGCGACGCACCCGCCGGTCCGCCGGCCGGGTGTGGTGTGGGGAAGCATCCACACCCGGCCGGCCACACCCGGTGCGTCTTCCTCCGCACCACCCGACCTCGGCGTCTCGTCGGCGGCATCAGCGCGCCGCAGCGACGCCTCGGCCACGTGGAGGAGAGACATCCATGCCGACCAACCCGGCTCAGGCACCGACGGTGCCGGCGCACGTGCTGCCGCACCGCACCCCCGCCCAACTCCTCACGTTGGCCCGCCGTGGGCTGGTCGAGGCCGCCCAGACCCGACCTGACGGCCTGCGCTACGCGGCTGCCCACCTGGCGGCCCTGCGCGCGGCGGCCGCCCTGCTCGCCGCCCGCGCCCGACCCGCGCCGAGTCGACGCAACCGGATCACCAGTGTCTGGGTCCTCCTCAGCGCCGTCGCTCCGGAGCTCGACGAATGGTCCCGGTTCTTCGCCGCCGGGGCCAGCAAGCGCGCCGCCGCCGAGGCCGGCATCCCCCGGGTGGTCAGCGCCCGGGAGGCCGACGATCTGCTCCGCGCTGCCGAACAGTTCGTCACGGTGGTGGAAACCGCGCTCGGCGTGGCTCACCAACCGGCCCTGGACGGCCTCGCCGCCTGATCCCGCCGTGCCACCGGCCGCCCCGTGGGGGGAGCCGGACGGCCGGCGGCACGGCGTGTCGGTCCTGATCTGATCCACAGCAACGACGGGGGAGTTGGTCCAATGGCGGGCCGCATGGTGGTCGGTTCCGCCGCGCTGGCCGATCTGGTGCGTCCGGCGAGCGCACCCGATCCGGTCGGTGGTCACCGGGTGTTGCCGGTGGTGCCCGAGCTGACCGGTCTGCTGCCCAACCGGGGCCTGCGCCGGGGCAGCACCATCGCGGTCGCCGCCGGCCAGCCCCGCCGCAGCGGTGGCACCTCGCTGATGCTGGCCCTGCTCGCCGAGGCGTCCCGGGCCGGCTCGTGGTGCGCCGTGGTCGGTGTGCCGACGTTCGGCGTGGGCGCGGCCGCTGAGCTGGGCATCGCCCTGGACCGGCTGGCCCTGGTGCCGAACCCCGGCCCCGAGTGGGCCACCGTGGTCGCCGCGCTGATCGACGGGGTGGACGTTGTGGTCACCACCGTGCCGGCGGCGGTCTCCGCCTCGGTCGCCACCCGGTTGGCCGCCCGTGCCCGGCAGCGCGGCAGCGTGCTCGTCCCGTACGGCCGGTGGGACGGCGCCGACGTGACACTGCAGGTGGTCCGTGGGGTCTGGGAGGGGCTTGGACGGGGTCGGGGGCGGCTGCGCCGTCGGGAGATCACCGTCTCGGCGCGTGGGCGCGGGGCGGCCGCCCGACCCAAGGAGATCAAGGTCTGGCTCCCGGGTGACGAGCTGACTCGGGTGATCCCCCGTACGCTGCCGTCGCCGGTGGGCCGACCGGCCACGCCGCTCGCCCTGGTCGGCCGGGGGTGACCGGCTCGCCGGCACGGACTCTGCTGCTGTGGTGCCCGGACTGGCCGGTGCTCGCCGCCGAGATCGTCGACGGGGTGCCGGCGACCGGCCCGGTTGCCGTGCTGCACGCCAACCGGGTGGTCGCCTGCTCTGAGCGGGCCCGCGCCGAGGGTGTGCGTCGAGGGCTGCGCAAGCGGGAGGCGCAGGGGCGCTGCCCGCAGCTCACCGTCGTGGAGTACGACCCAGGCCGGGACGCTCGGGCGTTCGAGCCGGTGGTCGCCGCAGTGGAGGAGTTGGTCGCCGGCGTCGAGGTGGTCCGTCCGGGCGCCTGCGCGGTGGCCGCCCGGGGGCCGGGCCGTTACCTCGGCGGCGAGGAGGCGGCCGCCGAGCGGATCATCGAGCAGGTGGCCCAGTCGTGCCTGGTGGAGAGCCAGGTCGGCATCGCCGACGGGGTGTTCGCGGCCGGGTTGGCCGCTCGTGCCGGCCGGGTGGTGGCACCCGGCGGGACACCGGAGTTCCTGGCCGGGTTGCCGGTCGAGGCGCTCGGCCGGTCGGCGCTGGCCGATCTGCTGCGCCGGCTGGGGGTGCGGACCCTCGGCGACTTCGCCGCGCTGCCGGCCGGCGACGTGCTGGCCCGGTTCGGGTTCGACGGTGCGCTGGCCCATCGGCTGGCCGCCGGGCGGGACCACCGCCCACTCGTGGTCCGGCAGCCGCCGGCCGACCTGACGGTGACCGCGGAGCACGACGAGCCGATCGACCGGGTCGACTCGGCGGCGTTCGTGGCCCGGGCGTTGGCTGAGCAGCTGCACGAGCGGCTCGCCGGGCACGGGCTGGCCTGCACCCGGCTCGGCATCGAGGCGGTCACCGAGCATGGGCAGGAGCTGCACCGGGTGTGGCGGCACGATGGCCTGCTCACCGCCGCGGCCATCGCCGACCGGGTGCGCTGGCAGCTCGACGGGTGGCTCTCCGGCAGCAACGGCCGCACCGGCGCCCGACCGGCCCGGCCGACGGCCGGCATCATCCGGTTGCGACTGATCCCGGACGGGGTGATCGCCCAGGCCGGTCTGCAGGCCGGCCTCTGGGGGGAGACCGGCGAGGAGCGGGAACGCGCGCACCGGGCGTTGAGCCGTGTGCAGGGCATCCTCGGCCCGGAGGCGGTGGTCACCGCGGTGCTCGGGGGTGGGCGCTCCCCGGCCGACCAGGTGCGACTGGTGCCGTGGGGCGACGAACGCCTTCCCGCCCGTCCCGATGCTCCGCCGTGGCCCGGTCGGCTGCCGGCGCCCGCGCCGGCGGTGGTGCTGCCCAGTCCGCTCGCGGCGACGGTGCACGACGCCGCCGGCGAGCCGGTGGTGATCAGCGCGCGATTGGCGGTCAGCGCCCCACCGGCCCGGCTGGTGGTCGGCACCGGCCAGCCGGCGGAGATCGTGGGCTGGGCCGGCCCGTGGCCGGTGGACGAGCGCTGGTGGGCACCGGCCGAGGCCCGCCGCCGGGCCCGGTTCCAGGTCAGCCTGGCCGACGGCGCCGCCCTGCTGCTGGCCGTCGAGGCCGGGCAGTGGTTGGTGGAGGCGATCTATGACTGAGTGCACGGCCCGTGGCCCGATCAGGTCAGGGGCCGGTCAGGGAGTGCGGGGATGAGCTTCCACAACCCGAAGATGCCCTGGTCGGAGCTTGAGCAGGTGCTCTCCGGTCGGGCCAACGGCGGCTCCGGTAGGTCGAGCGGTGGGCGGTCGCGCGAGAAGCGACACCTGCACGTGGTGGATCCGCTAGCCGTGGACGCCGACGGGGGCGACTCACCGGCCTGGAGCCGCCACCGCGAGCAGTACCAGCCGCCGGAGCTGACCCGTCCCGACGGCGTGGTGCCCTACGCGGAGCTGCACGCGCACACCAACTTCAGCTTCCTCGACGGTGCCAGCCACCCGGAGGAGCTGGCCGAGGAGGCGGCCCGGCTGGGGCTCACCGCGCTCGCCGTCACCGACCACGACGGCTTCTACGGGGTGGTCCGTTTCGCCGAGGCGGCTCGTACGCTGGGCCTGCCGACCATCTTCGGCGCGGAGCTGTCGCTGGGGCTGCCCGGCCCGCAGAACGGCGAGCCCGACCCGCACGGCGCGCACCTGCTGGTGCTCGCGCACGGCCACGAGGGGTACGCCCGGCTGGCCACCACCATCGCCCGCGCCCAGCTACGCGGCGGGGAGAAGGGCCGCCCGGTCTACGGGGAGTTGGAGGAGGTCGCCGCCGAGCTGCGTGACCACGTGCTGGTGCTGACCGGCTGCCGCAAGGGGCACGTGCCGGGGGCCTTGCTCACCGAGGGGGTGGACGCGGCGGCCCGTGAGTTGGACCGGCTGACCGCGCTCTTCGGCGCGGAGACGGTGGCGGTGGAGCTGACCGACCATGGCCATCCCGTCGACGCCGACCGCAACGACGCGCTCGCCGAGCTGGCCGCCGCGGCCGGGCTGCCGACGGTGGCCAGCAACAACGTGCACTACGCCAGCCCCGGTCGGCGTCGGCTGGCCACCACCGTCGCCGCGGTCCGGGCCCGCCGCAGCCTGGACGAGATCGACGGCTGGTTGCCGGCGGCGGCCACCGCCCACCTGCGCAGCGGCGCGGAGATGGCGGCCCGGTTCGCCGCGTACCCGGGTGCGGTGGCGCGGGCCGCCGAGTTCGGCGCCGAGTTGGCCTTCGACCTTCAGCTCGTCGCGCCGCAACTGCCGGCGTACCCGGTGCCGCCGGGGCACACCGAGATGAGCTGGCTGCGGAAGCTGACCGCTGACGGGGCGCACGAGCGCTATGGGCCACCGCAGGCGCACCCGACGGCGTACGCGCAACTCGACCACGAGTTGAACATGATCGAGGAGCTGGGGTTTCCCGGCTACTTCCTGGTGGTCTACGACATCGTCACGTTCTGCCGTGACCAGGACATCTACTGCCAGGGTCGGGGTTCGGCGGCGAACTCGGCGGTCTGCTACGCGTTGCGGATCACCAATGTGGACGCGGTCCGGCACCAACTGCTCTTCGAGCGGTTCCTCGCCCCGGAGCGGGACGGCCCACCGGACATCGACGTGGACATCGAGTCCGATCGCCGGGAGGAGGTGATCCAGCACGTCTACACCCGCTACGGCCGGGAGCACGCCGCCCAGGTCGCCAACGTCATCTCCTACCGGCCCCGGTCGGCGGTGCGGGACGTGGCCAAGGCGTTCGGCTACTCGCCGGGGCAGCAGGACGCCTGGAGCAAGCAGATCGACAGGTGGGGCTCGGTGGCCACGGTCGATGTCGAGAACATCCCCGAACAGGTGGTGGAGTACGCCAACGAGTTGCAGACGTTCCCTCGGCACCTGGGCATCCACTCCGGTGGCATGGTGATCTGCGACCGGCCGGTGATCGAGGTCTGCCCGGTGGAGTGGGGGCGGATGCCCGGGCGCAGCGTCCTGCAGTGGGACAAGGACGACTGCGCGGCGGTGGGCCTGGTCAAGTTCGACCTGCTCGGCCTGGGCATGCTCTCCGCCCTGCACTACGGCTACGACATGATCGGGTCCCGGCTCGACCTGGGCGACATGACCCTGGACGACCCGGAGGTCTACGACATGCTCTGCCGGGCCGACTCGGTCGGGGTGTTCCAGGTGGAGAGCCGTGCTCAGATGGCCACCCTGCCCCGGCTCAAGCCCCGCGAGTTCTACGACCTGGTGGTGGAGGTGGCGCTGATCCGACCCGGCCCGATCCAGGGCGGTTCGGTGCACCCGTTCATCCGGCGCAAGAACGGTCAGGAGCCGGTGACCTTCGCGCACCCGTTGATGCGCAATGCCCTGGAGAAGACCCTGGGTGTGCCGCTGTTCCAGGAGCAGCTGATGCAGCTCGCCATCGACCTGGCCGGCTTCGACGCGGCCG
The DNA here is from genome assembly GCF_000718555.1 of Micromonospora chokoriensis. GTDB lineage: Bacteria > Actinomycetota > Actinomycetes > Mycobacteriales > Micromonosporaceae > Micromonospora > Micromonospora chokoriensis_B. The sequence continues at coordinate 127,632 of NZ_JOAN01000010.1, forward strand.
AGGCCGACCAGCTACGCCGGGCGATGGGCGCCAAACGGTCGGTCGAGCGGATGACCCGGATCGCCGACCGGCTCTACGCCGGCATGGCCGAGCGGGGCATCACCGGCGAACTGGCCGACGACGTCTACCGCAAACTCACCGCGTTTGCCAGCTACGGCTTCCCGGAGAGCCACGCGATGAGCTTCGCCTACCTGGTCTATGCCAGCTCCTGGCTCAAGCGCTACCACCCGGCGCCGTTTCTGGCCGCGCTGCTCAACGCCCAGCCGATGGGTTTCTACTCTCCACAGACCCTTGTCGACGACGCCCGCCGGCACGGGGTGGAGGTCCGTCGCCCGGACATCAACGCCAGCGGCGCGAAGGCGGTGTTGGAGTCCACCCCGGACACCCGGTGGGGTAGCGGGCCGGGGGAGCCGCCGCACGCCTGGGGGCTGGGCGGCCCCGGCGTCCGGCTCGGCCTGTCCAGCGTGCGGACCCTCGGCGTCGACGTGGCCGAACGGATCGAGGCCGAACGGGTCACCGGTGGGCCGTACCGGGACATGCCTGATCTGGCCCGGCGACTCGGTCTCACCGCCGCGCAGCTGGAGGCGTTGGCCACCGCGGACGCCTTCGCCTGTTTCGGGCTGACCCGGCGGCAGGCGCTGTGGGCCGCCGGCGCGGCAGCCCAGGACCGGCCGGGCCGGCTGCCCGGCACGGTGACCGGCGCGGCGGCGCCGACGTTGCCCGGGATGGAGGCGGTGGACCGGCTGGTCGCCGACGTGTGGGCCACCGGGCTGTCGCCGGAGAGCCACCCCGCCCGGTTCATCCGGGGCCAGCTCGACGTGCTCGGCGCGGTGCCGATCGCCCGACTCGGCCGGGTGGAGCCGGGGCAACGGATCCGGGTCGGCGGCATCGTCACCCACCGGCAACGTCCGGCGACCGCGGGCGGGGTCACCTTCCTCAATCTGGAGGACGAGACCGGGATGCTCAACGTCACCTGTTCGCCGGGGCTGTGGCAGCGCTACCGGCGGGTGGCGCGCAGCAGCGCCGCGCTTGTGGTCCGGGGGCGGTTGCAACGGCACGAGGGGGTGACCAACCTGGTCGCCGACCGGCTGGACGCCATCGAGCCACCGGTGAGTCCCGCCTCTCGTGACTTCCGGTGAAAGAGTGATCCACATTACGGTTTCCGGCACCGCCGAGCGGGAGACTCGTCCCGAGCGGGCAGAGCGGCCCGTGATCCATGAGGGGGAACGACAGTGACGGGTAATCACGCGTACACCGATGGAATCGCCAACGCCCGGCGGACCCGACTGGGCGCCGGTTGGGTGCCGTCGCACCTCGCCGACCCCCGCGAGTACGAGGTGACAAACGGTCCGGTGGCCAACGAGCGCCGGTCCCGGGCGGAGGACGAGGCCGAGGGCGCCGAGGCCTGACCGACCGTCGACCGCGCGCCGATCGGGCGTGTGGTGGGCGTGCCCGCCACACGCCCGCACCAAGACCGGGTCGGGTGACTAGGCTCGACCGGGTGGAGCAGACCCGAGGCCGGTTCGCTGGGCCGCCGCTGACACCCCGCACCGCCGTGATCTGGTCGGTGCTCCGCGCCGAGCTGGACCGGCGCGGCGACGCCGAGCTCACCGTGCTGGACGTGGGCGGTGGCACCGGCGGTTTCGCCGTTCCGCTGGCCCGCGCCGGGCATCGGGTCACCGTCGTCGACGCCAGCCCCGACGCGCTCGCCGCGCTCACCCGCCGCGCCGCCGAGGCCGGGGTGGCCGACCGGATCGCCGCCGTGCAGGGCGACGGTGACGCCCTCGCCGGGCTGGTCGAACCGGCCGGCGTCGACCTGGTGCTCTGCCACGCCGTACTGGAGGTGGTCGACGACCCGACGGCGGTGGTGGCCGCGCTGGCCACCGCGCTGCGTCCGGGCGGCGCGGCCAGTGTGCTGGTGGCCGGCCGGGCCGCCGCCGTGCTGGGCCGCGCGATGAACGGGCATCTGGACGTCGCGACCGCCCTGGCCGCCGATCCGGCCGGCACCGCCGGGCCGCGCGACACGCTGCGCCGACGCTACGACGCCCCCGGCGCCGCCGCGCTGCTCGGCACCGCCGGGCTGATGGTCGAGGAGATCCACGGGGTACGCGTGCTGGCCGACCTGCTGCCGGCCGCGGTCGCCGATGGACAGAGCGCCGCCCTCGTCGAGTTGGAACGGGCGCTGGCTGCCCAACCGCCGTACCGGGACTTGGCCGCCCAACTGCACCTGTTCGCCCGCCGGCCGGCATGAGCGACTCGCCACCGGTGGCACCGCTGGCGATCCTCGGGCCGAGCCACGGTGGCGGCCGACTCGCCGACGTGCTGCCCAGCGCGCTGGCCGTGCTGGGTGTGCCCGGCTCGGCCGACCCACTCGGGCTCGTCCCCGTGCTGACCGGGGTACGCCGGATCGCCGTGCTGTTGGTCGACGGGCTCGGCTGGTACCAACTGCCGACCGCGGCGCCGCACGCGCCGACCCTCGCCGGGCTCGCCGCGACGGTGGCCCGGCCACTCATCGCCGGTTTCCCGTCCACCACCCCGACCAGCCTGGTGTCGCTGGGCACCGGCGTCGCGCCGGGCGTGCACGGGGTGCTCGGCTTCACCGTGCGGGTGCCCGGCACCGACCGGGTGCTCACCCACACCGACTGGGCCGCCGATCCGTCGCCGCTGCGCTGGCAGCCGGTGCCCACCCAGTTGGAGCGGGCCCGCGCGGCCGGTGTGACGACGACAGTGGTGAGTCGGCCGGAGTTCGGCGGCAGTGGGTTGACCCTGGCCGCCAACCGGGGTGGCGACTTCCGGGGCGCTGCCGGCGGGGACGCGGTGGCCACCACCATGCTGGCCGCGCTGGGCGCCGGCACCGGGCCCACCCTGGTCTCCGGCTACCACGCCGACCTGGACCGGCACGGCCACGTCAGTGGCGTCGACTCGACGCCCTGGCGGGTCGCCGCCACCGAGGTGGACGCCCTGATCGCCCGGCTGGTCGACGGGCTGCCGTCGGACGCGGCGCTGCTGGTGACCGCCGACCACGGGCAGCTCGACATTCCCGCCGCGCACCGCTTCGACCTGGACACCGATCCGCGACTGCGGGCCGGTGTGCGGCTGGTGGCCGGGGAGGCCCGGGTGCGCTACCTGCACGTCGAGCCGGGCGCGGTCGACGACGTGCTGGCCGCCTGGTCGGAGGTGCTGGGCGCCACGGCCCGGGTACGCACCCGCGACCAGGTGGTGGCCTCGGGCTGGTTCGGGCCGGTGCCCGAGGAGCACCTGGGCCGGATCGGCGACGTGGTGGTGATCTGCAACGACACGTACGCGGTCATGGCCAGTCGCACCGAGCGGCCGATGGCGTCGAAGTTGGTGGCGTACCACGGGTCGGACACCGCCGCTGAGCTGACCGTGCCGCTGCTGGTCGTGCGCGGCTGAGCTGACCGTGCCGCTGCTGGTCGTGCGCGGCTGAGCGCCCGGCCCGGCCCGCCGGCGGGTGGTGGTGTCGTACCCCCGGGTTAACCTGCCGGGATGGGCCGCAGCCAATCGTTGCCCCGGGGCGACGATCCGCGCTTCGGGCCGGACGCCGACGACTCCGCCAGCCCGATCCTGCACGTCGACATGGACGCCTTCTTCGCCGCCGTTGAGGTGCGCCGCCGGCCCGAGCTGCGCGGCCGACCGGTGGTCGTCGGCGGCACCGGGCCGCGTGGGGTGGTCAGCTCGGCCAGCTACGAGGCCCGCCGGTACGGCGTACGCAGCGCGATGCCGACCAGTCAGGCTCGGGCCCGCTGCCCCCACGCGGTCTACCTGCCACCGGATTTCACCGCCTACACGCCCGCCTCCCGGGCCGTCATGCAGATCTTCCGGGACGTCACGCCGCTGGTCGAGCCGCTCTCCCTCGACGAGGCGTTCCTCGACGTGACCGGGGCCCGCCGGCTCTTCGGCTCCCCGGCCACCATCGCCCGGCTGATCCGTCGGCGGGTCGCCGACGAGCAGGCGTTGACCTGCTCGGTCGGGGTGGCGCCGAGCAAGTTCGTGGCCAAGCTGGGTTCCACCCGGGCCAAGCCGGACGGCCTGCTGGTCGTGCCCCCGGGGCAGGTGCTCGACTTTCTGCACCCGCTGCCGGTGGACGCGCTGTGGGGGGTTGGGGAGCGCGCCGCCGAGGCGCTGCGCCGGCTCGGCCTGTCCACCGTCGGCGACCTCGCCGAGGCACCGGTGGGCATGCTCCGCCGAGCGGTCGGTGCCGCCTCGGCGGCGCACCTGCACGAGTTGGCCTGGGGGCGTGACCCGCGCCGGGTCAGCCCCGAGCACGTCGACAAGTCGATCGGCGCCGAGGTGACCTTCGACGTCGACGTGGCCGACCCGCTGGAGATCCGCCGTGCGTTGCTCGCGCTCAGCGCGAAGGTCGGCGTCCGGTTGCGAGGCTCCGGGCAGGTCGGGCGCACCGTCTCACTCAAGGTCCGGCTGGCCGACTTCCGCACCGTCAGCCGATCTCGCACCCTCGACGTTCCCACCGACACCGCACGCGAGATGTTCGATACCGCCTGGGCGCTCTACACCGTGTTGGACCCGGGCGAGCGGATCCGACTCGTCGGCGTCCGGGTCGAGGGGCTCGCCCCGGCGCAGGGCGCCGCACGGCAACTCACCCTCGGCGCGCCCGAGCGCGGTTGGCGCGAGGCGGAAGCTGCCGCGGACGCCGCCGCTGCCCGTTTCGGGCGGTCCGTCATAGGTCCGGCCAGTCTGATGGGCGACCGTGATCCCCGTCGAAACGAAAATCCACCCCGCCCGTAGGTCGTCCCGCTTTCCGACGCGCGACCCCCCTCGTAGACTTGCGGGTAAGCAGCCGGTTGGCTGCCACGGTCTGTCGGCCCGAGTGGGCCCGACCAACGTGACCGGGGAGGAGTGCCGTGCCGCTCTCGGAGCACGAGCAGCGGCTGTTCGAGCAGATCGAGCGGTCGCTTGCCGAGGACCCCAAATTCGCCTCGGCCGTGCGCGCCAGCGATCCGCGCTTCCATGCGCGGCGTCGCCTGCTCGTCGCAGCCGGCGTCATCATCGCTGGCTTGGCTCTACTGGTCTATGGCGCGGTGATCAAGACTCCACCACTGGCGGTGGCGGGCTTCGTCGTCATGCTGGCGTCGGCCGCGTTCGCGGTGCAGTCGCACCGCCGGGCGCAGTCACCCGACCTGCACGTGGTGGGCGGCACGACGAGTCGTCGTCGTCCCCGCGGTGGCCGATCCGGTCGCCGGTCGTCAATCCTGGACCGCATGGAGGACAGGTGGCGGCAGCGCCCGGAGGGGCACCGCTGAGCCGGTCCCGCCGCTAAGGCGGGCCGTACGCCGCGACGAGCGGTCGCCGGGCAACAGCCCCCGGCGACCTCCGTCGATTCCGCGCGCCTTCTTTCCGCGCACCCTTCCCACATGATCGTGCTTGATCCTGGGGGGCAGCCCTGCGGGGTTGACGAACAGCCACTCCGTCTAGGGCAACGGTGTGAACTGCTGATCATCAAGTGGTCATGGGTGAGGTTTGGGGCGGGCCTGGAGCTGGTTGGTTAGCGGGCTGCTCGGTTGGCTAGCAGGCGTCGGGGGTTCCAGCGCAGCAGGTGGTGCCTTGCCTGCCCGGTGAGCGCCACCATTCGGCCGGAACTGTCCGCCAGGCCGGTGCGCCAGCGCAGCAGCACCGACGGCGGCAGCACGGCGGCGAGCAGGCGAGTCCGTCGGTCCGCCCGTGCGGCGAGCGCCCCACGGAGCGCGCGTAGTGCCGGCAGCAACTGCTCACCGGTCAGTGGATCCCGCGCGTAGCGGGCCCGCTCCTCCGCCCGGCCGAGCAACCGCGCCGAGCCGATCACGGCGGGGTCCTCGTCGAGGGCGTCCCGGACGAGCCGGTCCGCGGTCGCCCTGGGTGTCTCGGTCGGATCCACCGGGACCCGGAAGTCCACCAGAGTGTCGAGCAACTCCGCCCAGGCGGCGTGCGCGTCCGCGCGGGCCCGATTGGCGTCCACGCCGACCACCACCGGTCGCGTCCCCGGCTCGGTGCCGTCGTCGACGCTGGCGAGGGCCAGCGCCCCGCTCGCCGCCTGGCCACCACGTCGGCGGCGCAGCGCCGTGCGGCGCAGAGCGGGCACCGCGAGGAGCGCCAGCAGAGCCAACAGGCCCGCCGCCCACCAGGGCCACACCGGCGGCTGCTCAGTCGGCGTCGTCCCGCCGAGGGACAGCCCATCGTCGATGTCCTGGTCGGCGTTGTCCGGCCCGGACGGACCGGCTGACGCCTCGGGACCTGTCGGGGTGCCCGCGACGCCACCGCCCGGGGTCGTCGGCTCCGGCGCGTCATTGTCCGGTGCCCAGGTCGACCGGGTGGAGCCGGGCACCCCGTACGCCGGGGTGGCGTCGAACGGCACCCAACCGGCCCCGTCGAAGTAGACCTCGGTCCAGGCGTGCAGGTTGAGGTTGGTCAGCGTGAAGGTGTCACCGTCGCGATTGCTGCCGTTGGTGAACCCGAACGCCACCCGGGCCGGGATGCCGGCCGAGCGGACCAGCCAGGCCATCGCGGCGGCGTACTGCTGGCAGTAGCCGACCTTGTTGGTCAGGAAGTCGACGATGTCCTGACCACTGCTGCCGCTCTCGGTGCTCAACCGGTAGCTGAACCCGTTGTCCGCCGAGAAATGCTGGTAGATGGCCAGCACCCGGTCGTAGTCCGTGCGCTTGCCCTGGACCAGGGTCTTGACCAGCTCCTCCACCTCGGGCACCGCCCCCGGGGTGGCGGTCAGCTGTCGGCGTACGGGGTGGTCGGTCGGCAGTGCTGGCGCGGCCCGCAACGCGGCCGGCGTGAACGTCGAGCGGATGTAGTCGAAGGAGTACTTCCGGCCTCGGGAGTTCTCCCGGTTGGAGAAGATGACCTGCTGGCTGTCGTCGTAGAGCCAGTTGCCGTTGAGGTCCTCGGTGCGTACCGGCTCGGCATACACCGGCATCAGCGCCATGCTCAGGTTCTTGGTGACCTCGACGGTCGCCCGGTGGGAGGTCTGCTGCACGCCTCGGCCGGCTCGGTCGGCCGGGTTCGGCAGGTCCCGGTTGGCCGGTCGGCCACTCGGGTTGCGTGCCTGGAAGCCCGTGGAGCGCAGCTCGTCGGCGACCGCGTAGCGCAGGTAGAACGGGTTCGGCTCAGTGGTGGTCACCTTGACCAACTCGGTGACCTGGGACTGGTTGAGCTGGCCGGCGAGTGAGGCGAACAGGTCGATCCGGCCCGACGTGCCGCCCGAGCCCGACCCGTTGCCGGTGCCGTTGCCCGGCCCTCGGCTGAGGGAGTCGAGCAGCCCACCGGTCATGCCGGGCACCGCCAGCGGCAGCACCACCGCCAGGGCCACCCCGACGATCGCGAGCCGACGGCCGGCGGACGCCAACGGCGAGGCCTCCCACACGTCGACGTCGCGGCCGTCACCGGTGAACCGGCGTCCGAAGCGGCGTACCCGGTCGACGTTGTCGGTGACCAGCAGCCAGAGGTAACCGGCGGCGCCCACCACGAACGGCACCGCGGGGACGCTGTCCACGTAGACGGCGACCGGCACCGAGTAGATGGCGAGCATCGGCAGCCCCGCCAGTGCGGGCCGGCGCAGCCCCACGGCCAGGACGTCCACCAGTACGGCGACCCCGCCGACGCCGAGCACGGCGATGAACAGCAGCGGGTCAGTGTCCGGGACCTCGACCCCGTACGAGCGCATGTCCTGCATGGAGCCGGCGAGCAGATCGCCGAAGTAGGAGAAGGTGCCCGGCGTGGGCAGGATCGCGAACAGCTCCTTGCCGCTGGGGAACAGCCAGGTCAGCGCGAACATCAGGCCGGCCAGCATGCCCAGCACCTGACCCCACAGGGGTGCCCGGGCGAGTCGGGTCAATGCGGCCACCCCGGCCACCACGGCGACCGCGATGATGGACTCGATCAGCCACGTCCAGCCCTGGAAGATGGCCGACAGCGGCGCGGCGGCCAGCAGCGTGGCCAGGGCCGCCACCACGCCGATGTTCCGACTGCTGATCATGAGGGGAGCCTTCCGTTCATCGCACGCCGCCGGCGACGGTCTCGGCCAGCGCGGCGCGCAGGGCGAAACCCTGGGAGCCCCGGCCGGCCTGCGGCCACAGCGTCGGGAGTCGAGCGCCGTGGTCGACGCCGACCACGCGCCAGCCGCTCTGCAGCATGGCGAGGACAGCGGCGGCGTGCGCGTGCTCCGCCTCGGCCCGGGCCTTCTCCGGCAGGCTGAGCCAGGTGGAGCTGTTCAGCAGGAAACCGATGCAGGTGGCGCCGTTGCCCCGCAGCCCGGCCAGCAGCTCCGCCTCGGCCACGCTCACCGAGCCGAACAGGCCGATGATCAAACCGCCGTCGGCGCGCTGGCGGACCCGCTGCACGAGGCCGGTGACCTCGGCGCGCTGATCCAGTCGCACCTCCGCGAGGTGGTCGAGCAGCGCACCGTCGCCGCCGCCCTCGGAGGCGTCCACATCGGCCCCCGAGCCGGTGACCAGGCGCAACTTGTAGCCGGCCTGCCGCAGGTGGACGGCGATGCTCGCGGCGGCGGAGACGGACCACTCGAAACTGGCCGTCGGCCCCTCGCCGCGGTGGCCGTACGCCCGGGTGTCCAGGACGACGGTGGCCCGGCTCTCCCACGGTTGCTCCTCGCGGCGCACCATCAGCTCGCCGGTGCGGGCCGTGGACTTCCAGTGCACCCGGCGCAGGTCGTCGCCGCGCCGGTACTCCCGGGTCGCCGCGTCGTCCTCGCCGTGCACCGCCACCGAGCGGGCCCGGCTGTCGCCGCTGCCCGCGTACTCCCCGGGGAGCCGGACCGACGGCAGCGGGGTGACCTGCGGGATGACCGTCAGGTGGTCGGTGCTGGGGAAGGAGCGGGTCAGCTCACAGAGACCGAACGGGTCGGTCATCCGGACGACCAGCGGGCCCACGTCGTAGCGGCCCCGCACGTCGGCCCGCACGGTGTACGCCACGGAGCTGGCCTGGTGTGCGCCGAGCCGCTCCAACACCACCCGGGGGCGGCTGCCCAGCGCGTAGGGCAGCCGGTCCTCCAGCAGAAGGGTGCCGGTCGGCAGGCGGGAGAGGTTCTGCAGGCGCAGCACCACCCGGGAGTTGGCGCCGACCGGAACCCGGTGCGGGTCCAGTGAACGGTTGCAGGCCAGCTTGTAGCGGCTGCGCCCGACGTAGGCGGCGGCCAGCAACGGCAGGATGGCCAACAGCACAGCCACCCGGAGCAGGTCCTTCTCGCCGAGGATGCCGGCCGAGATCGCCGCCGCTGCCGCCGCGGCGAGGAAGGAGCGCCCGCGGGTGGTCAGCCCGCGTAGCCCGGCACGCACGTCATGGCCTCCGCGGCTCGTAGGGCGCGCGGCCGTTGCCGGTGGCGGGCCTGGTGTCGTACGGGTTGCGCTGCCGGTCGTGAGGCAGCGGCAGGCGGTGCACCAGCTCGGAGACGATCGCGTCGGTGGTGCGTCGGGCGAGCTGCGCGTCGGCGGTCGGGATGATCCGGTGGGCGAGCACCGGCACCGCCAGGGCCTGCAGGTCGTCGGGGAGGACGTAGTCGCGGCCCTCCAGAGCGGCGACCGCCCGGGCGGTGCGCAGCAGTTGCAGGGTCGCCCGGGGGGACGCGCCGAGCCGCAGGTCGGGGGTCTCGCGGGTGGCGGTGACCAGGTCGATCGCGTACTGCTTGACCGCGTCCGCGACGTGCACCTGCCGGACGGTGGCGATGAGCTGTCGGACGATGGCCGCGTCGGAGACCGCGCGCAGCTCGTTCAGCGGGTCGGTGGCGCCGTGCCCGTCGAGCATGGCCAGCTCGGCGTTGGCGTCCGGGTAACCCATCGCGATCCGGGCGGTGAACCGGTCGCGCTGCGCCTCCGGCAGCGGGTAGGTCCCCTCCATCTCGATCGGGTTCTGCGTGGCGATCACCATGAACGGGGTCTGGAGCTGGTACGTCACCCCGTCGACGGTGACCTGCCGCTCCTCCATGCACTCCAGCAACGCCGACTGGGTCTTCGGCGACGCCCGGTTGATCTCGTCGCCGACCACCAGGTTGGCGAAGACGGCGCCAGGACGGAATTCGAAGTCGTGCGTCTCCTGGTTGTAGACGCTGACCCCGGTGACGTCGCTGGGCAGCAGGTCGGGGGTGAACTGGATCCGGCGTACGGTGCAGTCGATGGACCGCGCGAGGGCCTTGGCAAGCTTGGTCTTGCCGACACCCGGGACGTCTTCGATCAGGAGGTGACCCTCGGCGAGCAGCACGGCCAGGGCGAGCCGCACGGTGGCGGTCTTACCCTCGATGACCTGCTCGATGTTGGCCACGATGGCCTCGCTGGCGGCGCGGAACTCGTCGTGCGGCAGTAGGCCGCCCACCTCGTCCCAGGTCTGTTGTGTCACGGGCCTCCTCCTCGTCGCCGTCACGGCAGCTCTGTCGAGAGCACCTGGACCCGCCGTTGGGTTCGCGACGTCGAGCCTCGTTTGCCGCAGGAATCTCACTGGTCTCTCAGGCTAACCATGTTTGTCGTTATCGCCGACCCCCGCAGGTAGTCCGTCGGTTACGCACCGATATTCGCCATCTCGGGGGAACGGGTGCGACAGGCCCGGGGGCGGGCGGGCCGAGCTGGAGGCGAGGTACACTGCGGGGCATGGCCGGAGTCTTCCTGCTTCTTACCGGGCCGTGCTGATGCGCTGAACGCAGCGACAGCACGGCGGCCCCTCCTGCGCGAGGGGCTTTTTTGTGCCCGCCGCCGGCCCGGCCCGGTGGTGCCGAGACGAAGCGAAGCGAAGCGAGGAGAGACGATGAGTGAGGCAGCCGCACCGGCGGGCGACATCCCCCCGTTCCGGTACACCGCGGCCCTGGCCGACGAGATCGAGATTCGTTGGCAGGACACCTGGGCGCGCGAGGGCACCTTCCACGCACCGAACCCGACCGGCCCGCTGGCCGATCCGACCCACCCCCGTGCCGGCGCGGAGAAGCTGTACGTGCTGGACATGTTTCCGTACCCCTCCGGCGCCGGCCTGCACGTCGGCCACCCGCTGGGCTACATCGGCACCGACTGCTACGCCCGCTACCAGCGGATGGCCGGCCGTAACGTGCTGCACGCGATGGGCTTCGACGCGTTCGGCCTGCCCGCCGAGCAGTACGCGGTGCAGACCGGCACCCACCCCCGGACCACCACCGTGGCGAACATCGAGCGGTACAAGGCGCAGCTGCGTCGGCTGGGGCTGGCGCACGACGAGCGGCGCTCGGTGGCCACCATCGACACCGACTTCTACCGCTGGACCCAGTGGATCTTCCTGCAGATCTTCAACTCCTGGTACGACCGCGACGCCCGCCGGGCCCGCCCGATCGCCGAGCTGATCGCCGAGTTCGAGGGCGGTAACCGGCCCACGCCGGACGGCCGCGCCTGGGCCGAGCTGAGCGTCGCCGAGCGCCGGCAGGTCGTCGACGACCACCGACTGGCGTACGTCTCGCAGGCGCCGGTGAACTGGTGCCCGGGGCTGGGCACCGTGCTGGCCAACGAGGAGGTCACCGCCGACGGGCGCTCCGAGCGGGGCAACTTCCCGGTCTTCAAGCGCAACCTGAAGCAGTGGATGATGCGCATCACCGCGTACGGTGACCGGCTGCTGGACGACCTGGACAGCCTGGACTGGCCCGAGCCGATCAAGCTGATGCAGCGCAACTGGATCGGTCGCTCCACCGGCGCCCACATCGACTTCCCGACCACGGCCGCGCCGGTGCGGGTGTTCACGACCCGACCGGACACCGTCTTCGGCGCCACCTACATGGTGCTGGCGCCCGAGCACGAGCTGGTCGACACGCTGGCGCCGGCTGCCTGGCCGGCCGGGGCGAGGGACGCCTGGACCGGCGGGCACGCCAACCCCCGGGAGGCTGTCGAGGCGTACCGCAAGGCGGCGGCCGCCAAGACCGACGTCGAGCGGCAGTCCGACAACAAGGAGAAGACCGGCGTCTTCATCGGCGCGTACGCCACCAACCCGGTCACCGGCGGGCAGATCCCGATCTTCATCGCCGACTACGTGCTGGCCGGCTACGGCACCGGCGCGATCATGGCGGTGCCGGCGCAGGACGAGCGGGACTGGGCGTTCGCCGAGGTCTTCGAGCTGCCCATCGTGCGTACCGTGCAGCCGGCGGAGGGCTTCGACGGCAAGGCGTACACCGGGGACGGCCCGGCGATCAACAGCGCCGCGCCCGAGCGCGGCCTGGAGCTGAACGGCCTGGGGGTCGTCGACGCCAAGGCGGCGATCATCGCCTGGCTGGAGGCGAACGGGCACGGCAGCGGCGCGGTGACCTACCGACTGCGCGACTGGCTGTTCTCCCGGCAGCGGTACTGGGGCGAGCCGTTCCCGATCGTCTACGACGAGACCGGCGCGGCCATCGCCCTGCCGGAGGAGATGCTGCCGGTCGAGCTGCCGGAGGTCGACGACTTCTCCCCGAAGACGTTCGAGGCCGACGACGCCAACAGCAACCCGGAGACCCCGCTGTCGCGCCGGCGGGACTGGGTCGAGGTCGAACTGGACCTGGGTGACGGGCCGAAGCGCTACACCCGGGAAACCAACGTGATGCCGCAGTGGGCCGGCTCCTGCTGGTACGAGCTGCGCTACCTGGACCCGACCAACAACGAGCGGTTCGTCGACGCGGAGAACGAGCGCTACTGGATGGGCCCGCGTGCCGACGGTGACTGCGGGGGCACCGACCTGTATGTCGGTGGCGCCGAGCACGCCGTGCTGCACCTGCTGTACGCGCGGTTCTGGCACAAGGTGCTGTTCGACCTGGGGCACGTGTCGTCGATCGAGCCGTTCCGCAAGCTGTTCAACCAGGGCATGATCCAGGCGTACGCGTACACCGACTCGCGCGGCAGCTACGTGCAGGCCGAGGAGGTCTTCGAGCGCGACGGCGCCTACTACCTGGGCGACCTGGCGGTCAACCGCGAGTACGGCAAGATGGGCAAGTCGCTGAAGAACGTGGTGACCCCCGACGACATGTGCGCCGCCTACGGCGCGGACACCTTCCGGGTGTACGAGATGTCGATGGGCCCGCTGGAGGTGTCCCGCCCCTGGGAGACCCGGGCGGTCGTCGGGTCGTACCGGTTCCTGCAGCGGGTCTGGCGGGCCGTCGTCGACGAGCAGACCGGCGCCCTGCGGATCACCGACGACCCGGCCGACGAGGCGACCCGCCGGCTGCTGCACAAGGTGATCGACGGGGTCCGTGGCGACATGGACGGAATCCGGTTCAACACCGCGATCGCCAAGCTGATCCAGCTGACCAACGGGCTGACCGGGCTGTCGGCCACGCCCCGCGAGGTGGCCGAGCCGCTGGTGCTGATGGTGGCGCCGTTCGCCCCGCACCTGGCCGAGGAGCTGTGGCGCAAGCTGGGCCACGACACATCGCTGACGTACGCGGACTTCCCAACTGCCGACGCGGCGCTGCTGGTGGCCGACACGGTGACCTACCCGGTGCAGGTGAACGGCAAGGTCCGTGGCCGCATCGAGGTCCCCGCCGACGCCTCCGAGGAGACCGTCCGCGCGGCGGCCCTGGACGCGGTGGCGGCCACCCTGGCCGGCAAGGAACCCCGCAAGGTCATCGTGGTCAAGGGCCGAATGGTCTCCGTGGTCGCCTGACGCTACGGAGTGTGACGACTCGTCGCGGCGAAGGCCGGGACGAGTGCGATGACTGTGAGGCATCATGATGCCTCACAGTCATCGCACTCTTTGGTGCGTTTCTCTCCAGGCGTGGCACGCGGGGTTTGCGCGGTCAGACCGGCATGGTGCGGCGGCGGCGTTCGGCGCGCCACCACTTGTGGACGAGCACCAGGCTGGCGATCAGCCCGAGGCTGGCCGGGGCGGCGGCGTACCAGTTGACGTGGCCGGGCGAGCTGACCGCCGCGCCGATCGCCGCGTAGCCGAAGGCGGTCGGCGCGGACGCGATCACGCTGCCGGCCAGGAACGGCAGCACCCGTGCGCCGGTCGTGCCGTAGCCGTAGCTGACCAGCCCGAAGCCGGCGATCGGCAGCAGTCGGACGGTGACCACCCCGAGCACGCTCTGTCGGGCGAACCAGCCGTCGAGGCGGGCCAGGCGACCACGGACCCGTTCAGCCACGAAGTCCCGCCCGAGCAACCGACCGACCGTGAACCCGATCGCCGCGGCCACCAGCGCGGCGCCCAGCGCGTACGCGGCACCCTCCAGGGGGCCGAAGATCGCGCCGGCGGCGAGCGTGATGAAGGTCCGGGGTACCAGTGCGACAAGCAGCAGCGCGCCCCCGAGGATCGCCGCCACCGGGGCGAGGTCACCCAGTCGGTCGGCCAGCAGCGGTAGCTGCGCTGGATTCGGCCGGGGCACCAGGAGCAGCAGTAACCCGCAACCGCCGATCAGCAGCACGAGCAGGGCGAACCGGGCGGCCGACGGCTGCCGGAGCAGCCGCCGGACGGCACGGATCATGCCCGGGCGGCGGCCACTGCGGAGCGGCGCTCGTTGCGGAGTCGGTCCGACCAGGTGTCGTCCAACGGCGGGAGCTGGTGTGCTCCGGTGGCCCAGCGCAGCAGCAGGTCGGCCAGGGCCGGGTTGCGGGCCAGCGCCGGCCCGTGCGAGTAGGTGCCGAGTAGCTTGCCGCGCCACGCGCCCTCGGTGGCGCCGTCGTTGCCGACCCCGGCGGTGACCCGGGCCAGCGGGGAGACCTCCGGACCGAGTTGGGTGCGGCCGCCGTGGTTCTCGAAGCCGGTCAGCGGGGGCAGGCCCAGCCGGGGGTCGATCTCACCGGCCAGCTCGCCGACGGCCCGGCTCTCGCCCCGGTCGGACTTCAGGTCGAGCAGCTCCAGGCCGCGGCACTGCACGCCCTTGGCGAAGAAGGAGGTGCCGAGCAGCTGGTAGCCGGCGCAGACACCGAACACCACCGAACCCTGGGCGACCGCCCGGTGCAGACCACCGTCGGCGAGCAGCCGCTGGGCGCCCAGCGCCTGGGGACCGTCCTCGCCGCCGCCGACCAGGTAGATGTCGGCGGTCGCGGGCAGTTGCTGGTCGGAGCGGACCTCCACCACCTCGACCGGCATACCGCGCTGGCGGGCGCGGCGGGCGAGGATCAGGGCGTTGCCCCGGTCTCCGTACGTGGAGAGCAGGTCGGGGTAGATCCAGACGATGCGCAGGCTCTCAGATGACACGGTCCAACTCCGCTCGGATGTCCTGGAACGCGGTGTAGTTCGCGATGACCTCCAACCGGCCGGGCGGGACCGACCGGATGGCGTCGTCGAACGTGCGGACGTGCTGGAACGGCACGTCGTTGACGTCCAGTCGAACCGCCAGGTCGTATGCCCGGTCCCCGGTGATCAACACCTGCCGGCCACGGAGCGGGGCGAAGTCGACGTCGAAGAGCCAGGAGGTGTCCAGGCCGTCGGGGTCGCGCGCGTTGATGGAGAGCAGGGTCGGCGCGTCGTCGGCCATGTCGAAGGCCTCCAGCCAGCTGGCCGGGTTCTTGGCCAGCAGCAGCCGGATGTTGCGCCCCTCCTTGTCGACCTGCGCGTAGCGGCCGGCCACCGAGGTGACGATGCCGAGGCGGGACACCGCGTCGACCGGGCGGACGCCGAACTCGGCGGCCACCGCCAGCGCGGTCGCGGCGTTGCCGAGATTGACCTTGCCGGGCAGTTGCAGGGAGACCTTGTGCCAGGCGCCGGTGGGGTCGAGCACCCCTTCGTCCTCGACGACCCACTGCGGCTCCGGTCGGCGCAGTGGGCAGCCGGTGCACCACCACTGCTCGCCGGAGCGCTGGATCGTGGAGCCGCACTCCGGGCAGACCCAGGAGTCGTCGTGCCAGCGCTGGCCGGCACTGAACCACGTCACGTGCGGCGGGTTGATGCCGCGGGCGGGGTCGCCCGGCGGGGTAGCGGCCCACACCACCATCGGGTCGTCGGCGTTGGCGACCACCCGTACGTCGGTGTGCCGGACCAGCGCCGCGCGCCAGAGCTGCGCCATCATGGCGACCTCCTTGGCGCGGTCGAGCTGGTCGCGGGAGAGGTTCAGCAGCGCGACCACGTGCGGCTCGGTCGCCTCCAGCACCTGGGCGAGGTAGTGCTCGTCGACCTCCAGCACCGCGTACGGGGTGCTGCCGGCCTTGGCCAGGGCCGAGGTGTGCCCGCTGGGCATGTTGGCACCGAAGGAGTTGGTGGCGACCCGGCCGAGCACGCCGACTGCGGCGGAGGTCAACCGGGTGGTGGTGGTCTTGCCGTTGGTGCCGGAGACGAGCGCGATCGCACGCCCGGCCGACAGGTGGGCCAGCAGGTCCGGGTCGATCTTCAGGCCGATCCACCCGCCGATCACCGAACCGTCGCCACGGCCGGCCGCTCGGGAGAGCGCCGCGGCGGTCCGTGACACGGAGCTGGCCACCTTGGCCCGTAGGGGCATTTTCGCGTCCGTCACGCGAGCGAGGTTACCGGACCGCCGGGCCCGCCAGATCGCCGCCGACGGTGAACCGTTCGGCCGTGGCGGCTGTGCGGGTGGCCGGGCCGGCGTCATCCGGACGGAATCGATCTATGTCGGAAAGCGGACCACGCCGAGGGGTGGCCCTGGCCCTCCACTCCGCTCCACCCCTCGTGACGTGCGGTTTTGCCCTCGGATAGGCCGCGCCACGCGGGCGAATCTGGTTGCGGGTGGAGGGAAGTGGAGTAGAGTGGGGACCAATGGTGAGGCCGGGAGGGCTCACCGGCCCGGGGGGTCAGCGGCGCCGCGAACGCCGCTCAAGGGCGAGGGGGTTGGGCCGGTGTTTCTCGGCACCCACACTCCACGCCTGGACGAAAAGGGCCGGTTGATCCTTCCGGCCAAGTTCCGAGATGAGCTGGCGGGGGGTGTCGTGGTTACCAAAGGGCAGGAGCGCTGCCTCTACGTCTTCCCGACCCCTGAGTTCCAGCGGATCGCGGAGCAGTTGCGCGCACAGCCGATGACACACAAGGCGGCCCGGGCCTACAGCCGGGTCTTCTTCGCCAGCGCGCACGACGAGGTTCCGGACAAGCAGGGTCGGGTGACCATTCCGGCTCACCTGCGGGCGTACGCCGCGCTGGACCGCGAGTTGGTGGTGATCGGCGCGAGCACGCGGGTGGAGATCTGGGACAAGGTCGCCTGGGAGACCTACCTCGCCGAGAGCGAAGACGACTTCGCCGACATCGAGGAGGGGGTGCTGCCCGGCGGTCTGTAGGGCGGTAACGGCGCCCGACGTACTGCGAGATCTCCAGCCGCTTTCGAGTTCCTGGCATCACTTCCCCGGTGCCAGGCGCACGATCCAGTCATCGGGCGACGGTTCGGTGTCAGGCGGGAGCGGATGGGGATCTGGCGGTACGACGGCAGCGCCGTCCGACGACAGGCGCACGAGAAGAACGGACGTTTCAACCAGTGGGGGTCATCATGGGGGAGTTGCGCGGCACGCACGTGCCGGTGCTGCTCGAGCGGTGTCTCGAGCTACTGGCCCCCGCGCTGGGTCGAGGCGGACGGACGGTCCACGTCGACGCGACGCTCGGCCTGGCCGGGCACGCGGAGGCGGTGCTGGAGGCGCATCCGGAGACGGTCCTGATCGGGCTCGACCGGGACACCGAGGCGCTCGCTCACGCGCGGGTCCGACTGGCCCGGTTCGCCGATCGGGTGCACCTGGAGCACGCCGTCTACGACGAGTTGCCGGACGTGCTGGACCGGCTGGGCTATCCGGGCATCGACGGGATCCTGTTCGATCTGGGCGTCTCGTCGTTGCAGTTGGACGCGCCCGACCGCGGGTTCGCGTACGCCCAGGACGCGCCGCTGGACATGCGGATGGACCAGACCCGGGGGGTGACCGCCGAAGAGGTGGTCAACACCTATGCGCATCCGGACCTGGCCCGGGTGCTGCGGGTCTACGGCGAGGAGAAGTTCGCCGGTCGGATCGCCTCGGCGATCATCCGGCAGCGGGAGCGGGCCCGGATCACCTCGTCCGCGCTCTTGGCGGAGTTGGTTCGGGATTCCATTCCTGCTCCAGCCCGACGAACGGGTGGGCACCCGGCAAAGAGAACGTTTCAGGCTTTACGGATCGAGGTAAACAGAGAGCTGGCAGCGCTGGAGTCGGCGCTGCCGTCCGCACTCGACGCACTGACCGTGGGCGGTCGCATGGTGGTTCTGTCCTACCACTCGCTGGAGGACAGGCTCACCAAGGTGGCCCTCGCGGACCGGGTCCGCAGTAAGGGCCCGATCGACCTCCCGGTCGAGCTTCCCGGGTCCGGTCCGACGTTCCGGCTGCTCAGCCGGGGCGCCGAACTGCCTGGGGAGGCGGAGGTCGCCGCGAACCCGCGCGCCGCTTCGGTGCGGTTGCGGGCAGCGGAACGACTCGACCCGAACGCGACAGAGCTTGGGCGGACCGACCGCGAACGGTCTCGCCGACGGGTGAAGGGGATGCACCAACCGGGCCCGGGGTCCGCCTGATCCGTGGGGGGTCAGGGGCACCGGGACGGCAGAGGGACGGATGTTGAGGGGGAGGGGACATGAGCATTGACAAGCGCGACCGCCGGGACGTCACCGGCGGCGGCCAGCGCGCACCGCGGTCGGGGGGCCGGATCGCGGCGGAGCGGGCTCCGCGCCTCGGAAACGGTACGCCACGCATCGATCGAGTGAAGCAGCAGGGGGAGACTCGCGCCCGGGGGGCGCGCGAGTTCCCCACTCAGGGCACCGCCGCGCTGCGGCCGGTCGAGAAGGCCGGCAACGCGGCCAGCGCCCGCCCGCCTCGGCTGCGGGTGGCACCGCCACCGCCGGTGTCGGTACCGCGTGCGCCGTTCGCGGCGCTGGTCGTGGTGCTGGTGGTCGGCGGGGTGCTGGGCATCCTGGCGGTCAACACCAAGATCAACGAGAACGCGTTCCGGTTGGAGCGGCTGCAGCAGCAGCAGGCTCGACTGGACCTGGAGAAGCAGCAGCTGGACAAGCAGATCGCCGATGCCGAGGCGCCGGGCAACCTGACCGCCAACGCGCGGCGGCTGGGGCTGGTGGACGCTGGCGAGCCGGGCTACATCCGGCTGCCGGACGGCAAGACCCTCGAGGTGCCGCAGCCGGCGACCGGCCAGCCGTCGGTGACCAGCCAGGGTGCGGGAGGCTGACCAGTGCCACCAAGGTCGGACGAGCCGCGCCGGGACCCCACGGGGTCCCGGCGCGGTTCTTCGCGTGACGGCGGCTCCACCGATGGGGAGCCGCGCACCGGCGATCCGGGTATCGGGGGCATCTCCGGCGCCCGGGCGTACACCCCGAGGGGTCGGACGGTCCGCGAGGAGCGCGGCACGCCGACGCGCGGCGGGGGTGCCGAGCAACGGCGTACGCCGCGCAGCAACCGGTCCGGTGACCCGTTCCGGCCGGCGTTGCAGGTGCTCGACGGCGGCCGGGCCGCCGCCCGGGCCGGCCGCCGCGACGCTCCGGCCGCCGGACGCGGTCAGGTGGTGCGCACCGTCGCGCCGCGTACCCCCCGTGGCCCGGGTGGGGACGAGCCGGCGCCGCGTCGCCGGACCACGCCCCGCCCGCCGCGTCGCGCCGATCGCCCGGCGGCGCGGCGGCCGTCCCGTAAGCCACGACGCCCGCCGAAGCTGGCCGACTCGCGGCTGCGCCTGAGGCTGGGCACCGTGCTCGCCCTGATGCTCTTCGCCGCCATCGGGATCCGGCTGATCTTCCTCCAGGCCGTCGACGCTCCGGCGTACGCCGGGGGTGGCATCGCCGACCGACTCCGCACGGTCGAGCTACCGGCGCCGCGTGGCGCGATCTACGACAGCACCGGCGCGCCGCTGGCCCGCAGCGTCGAGGCACGGTACGTGTACGCCGACCCGACCGAGGTGAAGGACCCGCCCGGCGTCGCCAAGGCGCTCTCCCCGCTGCTCGGCGTCCCGGTGTCGAAGCTCCTCGAGCTGATGAAGCCCCGCAAGCTGGAGAACGGCAAGGAGTCCACGTTCGCCTACCTGGCGCGGGGGGTGGAGATCCCGACCGCCAAGCGGGTCGAGGCGCTGGATCTGCACGGCATCGGGGTGCACCGCGACGAGCGCCGTGAGGTGCCCGGCGGCGACCTGGCGGCCAACCTGATCGGCTTCACCAGCCAGGACATGGACGGGTTGGAGGGGCTGGAGGCCCGCTACGACGACCTGCTGGCCGGGCAGGACGGCAAGCGGGTGTACGAGGCTGGCCGCCGCGACCTCGACGCGCCGATCCCGGGCGGCTACAACCGGACCACACGCGCCAAGCCGGGCAGCTCGCTGGCCCTCACCATCGTCCGCGACCTACAGTTCCGGACGCAGCAGATCCTCAGCGCGGGCATGGCCCAGGCGCCCGGCGGCACCGCCGCCGCCGTGATCATCGAGATCCCCTCCGGTGCGGTGCTGGCCCAGGCCAGCCACCCCACCTACGACGCGGCGAAGCCGACGCCCAGCGACCCGGTCGCCCGGGAGGACGCCGCGACCAGCTTCGTGGTCGACCCCGGCTCGGTGCACAAGGCGATCACCTACGGCGCGGCGTTGCAGGAGGGCGTGATCACGCCGGACACCACCCTGCCCATCGCCAACAGCATCAAGATGGGCGACACCTGGTTCTCCGACACGCATCCCGCCGGGGGTAAGCGGATGAGTGTGCCGGGGATGCTGGCCTACTCGTCGAACGTCGGCACCATCACCATCGCCGAGCAGCTCGGCCCGGACCGGTTGATCGACTATCAGAAGCGGTTCGGTCTGGGGAAGCCCACCGGCGAGGGGATGCCAGGGGAGGCCAGCGGGCGACTGTTGCCGGCTGACGAGTGGAGTGGATCGTCGCACGGGTCGGTGCCGATCGGGCACAGCGTGGACGCCACGCCGCTGCAGATGGCCGCCGCGTACGCCGCCATCGCCAACAACGGCACGTATGTGCAGCCGCACCTGGTCAAGGAGGTGATCGGCCCGGACGGCAAGCGCACGCCCGCGCCGGCCCCGGTGACCCGGTCGGTGCTCAGCCCGCAGAACGCGGCGGCCCTGCGCACCATGCTGGAGGCGGTCACCACTGTCGACCACGCCACCGGCCTGGCCGCCGCGGTCCCCGGCTACCGGGTCGCCGGCAAGACCGGCACCGGTTGGCGGTTGGTCAACGGCAAGAAGCAGCCCGGCGAGGTGTCCTCCTTCATCGGTATGGCCCCCGCGGAGAATCCCCGATACGTGATCGCGGTCTTCGCGTACGCGCCCGAAGGTGGCGGCGCGGCGATCGCCGGGCCAGCCTTCCGGGACATGATGCAGTTCACGCTGCGTCACTATCGTGTACCTCCGTCGACCGGCGGATCCGCGCCCAAGTTCGTGGTCTATCCGCGCTGAGCAGCGATGGCGGGACATCATCGGTGAGTGCCGACGAACCACCGGGGCGGCTGTGCGGCCGGAACCGGACGACCGGGTAGGGTCTGACGCCGTGCCCGGCAATCCACGTCCACGTACCGTGACCGGAGTCCGGCTCGGTGATCTCGCCGTCCGACTCGCCGTCGACCTTCCGGCCGACGCCGCCGCGGTGGTCGTCACCGGGGCAACCCACGCCAGCCAGGAGGTTCGCCCTGGCGACCTGTACGCGGCGCTGCCTGGTGCCCGTCGGCACGGCGCGGAGTTCGCCGCCGCCGCCGCCGAGGCGGGTGCCGTGGCGCTGCTGACCGACCCGGCGGGAGCGGAGCTGGCCGCGCAGAGCGGTCTGCCCGCCCTGGTGGTGCCCGACCCGCGCGCCGTGCTCGGCGAGCTGTCCTCGGCCGTCTACGGCGACCCCACCGCCGGTCTGACCATGATCGGGGTGACCGGCACCGCCGGAAAGACCTCCACCGCGTACCTGGTCGAGTCGGGGCTGCGGGCCGCCGGCCACACCACCGGGTTGATCGGCACGGTGGAGACCCGGCTCGGTGACCTGGTGATCGACAGCGTGCGCACCACCCCCGAGGCGACCGACCTGCACGCCATGCTGGCCACCGCCCGCGAGCGGGGGGTCACGGCCGTGGTCATGGAGGTCTCCAGCCACGCGCTGGCCATGGGCCGGGTGGGTGGTGTGCGGTTCGCGGTCGGTGGTTACACCAACTTCGGCTCCGACCACCTGGACTTCCACGCTGACAGCGACGACTACTTCGCCGCGAAGGCCCAGCTCTTCGACGGCCGCTGCGCGGTCGAGGTGCTCAACCACGACGACCCGGCGTTGAAGCCGCTGCTCAAGCCGGCCACGGTCACCTACTCGGCGGCCGGTGACCAGGGCGCGACCTGGTGGGCCGACGAGGTGGGTGGCGAGGGGTACGCCCAGCGGTTCACCGCGCACGGCCCGAACGGCGTGGCCCTGGCCGCCGGGGTGGCGCTGCCCGGCCGGCACAACGTGGCCAACGCGCTGCTCGCCATCGCCGCGCTGGTCGGCGCCGGGGTGGACCCGGCGACGGCAGCGGCCGGCGTGGCCGCCTGCGGCGGCGTACCGGGCCGGCTGGAGTTGGTCGACGTGGCCGCGCCGGTGCGCGGGGTGGTCGACTACGCGCACAAGTCGGACGCGATCGTGGCCGCGCTGGCCGCGCTGCGCGAGCTGAGCGCCGGGCGGTTGATCTGTGTGATCGGCGCCGGTGGAGACCGGGATCGGGGCAAGCGGCCGGTGATGGGCGCCGCTGCGGCGGAGGGAGCCGACGTGGTGCTGGTGACCGACGACAACCCGCGTACCGAGGACCCGGGGGAGATCCGCGCCGAGGTGCTCGCCGGGGCGTACCGGGCCGGCACGGCCGCCCGGATCGTCGAGGTGGCGGGTCGCCGCGCCGCGATCGACGAGGCGGTTCGGCTGGCCGAGCCGGGCGACGTCATCGCGCTGCTCGGTAAGGGGCACGAGCGGGGCCAGGAGGTGGCGGGCGAGGTGTTTCCGTTCGACGACAAGGTCGAGCTGGCCGACGCGCTGCGGGCCCGCTTCGGAGACCTGGCGGGTCAGCGGTGATCGCGTTGAGCCTGGCCGAGGTGGCCGCGGCGGTCGACGGGCGGCTGGTGAACGCCGACCCGGCCGCCACCGTCACCGGTTCGGTGGAGTTCGACTCGCGCAAGGTGGGGCCCGGTTCGCTCTTCGTGGCCTTCCCCGGTGAGAAGGTCGACGGGCACGACTACGCGGCGACGGCGATCCAGGCCGGCGCGGTGGCGGTGCTCGGCAGCCGTGCGGTGCCCGGGGTGCCGATGGTGCTTGTCGACGACGCCCTGACCGCGATGGGCCGGCTGGCCCGCGCCGCGGTGGACCGGCTGCCCGGGCTGACCGTGATCGGCGTGACCGGCTCGTCGGGCAAGACCAGCACGAAGGACATGATCGGTCAGCTCACCGCCCGGCTGGGGGCCACGGTGGCGCCACCCGGCTCGTTCAACAACGAGTTGGGGCACCCGTACACCGCCTTGCTGGCTGATCCGGACACCCGTTACCTGGTGATGGAGAAGGGCTCGCGTGGGGTCGGGCACGTTCGCTACCTGTGCGAGCTGGTGCCGCCCCGGATCTCGGTGGTGCTCAACGTCGGCACCTCGCACATCGGCGAGTTCGGCTCGCAGGACACCATCGCCCTGGCCAAGGGTGAGCTGGTCGAGGCGCTGCCGGCGGACGGGCTGGCCGTGCTGAACGCCGACGACCCCCGGGTGGACGCGATGGCGAGTCGTACCGGGGCCCGGGTGGTCCGCTACGGCGAGGCGCCCGATGCCGACGTGCGCGCCGAGGACGTGACGCTCGACGAGCGGGGGCACGCGTCGTACACCCTGGTCACCCCGGAGGGGCGCGCGCCGGTGCGGCTCGGGCTCGCCGGCCGGCACCAGGTCTGGAACACGCTCGCCGCGGCGGCGGTCGCCCGGGAGTTGGGCATGCCGCTGGCCGAGCTGGCCACGGCCCTCGGCGAGCTGGGTCTGGTCTCGACTCGACGGATGGACGTCTTCGACCGCCCCGACGGGGTGACCGTCATCGACGACTCGTACAACGCCAACCCGGCCTCGATGGCGGTCGCGGTGCGGGCGCTGGCCAGCATGGGCCAGGGGCGGCGTACCGTCGCGGTGCTTGGTTACATGGCCGAGCTGGGCCCGTTCGAGTACGACGGCCATGCCGAGGTCGGCCGACTCGCGGCCGAGCTGGGTGTCGACCGGCTGCTCGTGGTGGGTGAGCCGGCCGCGCCGATCCACGAAGGCGCGACAGCTGTAGCAAACTGGGGAGGAGAGTCGGTGCTGCTCACCGATCAGGCGGCGGCCGTCGAGGTGCTGCGGAGCGAGCTAAGACCGGGTGACGTCGTCCTGGTCAAGGGTTCCCGGTACCGGACCTGGGAGGTGGCCGACGCCCTGCGCGCCGACGCCGCCGGGGAGCCCATCCGATGAGGGCGGTCATCGTCGCCATCGGGGTGGCCTTCCTCGTCTCGCTCTTCTGCACCCCGATTGCGATCAAGGTGTTCACCCGGCTCAAGGCCGGTCAGCCGATCCGATCCGACGGCCCCGCCATGCACCAGGGCAAGAAGGGCACGCCCACGATGGGCGGCGTGGTCTTCATCCTGGCCACGGTGATCGCCTACGTGGCCGGGCACCTGGCCCTGACCACCCTGCCGGACCAGCAGATCGCGCAGGTGGAGCCGACCATCACGGCGCTGGTGCTGCTGGGACTGATGGTCTTCTCCGGCGCGGTGGGTTTCCTCGACGACTTCCTCAAGGTGCGTAAGCGCAACAGCGCCGGGCTGAACAAGCGCGGCAAGTTGCTGGGCCAGATCCTGGTCGGTGCGGTCTTCGGGGTGATCGCCCTGTGGTTCCCGAGCACGATGACCGACTCGACGGGTAAGGCGACCAACACCGAGACGGTGGGCAGCACCACGCTGAGCTTCATCCGGGACATCGACTTCCTGGAGGTCAGCAAGGTCGGCGCGGTGATCATCTTCATCTTCGTGGTGATGGCCGCGACGAACGGCGTCAACCTCACCGACGGCCTGGACGGCCTGGCCACCGGCGCGTCGGTGATGGTGCTCGCCGCGTACGCGCTCATCGCGTTCTGGCAGTACCGGCACTGGTGCGCCGACCCGAGCTACACCCAGCCGTACTGCTACGAGGTCCGTGACCCGTTGGAGATCGCGCTGATAGCCGGGGCCGCGGCCGGGGCCTGTGTGGGCTTCCTCTGGTGGAACACGTCCCCGGCACGGATCTTCATGGGCGACACCGGGGCGTTGGGGCTGGGCGGCCTGATCGCCGGCATGGCGATGTCCACCCGCACCATCCTGCTGCTGCCGATCATCGGTGGGCTCTTCGTGATCATCACGATGTCCGTGGTGATCCAGATCATCTCCTTCAAGACCACCGGTAAACGGGTGTTCCGGATGTCTCCGCTACAGCACCACTTCGAGTTGGCCGGCTGGAGTGAGGTCAACATCGTGGTGCGCTTCTGGATCATCGCCGGCATCGGCGTGGCCATCGCCCTGGGTCTGTTCTACAGCGAGTTCCTCGCCAACATGACCTGATCCGCGGCAGCGACACGCCCGAGGTCTCGTTCTGGGGGTCTCGGGCGTGTGTAGCGGTGATGATGTCGGGGTGGGGGAGGACATCGGCACTGAGGGCAGGGCGGGCGGGCGAGCGCGACGGTCGCCGGGCGCGGCGGCGCGTACCGCGGAGGCGGTTGCGCCAGCTGACGACGCGCGGGGGCCGGAACCGGGTGCGGCGCCGCGTGAGGCGGAACCGGCACCGCCCGTGCCGCTGCGCGGGTTCGACGCGGCCGGCGGGCTCGCCGCGCTGCGCGGCCTGCTGGACCGGCCGCTGGCCAGCTACTACCTGTTGCTGTCCTGCGCCGGCCTGCTGCTGCTGATCGGGCTGACCATGGTCTTCTCGGCGACCAGCGTGAAGGACTACGCCGAGGACGGCAACGCCTCGGCCTCGGTGACCAAGCAGGCCATCTTCGCGGTGATCGGCATCGTCGCGTTCTGGGCCTGTCAACGCCTGCCCGCCAGCACCTACCGGTCGCTGGGCCGGCCGCTGCTGTTCACCTCGATCGCGCTGCTGCTGCTGCTCAACCTGCTGCTCGCGTACGCCCGGCTGACCGATCAGGACTCCGCCCGGATCGGCCCGATCGAGGCGCGGCTGCTCTGGCTGTTCATCGGCGGGATCCAGGTGCAGCCCTCCGAGCTGGCCAAGTTCGCACTGGTGCTGTGGGGCGCGCACCTGATCGCCCGCAAGGGCGCCGCGCTGGGCTGGTGGCGGGAGCTGGCCACGCCGCTCTTCCCGGTGATGGGCCTGCTCTTCGTCCTGGTCGGCTACAACGACGTGGGCACGATGCTCTGCCTGCTGGCCCTGGTGGTCGGCCTGCTCTGGGCCGCCGGCGTCCGGATGCGGGTCTTCGGCGCGCTGACGGTGCTCGGCCTGCTCGGCGTCGGTCTGCTCATCGCGGTGGCGTCGCTGGGCGCCGGCTCGGGCGAGCGCGGCGCGGACAACTACCGCCTGGCCCGCCTGACGCTGTTTCTCAACCCACCGCCGCCAGACGAGTGCGGCGACCCCTGCTACCAGTTCTACCAGGGGCGACTGGCCATCGAGCACGGCGGCTGGTTCGGTGTCGGGCTCGGCAAGGGCAGCCTGAAATGGGACTGGCTGCCCGAGGCGCACAACGACTTCATCTTCGCGGTCATCGCCGAGGAGCTGGGCGTGATCGGGTGCGTCGTGGTGCTCACCCTGTTCGCGGTCCTCGCGTACACCGGGTTCCGGATCGCCCGGCGGGTCGACGACCCGTTCCGTCGGCTCGCCGCCACCGCCGTGACCACCTGGCTGGTCAGCCAGGCCGTGATCAACATCGGTGGGGTGGTGGGGCTGCTGCCGATCACCGGCCTGCCGCTGCCGTTCATCTCCGACGGCGGAAGTGCCCTGGTGGTGACGTTGGCCGGCATCGGCATGCTGGCGTCCTTCGCCCGCGCTGAACCCGATGCGGCCAGAGCACTGCATGCCCGTCCGCCGGCCCGGTGGGTCCGACTACTCTGGGCCCCGTTGCCGCCGCTTCCCGGCCGGCGTCGCCGACCGGCGACGCCGCCCGCTGGCCGAGGGTCCGTGCCCCGGTCCCGCGAGCGGCGCCATGACGATCAGGCCGCGCCGCGCGGGGTCCGACAGGACCACAGCCGCAGGGGTACGGCGAGCGAGAGGAGACGCTGATGGGTCCGCTGCGTTCGGTGGTGCTCGCGGGAGGTGGCACCGGGGGGCACGTCTACCCGCTGCTCGCCTTCGCCGACTGCCTGCGCCGACACGACCCGGGCGTCCGGATCACCTGCCTCGGCACACCACGGGGCATGGAGAACGACCTGATCCCGCCGAAGGGCTACGACCTGCGGCAGATCCCGGCGTACCAGCTGCCCCGGTCGGTCAACATGAACCTGGTCCGTACCCCGGGCCGGATGTGGACCGCGGCACGCGCCGCGGGCAAGGTGATCGACGAGGTGCGCGCCGACGTGGTCGTCGGCTTCGGCGGGTACGTCTCGGTGCCGGCCTACCTGGCCGCGTGGCGACGCGAGCTGCCCATGGTGATCCACGAGGTGAACGTGCCACCGGGCGTGGCCAACAAGCTGGGCATGAAGTTCACCAAGAACGTGGCCGTCGGCTTCCCGAACCAGCCGAGCCAGGCCGAGTCGCTGCGGGACGCCACGGTCGTCGGCGTACCGCTGCGCCGCAGCATCACCGCTCTGGACCGGCACGCGCAGCGCAACGCCGCCCGCGCCCACTTCGGTCTCCGCCCGGATCTGCCGGTGCTCTTCGTCTCCGGCGGCTCGTCCGGCGCTCGCTCGATCAACCTGGCGGTCTCCGGGGCGGCCAAGGAGCTGGCCCGCAACGGCGTGCAGGTGCTGCACGTGATGGGCGCCCGCAACGAGCCGGTGCCGATCCCCACCGACCTGCCGGTGCCGTACGTGACGTTGCCGTACCTGTCCGAGATGGAGCTGGGCTACGCCGCCGCCGACCTGATGCTGGCCCGGGGCGGGGCGATGACCGTCGCCGAGGTGGCCGCGATCGGGCTGCCCACGATCTACGTGCCGTACCCGCACAGCAACCAGGAGCAGCGGCGCAACGCGCTGCCCGTGGTGGAGGCCGGCGGCGGGCTGCTCGTCGACGACGCGGAGCTCACCCCGGACTGGTTGGAGCGCACCGTCATCCCCCTCATCCGCGATCCACAGCGGCTGTACACGATGGGCGCCGCCGCCGGGGCGTACGGCCGGCGCGACGGCGACGAGGCGCTGCGCTCCTTCGTGCTGGCGGCGGTGGCCCGATGACCGCGCAGTTCACCCCGGCCGGCACGCTCACCGCCGAGGACCTGGGCGCCGTCCACCTGATCGGCGTGGGCGGGGTGGGCATGCTCGGCGTGGCCCGGCTGCTGCTCACCCGCGGCATCCGGGTCTCCGGCAGCGACCTGCGGGAGTGGCCCTCGCTGGCGGGCCTGCGGGCGCTCGGCGGCACCATCCACCTCAGCCACGAGGCGAGCAATCTCGACGGGGTGGACACCGTCGTCTACTCGTCGGCCATCCCACAGGACCACCTGGAGCTGGTCGAGGCGCGTCGGCGTGGCCTGCGGGTGCTGCACCGCTCGGAGGCTCTCGCGGCGGCGATGACCGGCCGCCGGGCGGTGGCCGTCGCCGGCACGCACGGCAAGACCACCACCACCTCGATGGTGACGATGGTGCTCCAGCAGGCCGGTGTGGACCCGTCCTTCGTGATCGGCGGGGAGATCTCCGAGGTCGGCTCGGGCGCCCACCACGGCACCGGCGAGCACTTCGTGGTCGAGGCGGACGAGAGCGACCGCTCGTTCCTCATCTACCGCCCGTACGTCTCGATCATCACGAACGTCGAGGCGGACCACCTGAACACCTACGGCGACTACGCGACGCTGGAGGCGGCGTTCGTGGAGTTCGCCCGCCTCACCGACCCGGACGGGTTCATCATCACCTGCGCCGACGACCCGGGCGGTCGGCGGCTGGCCGAGAGCCTGCGGTCCGAGGGTCGGCGGGTGTTCACCTACGGCGAGGCCGCCGACGCCGACCTGCGGTTGACCGACATGGTCTCCTCGGCGCGCGGCGTGCGCTACCTGGCCGCGATCGACGGCCGGTCGCTGGGCGAGTTCCGGCTGCCGGTGCCGGGACGGCACATGGGGCTCAACAGCGCCGCCGCGGTGCTGGCCACGTACCTGCTGCAACTGCCGCTGGAGGCGGCGGAGGCCGCGCTGGCGGTCTTCCCCGGTGTGCGACGGCGCTTCGAGCGCAAGGGCGTCGCGGACGGCGTGCTGGTCTACGACGAGTACGCCTACCACCCGACCTCGATGACGTTGGCGATGCAGACGCTGCGGGAGGTGGCCGGGGATGGCCGCCTGATCGTCGTCTTCCAGCCGTACCGGCTGTACCGCACCCGCGACAACCAGGCGGAGATCGCCGAGGCGCTGGCCATCGCCGACGAGGTGGTGCTGTTGGAGGTCTTCGGCCCGGGTGAGTTGCGTCAGCCCGGCGAGGGCTCGGCGGCGCTGATCGCGGCGGTGGAGCTGCCCGCCGAGCGCAAGGTCTTCGTGGAGTCGTGGGAGGAGGCCCCGGTCGAGGTGGCCCGACGGGCCCGCTCGGGGGACGTGGTCGTCACCATGGGCGCCCCGCCGATCTCGCTGATGGGTGACGAGCTGCTTGCCGCTCTGGGTGAGCGTACGGCCGGCTCCGCTGCGACCGCGACCGTCGACCCGGTGGCCAGCACCCCGGCGATCGGTGGTCCGGTGCCGGGCGGGGCCACCTCCGGCGGCGACGGCGCGGCGCTCGGTGGCACCGCCGTGCCCGGCGGCTCGGCGCCCACGGCCGGATGAGTCCCGGCCCGGCCCGAGGGCGGACCAGCGCCGCCGACGGTGGCGCCCCGCGTCGGGGCCCGGCCCGGCGGTGGCAGCTGGTCCGGGCCAGCCGCGACGCGGTGCCGCCCTCGACCCGCCGGTTCATGGCCCGTGCCCGGCAGCGTCGCATGCGTGCGGCGCTGCCGTGGGCGGTGGCCGCCGGGGTGCTCGCCCTGGCCGGGCTGGTCGCCTGGACGGTGCTCGGCACCGGGCTGTTCGGCGTGCGGGAGGTCCGCGTGGAGGGCACCGACCTGGTCACTCCGGTGCAGGTGCACGACGCCGTCGGAGTGCCGGACGGGGTGCCGCTGGCCCGGGTGGACCTGGCTGCCGCCGCCCGTCGGGTCGGCGCGCTGCCGGCGGTGGAGCGGGCCACGGTCTCCCGGGACTGGCCCGGCGCGCTTGTGGTGCGGGTGACCGAACGGACCCCGGTGGCAGTGGTGCCGCAGGGGGAGGCGTTCGCCCTGATCGACAAGAGCGGGGTGGCGTTCCAGACGGTGCAGCGACGCCCCGCCGAGCTTCCGCAGGTGACGGTGGCCCGGCCGGCCGCCGACGACCCTGGCACCCGGGCCGCGCTGGAGGTGCTCGTCGCACTGACGCCGCAGCTGCGCGCGGAGCTGGTGGACGTGAGCGTGCAGGGATTGGCCCGGATCAGTCTGCGGTTGCGCGGCGACCGGACAGTGGTGTGGGGCGACGCGACCCGGGGTACGGACAAGGCTCGGGTGGCCACCGCGCTGCTCGACGAGAAGACCGACCGGATCGACGTGAGCGCGCCGGACGTGGTGACCTTTCGTTGACCGGTGAGCGTGCGCGGACGTGACCAGTCGCGCTCCGCTCGGCGACACGCCGTCCGGGTCCTTGGCTCATTGGGCAGTGGCGCTTACGTTGCCCCGAAGAGGTTCAGTGGTTGACATAACTGTAAGCCTCTAGTAGAGGGTTAGGGTTCACCCCTGATTCTCGCTGGTGACAGCTGTCGTCGGCCGCTGGTCTGGCCACGCCGTACCCGGTCGGCCGAAGCCAATCTCGAAGGAAAGGACCGGAGATGACACCTCCGCACAACTATCTGGCGGTCATCAAGGTCGTCGGCATCGGGGGTGGCGGCGTCAACGCCGTCAACCGGATGATCGAGGTTGGGCTCAAGGGCGTCGAGTTCATCGCGATCAACACCGATGCGCAGGCGCTGCTGATGAGCGACGCCGACGTCAAGCTCGACGTCGGCCGGGAGCTGACCCGTGGCCTGGGGGCCGGGGCCAACCCGGACGTCGGCAAGAACGCCGCCGAGGACCACCGCGACGAGATCGAGGAGGTGCTCAAGGGCGCCGACATGGTCTTCGTGACCTGTGGCGAGGGCGGCGGCACCGGCACCGGTGGCGCGCCGGTGGTGGCCAACATCGCCCGCAAGCTCGGCGCGTTGACCATCGGCGTGGTGACCCGGCCGTTCTCGTTCGAGGGCAAGCGCCGCCAGGTGCAGGCCGAGTCGGGAATAGACGAACTTCGCAACCAGTGCGACACGCTGATCGTGATTCCGAACGACCGGCTGCTGGCCCTGGGTGACCGCAACATCAGCATGATGGACGCGTTCCGCACGGCCGACCAGGTGCTGCTCTCGGGTGTGCAGGGCATCACCGACCTGATCACCACCCCGGGTCTGATCAACCTGGACTTCGCCGACGTCAAGAGCGTGATGAGTGGCGCCGGCAGCGCGTTGATGGGCATCGGCAGCGCCCGTGGCGAGAACCGCGCGGTCGAGGCGGCCGAGGCGGCCATCTCCAGCCCGCTGCTTGAGCAGAGCATGGACGGCGCGCGCGGCGTGCTGCTCTCCATCGCCGGCGGCTCCGACCTGGGCCTGTTCGAGATCAACGATGCCGCCCAGCTGGTCACCGACGCGGCCCACCCGGACGCCAACATCATCTTCGGTGCGGTCATCGATGACGCGCTCGGCGACGAGGTGCGGGTGACTGTCATCGCGGCGGGCTTCGACGGCGGCACACCCGCGTACAAGGCGGCCGAGCCGTCCCGCAAGACCAACACCAACCAGCCGGCGCCGCAGAGCACTCCGGTGCCGGCTCCGATCACCAACCCGGCTCCGGCCCAGTCGCCGCGTCGCGTGCTCTTCGACGACGTGGACGTGCCCGACTTCCTCAAGAACGGGTCCTGAGCACCGCCGATGACCGACAGCTCAGCCACGGTACGACCGGATCGGCGCGCCGAACTCGCGGCCGGTCTGGCCCAGGTTCGGTCCCGGATCGATGACGCCTGCGCGCAGGCCGGCCGGGACCGTGCCGAGGTCACGATGATCGCGGTGACGAAGACCTACCCGGCCAGCGACGTGCTGGCGCTGGCCGGGCTCGGGGTGACCGACATGGGGGAGAACCGCGACCAGGAGGCAGCCGGCAAGGCCGCCGAGGTGGCTGCGGCCGGGGTGAGTCCCCGCTGGCACTTCATCGGCCAGTTGCAGCGCAACAAGGCCCGCTCGGTGGTCCGTTACGCCGACGTGGTGCACTCCGTCGACAGTGTCCGGCTGGCGCGGGCGTTGGCGACCGCGACGGTCGACCGGCCGACGCCGCTCGACGTCCTGATCCAGGTGAGCATCGACGGCGACGCGGCCCGGGGTGGAGCGCTGCCCGATTCGGCGGATCCGGGCGCCGGGCTGGAGCCGGTGGCCGAGTCGGTGGCCGACGCGCCAGGGCTGCGCCTGGTCGGTCTCATGGCGGTTGCTCCGCTGGGGTGGGAGCCGGAGCGGGCGTTCACCCGACTCGCGGAGGTCGCCGAGACGTTTCGGGCGGTCCATCCGGGAGCGACAGCGTTGTCCGCTGGAATGAGCGGAGATTTCGACATCGCGATCCGTTACGGCGCGACACATGTCCGCGTCGGTAGCGCGTTGCTCGGAATGCGTCCCACGCTGCGGTAGCCTGACCGCGAGACAAGCAAATTACATCAGTGTTGTTTTAGGAGCGGGCGTCTCCTGGTCGGGGGTCGTGGCGCGCGACGCGAATCGCGCGCCGGGGGATTGCCGTTCCGGTCCGGTGGGCATGGTTGTCCACTCGCGACGGGCGACATGGCACGGGGGCGCGTGCCGCACGGCGGACGGAAGGGCGCGGGATGGGTGCACTGCGCAAGGCGGGGGTCTGGCTCGGTCTGGTCGAAGAAGACGACGAGCGGGCCTACGACGACGGTGGCTACGACAAGGGTGGCTACCGCGACTCGCGTTACCGGCAGAGCCGGTACGCCGAGGAGTTCGCCGACGAGGATGAGGACGACACCGAGGAGCCGCCGGCTCCCCGGCCGCGCGAGACTGGGCGGGGTCGACTCTCCGAGCGGGCGAGCGGGCGGTTGAGCGAGTCCGAGCGCGGTGACAATGAGCGTCCGGAGCGGGTCGAGCGGTCCAGCGTACGGTCGATCACCCGGTCGTCGGCGGGCGAGACCTCCGGCGCGCTGACCTACCACACGCGGGACAATCTGGCCCTCGCGCCGCAGGTCACGTCGCGTGAGCGGGCCCTGCCCGAGGAGGAGCAGCGCTACCAGATCACGACGTTGCACCCCACCACCTACCGGGAGGCGCGCACCATCGGTGAGCACTTCCGCGACGGGGTTCCGGTGATCATCAATCTCACCGAGATGGATGAGGCCGATGCTCGTCGTCTGGTGGACTTCGCCGCCGGGCTCGCGTTCGGTCTGCGCGGTACGATCGAGCGCGTGACCAATCGGGTGTTCCTGCTCTCACCGGCTAATGTCCAGGTCACCGCTGAGGACAAGGCCAAGATCGCTGAGGGCGGTTTTTTCAGTCTGAGTTGACCCCGCCCGACCCGAGGGACGTCGCTGACCGTGTTGTCGATCTTACTGCAAGTGTTGTACCTGATCCTTTATGTCTTCCTGCTCCTTCTTCTGTCCCGGTTCGTGTTGAGCGCCGTCCTGCAGTACGGCCGGCGCTGGCAACCGGGGCGTGGAGCAGCGGCAGGATTAGAATCCGTGTGGAGCGTCACTGATCCCCCTCTCAACGCGTTGAGGCGTGTGATCCCTCCGCTGCGAATTGGTACCGTGAGCATCGACCTGGCCTCCCTTGTGCTCCTGGTTATCCTGTTCGTGCTGATGGAGTTCGTGTTAGGGCCGTCGATCAGGGCATCTGCCTGATGACCGACGCGCTTTCGCGGCCGCAACTGACCCGAGGAGTTTCGATGCCGCTGACCCCGGCCGACGTCCACAACGTCGCCTTCAAAAAGCCGCCGATCGGCAAGCGGGGGTATGACGAGGAGGAGGTCGACGCCTTCCTTGATGAGGTCGAGCGCGAGCTCGCCCGTCTCATCGAGGAGAACAACGAGCTGCGCGCCCAGGTGGAGCGCGGCGGCCGTGGCGGTGCCCCCGCGGGCCCCGGCGGCGACGCCCGCCTGGCGGCGGAGCTCAACGACGTCAAGGCCCAACTGGACCGGGTGCAGCGCGACAAGTCGGCCGCCGAGCAGGCTGCCCGCGCGATGCAGGCCGAGCTGGAGCAGGTCCGCGCGACCGGCGGCCCGGCCGGCGGCGTCACCGGCGACGGTGAGCAGCAGGCCCTGCGCGTGCTGATGATGGCCCAGCGCACCGCCGACGACCACGTGTCGGACGCGCGCCGCGAGGCCGACCAGCTGCTCTCCGAGGCCCGCAGCAAGGCCGAGGAGGTGACCCGGGAGGCGCGCGCGAAGGCCGACGCCCTCGAGCGGGACGCCCGCCAGCGGCACCAGGAGGCCATGGGCGGCCTGGACGCCAAGCGCACGGCGCTGCAGAAGCACATCGAGGAGCTCAAGCAGTTCGAGCGCGAGTACCGCACCCGGCTCAAGGCATACCTGGAGAGCCAGCTGCGTGACCTCGACGGTCGTGGCCAGGGCCTCGAAGCCGAGATGACTCGCTCCGAAGCCAGCCGGGTCGCCGGCGGCAACGGGCTGGCCGCGGCGGGTCTCGCCGGGTCGTACGGCGGCGGGCGCTCCGGCGCTCTCGAAGCCGGACGCTGAGCACCGGCCGGCGATCGCTGTCCGCCAATGGTGACGGTCGCCGGCCCTGCCTGGACGGTACGAAGCGGCGGGGGTGAGCCGTGATAGTCGCAAGCCTGCTGCTCATCCTCGTCGCGGTGGTGCTGCTGGTGCTCGGCCTGGCCGGTGGCTCCAGCTTCCTCTTGGTCATCTCCATCGCAGCCAGTTTGCTAGCCGCCGTGGCGTTGGTGGTGGGTGCCCGTCAGGCAGCCGCCAACCGCGCCACGGCGGATCCCGGCCGGACCGACCGCCGGCACCCCGACGCGCCCCGCACGGCCAGCCAGGCCACGCCGGGAGCCGCGTACGGGCCGCCGCTGGTCGAGCCGGAGGTGCCGGTCCAGCACGTGCCCACGACGGTTGGCAGCGGCGGCACTGGGTGGCGGCAACCACCCGAGCCGCCGGTCGACCATGGGCTGTCGGTCGACAATTCTCCGCCGAGCGACCGTGCGCCGGTCGACGATGCGCCGCCGTTCGTGGTCCCGGCCGACGTGGCGTCCTCGCGGGCCCGGCCCGTCAGCCCGGCGTCGTCGTTCCAGGGCTCGACCGACGACGTGTTCGACCCTGCGGCCCCGGCCGTCGACGAGCCGGCCGAGCAGCAGGTCACGGCCGCCGAGGCGGCCCGGGTGGCGCGACTGCTCGACGCCGTTGAGGTCGTGGACGGCCGCCCCCGCTACCACCTCGACAGTTGCCCGCACCTCATCGGCTGGCAGCCCGAGACGTTGCCGGTCGCCGAGGCCGTGGAACTCGGCTTCACTCCGTGCGCGCACTGCGCGCCAGCGACCGTTCTCCTCGCCGACGCCCGGCCGATCTGAAGCGGCGCCGGTGCCCGCTCAGGACACGCTCATCGTGGCGGTACGGGTGAAGCCCGGCGCCTCCCGGGATCGGGTGGGTGGCCGCTTCGACGGTCCGCACGGGTCCGCTCTCGTGATCGCGGTCCACGACCCGGCCGTCGATGGTCGGGCCACCGAGGCGGCCCGACGGGCGCTCGCCGGCGCGTTGGGCGTCCGACCGGCAGCGGTGTCACTGCGTACCGGCGCGGCCAGCCGGGACAAGCTCTTCCTCGTCGATCGGCCCGGCCCGGAGTTGCCCGAGGTGCTGCGCCAGCTGCGCGACGGAGCCGCCGAGTGAGGACAGCCCAGGCCAGGCAGCCGTGACCCCCGGGTTGGACATCGCGCTGCTGCTCGGTGCGGCGGTGCTGCTGGTCGCGGTCGGCGCGGTGCGGCTCTCCACCCGGCTCGGCGTGCCCAGCCTCCTGGTCTACCTGGCGTTGGGTGTGGCGATCGGCGAGGGCGGGTTGGGCATCCAATTCGACGACGTCGAGCTGACCCGGACCCTCGGCTTCTGCGCGTTGATCGTGATCATCGCGGAGGGTGGCCTCACCGCCCGGTGGACCACGCTGCGCCCGGTGCTCGGGCTGGCCTCGGTGCTCTCCACGATCGGGGTGATCGTCAGCATCGTGGTGGTCGGCGTCGCCGTACATCTGCTGCTGGGGTTGGACTGGCGCTTGGCGCTGCTCTACGGCGCGGTGCTCTCCTCCACCGACGCGGCGGCCGTCTTCGCCACCCTGCGCCGGCTGCGGTTGCCGCCCCGGCTGGTGGCGACGTTGGAGGCCGAGTCGGGGATGAACGACGCCCCGGTGGTGCTGCTGGTGGTGCTGCTGTCGCACCAGGGCTTGTCGCACCCGTGGTGGTACGAGGTCGCGCTGGTCTGCTACGAGTTGGGCATCGGTGCGGCGGTGGGCGTGGCGGCGGGCGTCGGCGGCACCTGGGCGTTGCGTCGGGCCGCGCTGCCCTCGGCCGGGCTCTACCCGATCGCCGCGGTGGGCATCACCGTGCTGGCGTACGCCGCGGGGGCGGTTCTGCACGCCTCGGGGTTCCTCGCCGTCTACGTGGCCGGGGTGCTGCTGGGCAATGCCCGCCTGTCGCACCGGCAGGCGATTCTCGGCTTTGCGGACGGGCTGGCCTGGCTCGCCCAGATCGGGTTGTTCGTGCTGCTCGGGTTGCTGGCCTCGCCGGGCCGGCTGGACGCGGCGGTGCTGCCCGCGGTGGTCGCGGGGCTGGCTCTGGTGCTGCTGGCCCGGCCGCTGTCGGTGGCCGTCTCGGCGTTGCCGTTCGGGGTCGGCCTTCGAGAACAGGCGTTCCTGTCCTGGGCCGGGTTGCGCGGGGCGGTGCCGATCGTGCTGGCCACCATTCCGCTCTCCGAGCGGGTGCCCGGCGCGGAGCGGCTCTTCGACGTGGTCTTCGTGCTGGTGGTGATCTTCACGCTGGTGCAGACCGGGACGCTGGGGCCGTTCGCCCGGCGGTTGCGGGTGACCGCGCCGGCCGAGGCCGCCGAGATCCACGTGGAGATCGCGCCGCTGGAGCGGATGCGGGCGGACCTGCTCCAGGTGGAGGTGCCGCCGGGATCCCGGCTGGCGGGGGTGCACGTCGACGAGTTGCGGCTTCCGCTGGGTGCGTCGGTGACCCTGGTGCTGCGCGACGGGGTGGGCTTCGTGCCCGCGCCGGACACCCGGTTGAAGACCGGCGACAGTCTGCTGATCGTGGCGACCGCCGGGGTTCGGGACGCCGCGGAACGGCGGTTGCGGGCGGTCAGTCGGCGGGGTCGTCTGGCCCGATGGTTTGGTGAGTACGGGGATGAGGCGGTCGGTTGATCTGCTAGCGTTCCCTTTGCCCCAGCTTGGCATAGCTAGGGGCTGTTAAACGGTGCGACGGTGCGGCACGTTGTCGGACGCCTGTACGTTCCGTATTCTTGCCAATCTCCGGAGTGCGCGGCGATCATCGCCGTGCGCCCCTTTTCGTACATAGGGGACGCCCTGGTCGGCGCCCCCTGACCAGGCGCCGCGGACCGCGCGGTTCCCCGGCCGAGGGAGCGACCCATGGCGAAGCCAGCCGACACCAGGACCGCCGGGCGAAAGCCGGTGGCCAAGGCCACCCGCAGCACGGCGGAGACCGAGAAGATCCGGGCGGCGCTGGCGGCGCGGCGGGACGAGCTGCGCGCCGAGTACGATCAGACGCTGAGTGAGATCACCGAGCTGCAGCGCGAGCGGCTGACCGACTCGGCCGGGGACGACCAGGCCGACACGGGCACCAAGACGCTCGAACGGGAGCAGGAGATCTCTCTCGCCAACAGCATTCTGGAACGGATCACGCAGGTCGAGCGCGCTCTGGAGCGCCTCGACGAGGGTGGTTACGGCTGGTGCGAGCGGTGCGGCAACCCGATCCCGGTCGAGCGCCTCGCCGCCTTCCCGTCGGCCACCCTGTGTGTGACGTGCAAGCAGCTGGAGGAGCGGCGCTGAGGTCCGTTCCCCGGCGGCGATGAGACGGTGAGCGATCACCGCCAAGACTGTCGATGGGGAGCGAATGACCGCAGCACCGTCCGCCGAACCCGGCCGCAACGACCCGGGCGGCGGCACACGCCGCCGACCCCGGGCCGTCGCGATTCTCGCCGGAGTCGCCCTGGTGGCCCTGCTGGCCGACCTGGTCACCAAGCACCTCGCGTTGGCCGCGCTGACCGATCGGGGGCCGGTGCGGCTGCTCGGCGGGTTCGTCTACCTGAGCCTGACCCGCAACAGCGGCGCGGCCTGGAGCATCGGCGCCGACCACACCTGGATCTTTCCGCTGATCACCATCGGTGTGGTCGGCTGGATCGTCTGGATGGCGCTGCGCCTGCGCTCGCTGCCCTGGGCGATCTCCCTCGGGCTGGTGCTGGGTGGCGCGTTGGGCAACCTCGTCGACCGGATCTTCCGGGCACCGGCACCCTTCCACGGGCACGTGGTCGACATGATCAGCCTCTTCGACCCGTACGGTCAGGTCTGGCCGGTGTTCAACCTGGCCGACAGCTCACTGGTCTGCGGCGTGCTGCTGGCCGTCCTGCTGGAGTTGACCGGCCGTCAGCGTGACGGCCGGCGGGCGGGGCGTGCCGGCGACCAGGCCACGACGGACACCGCGCAGGGCACCGAGCAACGGGAGCGGGCATGACCTCCACCTTCGCCGCTGGCGGCGACCACCGTTCCCTCCCAGTGCCGGACGGCCTCGACGGCATGCGCCTGGACCAGGCGGTGTCCCGCCTGTTCGGGCTCTCCCGCACCGCCGCCGCAGCCCTGGTCGACGCCGGCGACGCGCTTGTCGACGGCTCCGCCCGGCCCAACTCGCACAAGGTCAAGGCCGGCTCCTGGCTTGACGTCACGCTGCCCGCCCCGGTCGCACCGCCGACCGTGGTGCCGCAGGCGGTGCCCGGCCTACGGGTGGTCTACGCCGACGACGACATCGTCGTGGTCGACAAGCCGGTGGGCGTGGCCGCGCACCCCAGCCCCGGGTGGACCGGCCCGACGGTGATCGGCGCCCTCGCCGCGATCGGGCACCGCATCTCCACAAGTGGCGCCGCCGAGCGGCAGGGCGTGGTGCACCGGCTCGACGTGGGCACCACCGGGATCATGGTGGTGGCCAAGAGCGAGCAGGCGTACACGGCGTTGAAGCGGGCCTTCAAGTACCGCGAGGTGGACAAGGGCTACCACGCGGTGGTGCAGGGTCACCTGGACCCGCTGCGCGGCACCGTCGACGCGCCGATCGACCGGCACCCCACCCACGACTACCGGTGGGCGGTGGTCTCCGGCGGCAAGCCGAGCATCACCCACTACGACACCCTGGAGGCGTTCCCGGCGGCCAGCCTGGTCGACGTCCGACTGGAGACCGGCCGGACCCACCAGATCCGGGTGCACTTCTCCACCCTGCGGCACCCCTGTGTGGGTGACCTCACCTACGGCGCCGATCCCACCCTCTCGGCCCGTCTCGGCCTGGCCCGACAGTGGCTGCACGCCCGCGAACTGAGCTTTTTGCACCCCCGTTCGGGGGACGAGGTCCGGTTCGTCAGCGACTACCCTGACGACCTGGACCGTGCGCTCCAGATCCTGCGTGACTGAGCGGCGACCGCCCGACACCGATCCACAGAGGGGATCCCGCCCGTGCGCGCCGGCAATCTGCTGCGGCAGTTGGACCAACGGCTGCTGCCGCCGCTGACCCGCGCCGTGGCCCGGCTGGGTGACTCCTCGGCGCGCCCCGGCGTGCTCAGCTGGGCCGCCGTGCTCTCCGCGGCGGCGGTGCTGGGCACCGCGGTCTGGGCGGTCGACGACACTGCGGTGGGCGACCGGACGGTCGGCGAGGTGACCCGGGTCGGCGTCTCCGACGGCGACTCCGTCCCTGGCTACCTCCGGTCCGCCGCAGCCGACCTGGCCGCGCTGTCCGCGTCCGCCCCGGCCGCCGAGGGCGGGACGTACGCGCTTGTCACGCTCGACGCGTACCTGCCGCCGCAGCGGCTGGCGACGGTGCTCGGCGACGTCGGGGTCTCGACCGTCTTCGGGCGGGTTCCGCTGCCCGGTCGGCAGACCGAGATCGTCAAGATCCCCGCGCTGCGGGTGCCGGACGACGTGGTCGCCGGGATGACAGAGGTGGCGGCCCGCAAGGACACCGAGGCCGCCGACTACCGGGCCAGGGCCGCCGCGGTGGGCGGCGGCGGGGTGGGCGAGCGGGAATTGCGGGAGCGGTACGCCAGCGGCGCCGAGGTGGCCGCCGCCGAGGCCGCCGCGTACCGCACCGGCTGCGCCTGCGTCTACGCGGCGGTGGTGCGTGCGACGCCGGTGGCGTTGCGCGGCGTCGCCACCCTGCCGGAGGTGCGGGCCGTCGACCCCGCCCCCGAGGTGTACCGGCTGGACCGCACGGTCTTCACGCCGCCCCTGCCCGAGCAGCGCGACGTGGTGCGCCCGCCGGCCGACACCGAGCCGAGCCCCGCACCGACCCGGGCCGAGCGGCCAGAGCCGGAGACCACCGCGGCGGTGCCCGCGACCCCGATGGTCGAATCGTCGGAACCCGCACCAGTCGTGACGATTCCGTCACCTGAACCGTCGAAGTCGGAGCCGACCGAGCCGGCGCCGCCGAGCGTCACCACCTCGCCGGACGCCCTCGACGTCGAGCCGTCGACGCCGACGTCGTCGTCGTGATCTGCGTCGGCTGGTGTGCGCTCTGCGGTGTGGTCCGAATAGGGTTGCGTTCGTAGCCTGTCAGACGGAGATTGATGGCGCTGGGAGGGCGGGCCGTGGAGGGCAGTGAGACCGGCTGGGGCCGGCCGGCCGAACCAGCGCCGCGGTGGCGCGCGTTGTTGGACCGCGCCCGGCTGGGCGGTCGCGGCACGGAGCACACCGAGCCGGACCGGCGCGCCGAGGAGACACCACCGGACCCGCTGCCACGGCGTGCGGCCCCCAACGGCTACGCCGGGCGGGCACCCGCCATCGGGCATCCGGCCGACCTGTCGTACGGCGCGGAGCCCGGTTACCGGGCCGAGGCGACGTACCGTGTCGACCCCGCCTACCGGGCCGAGCCGGGTTATCGCGCTGAGCCGGACTACCGGGCCGAGCCGGCTTATCGGGCCGAGCCGGCGTACCGGGCCGAGCCGGCGTACCGGGCCGAGCCGGGTTATCGGGCCGAGCCGGACTACCGGGCTGAGCCGGGTTACCGGGCCGAGCCGGGCTACCGCGCGGAGCCGGGTTACCGGGCCGAGCCGGACTACCGCGCCGAGCCAACGTACCGGGCCGAGCCCGAGCCGCCGCCACGCGGCCCCGACCCGGTCCCGTCGCGCTACTCGTTGCTGGACAACGGCTACCGGCCGGGCGACCCACAAGCGCAGTCGCGGTACGCCCTGCTGGAGACCGGCTACCAGCCGGAGACCGGCTATCCGGCCGCCCCGCCACC
Organism: Micromonospora chokoriensis; assembly: GCF_000718555.1. Lineage (GTDB taxonomy): Bacteria > Actinomycetota > Actinomycetes > Mycobacteriales > Micromonosporaceae > Micromonospora > Micromonospora chokoriensis_B. Next base: position 169,148 of record NZ_JOAN01000010.1, read on the forward strand.
GGCCCCGCCGGTCGCCCCGCCGGTCACACCTCCCGTCACGCCGCCATCCGCCCCGCCGGTCGGCTCGGCGGTCGCCGAGCGCGCCTACCCGGCCCGGGTCGAGTGGCGGCCACAGGTCGTCGACCCGGAGCAGGAGCGCGCCAACGGGGTGCTCCAGCGTGACCTGGGCACACCCCGCGTGTTCGCCTTCGCCAACCCCAAGGGTGGGGTGCACAAGACGACTGCCACGGTGCTCGCCGCGGCCACGGTCGGCAGCGTGCGCGGCAAGGGCGTGCTGGCCTGGGACGACAACGAGCTGCGCGGCACCCTCGGCCTGCGCGCAGGCAGCGCCCGGCATGCCCGGACGATCCGGCACCTGATCAGCGATCTGGCCCAGATCGAGATCCTGGAGGGCGCGACTCTGCTGGATCGCCTGGACGACTACCTGCGGCACGCCTCCGACGGCTCGTACGACGTGCTGGCTGGCGAGGAGAGCCCGCGCTTCGCCCAGCGACTGGACCAGTTCACCGTCCGACGGGTGCTGGAGTTGCTACGGCGTACCCATGACGTCGTCTGCGTGGACACCGGCAACAACGTGGAGAGCCCCAACTGGCGCACGGTGATGCAGGCCGCCGACCAACTGGTGGTGACCACCGTGCCCCGTGAGGACGCGGCGTTCAGCGCGGACTGGATGCTCGACCTGCTGCACGAGGAGGGGATGGGCGAGCTGGCGGACAACGCGATCACCCTCATCTCCTGCCCGACCCCGGGTCGCTCGACGTTGCAGGACGACCTGGAGCGGCACTTCGCCACCCGTACCCGTGGCGTGGCCGTGGTGCCGTACGACCCGGCTCTGGAGACCGGGTCGTCGATCGAGTACCACCAACTCCAGCCGGAGACCAGGCAGGCGTGGCTGCGGGCGGCGGCGATGATGGTGGAGCCGTTCGCCCGGTGAGCTGGTCTGTCGCCACCGGAGCCCCGGCCTCGCGGCGGGCCTGAGAGGATCATCGGGTGAGCGCGGAAAACCCCGATCCTGAGCGGCCCGTCGACGAGCCCGACCGGCCGGCACCACCCCGTACGCCGGGTGCGCCACCGCCGGAGGCGGACCCGGCGGCCGGGTTCGGCCCCGACCAGGTCCCCGCCTCGATGGCGTACCAGAGCTCGTTGGAGCTTCGGTACGACGAGCCGCGTCGTCCGCTGCGTGCCGTGGCGACGGTGCTGGGCACTGTGCTCGCGCTGGCCGTGCTGGGTGTCCCGCTCGGGCTGCTCTGGGCGGCGCTCGCGCCCGACACTCCGGTGCTCAAGACCGCCGAGGGGGCGATCTACGCCGACCCGCAACCGGAGCAGCCGATCGCCGCCGACGGCTGGTTCAGCCTGCTCGGGCTCGCCTTCGGGCTGCTCGTGGCGCTCGTCCTGTGGTTCGTGCTGCGTCGGCGGCGTGGCCCGGTCGGGTTGCTCGCCGCGGTGCTCGGCACCCTGGTCGCCGCGCCGGTGGCCTGGCAGGTGGGGCGGCGGATCGGCCTGGCCGCCTTCGACCGGTTGCTGGCGACCGCCCCGGCCGGGCAGGCCTTCAGCAAACCCGCCGACCTGCGGGCCGGTGGGGTCGAATGGCTGCTCGGCGTGCTGCCGGTGCCGCACGGCAACCTGCTGCTGCCGGCGTTCGGCGCCGCGGTCATGTACACCCTGCTGGCCGGCTGGTCGCGGTGGCCGGGGCTGCGCCCGGAGCCCGACCCGGCGGAGTTCAGTTGGGTGTCGGCGGGGACGCCAGCTCCGCCAGCGGCACCGGAACCGCCCGCACCTGACGCAGCAGAGCCGCCTCGCGGTTGAGCAGCCGCAGCTCGGCACGGAGCCGGGAGGCCGTGTCGTCGATGGCCAGCAGCCTTTGCCGGTCGTCGACGGTGAGCGCCGCGGTCGCCGCCACCAGGTGCGAGAGCACAGTCGGGTCCTCCGGCAGTTGCTCGGAGATCTCCTCCGGGTCGGAGCGGATCAGGCCCAGGTACTGCCGGAACACCGCGATCACCCGGGCGGCCAGCAGATCGGCCACCTCGTCCGGGCCGCCCGGATCGGGCAGCCATTCCACGTCGGCGGTCAGGTAGGGCGTGGTGCTGTCGGCGACCTCGGCGATGCGGAAACGTCGCCGGCCGACCGTGACGATGTCGAAACCGCCGTCGGCCAGCTCGGTCACCTGGCGCAGCTCGGCGGTGCAGCCCACCTCGTGCAGGGTGACCTCGCCGACGCCCGCCGACGTCCGGGCGCCGGGACCGGCGGGCGCGACCTCCCAGCCGGATTGGATGGCCACCACGCCGAACTCACGCGGGGCGCCCTCGGGCAGGTCGACCAGATGTCGGACCAGCGCCCGGTAGCGCTCCTCGAAGATGTGCAGCGGCAGCACCAACCCGGGGAAGAGCACCGTGGCGAGCGGGAACACCGGCAGCCGTGCGGTCACGTGGTCGAGCCTAACGAATCTCGCCGGAGTGGGCGTGGCCCGGCTCACCGTCCCGTCCCACGGGCGGTTCGGGTGGACGTCGGGCTGGCCGCCTAGACTCGCAAGGGTGCTGAATCGGATCGACCTGCGCGACGGTCTCGGTGACCCGCGCCGCCTGCTGCCCCGTGCCCAGCTCGACGTGTCGGTTGCCGTCGAGCGCATCCGGCCACTGGTGGAGGCGGTCCGGGACCATGGGTACCCGGCGATCCGGGAGGCAAGCGAGCGGTTCGACGGCATCTCACCGGAGGTGCTGCGGGTGCCGGTCGAGGCGATCACCGAGGCCGAGGGGGTGCTCGACCCGGCGGTGCGCGCCGCGCTGCTGGAGTCCATCGCCCGGGCCCGGCGGGTGCACGACGACCAGCGGCGCACCGACCACACCACCCAGGTGGTGCCCGGCGGCACGGTCACCGAGCGGTGGCTGCCGGTCGACCGGGTCGGCCTCTACGTGCCCGGCGGCCTGGCGATGTACCCGTCGACAGTGGTGATGAACGTAGTGCCCGCCCAGGCGGCCGGGGTGCGCTCGCTGGTGGTGGTCAGCCCGCCGCAGAAGGACAACGGCGGCCTGCCCGACCCCCGGGTGCTCGCCGCGTGCGCGCTGCTCGGCGTCGACGAGGTGTACGCCGTGGGCGGGGCCCAGGCGGTGGCGATGCTGGCGTACGGCGCGGCGGCGGACCCGGCGGGTGCGCTGCGGTGCGACCCGGTCGACCTGATCACCGGCCCCGGCAACATCTGGGTGACCGCCGCCAAGCGGTTGCTGCGGGGCGTGGTCGGCATCGACGCCGAGGCCGGGCCGACCGAGATCGCCATCCTGGCCGACGACACGGCCGACCCGGCCCACGTGGCCGCCGACCTGATCAGTCAGGCCGAGCACGACCCGCTGGCCGCGAGCGTGCTGGTCACCCCGTCGGTGGCGTTGGTCGAGGCGGTCGAGCGGGAGTTGGCCCGGCAGGTGCCGGCGACCAAGCACACCGAGCGGGTCACCACGGCGTTGACCGGTGAGCAGAGCGGCGTGGTCCTGGTCGACGATCTCGAGGCGGGGTTGCGGGTGGTCGACGCGTACGCGGCCGAGCACCTGGAGATCCAGACGGTCGACGCCCGGGAGTGGGCGCTGCGGGTCCGTAACGCCGGGGCGATCTTCGTGGGCGCGTGGTCGCCGGTGTCGCTCGGCGACTACTGCGCCGGGTCCAACCACGTGCTGCCCACCGGCGGCTGCGCCCGGCACTCCTCCGGGCTGTCCGTGCAGTCCTTCCTGCGCGGTGTGCACCTCATCGAATACACCGAGGCCGCGCTGCGGGACGTGGCGCCGCACGTGGTCACCCTGGCCAACGTGGAGGACCTGCCCGCGCACGGCCAGGCGGTTCAGGCCCGCTTCCCGGGAGGCACGTCGTGAGCGAGCGCACCGACCTGGACGATCTGCCGATCCGCGCCGACCTGCGCGGGCTGTCGCCGTACGGGGCGCCGCAGCTCGACGTGCCGGTGCGGCTCAACACCAACGAGAATTCCCACCCGGTGCCGGAGCCGGTGGTCGAGGCGATCGGCAAGGCGCTCGCGGCCGAGCTGCGCGAGCTGAACCGCTACCCAGACCGGGACGCGGTGGCGCTGCGCGCCGACCTGGCCGACTATCTCGGGCACGGTCTCACCGTCGAGCAGGTGTGGGCGGCCAACGGCTCCAACGAGATCCAGCAGCAGCTGCTCCAGGCGTTCGGCGGGCCGGGGCGCAGCGCGCTCGGCTTCGTTCCGGCGTACTCGATGCACCCGCTGCTGGCCCTCGGCACCAGCACCCGGTGGGTGCCCGCCGCACGCGGCGTCGACTTCGGGTTGACCGCCGAGGAGGCGGTCGCCCAGGTCCGCGAGCACCAGCCGGACGTGGTCTTTCTCTGTTCGCCGAACAACCCCACCGGCACCGCACTGGACCCGGCGGTGATCGCCGCGGTGCTCGACGTCGCGCCCGGCATGGTGGTCGTCGACGAGGCGTACGCCGAGTTCGCCCGACCCGGGACGATCAGCGCCCTCGCGGTGCTGCCCGGCCACCCGCGGCTGGTGGTCACGCGGACGATGAGCAAGGCGTTCGGCTTCGCCGGCGGCCGGCTGGGTTACCTGGCCGCCGACCCGGCGGTGGTGCGGGCGGTGCAGCTCGTCCGTTTGCCGTACCATCTCTCCGCGCTCACCCAGGCCGCCGCGCGCGCGGCGGTGGCCCACCGCGATGCCCTTCTCGGTACGGTGAGCGCGATCATGGCGCAGCGGGACCGGATCGTGGCGACGCTGCGCGAGCGGGGGTTGCGGGTCGCCGACAGCGACGCCAACTTCGTGCTCTTCGAGGTGGGCGGCGACCAGACCATCGTCTGGAACGCCCTGCTGGCACAGGGGGTGCTGGTCCGCGACGTCGGCCTGCCCGGCTGGCTGAGGGTGACCGCGGGCACCGCCGCCGAGACCGACGCGTTCCTTTCTGCAATGGAGACTGTGCAATGAGTCGGACCGCCCGGGTGGAACGGATCACCAAGGAGACCAAGGTCCTCGTCGAGATCGACCTCGACGGCACCGGCGCCGCCGAGATCAGCACCGGCGTCGGCTTCTACGACCACATGCTGCACCAGATCGCCCGGCACGGCGGCTTCGACCTGACCGTGCAGACCGTGGGTGACCTGGAGATCGACGCGCACCACACGATCGAGGACACCGCGCTCGCCCTGGGCGCCGCGTTCGACCAGGCGCTGGGGGACAAGGCCGGCATCCGGCGGTACGGCTCGGCGACCGTGCCGATGGACGAGGTGCTGGTCCGGGCCGCGGTGGACCTCTCTGGTCGGCCGTACGTGGTGCACGACGAGCCGGCGCTCGCCCCCTACATCGGGCCGGTGTACGCGACGAGCATGACCCGGCACATCTGGGAGTCCTTCGGCCAGGCGGCCCGGGTCACGCTGCACGTCGACGTGCTGCGGGCGGCCCGGCCGGGCGGTCACCCGGACGCGCACCACGTGGTGGAGGCGCAGTTCAAGGCGGTCTCCCGCGCGTTGCGTGAGGCCACCTCGATCGACCCGCGTTCCGCCGGTTCGATTCCGAGCACGAAGGGCGCCCTCTAATGGGGGCCGCGCTGCCGACGTTGCTGCTGATCCTGGCCGGGGTGCTTGTCGGTGGCACCTGGTCGCTCTATCGGCAGGGTGCGCCGAAGGCCGCCGTGCTGATCACTGCGGGGCTCGCGGTGCTCGCCACGGTCGCCGGGGTTCTGCGGCTGCTGCCGGAGAACGGGTGAGCGGGGTGACGACGTGAGTGACGTGGTGGTGCTCGACTATGGTTCGGGCAATCTGCGCTCGGCGGAGCGGGCGCTGGCCGCCGCAGGCGCGGATGTCCGCGTGACCGACGACCTGGCCGCCGCGGCTGCCGCCGAAGGTCTGGTGGTGCCGGGTGTGGGCGCGTACGCGGCGTGCATGGCGGGGATCGAGGCGCTGGGCGCCGGCCCGGTGATCGCCGAACGGGTGGCCGCTGGTCGGCCGGTGCTCGGCATCTGCGTGGGCATGCAGGTGCTCTTCGAGCACGGCGACGAGCATGGTGTGGTGACCAAGGGGCTGGGGCTGCTGCCCGGCGGGGTGACCCGGCTGGCCGCCACCCGCTTGCCGCACATGGGTTGGAACACGGTCCGGGCACCCCGGGAGTCGGTGCTGTTCGCTGGGCTGCCGGAGCAGAGCCGGTTCTACTTCGTCCACTCGTACGCGATGGGCGACCCGGCGGCGCTGGCCGCTGCCGGTGCCACGGTGACCACCGCCCACCACGACACGGATTTCGTCGCGGCGGTGGAGCGTGGCTCGTTGTCGGCGGCCCAGTTCCACCCGGAGAAGTCCGCCGAGACCGGTGCCGCGCTGCTGCGCAACTGGCTCGCCACGTTGCCCAGCGGTGGCTGAGCGTCTTCGCGCGGCGCCCGGCCGAGGGGCGTCGCGGTGAGCCGGGAACGGGCCCGTCGGCGGGCGGAGCGGGAGGCGGAGCAGGCCCGGGAGCGGGCGGTCCGGCAGCGCCAGGTCGCGCGCCGGCAGCGCCGTCGGGCGGTGGTCCGTCGGTTGACGCCGCAGCTGCGGCGGGGTCGCTCCGGGCGGCTGGAACGGCACTCTCGGGGTGAGCGCGCCGCGATCGTGCTGCTCACCGGCGCGGCGCTGATCCTGATCTGGACGTTCGTCGACAATCTGGCGTTGCGTATCGCGTTGATCGTGCTCTTGCTGCTCGTACTGCCGGCGATCGTCGTGATCGCCCTGGACCGTCGTACCTGATCGAGGAGAAGACCTTGAGCCTCACCCTGTTACCCGCCGTGGATGTCGCCGACGGCCGGGCCGTTCGGCTCGTGCAGGGCGCTGTCGGAAGCGAGAGCATCTACGGCGAGCCGCTGGACGCCGCGCTGGCCTGGCAGCAGGACGGCGCCGAGTGGATCCACCTGGTCGACCTGGACGCTGCGTTCGGTCGGGGCACCAACGCGCACCTGCTCGCCGAGGTGGTGCGCCAACTGGACGTGAAGGTGGAGCTCTCCGGCGGCATCCGCGACGACGAGTCGCTGCGGGCGGCGCTGGGCACCGGGGCGGCCCGGGTGAACATCGGGACCGCCGCCCTGGAGGACCCGGTCTGGTGTGACCGGGTGGTCGAGGAGTACGGCGACCGGGTGGCCATCGGGCTGGACGTGCGGGGTCACACCCTGTCCGCGCGGGGTTGGACCCGCGACGGCGGTGACCTGTACGAGGTGTTGGAGCGGCTGGACAAGGCGGGTGCGAGCCGGTACGTGGTCACCGACATCACCAAGGACGGCACGATGCGCGGGCCGAACCTGGACCTGCTGCGTGAGGTGTGTGCCCGTACCGACCGGCCGGTGATCGCCTCCGGTGGGGTGTCCACGCTTGACGACCTGCGGGCGTTGGCGACGCTGGAGTCGGTCGGGGTGGAGGGCGTCATCGCCGGCAAGGCGCTCTACGCGGGCGCCTTCACGGTGGCCGAGGCGCTGCGGACGCTGGCCGAGGCGTGACGACGACCCGGCTCGGCTCGGGCGGCCCGTGGGAGCAGCGCTACGGCTATTCCCGGGTGGTCCGCGCCGGTGACCGGGCCTTCACGGCCGGCTGCACGGCGACGGTGGATGGTCGGGTGGTGCACGTCGGTGACGCCGCCGCGCAGACGGCGCAGGCGCTGCGGATCGGGCTGGCCGCGCTCGCCGAGGTGGGTGCGGAGCCGGGCGACGTGGTCCGGACCAGGATGTACGTGACGGACCGGCTGCACGCCGACGAGGTGGGCCGGGCGCACAACGCGGTGTTCGGCGCGGTTCGGCCGGTGGCGACCCTGGTGGTGGTGGCCGGTCTGCTGGACCCGGAGCACCTGGTCGAGGTGGAGTTGGAGGCGTACCTCGGCGATCGCTGAGGTACGCCTCCCGTCGCGCACTGCCCGCAACTAAGTTGTGCACAACTTAATTGCGGGCTATGGTTCAGCGGTGACCGATGACCTGGTGCTGCGCCGGCAGGTGTGCTTCGCGCTCTACGCCGCGTCGCGCGCACTTACCGACGTCTACCGGCCGATCCTCGACGAAGTCGGGTTGACCTACCCGCAGTACCTGGTGCTGCTGGTGCTCTGGGAGCGTCCCGACGACGCCCCCACGGTGTCCGAGCTGGGCACCGAGCTGCGGCTGGACTCCGGCACGCTCTCCCCGCTGCTCAAGCGGCTGGAGGGGGCGGGCCTGGTGGTCCGGCGGCGGTCGGCCCGCGACGAGCGGCGGGTCGAGGTGGGCCTCACCGAGCAGGGTCGGGCGCTGCGCGAGCAGCTCTGCGACGTCCCGTTGCGGATCGCGCAGGCCACCGGGCTGGGCTTCGGCGAGCTTGTCGCGCTGCGCGACACCCTCACCAGGATCACCGACACCATTCACCGACAGAAGGAGCAGTGACTCTCATGCAGGTGCTCTACACCGCGTCCGCGACCGCAAGCGGCGACGGCCGCAACGGCCACGTCGAGACCTCCGACGGCACGTTCGCGCTCGACCTGGCCGTGCCGAAGGAGATGGGCGGCGCTGGCGGCGCGGCCAACCCGGAGCAGCTCTTCGCCGCCGGTTACGCGGCCTGTTTCCACGGCGCGCTGCGGCTGGTGGCCCGCCAGGCCAAGGCCGACGTGACCGGCTCCGTCGTCGGCGCCGAGGTGGGCATCGGCCCGAATGGCAGCGGTGGCTTCGGGCTCACCGTGCAGCTCGTCGTCGACCTGCCCGCCGTGCCCCGCGAGGCCGCCGAGCAGCTGGTCGAGCAGGCCCACCAGGTCTGCCCGTACTCCAACGCCACCCGCGGCAACATCGACGTCGCGCTGACCGTCCGCGAGACCCTGTCCGCGTGACATCGCGGCCCAGGCCCCCATTCGCGGACGAGAGGACGACCACCCGATGACCAGCAACCGCGAGATCCACCTGGCCCGCCGCCCCGTCGGCTGGCCCACCGACGACGACTTCCGGCTCGTCGAGACCGACGTTCCGACGCCCGGACCGGGCCAGATCGTGGTCCGCAACCAGTACATGTCCGTCGACCCGTACATGCGCGGGCGGATGAACGACGTCAAGTCGTACGTGGCGCCGTTCGCGCTCGACGCGCCGCTCGATGGTGGCGCGATCGGCGAGGTGGTGGCCAGCGAGGCGGCGGAGTTCGCCGTCGGGACCACCGTCCTGCATGGGCTCGGCTGGCGGGAGTACGCGCTGCTCGACGCGTCCGCCGCCCGTCCGGTCGACCCGAGCGTCGCTCCGATCAGCGCGTACCTGAGCGTTCTCGGCATGACCGGGCTGACCGCGTACGCCGGGCTGCTGGAGGTGGCCGCGATGAAGCCCGGCGAGACGGTCTTCGTCTCCGCCGCGGCTGGCGCGGTCGGCAGCCTGGTCGGCCAGATCGCCAAGCTCAAGGGTGCTGGCCGGGTGATCGGCAGCGCCGGCTCGCCGGCCAAGGTCGAGCGGCTGCGGGCGCTGGGCTTCGACGCGGCCTTCGACTACCACGACGGGTCGGTCCGCGAGTCGCTGCGGGCCGCCGCTCCGGACGGCGTCGACGTCTACTTCGACAACGTCGGCGGCGACCACCTGGAGGCGGCGATCTCGGTGATGAACCTGCATGGCCGCGCCGCCATCTGCGGCATGATCTCGCAGTACAACGCCACCGAGCCGCCGGCCGCGCCGCGCAACCTGGCACTTGTCATCGGCAAGCGGCTCACCCTGCGCGGCTTCATCGTCGGCGACCACAACGACGTGCGTTCGGCGTTCGTCCGCGACGTCGCCGGTTGGCTGCGCGACGGCACGCTCTCCTACGACGAGACGATCGTCGACGGCATCGAGAACGCCCCGGCGGCGTTCCTCGGCCTGCTGCGCGGCGACAACCTCGGCAAGATGCTCGTCAAGGTGTGACGCAGACCTCGTTCACGGCGGTCGGCCCGATCGGGTCGGCCGCCGTGCCGCGTGCGGGCGATAGGCTCGCGGCATGACGGTGGCGGTACGGGTGATCCCCTGTCTGGACGTGGACGCCGGGCGGGTGGTCAAGGGGGTCAACTTCCTCGACCTGCGTGACGCCGGCGACCCGGTGGAGTTGGCCGCCGCGTACGACCGGGCCGGCGCGGACGAGCTGACCTTCCTCGACGTCACCGCGTCCTCCAGCGACCGGGGCACCATGCTCGACGTGGTGCGCCGCACCGCCGAGTCGGTGTTCATCCCGTTGACCGTCGGTGGCGGGGTCCGGCAGGTCGCCGACGTGGACACGCTGCTGCGGGCCGGGGCGGACAAGGTCGGCGTGAACACCGCTGCCATCGCCCGGCCGGAGCTGATCGCCGAGATCGCCGACCGGTTCGGCCGGCAGGTGCTCGTGCTCTCCCTCGACGTGCGGCGGTCGCCGGGCGGCGGCACGCCCAGTGGCTTCGAGGTCACCACGCACGGCGGTCGGCGCGGCACCTGCATTGACGCCGTGTGGTGGGCACACCGGGGCGCCGAGCTGGGCGCGGGGGAGATCCTGCTCAACTCGATGGACGCCGATGGCACCAAGGCGGGCTTCGACCTGGAGTTGATCGCCGCGGTGCGAGCGGTCGTGGACGTGCCGGTGGTGGCCAGTGGGGGTGCCGGCGAGGTGGCCCACTTTCCGCCCGCGATCGGCGCTGGCGCGGACGCGGTGCTCGCCGCCAGCGTCTTTCACTTCGGCGAGCTGACCGTGGCTGAGGTCAAGGACGCGCTGCGGGTCAGCGGCCACCCGGTGCGCTGAGTCGGTCAGCGCTCGCCGGAGTGCCCCTCCGGTGACCGGCGGGGCGTGGGGATCGAACGGACCGCGTACTCCTGGACGGCTGCCGCGTGGTCGGACTCGTCCAAAATCCAGTCGGCGGTGCCCGGCTCGTGCCGGCGGGTCAACACGCCCTGCACGGTGTCCACCATGGTCGCGACACCCGCGCGCGGACGGGTACGCCAGAGCTGCTCACCCTCGGCGGTGATCCGGAACCAGCCGTCGGCGACGCTCACCAGCCCGGCGCCGACCAGTCGCTGGACCGCGGCCTCCACCTCGTGTCGCTGCGGGATCGCATGGTTGAGGTGGTCGGCGGTGGAGAGCACGTCGGTCAGGCGGACGCCCTCGGGTCGTCGACTTGTCGCCGACCGACGGTGCCGCCCAGCCCCGCTCGCGATGACCAGCGACACGAAGATCCAGGCGTCCGTCCAGCGCCAACCGTTCTCCCCCATGCAGAGATGATGACGGCGCGCGTCGCGGAAGGGAACACCCACCCTCCTATCCGGTGCGCTGCACCACCACGCCGTACCGGTGCGCGGACGGTCGGTGAGGCGTTCAGCCGGCCGGCGCGGCGCTGCCCGCCGAGGGCGCGGCGCTGTCGGGTGCGCTGCCCTCCGGCACGGCGAACAGCGGGATGAAGAACTGCGCCAGCGGGCCGATGGCCAGCGCGTACGCGACGGTGCCGAGGCCGACCGTGCCGTCGAGCAGCCAGCCCAGCGCCAGCACGGTGACTTCGATGACGGTGCGTACCAGTCGGACCGACCGGCCGGGACGCCGGGCCACGTAACCGGTCATCAGGCCGTCGCGGGGACCGGGCCCCAACCGGGCGCCGAGGTAGAGAGCGGTGGCGGCGCCGTTGGCGACGATCCCGGTGATCAGCAACGCGATCCGGACGCCGAGCGGGCCCCCCGACGGGAGTAGGGCCAGTGTGGCGTCCACGACCAGGCCGATCACCACGACGTTGCTGACCGTGCCGAGGCCGGGCCGCTGGCGCAGCGGAATCCAGAGCAGCAGGACCAGCGCGCCGACGCCGATGGTGACCGTGCCGAAGGAGAGCCCGGTCAACTTGGCGAGGCCCTGGTGGAACACGTCCCACGGGTCGAGGCCCAGGTGGGAGCGGATCATCAGGGCCATGCTGATGCCGTAGAGCGCGAGCCCGAGGTAGAGCTGAACCAACCGTCGAGCCGGCCGGTGCCGCAGATTGCCAAGCAGTGCCATGCATGCCACCCTAGGTGCCAATCCTCGTCGAGGAAGAAGCCAATATCCGAGGAGTGGCTATGACTGGGCAGGTGCGCGGCGTCCAATTGGCCCGTCTGCTCGGGCAGTGGCATGCCCTGCCGGGCCGTCGACGCAGCCCTGACTATGCCGCTCTGGCCGGCACGGTGCGCGGGCTGCTCGCCGACGGTCGGCTGCCGCTGGGCGTTCGCCTGCCGGCCGAACGGGAGCTGGCCGAGGCGCTGCGGATCAGTCGGACCACGGTCACCGCCGCCTACCGGCAACTGCGCGAGACCGGGCACCTGGCCAGCCGTCGAGGTGCGGGCAGCTGGACCATGCTGCCCGGCAACCATCGAGTGGCCAGCACCGGCCTGTGGACCCCGCTGGACGACCGGGAGATGCTCGACCTCGGCGTCGCCGCGCTGGCTGCCCCGCCGCAACTACTGTCGGCCGCCCGGGCCGCCACCGAGGACCTGCCCCGCTACCTGAGCGGGGCCGGCTACCACCCGACCGGCATCGTCGAGCTGCGCGAGGCGGTGGCCGACACGTACACCGCCCGGGGTCTGCCCACCTCGGCCGACCAGATCATGGTCACCAGCGGCACCCAGCACGCACTGGATCTGGTGTTGCGGCTAGCCCTGACCCCGGGCGGCAACGTGCTTGTCGAGTCCCCGACCTACCCCAACGCGCTCGCCGCGCTGGCCGGCCGACGGGCCCGGATCGCCACCCACGGCCTCGCCGCCGACGCCGGCTGGGAGCCCGACCTCCTGCTGGGCAGCCTCCGGCAGACCCGGCCCAAGCTGGCGTACCTGATTCCGGAGTTCCAGAACCCGACGGGGCACCTGATGCCCGCCTCGCTGCGCGAGCGCGTGGTGGCCGCCGCCCACGCGGTCGGCACCGATCTGATCATCGACGAGTCCTTCGTGGACCTGCCGATGGACGGCACCGAGCTGCCACCCCCGGTCGCCACCTACGACCGGCACAGCCGGGTGATCAGCATCGGGGGGATGAGCAAGCCCTACTGGGGTGGCCTGCGGATCGGCTGGGTGCGCGCGTCCGCGCCGCAGGTGCAGCGGCTGGCCGCCGTGCGGGTCGGGGTCGACATGGCCAGCCCGGTGCTGGACCAGCTGGTCGCGGTGCACCTGCTCGCCGACGCGGACGCCATCGTCGCCGACCGCCGCGTCCAGTTGGCCGTCCAGCGCGACGCCCTGCTCGGCGCGCTGGCGCACCGGCTGCCAGAGTGGCGGGTCACCGTGCCGCGCGGTGGCGTGACGCTCTGGGCCGAGTTGGACGGCCCGGTCTCCAGCGCGCTGGCCCGGGCCGCGGAGGAGGTCGGCGTACGGCTGGCACCTGGCCCCCGGTTCGGCCTGGACGGCACCCTGGAGCGCTTCCTGCGGCTGCCGTTCACCCTGCCCGCGGCGGACCTCGTGGAGGCCGTCGGGCGAATCGCGGCGATCCGCTACGACCTCGACCGGGCCGCCGGTCAGCGGTGGCGCGAGCCGGCCGTCATCGCCTGAGCGCCGCTGCGCCGCGAACGCCGGTGGCCCCGCACCCGAGCGGGTACGGGGCCACCGGCGATCCGTCAGAGCTCGGCGAGGGTGCCGGCGTACATCTTGTCGATCTCGGCGGAGAAGTTGCTCTCCACACCACGCCGCTTGATCTTCAACGACGGGGTGATCTCGCCGTCCTCGATCGTCAGGTCGCGCGGCAGGATGGCCACCTTCTTGATCGTCTCCCAGCGGTTGAGCTTGGCGTTGAGCTGGGCGACGTACTCCTCGACCATCGTCTGGGCCTCAGCCGAGGCGACGATCTCGGTGTAGCTGCGCCCTTCGAGGGGGCCACCGGCGACCCAGCCGCGGATCGCGTCCGGGTCCAGGGTGACGAGCATCGTGCAGAAGTTGCGGGCCTGACCGACGACGACCGCCTGCGAGGTGTACGGGCAGATGGCCTTGAACATCCCCTCGATGTGCGACGGCGCGATGTACTTGCCGCCCGAGGTCTTGACCAGGTCCTTCTTGCGGTCGGTGATCCGTAGGTAGCCCTGCTCGTCGAGGGTGCCGATGTCACCGGTACGGAAGAAGCCGTCCTCGGTGAACGAGGCAGCGGTCTCCTCCGGCAGGTTGTGGTAGCCGCGCATGACCGGCCGACCACGTACCAGGATCTCCCCGTCGGTGTCGATCCGGCACTCCAGGTCACCCATCGCCCGGCCCACCGTGCCGATCCGCAGACCCGCCGGCGGGTTGACGAAGTTGCCGGCGCTGGTCTCGGTCAAGCCGTAGCCCTCGGAGATCGGCAGGTTCGCGGCGGCGAAGAAGGTGGCGATCTCCGGGCTGAGCGGCGCGGCGCCGGACACCAGCACCCGCATCCGCCCACCCAGGCGGGCCTGGAGCTTGCTGAACACCAGCTTCTCGGCCAGCCCGTAGCGCAGCTTCAGCCCAGCCGGCACCGGCTTGCCGGCCTGTTCCAGGGCGACCTTCTCCTTGCCGATGCCGACGGCCCAGGAGAAGATCTTCGCCTTCGCGCCTCCGGCGCCCTGCGCGGTGGTCACGGCCTTGTTGTAGACCTTCTCGAACACGCGAGGAGCGCCGCACATCAGCGTCGGACGGATGACCGAGAGCAGCTCGACCAGCTTGTCTACCCGCCCGTCGACGTAGGTGGGCAGGCCGACGTGGATGGCGCCGCAGAGCAGGGTCTTGCCGAACGAGTGGGCCAGCGGCAGCCACAGGTACTGCAGGTCGTCGTCGCGCAGCAGCCCGACCTCCGCCTGCGCCACGGCCTCCCAGCACCAGCCACCGTGCAGCAGCTCGACGCCCTTCGGCTGACCGGTGGTGCCGGAGGTGTAGATCAGAGTGGCCAGGTGGTCCGGGCCGATGCCGGCCACGAGCATGTCGATCAGATCCGGCTCGGCGGCCAGCGCCTGGGTGCCGCGCTCCTCCAACTCGGCGAGCGTCAGCTGCCCAATCGCGGCGGCCGGGTCGACGGCACCGTCGAGGAGCACCACATGGGTGAGCGCGGGCAGGGTCGCGCCGGCGATCTTCGCCGCCTGGGCCGGGTTCTCCGCGAACAGCACCTTCGACGCGGAGTCGGCGATGATGTACGTCGCGTCCGCCGGCTCGGTGGTCGGGTAGACGGTGGTGGTCGCGCCGCCGGCGCACATGATGCCGAGGTCGGCGATCACCCACTCCAGCCGGGTGTTGGCGAGGATCGCGACCGGATCCTCCGGGCCGACGCCCAGGCCGTGCAGGCCGGCGGCGACCGCCTTGGCGCGCTGGCCGACCTGGGCCCAGGTCAGCCAGGCAGGCCCCGAGTTGTCCGGGTTCGGGGACGCGAACGCGGGCCGGTCGGGGGTGGCCGCCACACGCTTGAGGAACATGTCCGGGATGGAGCGGTACGGTACATCGAGAGCCATCGCTGTAGCCGCCTTCGGGGGTGGTGGCGTGACGGTCGTCACGTCATGATGGTTACCGAAGAGTATTGCCTGGCACCGTGCATCGGCTAGCCCTGGTGATCGTCCGGCGGTCCCATCCCACCAACCGGTACGGTCGATCAGGCGTACCGGGCAGCCACCACTGACCAGTCGTAGGTGGCCCGGACCCAGTTGCGCCGAGCGGCCAGCGCGTCGCGGATCCCGTCGTCGCCGGCGGCCAGGAGCACCTGCTCCGCGTCCAGGTACGTCGCCAGCCCCTGGTTGAACCGGTCCGCCGCCCTTCGGAGCGCGGTCGCCTCGTCCGTGTCGCTGTCCTGAGCGATCACCGTCACCAGGTTGTGCGCGTCCGGGTCGGCCCGGCTCTCCTTGCCGTAGGAGAAGAGGTCGTTGCACCAGCAGACCAGGTCCACCGCCAGCAGGTCCAGGGCGACCAGCCCCGGGTCGGCGCGCTGGGCTGGCCCGGGCTGCCGCGTCGACGCCAGGTCGGTCAGGGTGAGGCAGGGGTGTACCCCGCCGATGTGCCGGCGCAGTTGGACGTACTCCGCCACCTCGGGCACCCGCCGACGTTCCCGGTTGGCGGCCTCCCAGAGCAGCGCCAACAGGTACTCCCGCATCTGGCTGACGAACCGCAGCAGCAACGCCGCGTGGTCGTGCAGCCGGGTGCGGCGGCAGAGGTCGTGCAGCGCGTCGCCCAGCGGCCCGACGGCGGGCGGTGCGACGTCCGGGTCACCGCACCGGTCGAGCACGTCGAGCAGGGTGCTGATCGCCGGGCCGAGTCGGGCCGGGTCGGCACCGAGGCCGTCCTCGTCGCAGGCGTCGTCCATCACGAAGAGCCAGCTGATCAGGTCGGTGAGCAGTCGTAGCCCGTCCACCGAGCCGTCCGGGCAGGCGCGGCCGGCCAGTCCGGCGGCGTCGGCCCGTTGGAGCCGGTGCACTCGTTGGCTGGAATCGACCAGCCCGAACGAGCGCGCCCACTCGACGCTCTCGCTCGCTACCTGGTCGGTGGCACCGTGGCGCCCCGTGGGAAACGGAGGCTCCCGCAGCGCCGAGATTGCGAAACTTCGCACAGTGCGCCCCCACTTCGTGCCGCCCGGCGCGGAGCGGCGCGGTGAAGCGTACGGGAGGAGGTATCAGCGTGCTTCGCTGGGTGTGGGAAAATCCACAACCCTTACGTGACCGCTTATGAACACAGAGTCACATGCCCAGGTGGGCAACGCGCAGTCGCCGAGCGGCCTCGGCCGAACCATTCAGTTGGACCCGGGCCACCCGTTGCCGGCCGGAGAAGAAGAGCACCAGCTCGGCCGGGGCGCCGACCACCCGCAGCGGCTCGCCGCCGCGACCGACGGAGACCTCACCGTGGCCGGGGGCCTGCACGTAGAGGTCCGCCGGAAAGCGGCGCAGTGCCAGCCGGGCCATCGGGGCCGCGCGTTTCCAGAGCGCGCTCTGCAGGCCGGTGGGCAGATCGCGGGGCTGCCACCCGGAGCTGGCCCGTCGGACGTCCTCGTGATGGATGAAGAACTCCATCGTGTTGGCCAGCTCGTCGGTCACCGGGTTGCTGACCGGGCTCCACAGCGGCGGTCGCCGCACCTGCGCCACCAGCTCGGCGTAGGGCCGCGCCGCGAGTCGCTGACGGACCCGCTCGGCGTAGCCGCGCAGCGGCGGCAGCACGATCCCACCCGCCGCGTCCGGACGGCGCTCCCGCAGCACCAGATGCGCGGCGAGGTCGCGGGTCGCCCAGCCCTCGTTGATCGTCGGGGCGGTCGGCCCGAGGGCCAGGAGGAGATCGGCCAGCGCCTCGCGCTCGGCTCGGGCGTACCGCGGCATGGCCCGATCGTAGGCCCGGCGGCCCGTCGGCGCGCGACGGCGGACGCCGGGTCGGCGTCTGTCGCGCACCGCCGTCCGGTACGTGACGGTTGACATATCCGGTCGGGGTCGGCGGCACTGGCCCGGACCGGTAAGGATGAGGGAGATAATTGCGGCTTACGGCGGGGGAGAGCGTGGCGAGCAAGACAAGTCGGGACGTTCTCAGTCGAGGGCTGGGGGTCCTGCGGCAGGCGATCCGCGAGCAGCCGCGGATCTTCGCGGTGGCGGTCGTCGGCAGCGTGCTCTTCGGCGGGATGATCATTGTCAGCGCCCGGGTCGTCGGGTCGGTCATCGGCGAGGTGGCGCTCCCGTCCATCGAGCGCGGCGAGGTGGGTTCCGGCACCCTGGCGCTGGCCGCGGCCGCGTTGTTCGGGATCAGCGTGCTGCGGGTGGCGGGCATCTTCGGCCGCCGGCTCGGCGCCGGCTACATGCAGTACCGCCTCCAGGCCTCCTACCGCCGCCGGGTCACCCGTCGGTACCTGGAACTGCCGCTGTCCTGGCACCACCGCAACTCCACCGGCACCCTGCTGTCCAACGCCAACTCCGACGTGGAGGCGGCCTGGTACCCGATCGCGCCGCTGCCGTTCGCCGTCGGCACGCTGGTGATGCTGGTCGGCGCGATCGTGTCGCTCTTCGCCACCGATTGGGCGCTCGCACTGGTCGGCCTTGCGGTCTTCCCCGCGCTGTTCGCGCTCAACGTCGTCTACTCCCGCCGGATGGCCCCCCGCCAGGCCCGGGCGCAGCGCCTGCGCGCCGAGGTCAGCGGGATCGCCCACGAGAGCTTCGACGGCGCCCTGGTGGTCAAGACGATGGGCCGGGAGGCCCAGGAGACCGCCCGGTTCGCCGGCCGCGCCGGTGAGCTGCGCGACTCGTTGATCGCGGTCGGTCGGCTGCGCGGCGTCTTCGACCCACTGCTGGAG
Source organism: Micromonospora chokoriensis (assembly GCF_000718555.1). Lineage (GTDB taxonomy): Bacteria > Actinomycetota > Actinomycetes > Mycobacteriales > Micromonosporaceae > Micromonospora > Micromonospora chokoriensis_B. The sequence continues at coordinate 187,271 of NZ_JOAN01000010.1, forward strand.
ACGTTGCCCAGCCTCGGCACCCTCGCCGTGCTGGTGGTCGGGGCGTTCCGGCTGCGTCAGGGCGCGATCAGCGTGACCGAGCTGGTCAGCGTGGCCTTCCTCTTCACCGTGCTGGCCTTTCCGGTGCGGGCCATCGGTTGGGTCCTGGCCGAACTGCCGCGCAGCGTCGCCGGCTGGGACCGGGTGCGCCGGGTGCTCGACGCCACCGGCGAGATGCCGTACGGGCAGCGCGTGCTCGATTCGGCCAGCTCCGGCCCGGCCACCCTCACCTTCAGCGACGTGCACTACTCCTACCCACCGGCGGAGGCGCACCCGCCCGGCGCGCAGGTCCTCGGCGAGGTCGGCTTCACGGTGCCGTCCGGTCGGACGGTCGCCCTGGTCGGGCCCACCGGCGCCGGCAAGTCCACAATCGCCTCGTTGGCGGTGCGCCTGGTCGACCCGGACTCCGGCGCGGTGTGCCTGGACGGGGTGGACGTGCGCGAGCTGACCTCCGCGTCGCTGGCCGGCACGGTGGCCCTGGTTGCCCAGGTGCCGTTCATCTTCGATGACACGGTCCGCGCCAACATCGCCCTCGACCGGCCGGGCGTCGACGACGAGGTGGTCTGGGCGGCACTGCGGCTGGCCGAGGCAGACGGGTTCGTCGCCGCGCTGCCCGACGGTCTGGACACCATGGTCGGCGAGCGCGGCACCTCGCTCTCCGGCGGTCAGCGGCAGCGGCTCACCCTGGCCCGCGCGTTGGCCGGTCGGCCGCGCCTGCTGGTGCTCGACGACGCGACAAGCGCGGTCGATCCTCGAGTCGAGGCGGCCATCCTGGCGGGGTTGCGGTCGTCGACGGCCGAGGCGGGGGTGCCGGCCGCGTCCATCCTGGTGGTGGCGTACCGCCGGGCCACCATCGCGCTCGCCGACGAGGTCATCTACGTGGAGCAGGGACGGGTGGTCGCCCGGGGTACCCACAGCGAGCTGTTGGCCACCGTGCCCGGCTACGTCGACCTGGTCACCGCCTACGAGCAGGCCGAGGTCGAGCGTGCGCAGGAGAGTTCGTACGGCGACGAGGTGGCGCCGCTGCCGTCGGGCCTGGAAATCGAGGTGGACCGGTGAGCGCGAGGAGTGCAGCGAAGCGGAGCCCCGCAGTCGCGAACGAAAGGCCAGCCCGGTGAGCGTGACGGTAAAAGGTGAGATGCCCGAGACGCGGGAGGAGACGACCTGGCAGACGCTGCGTCGGGGGCTGGCGCTCTCGCCGGAGCTACGGACCGGTCTGGCCGGCACGTTGGCTCTGGCGTTGGTCTACATGGTCGGTCGGGTCGCCGTGCCGGTCGCCGTGCAGCAGGGCATCGACCGGGGCATCGTCGGCGGTCTGAACCTGAACGTGGTCTGGTCGGTGGTGGCGATCACCGCGGCGATCCTGGCGATCACCACGGTCTGCGGGTACCTGATGATGCGCCGGCTGTTCACGGTCAGCGAGACGGCGCTGGCGAACGTCCGGACCCGGGCGTTCCGACACGTGCACGACCTGTCGATGTTGCACCAGCAGTCGGAGCGGCGGGGTTCGCTGGTCTCGCGGGTGACCAGCGACGTCGACCAGATCACCCAGTTCCTCCAGTGGGGCGGGGTGATCCTGCTGGTCAACCTGGGTCAGCTGGTGGTCACCACCGCCGTCATGCTGGCGTACTCCTGGCAGTTGACCCTCGTGGTGTTGGCCGCGTTCCTGCCGGCGGTGTTCGTCATCCGGCGGTTGCAACGCCGCCTCGGGTCGGCGTACGCGACGGTGCGTCAACGCACCGGGGCGCTGCTCGGCGCGATCGGCGAGAGCGTGGTGGGCGCGCCGGTGATCCGGGCGTACGGGATCGCGGGGCGTACCGAGCGGCGGTTGGACGAGGCGATCGACGGGCAGCGTCTGGCGCAGCAGCGGGCGATCCGGATCAGCATCGTGGGCAGCTCGGTCGGGGAGTTGGCGGCGGGGTTGGCGCTGGCTGGCGTGGTGGTGCTCGGGGTGGTGCTGGGGGTGGACGGCACGCTGTCGATCGGCCAGCTGACCGCGTTCCTCTTCCTGGTGACGCTCTTCATCCAGCCGGTGCAGATCGCCACCGAGGTGCTCAACGAGGCGCAGAACGCGATCGCCGGCTGGCGTCGGGTGCTGGACGTGCTGGACGTCGCCCCGGACGTGGCCGACCCGGGGGAGCAGGGGCGGCAGCTGCCGGGTGGGCCGCTGGACATCCGGTTCGCCGGTGTGCGGTTCGCCTACCCGGGTGGTCCGCCGGTGCTGCACGACATCGACCTGGAGATTCCGGCGAAGAGTCGGGTGGCGGTGGTCGGTGAGACCGGCAGCGGCAAGACCACGTTCGCCAAGTTGCTGACCCGTCTGATGGACCCGTCGGCCGGGGCGGTGCTGCTGTCCGGGGTGCCGCTCACGGACGTCCGATTCGACTCGCTGCGCTCCCGCGTGGTGATGGTGCCGCAGGACGGGTTCCTCTTCGACGCGACGGTGGGGGACAACGTCCGGTTCGCCCGGCCGGAGCTGACCGACGAGCAGCTCAGCGTCGCCTTCACCGAGCTGGGCCTGTCGGACTGGCTGGAGGGTCTGCCGGCGGGCCTGGACACGCCGGTCGGGGAGCGTGGCGAGGCGCTCAGCGTCGGGGAGCGGCAGCTTGTCGCGTTGGCCCGCGCGTACGTGGCCGACCCGGACCTGCTGGTGCTCGACGAGGCGACAAGCGCGGTGGACCCGGCGACCGAGGTGCGGTTGCAACGCACGTTGGACGCGGTCACCAGAGGTCGGACCACCCTCGCGATCGCGCACCGACTCTCCACGGCGCAGGCCGCCGACGAGGTGATCGTGGTGGACCGGGGCCGAGTGGTGCAGCGCGGCCCGCACGACGAGCTGGTCCGCGACGCCGATTCGGTCTATGGCCTGCTCTACGCCTCCTGGCTGGAGCAGACCCGGTGAGTTGGTGGACGTCGACGGGTGGGTGCTCTAGGCTCCGGGTTAGGTAAGCCTAACCTTTGAAGGAGGTCGCACCCATGCGGCCCAACCCCGCCGAGATCGTTCGTACCCTCGTCGCCGGCCGCCTGCCCGGCCTCGTCCACCTGGCCCACCGGCCGGGCCCGCACCACGCCCGGCACGTCACCGACTCGGACGGGCGGGTGCTGCTGCTGGTGCCGGTGGCCAGCCACCTGGCCGCCGCCCTGCAGCCGACCGCCGGGGGCAGCGACGTCGCGGTGGTCCTCGACGTGCTCGACCTGCCGCCCGCCGCTGGAGCGCCCGGCCTGGGTCGTGCCTGGGTGTCGGGCTGGGCGGCCGAGTTGCGCGGCGACGAGGTCCGCCGCGCGGCGGTCGACTTCGCCGCGGTGGAGCCGACCGGTGACCTGCTCGACCTGGGTACCCGGTTCCGGCTGTTCCGCTTCGAGGTGGTCGAGGTCCGCTGGGAGCGGGCCGGCGTCGTGCACCGGGTCGACCCGGTGGAGTACGCCGAGGCCGAGCCGGACCCGGTGCACCCGGTCGAGGCCCGCCTCCTCGCCGACCTCGCCGAACGCCACGGCGCCCAGGTCACCGACTATTTGCGCCGGCAGCTCGGGTTGACCGAGCAGACCCCGGACGGGCCGCCCCGGGTGGTGCGCATCGACCGCTACGGGCTGGTGGTCGCCGTCGGCCAACCCGGTGCCCGACGTCGGATCCGGCTGGCGTTCCCAGGCCCGGTGGCCGATCCGGCCGAGCTGCCGCAACTGCTGCCACCGCTACGACTCCCGGCCGACGCCCGCCCGCCGCGCTAGCTCGGCAGTGGACCGGTGAGGTAACGCTGGATGGTGGGGCCAACCGTGGCGACCAGGGTTTCCAGGTCGGCGGAGGCGACCGGCTCAAGGCGCACCACATGCCGCATCAGGGCCAGGCCGATCATCTGGGTGGCCACCAGGGACCCCCGCAGCGGTAGCTCGGCCGGGTCGACGTCGAGGTTTTCCAGCACCCGGCGCAGCACCTGCGTGGTGATGAACTCGCGCAGCAACCGCGCGGTCCACTCGTTGCTCACCGCCGAGCGCAGCAACGCCACCCCGGCGCTGCCAGCCGGGGAGTCCCAGATGCCGAGGAAGGTGCGCACCATGCGCTCGCCGACGGCGTCCCGGTCACCGGCGAGCACCTTCGGCACCAGCTGACCGGGGTCGACGGGGAAGTTCATCGCGGCCAGGAAGAGCTGGTCCTTGCTGCCGAAGTAGTGGTGCACCAGCGCCGGGTCGACCTCCGCCGTGCCGGCGATGGCCCGGATCGAGGCGGCGTCGAAGCCGCGCTCGGCGAACGCCGAGCGCGCCGCGTCGAGAATCGCCTCCCGGGTGCCCGGTTTGCCGGGTCGCCGGCCGGTCCGCCGCGTCATCGCCGTCCTTCGTTCGTCCACCTGGGCCACGTCGTGGGCCGGGCTCGGCCCACGACGTGGCCGGGGTCAGCCGCCACGCTGGCCGCTGCTGCCCCCGGCCCCCGCCGTCAGCCGCTGCGTCGGCGCAGGGTGGCCGCCGCGAGCACCAGCGCCAGCACCACCGCGCCGAACACCACCGCCACGTCCCGCCACATCCGGCCGGTCGGCTCGGCATGGGCGCCGACCTCCTGCAACGCCTCGATGGCGTACGACAGGGGGAAGGCGTCACTGAGCGCCTGGAGCCAGCCGGCCATCTGGTCGCGGGCCACGAACAGCCCGCAGAGCAGCAGTTGGGGGATCACCACGACTGGCAGGAACTGTACTGCCTGGAATTCGGTGCGCGCGAAGGCACTGCACAGCAGCCCGAGGGCGACGCCGAGCACCGCGTCGAGCACGGCGATTCCGATCACCAACCCGATGCTGCCGGCGGTGTCCAGATCGAAGATCCAGTACGCCACGGCGGCGGCGACGGCGGCCTGTGCGGCGGCGGCCAGCCCGAACGCGATGCCGTAGCCGAAGAGCAGGTCGAGCTTGCCCAGCGGTGTGGTGAGCAGCCGCTCCAACGTGCCGGAGGTGCGTTCTCGCAGCATGGCGATGCTGGTCACCAGAAACATGATCACGAACGGGAAGATGCCGAGCATCACCAGCGCGATCCGGTCGAACGCCGTGGGCTGACCGGGTGGGGTCGGCTGGTCGGCGTACATGAAGTAGACCAGGGTGAGCAGGACGGCCGGCACCACCACGAGCAGCGCGATGGTCCGCCGGTCATGCCGGAGCTGCCGCAGGATGCGGCCGGTGGTGGCGGCGAGGATTCGCGGATTCATGCTGACTCCCGGGCGGCGGTCGCGTCGGTGCTGGTGGAGGTGGCCTCACCGGCCCGGATGAGGCGCAGGAACGCCTCGTCGAGGTCGTCCACGCCGGCGGCGGCGCGGATCGCGGCCGGGCTGTCGTCGGCGATCAACCGCCCCTGGCGGATCAGCAGCAGTTGGTCGCAGCGCGCCGCCTCGTCCATGACGTGGCTGGACACCAGCAGGGTGGTGCCGGCGGCGGCCATCGCGTGGAACCGGGCCCACAAATCGGCTCGCAGCACCGGGTCCTGCCCGACGGTCGGCTCGTCGAGGATCACCAGCTCCGGCTCGCCGACCAGGGCGCAGGCCAGGGAGGCGCGGCTGCGTTGACCTCCGGAGAGGGTGGCGACCAGTTGGCCAGCAGCCTCGGCGAGCCCGACGTCGCGGACCGCCCGGTCGGCCTCGCCGCGCCCGCGTCCGTAGAGGGCCGCGAAGTAGCGGGCGTTCTCCCGGACGGTCAGGTCGGCGTAGACGCTCGGTGCCTGGGTCAGGTAGCCCACCCGGTGCCTCAGCGCGGGGGTGCCCGCCGGTTGGCCGAGCACGGTGACCGTCCCGCCACTGACCAGCTGCACCCCGACCACCGCGCGCATGAACGTGGTCTTCCCGCTGCCGCTGGGGCCGAGCAGCCCGGTGACGGCGCCGCGCGGGACGCGGCAGCTGATGCCGTCCAGCACCCGCCGCCCACCCCGGTCGACGACCAGGTCGCGGACGGCTATCGCATCGTCCATCACGCACCTCCAATAAACTCATCATCTGTTGAACTCAACGCTAGATGAAATACTGATCCGCGCGCAACCAGGCCGCCGGCGGCCTCGAATGTCGACCGTCGCGCGGAGCGCAAGAACGGGCAGTAGGCTCCGGACCGGACACGAAGTCCGCCAACGGGCATTGCGTACCGATCGGACGTGCGGCACGATTGCGCAGTGGGTCACGCTCCGTTACCGGACAGCGGTTTTCTTGAGGATTGGGCCGCGCGATTGCGGCAGGCCGCCGAGCGGCCGGTCGTCGGCATCCTGTTGCGCGGCAGCCACGCCCGCCGCGCCGCCACCGCACACAGCGACGTCGACCTCGATGTGTTGGTCGGCGGCGCCCCGTACGCGGCCCGGCGGGCGTACCTGGCTGAGTCCGCGGGCCAGGTCACCCACGTCTCGGTGGCCGCCCGCGACGTCCGGTCCTGGGTGCATCGACTCGGCGAACCGGCCGACTGGGCGTTCGGGCTGCCGGTCACCGCGCCGGCGCGGCTGCTCTGGGCCGACCCGCACTGGCGGCCCCGGATCGATTTGCCGGTGCTCTGCCAGCCCGCCGAGCCACCCCGACTCGAAGAGCTGATCGCCACGCTCGGTAAGGCTGCCGCCGCCCGCGCGGCCAACGATCGTCTCGGGGTCCGGCTCGCCGCGGCCGATCTCGCGCGGCTCTGCCCGTCGGTGCTGCGCCCCGCCAACCCGTCCGTGCGGGTCTACTCCCGCCGGGCGGCCTTCGCGGCAGCACTGGAACTCCCGGTGGCCCCACCCGGCTACCGGACGGACATGCTGCTCTGCCTCGGGCTGCGTCCGGGCGCCACCGGGCAGCTCTGGGCAGCCGCCGTACGGCTGGTCGCCGGCACCCTGCCGTTGATCCGGCCGTACGCCGAGGAGATCGCCGAATCGGCCGGCGCGGACCTGGCCGCCGCCCTGGTCGACGGCCGGCTGGATCGCTACGTCGCCCAACTGGCCCGACCGGCCGGGCCGTCGACACCGCCGAAGCTCTCGGGGCCTTCGCCGCAGCCCCGGTGGGAGCGGTCGGCGGTACCCGCGCCGCGTGCGGGAGAATTGGTGACTGTGCCCGTACCTGACCCGCCGGTCACCGGCGTCCCCAGTGATTCGAACGAGCTGACCACGCCCGTGCCGGCCCGCCCGTCCCGGCTCGACCCGGCCATCGCGGCCCGGCTGCGCCGCACCGCCGACGGTCTGGTCGCCGCCGTGGTCCGGGCGCACGACTCCGGTGAGGTGCTGATGGTCGCCTGGATGGACGACGAGGCGTTGCACCGCACCCTCACCACTGGCCGGGCCACCTACTGGTCACGCAGCCGGCGCGAATACTGGGTCAAGGGCGCCACCTCCGGGCACCACCAGTACGTCCGGTCGGTCGCCCTGGACTGCGACGGGGACGCGCTGCTGGTGAGCGTGGACCAGGTCGGCGCCGCCTGCCACACCGGCCACCGGACCTGCTTCTTCACCGAGCTGCCTGTCACGGGGACGGAGGCACACTCATGACCGACGGCACCCTCAGCCCCGACCTGGCCACCTTCACCGAGCTGGCGGCCGCCTGGCGGGTCGTGCCGGTCACCCGACGGCTGCTGGCCGACGCGGAGACCCCGGTCGGGGTCTACCGGAAGCTGGCCGGTGGGCCGGGCACGTTCCTGTTGGAATCGGCCGAGCAGGGCGTCGGCTCGGCCGGTATGGCCTGGTCGCGGTATTCGTTCATCGGCGTACGCAGCAGCGCCACCCTCATCGAACGCGACGGCGTGGCTACCTGGCTCGGCCAACCGCCGGCCGGGTTGCCCACCGAGGGTGACCCGGTGCGGATGCTGCGGGAGACGGTGGCGGCGCTGGCCGGCCCGGTCGGGGACCCGTCCGACGGCCTGCCACCGCTGACCGGGGGCATGGTCGGCTACCTCGGCTACGACCTGATCCGGCGCTTCGAGCGGTTGCCCGAGCTGACCGAGGACGACCTGGGCGTCCCGGAGTTGGGCATGATGCTCGCCACCGACCTGGTGGTGCTGGACCACTACGACGGCTCGGCGATCCTGGTCGCCAACGCGGTGCTGCCGCCGTTGGACGCCCCGGACCGGGCCTCGCAGGTCGCCGCCGCCTACCACCAGGCGGTGGGCCGGTTGGACGCGATGACCACGGCGCTGTCCCGGCCCATCCCGCCGATGATCTCCACCGTCGAGCGTCCGCCGGCCGGTGAGGTGCTCTGCCGTACGCCCGACGGCGGTTACCCGAAGGCGGTGGAGGCGGCCAAGGAGGCGATCCGGGCCGGCGAGTGCTTCCAGATCGTGCTCTCCCAGCGCTTCGAGCGGTCCACCCACGCCGACCCGCTGGACGTCTACCGGGTGCTGCGCACCAGCAACCCCAGCCCGTACATGTACCTGCTGCGCTTCGACGGGTTCGACATCGTCGGCTCGTCCCCGGAGGCGCACCTCAAGGTCACCGGGGCCACGGACGGGCGGCGTCGGGCGTTGCTGCACCCGATCGCCGGCACCCGCCCGCGGGGCGGCACCCCGGCCGCCGACGCCGCGCTCGCCGCCGAGCTGCTCGCCGACCCGAAGGAACGGGCCGAGCACGTGATGCTCGTCGACCTCGGCCGCAACGACCTGGGTCGGGTCTGTCAGCCCGGCAGCGTGGAGGTGCCCGAGTTCGCCACCATCGAGCGGTACAGCCACGTCATGCACATCGTCTCCACCGTCACCGGCACGCTGCGTGACGACCAGTCCGCCTTCGACGCGCTCGCCGCGACCTTCCCGGCCGGCACGCTCTCCGGGGCACCCAAGGTACGCGCCATGGAGATCATCGAGGAGTTGGAGCCGGTCCGGCGTGGCCTCTACGGCGGCACGGTCGGCTACTTCGGCTTCGGCGGCGACCTGGACATGGCGATCGCCATCCGGACCGCGCTCATCCGCGACGGCCGCGCCTACGTGCAGGCCGGTGCGGGGGTGGTCGCCGACTCGGACCCGGCTGCCGAGGACCAGGAGACGCGGAACAAGGCCGCGGCCGTGCTGGCCGCGATCGCGGCCGCCGAAACACTCCGGCCAGCTCGGTGAGCGCGAGGAGTGCAGCGAAGCGGAGCCCCGCAGTCGCGAACGAAAGGCCGGCTCAGTGAGGGGCGGGGAGCGGTCCGTCGTGGGCCGGCGCGCGTTGGCGTACGCCGTGGTGCTCTGTCTGGCCGGCGCGGGCCTGGCGCTGTGGGCTGCGACGCGCAGTTGGTCGGTCGAGCTGACGCTACGTCCGGCGCCGCTGCCGCCGGTGCGCGACGCCCGCAGCGGTGCGAGCCTGTTGCCCTGGCTGCCGGCGTTGGCCCTGGTGACCTTGGCCGGTGGTGGTGCGGTGTTGGCTACCCGGGGCCGACTGCGGCGGGCGCTCGGCGTGCTGCTCGGCGCGCTCGGTCTGGCCGTGGCCGCCGGCGGCGGGTATGGGCTGGTCGCTGACGTGGGCGGCGTGGTGAGTCGGCAGTGGCCGACGCTCTGCCTGCTCGGTGGTCTGCTGGCCGCTGCGGGCGGCTGGTGGACGGCGGTGCGCGGCGGTGCGTGGCCGGCCATGGGCGCACGGTACGAACGTCCGGCGCGTACCGCCCCGGCGGCCGCGTCTGGGCAGGGCGACCCGGCGGGACCGTCGACGCCGTTGGCGGGGCGGCGGACCACCGAGGCGTGGGACGCGCTGGACCGGGGCGAGGACCCGACGGCCGACTGACCCGACGGTCGGGGCCAGCGGGGGTCAGCCGACCGGCTGGCGTTCCCGCTGGGCGCGGTGGCTGGCGGCGCGGGCGGCGGTCAACTCGGCGACGAGGCGGTTCAGCTCGGCGCGCTGGTCGGCGCGGGCCCGGTCGGCGCAGACCGCCTCCCAGGCGTTGCCCCGTGCGGTCCGCATCCGGCCTTCGCCCACTACTGCCCGTTCCACGGTGTGCACCACCCCGACGGCTAGCGACGCCACTGTCCGCGAGATGGTGGTCAGGCCGATGGTCGGGTACGGCTCGGAATTGCTCATGGTCACCTCGCACGAGGAGTTGCGGCGGTCGGGCAGGCGCGCCATCGAGTCTGCCTGAGGACGATGCTGGCCGGCTGACGTTTCGCCGCGGTGACCGCCCGGTCAACTGTCCCGCCTCGGCTGTGACCAGGACCCGTCCGTTCGGCCTTGAGCTTGCTCACAACATTGATCGGTGTCGTTGCCGTCAGGCGCGGACGGTGAACTGGTGGCATGATCGATGGATCGCCCCGGTCCGACCGGGGCCGTCAGGCGCTCTGCTGCGTGACGGTGGTCGATGCGGGAGGTGGCGCTGCGTGACAACCCGTTCACGGCAAGTCGGCCATTATGCCGCAGCCCTTTTGGTGAGCAGCGCCATACCCCCGGCAATCGACGCCGGTCGGCTGCCCCTAGCATCGGCCCATGACGCCCGGAGAGGGGAGTCCGTTCGTGACTGCTGAGCATGCGCACGCGGAGGGGGACGAGGCCGGCCAGGCAACGTCCGTAAGCGTGCTCGACGAGATTCTGGCTGGCGTACGTGAGGACGTCGCCCGACGCCAGGAACTGGTTCCGCTGGAGCGGATCCGGGAACTGGCAGCGGCTGCGCCGCCGCCCTTGGACGCGTACGCGGCGCTGCGCAAGCCCGGCGTGGCCGTGATCGCCGAGGTGAAGCGCTCGTCGCCGTCGAAGGGCCGGTTGGCCGAGATCGCCGATCCGGCCGACCTCGCCGTCGACTACGCGGCCGGTGGGGCGCGGGCGATCAGCGTGCTGACCGAGGGGCGCTGGTTCGGCGGTTCGCTGGACGACCTGGCGGCGGTCCGTGCCGCGGTCACCGTGCCGGTGCTGCGCAAGGACTTCGTGGTCTCCAGCTACCAGATCCACGAGGCGCGCGCGCACGGCGCCGACCTGGTCCTGCTGATCGTCGCCGCACTGGAACAGAACGTCCTGATGGGCCTGCTGGAGCGGATCGAGTCGCTGGGCATGACCGCTCTGGTCGAGGTGCACGACGAGGAAGAGGCCGACCGCGCGCTGGAGGCCGGCGCGCAGGTGATCGGGGTCAACGCCCGTGACCTGCGTACCCTGGAGGTCGACCGGTCGGTGTTCGAGCGGATCGCGCCCGGCCTGCCCAGCAGCGTCGTCAAGATCGCCGAATCCGGCGTTCGTGGCCCGCACGACCTGATCCGGTACGCCTCCGCGGGCGCGGACGCGGTCCTCGTGGGCGAGGGCCTGGTCACGCAGAAGAGCCCCCGTGAGGCGGTCGCCGAGTTGGTCAACGCCGGTAACCACCCGGCAACGCCCCGGCCGGTGCGCTGACCCCGCGCCGGTCTGACGCCAGACCGAGAGGATTCCCGATGAGCGCCGACGCGCTGGCCCCGGTGGCCGGCCCGCAGCCCGACTCCACCGGCCACTTCGGCCGCTTCGGCGGTCGGTTCGTTCCCGAGGCCCTGGTGGCCGCGCTGGACGAGCTCGACGGGGCGTGGCGTACGGCGATGGCGGACGAGTCCTTCCGGGCCGAGTTCGGCGCGCTGCTGCGCGACTACGCCGGCACGCCGTCGTTGCTCTACGAGGCCCGGCGGTTCTCCGCCAAGGTCGGCGCGCGGGTGCTGCTCAAGCGTGAGGACCTCAACCACACGGGTGCGCACAAGGTGCGCAACGTGCTCGGCCAGGCACTGCTCACCAAGCGGATGGGCAAGACCCGGGTGATCGCGGAGACCGGTGCCGGCCAGCACGGCGTGGCCACCGCGACCGCCGCCGCCCTGTTCGACCTGGAGTGCGTGGTCTACATGGGCCAGGTCGACACCGAGCGGCAGGCGCTCAACGTGGCCCGGATGCGGATGCTCGGCGCGACGGTCGTCCCGGTCACAAATGGTTCGCGCACCCTCAAGGACGCGATGAACGAGGCAATGCGGGACTGGGTGGCAAACGTCGACCAGACGCACTACCTCATCGGCACCGCCGCGGGCCCGCACCCGTTCCCGGCGATGGTGCGCGACTTCGTCCGGGGCATCGGTGACGAGGCGCGTCAGCAGTGCCTGGACCTCACCGGTGAGCTGCCGGACGCCGTCACCGCCTGCGTCGGCGGCGGCTCCAACGCGCTCGGCATCTTCCACGCGTTCGTGGGCGACGAGGCCGTGCGGTTGTACGGCTTCGAGGCGGGCGGCGACGGGCTGGCGACCGGCCGGCACGCGGCGAGCATCACCGGCGGGTCCACCGGGGTGCTGCACGGCACCCGCACCTTCGTGCTCCAGGACGCCGACGGGCAGACCCTGGAGTCGCACTCGATCTCCGCCGGCCTGGACTACCCGGGCGTCGGGCCTGAGCACGCGTGGCTACACGACACCGGCCGGGCGAGCTACCTGCCGGTCACGGACGACGAGGCGATGGCCGCGTTCGAGCTGCTCTGCCGCACCGAGGGCATCATCCCGGCGATCGAGAGTGCGCACGCGCTCGCCGGCACGGTCGCGCTGGCCCCGAAGCTCGCCGCGGAGCTGGGCCGGGAGCCCACCATCGTGGTCAACCTCTCCGGCCGGGGTGACAAGGACGTGCACACCGCCGGCGACTACTTCGGCATCCTCGACAAGGAGCGGTGAGATGAGCCGGATCGGGGTGGCCTTCGACAAGGCCCGCGCCGACGGACGGGCACTGCTGGTCGGCTGCATGCCGGCCGGTTTCCCCACCGTCGAGGGCAGCATCGCCGCGATGACCGCCATGGTCGAGGCCGGCGTCGACGTCATCGAGGTGGAGATCCCCTACTCCGACCCGGTGATGGACGGGCCGGTGATCCAGCGGGCCAGTGACATCGCGCTGGCCGGCGGCGTACGCACGGCGGACACGATGCGCATCATCGAGGCGGTGGCGGCCACCGGCGCTCCGGTGGTCACGATGACCTACTGGAACCCGGTCGAGCGGTACGGCGTGGACGTGTTCGCCCGTGACCTCGCCTCCGCCGGCGGCACCGGCCTGATCACCCCGGACCTGATCCCCGACGAGGCCGACGAGTGGCTGGCCGCCTCGGACGCGCACGGGCTGGACCGCACGTTCCTGGTCTCGCCGTCGTCCACCGACGCGCGGCTGTCGATGACGGTGCAGCACTGCCGTGGCTTCGTCTACGCGACCGCCGTGATGGGGGTGACCGGTGCTCGGGCGCGTACCTCCGACGCTGCCCCGACGCTGGTTTCCCGGGCCCGCGCGGTCACCGACCTGCCGATCGGTGTCGGCCTGGGGGTCGGCACCGGCGCGCAGGCCGGCACCGTCGCCGGCTACGCCGATGGGGTGATCGTGGGCAGCGCGCTGGTCCGGTGCGTGCTTGACGCGCCCACCGAGGCCGACGGGCTGGCCGCCCTGCGTACCCTCAGCGCCGAGCTGGCCGAGGGCGTCCGCAACCCCACCCGCTGACCGCGCCGACCCCCTCGGGTCGAGTCATCACGATGACTCGCCGGCATCAGGCTCGATCGCGTGACGGGCACCGGGCGGTCGGCTCCAGGCCGGCGGCGGGACTGTCGCTGCTTCGCCGCGTTGCTCCGGCGGCTGCACGGCGCCGGGCACCCCGGGGACGTCGCGGAGCACGCCGGAGCGGCCGGCTGTGGCGTCGGCGACGGCGGCCCGGGTGAGCGGGGTGACCGCCTCGGGCAGCGCGTCGGGGGAGTGCCAGGACAGCCGGCAGCCCGGTGCTGGGTCGGCGGCGGGTCGGACCCCGGCCGCGCGGGCCCGAAAGACGTGCACGAGTACGTCCGGCGGCGGCCCGACGCGTCCGGCCGTGCACTCCCCCGTCGGGCCGGTCAGGTGGTACACGCCGACCAGGTCGATCAGCTCGATCTCCCAGCCGGTCTCCGCGCGGATGTCGCGTAGGGCCGCCCGCACCGGGCTCTCGGCCGGGCGCAGCCGCCCGCCGGGCAGCGCGTAACGGCGTGCGCCTCGGCCCTGCTGGCAGAGCAGCACTCGACCGGTGTCGTCGGTGACGACGGCGGCGACCGCCCAGGTGAGCGCGCTCATGGACAAAGAGCCTACGGCGGCGCAAACCAGAAGTCACCGACTTGCGCGCTGCGGTGGCCCGGGGTGCCGCAGCGGGGGTGTGCAGCGGTAGCGTGTGCACCCGTGACCCTCGCCTCGCTCTCCCCCCAGGCGGCCCTGCCCAGTCCCAGCACCGCGGTCTGGCAACTCGGGCCGGTGCCGATCCGGGCGTACGCGCTCTGCATCATCGCCGGCATCGTGCTGGCCTGCTGGGTAACGGAGCGCCGGCTGCGGCAGCGCGGCGTCGCGCCTGGCACGGTGCTCGACATCGCCGTTTGGGCGGTGCCCGCGGGCATCATCGGCGCCCGGATCTACCACGTGGTCACCTCACCGGAGAAATACTTCGGCGCTGGTGGGGACCCGATGAAGGCGTTCGCCATCTGGGAGGGCGGTCTCGGCATCTGGGGCGCGGTCGCCGGTGGCGCGATCGGTGCCTGGATCGCGGCCCGACAGCTCGGCATCCCGTTGACCGTGATCGCCGACGCGCTGGCCCCCGGGCTGCCGCTGGCCCAGGCGGTCGGTCGGCTCGGCAACTGGTTTAACAACGAGCTCTTCGGCGGCCGGACCACCCTGCCGTGGGGCCTGCAGATCCATCGGATGGACCCGGACAATCCCGGGCACGCGCTGCGCGACGACGCCGGGCAGCCGATCCTCGAACCGGGTCTCTACCAGCCGACCTTCCTCTACGAGGCGCTGTGGAACCTCGGCGTCGTGGCGCTGGTCCTGCTGCTCGACCGTCGGCTCAAGCTGGGCCGGGGCCGGGCGTTCGCGCTCTACGTGATGGGCTACACCGTCGGCCGGTTCTGGATCGAGCTGATGCGCACCGACGAAGCCAACCTCATCCTCGGTGTGCGCCTCAACGTGTGGACCGCCGCGCTGGTCTTCCTCGGCGCGTTGATCTACTTCGTCCGGGTGCGTGGCCCGCAGGACTACCTGATCCCGCTCGGCGCGGTGGCGACGCCGACCCCGTCCGCCACGTCCGACCTGTCCCAGGTCGACCTCTCCGAGCGTGAGACTCCCGCGCGGGCTGCCGCGCCGGAGGGCTACCGGGTGGTGAGCGAGGAGCAGTACGCCGCCTGGCAGGAGACCGGTGTCGTACCGCCGGAGCCGGCCACCGACGACGACTCCCAGCCGGGTGACGGCGAGTCGTCCGTGGACGCGGCCCCCGCCGACCAGGCGTCGAACGACGACGAGCCGGCGGATGATCAGTCCTCCCGCACCGAACGGGCCGACGCCACCGGCGCGCGTCCCGCCGACCGGGACAGCTGAGCGGAGGCGGCACCGATGCGAAGCGCGGTGGTGGTCGGCGCAGGGGTCGGTGGCCTCGCGGTGGCCGGCGCGCTGGCCCGCTCCGGCTGGCAGGTCACCCTGTTGGAACGGGCCGAACGGGTCCGCCCCGAGCCGACCGCCGTGGTGCTCTGGCCCAACGGCGTCCGCGCGCTACAGGCCCTCGGCCTCGGTGCGGGCCTGGCCGCCATCGCCACCCCGCTGCCCGACGGCGGGGTCCGTCGCCCGGACGGGCACTGGCTCGTGCAGCCCCGGCCCATCCCGGCCGACCGGATGCCCGTGGTGGTGCACCGCGAGGACCTGCACGACACGCTTATCGCTGGCCTCGGTGACCGAGTCGAGCTGCGTACCGGAGTGACCGTGCGCCACGTCCGCGTGGAGCCGGGTGAGCGACCGGGGGTCAGCGACGGACGGCACACCATCGAGGCCGATCTCGTGGTCGCGGCCGACGGCACGGACAGCGGCATCCGCCGCCAACTCGCGCCGGAGTCCCGCGTGGTCAGCTCCGGGTGCGCTGCCTGGCGGGCCGTCATTCCCTGGTACCAGGCACCTCGACTCCCCGACGACCAGCCGTTGGCTGGTGAGGTCCTCGGCGCGGGTTACCGGTTCGTGGCCGCGTCGCTGGGCGAGCGCGGTTCCTCGGGCGGGTCCACCCGGGGCGGCATCTACTGGGTGGCGACCGCTGCCGGAGCGCCCCGCCCGGAACCACCGGAGACCCAACTCGCGCTGCTGCGCCGCTGGTACGCGGGCTGGCCCGCCCCGATCGGCGCGCTGCTCGACGCCACCGATCCGGCCGACCTGGTCCAGCAGGAGGTTCGCGAGCTGCGCCCGCTGCCTCGCGCGTACGGCTTTCCGGTCGGGCCCGGCGGAGTGGTGCTGCTCGGCGACGCGGCGCACGCCATGCCTCCGCACCTCGGGCAGGGCGCCTGCCTGGCGTTCGAGGACGCCGCCACGCTCGCCTCTCTGCTGCGAGAGGCCCGGCTGCCCGACGCCGTCCAGGCGTACGACCGGGTGCGCCGCCCCCGGGCCGCGACGGTGGTCCGGCAGACCCGGCGGATGTCGGCGGTGCTCCAGACCCGGGGCCGGTTGGCGCTGCGCGCCCGGGACGCCGCCCTGGGCACGATCAACTCGCGACTGCTCTCCAGCGCCGCAGCCTCCGCCGCCCAGTGGCGTCCACCGACCTGACCCCGGTCGCCCGGCAGGTCAGGGGATGAGGGCGGCGGGTTCGGCGATGCAGGCGGTGCCGATTCGGCGGAAGCCCACCCGCAGGTAGACCCGCGCGATCTCCTCGCTGCCCGCGGAGAGGAAGACCAGGTCGGTGCCGGCCCCCAGCAGTTCATGGGCGAGGGCGGCGGTGATCGCGGCACCGAGCCCGCGTCGCCGGGCGGACGGCAGAGTGGCCACCCCGGCGATCTCCGCGACGTCGTCCACCCGCATCGCCATGCCGCTGGCCAGCGCGCCCTCGGCCGGCGTGCCGGCCAGCGCGGAGATCCGTCGGCCGTCGGCGATGCGGGCGCGTTCCTCGTCGAGCGCGGCCAGTTCGAGTTCGGTGACGGCGGCGTCGCGTTCGGCCGGGCCGGCCGCACCGGGCGCGGTGCCGGCGGCGGCGAACGACACCGCTGCCACCGCACGTCGGGCGGCGACGTCGGCGGCGAAGCCGGGGGAGTCCGCTGCCAGCACTCGCACCGCCGCGTCGGAGAGCGTCGCCGGGTCGGGCAGCGCGCTCGGGTCGAGCACCATCAGCGGTGCCTCCAGCACGCTCAGCCCCGCCGAGCGGGCCACCGCCAGCAGCTCGGGGGTCGTCTCGTGCACCCACTCGAAGGTTTCCGGCAGACCCAGCTTCCGCTGCCGCTCACGGGCCGAGGTCACGTCGGCCAGCGACGGCGGCTCGGTGGCGTCGATCCGGGGGCGGGCGTAGAACGGCCAACCGGCTCCCTCGCGGACGAAGAGCACCAGCCCGCCATGCTCCTCCGCACCGGCGACGTCGCGGGGCACCGCGTCGTAGAAACGTTCCAACCGGTCGAAGACGTGCTTGTGTAGCGGATCCACCGCGCGAGACTACACGTCCCAGCCTGTGGACGGTGTGATCGATCTCAGGTGGCCTTGTGACCCCGGCCCTAACGTAGACTCAATAGACCCACGGGCCGACGTCGTCCCCACCATGATCCAACCTGAGTGACGACAGGAGGCCCGGTGGCTCAGCCGTACGCGGACAAGACACAGCCGTACCCGCACAGCCCGCAGGCGTCCCCGATGCCCGACCCTCGCCCGTCCTCCCAGGGCCTCTACGACCCGGCGCAGGAGCACGATGCCTGCGGGGTGGCCTTCGTGGCGGACCTGCACGGCCGGCGTTCGCACGCGGTCGTCGCCAATGGGCTCGGCGCGCTCTGTCGACTGGACCACCGGGGCGCCCGTGGCGCGGAGCCGAACACCGGCGACGGCGCAGGCATCATGATCCAGGTGCCCGACGCGTTCCTGCGCGCGGTGGCCGACGTGGAGCTCCCCGCGGCTGGTGAGTACGCCACGGGGCTGGTCTTCCTCCCCGACGACGATGCCGCCGAGGCGCGTGCCCGGCGGGTGGTCGAGAAGTACGCGCTGGTCGAGGGCGCCGACCTGCTCGGCTGGCGGGACGTGCCGATCGACCCGAGCGACCTGGGCGAGACCGCCCTGGCGGCGATGCCCCGGGTCCGGCAGCTCTTCCTGGCCGCGCACCGCCTCACCGACGCGCCCGGCGGGCCGGCCGGCTCCCCACTGCGCGGCATCGAGCTGGACCGGGTGGCGTTCTGTCTGCGTAAGCAGGCCGAACGGGAGACCGCCGAGCGGGGCGTGCCGGCGTACTTCCCGTCGCTGTCCAGCCGCACCATGGTCTACAAGGGCATGCTCACGCCCGACCAGTTGCCGGCGTTCTTCCCGGACCTGCGCGACGAGCGGGTGGACAGCGCCATCGCGCTCGTGCACTCCCGCTTCTCCACCAACACCTTCCCGTCCTGGCCGCTGGCCCACCCGTACCGGTTCATCGCCCACAACGGCGAGATCAACACGATCCGGGGCAACCGCAACTGGATGCAGGCCCGCGAGGCGCTGCTGCGCTCGCCGAACGTGCCGGGCAACATCCGACGGGTCTTCCCGGTCTGCACCCCCGCCGCCTCCGACTCGGCGAACTTCGACGAGGTCCTGGAGCTGCTGCATCTGGCCGGGCGGAGCCTGCCGCACGCGGTGCTCATGATGATCCCTGAGGCCTGGGAGAACGACCCCGGCATGGCTTCGGCGAAGCGGGACTTCTACCGCTTCCACGCCAGCCTGATGGAGCCGTGGGACGGCCCGGCGTCGGTGGCGTTCACCGACGGGGAGATCGTCGGCGCGGTGCTGGACCGCAACGGGCTGCGCCCGGGGCGCTGGTGGCAGACCGACGACGGGCTCGTGGTGCTCGGTTCCGAGGCGGGCGTCCTCGACCTCGACCCGGCCCACGTGGTCGCGAAGGGGCGACTCCAGCCGGGCAAGATGTTCCTGGTCGACACCGTCGCTGGCCGGATCGTGCACGACGAGGAGATCAAGTCCGAGTTGGCCGCCGCCCAGCCGTACGGCGAGTGGCTGCACGCCGGGCTGATCGAGCTGAACGACCTGCCGGCCCGTGAACACACCGTCTACACGCACGACTCGGTGCGCCGCCGTCAGCAGACCTTCGGCTACACCGAGGAGGAGCTGAAGATCCTGCTCGCGCCGATGGCCCGCACCGGCGCCGAGCCGCTCGGCTCGATGGGTACGGACACCCCGATCGCGCCGTTGTCGACCCGGCCGCGGCTGCTCTACGACTACTTCCACCAGCTCTTCGCCCAGGTCACCAACCCGCCGCTGGACGCCATCCGCGAGGAGTTGGTGACCAGCCTGGCGTCGACCATCGGGCCGGAGGGCAACCTGCTCGACCCGGGTGCCGCGAGCTGCCGGCAGATCGTGCTCCCGCACCCGATCATCGACAACGACGAGCTGGCGAAGATCCTCTCCATCGACGAGGACGGCGACCTGCCCGGCTTCAAGGCGGTCCGGGTCTCCGGGCTGTACCGGATCCGGGAGGGCGCCGCCGGGATCAAGGCCCGGCTGACCGAGATCTGCCGGCACGTCTCCGAGGCGATCGAGGACGGCGTGCGCATCCTGGTGCTCTCCGACCGGGACTCCAACGCCGACCTGGCCCCGATCCCGTCGCTGCTGCTCACCGCCGCCGTGCACCAGCACCTGGTGCGCGAGCAGACGCGTACGCAGGCGGCGTTGATCGTCGAGTCCGGTGACTGCCGGGAGGTGCACCACGCGGCGGTGCTGATCGGCTACGGCGCGGCGGCGGTCAACCCGTACCTGGCGTTCGAGTCGGTCGAGGACATGATCCACACTGGCGCGCTGGCCGGTGTGGAGCCGGCCGCCGCGGTGCGCAACTACGCGAAGGCGCTCGGCAAGGGCGTCCTGAAGATCATGTCGAAGATGGGCATCTCGACGGTCTCCTCGTACTGCGGGGCGCAGGTCTTCGAGGCGGTCGGCCTGGACACCCGGCTGGTCGATCGTTACTTCCGGGGCACCCCCAGCCGCATCGGCGGGGTGAGTCTCGCGGGCTTGCACACTGAGGTGGCCGCCCGGCACGCGCTGGCCTGGCCGCCGGCCGGCACGGCCAGCTCCGACCGGCTGGAGGTCGGTGGGGAATACCAGTGGCGCCGCGAGGGTGAGCTGCACCTGTTCAACCCGGAGACGGTCTTCCTGCTGCAACACGCCACCCGCAGTCGGCAGTACGACGTCTTCCGGCAGTACACCGCCAAGGTCGACGCGCTCGCCGCGCAGGCCGGCTCGCTGCGCGGGCTGTTCACCCTGCGCACCGGGGTCCGCCCGGCGGTGCCGATCGAGGAGGTCGAGCCGGCCACCGAGATCGTCAAGCGGTTCGCCACCGGCGCCATGTCGTACGGGTCGATCTCGGCGGAGGCGCACGAGACGCTCGCCATCGCCATGAACCGTCTCGGCGGCAAGTCCAACACCGGCGAGGGCGGCGAGGACGTCGAACGACTGCACGACCCGGCCCGCCGCTCGGCGGTCAAGCAGATCGCCAGCGGCCGGTTCGGGGTAACAAGCGAATACCTGGTCAACGCCGACGACCTGCAGATCAAGATGGCCCAGGGCGCCAAGCCGGGCGAGGGCGGTCAGCTGCCCGGCAACAAGGTCTGGCCGTGGATCGCCCGGACCCGGCACGCCACTCCCGGCGTGGGTCTGATCTCCCCGCCGCCGCACCACGACATCTACTCCATCGAGGACCTCGCCCAGCTGGTGCACGACCTGAAGTGCGTCAACCCGGCGGCGCGGGTGCACGTCAAGCTGGTCAGTGAGGTCGGCGTCGGCACCGTCGCGGCCGGGGTGGCCAAGCTCAAGGCGGACGTCATCCTGATCTCCGGCCACGACGGCGGCACGGGCGCCTCCCCGATGAACTCGCTCAAGCACGCCGGCACCCCGTGGGAGTTGGGGCTGGCCGAGGCGCAGCAGACGCTGTTGCTCAACAAGCTGCGCGACCGGGTCACCGTGCAGGTCGACGGCCAGCTCAAGACCGGTCGGGACGTGCTGATCGCGGCGCTGCTCGGCGCGGAGGAGTTCGGCTTCGCGACCGCGCCACTGATCGTCGAGGGCTGCGTGATGATGCGGGTCTGCCACCTGGACACCTGTCCGGTCGGCATCGCCACCCAGAATCCTGTGCTGCGCGAGCGTTTCACCGGCAAGCCGGAGTTCGTGGAGAACTTCTTCCTCTTCCTCGCCGAGGAGGTCCGGGGTTACCTGGCCGAGTTGGGTTTCCGGTCGATCGAGGAGGCGATCGGGCAGTCCGAGCTGCTCGATGTCGCCCCGGCGCTGACGCACTGGAAGGCGCACGGGTTGGACCTGACGCCCGTCCTGCACCTGCCGGAGCTGCCCGCCGGTGCGGCCCGACGCGGGGTCCGCGCCCAGGATCACGGCCTGGATCAGGCGTTGGACAACGAGCTGATCGCGTTGGCCCGTCCGGCTCTGTCGGACGGGGCACCGGTGCGGGTCGAGGTGGCGGTGCGCAACGAGCACCGCAGCGTCGGCGCGATGCTCGGCGGTGAGGTCACCCGTCGCTTCGGCGGCGCCGGCCTCCCCGAGGACACCATCGAGTTCGTGCTGCACGGCACGGCGGGGCAGTCGTTCGGCGCGTTCCTGCCGCGCGGCGTGACCCTGCGCCTGCACGGCGACGCCAACGACTACGTGGGCAAGGGCCTCTCCGGCGGGCGGCTCATCGTCCGTCCGGACGCCGCCGCGCCGTTCCTCGACCCCGACGCCGAGCCGGGGCAGCGGGCCGAGGACCAGATCATCGCCGGCAACACCATCCTGTACGGGGCCACGGCGGGCGAGGTCTTCCTGCGCGGCCGAGTGGGGGAGCGGTTCGCGGTCCGCAACTCCGGTGCGGTCGCGGTGGTCGAGGGCGTCGGCGACCATGGCTGCGAGTACATGACCGGCGGCACGGTGGTGGTGCTCGGCGCGACCGGGCGGAACTTCGCAGCCGGCATGTCCGGCGGCACGGCGTTCGTGCACCACCTGGACCGTTCCCGGGTCAACACGGAGTTGGTCGACCTGACGCCGCTGGGCGAGCAGGAGCAGTCGCTGCTGCACGAGCTGGTCCAACGGCACGTGGCCGAGACCGGGTCGGCGGTCGCCGAGGAACTGCTCAAGCGGTGGTCGGAGGCGGTGGCCGAGTTCACCGTGGTCATCCCGCGCGACTACCGCCGGGTGCTGGAGATCATGCGGGCCGCCGAAGCAGCCGGCCGCGACGTCGACGACGCGGTGATGAAAGAACTGACCGCACCCGCTGTGCCGGTGATGCCGGTGCCGCCCGCCCCGCGGGTGGCTGCCCAGGAGGTGGCACGTGCCTGACCCGAACGGTTTCCTGCGCTACGACCGGCGGTTGCCGGCCCGCCGCCCGGTGCCGGTGCGGATCAGCGACTGGCGGGAGGTGTACCCGCCGGCCGGTGAGGAGCTGGTCCGTGAGCAGGCCACCCGATGCATGGACTGCGGCATCCCGTTCTGCCACGACGGCTGCCCGCTGGGCAACCGCATCCCGGACTGGAACGACCTGGTCCGTACCGGCAACTGGGCCGCCGCCGTGGAGTCGCTGCACGCCACAAACAACTTCCCGGAGTTCACCGGCCGGCTCTGCCCGGCGCCCTGCGAGGCGGCCTGCGTGCTCGGCATCTCCGGCGGTCAACCGGTGACGATCAAGCAGGTCGAGGTGGAGATCGCCGACGCCGCTGCGGCGCGCGGGTTCACCCCTCGCCCGGTGCCGGCGCCGTCGGGTCGGTCGGTCGCCGTCGTCGGCTCCGGGCCCGCCGGGCTCGCCGCCGCCCAGCAGCTGGTCCGCGCCGGTCACGCAGTGACGGTGTACGAGCGCGACGACGCGATCGGCGGCCTGCTGCGGTACGGCATCCCCGACTTCAAGTTGGAGAAGCGGCACATCGATGCCCGGTTGGCCCAGCTCACCGCCGAGGGGGTGCGCTTCCGCACCGGCGTGAACGTCGGGGTGGACGTCACCGCCGAGCAGTTGCGCGCGGAGCACGACGCGGTGCTGTTGGCCGGTGGGGCGTTGCAGGGCCGGGACACCCCGGAGACCCCTGGGCGGGCGCTTCGGGGCGTACACCAGGCGATGGCGCACCTGGTTGCGGCCAATCGCGCGGTCGCTACCGCGGCCACCGACCAGGCCGGCGTGGTGGCCACCGGCGAGCGTCGGCTGGCGCGGGCGGTGTTGCCGGACGGCACCCCGATCGACGCGGCCGGCAAGCACGTGGTGATCATCGGTGGTGGTGACACGGCGGCCGACTGCCTCGGCGTCGCGCACCGCCAGGGGGCGGCGGGCGTGCACCAGCTCGACCTGTACCCGCAGCCGCCGCAGGAGCGGGACGAGGCCCGCGACCCGTGGCCGACCTGGCCGTGGATCCTGCGCAGCTACCCGGCGCACGAGGAGGGTGGCGAGCGGGTCTTCGCCGCGGCGGTGCAGGAGTTCGTGGACGACGGCACCGGCCAGGTGCGGGCGGTACGGATCGCCGAGGTGACCGTGGAGAAGCGGGACGGCCGGCGGATCGTCACAGTGGTGCCGGGCTCCGAGCGGGAGTTGCCGGCCGACCTGGTGCTGCTGGCGATCGGCTTCGAGGGCACCGAGCAGCAGCCGCTGCTGGCCCAGTTCGGCGTAGCCCGTAATCCCCGGGGCGCCATCGACGCCCGCGACGACTGGCAGACCGCTGCCGACGGTGTGTTCGTGGCCGGTGACATGCACCGGGGCGCCTCGCTGATCGTCTGGGCCATCGCCGAGGGGCGTGCGGCCGCCGCCGCCATCCACGGCTATCTGGGCGGTGTCGGCACGTTGCCGGCGCCGGTGGGCCCGGCCACGCAGGCGCTCGCCGCTCGCTGACCCCAAATGTCCGGTTCGGTGCGGCGTGTTGTCGCCGCACCGGCCGGGCATTCCCGCAGGTGAAGCCACTCACAAATGTGGGCAAATCGGTTTAAGCCGGCAAGACTTGTCGGCTGCCGAATCGTGCCGCGATCGGCCTTAATGATCATGCTGCCGATCGCTGGAGGTTCGTCGTGGCCCTGGGTGCCACCTTCGCCGCGCTGCGCCATCGCAACTACCGGATCTGGGCTCTCGCCGGCTTCGTCTCCGTCATCGGCACCTGGATGCAGGTGCTCGGGGTCAACTGGTACGTCCTGAAGGAGACCGGCTCGGCGACCTCCATGGGCTTCGCCGTGCTGCTCCAAGCCGCGCCCACCCTGCTGCTCAGCCTCTGGGGCGGGGTGCTGGCCGACCGGCTGCCGGCCCGCCCGCTGCTGATCTCCGCCCAGGTGGCCCACGCGACGCTCGCCGCCGGACTGGGGTTGGTCGCCCTGACCGGGGTCGGCGGCCTGCCGCTGATCTTCGCGATCTCGCTGGCCACCGGTGCCGTCTCGGCCATCGAAGGCCCGGTGATGGGGCGCTGGGCCTCCAGCCTGGTCGACCGGGAGACGCTGGGCAACGCCCTGGCGCTCGGCTCGCTCACCAACTCCGCCGGCCGCATCCTCGGCATGAGCCTCGGTGCCGTGGTGGTGGCCGCGGTCGGCCCCGCCCTGCTGTTCGGCATCAACGCGGCCAGCTTCGCCGCTGTCGTGGTGGCGCTGTTCGCCGTACGCCCGGGGGTCGTGCCCGGCCTGGCAGCACCGGACGCCGGCCCGATCCGTGGCAGCGGTGTCCGCGCCGGGTTCGCCTACCTGCGTGGGCAGCCGGTGCTGCTGCTCGCGCTCGCCCTGTCGTTCGTCCTCGGCAGCCTGGGCCGCAACTACCAGGTGACCATGGCCGCGATGAGCGACGGGCCACTGCACGCCGGCGCTTCCGGGTATGGCTTCCTGTCGACCGTGTTCGCGATCGGGACGGTGGTGGGTGCGCTCGTCGCGGCCCGTCGGAGTTCCCTGGGCTACC
Source organism: Micromonospora chokoriensis (assembly GCF_000718555.1). GTDB lineage: Bacteria > Actinomycetota > Actinomycetes > Mycobacteriales > Micromonosporaceae > Micromonospora > Micromonospora chokoriensis_B. The sequence goes on from NZ_JOAN01000010.1 coordinate 212,004, forward strand.
GGACGCTGGTCGTGGCGGGCCTGCTCGCCAGCGGGCTGCAGATCGTCGCCGGCCTCGCGCCGGGCACCTGGAGCTTCGCTGCGGTGATCCTGCCGATCGCCGCCGCCGCGGTGATCATCGACACCACCGTCGGCACCCGCGCTCAACTCGACACCGACGGCGCCATGCGGGGCCGGGTGCTCGCCGCGCTGGCGGTCACCGGCTCGGTCTCCGCCGCGGTCGGCGCCCCGCTGCTCGGCTGGCTCGCCGAGCACGCCGGGCCGCGCCAGACGCTCGTCCTCGCCGGGTCGGTCGCGGCGATCGCCACGGTGGTCGCGGCCGTCGCCCTGGACCGGCAGCACGCTCGCGCGGCCACCCCCGCGCTTGTCGTTCCGCGGCCGAGTCATCCGGTACGGCGAGCGGCGTTCCGGGCCGCCCGCATCGTCCGGCCCGCCGGGGCGGTCTGTGTCATCACGCCCACCGGATCCGGCGCGGCTCGCTCGGGCGTGGGCCGGCTGCGGGAGTTGGCCACGGCCGGGCAGGCGGCCCGCCGCTGAGACAGCGGTCAGGGTGGTGCGGGTCGCCATGATCGCCTGCCCCAGCGGTTCCCACCGCCCCCACCCCCCTGGGCCTTACGCCGGCGGGGGTGGGGGCGGAGTGGGCCCTAGTGGGACAGCAGGTGATGTGATTCGCGGATCTTGGCCCAGGACTTTGGCTCGGTCGGTGGGGCCGTCTTGCGGGCGGCGCTGGCCACGTCGGGTCGGCCGGCGGTGAACAGCCAGGTGGTGAAGAGGTCGTCCAGGTCCAGCCCGGAGATCCGTTCGGCCAGGGCCTGGAACTGCGCGGTGGTGCCGTTGCCGTGCCGGTGCTCGGTGGCCCAGGCTGGCAGGATCTCGAAGAACGCGTCGTCGCCGACGGCCAGCCGCAGTTGGTGCAGGGTCATCGCGCCTCGGTCGTAGACGGCGTCGTCGAAGACCCGACTGGCCCCGGGGTCGCCGGGCAGCACCTGCCAGAACTCGTCGTCGGCCAGGTTGCTCGTGTAGGTGAAGTCGAACAACTCCTGAGCGGTGCCCTCGCCCTGCTCCTCCGACCAGAGCCACTCGGCGTACGAGGCGAAGCCCTCGTTGAGCCAGATGTTGCGCCAGTCGGTCACCGAGACCGAGTTGCCGAACCACTGGTGGGCCAGCTCGTGCGTCACCACGGACGTGTTGGCGCCACGTCGCCAGGCGCCCGGCCCGTACACCGGCCGGGTCTGCGTCTCGAGTGCGAAGCCGATGCTGTCTACCGGCCCGGCCACGCCACCCTGCGCCTCGAACGGGTACGGCCCGAAGATCCCGCTCGCCCAGTCGACGATCTCGGCGGTCCGTTCGATGCTGGCTCGCGCGGCCGGCCCGAGTGCGCCTAGCGAGGTGCTGTACGCGTTGATCACCGGCTGGCCGCTCGGGGCCGTATCGGTGACGATGTCGTACTGGCCGATGGCCATGAAGGCCAGGTAGGTGGCGGTGGGGGAGGTGGTCCGCCAACTCCATCGGGTGCGGTTGCCGGCCTCGGCCAGCGGCGGCCTCGGCTGCACGCCGTTGCTGATCACCTCGACGCCGGTGGGCACCGACACCGAGACGTCGAAGGTGGCCTTGTCCAGCGGGTGGTCGTTGCTCGGGAACCACCACCACGCCGACTCGGGTTCGTTCACGGCGAGGGCGCCATCACCGGTACGCGTCCAGCCGGTGTAGCCGCCGACCAGGGCCTCCGACGGTATGCCGGAGTAGCGCACGACGATGGTGAGCTGCTGGCCCCGGGTCACCGTGCGGGCCGGGGTGACGACCAGCTCGTGCACGCCCGCGGTGCTGGTGCTCGCCGCCCAGCCGTTGACCCGGACCGACTCGACGTCGAGCAAAAAGTCCAGATTGAACGCCGAGAGGTCGGCAGTGGCGGTGGCGAGGATGGTGGTGGTGCCGGTGAGCAGGTCGGTGGCTGGTTCGTAGCGCAGTCGGACGTCGTAGTGCTCGACGTCGTAGCCGCCATTGCCATAGTCGGGGAAGTAGCTGTCGCCCAGTCCAGGCGCGCCGGGTTGCGGCGCGGCGGTGACGACGGGACGACCCCAGGCGGTCGGGGCGGCCTGGCCGGGGGTGCCGGCGAGCATGGTGCCGGCGGTGGTGAGGGTCAGGGCGGTGGTGGCCGCCGTGAGGACTCGTCGCACGGGTGGGACTCCCTCCATCGGGTGTTCGCCACGCCAACCTAATCGACACTCGTGAACGTATCGATCCGCCACACCTGCCGACGACCGTCGGGCTCTGGTGTGCCTTGCCTCACAAGGTCACACTGTGCTGATCGGAGGTGACGCGTGCGGCGGTCGGAGTTGCCCAAGCGGGAGTTGATCGGCCAGCGGCAGTCGAGCGCAGGTCGGGAGCGACTGCCGCCCGGCGGGTTGGAGTTGTTCGCGCTGCTGGCACAGCTGCTGCGTAGACCTCGCCGCGGTGACCGCCGGCTGCCGTTGCTCTGGCTGGTCCGCTCCGACACGACGGACCTGATGGTGCCGCTGCGCCGATTCCTGGGTCAGGGCCCCCGGCGGCGGGTTCCGCACGCCGTGCTGGACGCCGACGTGCCGCCCGGGGTCGGGGACGTGCCGGCGCTGCTGCGCGAGCTGCACCGGCAGCTTTCCCTGGAGGCTTTCGGCGCCGCCCGGCTGCGCTTCCGGCACTACCCGCTCGCCGACTGGCTGATGAACCAGAGTCTCAGCCTGGGCATCGACGCCGACGACAGCCGCGCGGCCCTGGTTCGCCGGCTGCGCGACCGTCGTGGCCCACGTACGCCAGAGGCGTTGCCCTCCGGCGGCGACGCGGTCAGCATCGTCTCGCAGGTGCTGCTCTGGCTGGTCCGCCGCGCCGTGCCGGGGGTGGTCTTCCGGGCCGCCGTCTCCGGTCGGGTGCCGGTGCTCGGGCGGCACTACAACTGGTTCATGCGCCAGCAGTACCTGGCGCCCCGGCAGTCGGTCACCTTCCTCGGCTTCGCCGAGCGCCTCACCGCGGGGTGGCGCGACGGGGAGCAACCCGACCAGGTCAACAAGCTACTGCTGCACGCGTTCCTGGAGGACCTGCGGCAGGCGTACCGGCGTCGGCCGTGGCGTCCGTCGGACTGGCGGCGCACCGCGTACCCCGCTCTGCTGATCGATCACGTCGCGCCGGGCAACGTCGGCGGGGAGCTGGTCCGCCTGATCGGCGACGTCCGCACCGAGACCGGGCGCAACGACCCGCTGCTCATCATCGCCTCCGGCGGGCAACCCCCACCGGACCTGCCCGAACCGCACCCGTTGACCGAGGCCGACGAGGCGTACGACGAGTGGGCCGAGGCGTTGCCGGAGATGCGGCGGCTGCGCCGCCCGGCGGCCTGGCTGGTGGCGCTGCGCCCGGACGACACCGACACCGGCCCACCGTCGCGTGGCGGCGTGCGGCCCTTCTCCGCGCCCGACCCGCCGTGGTGGTCGCGGCGCTTCCTGCCGGCGGCACTCTGTCTGCTGCTGGTGGCGGCGCTCGGCGTCTGGGTGGCCAGCCGGTGGGGGCCGGGCTGCCACCCCTCGCTCACCGGCCGGGTCTCGGTCGAGGTGGTCGCCAGCGGGGAGTGTGTCGGCTACAGCGACAGCGCCGCACAGGTGTTCAACAACGACCCCGGGCAGGACGGGCTGCGGACCGTCCAGCGGCGCATCTTCGCGCAGAACCGTGCCGCCGAGGAGGTCTGGCAGCGCAGCGACCGACGGCGGCCCTTCCTCACCCTGGTCTACCTGGGCACCCTGACCGGTAACCGGACCCGCGCGGACGAGGAGTCGTACGTCTCCGAGCGCGAAGAGCTCGAAGGCATGGCCACCGCCCAGTACGCGCTGCTGAAGGAGTCGGCCGCTGCCGACGGCGCGGCGCTGCTGCGGATCGTGGTGGCCAACGGAGGCCGGCAGATGATCTACGCCGACCGGGCCGTGGCGATGCTGGCCGAGCTGGCCCGCGACGACCCCACGGTGCTCGGCGTGGTCGGGCTGGTGGAGAGCCGCACCAGCACCGCCCGAGCGCTGCGCGAGCTGAACCAGGTCGGGCTGCCGGTGCTGGCACCCACGCTCTCCGCCGACAAGATGGACGCCAACTCCCGCCTCTACCTGCAGATCTCCGCCCCGAACACCGATCAGGTGAAGCTTGTCGACACGTACGCCACGCAGGTGCTGAAGGTCGACGAGGCGCACGTCTTCTACACCACGCTGGAGGGCAGTTCGCTCACCGAGGACCTCTATGTGGGCACCCTCGTCGACGGGCTGCGACAGCGGTTCGGCACCAGGATCACCCGCCTCGACGAGTGGCGTACCGGGCAGCGGCTGACCGACGAGTGCGGCTACCCCGGGCTGCTCTTCTACGCGGGCCGGTGGTCGGAGTTCGACGGTTTCCTGCGGGCGCTGCGTGAGTGCGGCGGCAACCCGCCCCGGCATCTCGTCGCCGACGACTCGGTCAACCGCTACATGGCCAACCCCGGGCTGCGCGCCGCAGCGCCCGGCAACCTGCCCGTCACGTACGTCTCGAAGGCGGCCCTGGCCACCTGCGCGGCGCTGCGGGCCGCCGAGGACCGGCGCGACGACGCGCGGGCCAGCTTCCTGGCCTGGATCCAGGCCGACGACCTGCTCGACCCGCCGCGCTGCCGCCCGGACACCGGGTACCAGGTCGGCGAGCGGGTCAGCCTCGCCTACGACGCGGCGATGATGCTGATCCGGGCGGTCGAGAGCCTCGCCGCCCGGCTGCACCACGCCGATCCGCGGCAACGCTGGGAGCCGAGCTCGGTCAACCCGGTCGGCGTGCACGCGGAGGTGCTCCGGCAGAACGCCGGCCAGGGCTACCCGGGGGTGGCCGGGCTGATCCGGTTCACCCCCGACTCGGGTGAGCCGGTCGACAAGCGGCTGGCCCTGATGCGGGTGGAGCAGGTGCCGGACGTGGCGAGGGCCCCGGTGGAGGTCTTCCACTGCGGGGTGGCCGACGCGTCCACCCCGGCGGCGTGCGGCCCCGCGTGACCGGCCCGGCGTGACACGTCCTCGCAGGACTGTCCGGGTGCCACCGGTGTCCGTTAGGGTTCCTGGGACCAGGCAGCCGGCGGCGTTGGGGGCAGAGGGTGGGCAGGCTCGCGTCGGCGTACGGGCAGGCAATCAACTCCCACCGGGCGGCTCGGGCGCATCTGGACACTGCCCGCAGCGTCCTGGGCGCGGCACCGAGCGCCGTAGCGTCGGTCGGCGCTGGTGAGCTGGTGGCCCGTCTCGCCCGCCTCGGCGGCGCGCTGGCCACGCCCGCCCCGGGCGTCACGCCGCTGACCGACGAGCCGGCCCCGGTGCGCATCGGCGAGGCGTCCACCTCGGACGGCGGCTTCCCGGTGCTGGTCCCGCTCGGCGGCGGCCACCACCTGGCGCTGGACACCGATGCCCGGGATCCGCAGGTCGCCGGGCTGCTGCGGGCGCTGGTGCTGCGGCTGGTCGCCACCGCACCGCCCGGCCAGGTCCGCGTCGCCGGCATCGACACCGCCGCGCTCGGCGCCACCTTCGGCCCGTTGCGCCCACTGCTCGACGCCGGTGTGCTCGACCCGCCCGCCACCGGGGAGGCCGAGGTGGCCGCGCTGCTGGACGCCGCCGAGCAGCACGCCCGCGCCGCACAGCACGGTCAGCCCGCCGCCCGCCGCCTGCTGGTGGTCGTCGCCACCGCCGCGCCGCCACCGCGCGAGCTGGCCCGGCTCGCCGCGCTCACCCACGCCGGCCCGGCCGCCGCCGTGTGCGTGCTGCTCGCCGGCCACCCGTCCCGGCTGCCCGGCGAAACCCCGCCGCCGCTGGGCGGCACCACCGCGGTGCGGCTCAACCAGGGGTACGCGCACGTCGGTGACCCGCCCGGCAGCCCGTTCAGCGCCGACGGCAGCGGGCTCGCCGCACCCGTCCTGCTCGACGGCGACCCGCCGCCCGCCTCGGTACGCGCGCTCGCCGAGCACCTCGGCACCGCCACCCGTCGCGCCGACGCGTTGCCCTTCACCGACCTGCTGCCCGAACGGCGCTGGGCCGAGTCCGCCGGTAACGGTCTGCGTACGGTGATCGGTCGGGTTGGCGGCGGCGGGTCGACGGTGGCGGTCGACACCCCGCTGACGCTCGCCTTCGACGACGCCACCCCGCACTGGCTGGTCGGCGGGCGCACCGGGGCCGGTAAGACCGTCTTCCTCCTTGACGTCCTCTACGGGCTGGCCGCCCGCTACTCGCCGGCCGAGTTGCAGCTCTACCTGCTCGACTTCAAGGAGGGCGTGAGCTTCACCGAGTTCGTGCCCACCGGTCGCGACCCGTCCTGGCTGCCACACGCCCGTGCCGTCGGCATCGAGTCCGACCGCGAATACGGTCTCGCCGTGCTGCGCGAGCTGCGCCGCGAGGCGCAACGCCGAGCGACCGCTTTGAAACGGCACGGCGTCACCAAGCTCGCCGACCTGCCTCGGGACCATCCGCTGCCGCGCATCGTGACGGTCATCGACGAGTTCCACGTGCTGCTCGCCGGCAACGACTCGCTGGCCCGCGAGTCCGTCGACCTGCTGGAGGAGTTGGCCCGCAAGGGCCGTTCGTACGGCATCCACCTGGTGCTCGCCAGTCAGAGCATGACCGGCATCGAAGCCCTCTACGGGCGGGCCGAGGCGATCTTCGGGCAGTTCGCGCTGCGGGTGGCGCTGCCCGGCGGTGGTGGCGTGCTCGACCAGCTCAACGACGCCGCCGCGGCCCTGCCGATCGGCTCCGCCGTGGTCAACACCGCCGCCGGGGCGGTCGGCGCGGACACCGTGCTGCGCTTCCCCGACGCGCACGCCGCCGCGGCGGACCTCGCCGCGCTACGCCACGACCTGTGGCAGGCCCGCCCGCCGGGCTCGCGGGCACCGGCGGTCTTCAAGGGGTACGAAGCCGCGCGGATCGAGGACGACCCCACCTTCGCCGGTCTTCGCCCCGGTGGTCGACGCCCGATGGCCCTGGTCGGCCGGACTGTCGACGTGCACGGCACCACCGCGCTGTTCCTGATGGACACCACCCCCGGCCGGCACCTCGCCGTGGTGGGCACCGCACCGACCGGCGCGGACGTGCTGCGCGCCGCGACACTCAGCCTGGCCCGCCAGCACACCCCCGGTGACGCGCGGTTCCAACTGGCCAGCCTGGTCACGGTCGCCGACCCGGTCGCCGACGACACCGAGACGCTGCTGCGCGCCGCCGGCCACCCGGTGCAGCGCCTCGACGCGACCGGGCTGCGTGACCGGATCGCCGCGTTGGCCGCCGAGCCTGCCGGCCGCGAATACCTCGTGGTGTTCGGCATGGACGCCGCCGCGCCGGTCCTCGGAGCCGCCGACCCCGCCACGTTCCGCTCCGGCCTGGACGACCTGCGCACGGTGCTGCGCCAAGGGCCCGCGCAGGGGGTGCACCTGCTCGGCTGGTGGCGTGGCCTACGCCGGCTCGCCGACGACCTCGGCGGCACCCAGAACCGCGACGACGTCGCCTGCCTGGTCGCGCTCAACGTGCCCGGTGCCGAGCTGGCCCTGCACCTCGGAGCGCACGACCTGACCTACACGCCCCGCGCCGACCGGGCGCTGCTGATCGACCGGCACGACCAGCGGACCCGGCTGATCGTCCCGTTCGTCGGCGACGGGCACGACCCGGACGGGGAACGGTGACAGTGTCCTTCGAGGAGTACGCGGCGCTGGCCCGACAATTCTCCGAGCAGCACCGCGCGGGGGAGCAGCACGCCGCCGCCGAGTCCGCGCGTCGCCGCGACCTGCACGCCGCCGTCGACTACCTCCAGCAGCGGCTGACCGCGCAGGGGCAGCGCCTCGACCAGCTCGGCCGAGCCATCGGCATCGACCAGCCACCCGCCGCCGAGGCCACGGCGGCGGGACGGCCCGGCGAGACCGCTGCCTGGCCCGGCCCAACCGGGTCGCCCTCCGCTGCCGGTGGCCCTTCCACAGCGCCCGGAGCCGGTGACGGGGCACCCGACGGCGCAGCCGGCGTGCCGGGGCCGGCGGGGGTCGGGGCGTACCCCCAGATGTCGGCGGGGGAGGCGCGGCTGGCGCTGCCGACGGCGGTGAGCCCGGCGGGCGTCGGGGTGCCGGCGCAGCGCGCGGCGGCGGCCGACCCCACTGTGGAGTTGGAGCTGGCCCGGCGGATGGCCGACGAGGCCGACCGGCACGGGCAGCAGGCGGAGCTGCTGGCCCAGCGGCCGGCGCTGCTGCCTACGTGGTCACCGCTGGCCCGGGCGGTCGCTGTCTACGCCGGGTGCGGGGCCGCCGCCGGGGTGCTCATGCTGGCCCTGGTGCTCGCCTCCGGCGTCGGTCTGGTCGACGGTTTCACCCTCGGCGCGTGGATCTGCGCGGGGCTGCCGGCGGTGGCGTTCTTCGGCGGCTACCTGGTGCTGGGTCGGTGGGGGCGCCCCGCCATGGTCGCCGGCACCCCGCCGCGTTACCTGCCGCTCGGTTTCCTGATCTGCTTCCTGCTGGTGCCGATGGCCTACTGCGCCTACCTGCTGCTGGTGCGCGGCCTGCGCTGAGCCGCGCCCGGGTTGGCCCCACGCTTTTTCGCAGCGGGTGCGGCGGGAAGTCAATTAGATGACTGAGGCGCATCCATTTGTTGGACATGCCCGATGGTGGAGAAGGTGTCTACCGCTGTCGGTAGGCGCTCGCCAAGCCGACGGATCGAATGCGTAGGAGTCTCGGTTTGGCGCGGGTGGAAATTGCGTCCCAATGGCTCGCGTCAAATGGAGGTAGTTCGGTGTCCAGCTCGACGGGGACGAATACATGGCGGTTCGGGATTGCCGGGGTCATCGCCCTTATGCTGCTCGCGCTCGTCGTTATGTTGGCCGTCAACGATGACGAGCCCGAACCGTCACCGAAGAGCGCCCCGACGGCCTCCGCCACCGGCTGCGTAGCCGGGCTGATGGACGACAGCACCCAGGAGTGCCTTGGCCTGGTCACCGACAGTGCCACGCTCGCCCCCGAGATCCGGGACGCCGCCGCGAAGATCCTCAACCTCAATCGGGAGGTCGAGACCCAGTCCCGGCGCTACGTCCGGGTGGTGTTGCTGACGCCGTTGAGTATTGCCCCGAAACCCGCCGCCTCGGCGATGTCCCTCGACCAGATAAGATTCAGCCTGCAGGGTGCCTACGTGGCCTCGCGACGGGCCAACGCCTCGTCGGTCTTCGGCGACCAGAACGCACCTGCGGTGCAGTTGCTCCTGGTCAACCAGGGCAGCAGGCAGCCGGCTCTCGACGCACTTGCGCCGACGATCGTGGCGCTGGGTGACGCCGAGCATCCGGTGGTGGCCGTCGTGGGCCTCGGCTCCAGCTTTACCGGCACCGAAGGGATGGCATCGGCGCTGGCGCTGCGGGGCATCCCCATGGTCGGGGCAGTCACCTCCGCGACCAGCCTGAACGCAGAGCGGTACCCGACGTTCCACAGTGTGTCACCGAGCAACGTCGACTACGCCACAGCTCTGAAGGACCTGCTGGACAAGAATCGGGCCACGCTTCCCCGTAACGGAATCGTGGTCTACGACCAGAACAAGGACCCGTACCCGCTGACGCTGACGGCGGCCTTCACCAGTGTGCTGACGGGTTACCTCAAAGCTCCTGCGCAGGCATTCACCGGCGGCACGGTCGGCAATCCGGCCATGCCGAACGTCTTCAGCCCGGTGGTGACGAACCTGTGTAACGCGGTGGCCGACGATGCCATCAAACTCGATATGGTGTTCTTCGCCGGCCGGGTCGCTGATTTCCCCAGCCTGGCCGCGGCGCTGAAGGAGCGGACCTGCCGCAATCACCCGTTGACCATCATGGTCGGTGCCACCGGATTTCAGCTCTCACCGCAGCAGGTAGGCCTCCTCGACGAGGCCAACGTCTCGGTCATCTGGGCCTCCTCGGCGGACGCGCCAGCCTGGATCGGCAAGCGACCCGGTACGCCGGTGGGCTTCGCGGACTTCCTCAGGGTCTACAAAGTCGATGAGAAGTTCCCGTCCGAGGATTTAAACGACGGTTACACGGTGATGTACCACGACGCCGTCGCGAGCGCGGTGAAGGCGATCCGGATGGCGACCGGGCGAGACAACGTGCCGGGCGCCGCCGACGTGCAGACCCAGTTCAGCAACCTCGCGCTGGCGCACAAGGTCGCTGGCGCGTCCGGCACCCTGTCGTTTGGCGGGCGGGCGAACGGTGACGGGCGGGCCACCGGCAAGGTCGTGGTGTACCGGCAACTCGGCCGGACGGGGCCCCGACTACCCGCTGACGTCCCGTCGTACCTCACGCCGTGACGCCGCCCACCGGCCGGCCCTCGCCGACGTCAGGCACCAGCCAGTGTCGGCTGCGGGGGTCCTCGTAGGCGTCGATCCACTCGTTCGGTCGCCACATCCGGACACCGCGCGCTCGGATCCGTGGCTGCAGCCCGAGCATGGTCAACGCCAACCCCAGCTCGACCGCCGCCAGTAGGACGGTCGCGGACCCGCTGACCGGGCCCAACAAACCGTTGGGTCGGGCCAGATCCCAGCCGACCGCGACGAGTGCCGCAAGCGAGAGCAGGGTCAGCATCGCCCCCGTCGCCCGCTCGGCACTGTGTCGGTCGACCCGGTGCGCCCGGAACACCGGAACGACGACCGACGCGGACCGATGCCGCCAGTCCGCCTCAAGGCTGGCCCAGCGGGCCGGGTCGGTGGCCTTGGCCGCCAGGAAGCGGTTGACGTCCGGCGCGCTGACCTTGATCTCCTGAGCCCAGCACAGCAGCGTCACCAGGTTCGACTGTCGGTCCAGTCCGCGCCGGAACGGATACACCTGCTGGCGCAGGAGCGCGGTCGCGAACCTCGGGTGTGCCGCCGGTTGACGCTGCAACGCGGAGAAGCAGGCCGGATCGGTGGCGAGCCGCAGCAGTCGGTCGACAAGCGGTACGAGGGCGGGGCCGTCGGAGGCGGCGTCCTCCGCGGTGCGCAGGCACCGCCACAACGGTTCGACGAACCGGGGATCGTCGGGCACGACGCCCACCAACCGGGCGACCATCAATCGGCTGACGGAACTCTCTCCCAACCGTTCCACAAGCATCGTCGTCACGTCGAGCAGCGTCTCGTGGGTGCCGCCGAGCGCGTCCGCCGCGTCCGCCGCCCCGGCGACCTTCGTCAGCCAGGTGAAGGCCTGGTCGCGAGCCGCGTGGCGGATCGCCGCCCGCGGCGAAGCCGTGGCGCTCAGCACGGCCGCCAGGGCGGGCAGCATCACCGCCGGCATCGGGTCGCGCAGTGGTTCGGCCATCCGCTCCAGGACGGCGAACCCGACCGGGTTGAGGCAGTCCGCCCCCGCCAGACACGCACAGGCGAGGGCCGGGTCGAGGTCGGCCAGAGCCTCGATGAAGCCCGTGACGACGGCCTGGTCCGCCGTGGCGGTGTAGAACAGAACCACCCGACGCCACTCGCGCTCCATCGCCCGCTCGCGCAGCAGCCGGAGGCCATCGTCGCCTTGGCGCAGCAGCTCGGCGGCGACCAGGTGCTCCTGCAGCGAGCGGTGCACGAACTCGTACTGCTCGTCGGCGACGCGGCTGAGCAGCCCGGACCGATCGATGACCTCGTTGACGAACTCGCCGGCACGGCCGTTGAGGTTCTGCCGGAGCCGATCCCCCGTCGCCGACACGAAGTCGACGAGCGTCAACCGGTCGAACGGCCCGAACCCTGGCGGGCCGAGCGCCGCCCGCAGCGCGAACTCCCGCAGAACCCGCAGCTTGTCGGCCTGATCGAACTCGTTCGCGCCGCTGCTGAGGTCATCGGCCCGGAAGCTGTGCCGGCCGAGCATCTCATCGATCATCTCGTCGTACAGCCGCGCCGTCGAGTGTGCGATGGCGGGGAACTTCCGCCCGGCGTACAGGCCGACCGACATCGAGAGGACCAGCGGATTGCGGTGCATGCCCAGCGTGCCCGAGGCGCGCAGCTGCTGCATGAACCGCTGCGGGCCGTCCACCTCGGGGAACCGTTCCGGGAAGGCCCGCAGGTAGGCGAGTATCTCGGTGTCGCGCAGTGGTGCCAGCACATAGCTGCGGTGCGCACCGAACCGCTCCGGCTGCCAGTCGTCGGCGATCCGCAGGAACGTGAGCCGTCGGCAGGTGATCACGACTCGGGCGTTGGCGGTCGGCAGTTCCGGCGTGTGGTCGTCGAGGAACCGGTACACCTCGTCCCGAACCGCCGAGTACATGGTTGGCGTCACCTCGTCCAGCCCGTCGAGCAGCACCACGCAGCGCCGCTGCTGCAACACCTGGGCGAGAAGCTGGTTGGCCTCCTCCTTGGTCAGCGCCAGGCCTTTCTGCGACCGCAGCATGGCGAGGATGTAGTTGGTCAGCACGCCCGGTTGGATGACGCCACGCAGCAGCCGCACCGGCACCAGGAACGGCACCTCGCGGGGTCGTCCGTCTCCACCGTGACCATCGACGCCGCCGAGAGCCGCGATCCCGAACGCCTTCAGTGTGGTCGTCTTGCCGGACCCGGCGTCACCCAGAAGAACGACGTGGCTGTTGCGGTCGGCGATCCGCTCGCCGGCGTCGGCGGCCCGGTCCGGCTGCCCATCCTCGGTCACGAACAGCGGCACCAGGGTCCGCTCGAGTCGGAGTGTCTCCGGCGCGGCCAGGTATGGGTTGTACACCCGGTGCTCGGTGATGAACCACCGGCGGTACCGCTCCTCCGGCGCCCCGCGCCGTACCCGGCGCATCCGGACTTTCACCAACTGGGACAGCACCACAGTGGTAAGCGTGAGGCTCAGTACGGTCTCCGTACCGTTCAGCAAGCCCCACACCGTCCGCAGCCACTCCAGCACCATGTCCACACCCTCGATGGTGCGCTACCGCTGTTACCAGACGTCGTGGTCAGGCTCGACTCGCCGGCCGGCCTCGACTGACGCCGGGTTCCAGGCGACTTATCGGGCCGGGGCGACGGGTGCGGCGGGTGCCAGCCGGGTGGCGATGGTGGCGAGGTCGCGGGCCGGCCCGGTCAGCGCGCGACCCTTGGGCTGGATCAGCCGCAGGGCCCGGTTCAGGTCGAGACCGATGACCGGCACCGGGTGCAGCGTCCCCGCCGCGATCTCGCCGGCCACCACGAGTGAGCTGAGCACCGCCGGCGCGACGCCCTCCAGGACGGCGGCCTTGATCGCGGTGGTGGACGACAGTTGCAGCACCGGCGGTGCGAGGGTGAGGCCGGCCTGCTGGGACAGGGCGTGTTCGAGGTGCCGACGGGTGCCTGAGCCCTCCTCCCGGCTGACCAGGGACGTGGCGGCCAGCTCTGCTGGGGTGATGCCCGAACGGCGGCGGGCCCACGGGTGGCGGCCGACGACGATGACGGTGAGCGTGTCCCGGGCCACCGTGCGGCTCTGCAACCCAGGCGGAACGTCGGGGCTCTCGATGAAGCCGAGCTGAACCGCGCCACCCAGCACCGCCGCGGCGACCTCGTCGGAGTTTCCGGTGGTCAACGAGACCGACATGGCGGGTGCGGTGCTGTGCAGCGCGGCGAGCCACCGGGGGAGCAGATACTCCGCGATGGTGAGGCTCGCGGCGACCGGGAGCAGACTGTCCCGTGCGACGCGCAGCGAGGTGAGGCCCGCTTCCAGCGCGGCGGCGGCGTCCACCGCGGTCCGCGCCCACTCGGCCACCAGCGCACCTTCGCGGGTGAGCTGCGAGCCCCGCGCGGAGCGCTGCAACAGGGCGACGCCCAGCCGACTCTCCAGGCCCCGGATGCGGGCGCTGGCGGACGGCTGGCTGATGTGGTGCGCGCGGGCCGCCGCACCGACGCTCCCCAGCTGCGCCACGGACAGCAGCAGGTCGAACGCGGCGAGGTCGGCGACCCGACTGGGAAGGGGCATAGGCCCAGTCTATGGATGTATCAGGAGATAACCCCTGGTTGATCGGGTTCGCCGGAGTGAGTGTGGTGACATGACCACGCTCCTCCCCACCCCGGTACGACCGACCCGGGGGCTGCTCCGTGACCTGGAGCACCCGTCGCAGCTGTTCGGCAACCTCGGCCCGAACTGGTACGCGTCGATCATGGGGACCGGCATCGTGGCGAACGCCGCCGCCACGCTGCCCGTGCACGTGCCGGGGCTGCGGGCCCTCGCCACCGTCGTGTGGGCGCTGGCCGCTCTCCTGCTCATCGCGCTGACGGCCGCCTGGGGAGTGCATTGGACCCGCCATCCCGCGACGGCGCGCAGCTACGCGGACCACCCGGTGCTGGCCCAGTTCTGGGGAGCCCCCGCGATGGCGCTGCTGACCGTCGGGGCGGGCACTCTCCTGCTCGGTCGGGACTGGATCGGGCTGCCCGCCGCGCTCACCGTGGACACCGTGCTGTGGATCGGCGGCACCCTCCTGGGCCTGGTCACCAGCGCCTGGATCCCGTACAAGGTGATCACCAGCCACCGCGTCGCGCCGGACGCCGCGTTCGGCGGATGGCTGATGCCGGTGGTGCCGCCGATGGTGTCCGCCGCGACCGGAGCGCTGCTCGTCCCGTACGCGCCGGCCGGTCAGCTCCGGCTCACCCTGCTGCTCACCTGCTACGCCATGTTCGGCATCAGCCTCTTCGCCACCGTGATCATCGTCGGGCAGATCTGGCAGCGGCTCGTGCACCATGGGATCGGCTCGGCCGCCATGGTGCCGACGCTCTGGATCGTCCTCGGACCCCTGGGGCAGTCGGTGACCGCAGCCAACCTGCTCGGCAACGCCGCGCCGCTCACGCTGCCCGCACCCTACGGGTCGGCCGCGCAGGCGCTCGCCCTCTTCTACAGCCTGCCAACCTGGGGATTCGCCATGATGTGGCTGGCGATCGCCGCCGCCGTGACGGTCCGCACCGCCCGGGCCCACCTGCCGTTCTCGCTGACCTGGTGGAGCTTCACCTTCCCGCTCGGCACCGTCGTCACCGGCACGAGCGGCCTCGCGCTTCGGACCGACGCCGTGCTCTTCCGGTGGGCCGCGGTGCTCGGCTACGTGCTGCTGGTCGCCGCCTGGCTGATCGTGGCGTCGCGGACCGCGCGGGAGTCGGCCCGAGGCCGGATCTTCCTGCCGCCGCGGTAGCCGTCATCCCGGCTAATCCAGGTGGTAGATGAGCAGCCCGTTGTCGCTGAACCTCTGTTCGGCGCCGCTGTTCGCGGGGCTGAAAACGCGACACCCCACGCACCCGTCACCGGGTTGCCCCGCTGCCGCCTCGGCGTAGTACCAGACCTGGCCCACCTGGGCCCGGAACGTGCGGCTGGTGCGCGGTGGCAGCTCGATCGCCTTCTGCGGCGTGCAGTCATCGTCGAAGAGCCACAGCGTGTACGGCTCGCTGGCCGTTGAGGCGGTGCCGCGTACCGGCCCTCCCCATTTGTCTTCAGGGATGTCCCGCACGAAGAACGCCACCGCCTCCTTGCCCTTGGTCTGGACGATGCAAGCCCGGTCGAGCTTCGCCCGAGACATTGGAATCGGCTCTGGCTCATCCAGTGCCGGCGACGATGGCCGGGAGCTGCTGAGAATGCTCTGCCCGTCACCGGTCGCCACGGAGACGACGAGCAGGAGGGCGAGAATCCCGATGACACCACCGGACAGCCCAATGCGATGAGCCCGGCGGTTGCGGCCATTCGGGCCTGTTCCTGGATACATCAAGCCGTGTCACTCCCTCGGGCGCCTGCCCGGCCAGGTCAGCACCACACCGCCATCCGAGCGCCGGCCGCTGAGTCTACGAGGCTTCCCGCTCGGGCACCGCCCCCGAACCCGGCTCGCTCCACTTCGACTGGTTGTCGGCGGCGTGCGCGGCGGCCACCAGGATCCGGCAGCTGCCGACTGCGAGCCGGGCAACGACCAGGTCCAACCAGGTGATCGCCGCCGCGCAGCGCCGGGCCGCGACCACGTCCGCCACTTCGCGGGTACGCCGGAGCCGGTCCTCGGCCGCACCCAACCTTCAGCGGACACGGGCAGCCAGCGCGGCGGCCCGGTCCGCGTCCACCGAGCGGTGCGTAGACCGGCGAGCAGCTCACCCGCCGAGCCCGCCGGTGCTTCTCGGCTGGCCGTGGCGGGGCCTGCCCAGCTGCGGAGATCGTGGTTAGCCAGGCGTCGCGCAGGTCGTCCACGGGATCGGTGCTCATTCGCCCGCCTCGGCCTTCACCAGGAGGGCGAAGCGCACGTCACTACAGGGGTAGTCAGCGCCGTACCCGCAGAGCCAACGGCGTACCACGCGCGGCGGATGGGCGAAGAGTACATCGTCGGCGTCCTCGATGTCCTGATCGGAGACGAGGCGGTCGCGTTGCTCGGCTGGGGCTGGTGGGTCGGTGGGGGAGTCGTCAGGTCGATCGGGCATCGGGGGCTCCCGTCGGATCGGTCTCCTAGCTCTTCACGGCTCTTGCGTCGGGGCGGCGTGCGGGCAGGCCCCTGGCACGCCCGGCCGAACGGGGAGAAAGATCGCCTCGGGTGAGTTGTCGCCCGGCGACAAGCTGCCCTCAACCACGCAGCTCTGTCAGATCCACGGCGTCTCCGCGATCGTCGTGCGCAACGCGATGCTCACCCTGAAGGCCGAAGGGCTTGTGGTTTGGTGTGCCCGGCGTGGGCGTGTACGTCGCGGAGCGTTGAGCAGTCAGGGTCAGCTTCTTCGCACGGCTTGATCTCAGAGGCTGGCTGCTCGTGTAGTGACCAACGCCGCTGCGTTAGGCGAAGCGGCCGTTCGTTAACCGCACCGCCTCGTCGATCATGGAGTTGTGGTGGGTGACAAAGTGCTCGCATTGCACTAATTCAGGCACCACAACTCCATGATCGACGAGGCCGAGCCGCCCCTTGTCCGCGATCTTGCACTTACTGTCCCGGCGTAAGGGGCATTCCGCGGTACTTGGCGACCGAAACTGCAAGATCGGCGCAGTGGCGCGTTCCTGGAGTGGCGAACCAAGGTGGCGAGTGAGCGAGCGGGTGGTCGCGTTGAGTGCGCGGATCTCGTACGCTCCCATGTGGTCTCCGCCGGTGCGGCGGTGGAGGCGATGGTCGACCACGGGGAGGTGCGCGTGAGCGCAGCACAGATCATCGCGAGGTTGGCGGCGGCTTCGCAGAAGCTGGACGAGGCGAAGGCCAAGACCGCTGCGGCAGCACAGGACGCGGCCGAGGCGCGGGCACTCGTGGCTGGTGCGCTGGAAGGCGTGGCGGCCGGTCCGCTGGTCGGCATGATCGATTCGTACCGTCAGGCGCTCGCGCAGGCGTCTCAGGGTGGCGACCCGGCCAAGCAGCACGTGCAGGAGACGATCGCCAAGGTCCGAGCGCTGGGAAACTAACCACGGGTGGCCCAGAGGCGATTGCGGTTGGCGGGTCAGCGGCGGCGACAGCATGGGCGACCGTCTGGGCGCTCACCCGATCTCAGCGACCATTGTGTCCGCGTCCTCGAACGACTCAACCGTGCGAAACCCTTCGGCGACGTATAGCCTCGCAGCGAAGTTCGCCCGCTCCACGCTCAGCGACACCGTGCGGATGCCACGTTCTCGTGCGGCGTCCAGTACCGCGCGCAGGAGCACCCGGCCCACACCCCGGCCCCTCCAGGTTTCCACCACGCCGATAGTCAGCTCTGGCACGTCGTCACTCACGTACCCGTAGCCTGGATCGGCGGCGGTCAGGTATCGGAGCCAGGCCGCGCCGACTGGCCGATCAACCGGGTCCACCGCGACCAGGCCGAGGTCGTTGGGCCGCATCCACCCGGTGACATAGTGGACCAGCGCGGGATTCGCCAGGATCTGCTCGCGAGACCAGTTGCGCTCGGGCAGCCAGTTCACGGCCTCCATGAGCATGTCAACCAGGAACTCGGAATCAGCTGAGGTGGCTGCGCGGATGCTGAGGTCAGTCACCGCCGAAGCCTTGCATACAAGATCGGACAGAGCCAAGAGTTCGGGTAAGGCGTACGACGACGGCGGAGATCAATCGGTGGCGGATTCTGAGCGTTCCACGACGATGAGCGGGATCTCGCGGTCGGTGCCCTTCTGGTAGCGGGCGTACGTCGGGAAGACCTTCGTCATCACCGGCCACAGCCGGATCTTCTCCTCGGCCGTCGCGGTCCGGGCCCGACCGGTGAACCGCTCCGCGCCGACCTGGATCTCGACAGTCGGGTCGGCGCTCAGGTTCAGGTACCAGGCGGGGTGTGTGCCCGCCCCGCCGTTGGATGCCACCAACAGGTAGTCGTCGCCGTCACGGCCGTACATCAGAGCCGTGCGGCGCAGCTTGCCCGAGCGGCGTCCGCGCGTGGTGAGCAGCAGCGAGGGTACGCCGTGGAAGGTGCCGCCGTCGGCGCCGTCGGTCTGGACGTAGCGCCGGATGTGGCTGGCGACCCAACCGACCGGGCTGTCTTCGATCGTCTCGTGCTGCTCCTGCGCGGACACGCCATCGCCTCCATCGTCGAGCCCGAGCGGCCGATCGGGCGTTCCGATCATAAGTAGAGCGCTACCGATTCAGTAATGAGTGTGATGTCGGTGAGTCATCCTGATGACTCACCGACATCACGCTCTCCGGGGAATCCGCCTCCGAGGCGTAAGCAACACGACGGCGGGGGAGTGTCAGCTTCGCGAGCGCGGCAGGCAGCACTTCTTGTACTTGGCGCCGGAACCGCACCAGCAGGTGTCGTTGCGGCCGGGCGGCCAGGCTGTCACGCCCGCCTCGTCGAGGCTGTCGGCGTACTCGTCGAGGGTCTCCTCGCTGGTGGGGTCGCTTCCGGTGCCTTCGGCGAAGGCCGCCAGCCCGGCGGCGGAGCCGACGACCACGCCCAGGTCGGCGCCGCCCAGCCCGGATGCCTCGACGAGGGCGCGTTCGATCTGGGTGCGGTGTTCGTCCCAGGTGGCGGGGTAGCTGTCGGCGAGGGCGGGCCAGCGCAGCAGCAGCGCGGTGAACTCCGCCTGCGGCCAGAACAGCAGCGTCGCCGGGCCGTCGTCGAGGGCGTCGAGCGCGTGGTCGCTCGCGGCGCGTAGCCGGTCGGCGAGGTTGTCGTACTCGTCGTGGGGTAGGCCCATCTCTTCGCGCAGGTTGTGCCGCCGCTGGGTCAGGCCGTAGATCATGGCCGCGGCCTCGTCCTGGGCATCCTCGGATTCGTGCTGCTTGCCACGGGTCCGTTCCAGGATGGTGTCGAGTGCCCCGGTGAGCCATTCCAGCGCCGTCTCGGGGTGGCCGGATTCGGCCAACTCGTCGATCAGGTACGTGGCCCGGTGGTCGGTTTCCAGCAGCGGACGCAGGGCGGTCAGCTCGGCCATGCCTTCGTCGGTACGCCCGAGTCGCAGCAGCAGACCGCCGCGCACCGCTCGGGCGTACGCGTTGTCGTCCGGCTGCTCGGCGATGGCGCGGGTGGCCAGCGCGAGCGCGTCGGCCAGGTCGCCGGCCGCCTCCATGATGTCCGCGGCGACCAGCAGGGCGTACCCGATGTCGTCGGGGTTGTCGACGCGCCCCTCGTCGACGGCACCCACCAGTTCGGCGACGAGCGCCGCCGGGTCGGGGCTCTTGAGGCCCAGGGAGCCGATCTCGTCGATGCGGTCGGCGGTCAGCAACTCGGACATGGGCGCATCCTGAAAGGCGACGAATGGGCGGGTGGGGGAGCGGCCAGCGTACTCCTGAACGAGTCGCAGCCCGGGCGGCGAACCGCCCGGGCTGCGACACGTTCCCTTAGCGGGTCGCTGGCATGGTGGCGAACTCGCCGGCTAGCTCCGACTCGACGATCGTCGCGGCGGACGGCCGGCGTCCGGCCGACGCCCGCCGGGCGGACGGGACGGCGAGGGCCGCGAGCGCGGCGGCCAGCGCGATCCCGGTGAGGACGAGAAACCCCATCGTGAAGCCGGCCTCCCGCGGCAGACCGTTGGCCTGCGGGTTCGCGGTGATCACGCCGCTGACCACGGCCGCGCCGATCGCGCCTCCGATGGTGCGGATGTTGGCGTTCATGCCGGTCGCCACGCCGGTCTGGCTGGCGGGCACGCTGGCGACGATCAGGTTCGCCATCGAGGCGAAGGCCAGACCGATGCCGAGGCCCACCAGGCCACCGGCAATGGCGACCTCCCAGCGGGTGTCGTGCGCGGCGGCGAGCATCGCGGAGGCGGCCACGTTGAACGCGGCACCGCTGGCGAGCTGCGCCTTGGCGCTGAAGACGGCCTGGAGCCGGCCGGCGATGATGCCGGCGACGAACATCGCGCTGACCATCGGGAGCATGAGCAGACCGGCCTGGCTGATGCTCGCCCCGAAGCCGTACCCGGCGGCGGTTGGGGTCTGCAGGAACTGCGGGAGGAACGCGTACACGGAGAACATCGACGCGCCGTAGAGCAGGGCGACCAGGTTGGTGGTCCAGACGCCGGGCAGGCGCATCATCCGCATGTCGATAAGCGGGTTGCTCGACCGCAGTTCGGCGATGAGCCAGCCGACCAGCAGCAGCACGGCGAGCGCCAGCAGGCCGAGCACCCGAGGAGAGGTCCAGCCCCAGGCCGCGCCCTGGCTGATCGGCAGCAGCAGCGCGACCAGCCAGCCGGAGAGCAGCAGGGTGGCGCGCCAGTCGATGCGACCGGGGGTACGCACCGGCGACTGGGGGATGAACAGGTGGGCGGCCACGGCGGTCAGCCCGACCACGACCATCGGGATCCAGAACAGCCAGCGGTAGTCGAGCGTGCTGACGATCGGGCCGGCCAGCACGATGCCCAGGCCGCCGCCGACCGCGACGATCGCCGAGATGGCGGCCACGGCGGTGGAGACCCGCGCGGCCGGGAACTCGTCGCGGATGATGCCGAACGACAGCGGGAAGACCGCTCCGCCGATGCCCTGTACGACGCGGGCGATGATGAGGACGCCGATGTTCGGCGCGATGGCGGCCAGCAGGCAGCCGAGGGCGAGGGCGGCGAGCGCGACGACGAGCATCCGCTCCTTGCCGACCATGTCGCCGACGCGGCCGAGGATCGGCGTGAAGATCGACGCGCTGAGCAGGTAGGCGGTCAGGACCCAGGTCACGGTGTTCTGGGAGGTGTGCAGGTCCTGCTGGATGGTCGGCAGCACCGGGGTGATCAGCGATTGGAGCATCGCGAAGAATCCGGCACCGGCCGCGAGCACGGTGAAGGTGAGCCGACGCGAGCCGCGTCGGGAGGTCACTGCCACGAGAGAGAACTCCCTGTTGCGTACGGGAATGAAGGCTTGTCGCCCGTCGTCTGTGACGGGGTTGTCTGTCGGGTCCGGGGCGATCGGGGTGGCCAGGCGGCGATCGAGCGGATCCCGAGGTAAGCTAACCGGAGGCAGGCCTCCGGGGATTCCGGAGGGGTGCCTCCACTAAGCTAGCGGAGGGTTTCCTCCGGATGCAACCAGGGTGAGGTGACGCACGTCATGACCAGCGCGGGGCAGGCGCCCGAGGTCTTCGCCCAGCGGCCCAAGCGGGCCGACGCGCGGCGCAACTACGACGCCCTCATCACTGCGGCGCGCGAGGCGTTCGCCGAGAACGGTGCCGCCGCCTCCCTGGAGGACGTGGCTCGCCGGGCCGGAGTGGGCATCGGCACGCTCTACCGCAACTTCCCGACCCGTCGGCACCTGTTCGAGGCCGTCTACGTCGAGGAGGTCCGGGCGCTGAGCCGCTCCGCCGAGGACCTGGCCGAGCTGCCACCCTGGGACGCGCTTGTCGCCTGGCTGCACCGCTTCGTCGCGTACGTCGCCACCAAGCGCGCGCTCGCCGAGCAGCTGCTACACGACTCGGAGATCTTCACCAGTTGCCGGGCGGAGATCTTCGCCGCCGGTGAGCCCTTGATGCGTCGCGCGCAGGCCGCCGATGTGGTCCGTGACGACGTCGGCTTCGACGATGTGGTGCGGCTGATCAGTGGCCTGACCATGGCCCAGTTCCCGTCACCCGAGCAACGCGACCGGGTTCTCGGCGTGGCCCTGGACGGGCTGCGCGCCCACACCCGCTGACCCGGTCTCAGCGGTCGACAAGCAGCAGCCACTCGTCGTCGAGGCGTTGCACCACCGTGCCCGCCGGCCAGCGGTGGCCAGGATCGACCACCGCCCGCGCCTGCTCGACCTGCGGTGGCCGGCTGAACTGTGCGTCGCGGAAGCTGACCATGCCGTGGAACCGGGACCGGCCGAAGTTCGCGGCGTCGGTGAACCGGGCCCGGTCGAACAACGCCTCCGCGCCGAACATCGTCCAGCGAAACAGCGCCATGCTCGTGAAGCGGGCGGAGTGGAAGCTGGCCGACCCGCCGAACTCGGTGTGCTCCATCGACAGGGCGCCGTCGAAGGCGGCCTCCTGGAAGGTGGCGGCGTCCTCGAAGCGGGTCGCGTCGAAGCTGGTCGGCTGACCGAAGGTCGCCCGACCAAATGAGGTCGGGCCGGCGAAGCCGGATCGACGGCAGGAGAGGCCATCGGTGAACGCGGCCCCGTCGAAACTGGCCAGACCGCCCACCCGAACGTCGTCCAGCATGACCTCGCCGTCGGCCGTGAGGCCCTCGAAGGTCACGTCGCCGAAGGTCGCCTTCCCGAGCCGGAGAGGGCCCCGCGCCGTCGCGCCCGCGAAGGTGGTCGTGCCGGTGAAGGTCGCCGCCGTGAAGTTCGCGTCGACAAGCGTGCAGCCTGCGGCATCGAAGCCGACCAGCCGTGCGCCGGTCAGATCCAGCGTGATCTCCGGCCAGTGGGCCGCGTCGTCCGCGTGTAGGTGCCGGGTGAGCACGAGCTGCGCGCTGCGCCGGACCTCCGTCTCGCGCGGCTCGTCGTCCGGCGCCGGCATCCGCAGGTACGCGCAGAGCACCGCGGCGATCGTCGGGCGCTGCCCCGGATTGTCCTGACCGAGGCGCTCCAGCGCGTGCAGGCCGCCGAGGCGTACCGCCGCGCTGTCGTTGCCGAGCAACTCGACCGCCCGGGTGTAGAGCTCGGTCAGTCGACGCTCCGCCGCGTCGTGCTCGGCGGCCCCGGACTGCCGGTCGTGGTTGCGCTGCGCGGCCTCGGCCACCGCCTCGGCGTGCGCCTGCACCCGGTCGCGGTGTGCCTGGTCCCGCGCGGCGACGCTCTCCTGGTGCCGCTGCGCGCGTTCGGTGATCCATTGTCGTCGCGCGGCCAGCAGCAGCGCGAGCCCTCCGCCGGTGCCGGCGACCACGGTCAGGCCGGTGCGGATCGCGTCGATGCGCAGCGTGGCGCGGGTGTCCGGCTGGCTGGCGCGATCGGCCTCGGTGAGCAGCAGGTCCAGCACCAGCCAGCCCAGGGCGACGGCGGCCAGCAGGCCGACCAGGACCAGCCACCACGGCATCACCCGCAGCTCGCGCTCGGTGGGTTCGTCGACAGCCACGGCCACAGCATGCCAGTCATCGCCAATGTCCGATCTGGACCGTGGCGGTATGACCGTTTGCGCCCCGGCCGGAACAACGGGTTACCCGCGCGTAACAAGTCATTGACGTTTCTGAATTGTTGCGGGCATCATCGTCGCACGGTCGACCGGACACCCCCACCCACCTGCCCGGTTCGCCGGGCGCCTCCCCCCGGAGGTGCAGCGATGCTGCTCCGAAAGACCGCCCTCGTCCTGGCCCTCACCACCGCCGCGTTGCTCGTGTCGACCGCCCCGGTGGCCGCCGCCCCCGCCGATCCCGCGCCGGCCACCGTCACCCCCGCAGCCTTCGCCGCTGCCGCGGTCAACCCTGTCATCGTGGTCGGCGGGCTCAGCGGCGTCGCCGTCGCCTACGAGCCGATCGCCGCCCGCCTGCGCGCCGACGGCTACCGCACCTTCATCTACCAGTTGCCCGGTCTGGGCCTCGGTGACATCCCCACCTCGGCCCGGGCGTTCGCCAGCTACGTCGACCAGGTACGCGCCAGCACCGGCGCCGCGACGGTGGACGTCGTCGCCCACTCCGAAGGGGGCCTGGTCAGCCGGTACTACCTCAAGCGGCTCGGTGGCACCGCCAGTGTGGGCCGATACGTCAGCCTGGGCACACCGCAGTACGGCACGTACGTCGCCAACATCGTGGCCTTCCTCGGCCTGGGCAGCTGCGCCGGCATCGTGGCCTGCCAACAGATGACCATCGGCTCGGCGTTCCTCGCCGACCTCAACGCCGGCGACGACACCCCGGGCTCGGTGCGCTACACCACCATCCGCACCCTGCAGGACGAGTTGGTCCGCCCCACCGGGAACGCCGCCGTCAACGACGGTGCCACGAACGTGCTGATCCAGGCGTACTGCCCGGTGCGGGTGGTGGGGCACCTCGGCCTGGTGCTCGACGGCACGGCGTACACCATCGTGCGCGGCGCCCTGGTCGACGGCCCGGTGCGGCCCAACTGCCTCGCGCTCTGACCAGGTCCGGTGCGGTGGTCCCGGAGGGGGCCGCCGCGCCGGATCCGCGACGGTGAGTGTCGGGTCGGCGACGTTCTTGGGAAACGGGGTGTCGGACATCAGGTGTCCTCGATAGCCTGCTGCGGCTGTCCATTCCCGACAGTGGACGCTACTCGCCGAGAAGGAGCAGCGCGCATGACCGAGCCGCCCACCGCGCCGCCGGAGAGCACCCCGCCGACAGTGCCGCAGCTCGACGTCCGGGCCGCGGAACCCCCGGCTGCCGACCCACCGGCGCCCACCGATCGGTTCGCCGACCGCCCACCGGGCTATCCGAGCGCGCTGGTCTGGCTGCGCGCCGGGATCCTGCGGGACTGGCGCGGCGTGGTCGGCGCGTTCTTCGCCACCTGGTTCTACCTGCCGGTGGCGCTGCTCCTGGCGTTCTGGGGCGGTCTCACCTTCGCCATCGCGGGGCTCTTCGCCGTCGGGACCGGCGTCGACGACCAGATGCCCCAGGTCCTGCGCGACGCCCCGCTGATCGGCTCCCTGATTGATGCGTTCCTGACCCGCTCCGGTGGGGTGCTCGGCGGGGTGGCCGGCTTCGTCATCGGCTTCCTGGTCGGCTTCCTCTACGTGCTGGCGCTGCCCTGGATGGGCGTCTCCGACGACCCCTTCGCGCTGCTCGCCGGCCTGATCGGCACGGTCGTCGCGGCGGCGCTGATCGGCGTCCTCTACACGCTCTACCGGGTGCTGCTCGAACCGCGTCTGCTGGTCGTCTCGGGCGCCCGCCAGCCCAGCCGCCGCGAGGACGCGCGGCTGCGTCCCATCCTCGACGACTGCGCCCGACGACTCGGCCTGCCCACCGTGCCCCGGCTGCTCATGGAGGACGACCCGGTCCTGAGCAACGCCCGCACGTATGCCCGGCACGTGGTGGTCACCACCGCCGTGCTGACCGAACCGGACGACGAGGTGGCCGCGCTGCTCAGCCACGAGCTGGTGCACTGGCGGACCGGGGACGAGATCACCAGCGCCTTCGTCCGCGGTGTCGGCCTGCCACTGACCCTCGCGCACGCCCTGCCGACCTGGCTGATGCGGACGTTCCCACACCCGGGCACCAACTTCGTGGTCTTCGTGTTCTTCTGGCCGGTGCTGCTCACCATGCGGTACGTGGTGCTGCCGCTGCACGCCCGCGACGTGCGGGCGGCCGAGTACCGGGCCGACCTCGGCGCCGTGCTCACCGGGCACGTCGACGGAATGCGGCGCATCCTGGACCGGCGGCTCTCCTTCGAGACTGGCCGCAGCGGCTGGGACGAGGCGGTCTGCGCCACCCACCCGCCGCACGAGCTGCGGCTCGACGCGTTGGAGCGGGCATCGCTGACTGGTGCGGGCGCACCCGTCACCGTCGAGCGGCTGTTCAATGACCCCGGCCCGGTCGGCACCCGCCGCACCTGGCTGTTGGTCGGCGCTCTCATGCTGGCAGCCTGCCTCGTCACCAGCGGGCTCGGCGTGGTGCAGTGGGCGTTCTTCCGCCCCCAGGCGGCGGTCGACGGCTTCTTCGCCGCACTCGCCGACCGGGACAGCGACGCCGCGCTCGGCTACCTCGCCGACCAGCCCAGCGGCGCCGACACCAAACTGCTCGCTCAACTCCTGCGCGGCAAGGGCTACCAACCACCGACCGACGTCGAGATCACCTCGCTGGAGCGCGACAGCGACAGCGACACCGCCAAAGCCACAGTGGCGTACCGGCTGGGTGACACGCGGGAGACCACCACCCTCACCCTGCGCCGCGAGGACGAGACCAGCGCCGGGCTGTTCCACGGCTGGCGGTTGAGCGGTGGGCCGATTCCACTCAACCGCGCGACCGCCGAACCCGGGGTACGGCTCAACGGGGTCGAGCTGCCGGTCGCCACCGAGGGCACCCCGCTGGTGCTGTTGCCCGGCCGCTACACCGCGACCGGCCCGTCCAGCGCGCTCAGTGAGACGCCGCCCGCGACCGTGCTGGTCGGTCCAGGGGAGACCGCCGCCGTTCTGCAACTGGCTCCGGTGCTCAAGCCGGCGGCGATCGCTGCCGTCGAGACGCAGGTACGCGCCTGGTTGGACGAGTGCGCCAAGCAGACCGTCGCGGCCCCGCCGGGCTGCCCGTTCAGCTACAGCAGCTCTACCCAGAAGATCACCTGGAAGATCCTGGAGTACCCGAAGCTCGCCGTCGAGCTCACCGGCCCGTCCAGCGCCCAGGTCTCTACGCCGTACGAGACGCAGGGCAGGGCGGTGGCCAGCGGCACCACCACCTACTTCGGCACCACCTCACCGTTCACGGATGAGGACGCGTTCACCGTCGCGGGCGTCGCCACCGCCGACGGCGACCGCATCACCTTCCGCCGCAGCACCAACTGACCAGGAGAACGACCGTGACCGACAGTGACGCCGCAGCCCGGCTGCCCGTCCGGCTGACCATCAACCCCCGGCAGCGGCAGCCTCCGTCGGTCGACCTGCTGACCTGGATCCACCGCCGCCCCGAGTACCGGCCGGGGGTTCGCCCGGCCGGCGGCGGCGGTGGCCGGCCGGGTTTCAGCGACGCGGTGATCATCGCGGTGCTCGCCCAGGGGCTGCTTCCGGGGCTGTTCAACCTGTTGCAGTCCTGGGTCGACCAGCAGCGCACCGAGGCCAGCATCCGGATCCAGGCCGGGGACACCGAGGTGGAGCTACAGGTGAGCGGACGGACCGACTCCGCTCGCCTGCTGGCCCAGGCGACCGAGGCACTGCGCGCCGCCCGGGAGCCCGGTTCGGAGCCCGGGTCGGACGCCGCCGGCTGAGCCGACGGCGTCCGAACCGACGGGTCAGCTCGCCTTGGCGAGCGCCTCGAACTCGTCGTCGGTGAGCCGCACGTCGGCCGCGCCGACGTTCTCCTCCAGGTGCGCCACCGAGGACGTGCCGGGGATCGGCAGCATCACCGGCGAGCGGCGCAGCAGCCAGGCCAGCGCGAGCTGCGCGGGCGACGCGCCGTGCGCCGTGGAGATGGCGTCCAGCGGGCCGCCCGGGCGGGCCAGCTCACCGGTGGCGATCGGGAACCACGGGATGAACGCGAGGTCGTTGCGCTCGCAGTACTCCAGCACGTCCTCGGCGCTGCGGTTGGCGAGGTTGTACAGGTTCTGCACGGATGCGATCGTGGTGATCGCCCGGGATTCCTCGATCTGCGCGACGCTCACCTCGGACAGCCCGATGTGCTGGATCTTGCCCTCCTGCCGCAGCAGCGCCAGCTCACCGAGCTGATCGGCGAGCGGCACCAGCGGGTCGATCCGGTGCAGCTGGTACAGCGGGATGCTGTCCAGGCCGAGGTGGCGCAGGCTCAGCTCACACTGCTGGCGCAGGTACTCCGGCCGGCCCACCGGGCGCCAGTCGCCCGGGCCGGAGCGGGTCAGCCCGGCCTTGGTCGCGATGACCAGATCATCGGCGTACGGGTGCAGAGCCTCGCGGATCAGCAACTCCGAGACGAACGGCCCGTACGAGTCGGCGGTGTCGATGAACGTCACGCCCAGCTCGACGGCGCGGCGCAGCACCCGGACCGCCTCGGCCGGGTCCTTCGGGTCACCCCAGACACCCGGGCCGGTGATCTGCATCGCCCCGTAGCCGAGCCGGTTGACGGTGACGTCGCCACCGATCCGGTACGTGCCGGACGCCTTCGCGGGCTGCTCACTGATATTGGTCGCCATGGCCCGATCCCCAATCGTCTCGTCGTGGCGGGCGTGGGCAGCGCGGGCGTGCAGAGCCCGCCCGCCACCGATAGATCATCCCCCGGAACCCGACAGTCATGCCGCTGGTTGGCCGAGTGTGGGCGTGGACACGCCGTACGCGCGTCGAGGCGAGTTGCCGGGAAGCGTCCGGTACGACGGGGTTGTCCGTGCGACGCTGGCCGGAGCCGGTGCGTTCCGGTGCGACGGCGGAGGGAGCACCCATGGCGGGAGTGCCGCAGGTCAACTTCGCGCTCGACACGTACGAGTGCATCGTGATCTATCCCGGCGCGGCCGGGCGGGCCCTGGCCAACGAGACCGTGCAGCGGTTGCAGGCCGAGCATGCCGAGCACATGCAGGCGTTGCAGCAACGCGGCATCATCCTGGTCGCCGGCTCGGTGGACGGGCCGGCGCGCGAGCCGGAGCCGCCGATCGGCTTCGGGTTGGCCCGCACCGGCAGCGTCGACGACGTACGCAGCGTGCTGGAGGCCGATCCGGCGGTGCAGGCCGGGCTCTACCGGGTGGACGTGCTGACCTTTCTCTGCCCGGCCGGTTCCCTGGAGTTCCCGCTGGTGAAGGCCGGGAGCTGAGCTGCCACCGCATCGGCGGCTGTCGGTATGACGACGGCGCTCGCCTGTGCGCCGGTGCTACGGTCGCGCCCTGCGCGGGCCGCCGCCGGGGCGTACCCGGTGTCGTGGGTCGGCCCCGGTCGAGGAGTCGCCATGGTCTCCGCCGCCACCCCCGATGTCGCGTCGGCCGCTGCCCGGCTGCGCGCCCTGCTCGGCGACCGGCTGCACGAGCCGGGCGATCCCGGTTTCGTCACCACCACCCGGCTTTGGAACGGCGCGGTGGCGCGTACGCCCGCGCTGGTCGCCCACTGCCGGGACGCCGACGAGGTGGCCGAGGCGGTCCGCGTCGCCGCCCGGTGTCATCTGCCCCTCTCGGTCCGTTCCGGGGGTCACGACTGGGCCGGTCGGGCGCTGCGCGACGGTGCCCTGGTGCTCGACCTGACCGGCCTGAACGCCGTCCGGGTCGACCCGGACGCGGCCACGGTGACCATCGGCGGCGGCACCACGGCGGCCGAGCTGCTCGCCGCCGCCCGCCCTTATGACCTGGTGGTGCCTACCGGCACGGTCGGCGACGTGGGCATGGCCGGGCTCACCCTCGCCGGCGGGTACGGCCCGCTGTGCGGCCGGTTCGGTCTGTCCCTGGACAGTCTGCTCGGCGCGGAGGTGGTCCTCGCCGACGGTCGCCGGGTCACCGCCGACCCCCGCCACGACGCCGAGCTGTACTGGGCGCTGCGCGGCGGCGGTGGCAACCTCGGCGTCGTCACCGAGCTGCGTTTCCGCGCGCACCGGCTACCCGGCGTGCTGGCCGGCATGATCATGTTCGCGCTCTCCGAGGCGCCGGCCGTGCTGCGCGGCTACGGCGCGCTGGTCGCCGAGGCCCCGGACGAGCTGACCGTGATGGCGGGTTTCCTGCCCGGCCCGGCCGGCGAACCAGTGATCTTCGTCTGCCCGTTCTACAGCGGCCCCGACCTGGACGCCGGGTCGCCGTGGATGGACCGCCTGCGCGCGCTGGGCACCCCGCTTGTCGACCAGATCGGCCCGATGCCGTACGCGGACGCGCTGCGGATGTTCGACGGCGGGATGGTCGACGGCAACCACTACCTGCTGCGTACCAGGTGGCTGCCCGCGCTCACCGACGCTGCCGTGGACGCCATCGTCGACGCGGCCCGGCAGGTCAGCTCACCGTTCACCGCGCTGGCCCTGCACCACTTCCACGGCGCGGCCACCCGGGTCCGGCCCGCCGACACGGCGTTCGGGCTTCGTACCGACCACCTGCTGGCCGAGGTCATCGCGGTGTGGGCGCCCGACGACCAGGCCGGCCCGCACCGCGCGTGGGCCGAGCGGACCTCGGCGGCGCTCGCCCCGCACGCGCTGCCCGGTGGCTACCCCAACCTGCTCGCCCCGGAGGAGACCGACCGGGTCCGGCTCGCCTACGGCGTGAACTGGGCGCGGCTGCGCCAGGCCAAGCGCCGCTACGACCCCCGCGATCTGCTCCACGCGGTGCCCACCCTGCCGCCCTCGGGGCACCCGGAGTGAGCCGCCGCCGGGAGCACCCCGACAGCGCACGCCGACGGAGGCGTACGATTCCCGGCGCGCGGTCGCCGATGCCCGTCGCCACAACGTTCCCGGTGCGGTTCCGCCCGCCGGCCCGACGCGCACCGCGCGTCGTTGGACAACTGTTCCGCTGCTTGCAATGGGTCGGCCCCGGGTCCGACCTGAAGGAGAGACTAACCTGATGGGCGTGACACGCCGCGCGAAGATCGTTTGCACTCTTGGACCCGCCACCTCGTCCCCGGAGCGCATCCGTGGTCTCGTCGAGGCCGGCATGAACGTGGCGAGGCTCAACTTCAGCCACGGCAGCCACGCCGACCACGAGGCGGTCTACCGACTGGTCCGGGAGGCGTCGGAGGCCGCAGGTAAGCCCGTCGCCATCCTCGCCGACCTGCAGGGCCCCAAGATCCGGCTCGGCAAGTTCGCCGACGGCCCCCACGACTGGCGTACCGGTGACTCGGTGGTGATCACCGGCGACGACATCATCGGCAGCAAGGAGCGGGTCTCCTGCACCTACACCAAGCTGCCCTACGAGGTGAAGCCCGGTGACCGGCTGCTGATCGACGACGGCCGGGTCGCCGTCGAGGTCACCGACGTCACCGGCAACGACATCCGCTGCCTCGTCACCGAGGGTGGGCCGGTCTCCAACAACAAGGGCGTGTCGCTGCCCAACGTGGCGGTCAGCGTGCCCGCCATGTCGGACAAGGACGCCGAGGACCTGCGTTTCTCCCTGGGTCTCGGTGTCGACCTGGTCGCGCTCTCCTTCGTCCGCTCGGCCGAGGACATCAAGCTCGTCCACAACATCATGGCCGAAGAGGGCGTGTTCCGGCCGGTGCTGGCCAAGGTCGAGAAGCCGGAGGCGGTGGAGCACCTGGAGGCCATCGTGTTGGCCTTCGACGGCGTCATGGTCGCCCGCGGTGACCTCGGTGTCGAGATGCCGCTGGACGAGGTCCCGCTGGTGCAGAAGCGTGCCGTGCAGCTGTGCCGGGAGAACGCCAAGCCGGTCATCGTGGCCACCCAGATGCTCGACTCCATGATCGAGAACTCCCGCCCCACCCGGGCGGAGGCGTCCGACGTCGCCAACGCGGTGCTCGACGGCGCGGACGCGGTGATGCTCTCCGGCGAGACCAGCGTCGGCAAGTACCCGGTGCTCACCGTCAGCACCATGGCCAAGATCGTGACGACCACCGAGGCGGGCTCGATCGGGGTGCCGCGGCTGCAGCACGACCCGCGTACCCACGGTGGCGCCCTCACCGTCGCCGCCTCGTCGATCGCCCGGGCCATCAACGCCAAGGCTCTCGTCGCCTTCTCGCAGACCGGTGACACCGTGCGACGGCTGTCCCGCCTGCACTGCGACCTGCCGCTGCTGGCCTTCACGCCGGTCCCCGAGGTGCGCGACCAGCTCGCCCTCACCTGGGGCGTGGAGACCTTCCTGATGCCGTTCGTGCAACACACCGACGACATGTTCCGCCAGGTCGACCAGGCGCTGCTCGGCCTCAACCGGGCCAACCCCGGTGACTACGTGGTGATCGTGGCGGGTAGCCCGCCCGGCACCCCCGGCTCGACCAACACGCTGCGCGTACACCAGCTCGGTTCGCTGGTCGACGCGGCGTCGGCGCGGGCGCTGCAGTGAGCGACGGTCGGGTCGCGGTCGGCCAGGCGGCGGTAGACCAACTGCTGGAAGTGCTCGACCTCGACCCGACCGGGCCCATGGCCTTCCGGGGGATGAGCCCCCCGGTCGGCCCACAACGGGTGTACGGCGGCCAGGTCGCCGGCCAGGCTCTGGTCGCCGCTGGCCGCACCGTCGACCCGGAGCGGTTCGTGCACTCGCTGCACGGATACTTCGTCCGCCCCGGCGACCCGGTCGAGCCGATCGCCTACCAGGTGGAGAACATCCGCGACGGCCGGTCCTTCTCGGTCCGCCGCGCGGTCGCCCTCCAGCACGACAAGCCGATCTTCTTCATGTCGGCGTCGTTCCAGCGGGCCGAGGAGGGTCTGGACCACCAGGCCCCGGCCCCGCTGGACGTCCCCCCGCCGCACGACGTGCCGACGATGACCGACCGGCTGTCCCGCTACCCGGAGCGGC
This sequence comes from Micromonospora chokoriensis, assembly GCF_000718555.1. Lineage (GTDB taxonomy): Bacteria > Actinomycetota > Actinomycetes > Mycobacteriales > Micromonosporaceae > Micromonospora > Micromonospora chokoriensis_B. Next base: position 244,170 of record NZ_JOAN01000010.1, read on the forward strand.
TGGGCATCTGGGGCCAGATCCCGCGACCCATCGACGTGCGCTACGTCGGCGAGCCCGGCTGGGTCCGCCCCGGCGACCGGCCCGCCGACCCGCACCAGCGCGTCTGGATGCGCATCGACGGCAAACTGCCCGACGATCCGCTGCTCCACGCCTGCGCGCTCACCTACGCCTCGGACCTCACCCTGCTCGACTCGGTGCTCTCCGCGCACGGCGAGGTCTGGGGGCCGGGCGGGTTGGTCGGCGCGAGCCTGGACCACGCGCTCTGGTTCCACCGGCCGTTCCGAGCCGACGAGTGGTTCCTCTACGACTGCTTGAGCCCGTCGGCGTCCGGCGCGCGTGGGCTGGCCACCGGCCGGATGTTCACCACGGACGGCCAGCAGATCGCCAGCGCCGTGCAAGAGGGTCTGCTGCGCCGCGTCGGCGCCTGACGCTGTCGACCGTCCCCGCCCGGCGTGCCTGGCGGGGACGACGCCCGTCAGGGCTGGTAGATGGCCTCCCCGGCGATCTCGATCTGCACCGTCTTACCGACCAGCACCCCGCCGCTCTCCAGGGCGACATTCCAGAGCAGGCCGTAGTCCTCGCGGTCGATGCCGGCCGTCGCGCTGAATCCGAAGATGTTCTGCCCGTACGGATCACGACGAGCGCCACCAAAATTGACCTCTAGGTCGACAACCCGGGTAATTCCCTTCACCGTCAACTCACCGGTCAGCACGAATCGTCCGGGTGTGCCCGCGGACTGTGGTGAAGGAATGTGACCTCGGCCTCGTCCGCCAAACCGATGGTTGCGCAGTCGGGCCCACTGAAAGATGGGGTCCTCGTTGCCCTTCCATTTGATGCCGGTGCTTCGATATTCAAGAGTGGGGTATCGCTCCACATCGAGGAAGTCGGCACTCTTCAGATGCGTGTCCCGGTCGGCGCTCCCGGTGGTGATGCTGGCCGACATGATGGTGGCCGTCACCGAGGAGAGCAGTGGGTCCTCCGCCACGAAGATCTGTGCCGTGGCCTCGGCGAACTCGCCGCGCACCGGGCTCACCATCATGTGCCGGGACAGGAAACCGATCCGCTTGTGCGCCTGATCGAGAAGATAGGTGCCGGCGACCGGGATGGTCATGCCATCCCAGGTGCGTGTGGCGAAATCGGTCATCGTGGTGCCTTCCCCCCGAGTGTGCCCGGGTGTTTATCAATATATTGCTGGAGGTCGCGTAAACAGCCAGGCATTCGTACTCCCGCCCAGCATAAGGACGCCTCTGGAAAGCATTTCGGCCCCCACCGTCCGGTGGATCATGACGTACCTCACCGGCTCTTGCGGCGGCGCGAAGGGTGCGAGCCTCGTCGATGCGTGGCCGATCGGTCGAGGGTCGCCCGCCCGCTTGGCCGGCTAGCGACTAACCTTGCCGACATGCGCCTATCCGCCCGGGTCGACTATGCCCTCCGCGCGGCCGCCGAGCTCGCCGCGACGGCCAGTGGCCCTGGGCGCGGCCGGCCGGTCACGGCCGACCAGATCGCCCGTGCCCAGGAGATCCCGCCGAAGTTCCTGGAGAGCATCCTGCTTCAGCTGCGCCGGGGCGGCATCGTGCACGCCCAGCGCGGTCCGGAAGGTGGCTACTGGCTGGCCCGCCCCGCCGAGGAGATCTCCCTCGCCGAGGTGATCCGGGTGATCGACGGGCCGCTCGCCCACGTACGCGGGCAGCGCCCGGAGCAGCTCGGCTACCACGGCCCGGCTCGCGCGCTCCAGGAAGTCTGGATCGCGCTGCGGGCCAGCGAACGGGAGATCCTGGAGCTGGTCAGCGTCGCCGACGTGGCCGCGGGCACCCTGCCCGCGCGCGTCACCGAGCTGGCCGCCGACCCGCGCGCCTGGATCTGAGCGCCGGCCGGCTGCCCGGCCCCGTGTCGCCCGGCCGCTGACCCGCCGCGTCCCATCCACCGATCGGGGGCTTGACCCCGGGTGCCCCGTCCCGCATTGTCGACCAAGTCGATAGGAGATGCCGAAAAGTCAGGGGGCGCTCGTGCGCAAGCTGTTGGTCCTCGCTCTGGTCGGGCTCGTCGCGCAGTTGATCGATGGTTCGCTCGGCATGGCCTACGGGTTGACCTCGTCCACCCTGCTGCTGGTAGCCGGGGTCGCCCCCGCCGCCGCCTCGGCCTCGGTGCACCTGGCCGAGATCGGCACCACGCTCGCCGCCGGGGTCGCGCACTGGCGGTTCGGCAACGTCGACTGGCGGGTGGTCACCCGCATCGCCCTACCCGGCGCGATCGGTGCCTTCGCCGGCGCCACCCTGCTCAGCTCGATCTCGACCGAGGCCGCCGCACCGTGGATGGCCGGCATTCTCTTCACGCTCGGCGCGTACCTCCTGGTCCGCTTCGCCCGACCGCTGCGCACCGACCGGGTCGGCGGGCGGCTACGCGGTCGTTTCCTCGGCCCCCTGGGCCTGGTCGCCGGCTTCGTCGACGCGACCGGCGGCGGCGGGTGGGGCCCGGTGGCCACCCCGGCGCTGCTGGTCTCCGGCCGAATGGAGCCCCGCAAGGTGATCGGCTCGGTGGACACCGCCGAGTTCGTCGTGGCCGGCGCGGCAAGCGTCGGTTTCCTGATCGGGTTGGGCACCGAGGGGTTCCTGCTCCCCACCGTCGCCGCGCTGCTGATCGGCGGACTCATTGCCGCCCCGCTGGCCGCCTGGCTGGTGCGAATCGTGCCCGCTCAACTGCTCGGCGCGGCAGTCGGCGGCGTGATCGTGCTGACCAACGCCCGCACCCTGATCCGCTCCGCCGAACTGGACGGTCCGGCCCGTCCCGCCCTGTACGCACTGCTCGCCGCCGGCTGGCTGGCCGCGCTGGTGTTGGCCGTGCGGGCCCTACGCCGTACCCGCCGCGCTCGCGCTCGCGCCCAGGCCGAAGCCGCTGCGCCTGCCGCGGTGCCCGCCGAGGTCTAGTCACCAAGATCGTGCTCGATCGTGGATGTAGTGGCTTCCAAGCGCGTTCGAGGCCACTGCATCCTGGCTCGAGCGTGAACTTGATAGTCGAGCATCGATGTTGCGCGTCGGAAAGCGCTTGCCCTACGATGCGCGGTGAGTCGGATCCGTGAGTTCCAGGGCGTTTCACCCCCGATCAGATCGCCGTCCGTCGCCGTCGCGGCGGGGCGAGTCCACTGTGCTTCCCGGGCAGGGCCGGTGGGTCGTGGCGATCACCACCGGATCCCCGGAGGCAGTCCCATGCACCCGTCCAGACATCGGCTGATCCTGCTCGCCGGCACGACGGCCGCTGCCGTCGTGGCAGGCACCCTCGGCACGGTGGTCGCCTCGGCCGCCGCCGTCGGCTGCCGGGTCGACTACCAGATCACGAACCAGTGGCAGGGCGGCTTCGGCGCCAACGTCACCGTCACCAACCTCGGCGACCCGGTCAACGGGTGGGCCCTCACCTGGTCGTACGCGGCGGGCCAGCAGGTCACGCAGGCGTGGAACGCCGCCGTCACCCAGTCCGGTGCCCAGGTCACCGCGCGCAACGTCGAATACAACGCCGGCATCGCCACGAACGGCAGCGCCTCGTTCGGCTTCAACGGTTCGTGGACTGGCAGCAACCCGGTGCCGAGCAGCTTCGCGCTCAACGGCGCCACCTGCACCGGCGCCCCGCCCACCGAGGAGCCGACCACCCCGCCACCCACCACGCCACCCCCGACCACGCCTCCGCCCACCACGCCACCGCCGTCGGCCGGGGTGTTGCAGATGGAGAACCTGGACCGAGGGCTGATCAGCGTCCGCTCCGGCAGCGGCAACCTGGTCTCCTGGCGGCTGCTCGGCACCGAAACCTCCGGGGTGGAGTTCAACCTCTACCGGGGCTCCACAAGGGTCAACGCCAGCCCGATCACCGGGGCCACCAACTACCTCGACAGCGGCGCGGCGGCCGGCTCGGCGTACACCGTGCGGGCCGTGGTGGGCGGCACCGAGCAGGCGGCGTCGGCACCGGCGTTGCAGTTCGGCGCGGGCTACCTGGACGTGCCGTTGCAGGTTCCGGCCGGCGGCAGCACCCCGAGCGGCGAGAGCTACACCTACAGCGCCAACGACGCCTCGGTGGGTGACCTCAACGGCGACGGTACCTACGAGATCGTGCTCAAGTGGGACCCGTCAAACGCCAAGGACAACTCCCAGTCCGGCTACACCGGCAACGTCTACGTCGACGCGTACACCCTCACCGGCACCAGGCTGTGGCGGGTCGACCTGGGTCGCAACATCCGGGCCGGCGCCCACTACACCCAATTCCAGGTGTACGACTACGACGGCGACGGCCGCGCCGAGGTGGCCATGAAGACCGCCGACGGCACCCGCTCCGGCACCGGTCAGGTGATCGGCTCGTCGTCGGCGGACTACCGCAACTCCAGTGGGTACGTGCTTTCCGGCCCGGAGTACCTGACCATGTTCAACGGTCAGACCGGCGCGATCGCCTCCACCGTCAACTACGACCCGCCGCGCGGCACGGTGTCGTCCTGGGGTGACTCGTACGGCAACCGGGTGGACCGGTTCCTCGCCGGCACCGCGTACCTGGACGGGCAGCGCCCCTCGCTGATCATGGCCCGGGGTTACTACACCCGTGCGGTCATCGCCGCCTGGGACTTCCGCAACGGCGCGTTGACCAAGCGTTGGACGTTCGACTCGAACTCCTCCGGCAACGGCGCCGCCGCCGGTCAGGGCAACCACCAGCTCGCCATCGCCGACGTCGACGCCGACGGCCGTCAGGAGATCGTCTACGGCGCCGCCACCATCGACGACAACGGCCGGCTGCTGCACTCGACGGGCAACGGCCACGGCGACGCCCTGCACGTCGGGGATCTCGACCCGGGCCGCGCCGGCCTGGAGGTGTTCAAGGTCGACGAGGACGCCAGCAAGCCCAGCTCCTACTTCGCCGACGCCCGTACCGGTCAGGTGCTCTGGTCCACGCCGGCCTCCGGCGACAACGGCCGGGGCGTCGCCGCGGACATCTGGGCGGGCAGCCCCGGCGCGGAGTCGTGGTCGTCGGCGGTCGCCGGGCTGGCCAACACCAGGGGGCAGAACGTCGGCCGCAAACCGTCCTCGGCCAACTTCCTCGCCTGGTGGGACGGCGACCCGGTGCGGGAGCTGCTCGACGGCACGAAGGTCGACAAGTACGGCACCGGCGGTGAGACCCGGCTGCTCGACGGCAGCGGGGTGGCGTCCAACAACGGCACCAAGTCCACGCCGACGCTCTCTGGCGACATCCTGGGGGACTGGCGCGAGGAGGTGATCTGGCGGACCACCGACAGCCGGGCGTTGCGCATCTACAGCACACCCACTCCGACCAGCACCCGGATCTACACCCTGATGCACGACCCGCAGTATCGGGTGGCGATCGCGTGGCAGAACACCGCCTACAACCAACCGCCGCACCCGGGGTTCTTCATCGGCAACGGAATGGGCACCCCACCCACGCCAGACATCTACCTACGTTGATGCAACCCCTGGCGGTCCCGAGCGGGGTCGCCTAGGGTGGCAGGCACCGGGCCGTAGCCGCGGAATCCGCACAGCTCCGGCCCGGTGCGCCACACCGCGGCATTCCCAACCCGTCCCGACCGGGAATGCCGTACCACCACCGGAACCAACATTAGGCACCGTCCGGGTCGGCGGGGTGACGCTGACGTGAAGATCGTGTTTCACGCCCTCTGGCGCAGACCGCCCGCCACCTGCTCGGCGATCAACTCGTACGACCGCACCCGGTCCTTGACGTCGTACACCAGCGTGGTGAGCATCAGCTCGTCCGCGCCGGTGCGCTCCACCAGGTCGGTCAGCTGGCGACGCACCGTCTCCGGCGAGCCCATCGCCTGACCGTCGCGGCGCGCCACGACGAACTCCCGCTCAACCTCGGAGTACGGGTACGCCGCCGCCTCGTCGGGCGTCGACAGCGGCTCCGGCCGCCCGGAGCGCAACTTCAGGAACGACAGGGCGCTCGGCCCGGCCAGCCACTCGGCCCGCTCGTCGGTCTCGGCGCACACCGCGTTGACCGCCACCATCGCGTACGGCTTGTCCAGCCACTGCGACGGCCGGAAGTTCTGCCGGTACAGGGCCAACGCCGGCAGCGTGTTCGCCGAGCTGAAGTGGTGCGCGAAGGAGAACGGCAGACCGAGCAGGCCGGCGAGCTGGGCGCTGAAACCGCTGGAGCCCAACAACCACACGGCCGGCTGCTCACCGCGACCCGGCGTGGCGACGATCTGCCCCGGCTTCTCCCCGCTGAAGTAGTTCATCAGGTCCGCCAACTCGCGCGGGAAGCCCTCCGCCGACAGGCCCTCCATGGTGCGCCGCAGCGCCAGGGCGGTCATCTGGTCGGTGCCCGGCGCCCGGCCGATGCCCAGGTCGATCCGGCCGGGGTGCAGCGCCTCCAGGGTGCCGAACTGCTCGGCCACCACTAGCGGCGCGTGATTCGGCAGCATCACGCCGCCCGATCCGAGGCGGATCGTCGACGTGTTCGCCGCCAGGTGCGCCAGCAGCACCGCGGGGGCGGAGCTGGCGATCGCCGGCATGTTGTGGTGCTCGGCCACCCAGAACCGGTGGTAGCCCAGCTCCTCGGTGCGGCGGGCCAGCTCGGTGGTGGCCTGCAGGGCCGCGCCAGCGGTGGTGCCCTTGGCGACCGGGGCAAGATCAAGAACAGACATCGGTACGGTGATCACACGGTCAGCCAACCCGTCGCCGGCCGGTTTTGTTCCGGCATACGGGTTTTCGTCGGCCACCTCACCCGCCGCTCAGCCCATCCCGCGCGCCTGCTCGAAGATCAGGCTGGTCTGTGTGTGCTGCACCACCGGGTCGACCGCCAGATGGTCCAGCACGAAGTCCCGCAACGCGTCACCGGACGCCGCCCGCACGTGCAGCACGTAATCCTCCGCGCCGGCCACGTGGAACACCGACACCACCCCCGGCAGCCGCACCGACCGGGCCCGGAACGCGTCCACCGCCGCCCGCTCGTGCGCGGTCAACCGCACCGACACCAACGCCTGCAACGGCAGGCCGAGCGCCGCCGGATCCACCTCGGCGTGAAAACCACGGATCGCGCCGCGCTCGCGTAGCGCCCGCGTACGCGTCAGGCACGTCGACGGCGCCACGCCCACCCGCTCGGCGAGGGCGTTGTTCGGCAGGCGGCCATCGGCGGCCAACTCGGCCAGGATCGCGCGGTCCACCTCGTCCAGGGCCGGATACGGCCGCACATCATTCGGCGCAGGGAGCATCCCACCATCCTTACCCGAACTCAGCACGGAAACTAGCCCACAGGACAGAATCATCTGCCGCTCTATTGCTTGATCACCGACAGATGTTCGACGCTACCGGGCATGACATCGGTGGACACCCGGGCCGTACACGCCGGACGCGACGACCTGCGCACCCTCGGCGTACACGTGCCACCCATCGACCTCTCCACCACCAACCCGCTGCCCTCCGTCGACGACGGCGGCAACGCGTACGAGCAACTCGCCACCGGCGGGCCCCTCCCCACCGACGGCAGCGCCGTCTACCAACGGCTCTGGAACCCCACCGTCGCCCGCTTCGAAAGCGCCCTCGCCGAGCTGGAAGGCACCGCCCAGGCCGTCGCCTTCGCCAGCGGCATGGCCGCGCTCACCGCCACCCTGCTCGCCGCCGCCCGCGGTGACCGTCGGCACGTCGTCGCCGTCCGACCCCTCTACGGCGGCACCGACCACGTCCTCGCCACCGGCCTGCTCGGCACCACCGTCACCTGGACGCGCGCCGACGAGGTCGCCGCCGCCATCCGTCCGGACACCGCACTGATCATCGTCGAGACCCCCGCCAACCCCACCCTCGACCTGGTCGACATCGCCGCCCTCGCCGCCGCGGCCGGCGACGTCCCGCTGCTCGTCGACAACACCGTCGCGACCCCCGTACTGCAACAACCCGCCCGACACGGCGCCACCCTCGTCCTGCACAGCGCCACCAAGAGCATCGGCGGGCACGGCGACGTGCTCGCCGGCGTCGTCGCCTGCGACAACGCCTGGGCCGTGCGGCTACGCCAGGTCCGCGCAGTCACCGGCGCGATCCTGCACCCCCTCGGCGGCTACCTGCTGCACCGCGGCCTGCAAACCCTGCCGCTGCGGGTCCGCGCCCAACAGGCCACCGCCGAGAAGCTCGCCGGCTGGCTCGCCGGCCACCCCGCCGTACACCGGGTGCACCACCCCTCGGTGCACGACCCGGCGGCGCTGGTCGGGCGGCAGATGGCCGGACCCGGCAGCCTGCTCGCCTTCGAGGTACGCGGCGGCTCGGCCGCCGCGGCCACCGTCGCCGACGCCTGCCGCCTCATCACCCACGCGGTCTCCCTCGGCGGCGTCGACACCCTCATCCAGCACCCCGCCTCACTCACCCACCGGCCGGTCGAGGGCGACGCGAAGCCCGCCGCCGGCCTGCTGCGCCTCTCGGTCGGCCTGGAGGACCCCGAGGACCTGCGCGTCGACCTCGCCGACGCCCTCGACACGATCGCCTGACCGGTCAGCGCAGCTCGCGGTTGCCCAACACCCGGACGGGCGAACCCTGCCGAGCCACCCGCAGCATCGCCCGGCCGATCCCGTCGGTAGTGGTGACCTGGTTCGGCAGCAACCGACTCAGCACCGGAAACAGCGGACGCGTGACCGCGTACCCGAACCGGTACCACCGCGTCTTCGACACCGCACCGTACGTCGGCTGGATGAACCCCGGCCGCGCCGCATAACCGTTGGGCAGCAGATCCATGATCGCGTTCTCGGCGCGACCCTTGACCCGCGCCCACATCACCCGACCCTGACCCGACGAATCGGTCCCCTGACCCGAAACGTAGACGAACGTGACCTGTGGGCTCACCTCCGCCAACAACCGTGCCGCCGCCAGCGGGTAGTCGTAGCTGATCCGTGTGTACGCGGCCTCGTCCAGACCCAGCGAGGACACACCCAGGCAGTAGAAACACGCGTCGACACCGGTCAACTCGGCCCGCACCGCGTCCAACTCGCCCACGTCCGCGACCGTCAGCTCGCGCAGCTTCGGGTCCTGCTTCCCGGTCGGCCGCCGACCGATCGTCAGCACCTCCCGTACGTCGTCGGCGAGCAGACACTCCCGCAACACGCCCTGGCCGACCATGCCTGTCGCACCGAAGATGACCACCCGCATCAGATCCCACCCCTGTCGTCGCCTGCGTGTCAGCTCGATCGTCAGTCAGGCTCCCATGGTCAGCGTGATCCGCGCGGGTAGCGATCAGGACTTGGGGCCGACGTGCCGGTCCAGCGCGGCGACCGCGTCGCGCCGTGCCACCGAGAGGGAGTTGCGTCGGTTCATCCGCCAGGCGACGCCGAGCAGATCGAGGCTCCACTGGCAGAGCCCCATGATGTCGGTCGACTCGTTGACGAACATGTAGCGCGGGTAGACGTACGCCTTGCCGCGCACTGTCACCCGGTTGGCGATGCGGCAGCCGTCGGAGTGGAACAGCCCTCTCAGGAAGTCGCCGGCGCGCTGTTCGATGATCGGCCTTTGCCAGTCGGCGAGGACGATCGGTCGCTCGTGCTTCTTGCCGGGACCGTGCTGCGGGAGCAGGCAGGGCCAGTGGAGACCGTAACTCTGCACGCCCACGCAGCCCTGCTTCTGGACCCGTTGCACCTTCGAGGCCAACACGTCTCGCATAGCCACATCGCACGCCTCGATCAGCCCGGGCAGGCATCGGAACAGTAGATGCGCAACACCGGGACACGCGCCGTCGTCACCAGGTGGCCGTCGCCCAGGTAGAGACCGAGCAGGTAGGCGTAGGCCGCGGGGTCGGTCGGATTGTCGACATCCGGCCGACATCGGAAGCAGCGCAGCTCCGTGCCGCGCCGCACCGGTTCGGGTCGATCGACGCACCAGTGCCAGACCGTCGCGTACGGCAATGAGAGCGTGCGGGCTACCGAGCGGATGCTGTGCCCGCGAGCGCGGAGAGTGCGGGCTTGCGCCCGCATCTGCGGTGGATGCACCCCTGCATCATCGAACAGGCGTATGACTAAGTGCCGGGAGCGGGATTCGAACCCGCAAGCCCTTTCGGGCAGAAGTGTTTGAGACTTCCGTGTATGCCGTTCCACCATCCCGGCGGGTGGCGCTTACTGTACCCGACTACTCTCATGCGGGAGCATGGGTGGTAGCCGTGCAGTGATCGATGGTGGGGGTAGGGCTGGTGGCTGAGATGCCGACGGATGCCGAGCGCAGGCGCGTACTGATCGCCGAGGACGAGGCGCTGATCCGGCTGGACCTCGCCGAGATGCTGGTCGAAGAGGGTTACGAGGTGGTGGGGGAGGCTGGCGACGGTGAGACAGCCGTCCGCCTGGCCGAGGAGTTGAAGCCCGATCTCGTCATCCTCGACATCAAGATGCCGATCATGGACGGGCTGGCCGCCGCCGAGCGCATCGCCGGCGCCCGGATCGCCCCGGTGATCATCCTGACCGCGTTCAGCCAGCGTGATCTGGTGGAGCGGGCGCGGGCGGCGGGTGCGATGGCGTACCTCGTGAAGCCTTTCCAGAAGAGTGACCTGGTCCCGGCGGTGGAGATCGCGCTGTCGCGTTACTCGGAGGTCGCGGCCCTGGAGGCGGAGGTCGCGAGCCTGACCGACCGTCTGGAGATCCGCAAGTCGGTGGAGCGCGCCAAGGGCGCGCTGATGACGACGTACGGGATGACCGAGCCGCAGGCGTTCAAGTGGATCCAGCGCACCGCGATGGATCACCGGATGACCATGAAGGAGGTCGCCGAGCGGATTCTCGCGGAGACCGCCGGCGGCGAGGTGTCGCAGCAGCCCTCCGTCTGAGCACTGGGAGCGGCTCGGCGGCGGGCGGTCGGATCGATAGCATCGACTGCGTGTCGGTCCGGCGTGCGATCGCGGTGCTCGGGGTTGTCGTCACGCTGCTCGCCGGGTGCTGGGCCGCCGGCGACGAGCGCCTTCCCGAGCCGGTCCGTCCAGAGTGGGAGTTGGCGGATCTGCCGATGCCCCCCGGTGCGCCCGGCCGGCTCATCGTGCGCGATGTGACCGCCTGTGCGGGCCGGTGGTATTTGGTCGGTGCGGTGGGCGGGCCGGACGGCGGAACCCGGCCGGCTGCCTGGCGCAGTGCGGACGGTCGAGGTTGGACCCCGCTGCCGTTGCACCCGATCAGTTACTACGGCGAGCGCGCGATCCTCTATGCCGTCGGCTGCCGGGACGGGCGGATCGCCGTCATCGGCGCGCGGGCGGGTGGCGCGCACGGCAATCCGCGGGTGCGGACCTGGCGGCAGGACGCCGACGGTGCTCTGACCGAGGTGCCGGCGGAGTTCGAGCTGTACGGCGGGCCGGAGGCGGTCAGCGCGAGCCGCATCGCGGGTGGTGCGGGCGGGTGGTTGATCGCGGGTGCCCGGGAGAGTGGGGCGGCGGTGTGGCGCTCCCCGGATGCGGCTGGCTTCGAGTTGGTCGACGGTGCTCCCGGGCTGGCCAGTGATGCGAGGCTGACGACGATCGCCACGGATGCGCTGGCGGTGCCCGATGGCTGGTTGGTCGGTGGCGGGGGTCGGCCGGCGGGCCGGGCCGACCGTGATCCGTTCGTCTGGTCGTCGGGCGATGGCCGGGCCTGGACGCGGCTGGCGTTGCCGGCGACGGGTGCGGACGAGATCGCGCAGCGTCTGGTGCGGGTCGGTGCCGTCGTGCACGCCCTGGGGGTGCGGGGGAGCGGGTTCCAGGCGTGGGTGTTCGAGCCCCGTGCCGGGTCGGCGACGGCCACGGGTCAGTGGCGGGCGGTAGGGAGCTTCGGGGCGGCGGGCGCTGGCGCGGTGGCGGGTGTGGAGGCGGTTGCCGGCGGTGATGGTGCCGTGCTGGCCATGACGGTGGCGGCCGGTGGGCATCGGCTGTGGCGGTCCGCCGAGGGTGGCTCGTCGTGGGCCCCGGTGGCGCTGCCGGTGGATGTTTCCGCTGGTGGGGACACGTCGGCTGCGATCGCGGTGGGGGGCGGTCGGATGGTGGTCGCCATCGACGACGCAGCGGCGGCGAGGGTGTGGTACGCGCCTTCCGGGCCCGTCTGACGGGTTGTCGACAGGCGCCGATGTGACATCTAAACGCGAGGTTCTTCGGCTCGGGTAACGGTTGAGTCAATGCCGCCTTTGACACCTTACGGTGAGTAGCGCTTCTGGGATAACGTCCCGCCCCAGACCGGGTGAACGGTCCGGTCCGTCGTCGCCATCGGCGCTCTGCCAGGCGACTTCGGGCTTTCGGACGGAGGAGGGTTCCAGCCTTGAGGCAAAACTTCGTGCGCGTCCTCGGCAGCGTCGCCATCGCGGCGCTTGTTGTCGGCGGCGCAAGCGCATGTAAGAAGGACGAGGGCACGCCGGGTGGTTCCGCCAGCAAGGCGTGCGACCTCAAGATCGGTTTCTTTGGGGCGCTCTCCGGCGCCGACGCCGGCCTGGTAACCCCGATGAAGCAGGGTGCCGACCTGGCCGTGGAGAAGTACAACGCGGCGAACGCGGACTGCAAGGTCAGCGTTCAGGCGTTCGACTCGCAGGGTAAGGCCGACCTGGCCGGCGGTCTCGCCACCAGCGCGGCGGCCGACACCAAGATCGTGGGTATGGTCGGGCCGGCGTTCTCCGGTGAGAGCGAGGTCGCGCTGCCGATCTTCGACACTGCGGGTCTCGCCGTCATCAGCCCGTCGGCCACTCGGCCGAGCCTGTCGACGAAGGGCTGGAAGGTCTTCCACCGCGGCGTGGGTAACGACTTCTCCCAGGGTCCGGCGATCGCCAGCTACATCAAGAACGTGCTGAAGGCCCAGAAGGCCTTCGTGATCGACGACCAGTCCGCGTACGGCGCGGGTCTGGCCGACGAGGCCAAGAAGGGCCTCGGTTCGCTGATCATCGGCACCGACAAGGTCGTCGACAACGCGCAGGAGTTCGGTGCGCAGATCTCCAAGGTGAAGACCAGCGGCGCGACGGTGCTGTTCTACGCGGGTTACACCGAGGAGGCGGCGCCGTTCCTGAAGCAGCTGCGGGCTGCGGGCTGGACCGGCACGTTCATCGGTGGCGACGGCATCAACGACGCCAACATGCTGTCGGTGGCTGGTCAGAAGGACGTCGAGGGCACCATCGCGACCTGCCCGTGTGGCCCGGCCACCGCGGCCAAGGGCACCTTCGTGACCGACTTCAAGGCCAAGTACACCGTTGACCCGGGCGTGTACGCCGACGTGTCGTTCGATCTGGCCAACATCTACCTTGAGGCCATCAAGGCCGGCAAGACCAGCCGCGCCGACATCCAGGCGTTCCTCTCCTCCTACAACAAGGCCGGTTCCGCCTCGGGCGTGACCTACAAGTGGGAGCCGAACGGCGAGCTGGACCCGGCGCAGGTCAAGGTGTGGGCCTTCAAGGCGACCGCCGGTGCGTGGGCTCCTGACGTGGAGATCCCGAAGGCCTGATCCCGTTGGGGGTCACAGGTTTGAGGGCGTGACGAAAAGAGTTGTTTCGATGCGGTCGGGGTGCGTAACCCCGGCCGCATCGGCTCAACGCAACACCCTTCGGAGCATCGGTGGACTTTGCAGAACTCGTCCGGGGCTTCCCGGAACTGACCACAACCGGGTTGGTGCAGGGAGCGATCTACGCGCTCATCGCCCTCGGCTACACCCTCGTCTACGGCGTTCTTCGCCTGATTAACTTCGCGCACTCCGAGGTCTTCATGATCGGCACGTTCGGTGCCATCTGGACCTGGGCGGCCTTCGGGCTTGATAGCAACAGCGGCGCTCCGTCGGTGGGTCGCGCCCTGCTCCTGATCGCGCTCGCGATCGTGGCAGCGGCGCTGCTGTCCGGCAGTGTCGCGCTGTTGATTGAGGTTACCGCCTACCGTCCGCTACGGCGACGCAACGCGCCGCCACTGGCCTTCCTGATCACGGCCATTGGCGCGTCGTACGCGCTGATGGAGCTGATGGGGACGCTGACCCAGCGTCGCCAGGTCGGCTCACCGGCTCTGCTGCCCTCCGACACGCTGTTCAGCATCGGTGGCTGGAGCATCACGCCCGTGCAGATGCTGACGCTGAGCGTGGCCATCGTGATGATGGTCGGTCTGGACTGGTTCGTTAACCGCACCCGCTTCGGCAAGGGCATCCGCGCGGTCGCGCAGGACGCCAACACCGCCGCGCTGATGGGTGTCAACAAGAGCCGCGTGATCGCGCTGGTCTTCGTGCTGGGTGGCCTGATGGCCGGTGTGGCCGCTGTCTTCAGTGACATGAAGAGCGGCAACACCCGGTACAACATCGGCTTCCTGCTCGGGCTCAAGGCGTTCTCCGCCGCGGTGCTGGGTGGTATCGGCAACCTGCGGGGCGCGGCGATCGGTGGCGTTCTGCTGGGTCTGGTCGAGAACTACGGGTCGGCGCTCTTCGGCTCGCAGTGGCGCGATCTCATCGCGTTCGTCGTGCTGATCGTCCTGCTGATGTTCCGGCCGACTGGTCTGCTGGGCGAGTCGTTGGGGAGGGCGCGGGCATGACCGCTCTGCGAGAGCGCTGGCACTCCGCTTCGAGTGCCATCGGTCGGCGGGTCGACGGGCTGCCGAAGTCCGCCCGGATCACCGGGTTGTTGGCCTTCATCGCCTTCCTCTACGTCCTGCCGAACAAGTGGTTCTACGAGTACCTGAACATCCCGGGTCTGTGGATTCCGCTCTACACCACGCGCAACGACATGGCGGCGGTGCTGTTCTACTGCGCCTGGATCGTGCTGCTGTCGCTCGGTCTCAACGTGGTGGTGGGTTACGCCGGCCTGTTGGACCTGGGGTTCTTCGGCTTCTTCGCCGTCGGCGCGTACACGGTGGCGTTGTTGACGTCGCCGGAGAGCAAGCTCATCACCCAGTACAACTGGCTGGAGAGCCCGTGGCCCTGGTTGGTCACCGTGCCGATCGCGATCGCCCTGGCGCTGCTCTCCGGAGTGCTGCTCGGCGCTCCGACGCTGCGGTTGCGCGGTGACTACCTGGCGATCGTGACGCTCGGTTTCGCGGAGATGATTCGGATCATCGCGAAGAACCAGGACTGGATCTTCAACGGGGATCGGGGCATCCCGCAGGTGGGGCACCCGCCGGGCAAGTACGCGGACGGGACGGCCATCTTCCAGTTCGAGTTCAAGCCGTACTACTGGCTGCTGCTCACCGTGATCATCATTGCCGTCTTCCTGATCCGGAACCTGGCCAACAGCCGGGTGGGTCGGGCCTGGGTGGCGATCCGGGAGGACGAGGACGCGGCGGAGCTGATGGGCGTTCCGACGTTCCGGTTCAAGCTGTGGGCGTTCGCCATCGGCGCGGCGGTCGGTGGCTTGTCCGGTTCGCTCTGGGCCGGTCAGGCCAACTTCGTCAACTCCTCGACGTTCTCGTTGGAGAACTCGATTCTGGTGTTGGCGGCGGTGCTGCTCGGCGGCGCCGGCAGCATCGGCGGCGCGATCCTCGGTGGCTTCCTGGTCATCTACATTCCGGAGTGGCTGCGGTCGGTGGGTGATGTCTTCGGTCTGCCGGAGACGGCCACCGTCTTCGGTAACGACTTCGACGTGAGCCCGACGTCGTTGCGCTACTTCATCTTCGGGATTCTGCTGATCATCGTGATGATCTTCCGACCGCAGGGTCTCTGGCCGAACCGGCGGCGGGCCGCCGAGCTCAAGGACCGGCAGAAGGAGGTGGCTGTCGTTGAGTGAGCCACAGATGGGTAGCGAGCGCGACGTCACCAGCGAGCGCGACATGGCGATCGACGCCCGCACGACGGTGGGTAGCCCGCCGGAGACCTCGTCCACGCCGGACGAGGTGACCAGCGAGCCGACCCCGACCAATGGTCGTAAGCCGCTGTTGGAGGTCGACCACGTCACGCTGCGCTTCGGCGGCGTGGTGGCCCTCAACGACGTCAACTTCACCCTCTACGAGGGGGAGATCCTCGGGCTGATCGGCCCGAACGGCGCGGGCAAGACCACCTGCTTCAACGCGATGACGGGCGTGTACACCCCGACGACCGGGCAGATCCGGTTCCGGGGCGAGAAGGTCAGCGGCCGTAAGCGGTTCCAGATCACCAAGCTCGGCATCGCGCGTACCTTCCAGAACATCCGGCTCTTCCCGGAGATGACGGCACTGGAGAACGTGCAGGTCGGCGCGGACGCCAACCACAAGACCAGCGTGCCGAGCGCCCTGCTGCGGTTGCCGCGGCACTGGCGGGAGGAGCGGCAGGGCAAGGAGAAGGCCCGCGCGCTGCTGGAGTTCGTGGGCATCCAGGGCCGCGCCGGTGACCTGGCCCGCAACCTGTCGTACGGGGACCAGCGTCGTCTGGAGATCGCTCGGGCCCTGGCCACCGATCCCACCCTGCTCTGCCTGGACGAGCCGGCCGCCGGCTTCAACCCGGCGGAGAAGGTGGCCCTGCTGCAGCTGATCCGCAAGATCCGCGACTCGGGCGTCACCATCCTGCTGATCGAGCACGACATGCGACTGGTCATGGGCGTGGTAGACCGGTTGGTGGTGTTGGAGTTCGGGCAGAAGATCGCCGAGGGGTCGCCGGCCGAGGTGCGCGACGATCCCAAGGTGATCGCGGCCTACCTGGGAGGTGTCGAGGATGCTGCTTGAGATCGATAGTCTGAAGCTGCTCTACGGCCGGATCGAGGCGCTGCACGGCATCAGCCTGCACGTGGACGAGGGCGAGATCGTGGCGCTCATCGGCGCGAACGGCGCCGGCAAGACCACGACCATGAAGGCGATCTCGGGGCTGCACGCCATCTCCGGCGGCAGCATCAAGTTCGAGGGCACCGATGTCAGTCGGCTCCGCGCCGACCTCCGGGTGATCCGGGGCATCGGGCAGTCGCCGGAGGGCCGTGGTGTCTTCCCCGGCATGACGGTGCTGGAAAACCTGGAGATGGGGGCCTACACCCGTCGGGACAAGGCCGAGATCACCAAGGATCTGGCCATGGTCTTCGACCTGTTCCCCCGGCTGCACGAGCGGCGTAAGCAGGCCGGTGGCACGCTCTCCGGCGGCGAGCAGCAGATGCTGGCGGTGGGTCGGGCGCTGATGACCCGTCCGAAGCTGCTGCTGCTGGACGAGCCGTCGATGGGCTTGGCGCCCAAGTTGATCCAGCAGATCTTCGAGATCATCACGCGGATCAACGAGCAGGGCACCACCATCCTGCTGGTCGAGCAGAACGCCCAGCAGGCACTCTCCCGGGCCCACCGGGGGTACGTGCTGGAGACCGGTCGGATCGTCAAGGAGGGCACCGGCCAGGAACTCCTACACGACCCGGCGGTCAAGGAGGCGTACCTCGGCGTGGCCTGAGCCATCCCACCGGCGGCCGGTCGTCCCCTCGCGGGGTGGCCGGCCGCCGGCGTTCGGGCCGGCTGTCGTTTCGGCATCGCGGCACCCCGTGCCGCCGGCCAGGGATGTCGGTGCGACGGACTAGAGTCGCTGCCGTGACAGCTACGACGCCGCGCCTGCTCCTTGTCGACGGACATTCCATGGCATACCGGGCCTTCTTCGCCCTGCCGGTGGAAAACTTCTCCACCACGACGGGGCAGCCGACCAACGCGGTGTATGGCTTCACCTCGATGCTGATCAACGTGCTGCGCGACGAGCAGCCCAGCCACATCGTCGTGGCCTTCGACGTCTCCCGCCAGTCCTTCCGCACCGAGAAGTACGCGGAGTACAAGGCCGGTCGCAGCGAGACCCCGACCGACTTCAAGGGTCAGGTCAGCCTGGTCAAGGAGGTTCTGGCCGCGCTGCAAATCCCGGTGGTCGAGAAAGAGGGCTTCGAGGCCGACGACGTCATCGCCACGCTCGCCTGCCAGGCCCGCGACCAGGGCATGTCGGTGCTGATCAGCAGCGGTGACCGCGACGCGTTCCAGTTGATCGACGATCAGATCACCGTCCTCTACCCGCGCAAGGGCGTCTCCGACCTGGCCCGGATGGACCCGGCGGCGGTCGAGGCGAAGTACGGCGTCGGGCCACAGCAATACCGCGACCTCGCCGCGCTGGTCGGCGAGACCAGCGACAACCTGCCCGGCATCCCGGGCGTCGGCCCGAAGACCGCCGCCAAGTGGATCACCACGTACGGCGGGGTGGAGGGCGTGATCGCCCGCGCCGACGAGATCAAGGGCAAGGCCGGCGACAGCCTCCGCGAGCGGCTCGCCGACGTGATCCGCAACTACGAGATCAACCGCCTCGTCTCCGACCTGGAGCTGCCGCTACGCCCGGAGGACACCCGCTGGACCGGGTGGGACCGCGAGGCGGTGCACCAGGTCTTCGACACCCTGGAGTTCCGCATCCTGCGTGACCGCCTCTATCAATACCTGGAGGCGGTCGAGCCGGAGGCCGAGTCCGGGTTCGACCTCGTCGGCGAGGTGCTCACCGAGCCCGGCGCGCTCGCCGGGTGGCTGACCACGCACGCCCCGACCGGCACCTCGGTCGGTTTGGCGGTCAAGCTCGACACCGGCCCCAACCGCCGGCACACCGCCTCGATCACCGGCCTGGCGTTGGCCACCGCGGGCGGCGCGGCGGCCTGGGTCGACCCAGCGCGCCTCGACCCGACCGACGAGGGCGCCCTGGCCGGCTGGTTGGCCGACGCGCAGCGACCCAAGGTGCTGCACGACAGCAAGCCGGCCGTGCTGGCCTGCGCCGCGCACGGCTGGCAGCTCGCCGGCATCATCCGAGACACTCAGATCGCCGCGTACCTGGCCCGCCCCGACCAGCGGTCCTACGACCTGACCGACCTGGCGCTGCGCTACCTGCACCGGGAGCTGCGGGTGGACGTTCCGGAGTCCGGCCAGCTCACCCTCGACGGTCTCGGCGACGAAGGGGTGGCCGAGCAGAACCTGATGCTCCAGGCCCGGGCCACCCTCGACCTGGCCGACGCGATCGACGCCGAGCTGTCCCGCGACGGCGAGCAGTCCGCCCGGCTGATGGCCGGGGTGGAGCTGCCGCTGATGCGCGTGCTGGCCGGCATGGAGAGCACCGGCATCGCCGCCGACACCGACTACCTGTCCGAGCTGGAGGCCCACTTCGCCGCCGAGGTGAAGGCCGCCGCCCAGGGCGCCTACGAGGCGGTGGGTCGGGAGTTCAACCTCGGCTCGCCCAAGCAGTTGCAGGAGATCCTCTTCACCGAGTTGGGTCTGCCGAAGACCAAGAAGATCAAGACGGGCTACACCACCGACGCCGACGCCCTGCAGTGGCTCTACGCGCAGCAGCCGCACCCGGTGCTGGCCCACCTGCTGCGTCACCGGGACGTGGCCAAGCTCAAGTCGACAGTCGACGGGCTGCTCAAGTCGGTCTCCGACGACGGCCGGATCCACACCACCTTCAACCAGACCGTGGCGGCCACCGGTCGGCTCTCCTCGACCGAGCCCAACCTGCAGAACATCCCGATCCGCACCGAGGAGGGCCGCCGGATCCGCCGGGCCTTCGTGGTGGGGGAGGGCTACGAGTCCCTGCTCACGGCCGACTACAGCCAGATCGAGATGCGCATCATGGCGCACCTCAGCTCGGACGACGCGCTGATCGACGCGTTCAACTCCGGCGCCGACTTCCACGCCGCCACCGCCTCGTCGGTCTTCGGGGTGCCGCTCGACGAGGTCACCGCAGACCAGCGCCGCAAGATCAAGGCCATGAACTACGGCCTGGCGTACGGGCTCAGCGCCTTCGGCCTGTCCCAGCAGCTCTCCATCAGCACCGAAGAGGCGCGCGGGCTGATGGAGAACTACTTCGCCGGCTTCGGCGGGGTGCGCGACTACCTCCAGCAGGTGGTCGCCCGGGCCCGTCAGGACGGCTACACCTCGACCATCCTCGGCCGGCGCCGCTACCTGCCCGACCTGGTCAGTGACAACCGGCAGCGCCGCGACATCGCCGAGCGGATGGCGCTCAACGCCCCCATCCAGGGCTCCGCCGCCGACATCATCAAGGTGGCGATGCTGCACGTCGACACCGCGCTGGGCGACGCCGGTCTGCGCTCGCGGATGCTGTTGCAGGTGCACGACGAGCTGGTCTTCGAGGTCGCCCCCGGTGAGCGGGAGGCGTTGGAGGCCCTGGTCCGGCGGGAGATGGGCGGGGCGTACCCGCTGTCGGTGCCGCTGGAGGTGTCCGTCGGTTTGGGCCGGGACTGGAACAGCGCCGATCACTGATCGTTTTTTGGTCGCGTCTTTGTTGGTCGCGGTGTGGGGGTTCCGGGGCAGCCCGACCCACTCCGGGCGGTCAGGCTTGATCCCTGCGTGGGTCGGGCTGCCCCGGAACCCCTGACCGGGTCGTCCTGATCGCGGCCGACAGGCTGTGTCGGGACCCTGACCGGGTCGCTCCGGTGGCGGCCGCCGGGGTCGTGGATCAGGGTTGTCGGGCTGTGGTGGCACCCTGGCCGGTTGCTGTGGTGGCGACCGTTGGGGTGCTGGATCGGGGGTTGTCGCGTCCCTCCGGACCCTGACCGGGTTTGGTTACTTCAGGGGGTCATGGCCCCAGTTCATCAGGGACCAGCGCCACTTGGTGTCGCGGACGTTGCCGGAGGGGCGCTGCGCCATGTGTCGGCGTACGTAGCCGACCACCTTGCGCATGTGTTTGTAGTCGCCCTCGGACAGGTCACCGCGTTTGCGGCGGAGCAGGTTGATGATCTTCCGGCCGGATTCGTGCCCGACGGACTCGCCACCACCAGCGCGACCGCCCTTGTGCCAGCCGACCTGCTTCGACTCGTCGGTCTCCAGCCACGTGGACAGCTCGCCGGGCTTCATGTTCACCGCCTCGGTGAACTCCCGGTAGGTGTCCCGGCCATCGTCACTTCTGCTCATGACGCAGCGCCTCGGGGCGGTGGGCCACGTCGCGGCCCGTGCCGTCACTGCGGACCCGGTACTGCGGGTCATCGGGGGCCGCGTTCACGGCCCGTCCGCGCAGCCGCGTCCGTTCGGTGATCGTCCCCTGCACCACGCCGTACGCGCGGCTGCCATGCGCCGACCAGGAGACATGGTCGCCCTTGTGGAATCGCTGTTCGGCCATGGTCCTCGGCTACCCGACACCGCCGGGGCGAAACGACTACGAGGTGATCTCGGCGACCAGCAGTTTGATCTCGAACGGCTCGGTCAGCTCGATCACGTCGGCGCTGTCGGCGACCAGCTCGTACAGCCGCTCACCGCTCGGCCCCACCCGGTCACCGGCCCGGTACGCGTACACGTGCACCGGGTCCTGCTCGATCCGCCAGTAGAACGGAATGCCGGCGGCGGCGTACTCACCGGGTTTCACGAACCTGTCGACCCGTCGCGTGCCCGGCGAAACGATCTCCACGGCGAGCACGACGTCCTCCGGTCGCAGCGAGGACCGGTCGGACGGCACGTCGGCACGACACAACAGGACATCCGGGCGTCGGCTGGTGTGGTGACTGAGCCCGACCGCGACGGACTGGGTGGCCCGGACGTCCGCCGGTGCGTGGCATCGCAGCCACATCCAGAGCAGGCCGGAAATGTCCTGGTGACCCAGGGTCGGGAGGGGCATCACCTGGAGGACCCCGTCGACGAGTTCGACGCGTGGGGAGTCGTCCGGCAGGTTCTGCGGGTCGGCGACCTGATAGTCGGTGCGCTGTTGTCGGAACGGGTACGGACGCCAACGGTCCGGCGGTGTGGGGTTCGGCCATGCGCTCACCAGCGGACCGTAACGCCGGCGAACGGCAAGTCCGTCGCACTCCGCGTGCGGCGCTCACCCCCCGGGCTTCTCGGTGACGAAGATGGCGGTGCCGGGGAAGAGTCGTCCGCGCAGCGGGCTCCACTGCCCCCAGATCCCCTCGTGCCCCTCCGGCCACTCCGGCTCCACCAGGTCCAGCAGCCGGAACCCGGCGCCGACCAACTCGCGGATCCGGTCGCCGAGGGTGCGGTGCTGCTCGACGTAGGTGGCCACGCCGGATTCGTCCTGCTCGACGTAGGGGGAGCGGTCGAAGTACGAGTGCACGGCCAGGAGGCCACCATCGCCGGGGTCGTCGAGGAAGATCCAGCGCATCGGGTGGGTCACCGAGAACACCCACCGACCGCCCGGACGCAGCACCCGGTGCACCTCCGCGTGCAGTGCCGCCGAGTCGTCCACGAACGGGATCGCGCCGAATGCGGTGCAGGCGACGTCGAACGACCGGTCGGCGAACGGCAGGGCGAGCGCGTCGGCCTGCACCAGCGGTACGCGTACCCCGGTGCGGTCGGCGGCCTCGGCGGCGTGCCGCAACATGCCGGCGGACAGGTCGAAGGCGACCGGCTCGGCACCCTGTGCGGCGAGCCAGCGGGCGGCGGCCGCGGCGCCAGCGCCCACCTCCAGCACCCGCCGCCCCGACACGTCGCCGAGCAGCCGGGCGTCGGCCTCGCGCAGGCCCTCCGGGCACCACACGAAGTCCACGTCGCCGAGGAACGCGCCGTGTTCGGCCTGGTAGTCGTCGGCGTCGGTGTCCCACCAGCCGCGGTTGGCCCGCCGAACCTCGGCGTCACCCACCCGGCGCCGGGTAACCCGGCTGTCGTCATCCACGCGCTCACGCTAGGCCCCGTCGAGGCCGATCGGCCTGCTGGGCCGACCCGACCCGCCGACCCGTGCTCGACGCACCCGCCGCCCGCCCCCACCGGTGACGCGTGGGGCTGCTGTGACGCAAGAGACAGCAGGGGTGGTTTCCGGGCGATTGTTCGGCTTTCGCAGGTCATCGCACGGAGAGAAGCCGGGAGGGCTTGCACGCTGTGGTAATGCGCACGGTAGGCTAGACGATGCGCTCGCGGATCGCGTTGCCTCGGCAGGGAGCAGGTACGCGGTCGACGGAGCCACATCATGATCTCACTAGGCGATCGTTCGGTGTGCCCGGCGACGGATCCGCTGGCGCGAACAGGTCACTGCGACACACCAGCCTGCTGTGACAACCCACCGACCGGAGCAACCGCCCACATGACGAGCAGCATCGAGGCCCCCTCGAGCGCCACCCGGGTCACCCACGACGATCTCGGTTCCGAGGAGGCATTCCTCGCCGCGATCGACGAGACCATCAAGTACTTCAACGACGGCGACATTGTCGAAGGCACCGTCGTCAAGGTCGATCGGGACGAGGTCCTGCTCGACATCGGCTACAAGACCGAGGGTGTCATCCCCTCTCGGGAGTTGTCGATCAAGCACGACGTGGACCCCGCCGAGGTTGTGACGGTTGGCGACCACATCGAGGCCCTGGTCCTCCAGAAGGAGGACAAGGAGGGTCGTCTGATCCTCTCCAAGAAGCGGGCACAGTACGAGCGGGCCTGGGGCACGATCGAGAAGATCAAGGACGAGGACGGCGTCGTCCGCGGTTCGGTCATCGAGGTGGTCAAGGGCGGCCTCATCCTCGACATCGGGCTGCGCGGCTTCCTGCCCGCGTCCCTGGTCGAGATGCGTCGTGTGCGCGACCTGCAGCCGTACGTCGGGCGGGAGCTCGAGGCCAAGATCATCGAGCTGGACAAGAACCGCAACAACGTGGTCCTGTCCCGCCGGGCCTGGCTGGAGCAGACGCAGTCCGAGGTGCGCACCGAGTTCCTCAACAAGCTGCAGAAGGGCCAGGTCCGCAAGGGCGTCGTGTCCTCGATCGTCAACTTCGGCGCCTTCGTCGACCTTGGCGGCGTCGACGGTCTGGTGCACGTCTCCGAGCTCTCCTGGAAGCACATCGACCACCCGTCTGAGGTCGTCGAGGTTGGCCAGGAGGTCGAGGTCGAGGTCCTGGACGTCGACCTGGACCGCGAGCGGGTCTCGCTGTCGCTGAAGGCGACCCAGGAGGACCCGTGGCGGCAGTTCGCCCGCACCCACGCGATCCAGCAGATCGTGCCGGGTAAGGTCACCAAGCTGGTCCCGTTCGGTGCGTTCGTCCGCGTGGACGACGGCATCGAGGGCCTGGTCCACATCTCCGAGCTGGCCGAGCGCCACGTGGAGATCCCGGAGCAGGTCGTCCAGGTTGGCTCCGAGGTCATGGTCAAGGTCATCGACATCGACCTTGAGCGCCGCCGGATCTCGCTGTCGCTCAAGCAGGCCAACGAGGGCTTCGTCGAGGGCGAGGAGCACTTCGACCCGACCCTCTACGGCATGGCCGCGACGTACGACACCGAGGGCAACTACATCTACCCGGAGGGCTTCGACCCGGAGACGGGCGAGTGGCTCGAGGGGTACGACAAGCAGCGCGAGACCTGGGAGAACCAGTACGCCGAGGCTCGTCTGCGCTGGGAGGCCCACACCAAGCAGGTGCAGACCTCTCGGGCCGCCGACGCCGAGGCTGCCGCCAACCCGACTCCGGTCGTCCCGGCCGCTGGCGGCACCGGTGGCGGTGGCACCACCTCTTCGTCCAGCCCGGCCCCGAGCCGGCAGGCCGAGGAGCCGGCCGGCACGCTGGCCACCGACGAGGCGCTCGCCGCACTGCGGGAGAAGCTCGCCGGCGGTAAGTGACCCGCTGAACGACGACGGGCCCCGTCCCCGCGATCTCCGGATCGCTGGGGGCGGGGCCCTCGCCGTACCCCCTGGGCGAGCTGCGCCGGGCGCTGACCTGCCCAACGGGCGCTGCGTCTGGCGCGGCGCGGGGCGGGGCGGGATGTCGCCTCGCGGGAGCAGTGGGTTTGGCGACGGGCTTGTGGATCCGGTTGACTGTTCTGGTGCTGAGGGTGGGGTTGACCGGCGGGATTGGGTCGGGCAAGAGCGCGGTGGCCGCGCGGTTCGTCCAGCGGGGTGCGGTGCTCATCGACGCCGACCAGGTGGCCCGGGAGGTGGTGGCGCCGGGCACCGACGGGCTGGCCGAGATCGTTGCCGCCTTCTCCGACGCGGTGGTGGACGCCGACGGCGCGTTGGACCGTGCCGCACTGGGGGCGGTGGTGTTCGCCGATGAGGCCGCCCGCCGTCGGCTGGAGGCGATCACCCACCCCCGGGTCCGGGCCCGCACGGCGGAACTGGCAGCCGCGGCAGCACCCGACGCGATCGTCGTCAACGACGTACCGCTGCTGGTCGAGGTGGGTCTCGCGCCGACGTACCACCTGGTGGTCGTGGTGCAGACGGCCGTGCCGACCCGACTGGCGCGGCTGGCGCGCGACCGGGGGATGAGTCGCGCGGAGGCCGAGCGCAGGATCGCCGCCCAGGCCGACGACGCCCGTCGTCGGGCGGCGGCGGACGTGGTGCTGACCAATGACGGGAGTCTGGCGGCGCTGCACGACGCTGTCGACGCGCTCTGGAGGCAGCGGCTGGTGCCCTACGAGGACAACCTGCGCCAGCGGCGGGTGGTCCCGCCGAGCCGGGCCGAGCTGGTGGGGGCCGACGCGAGTTGGCCGGAGCAGTACGCGCGGGTGGCCGCCCGGATCCAGCACGCGCTCGGCTCGGACGCCCTGCGGATCGATCACATCGGCTCGACGGCGGTGCCTGGCCTCGCCGCTCAGAACGTCCTCGATGTGCAGGTGGCGGTCTCCAGCCTCGCCGAGGCTGACGGGCCGCTCGCCGATCGGTTGGCGGGTGCCGGGTTCCCCCGGGTGCCGGGGCAGTGGTGGGACGACCCCCGTCCGGCCGGCCGGGGTCGGTGGGAGAAGCGGCTGCACGGCAGCGCGGACCCGGCCCGCCCGGTTCGGCTACATGTGCGGGTGGCGGATTCGCCGGGTTGGCGGTACGCGCTGCTGATGCGCGACCACCTGCGTGCCGACCCGGACCAGCGGGCCACGTACCTGATGCTCAAGCGGGACCTGGTCGACGCGGCGCCGGAGGCCGGCGATTCCGGTACGGCCCGCAACCCGTGGTTCGACGAGGAGTACCTGCGGGCCGAGCAGTGGGCCGCGCAGACCGCCTGGCACCCCTGAGGGTACGGCTCAGCGCGCACCGGGCCGAGGCGCTGAGGACCGAGGCGCTGAAGACCGAGGGTTGGCGGCCAGCCGGGGCACGACGGCGGGGTGGAGATCCAGGTGTGCCCACGCGCCGGCGTCGGTCCGCAACTCCAGTCGGCGCAGCGACCCGTCGCGGTCGATCCAGTAGCGCAGCCGCGCGTCGGCCGGCCCCGACTCGATGACGTCCACGGTCCGTCCGGCGGCGACGTCCTCGCGTAGCCGCACGGCCGCGCCGCGGTGCCCGACCGACCCGGCGGCTACCGCGGTGTCGACAAGCAGGCTCAGGTCGTCCCCGCCGGGTCGGGTGACCCGCCACGTCACGGCCGGTGGCGGCAGCGGCGGCCGGGCCGGCGCCTCCGCGGTGCCGCCGCCAGCGGCGGCCGTCGGCAGGTCCGCCCGGGCCAGACCGGCGGTGTCGCGCCGCAGCAGGGTCCGGCGATCCGGTACGCCAAGATCGGCAACCGCGAGGTACGCGGTGCGCGCGGTCCAGCTCAGCCAGCCGGTGCCCCGCAGATTCGTGTCTGTGCCCAGTGGGGCGGTCAGCGTCACCGTGGCACCGCCCTGGGCGCGTAGCCGGGTCGGCAGCCGGTCCAGCCGACGCTGCTCGGCGTCGGTAAGCGCGCGGGGCAGACCGGGTCGACCGCCGAGTGCGTCCACCGGCCGCAGTGTCGGCCGATCCGCCCGGTTGAAGATCATCGTGACCGGGCCGGCGTCGGGCAGCAGGGTCACCAGCTTGTGCAGCCGGGCATCCTGGTCGAGCCAGTACCGGGTCGGGCCGTCCGGCGCGGCCGTGGCGGCGCTCGGCGTGCCGGAAGCCGTGTTGGCGGCGGGTTGCGTGCTGGTGGGCAGTGGTGCCTGGATGACGTCCAACGGGCCGGCCGGCACGGTCTCCCGGGCGACCCAACGCGTACCGCTGCTCGGTGCCGTCTGGATCGGGTCCGAACGGTCGGCGGCGAGATCGATAAGCAGGTCGAGCACCGGTGCCAGGTGTGCCCCGGGTGCCAGGCGGTGCAGGCGCCACCGGTCCGCCGGTGGCACCAGTGGTGGTGCGGCGGGGGTGGGCACCGCCGCCGGGTCGGGCCGGATCACCAGCACCGGACCACCCTTCTGCAACAGCCCACGCTCGGCACCCGCGCCCGGCCCACCCACGTCGAGGTAGAGCAGCGACCGGGACCAGTCCACCCAGCCCACCAACTCGATCCGGTCAGCGCCGGTGCCGGCCGTGACGCGTACGCCGGCGCGTACGTCGCGCAGGTTGGTGACCCGTACGGCGGCCAGCCGCTCACCCTCCGTAACGGTCAGCGACCGGGCCGGCTCGGGCGGCGGGTCGGGCGCCCAGCTCAACAGCCCGAGCACCAACGCCGTCGCGGACGTCACCGCCGTCAGGGCGAGCAACAGCAGCACCGTACGCCGACGACGCCCGACCGGGGCCGGGCTGGCGGCTTCGGGGGTGTCGGCGGCGGTGTCGGGCGCCGGGGTCAGAGAGGTGTCCACGGAGATGAAACGGGCGGGGAGGCGCCGGGGTGACGAGCAGGGGCGCTCGCGGCGGCCGGTCTGCGCCTCGAGCGCGACCACACGGGTGCGCACGCCGGACGAGCCGGGTGCTGCGACCGCAGTGCCGAGGGCGGCCGGCCGTGATGACGGCCTGGCTACCGGCTCGGTCGGCCGCCGCGAGCGGCCTACATGAAGAGGGTAGTCCCGGTGACATGGGCCACACAATGGGAATATTGAAGCCGATCACGTACCTGGCGTGACGGCCGAACCTGTCGGACCTCCGGCGTACGGTTGATGGCATGGCGCTCGACATTCCCCGGCTGGACAGCCGCTTCCAGGTCGTCAGTGATTTCCAGCCGGCCGGCGACCAGCCGGCGGCCATCGACGATCTTGAGCGTCGGGTTCGGCGCGGCGACCGCAACACCGTGCTGCTCGGCGCGACCGGCACCGGCAAGAGCGCCACCACCGCGTGGCTGATCGAGCGGCTGCAGCGCCCGACCCTGGTGCTCGCCCCGAACAAGACGCTCTGTGCGCAGTTGGCCAAGGAGTTCAGCGAGCTGCTGCCGCACAACGCTGTCGAATACTTCGTGTCGTACTACGACTACTACCAGCCCGAGGCATACATCCCGCAGACCGACACCTACATCGAGAAGGACTCCTCGATCAACGAGGAGGTCGAGCGGCTGCGGCACTCGGCGACGATGTCGCTGCTCACCCGCCGCGACGTGATCGTGGTGGCGACCGTCTCGGCGATCTACGGCCTGGGCACCCCGGAGGAATACCTCAACCGGGCGGTGAAGGTGCAGATCGGTCAGGAGCTCGACCGCGACCAGTTGCTGCGCCGGCTGGTCGACATCCAGTACACCCGCAACGACATGGCCTTCCAGCGGGGCACCTTCCGGGTCCGCGGGGACACCCTGGAGATCATCCCGGCGTACGAGGAGCTGGCGATCCGGATCGAGCTGTTCGGTGACGAGGTGGAAAAGCTCTACTACCTCAACCCGTTGACCGGTGACGTGGTGCGCGAGGTCGACCAGTTGGTGATCTTCCCGGCCACGCACTACGCGGCCGGTCCGGAGCGGATGGAGCGGGCCATCCGGGACATCGAGGTGGAGCTGGCCGAGCGGCTCGCCGAGTTGGAGCGGCAGGGCAAGCTGCTGGAGGCGCAGCGGCTGCGGATGCGCACCACCTACGACATCGAGATGATGCGGCAGGTGGGCTTCTGCTCCGGCATCGAGAACTACTCGATGCACATGGACGGGCGGCTGCCCGGCAGCCCGCCGCACGCCCTGCTCGACTACTTCCCCGACGACTTCCTCACGGTGGTCGACGAGTCGCACGTGACCATTCCGCAGATCGGCGGCATGTACGAGGGCGACGCGTCGCGCAAGCGGATGCTCATCGACCACGGCTTCCGGCTGCCCAGCGCGGCCGACAACCGGCCGCTGCGCTTCGATGAGTTCCTGGAGCGGGTCGGCCAGATGGTCTACCTCTCGGCGACCCCCGGCACGTGGGAGATGGAGCAGGCTCAGGGCGAGTTCGTCGAGCAGGTCATCCGACCCACCGGTCTGGTCGACCCGCAGGTGGTGATCAAGCCGACCAAGGGCCAGATCGACGACCTGATGCACGAGATCAAGCTGCGGACCGACCGGGACGAGCGGGTGCTGGTCACCACGTTGACCAAGAAGATGGCCGAGGACCTCTCCGACTACCTCCTGGAGAATGGCATCCGGGTGCGCTACCTGCACTCGGAGGTCGACACCCTGCGGCGGGTGGAGTTGCTGCGTGAGCTGCGCAAGGGCGACTACGACGTGCTCGTCGGCATCAACCTGCTCCGCGAAGGTCTGGACCTGCCCGAGGTGTCGTTGGTGGCGATCCTCGACGCCGACAAGGAGGGCTTCCTGCGCAGCGGCCGGTCGTTGATCCAGACCATCGGGCGGGCTGCCCGTAACGTCTCCGGCCAGGTGCACATGTACGCCGACAAGATCACCCCGTCGATGGCGGCGGCGATCGACGAGACCGATCGGCGTCGGGCCAAGCAGATCGCGCACAACGAGGCGCACGGCATCAGCCCGGAGCCCCTGCGTAAGAAGATCCACGACATCCTGGACGACATCTACCGCGAGGCGGAGGACACCGAGAATTCCCGGGTCGGCGGCGCGGTGCGTCAGCTCTCTCGAGGCAAGGCGCCGGTCAAGGAGACCCGCAGCCGCAGCCGGTCCGCCACCACCACCTCGCGGGAGGGGATGGCCCGCGCCGATCTCGCCCAGCTCATCCAGGAGCTCAACGACCAGATGTTGGCCGCTGCCCGCGAGCTGCAGTTCGAGCTGGCGGCCCGGATCCGCGACGAGGTCTCCGATCTGAAGAAGGAGCTGCGCGGCATGGACGCCGCCGGCGTGAAGTGACGCACACCCGGTCGACCCCGACTAGCGCACCGCGCAGGCGAGGGCGGCCGGGGCAGGCGAAGGGCGGGCGAGGGTGACGGCGGTGGCACCGATCGGCGAGCTGGTCCTCGGGCTGCCCGACATCAGCCTGCGTCCGTTCGTCGACAGGTATGTGGGCTACCGGGAACGGGCGGACGTGCCACTGGTCCGACGCGAGTCGGCAGGCGTCTTCGTGGTGCTGATCCTGGGTTGGGGCGCTCCACTGGACGTGACCGACCCGCGCAGCGTGGAGCGCGGCGTGACCATGGTCGACTCGTTCGTGGCCGGCACCTTCGACGGTTGGTGCACCACCCGCACCGTGGGTGTGGGGGAGGGCGTCGAGCTGCTGCTCGCCCCGTTGACCGCTCGCCGGCTCCTCGGCCTGCCGTTGAGCGAGCTGACCAATCGGGCCGTCGGTGTCGGGCAGCTTCCGGGCCGTTGGCTGCACCGGCTGCGCGGCCAGCTCGCCGAGGCTCCCGGCTGGCCGCAGCGCTTCGCCCTGCTCGACCGGGTGCTCGCCGCCCGTCTGTCGGCGTCCCCGCCGGTGGACTCGCGGCTCGACTGGGCGTGGCGGTGGCTCGTCGCCAGCGGTGGGCGGGGCAGCGTCGGTGTGCTGGCCGACGAGCTGGGTTGGAGCCGGCGGCACCTCGCGTCGCGGTTCCGGCAGGAGGTCGGATTGCCACCCAAGATGGCCGCCCGGCTGCTGCGTTTCCAGCGGGCGTACGCGACGCTGACCGACAATGGCGCGACCCTCGCGCAGGGCGGTCCGGATGGCCGGCCGGCGGCCGGCGCTGGTCCGTCCGAGGCCGTCGACTGGGCAGCGGTTGCGGCTGGTTGCGGCTACTACGACCAGTCCCACCTGATCCGCGACTTCCGCCAGTTCTCGGGAGCAACTCCGGCCGCGCTGCTCGCCTCCCGGTCGCCGACTGACGCCGCCTGGTCGGCGGTGGCCGACTGACGCCGCCTGGTCGAGGGGCGACCCGCCGAGGTCACATTCGTCCAATCCGAGAGCGGGCCGCCGGTAGCAGAATCCGTTCATGCGAACCGTCTATCCGATCCTCCGTTACCCCAATCCCCGTTCGGCGATCGACTGGCTCTGCTCGGCCTTCGGCTTCCAGGTGCATGCCGTGCACGATGCGCCGGACGGCACGGTCGCGCACGCCGAACTCGTGCTCGACACCGGCATGATCATGATCGGCGGTCGTGCCGACGTGACGCCGCGGCCGGCCGCCGAGGACTGGTCGGTCTACGTGGCGGTGCCGGACGTCGACGCCCACTGCGCCCAGGCCCGCGCGGCCGGCGCCGAGATCACCCGTGAGCCGTTCGACACCGACTACGGCTCCCGTGACTACGCCGCCCGCGACCTGGCCGGCATCGTCTGGGCCTTCGGCACCTACCGCCCCTGAACCCGCCTTGCCGGTCCGGAAGCCCGGCCCTCGCCGATCTTGCACATACTGTCGCCCTACGTCAGGGGCCGCCCCTTTCGCGGGGGCAGAAACTGCAAGATCGGCGCGCCTCGCCGACCGTCGGACGCCGAATCGTCTACGACATCAGCTCCAGAGCGACGCCAGCGGGACAACATGGCCCAGGACAACCGCCCTCGACGTGTGGAAACGGCAGGCACGAGCCGGTCCGACCGGCCGGCAGCACCGAATGCCCTGATTGCGGTGCGCGAGCGAGCTATTGCACTGGGTGACCGTCCTGCGTAGTCTCCCTCGGTGGGGAGGCCGGGATGCCGCTGCCAACAAGTCCTGTCATTCGACGTGCACGTCTCGGCGCAGAGCTGCGCCAGCTCCGTCGGCGTGAGTCGCTGACCCTGGAGCAGGTCTGCGACCGGTTGGGCTGGGCCTCGACGTCGAAGCTGTCCCGCATCGAGCTGGGCCAGAGTCGTCCGGATCTCGCCGACGTGCTCGACCTGCTGGACATCTACAAGGTGCCGACGCCCACCCGGGACGCGTTGATCGTCATCGCCCGGGACGCGGCGACCAGCCGAGGCTGGTGGAAGACGCTTGGCGAGATGAGTGAACGGCAGCGCACCTACGCCGAGTTGGAGGCGGGCGCCGCCGACATCGTCGAGTACCAACCTTCGGTCGTGCCGGGGCTGCTCCAGACACCCGCGTACGCCCGGGTGCTGGTCACGGCCGGCGCCCAGCTCACACCGGAGGTCGATGTCGAGGCCGAGGTGCGCGCCCGGGCGCTGCGGCAGGAGGTGCTGCGGCGGGCCTATCCGCCGCGCTACACGGCGCTGCTCGCCGAGGCCGTCTGCGACCCGGGTGACCTGCCGGTGGCCCTCTGGCGGGAACAGCTGCGGCATCTGGTCGCCGTGACGGGGCTGTCGCACGTCACGGTGCGACTGCTGCCCCGCGGGGCGGCCGGCGGCGGGGTGCATCCGCTCACGCCGTACTCCTGCTATGCCTTTCCCGACCCGGCGGACCCACGCACGGTGATGCTCGAGGCGTTGACCACCGACGTGCGGTTGGCCACCGTGCTCGACGTCGACCGCTACGAGCGGATGACCGAGGCGCTGCTGGCCGCCGCGCTGTCAGCGGAGGAGACGGTCACCGTGCTGGCCCGCCGCGTCGGCGGGTGAGGGCCACGCCTGCGGCGACGACGCCGATGGTGACGCGCCGCGCGGCCACCGGGCCCGGCGCCCCCGAGCCCGTCGGGACCGGCGGCCGGCGCGTGCGCACGGCACGATAACCGCCGGGTACGACAGGCAGCTCGGCTCAGGCCGGTACGTCGAGGAAGTGTTCGACCACGGGCGGTCCGGCGAAGTGTGGCCCGATCAGCGCCCGCCACTTATCGAACCGTTCGGTGGCCCGGAAGTTGTCCTCGTGCGCCTCGACCGAGTCCCATTCGACGAGCAGCACGAAGCGGGTCGGCGACTCGATTCCTCGGGTCATCCGCACGGACCGGCAGCCGGTCGCCCCGGCGAGCACCGGGTGACCCTCGGCGTACGCGGCGGCGAACGCGTCCTCGTGTCCGGGTAGTACGTCGATCAGCGCGACCTCAAGCACCATGTCGGACAGCCTCCCACGGCGCTCGGGGCCAGCGGTGGCGCGGGGTCTGTTCCGGCGTCGGCGACGCCCCTAGGGTGGCCTCGTGATCATTGATTGGCTCACCGGCACCGCGTTTCGAGTGGCCGGTACGGGCACCACGTGGGCGGAGCTGCTGGGGTTCGCGACAGGCGTGCTCAACGTCTGGCTGGTGGCCCGGCAGAAGATCGCCAACTGGCCGATCGGCATCGCCAACGTGCTGCTGCTCATGCTGCTGTTCTGGACGGCCGGGCTGTACGCCGACGCGGGGCTCCAGGTCGTCTACGTCGCGTTGGGCTGCTACGGCTGGTGGCACTGGCTCTTCGGTGGCGAGCGGCGAAGCCGGCTCACGGTGAGCCGGACGGGCCGACGGGAGTGGCTGGCGCTGGCCGTCGTCGGGGTGCTGCTGACCGGCGCGCTCTGGGTGCTGTTGGACCGGGCCACCGACTCGACCGTGCCGCTGCCGGACGCGCTGACCACGGCGCTGTCCCTGCTGGCCACGTACGGGCAGACCCGCAAGCGGGTGGAGAGTTGGTGGCTCTGGATCGCCGCCGACCTGATCTACATCCCGTTGTACGCGTACAAGGGGCTGCACCTGACCGCTCTGCTCTACCTGGTCTTCCTCGCCCTGTGCGTACTCGGTCTGCGCGCCTGGCGGGCCGATCTGCGTCGGGCCGACCGGCCGCGAGTGGTTCCGCCCGGCCCGGCCCCGGTCACCGCGTGAGCGCCGAGGCGTCCGGCCGTCCGCCGGCACCACGGGTGCCGTCGCGCTCGGCCGCTGCGGAGTTCGGGCACGGGATGGTGGTGGGCAAGTTCTACCCGCCGCACGCCGGGCACCACGCGCTGGTCGTGGCCGCCGCCGCCCGCTGCGCTGAGGTGACCGTGGTGGTGGCGCCGTCGAGCCGGGAGTCCATCCCGCTTTCGCTACGGCTGGACTGGCTGCGGGAGGTGCACGCGGACACGCCGTGGGTCCGATTCGTCGGCCGGTACGACGACCACCCGGTCGACTATGCCGATCCGGCCGCCTGGGACGCGCACTGCGCGGTGTTCCGTGCGGCGGTCGGGCCGGGGCCGGTGGACGCGGTCTTCTCGTCCGAGGCGTACGGCGCTGAGTTGGCGCGGCGCTTCGACGCCGTACCGGTGTCGGTGGATCCGGACCGGCGGACCGTGCCGGTCTCCGGGACGGCCGTGCGTGCGGACCCGGCGGGGCACTGGCGGTGGCTGAGCCCGCCGGTGCGGGCGTGGTTCGTTCGGCGCGTGGTGGTGGTCGGGGCCGAGTCGACCGGCACCACCACGATGGCGGCGGCGCTGGCCGAGCACTACGGCACATCCTGGGTGCCGGAGTACGGCCGGGAGTTGACCGCGCGCAAGCTGGCCCGGTTGCGCGAGCGCACGCCGGAGGCGACCGTCTTCGACGTCACCTGGGACTCCGACGACTTCCGCGCGGTGGTCCGCGAGCAGCAGGCGGCCGAGGACGCGGCGGCCCGGACGAGCGGGCCGCTGCTGATCTGCGACACCGACGCGCGGGCGACGGCGGTGTGGGAGGAGCGCTACCTGGGCAGCGCCTCGGAGCAGGTGCGGGCGGCGGCTCGCCGGCCGGCGCTGTATCTGCTGACGGATCACCGGGATGTGCCGTTCACCGATGACGGGCTGCGCGACGGCGAGCACCTGCGGGCCTGGATGACCGAGCGGTTCCGCGGCGAGCTGGCCGGGTGCGGGGTGCCGGTGGTGGAGCTGACCGGGTCGCACACCGAGCGACTGGCCCGGGCGGTGCGGGCCTGCGACGACCTGCTCGCCGCCGGCTGGTCGCTCACCGACCCGATCGCCGCACCCGATCTGCACTAGCCTCCTAGGAAACCCTAGCGAGGGTGACCCGCCGAGCACGTGTCCGGTACCACCGGCTGCCCGGGGTGTGATCACGGGGCGTGGTGGGCAACAATGGTCACCGAGGAGGGGAGTATTCCCCCGCAACGGAGTCGTCAGCACGGTCGATCGCCGCAACATTGGCGTCCCGACCCGGCCCCGTAGGTCGCCGCCCTTGCCGGGGCGGCGGCGGAAGAGACCTCCGACAGTCACCAGAGTGAGCGACAGCGGCACACCGGCCCTTCCGGGGGCGTACGGTGTGCCCGACGCCGCGTGTCTGCCGGAGGAATGAACGTTGGACGTGTCCGGATTGGTGTGGGCGGGGACGCTTGTCGCACTGACTGCGGTCCTGCTCGTTGACCTGTTGATCATCGGTCGGCGACCGCACGAGCCGAGTGTGCGGGAGTCGAGCCTCTGGGTCGCCTTCTACGTCGGTCTTGCCCTGCTCTTCGGCGCGGGTGTCTGGCTGACCTCCGGGGCCAGCGCGGCTGGCCAGTTCTACACCGGCTGGCTGACGGAATACAGCCTCTCGGTGGACAACCTCTTCGTCTTCGTGATCATCATGGCCCGCTTCGGGGTGCCTCGGCAGTACCAGCAGAAGGTACTGCTCGTCGGCATAGTGCTGGCACTTGTGATGCGCGGCGGGTTCATCGCCGCCGGTGCGGCGCTGATCACGCAGTTCTCCTGGGTCTTCTACATCTTCGGCGCGTTCCTGATCTACACCGCGGTGAACCTGGCCCGGCAGGGTGAGCCGGACGAGGACGAGTTCTCCGAGAACGTGCTGATCCGGTGGAGCCGTAAGGCGCTGCCGATCTCGAAGGAATACGACGGCGCGAAGCTCACCACTCACGCGTCCGGCCGGCGGCTGTTCACCCCGATGCTGATCGTGATGATCGCGATCGGCACCACCGACCTGATCTTCGCACTGGACTCGATCCCGGCGATCTTCGGCATCACCCAGGAGCCGTACCTGGTCTTCACCGCGAACGTCTTCGCGCTGATGGGCCTTCGTCAGCTCTACTTCCTGCTCGGTGGCCTGCTCGACCGGCTGATCTACCTGAGCTACGGCCTGGCGGTCGTGCTCGGCTTCATCGGGGTCAAGCTGGTGCTGGAGGCGTTGGCCGACAACAACCTGCCGTTCATCAACGGTGGCGAGCACGTGGGCTGGGCGCCGCACATCCCGATCTGGTTGTCGTTGCTGGTCATCATCGGCACCCTGGGCATCGCCACCGCCGCCAGCCTGATCAAGTCCTCCCGGGACCGGCGTCGCGAGTTGGCCGACGCCCGACGCTGACCGGTCGCCGGCCGGGTGCGGACACGCGCCCGGCCGGTCAGACCCGGTGCGCGCCGACCAGTGTCGCTGTCCGGTCGTCCGGCAGTTGCTCCTCGATGACGCGCCGCCGCCGGTAGCAGGCGTGCAGCATCCGGCGCTGGCCGCCGTCGCCGGGGGTGGCGGTGACGATGCCGATGTGGTGGATCTTGCGGCCGGGGCGGGCGAAGAAGTAGAGATCACCCGGTCGTTCCGCGCCCAACGGCAGTGGGGTGGTGGCCACGGCCTGGTCATCGGCGTCGCGGGGCAGCAGCACCCCGAACCGCCGCCAGGCCAGATGCACCAGCCCCGAGCAGTCGATGCCGTGCGCGGAGAGGCCGCCCCAGATGTAGACCACGTCCAGCAGGCGCTGTGCCACCGCGAGTGCCTGCTCGGCGGTTGGCGACGCGGCCGGCGCCGGGACCAGGTGGCCGTCGGGCAGCCAGAGCGGGGTGGCCCGGCCGGGGACGTGCACCGGCCGCCAGTCGTCGAGCGCGGGGCCGGCCGGGACGAACCGGGTGCCGACGACGACACCGGGCAGCGCCACCGGCCCGTTCGGGGCGGTGTGCAGCCCGGTGACCGTGGCGTCCACCACCACTGGGTGGTCGGTGGTGGGGTGGGCCGGGTCGACCGTGGCCAGTTGGTCCGTGGGGAGCCAGCCCGGGTAGCCGCGGGGGTCCAGCTTGGCGGCTGGTTGTTCGACGGCGACGACCCGGGCCCAGCCGTCCGGGCGTAGCTCGCTGACGAGGACCCGCTCACCGAGCAGGAGTTGGCTCAGCACGCAGTCGCCGACCTGCTGGTCGGTGTCCATTGCCGAGACCCAGGCCCGGATGTCGGCACCTGCGGTCAACGCCGGGCGGTCGACCGGGCGGACTGCCTCGGGGGAGGTCCACAGCGTTGCCACCGCGACCCTGACGACGGCCTCGCGGCCCGGTTGCAGCTCCACGTCAACCCCCAGATCGTGTCGGCTGTCCACCGGAACCCTATGAAAGAAACCAACGATCATCAACCGCGAGGTTGCATCTTTACTTCATCCAGGCCGGATATGCCCAGGCCAGGGGCGTTCGGCAGCACCACGGTTGCCCCGTTGTAGCGTACGCCGCCCTGCACTGGTGACCAGGCCAGCCACCAGGCGGCGTCCAGGTCGCTGACCGCGGTGGTGCCGTACGCGGCGACCAGGCTCGCCGCCGCCCCGATGCCGACCTGGCTCTCCATCATCGAGCCGACCACCGTGCCGAGCCCGTGGGCGGTGGCCAGGTCGAGCAGGGTGCGGGCCGGGTGTAGCCCGCCACACTTGGCCAGCTTGACGTTGACCAGGTCGGCGGCCCGGCGGCGGATCACCTCCACCAGGTCACGGACCCCGAAGACCGCCTCGTCCGCCAGGATCGGCACGGACACCCGGTCGCTGACCCAGGCCAGCCCGTCCAGGTCCCAGCGGATCACCGGCTGCTCCACCAACTCCACGTCGAGCCCGGCGTCCTCGATGCCGCGGATCACCCGGACCGCCTCCCGGGGCGTCCAGCCCTGGTTGGCGTCCAGCCGGATCCGGGTGCCGGGGCCGACGGCCGCCCGCACCGCGCGTACCCGGTCCAGGTCGCCGGCCGCGTCCGTGCCGACCTTCAACTTGAGCACGCCGAAGCCGTCGGCCCGCCGCTGCCGTGCCGCCGCCGCCAGGTCCACCGCGTCGCCCGCCGCCAGCGTGACGTCCGTCGGAACCCGCAGCGTGGTGCCCCCGAGCAACCGCACCAGAGGTACGCCCAGCCGTTGGGCGGCGAGGTCGTGCAGGGCGACGTCCACCGCCGCCTTCGCGGCCTCGTTGCCGACCACCGCGCGCTGTACCTCGGCGCACCGGGCCACCAGGTCGTCCGGGTCGCGGCCGACCAGCTGTGGGCCGAGCAACTCGTGGACGCACGCCTGCGAGCCGGCGACCGACGCGCCGGTGACCTGCCAGACCTGGGGTGCCTCGCCGAAGCCGGACCGGCCGTCGCTGTCGACGAGTTCGACGATCAGGGTGTCCACTGTGGTGGTACGGCGCAGCGCGGTGACAAACGGGGTGTGTAGGGGGGCGGAAACCCGGTGGGTGCGTACCGCCGAGATCGTCATTCAGGCACCCTATACGCAGGCTCACGGCGGGAGGAGAGACCGGATGACCGGGCAGGACTGGGAGCTGGTGGGTGCACCGAACGCGCGTGACCTGGGCGGGCTCGTCGGCGCGGACGGGCGGCGGGTGCGCGTCGGCCAGCTGATCCGTACTCCGGCGCTGGGTCGGCTGACCGACGAGGACCTGCCGGTGCTCGCGAAGTTGGGGCCGGCGTGCGTGGTCGACCTGCGGGACGGCTCGGAGATCGCGGTCGCCCCGGCGGACCGGTTCGCCGGTGAGCCACGGGTGGTGCGCCTTCCGGTGCACGACCCGGAGCACCCGGTCTTCACGTACGTCTCGGCGGTGCTGCTCGGTCACGACCTGGACGCGTACGCGGAGTTGGCCCGGCAGGGCACGGCGGGGGCGATGGCGGCGATCTACCGCTGGTTCGTCACGGGCGAGTCGGCGCGGGTCGGGTTCGCCGAGTCGGTGCGGCTGGCAGCCCAGGCGGAGAACCTGCCGCTGCTCTACCACTGCTCCGCCGGCAAGGACCGCACCGGTTGGCTCACCGTCATCCTGTTGACGGCGCTCGGGGTGGACGAGGCGGCGATCCGCGCCGACTACCTGCGCAACAACGAGCTGACCGACAGCCTGCGGGCGGTGATCATCGAGGCGATGCGCCGGCGGAAACCCGAGCTGGACGTCGACGCGGTGCTGCCGGTGCTGGAGGTCCGCGCCGAGTACCTCGACGCCGGTTACGACGAGGTACGTCGGGTGCACGGCTCGTTCGACGCGTACCTGCGGGACGGGCTGGGGCTCACCGACGCCGATCTCAGGGCACTGCGGGCGCAGCTGCTGGAGTGACAAGTGCGCCGGTGGGTGTGCCGGCGCGGCCGAGAACGATCAGGGCCTGGCCGGCGGCGTAGGTCGCCATGACCAGCACCGGCGCTCCGGGTGGCTGGGCCACCCCGGCCACCCCGGCGGCGATCAACAGGTCGGAGCCGAGGAACAGCGCGGCGCCGAGACCGACGCGCCAGCCCTGGGTGGTGGCGGTGCTGGCCATGGCGGCCAGCGCGAGCGCGTACCCGGCCACCGGCGCGGCCAGCCCGACGTCGGTCAGCCCCGCCCACATCCAGGTCAGGGCGGCGACGGTCAGCACCGCGTACCCCAGGGGGACGGCGACCAGCGGCGCACGGCGCAGCGCGGTCGCGGCGCCGTGTCGGGTGAACGCCGCGAGGTAGCAGAGGTGTGTGCCGAGGAAGCAGGCCATGCCGGCGAGGAACCAGCCGGTGCCGTCGATCATCAGGGCGATGTCGCCGCCGGTGGCGAAGGCCAGCCCGGCGAGCAGCAGCCGGTCCGGTCGGGCCGCGCGTTCGGCGCTGGCCCGCCAGAGGTACGCGGCCAGCAGCGGCATCAGCAGCGGCTTGGTGAGGCGGAAGACCAGGTCACCGCCGAGGGCGTTGGCCAGCAAATTCGCCGCCGTGACGACGAGGAAGGCGATCAGCACGGTGCGACTGCGAGGCATCGGGCGGCTCCGGGGTGGGGGTGCGAGCAGCGTAGCCGCAGTCGGTCCGGTCAGAGCCTGTGGCGGGCAGCCCAGACCTGCGCCGAGATGTGTGCGAGCAGCAGGCAGGCGTCGTCCTCCACCTGGTCGTCGCCGTCAGCCAGGTCGGTGGTGGTGCAGACGGCGATCAGGTACGGCGGGGCGTCGTCGGGCAGCACCACGCCGGCGCCGTGGCGTACGCCCCGTACCCAACCGTTCTTGAGCGCGATGCGGGTGCCCTCGGGCAGGCCGGCGGCTAGGTCCTCGCGGTGCTCCTGGGCCAGCAGGACGTCCAGCATGGCGGTGCAGGCGGCCGGCGAGGCGAGCCGGCCAGGGGTGCTGGCCCCGGTCGCCAGGGCGTCGAGCAGGGCGGCCAGGTCGGCGGCGGTCACGGTGTTGGTGATGCCGGCCTCGCGGGCGGCGAAGTCCTCGATGCCGCGGCCGGTGACGCTGTTGCGGGTGCCGGCGAGCGCCCAGACCTCGGCGACCGCGGGCAGCCCGACGTGCCCGAGAACGATGTTGGTGGCGAGGTTGCTGGAGCGCACGATCATCCGGTCGGCCAGCCAGCGCAACGACGCCGTGGCACCGAGCCGGTCCCAGACCACGTCGTCGTTGTCGTAGGGCCGCGCGCAGGCGAACCGGGGTGCGCCCGGTTGGGCGGAGTCGAATTCGTTGACGACCGGGACCGGGGCGTCCAGCTCCAGGGTGCCGGCTTCGGCGGCGCGGTGCAGCGCGGCGAGCACCGCCACCTTCATGGTGCTCGCGGCGTAGTGGGTGGCGTCCGCGTGGCGGGTCCAGGTCGGTGCCGCGTCGAGCCGCCCCACGTACGCCGAGACGGTGCCGGGCATCCGGTCCAGGTGGGCGTCGAGATCATCCCAGGTCATGCCGGTGACCGTAGCGGATCAAGGGTGGGTGGGGCTCGCGTACCCGTCGCGGGAAAAGCGGGCGGGCGCGCCGGCCGCATGCGGCCGACGCGCCCGTCGTCGGGGTGCTGGTGGGGTCAGGCGTGCTTGCGGCGGGCGGCGGCCCGGCCGCGCAGCTGCTGGTCGAGCACCACCTTGCGGATGCGCACCGTGGCCGGGGTGACCTCGACGCACTCGTCCTCGCGGCAGAACTCCAGTGCCTGCTCCAGGGAGAGCTTGCGCGGCGGGACCAGCTTCTCGGTCTCGTCGGAGGTCGACGCCCGCATGTTGGTGAGCTTCTTCTCCTTGGTGATGTTGACGTCCATGTCGTCGGAGCGGGAGTTCTCGCCGACGATCATGCCCTCGTACACCTCGGTGGTCGGCTCGACGAAGAGCTGACCGCGCTCCTGCAGGTTGATCATCGCGAAGGCGGTGACCGCGCCGGCCCGGTCGGCGACCAGCGAGCCGTTGTTACGGGTACGCAGCTCGCCGAACCACGGCTCGTAGGACTCGAAGACGTGGTGCAGGATGCCGGTGCCCCGGGTGTCGGTGAGGAACTCGGTGCGGAAGCCGATCAGGCCACGCGCCGGAACCAGCCACTCCATCCGGATCCAACCGGTGCCGTGGTTGACCAGCTGCTCCATCCGGCCCTTACGGGTCGCCAGGAGCTGCGTGATCGCGCCCAGGTACTCCTCGGGGGAGTCGATGGTCAGCCGCTCGACCGGCTCGCAGGTCTTGCCGTCGATCACCTTGGTGACCACCTGCGGCTTGCCGACGGTCAGCTCGTAGCTCTCCCGGCGCATCTGCTCGACCAGGATGGCCAGCGCCAGCTCACCACGGCCCTGCACCTCCCAGGCGTCCGGTCGCTCGGTGGGCAGGACCCGCAGCGACACGTTGCCGATCAGCTCCTTGTCGAGCCGGTCCTTCACCATCCGGGCGGTGACCTTGGCGCCCTTGACCCGGCCGACCAGCGGCGAGGTGTTGGTGCCGATGGTCATCGAGATGGCCGGCTCGTCGACCGTGATCAGCGGCAGCGCGACGGGGTTCTCCGCGTCGGCCAGCGTCTCACCGATCATGATCTCCGGGATGCCGGCGACGGCGATGATGTCGCCGGGGCCGGCGGTCTCGGCCGGCTTCCGCTCCAGACCCTCGGTCATCAGCATCTCGGAGATGCGGACCCGCTGGGTGCTGCCGTCGGTGCGGCACCAGGCCACCGTCTGGCCCTTGGCGATGGTGCCCTGGCGGACCCGGCACAGCGCCAGCCGGCCGAGGAACGGCGAGGCGTCGAGGTTGGTGACGTGCGCCTGCAACGGCGCGCCGTCCTCGTACGCCGGTGCCGGGATGGTGTCCAGCAGGGTGCGGAACAGCGGCTCCAGGGAGGTGCTGTCGTCAGGCACCGAGCCGTCGGCGGGCTGGGTCAGCGAGGCGATGCCGTCGCGGGCGCAGGCGTAGACGATCGGGAAGTCGATCTGCTCCTCGTCGGCGTCCAGGTCGAGGAAGAGCTCGTAGGTGTCGTCCACGACCTCCTTGATCCGGGCGTCCGGGCGGTCCACCTTGTTGATCACCAGGATGATCGGCATCCGGGCCCGCAGCGCCTTGCGCAGCACGAAGCGGGTCTGCGGCAGCGGGCCCTCGCTGGCGTCGACGAGCAGCACCACACCGTCGACCATGGTGAGGCCGCGCTCCACCTCGCCACCGAAGTCGGCGTGGCCAGGGGTGTCGATGATGTTGATGGTGACCGGGTCGGAGCCGTCCGCCGGCAGGTAACGCACGCCGGTGTTCTTGGCCAGGATCGTGATGCCCTTTTCCCGCTCCAGGTCACCCGAGTCCATCACCCGCTCGGTGTTCTCGCCCCGGGCGCCGTACGCCCCGGCCTGCCGCAACATGGCGTCGACCAGGGTGGTCTTGCCGTGGTCGACGTGAGCGATGATTGCGACGTTGCGGAGGTCGGTGCGAAGCTGCATACCCTCTATCCTTCCGCCTGCGCTCGCGCAGGCTGCGTCGGGGTCACCCCCAGGTGCCCCTGATCTATGGTGAAACCGCTGTGCCGGTGGTTCTCCCGGCTGGCATGCTGGCTCCCGTGTCCCGGGGGCCTGAGTGCACGACCTGCTGACCTGGGTGCAGGGTCTGCCCACCGTGTGGATCTACCTGGTCGCCGCGCTGATCGTGGCGGGCGAGACCGCGGTGATCTTCGGCCTGCTCGTGCCGGGTGAGGCTACCCTGCTGCTCGTCGGCTTCCTCACCTACAACGGTACCTTGCGGCTCGGGCCGGCGCTGCTCGTGATGATCGTGGCGGCGGTATCCGGCGATGGGCTGGCCTTTCGCGCCGGGCGGCGGTACGGGCCTCGGCTGCGCGCCAGGCTGGGTCACCGGGTCGGGCCCGGGCGGTGGGGTCGGGCCGACGCCATGCTCGCCCGCCTCGGTGGACGGGGCGTGTTCGCCGCCCGGTGGGTGGCCTTCGCCCGCACCCTGGTCCCCCGGTTGGCCGGCGCGGCCGGCATGCCGTACCGGCGGTTCGCCCTGTGGAACCTGGCCGGGGTGATGACCTGGGTGGGCGGTTCGGTGCTGCTCGGTCACCTCGCCGGTGAGTCGTACGACACGGTTTCCCGGCTGCTCGGCCGGGCCACCGGGGTGGCGCTCCTGCTGCTGACCGGTCTGGTGGGCGTGGTGCTCGTCGGCCGATGGCTGGGTCGTAACCCCGACCCGGTGCGCGCGCTGCTGTCCCGGGCGGGCGCGCTGCCCCCGGTACGGTGGCTCACCGCCCGCTACGGGGTGCTGTTCTTCCTGGTCGCCATGCGGATCGGCCCGGCCTGGACGCTGCTGCTCAATCTGGCCGCCGGGCTTCTGCTGCTCTTCGCCGCCGGGCTCGCCATCGCCGGTCTGCTCGCCGTGGCGGTCCGCAACAGTGGCCTGGCCGTGCTTGATGGCGCCATCGCCGGGTGGTTCGCCGCCCGGCGTACCTCGGGTGCCGCCGACGCCACGCTTGTCGTGGTGTCGGTGATGCGCGGGTCGGTGTTGATCCTGTTGGTGGCGCTGGTAGCCGCGGTGGTGGCGTGGCGCAACCGACCCTGGCGGGCGGATCTGCTCAGTGTGGTGGGCACGGTGGGCGCGTTCGTGCCGCTGGTGGTGCTGGCCGTGGTGGCCGAGCTGACCGGCCCGGACGGTGGTGAGGTGGCCCCTTTGTCGACCCAGAACGCCGTGGTCGCGGCGAGCTTCTGCACCCTGGCCTGGCTGGTGTCGCGCAGCGCCCGCTGGCCGGTGGCGGTGGCCGCTTGGACCTTCGCCGCGGCGGCGGTGCTCGGGATCGGCGGCGCGCGGCTCTACCTCGCTCTGGACACGGCGAGCGGAACCGCTGCGGCGGTGCTGCTCGGGGTGCTCTGGACGGTGGTGTTCATGGTCGCCTGGGCCACCCGGGACCGGGCGGTGGGCAATCGTCAGCCTCCGGTGGAGCAAGCCCGGCCGCCGTCGCAGGGGCACCGCCGACCGGTCGAACCTTGTTAGGGTGCGGCGACCATCACATCGGGAGGCAACGG
This sequence comes from Micromonospora chokoriensis, assembly GCF_000718555.1. Classification (GTDB taxonomy): domain Bacteria; phylum Actinomycetota; class Actinomycetes; order Mycobacteriales; family Micromonosporaceae; genus Micromonospora; species Micromonospora chokoriensis_B. The sequence goes on from NZ_JOAN01000010.1 coordinate 288,125, forward strand.
CATGGTTCGACGGACCGATCGGCTGGGCGCAGCGGTGCTCGCCGGGTTCATCGTGGCGGGCACGCTGGGTGGCTGCACCCCCAAGGAGCAGAGCCCGCAGGGCCTGACCGCCCCGGTCGCGGTCACCGAGACGCCGGTGGCCGCTCTGCCCGACGAGCCCACCGAGGAGCCGACGTCGGCGGCCCGGGTCACCGCGCCGAGCCCCGCGCTGAGCAGCAGCGCGCCGCCGGCCGCGAAGGTGCTGGCGAAGCCGGACCGGCCGGCCGTGGCGCCGAGGCCGCGCAGGGTGCCCCGGCCGCCCACCGAGACCCGGGTGCCCCCACCGGTCCGCAAGCCGCCGCCCCCCGCCGTCTGCCCCAGCTACAAGGGCACCCAGGCGACCCGGGCCCAGGTGAAGGCGGCGCTGACCGACGCGGCCGGCCGCATTTACTGGCCGGTCTCGGCACCGGACATCAAGATCCCGCTCACCCTGCTCAAGGCGACCGCCTGGCAGGAGAGCGGCTGGCAGTCCAACATCTACGCCTGCGACGGCGGGGTCGGGCTGCTGCAGGTGATGCCGGACACCGCGACCTGGATGAACCAGCGGTTCGAGAAGAGCTATCAGATCGACGTCTACCAGGACAACGCCTACCTCGGCGCCACCTACCTGGCCTGGGCGACGAAGTACATCGGCGACATGTACTTCGAGGCCGACTACCGTCTCGACCCGGCACTGTGCACCAGCGAGCTGAACTCCTGCCTGCTCAACGCGGTCATCGCCGCGTACAACTTCGGGCACGGTGCAGTGGCGCAGGAGGGCAAGCCCCTGGCCATCCCCAACCCGTCGTACGTGCGCAACGTGCGGGCGCTGATGACCGAGTGCGTCTGCCTGGGGTACTGACCTCGACGGGGCCGGGACGGATTCGTCCCGGCCCCGTCGCGTCGGTCAGTCGTGCGCGGCGACCGGCTCCGGTGACCGTGGGGGGACCGCCACCGGGTCTCGCGTGATCCGGCCGGGCCACCAGAAGCGCTCGCCGAGCAGGAACGCCAGCGCCGGCACCAGGACGGTGCGGACCAGCAGGGTGTCGAGCAGGACGCCGATGCAGACGATGATGCCGATCTGGGTCAACGTGATCAGCGGCAGCACGCCGAGCACGGCGAAGACGGCGGCGAGCAGCACGCCGGCGCTGGTGATCACGCCGCCGGTGACCCGCAGGGCGGAGAGCATCCCGTCGCGGGTGCCGGCGCTGCGGGCGTCCTCCCGGGCCCTGGTGACCAGGAAGATGTTGTAGTCCACCCCGAGCGCCACCAGGAACACGAAGGCGAGCAGCAGCACACCGCTGTCCAGTGCGGGGAAGTTCAGCACGTGGTCGAAGAGCAGCCAGGCCGCGCCGAGGCTGGCGAAGAACGACGCGATCACGGTGAGCACCAGCAGCAGCGGTGCGAGCAGGCCGCGCAGCAGCACCACCAGCACGGCGCCGACCAGCAGCAGGATGATCGGCAGGATGAGTCGTAGGTCACGGTCGTTCGCCTCGTCGGAGTCGTACGTGGCGGCCACGGAACCACCGACGATCGCGCCGGACGGGGGGTCGGCGCCGGCGGCGGCCGGCGGCGCGGAGCCGGGAACGGCGGCGACCGCCTCGCGCAGCGCCTCGATGGCGCGGTCCGAGGCGGTGGTGCCGGGTTCGGCGTCGAGGACCACGTCGACCTGGGCGACGGCCGCACCGGCGTCGCCGGGACGCGCCGAGGCGACTCCGGGCACCGCGGTGGCGGCGTCGGTGACCGCCCGCACCGCCGCCGGGGTGGTGATCACGGCGACCGGCTGGGTGCTGCCGGCGGGGAAGGCCCGCGCCAGGGTCTGTGCCCCGGCCACCGCCTCGGGCTCGGCCCGGAACTGTTCGGTCTCGGACAGGCCGGTGCGGATGCCGAGCCCACCCAGTGCCAGGCCGCCGAGCAGCAGGGTGGCCAGCGTCGCGACAACCACCGGGCGGCGTTCCACGGCCGCGCCGAGCCGACCCCAGAGCCGGCCCTCGCGCACCGGGCCGCCGACCCGGGGCACGAACGGCCAGAACAGGCCGCGCCCGAAGAGCACCAGCACGGCGGGGAGCACGAACAGGGCCGAGAGCATGGCGAAGACCACACCGGTGGCGCAGGCCACCGCCAAAGCCCGGTTGGTCTCCTGTTCACTGAGCAGCAGGGTGAGGACGCCGAGCACGACGGTGCCGCCACTGGCGAGGATGGGCTCCGCGGTGCGGCGCAGCGCGGCGCGCATCGCCGCGAACCGGTCCTCGGCGCGGCGCAGCTCCTCCCGGTAGCGGGCGATGAGCAGCAGCGCGTAATCGGTGGCGGCGCCGAAGACCAGCACGCTGGCGATGCCGGTGACCTGACCCTGCTGAAGGTTGATGCCGACGGCCGGCACGATGACGTCCACCGCGCGCAGGGTGAGCTGCTCGGTCGCGGCGACCACGGCGAGCGGCACGATCCACAGGAACGGGCTGCGGTAGGTGATCAGCAGGAGCAGCGCGACCACGGCGGCGGTGACCGCGAGCAGGGTGACGTCGGCGCCGTCGAAGACCGAGGAGAGGTCGGCGGTGAAGGCCGGGGCGCCGGTCACCTCGACGGTCAGCCCGTCGGGCAGGTCGGCCAGAGCGGTGCGCAGCTGGGTCACTGTGTCGGTGACGACCTCCTGCCCGCCGGCGGTGTCCAGCGGCACGGCGACGAGGGCCACCGCGCCGTCCGGGGAGACCTGGGCGGGGCTGACCTGCCCGCCCACCGCGAAGCGGCGTAGGTCGTCGGCGCGAGCGCCGACGGTGGCCCGGTCGGCCTCGCTCAGCGCGCCGCCGTCGTCACGGCTGATCACCACGATGGCCGGCTGCACGTCGCGCGACGGCAGTTGGTCCTGCAGACGCTGCACCTGGGTCGACTGCCACTGCACGGACAGGCCGGTGGCGGAGACCGGTGCCGGGTTGTCCGGCTGGGGCGTGCCGAAGACGGCCGCGCCGACGACGATCGCGGCGGCCACGGTGAGCCAGGCGGCCAGCCGGCCGCGAGCGACTCTGGTGAACACAGACATCAGATGACCTCAAGGTCTTTCGAAATCCGAGTATCTCGACAATCGAGATTATCGAGGGCTGTTCTATGCTGCAACTCGGGGGACCGACGACGGGAAGAGCGGCGCGAGGTGGCGACTCACGGCATGTACCGGCGGCGCGACACGCGCCGCGAGCAGCTGGTCGCCGAGATCACCAACAACCTCCGGCGGTACGCGGTCGACGCCCAGCAGGTCGGCCACGCCTTCGCCAACCTGCACGGGCTCAACCCGACCGACCTCCAGGCGTTGATCGCGGTGATGGACGCCGAGCTGCTCGGTGACCCGATCACCCCCGGCCGCCTCGGCGAGCAGCTCAACCTCTCCTCCGGCTCGGTCACGGCCCTGATCGACCGGCTGGAGCGAGCCGGCCACATCCGCCGGGACCGGGACACCGCCGACCGACGCAAGGTGCTGCTGCACTACGCCGACCAGGGCGCCGCCCTGGCCATGGAGTTCTTCCAGCCGCTGGGCGCCCGTACCGACACGGTGATGGCCCGCTTCGGCGAGGACGAGCTGGAGGTGGTGCACCGGTTCATGGCGGAGATGAGCGAGTCACTGCGGGGGCACCGGGACGAGGTGCGCGCCGCCCGACCCGAGTCGCCCCGCCGCCCCACGGGCTGACCGGTGCCGCAACGGCTCGTCACCCGCCTCGTCAGCGCCGCGCTGCGCCTGCCACCGACCCGCCCCGGCCCGGTGCGGGTCACCCGCGACATCCCGGTCCGGGCCCGCGACGGCGTGGTGCTGCGCACCGATCACTACGCCCCGGGCGTCCGGGACGCGCCGACCGTGCTGATCCGTACCCCATACGGGCGGGGCGGCCCGCTGCGGCTGCTCGGTCGGCTGCTCGCCGCGCGAGGTCGACACGCGGTGATCCAGTCGTGCCGGGGCACCGGCGGCTCCGGCGGGACGTTCGCCCCGCTGGTGCACGAGCGCGACGACGGTGTGGACACCCTGGACTGGCTGCGCCGCCAGCCCTGGTGGTCCGGCCAGCTCGGCATGTTCGGGGTCAGCTACCAGGGCTTCGCGCAGTGGGCGCTGGCCGCCGACGCCGGCGAGGAGCTGCGTGCGATGGTCGCGGTGGTGACCGCCTCGGCCACCCGGGACTCGACGTACGCGGGGGAGTCCTTCGCCCTGGACACCGTGCTGACCTGGGCGGAGCTGCTGCACGCGCAGACCGTGCCGTGGCTGACCCGGCAGTGGGAGCTCAAGCGCGGGCAGCCCCGCCTGGCCGCCGCGCTGGAGCACCTCCCACTGACCGACGCCGACCGGGTGGCCACCGGCGTGACCATCCCGTTCTTCCAGGAGTGGCTGCGCCACCACACCCCGCAGGCCGCGTACTGGCGCAGGAGGGTCTTCGCCGACCAGGTCAACCAGGTGCGGGCGCCGGTGATCATGGTCACCGGGTGGCACGACATCTTCCTGCCCGCCCAGCTCGACGACCACGCCGTTCTGCGCGCCGCCGGCACACCGCCGCGCCTGGTGATCGGCCCGTGGACGCACGGCAGCCCCGGCCTGTTCGTGGCCGCGCTGCGCGAGGGGTTGGCCTGGCTCGACGAGCACCTGCCGGCCGCGCCGCCGCCGAGCGGGTGGCCACGTCCCGCCGTGCCGCCCGTTCGGCTGTACGTCAGCGGTGCCGGCGGCGGCTGGCGGGACCTGTCGGACTGGCCGCCGCCGGCGGTCGAGACCGCTTGGCACCTGCATCCCGGTGGTGAGCTGGCGGTGCGCCCGCCGGTCGCCTCGACACCGGACGCGCTCCGCTACGACCCCGCCGACCCCACCCCGTCGCTGGGTGGTCCACTGCTCGTCGCGAAGCGGGCCGGCCCGGTGGACAACCGGCGTGTCGAGGCCCGCCCCGACGTGCTGACCTACACCAGCGCCCCGCTGACCGGGCCGGTCGAGGTGATCGGCCCGGTACGCGCCGAGATCCACGTCCGCAGCGACCTGCCGTACCTGGACGTCTTCGTTCGATTGTGCGACGTGGACCGCCGGGGTCGCTCGTGGAACGTGTGCGACGGTCTGGTGCGGGTCACACCCGAGCGCTTCCCGGCCGACGCTTGCGGAGCGCTGCGGATTCCGGTGCCGCTCTGGCCGACCGCGTACCGGTTCGCGGCCGGACACCGGCTGCGGGTGCAGGTCTCCGGTGGCGCCCATCCGCGCTGGGCCCGCAACCCCGGCACCGGAGAGCCCCTCGGCGTGGCGGTGACGCTGCGTGCTGGCTGGCGGCAGGTTCTGCACGATCCGGCTCACCCCTCAGCGCTGCTGTTGCCGATCGTCCACTCTGCCCCGCCTGAATATCCATTCTGAACAAACCCCATCTGAGCTGGGCGTTTGTCGGAAACGCGGGCTATGGTTGAGTCAACGCCCGGCGCCGTGCATCAGTAGGCCGGGCTCGTCCAAAGCCCAGCACCGCGTACGCGGTGTGATGTCGTGCCCGGTCCTCACCTCTCGGAAAGGGGGACCCCATGACCCGGGCCCCGGCTAATCTTCTGGCCGTCCGAAGCCTCCTCCTCACTCACCTCGACAACGCCCCCGGGCCTGACGACCTCGATCCGGGCGAGGTCGGCATCGTCGGCGACTCAGCCCACCGGGGCGGCTACCACTGCGGATCGGACCGGGTGGTCACCAACGACTACTCGGTGGTCGAGTCGCCCCGAGACCGGGCCGGGCTGACCCTCGACGCCGCAGCGCTGGACGTCGGCCAGTTCGACGTTCGCTCCGGTGGCCGTACGAACACCCTGGCCACCTTCTCGGTCTGGTGTGTCGCGCAGTGCGCCGCGAACGCGGCCGACACCCGGGACATCCGGGAAATCATCTACAGCCCCGACGGCACCACGGTGAAGCGGTGGGATCGCCTCGGCAAGCGCACCAGCGGCGACAGCTCACACCGCTGGCACACCCACTTCAGCTTCTTCCGTGACGCCATCAAGGCAGGCCGCGACCAGCGGCCGCTGTTCCGCCGCTACCTCAGCTCCATCGGACTCCTGGAGGACGACGACATGACCCCCGAAGAACACAACTGGCTGGCCACCGTCCACAAGAACCTCACCGTGTTGGATGGCCGCAACCCGGTCGGGCAGATCTACACCCGGATGGCGATGGGTGAGGACGCCACCGTCGCGAACTACACCCCGGCGCACCCGACGCTGAAATCGCTCGCCGCCCAGATCAGCGCGATGCAGACGGCACTGACCGCGTTGTCCAACCAGGACTTCACCGACGAGCCGGCGATTGTGGCGGGCGTGCTGGCCTCGCTGACGCCGGAGAAGATCGCCGCCGCGATCCCGCCCACCATGGCCAAGCAGGTCGCCGACGAGTTGGCCCGCCGGCTGGTCGCCTGAGCGAGGGGCGGCCCGTAGCCGCCGGGCCGCCCCTCGTGGGCACCACTCGCGCAAGATTCATTGGGCAGCGAATGTTGCGCAATGGCTCTTGCGGATGTCAGGCTGTCGCCATGGACAGCCCCGACGTACGCCAGATCACCGACTCCCGAGTGCTGGCCGCCATGGCCCACCCATTACGTCGCCGGCTGATGGACGTGCTCAAGGTCCACGGGCCGTCCACCGTCGGCCTGCTCGCCGAGCGCACCGACCAGGCCCCCGCGAACGTCAGCCATCACCTCAAGGTCCTCGCCGCCGCCGACCTGGTCACCGAGGCGCCCGAGCTGGCGCGGGACCGGCGCGAGCGATGGTGGCGCCTGGTCACCCGAGGGCTGCGCTGGTCCAACGCCGACTTCGACGCCGACCCGGCCTCCCGAGCGGTCGCCGACGCCGCCACCTCGCTTAACCTGGACCGCCACGTCGCCCTGGCCCGGGCCTGGCACGCCGTCGACGAGACCACCCAGGCCACCTGGAACGACGCGCCATTCTCCACCGACCACTGGCTGCGCCTCACGCCCGAGGAGTTGGCCGAGCTGAGCCGCGAGATGATCGAAGTCCTCGCGCGCTGGGCCAACCGGGACCTGCCCGACGACGACGCCGACCGCCGGCCGGTCTTCGTGTTCGTCCACGGCGTCCCGGCCCGCCCGTGACCACCGCCACCCGCGGCGACCCCACCGACGTCCGTCCAGCCGGTGGGTTGCTGCGGCACCGCGACTTCCGGCTGCTCTGGGCCGGCCAGGCGGTCAGCAGCGTCGGCAGCAACGTCACCACGGTCGCGTTGCCCCTGGTCGCGGTCGCCGTCCTCGACGCCGGCACCTTCCAGGTCGCGGTGCTCAGCGCTGCGGCCTGGCTGCCCTGGTTGCTGATCGGTCTGCCGGCCGGCGCGTGGGTCGACCGGCTGCCCCGCCGACCGGTGATGGTGGTCTGCGACCTGCTCTGCGCGGTGGCCTTCCTCAGCGTGCCGCTGGCAGCCCTGCTGGACCGCCTCACCGTGATGCAGCTGCTGGTGGTCGCCGTCAGCGCGGGCACCGCGCGGGTCTTCTTCGAAACCGCCGACCAGGTCTACCTACCGGTGCTGCTTCGACCCGGGCAACTGCCCGAGGGCAACGCGAAGCTCCAGGCGACCCAGACCGTGAGCTACGTCGTCGGGCCAGGCCTCGCCGGCCTGATCGCGCAGCTCACCGGCGCCGTCGCCGCGCTGGTGCTGGACGCGCTCACGTTCCTGCTCTCCGCGGTGCTCCTGCTGCGGATCCGCACCCGCGAACCACGCGTACGCCCCTCGGAGCGGTCCCGGTCACTGCGCCGGGACATCACCGAAGGGCTGCGCTTCGTCATCCGAGACCCGTACCTGCGGGTGCTCACGGTCTACGGCGCGGCCAGCAACATCGGGCTGACCGGCTACCAGGCCGTCCTGGTGGTCTTCCTGGTCCGCGAGTTGCGGCTCGAACCGGGCCTGGTCGGCGGGCTGGTCGGGGTGATGAGCGCCGGGGGGATCATCGGAGCGCTCCTGGCCACCATGGTGGCTCGGCGCTGCGGCACCGCACGGGCTCTGCTGATCGCGGCGGGGCTCACCGGCCCGCCCGCGCTGCTCATCCCACTCGCCGCTCCCGGCGTCGGGCTGGCCTGGCCGGCTCTCGGCGGTCTGTTGATCGGCCTCGGGGTGGCCATCGGCAACGTCGTCAAGGGTGCGTTCCGGCAGGCGTACACACCGCACCATCTGCTGGGGCGGGTGACGGTGAGCATGCATCTGCTTAACTACGGCACGATCCCGGTGGCAGCCGTGCTGGCCGGAGCCATCGGGGCGCGCTACGGCGTCGGGACGGCAATAGGCGTGATGACCGCCTGGTTGGCGCTAACCCCGCTGGTTCTGTTGGTAGGGCCAATCCGGAGGCGGCGGGACCTGCCCGCCGCCCCGGTGGCGTCTTGAGTGCACTGCGACGGCGGACGGAGACCGACCGCCGTCACCGGCACGGAGCTACATCGGGCGGACGTTGTCCGCCTGCGGACCCTTCTGCCCCTGGGTCACCTCGAACTCGACCTTCTGGCCCTCGTTGAGCTCCCGGTAGCCGCTCGAGGCGATGGCGGAGTAGTGGACGAACACGTCCGGCCCTCCACCGTCCTGCTCGATGAAGCCAAAGCCCTTTTCCGAGTTGAACCACTTAACCGTGCCGGTTGCCATGCATCTCTCCCTGTTCAAAGCGGCTGACCCTCGGCCTCTGGCCGATGATCGCCCGTACCTGTTCGACAGTAACGGGCAAAACCCCAATCCGCTGGCCGAAGTGCCGTAGGTCTTTTGGTGAAGTCGGGTGAACTCTGCGCGCCGGCATGTGAAACCCACCCCGATCACCCGCCACTGGGGCATGCTTGCGCCGATGAAGAGTCCCGCAGCCGACGCGCTGACCGAGCTGGAACGCGAGATCGACGCGCCCGGCGACGGTCTGGACCGGCTCCGGTTGATGCCCACCCCGTTCGTCCCCGAGGTGCGGCTGCACCTGGCCGAGGACGCGATCGTCTGGTGGGCCCGGATGGAAGCCGCCGCCGGGCACGCCCTACCGGCGCCGTACTGGGCGTCCGCCTGGGCCGGCGGGCAGGCCCTGGCCCGCCACCTCCTGGACCACCCGGAGCTGGCCGCCGGTCGCCGGGTGCTCGACCTCGCCGCCGGGTCCGGGCTGGTGGCCATCGCCGCCGCGCTGGCCGGCGCCGCGGAGGTGATCGCCAACGACATCGACCCGTACGCCGTGGCCGCCGTCACCCTCAACGCGCGGGCCAACGAGGTGGCGGTCGACGCGACCGGCGAGGACCTGCTCGACGACACCGAGGCGAAGGCCGACCTGGTCGTCGCCGGGGACGTCTTCTACGACCGCGCGATGGCCGACCGGATGCTGCCGTTCCTGCAGAGAGCCGCCGCCGGAGGCGCCGACGTGCTGGTCGGCGACCCTGGCCGGGGGCACCTACCGACGGACTGCCTGACCGTGCTGGCCGACTACCCGGTGCCCACCACCGAACCGTCGGTCGACTCGTCGCTACGGCGCGTACAGGTGCTGCGACCCGCCTGAGGCGGTGCCTACTCAGGGTCGACCCCGAGGCGGGTACCAGGGGTCACTCGGGGCAACGACCCGATGTCCGAAGTGGTACGACGCCATAGCGTCGAGGCATGACGCAATGGCTGACCCAGATCGGCGAACTCCCGGTTCTGCTGCTGATGGGTGCGCTCGGCCTCGTCATGCTCTTCGACGCCGTACCCCTGCTGGGTGTTCTGATCCCCGGCGACGTCGCGATCCTCGCCGCCGTCGGGGTGGGCCGCCCGACCACCGGGCTGGCCACCTTCACCGCGGTGCTGGTCGGCTGCCTCGCCGGCTGGTCGGTGAGCTTCCTGATCGGTCACCGCTACTCCGACCGGCTGCGACACAGCCGCATCGGCGGATGGATCGGCGAGACGCGCTGGACCGCGGCGGAGGAGATCCTGCGGCGCGGAGGCGGCCGGATGATGCTCGTCGCGCCGTTCCTGCCCGTGTTCAACGCGCTGCTGCCGCTGGCCGCCGGAGGGCTGCGGATGTCGTACCGCCGATTCCTCGGCTGCGCGACGCTCGGCGCGGCCGCCTGGGCCGGTCTCTACCTCGCCCTGGGCACCGCGTCCCGGTCGGTGGCCGGGCTGCTGCCCGGGGCGCCCAACCCGCTGCTGGTCACGATGGGGGTTGGGGTGGTGCTGGCTTCCATCGTGTTGCTGGGGGCGCGGCGGCGGTTGTTCGCTGTTGTTGGCTGAGCTGGGGGCGTGGGGGCGCTGGGGTCGGGTTGCGGTGGGTGGGGGCGGGGGGGC